>CAZGPP010000029.1:0-1977 GCA_964527435.1 uncultured Coxiellaceae bacterium | reverse complement strand
ACTCCCGACCACCTGGTTCGAAGCCAGATACTCTATCCAGCTGAGCTACGGGCGCAATTGGTGCTGTGAGGGGCGTAATACTAGCTTTGTTTGGGCGAGAATACAATCCTGCGGTTGCGTTAGTTGCGCCGTGATCGCGGCGTGGTGGCAGATTTTTCTAGATTAGATGTCGAGATGGCCTGTTTCCAGATGGAATAGGTGCGATAAAGCTCTAAACTCAAGCGTTTACCTTGATCGAGATGCGAGACGCCTTTAGCCGCGCTGGCAATGGCACCGATGAGTGCGATGACGGTTAAGGCCGGCGCCGATTTGGTGAAGTAGCTGGCGCAAGCTAGCACGCTGAGTAAGAAAGAGGCTGAAAAACATTCGCGTTGCTTCCCGATGTTTTCCTGTGTGTAGGGAGTGTGGAGAGTTTGGTTTGCGCATTGTTTTAGCATGGCGTGCATGGCGAATTTACAAAAAATTAATTGATCGAACGGGTGTAATTTTGATGCAACCAGAATAATGTTTCGTCCTATGATTTCTACATCGTGATGAAATAATTTTTCAATTTGTGAGCAGGCGAGTAGTAGGCATTCTTCATCGTCACCAATGTAGCGCAGGAGGATGATCAGGTCGCTGGCATCTTTAATTAAAGTGGGTCGTTTATTTAATAAGGTCATGCGATCATAATTTTTTAAATTTGGTAACAATTCGCAAAGCTCGTGCAGCGTGACATTGTCTGGGTCAATCAGAAAACTTTTAAGATCGGAAAGTAGTGTTCGCGCATCATATGTTTCGCCGGCGCTGTTCTGGAAAGTTTGATGTTGATTGAGGTGCGCAGCAACGTGATCAATAAAATTGAGGTCTTCAATCGTAATCGGATGATGTTGTGTGGTGGGTCGCTGCATGTCGATTCCTTTCATTCATGGCGTGATGACCTGTACTTCTATTATACCAAATACAGCGCATCCACATGCAGCCCTCATGGCGAGGGTTTACCCTAGGTTTCGGCAAGATTGAGATAGTCGGCAAACCAGATATGCATGGTTTCTTCGCCAAGGTTGTCGTAGATATACGGGAGTAATTTTGTAATTTCATCCATTTCATCTTCTATGGAGACTGGCATGTTGTCGAATATATTAGGTAAGTGATGAAGGTATTCACCAAAATAATCCCGGCAAAATTGCGTGTAATCTTTCGTAAAGAGAATGAACTCGTGCCACATTTCATCAATTTCGCGCATGGAGCGCAGCATCACGCAGCGTGGCGGAAGTGTGTGTGGGTGTGTGTGTTTTTTTATATCGTAAGAGTGCTTTTGGGCGAGCCATAAATATTTAAGCATTTCAGTGAATGCTATGTCGGCGGATAACTTGTTGTCCGGATAATTTTGTATATAGAGTTTTAAAACTGCTGGATTTTTATATTGCAGTAAATCGTGTAATTCAGGGAGTTTCATAAATGACCTTCAGTGATGGGTGTGCCGAATGCTAATGCAAGCATTCGGCAACCGGTGGTTGAGATTAGCCAGAAATAAGCGAGCACTTCATTGGGCAGCGTGCAGCGGATTTGGCGATGCCTGAGAGGATGTTTGCGATTAAAATATTTTTCATGATTTTTCCTTAATAAGTTCGTGATGATTTCATTCCGTTTGTAGCAAGGTTCACTATAGGGAATATTCAGGTATTGATCTATTGAGGCTGGTTTATCGTTGTTATAGCTTTAAGCTATGGTTGCACCATCAGCGTGATTCGGTGCCTGTGTGCGTTGTGAGTTTTCGTGGGGGAGTCATACGAGAAAAGGCCTGCGATAGCAGGCCTTTCTATTTCTTATGCGCCCGGAGAGATTCGAACTCCCGACCCTCTGGTTCGTAGCCAGATACTCTATCCAACTGAGCTACGGGCGCAAAATATACCGTAATTCTTTTTAACAAATGCTATCAACGGAGAGGGAGGGATTCGAACCCTCGATGGAGTTTTTGGACCCCATACTCCCTTA
>CAZGPP010000028.1:0-3374 GCA_964527435.1 uncultured Coxiellaceae bacterium | reverse complement strand
ATAGAGTATCTGGCTTCGAACCAGGTGGTCGGGAGTTCGAATCTCTCCGGGCGCGCTGATTAATCATCTAGTTACAAAACTTTCCCCAGGGCGACCATCTGGTTATGTAGCCAATTTGTACCCTTTTTTGTAACCTAAAAACCAGATACTCGAAACAGCAATATTATTTAAAGTCTAGCTGGGCGTAAATTCAACACGAAAACGCATGAAATAAAATCGCTACTTGCCTTTCAAACTTATAATTGTTGAAATCACCATAATGATAAACGTCTTCATAAGGAATAAGATGAAGCGCTGGGAATTTTCGCAAATGCTGGAAATCGGCAAAAAGATGTTTGCGAAAATTCATCGGCGCAAATATCACGCTCACCACAACCACGAAATACATTTCATGGCGCGCGAAATTGAAGAATGGCTGCCGAAAGGTATTCAATCACTGCAAGACGGCAGTTATTCACCGCGTCACTTAAAACGGTATTATTTTTCAGATGAGATGGTTGATCAGTTGCACATTACAGACCGTCTTTATCAGCATATCATATTGAAACAGTTAAAAACAACATTCCCGCATATCATGAACCCAAACTGCTATCACTTGCATGGTCCAATCGGCGTCAAATATGCCACTCAGCGCATCAAGCAAGTATTGGAAGCGAACCAGCATCACTATGTCATTCGTGCGGATATTAGGTCTTTCTACAAATCTATACTGCATCACAAGTTAATTAACGACATCAAAAAATATTACGATGACCCAAAGCTGACAAACATGCTGGAAAACATCATCACCAACCCAATTGATGCACCGCGCGGCACGAAGAATCCTATTCATGGTGTTGCATTACGCGGACCACTCTCACAATTTTTCAGTGCGATTTATTTAAAGCCGCTGGATGATGCATTTGATCATTCAGAGGTTGTGTATTTGCGATATCAAGATGACATTTTGATTTTATGCAAAACCAAACGCCAAATGAACCGCTGCCGGCGGCGCATGATGGAAGTATTACAGGAAAGACGATTATCTTTATCGCGCAAAAAATCGCGCATCGGCTGCATCAGCAGCGGATTTCATTTTTTAGGAATTGACTATCCCGGAACGCGAACCCGAGATAGAACCAACGTGACACATGCTAATGATGATTTGATGCCACCTTCAACACCTGTTCAAGTTTTGAGTGATAGGGGGGGGTAAGGCAGAAACGAATCATCAATCGCATGTGACTTTGCGCATTGTTCCGCACGCGCGGACGCTTCGGAAAGCAAGAGAGCAAATCAAATGGATGGTGATAGATGGGGCTTCTCCCCGCCGAATCAGAAATTATTTACACCTTTGGGCACGCTGGTGGGCAAACGCTTCAGACACTTGGCACTATCTAGAAATATTGCAGCAATTTATTGATGTTTGCCGGGATCAAACGGTCACAACTTTTGCGACCGTTTTGGCTCATGTTTACTTCAACAAATTACACACCGAGACGTCTTCGCTTCTCGGCTCGGTTTTGGGTGCGGCAAGATAGGTTTTGCAAGCTCTGATTTTTTGCTCGACAAAAATTTTGCAAACATCCGGCGACGCCGCCGCGCCAGGCGTCGCGCGCTCGCGGGGGCCGCGCCCCGTAATATACATCAACGAAAGAAGAGGATCCCAAACCAGCACAACGACCCGGACCAGAAAAATAACTTAACGTACGATCTGGAGGCGTCTTTATATCAAAAGAAGATAACCCTTTCTTATAACACTGCGCATCAACCGCCGATGCCGAGCGCTCAGCCCCACCAATCACTACAAATGAATATAAGATCAGCTGATCTCCTGACCATGGAGCAAAATTCTGATTATATACATCATGAATAATCTTCATGATTTCTGGCGTTGAATACAGGCCTGTTCGAATTGCCCCTTTTTGCGGAGCAAGGTGTTCGCGCAAAGTTCGAATCGCATCAATGGTTCTTTGCTGGGTTGCTTTGCCATTCGTACAAGGATCCACTGAAATTGCTGCAACAATCTCTTTCAGGTCTTCTATGACTTGTGCTATTTGCGCTTGATTTCTATCGTCGTACAGCATTTCTGCTTCACACAATTTCGTACATAAATCTTCGCGCTTGTTTTCTGACAACAATTGATGAATAACGACAAACTCCTGCTTCTTAAAAAGGACTTTCGTATACGCGTCCTCATTATCATTCATTGACAGTACCTTAGCTTGAAGGTCATCTGATACTTGCACTTCTCCATCTTGAGAAAGTGAGCCGGCTTTTTCCATCAGACCTTTCAAAGCGATTAACTCTTCCTGAGTAAAACTGGCAAGCACACAACTCGGGTTTGGAAATTGCTCTATATATTGTTCGAGCGCTTTCGCTTCGCCACTGTCAATATGCGGAATGATTTCTTCATGAATTGTCTGGCGTGCCCAAATATCGCCAGATCCCAGAAAAATCTGATAGGGTGAGCCGTAAATCAACTGGCCGCTAGGAAGTCTTGTAAAATCTTTTTTAAATAGTAAGTCAGGGTGCGTTTTCAACATGGCAATCGCAGCCAATTTCGTTTTATCTTTTTGCTGCCAAGATTCTGGCAAAGCAAACGCGGCACAATGTAATAGACGAGGAAGCGCTGTTTCAGCTTCTGCTTTCCTGCAGGTGCGGGAAAACATGCCCAACATGTCCATTGGTGTAAAAGGATAAATTAACGCCGTTCTCACATCCCGAGGCATTCCCAACAAGGGTGATTCTGATTGTGCCTGTGGTAAGAGTGCCTGATCTGATCTGCTGCCTGCCATGCTGTGCCTCGTTATGTGGTGGTCTAATAATTGTTCTATATTTTAGCAGGCCAAGCTTAAGCAAGGCTTAACCAAGGGTAGATTTCATGTGCTCACTTCACTGTAGCCATTTTGTAACCCACTGAGGTAGATTCAGGTTACAGTAGGTCTAGATAGGTTTTACAAATGCTAATCAATTGCAAGGTGTTGATTTTAAATTACTTTAAAAGCGTCGTTCCTGCCTTCGAACCAGGTGGTCGGGGGTTCGAATCCCTCCGGGCGCGCTGATTAATCAATGACTTGCATCCCATTTTTTTGGCGACCAACTGGTTATGTAGGGAATTTGTAACGTAAAATCAGATAATCTAAATTTCTTTAATCAATTATCTTGTATCTAATCAGTCTTTTATTGTTACCCGACAACCTTAGTGGATTGTAACGTCTATAAACTTCTGTCACGTTGCCACTGATCTTGAACTAACAGTCTTTCATTTGATGAATTGACCGTCAGCTCAAGTTCAAATAGTAAAGATTATTTTCTGTATGCGAACTGTTTTAACAGCGATAATTTATTGTCGTCCAGACCATTAATGGCAACTCCATTAATCCCAGTATCGC
>CAZGPP010000027.1:0-5243 GCA_964527435.1 uncultured Coxiellaceae bacterium | reverse complement strand
ATTAACGTTGCTATCTGGTTTCCAAAAGCGTTGCTTGAACAGAAAATTAAATTATCCAATATCCGTAAATTGGTGTTTGGCCGCGGGAAGAAGAACAATCATAATAAAACGCCATGTAACGATAACACGTCAAAGACGAAAGAGCCTGAATCCGTAGAGCCTGCTAATGACCAGGAAATAGTGCCATCAAAGATCGATGAAAGTGATATCAATGATACAGCAAGCCATGCATCTTCACCTGGACATGGTCGATTACCTCACTCAGCCTACACGAATACAACGGAACACAGTCTGGTCATCTCGGAATTAAATGTTGGCGATATTTGTCCCGAGCAGTGTGGCGGCAAGTTATATCGTTATGAACCGGGTGTTCTAGTGCGGGTTAAAGGGCAAAATTTAGCGTCAGTCCATAAATACTGGATTGAGAAACTACGCTGTGCCACTTGTGGCCATCTTGTGCAAGCTGATATCCCCTGTGAAGTCGGTCATGAAAAATATGATGCTGCATTCAAAGCTGTCCTAGCGCTACAGAAGTACTATGTTGCTGTTCCATTCAATCGACAATTCTATTTTCAATCCTTGCTGCAAATGCCGCTGCCAGTATCAACGCAGTAGCAACTGATTGAGGAGGTCGGTGGTGTTGCGCTACCAGTTTTTCAAGTGCTAGAACGTAAGGCGGCAAATGGTGACATCATTCATAATGATGACAGCCATGTCAAAATAACTGATTTAATTCACCTTAACCGAACCAATCCACCTAAAGAACGTACTGGCATGTTTACCACGGGTATCTTTTCACGAACAGAGCAGCACGATATTGCTTTGTTTTATAATGGCACCCAGCATGCCGGTGAGAATCTTGAAAAGCTGCTTAAGAAGCGCGATCAAAATAGCTCGCCGGTGATTCAAATGTGTGATGCCTTGAGCCGAAACATCCCTGCTTCATTCAAAACTATTCTATGTAATTGCTTAAGCCACGGACTGCGAAAGTTTGACGACCTCAAAGAATTTTATCCAGAGCCTTGCTTGCACATTATCAAGCAAATCGCTGAGGTGTATGGCCATGATGAGAAAACCAAGGAAATGGATAAAGAATCGAGGCTTGCTTATCATCAGCAATACAGCGAACCCATTATGAAAGGTCTACAGAAGTATATTACCAACCAATTGGAATCAAAGCAGGTTGAGCCAAATGATTCGCTGGGCAAGGCAATGCGTTATATGCTGAAGCACTGGTTCAAGCTGACGCAATTCCTGCGAGTGGCTGGTGCCCCCATCGACAACAACATACTAGAGAGAGCGTTGAAAATTCCCATCCGGGGAAGAAGAACATGGTTGTTTTATAAAACACAGTACGGCGCCATGATAGGTGGTGTGTTGACAAGTGTTATTTATACCTGCGCAATGGCAGGTATAAATCCACTAACCTACCTGACAGCATTACAAGAAAACAAAAACCAAGTTGTTAAAGAGCCAGAACTTTGGTTACCCTGGAATTATGAGGATAACTCTTCATTAGCATCAGCAGCATGATCTATATTTAACGGCCGCCAATCTTCTGGAATCGCTGCTTTCATCGGGTCACCCTGAACCAGCAAAATCTGTAATTCACTGGCACGAAGCGTCACGGTTTTAGAATGACTCGTCGGCCACTATGCGAGCTTGCCTTGTGAAAAACGCTTTTGGCATAGCCAAAAGCCACTGGCGTCATAGGCCAACAATTTTATGGAGGTGCGTGCACGGTTTGAAAATGCAAAAATAGTGCCGCTGAAAGGATCATGATGTAGGCGCTGTTGGCAGGCAGATTTCAGGCTGTCAATTCCCGCACGGAAATCGATCGGTTCAACAGCCAATAATAGACGATGTTGTGGAGTAATTTGTAACATGTTGTTATTCCATGAACTGATTAATTATGACTGCTAATGAGGCTACTGGAAATTCAGTAAACTTTAATACACAGCCACTTTTTCGCTGTATTTCAAACGTGCAGGTGTTTTTATCATCAACGCCAGAAATGGATAAAGTTGACTTAGCTGGGGTTGATACTGAATTCGTAACACGAGCAGGAACAAAAGTGAAATCGATCTTGTTATTCACGCCAGATGATATTTGATAAGCATTAACACGTAATGTTTGAGCAATCTGACTGGTAGGATAGCGACCAATCAATGTTTTAACCTCATCCCATAAGCATGCTGGAATTTTGCCACGTTTGGTACGCGTTGCACGCCAGTGATCAAAATGATCTTTAACATCATTCAATGTGAGTAACGTAGAGTTATGCATGGGCTTGCCTTCTAAGCTGTAAATATAGAGGCTGTAGGTTATATTTTAGAAGTGAGTGATGTCACGCACGCTTGCCGAAAAGAGACGATCATTAACTGTGTTGCGGCAAATCACAAACGTTAGATAAATTGCATGACAACCCCTGATTTTTTCATCATAAGAACTATTTTTTCGTCAAACAACATGGGTTAGCATGGTCCAACTTTATTTTTTAACTACTGCTTGAAAATATAGACTTCCGCATTTGTCTGTATGAACGCCAGGACTGCCATATAGCTCAAAACCTGCTTGCAATTTTTCTTCTATAAGCTCATTTAAACCTTCCGATTGAGAGCTTTTTACAATTGATCTTGCGGTGATTAGCTCATAATTCATAATGTGTTATCCTGTTGGAAAATTATAGAGATCTAGGTCTCGGTGAATCAAGATAACTAACCCTAATCCAATCATGCCCATCATCAGGAAATGGCTCGTCGGCTCTAAACGGTTTCGCTCTATGAATATCAATGCCACCATCTTCTCTCACTGGCGCATATACACCATCATCCTCACACTCACCGTTACTAACAGCAACAACACTGTTGCTATCTAGCTGCTGTAAATACTGTATATATTCGTTAATAAACTGCTTTCGGCAATTACTAACACCAGCCTCGTGAGCACAACCTTGAAGCCTCAAAATCAGCTCGTTAACTTTCATAGGAACCCCACTGAAATTTTCTACTCTTTCTATTATGACATACCCTCGCCTATGATTTCTTAACTCTCGCCAATTTAGATAATTGTGGATGAGATAGCTAATAAGAGCACCCATCACGTGGGCAAAATAAGATCACACAAGCACGTGATCATATGAGACTAACAGCCCTCATGCCAACGTTCAATTATACGAATTCTCAAGCCCTTAGATAATATTTACAATATATATTAAAAATTGTGTTGTTTTTTGCATATTTTATGCAATAATTGATATTATTTTAGGTGAATTGTGGAAAATCCATGTTAATTGAATTCAATGTTACAAACTACCGCTCAATTAGGGAAACCCAAAAATTCAGCATGGTTGCAGCTAAAGACACTTCTCACGAGGATTCTAATTGCACCCAGAGTGGAATTCCGAACATCTCACTTGTGCGTACAGCAGTGCTATATGGCGCAAATGCCAGCGGCAAAAGCAACCTCATCTTTGCCCTTCAATTTATGCGAAGCATGGTAGAAACCTCCGCTGTCGGCATTCGTGAAGGACAAACATTAAATGTCTCACCCTTCCGCTTTAGCCCTGAAACAGCAAATCAACCATCTGAGTTTGAAGTTACTTTTATTGAAAATGACATACGCTTTCAATATGGATTCGCACTCAATTCAAATCGTGTCATCAAAGAGTGGCTGCTTGTTTATGTAGAGCGTAAAGCTCAGCGCTGGTTTGAACGAGACTATGATAGCAAAGAAGGCAAAGATAAGTGGTACTTTGGATCACATCTAATAGGTGGCAAGAAGCAACATCAGTTATGGAGCGAATCAACTCGCTCTAATGCATTATTCCTTTCAACAGCGGTTAATCTGAATAGCGAACAACTCCGCCCCATCTTTAATTGGTTCGTCAATAAACTAGCTATAGTTGGCAGCAACTCTCAACCTCTCCCATTCTACACCATGGAATGCATCAAAAATGAATTAGATAAGCCACAAATTATCAAATTCTTACAGGCTGCTGATCTTGGAATCACTGACGTACAAATCAAAATGCAGAAAGCTCAACACGTTCAGTTTCGACTAGAATCCGGCATGACTGCAATTGAAAGCAAACAAGAAACCGACATGCCAACTGCCACTCTCTTTCACCAAGGAAAAGGTAAAAATAACTTTGTAGGCTTCTCGCTAGAAGAAGAATCACACGGAACACAGAAACTATTTGCATATGCCGGGCCGATTCTTGATATATTACGAAACGGGAAAGTTCTCATTGTTGATGAATTAGATAGTAGCTTACATCCAAAGATGGTGCATTTTCTAGTATCGCTTATACAGAATGCCAGCCTAAATAAAAATAACGCCCAATTAATTTTTGCTACGCATAACACATATTTGTTAGACACCGACTTCCTTCGACGCGATCAAATCTGGTTTATGGAAAAAAACATCGAACAAGCATCTCGACTATACCCAATGACAGATTTCAGCCCACGGAAAGGAGAAGCGATTGAAAAGGGTTACCTGATTGGACGCTTTGGCGCACTCCCATTTTTTGGCGAATTTAATCTATAATGGAGCGGAATGCGTGGGAACAGATAAGTCAGCTAAAAAGAAAAAATTTCGTAGCGCGAAAGACCTAGCCCGACAAAAAGCCAAAAAGTCACCTTACGAAACAATATTGATTGTTTGTGAAGATAGCAAAAGCTGTCCTAACTATCTACATGAGGTAATAAAATATTTCAGACTGAACACGGCAAATATTATCGTATTACCAGGGAAAGGATCCGCCCCTATTAGTGTAGTAGATCACGTAATCGAGCAAGCAAGAACTACGCCTTACATTGATCGTGCAGCATGTGTTTTTGATCGTGATGCTCACCCGAGTTATGACCAAGCGATAGATAAACTCAAGAATCACAAACCCAAACGTAACGACAAAAGCAAACCAACCTTTCGAGCTATAACATCAACACCATGCTTTGAGTTATGGCTACTCCTCCATCTTAGCTATTCAACGAAGTCCTATAATGCTAGCGGGAATAAATCTGCCGCGGACAAACTAATCAAAGACCTGATCACAGAACTTCCCTCATACAAAAAGAACTCAACAGGGTGGTTTGGTGAACTCATTGGCAAACAAAACACCGGAATAGCAAATGCGAAGCGATTACAGAAGCACAATGAAGACACTGCATCAACAAACCCGGCAACTAACATGCATGAGCTAATCGAGTATTTAATAAATCTTAAGAGTAAATAATGAC
>CAZGPP010000026.1:0-5911 GCA_964527435.1 uncultured Coxiellaceae bacterium | reverse complement strand
GATTTGCGCCTGCTTGTTGTTGTGGCTGCCCTGGATTTGCGCCTGCTTGTTGTTGCGGTTGCCCTGGATTTGCGTCTGGATATTGCTGGCGAAACGCTTGCCGTGCTGCAGTAAGTTGACTGTTGATTTGCTTTTCTGCAGCTTCTGCTGCATTAGCTTGCGCCTGTAAATCACCAAGAAGTGGTTCAACGTTCGCTCTAAGCTCTTCAAGATGTTCTCGGGCAAGAGTAAGTCTGTCTTCGCTTTCGACGTTACTCAAGATGTTATGTGATACGGTTGCCTCATTTAATTCTTGTTCCGCGTCAGCGATGACTTTGACTGCTGTCTCATGTCGTTCGATTGCCGCCATTGAAGTATTCACTGCTTGGCCAAGCTGAGCATTTAGGCGCTCAATGGAAAATTCATCCAGTGCCCTGACAATCTGGGATATCTCCTCCTCGACTGCATCAGCTCTTTCATCTTCAATTACGTCAGTATTTAAAACTTGTGCTTGCTCACGCAACGCATTCACAGCTTGAGAAAGTTCGCTGGTTCTTGCTAGCAGGGCCTCATAGTCAACATTCTGTTGGCCGTTGATGGCGCGTCTAAGATCTTCGAGGCGACCTTGAGCATTCGCAATACTATTACCGATTCCCGCAAGAGCCTGGACTTCTTCTTCATTCAATCTTCTTGATACCATGCTACACCTCGTCATGCTTTTTGTAGGGCCATTATGCCTACTGTTTTATTATTCTTAGCCAGTCAAATCAATGGGTAATCGTTAATTTCACACTAAATGTCTTTTATCATAGTAGTTAGTATAGTCTAGATTACTTAAAAGTAGATTAAGTGCCCAATTTTAATAAATGTGAAGAATTTCTGAGACTTTCATGGGGTTGGCTCAAGTTCGAGCAATTAAACAAATAAGAATCATTCTCATTTGAATTGACTTTCGTCGGGCTTGGCGGGATACTTGTGACCTGATCTTCGGTAAGGATAATTATGCAGTTCTCTGACCTTAAAACGGGGCAAAAAGCTCGCGTGACGGCGCTTTTGAAAGGCGATAAAGTTTATCGCCAGCGCTTGATGGCGATGGGGGTGTTGCCCGGTACAGAATTTACCGTGGCTCGGCTCGCACCGCTTGGCGACCCCATTGAAATTGAAGTGCGTGGTTTTGCCTTGAGTTTGCGGAAGAATGAGGCCGCCATCATTCAAATTGAACTGATTTAACGGAGAGTTTTATGCCCGCATGCTGTGCCACCCCAAATTGTTGCGATCCAGTCGGTAAGCCGAAAGTCGAGCGTGTCGTTGCACTGGCAGGTAATCCAAATTGTGGTAAAACTACGTTGTTTAATGCGTTGACGGGTTCTAGCCAGCGTGTCGGCAATTGGCCGGGGGTGACGGTCGAGAAAAAATGCGGCTATTTTACGACGAATGGCGTGAGTATCGAAACCATCGATTTACCCGGTGTTTACTCGCTGACACAGGCCGCGCAAACCGCTGCACTAGATGAGCGCATTGCTTGTGATTATCTTCTCACGAATGCCGCGCAGGTTGTTGTGAATGTTGTCGATGCCAGTAACCTCGAGCGTCATCTTTATCTGACCGCACAGTTAATTGAAATGGGCGCACCGATCATCGTGGCATTAAACATGATGGATGTTGCGCGTCAGCGTCGAATTAAAATTGATACCCAACAATTAGCACAACTGCTCGGTTGTCCTGTGATTGCCATTGAAGCTCATCAGGGTGAGGGTGTGTATGAATTAAAGCGTGCTATCGCTGAATACGTTCCTAAAGTGTTGCCCACGCAAATTCATTATCCTGCTGCGATTGAAGCGGCTATTCAGCAATTAACGGTTGAAAGCGATCCGAAAAATCGCTGGCTTGCTGTTCGTTTGCTGGAAAATGATTTGAGCGTTGGTCATCTTGTTTCTGACGCGGCGCGTCATCTTGCTTGCACGCAGCAACAACATATTCAAAACCAGCTGCAAGAAGATGCCGATATTTTAATTGCCGATGCACGTTACCAATGGGTCAATCAATTAGTGACAGGCTGTGTGACACGTGGTGTCACCGTTCAGGCATCGTGGACGTCACGCATCGATAAAATTGTCTTGAATCGTGTGCTCGGCATTCCATTCTTTTTGTTAGTGATGTATGCCTTGTTTTTCTTCGCCATTAATATTGGTGGCGCATTCCAGGATTTTTTTGATATCAGCAGCCAAACAATTTTTGTGGATGGATTTGCTGCGTTACTAGCTCATCTAGGTGTTCCCGCTTGGCTGACGGTTTTATTAGCGAACGGAATGGGTAAAGGTATTAATACCACGATCACTTTCATTCCGGTGATTGGTGCCATGTTTTTATTTCTCGCCTTTCTCGAAGATTCTGGCTATATGGCGCGCGCGGCTTTCGTTGTCGATCGTTTCATGCGCGCACTAGGATTGCCCGGTAAATCATTTGTTCCGATGATTGTGGGCTTTGGTTGCAATGTGCCAGCGGTGATGGCGGCGCGTACGCTGGAAAATAAACGCGATCGTATCCTGACCATTATGATGGCGCCGTTCATGTCGTGCGGTGCGCGTCTCGCCATTTTTGCGGTCTTCACGTCAGCATTTTTTCCACGCGGCGGACAAAATATTATTTTCGCGTTATATCTCATTGGTATTGCGATGGCGGTGTTAACCGGCTTTATTTTACGGATGACGGTGTTGAAAGGGGAGCCGTCGCCATTAGTAATGGAGTTGCCGCTTTATCATTTGCCAAGTTTCAAATCATTGTCTCGTCATGCCGGGCAACGCTTGAAAAGTTTTGTAGTGCGCGCCGGCCGATTAATTTTGCCGATCTGTGTTGTCATTGGTGCGCTCAATTCCTTGAATGTGGATGGCACGATGAATACCGGTAACGGCGATGCGCATTCATTGTTATCGTTGGTCGGGCAGTGGGCGACAGTCGTGTTTCAACCGATGGGCATACACGCGGATAATTGGCCGGCAACCGTTGGTTTGGTGACGGGCGTGCTCGCCAAAGAAGTGGTGATTGGCACTTTAAATACGTTGTATACGCAGCTCGGACATTTTGTCGCAAACGATGCGGGCAGCTTCCATTTCTGGGCGGGCATCCAACAAGCTTTTCAATCCATTCCGGATAACTTTGCACAACTAGGTAATGCTTTCAGTAATCCCGTGTTAGCGAAAGCGCCGACCGATCAACTCGATAAAAGTGCGTATGGTTTAATGTATCAGCGCTTTGACGGCCAGGCGGGCGCCTTTGCTTATCTGCTTTTTGTGTTACTGTATTTTCCCTGCATTTCCACCACAGCGGCGATGCTGCGTGAGTTAAATCGTGGTTGGGCTGTCTTCTCCGCATTCTGGATGACGGGCGTTGCCTACATCACTGCCGTGACTTTCTATCAGGCTGCCACTTTCACGCGCCACCCCTTGTCATCAACATTATGGATAGTCAGTATGGTGACGATATTTTTCGGAACGATTGCTTATATTCGTTGGTCGACGAATCGTTCTCATGCGGTTTTACCCAACGCAGCGTTACAAGCAGCTGGAGGCTTATCATGAGTTTGCTCGATATCAAACAACACATGATGAGCGTCAAGATGGCGTCACTCGGTAATTTGTGTGCTTTATTCGGTGCCGACCCCGACACCATGCGCTGTTTCCTAGGTCACTGGATGCAAAAGGGAAAAATCCGCCAATGTCCGAAAACCCCCGCGTGCGGCAGTAAATGCTTCAAGTGCCCGGCCATGGCGACCGAGTACTATGAGTGGGTGGATGCCACACCAAATCAAGTAGTTAGTCCGCTAATCTACCCTTAAGGATTCTGTTGTTATACTCTAGGGTATGACAACTCCACCATTAGGGTAAAAGATATGGAAGCTCCGGTACTCATCAAGGCTATCCCTTCGCAGGGCGTTAATGAACGTGCTGCATACGGGCCGTTTGATCTGACTGAATATATTCAGGCATCAGATGGTAGTCCCGTTATGTTTCAGGCCGAGCTTTCGGATGGTAACAGTTTACCGAAAGGGATGATTTGCACCGAAGATGGTATCGTGACCGGCATTCCCGCTAAAGGTACACAAGGGAATTATGAAATTATTATTCACGCCAGCAACGAAGCCGGAAAACTCGAAGCGCATTTCATGTTTTCCATTCAGCCAGCCTTGGCGAGTAAAGATACGCAGGAATATGCGGATCAACTGAAACAACAAATCTGGCAGGCGTTGGAGCAGAATGGTCCGATGCCGGCATTGAATGAGTTGGTCGAGCGTGCGATTACACCCCTGGATATTTATTATTTACTGGAACGTTGGGCGACGCTAACCATTTACGATGCCTACAATCTTGATCCACCGGGCGAAAAAAATGTGTTGGTGCTGGAAGGCGCAAACGAACATTACACTACTTATGATCGTGGCAGTTGCCTCGTTGCTTGTCCGAAGGATTTATTTTCGCATGAGCGCACACTGGCCGATAGCATTCAAGCCGCACAAGTGCTGGCACGCGAAGCGTTTAAGCGCGGTTGGGCAGTCGAATTAATTGGATTTGAAAAATTAACCCGTGCTGCCTGGGTAGAAATTCAGGCTTTAAGTGAAAGGCATAATAAGCCCGTTGAAGTATTGAATTACGAACCCACGACAACGGACATAAAGATTTTTCAGGAAAAAGCGCGCGAACAATTTTCGCCAGGTATGGATTCATAATAACGACTACTTAAGACTTAATAAAATAATAAATTTGAGGTGATGTCATGGCGAATAATAGGATTGAACCCGATCAACAGAACAACCCAGCACCAGCTAATCCTGCGAGACAGCAGCAAGACCTTGAGCAACAAAATAGGAAGGCGGCGGAGGATGCGCGTAATAAGGTGCATGAAGATGCTTATCGAGCCATGGTTGCAGAAAAATTTGCGGAAATACGTTGGAAATTGGTGGGTGAAAAGAAAAAGGGTCCAAACGATGATCTTACAGTTCAAACCGGCTTACAAAACAAGGATTTTGCCTCGGGAATTATTCAACGTAAACCTTTCGTAGATTTTAGATACGACGCAGAAAAAAAATCGGTCACCATGATGAGTCGCGTGTCCAGTGCCAAAGATATTCATAATGCATTAGATTTTTTGGCGAGCCAGGGTGTGGGTAAATGTGTGCTGAATTGGGCGCGCCCTGAGGATGTGGATTTGAATGTGGTGCTCGATGTTGTTACGCAAAAGTTACATTCAAAGCCTCTCCAGGCGATTGAGTTGGGCGATAATGTTCATGCTGCTATTGAAATGGCAACGAGAAGTAATGGTGGGAAACTCCCGGCTAAATGGGAAAAATTATTAGCGAAAGTGCAGGAGCTAGGCCAGAAATATGAGGAACAGATGGGTCCAGTCAGAAAAGAGGCTGAGACTGTCAGTAAGTATCAGGAAGCGACCAAGAAAATGAATGGTCGGGATCAAGGTCCTACTGATGCGACTGACCAAGCAAAACAAGCATGGAAAGACACATTATTTGCGAATGCTCCGACGCCTCCAGAAAAATTGCATGTGATGGAGCAGCAAGTGACGAAAGTGGAAGAGCGAGCCAGAGCTTTAGAAGAAGCTAGAGATGCCTTGAGAGCTGAAAGTACAGAAGGTTTGGTGTCAGGTGCAGGAGATTCTCGGGAAGCTCTGATCAGTGCATGTGAAAGAGAAGCTGAGAAGTTAAGTGTGATTAGGGCAACGCTAAATGAAGAAATGGCAAAGCCTGACTACGCTAATGTGGTCGCGCAAGCGCCGGCTCAGCCGAATCCAGCAGTGGTCGCGCCACCGCCACCACCACCGCCGCCACGAGCAGGGGAACCGCCAGTAGCGCCGCCACGAGCAGGGGAACCGCCAGTAGCGCCGCCACGAGCAGGGGAGCCGCCAGTAGCGCCGCCACGAGCAG
>CAZGPP010000025.1:0-14106 GCA_964527435.1 uncultured Coxiellaceae bacterium | reverse complement strand
ATATTTATTTTAACGGCCATCTTGCATTAGGTACGCGGGTCCATATACAACCTACAGCTTGGTATTATTAATCCCGCAAGGACATTCAGATGCAGAGCCCATTATTCGAAATTTTCATCTTCCTGGCTGCCGCCTGTGTTGCCGTGCCACTCGCCAGCCGCTTCAAGCTGAGCCCCGTACTTGGCTATTTAATCGCGGGAATTTTAATTGGACCCTTTGCGCTAGGCTTTATTACCAACCCAGCCAGCGTCATGGATTTTGCCGAGTTTGGTGTGGTGATGATGTTATTCGTGATTGGTCTTGAGCTCGAGCCGGCGGTACTCTGGCGACTGCGAATATCGATACTCGGCTTAGGCGGCCTGCAAGTCACTCTCACTACCGCTGCCTTCACCCTGCTTGGTCTATTTCTCGGTTATTCTTGGCAAGCCAGTCTCGCCACAAGCATGGCATTATCTCTGTCATCCACAGCATTAGTGTTGCAACTCTTAAATGAAAAAAATCTCATGGATACCTTGGTTGGCAAAACAGCATTTTCAATTTTGCTGTTTCAAGATATTGCTGTCATTCCTATCCTCGTATTGATGCCGCTGCTCGCGACACAACATACAGCGGCGAGTGCTCCACATACCAGCTTGATTGCCAACCTGCCTGGCTGGTTACAAGCTATTATTGTCGCTCTGGTCATCAGCCTGGTGATACTAGGCGCCCGCTATTTTGCGCGTCCAATTTTTCTCGCCATCGCCCGCACTAAACTGAGAGAAGTATTTACCGCTCTATCTCTTTCTGTTGTGGTTGGCATCGCGCTGTTAATGGAGCTGGTGGGTGTTTCACCCGCACTTGGCGCATTTGTCGCCGGTGTGGTATTGGCGAATTCCGAATATCGACACACACTTGAAACAGATATCGAACCATTTAAAGGTTTGCTGCTCGGCCTCTTCTTTATTTCCGTTGGTATGGGCATAGACTTCACTTTGCTACTTAATTTCCCCATCACCATCGTGGCAGCACTGGTGACGCTCATTATTGTTAAAGCCGCTATCATCTGGGTGCTGGGACGTAAATTCGGGATACAGCCACTACAGAATATTGGTCTAGCCTTGGCGCTCAGTCAAGGCGGTGAGTTCGCCTTCGTGTTATTTCAATTTGCACAGGGTCTATCAATTTTACAACCAGACTCAGTAAAATTACTGACCCTGATCGTCGCACTGTCGATAGCTGTAACGCCTCTGATTATGCTCTGGTACAACCGAACCATTGTGCCGCGCTTTATGCGGATACTGCCTGAGCCAGTGTTTGATGACATCACTGAGCAACATCCTATTATCATCGCCGGTTTTGGACGCTACGGGCAAATCATCGGACGTTTCCTCCTTAGTCAAGGTTTAAAACTTACCGTACTCGAGAAAGATCCTGATCAAATCGATTTGCTACGAAAATTTGGTTTCAAAGGATACTTTGGCGATGCCACTCGCCTTGATTTGTTGCAAAGCGCGGGCGCGAACAAAGCACGTCTGCTCGTGATCGCTGTTGATGATGTAGATGATAGCCTGGAAATCGCACGCCTCGCCGCCACTGAATTTCCACAACTCACCGTCTTCGCACGTGCTCGCAACCGCAAACATGCTTACATGCTACATAAGTTAGGCGTACATTATTTTAAAAGAGAACTCTTCGATAGCTCACTCGCCATGGCGAAGGACATCATGTTTTGGCTAGATGAATCAAACCAATCGATCACATCCAAAATCGAACAATTTCGCGTTCACGATGAAGAAGTATTGTATCAATCATTTAATTTTTTCGAAGATGAATCGGCACTCATTAACTATGCCAAAACTAGTCGCGCTGAATTGGAACGGATTTTACAGGGCGATTATCAGGATCCTTCAACAACAAAACATAATGTACAAAAAAGGGGTAAAGGCTGAACGATGCCCTTGATTAAAGGGGGAGATAAATATGATTTTTTCAGCATGAGTGCCTGCTCGTCGTCTTGTCCCAACCTTCTTTTATCTATGCTCGTCCACTATGTCTATTGCTAACCTTGGTTACACCCGTTCAACAGGTTACGATGCGGTTGATCATGTGCTTACGGTAAGCTCGCGTGATTCACACGGGCTTACCGCAAGGCCAGGATCAAGCAACCTTACCGCAAAGGTGGGAAATTTCTGCAGGATTGCAAAAAGCTCACCCTAATGTAAAGTTTCCGGCAAAATATACTCCTGTTTCATTACGATTTATTTTGGCGCAACGACTTGATTTTAAGCTATTTTAAAGGGCATCTCGATCGGATTATTAGCGGCGCAATTCACATACCCATATCGTTAATAGTACATTAAGTTCAATTGTATATAATATTTACAGCGTTGTTTCCCATAGATACGCGCGAGTCTAATTCAGATATAAGGCGCGATTGTAATGGTTAGGTCAGACTGACAGACTAGCGTTATAACAATAATTAATATAGGTAATAAACCATGATATCAGATCGTAGCGATAAAGATAAATTTATCAAGAGTCATTCTGACAAAATTGCATATCAAATGTCTGGATCTGATATAGACGTCATAATTGGGGATTACGCAAAAAAATATGATATTACAATGGCTGGATCTGATATAGACGTCATCATTCGACATTACGCAGAAAAATATGATATTAGAATTATAAAAAATGGTACGACTAAACATTATAAGGACATCCTCAATGAAAGACATAATAAAATTGCAAAAAACATTAATAGTAATGTAACTGAGCTATTAAGCGATCTGAATTGCCCCGATAAAATATTTATATCCTATTTACATTATTGTTCATTTGATCCTTCGGGAACCGATTTCGGTTTCGAATTCAAAATGAAAACATTTGATATATATCATGTCGCTAATCCATTAAATAAATACACTACAAATCTTGTTGATGATATTTTCGGGATTAAAACATGTAAAGACCTGATGACAGATAAGTATAAGCTTAATGTTAAAATACAAAAGATGAACGGGGAACAAAAACTCTTTTTCAATAACCAACTCAAGAATACAGTAATAGAGCTTGGCATTTTAAATGATTTCGAAACCACAGTTAATAATCTAAAACATCAATTACAACTTATAATATCTAATAAAGGACTTGAACAAAATGAGTGTATTGATGAAGTTCATCAAATTCAAAAATCATTAAATGAAAATGAATATGTGGGGTATTTCTATACAAACGGTTGGCAGAATGGTTGTGGACATTTCGAAGTGTTGGTCATAGGTCGGTATAAAATCATTAAGCCGATTATTTGGCCAGGAATATCTGCTATGCGTTCTATTAATAAAAATATGTTTCCTGAAATGTTTTCCCCTGAAATTCATAAGGATTTCTTTGCTGAAATATCAGATACTGACAAGAATAAAGCGTTTCATTTTTGCCCTCAAGCTGGTGATACAGAGTGTGGTACATTGGATATCGCATATCTAAAAGAACTCCTAAAAAATAATGCCGAACAGTTGATAAAACTATCACTTACATTTTCATGTTATATAGACAGCTCAACAACACCCATTAACCTATTCATTCCATCACCAAGACCATTGAGATATTCACAATCCAGTTTATACAATAAAATCTTTGCGGCCATCATGTCTCCCAATCATTCAACTGATGATATCTATACGGATTCAGGATTAAAATTCAAAGTCAAATCATTGAAAATGATTTTTGAAAGATCTATAGAAATCGCATATGAAAAAAATGATATTACTCTTGCAGAACAAAATACATTATTACTGAAAACTTTACCGAGTTTTATATCTAGCTGGAACAAAGCATATTTTGAATCAAATGCTAAAAGAGATAAGATGTATATACCATCTGATCAAGGAACTGCAATAAATGGTTACCTACTATTTAAATCATTGAGGGTTCAAGAAATCGTAACTAAGGATAACGAGAATAAAGCGAATAACGATAACGTAAAATTTC
This sequence comes from uncultured Coxiellaceae bacterium, assembly GCA_964527435.1. Taxonomy (GTDB): domain Bacteria; phylum Pseudomonadota; class Gammaproteobacteria; order DSM-16500; family DSM-16500; genus Aquicella. Next base: position 10,137 of record CAZGPP010000025.1, on the reverse strand, counting down.
TTCTGTAACCATGAGTTTAAGAGTGTGGTTTCTGCAGGACTGCAGAAACCACACAGTTAAAAACATTTTCCAAGGCATAATTATTATTGATTGCCATTCGCTAAATCAAGCTTACGCTTTCTAGTATCTTGTGAAACAACTAACGCGGTCGTCTCCGGATGCTCTTCACAAAAACCGATTAATCCTTTGAGATCTTGTTTATACACTTGCTCATCAATTTTAACTTCAATAGCAGCTTTTGCTTCCCCAATAATGAAATTGACTTCCAATCCGGTTTTAGTCCGCAAATAACATATTTTTTCTCGCTTGCGGTGATAAGACGATATTAATTTACTGTCAGTTCAAGTTGGAAGTTATGCTTTATTTGGTAGGTAGCACACATGATCATATTTTATTAATAAAGCCTTAATGGAAAGGTATTATAATATCGATAATAAATTAATCTCATATAAAATTATTAATAAATTGAGGATATTATGTTAAGTTACAGGCCAACCGCAAAAGAATGTTTTATATTTTCAAGGGAAGCACAGATGCCAAACAAACCTGAGTCGTGGTTTATTTGCGAAGGTGATCAACCTGGCATTTTACAAATAATGCAAACGGGAATGGAACCCATGCCCTTCATCCTAACAGAATCAGGATGGAGGTTGAATGACGGAAATATTAAATTAATGTCTGATATGCAAATCAAGAAATACCTCCCGGTGTATGCTGCGAATTTATTAATGAAGATTAAAATTGCAAACTCACAATTAAATATAGAAAAGATGCTGCGTCCTCAAGGTACCGATTGCTCAAATATACCATTGTATAAAAATTACAATTTGAATAATCTTAACCAATCTGTCGTACCTGTCACAGATGTAAGCTTTTTCGCGCCTACCCAGCTCGTTGCGGTAAAGAGTATCCCGCAACCCATCCGAATGCCTAAACCAGGACACGTCTGGTATAGTGAAAGACTGGATGCGCAAGCAGTTGAAGTTGCAGTTACTGTGGTAGAGCAAAAACTTAATTTTACCTGGGTTGAAACGAATGTCATAGAGCCATACCACATAGATGAAGTATATTTAAGGATGGATGACAGCATTTGCCTTAAGATTGATGATGAAAAGTATAAGTTAATTCTTGATGAGATCCAGGAAAATAAGAATAAATTAGCCATCACGTATGCAGACAATGAACTCGGTTATGTCGTTGTTGCAAGAGAAGACATACCCTCAAATACGATTATATCAACTTATTGCGGAAAGATTCGTCCTCAGTCAGATTTTTATTCAGATAGTAGCTTAACGCGCTATGCATTAACATTCGATTCCACAACTGAAACCTTTCCATACACGATAGATGCACAGCAATATCGGAACATAAGTGCTTTTTTCCCGCATTACCCAGATAAAGATACAATTAGTAGATACAAGTTCTTTCTCTCAAATTTGATAGATAACATGGAAAACCACCTTCCGGATATAGGAATTGCGAACGTTAATCTGCTTAAATATCGTTACATGAATGCACCGATTGCGGTACTTCAAACGAGCGCCCCGATAAAAAGCGGACAAGTCGTGGCAATTGATTACGGACAAAGCTACTGGGCCAGTCTTGGCGTCGTACCATCGTTATTTTCAAGCAGAGGCAAGAAAATTCCAGATAATGCCTATGTCGCTGACATATACGACTTAACTGTTACTAATTATAAGAAGAGAAGCGTACTGAAAACAAAAGTGTCAATAGATTATATTCTTGATAAGTTCGCCGACAGTAATGGCTTTTACATCTTAAGTCTTGAAGATAATCACCTTGCAATCAGCGAGGTCGATTTTTTTAAAGCAATAAAAGCAAATCCACGCGCACTCTCTCTGATGTTCGATGATAAATATGATGAGCATCTGGAGTCTTTGCAAACAAAATATCAAAAGAAATAATGCGATTATTTTAACGGCGGACATTACGCTATAACAAACTACCCCTCGAAAAAGAAATTCAGGGGTACCGGCAAGAAAACGGGGAAACTGTGACGTTTCTGCAAGCTTGCAGAAACGTCACGTATTCTCCGAGGCTCTTTGAGTCTAATCCGTCTGTGAATGCAAGGTGACCTTTCTGCAGCCCTGCAGAAAGGCCATTATTAACTAAATCTTTTTAGTGACGTTTATTTAAACATTCTTGGGCTGCTTGGTCTGATTTCATCGGCGCTCTGATTAACAGTAATCTCAGATAAACTTTTAGCTGCTGCATCTTGTAATTCTGGCTCACTTTTGCATGTTTCTAAAAATTTGTGGATTTTTACTAGTTTATCTTTCACTTGCCCGTGAAGTTCATGTTTGTCTGTATCTTTTAAAATACTTTGATAATAATTGTAAACATAGGGTAGCCATTCTATAAATTCTAATGCATGTCTACTTTCAGCTTTGACTATATGTTCAATATTATCAACAAGGCTAGCTAATTTATTATCGATGGATTCTTCCGCTGGCAGTTTGCACAATGATATTATTGTACATGCTAACCCAAGATGCTGTTCGCTTAAATATTTGGCCTGGCTAACACTAGCACTTCGTGCAGCCGGAACTAGTAATTCGTCCTTACCATTCCAATGAAGGTAATGAATAAAATTATCGGTCATGTAATCATTTAAACATGAAAGGTTGTGAGCTAATGCATCCAAAAAGGCATCTTTAGGAGCTTGTTTTTTATCGGGAGAAAAATGTGATTCTCTTTTAACGAAATAGTTAAAAAATTTATCGTTGTTGATGATCCCACTTACCACATTTTGCAGATCTTCCGGCAATTCACCCCAATTTTTTAAACAGTGGGTGAGTGTACAAAGTAAATTTACACCCCAATGTCCGTGCTCCTCCAAATGTTGATGTACGTTTTCAAACTCGATTCGTTCTTTCAGCCTCTCATCGATAGTAGAAGAGAATGAAGATGACAAAAGAAGACCGTTGAATCGATTCTTATCCTCGGGATTTAATTTTCTATAAAGAGCACAAAGTCGTTGTGTAAGTACGGTATCACATTCCTCAAAATCCTGATCCGATGCTTGCAGAAGACTCTTAACAGACTCCCAGTCAATACTAAAATGTCGATAAAACACAATGAGCTCTGAAAGCTCACCTATTTGTTCAACATCTTGAGCAGTCATAGGTCTTTTATCGCCTTCGTTTTCTAAGTAGCCTAAGAAGCGATTATTAACGTTAGCCTCCATCAGTTGCATTCTTACTTCAGATAATTCTAATCCTGCAGCTTGACTGAGATTTGGGTCTAGTCCATTACATCGTAGCAAGTTCGACAAGGCTAAAGCTCGGTGCTTCAAAGTAGGTGGGTTTTCCCGAAGGTACCGTTGTAGAACCGGAATAAATTTACTGTCCAATTTATCAGGGGAAGATGTTGCGATGCGGTAAAGAAGCGCAATCTGCTCACTTTTACTGAACTCATGTAGCTTCTCCTCTTCGAAGCGTTGAGCAAATTCGTGATTTGATCTTGAAGTTGAAGAAAAGTCTGCGAGCTCAGCGAGTGTTAAAAAACTAAATATATGAAACATTGGATCTTTATTAAGTCGCTGCATCATCATCCCCCACTTTTTTTCATTATTATTGCGGAAGTATAGCAGTGTGACTGCTGTAATTCTGCATCACATATAGTTAAATTAATTAATCTACATCACATGATTTTTTGATTATATATCAACCACTTATTGCAGGGTAACTTTTGCTGGGTCGATGAAATCTCATTGATTTAATGGATATTTCGTGTCATTTCAGTAATACATCATAAGATAGGAATTAATTAATCGACATATCAAGTATTATTGTTTATATATTCACCACTCAATCTGGTATATCTTCCACGGATCGATAAAAGATAATTGATTTTATAGATATTTCTCATTATGCTTGCCGCCTCGATTTTTATGGTTCATCCTCATGAGCAGCAGTGAGTTGCCCGAAATAATAGATAAAACTCAGGCAGAAATTGATGAGGTTATCTCGGCCATTCAATCCTGCAATCTCCCCACCAGCGCCAAAGATTTCGCCGTCTCGTGCATTAACGTTGCTATCTGGTTTCCAAAAGCGTTGCTTGAACAGAAAATTAAATTATTCAATATCCGTAAATTGGTCTTTGGGCGCGGGAAGAAAAACAATCGTAATAAAACGCCATGTAACGATGACACCTCAAAGACGAAAGAGCCTGAATCCTTAGAGACTGCTAATGACCAAGAAATAGCGCCATCAAAAATCGATGTAAGTGATATAAATGCTAAAGCAAGCTGTGCATCTCCACCCGGACATGGTCGATTACCTCACTCAGCCTACACAAATACGACGGATCACAGTTTGCTAATTGCTGATTTAAACGTCGGTGATATTTGTCCCGAGCAGTGTGGCGGCAAGTTATATCGTTATGAACCTGGTGTTTTAGTGCGGGTTAAAGGGCAAAATTTGGCGGCAGTCCATAAATATTGGATTGAGAAACTGCGCTGTGCCACCTGCGGCCACCTTGTCCAAGCTGATATCCCCTGTGAAGTCGGTCATGAAAAATATGATGCTGCATTTAAAGCCGTCCTAGCGTTACAAAAGTACTATGTTGCTGTCCCATTCAACCGACAAACATATTTTCAATCATTGCTGCAAATGCCGTTGCCAGTATCAACGCAGTGGCAACTGATTGAGGAGGTCGGTGGTGTTGCGTTACCAATCTTTCAGGTGCTAGAGCGTAAGGCTGCAAATGGTGACATCATTCACAATGATGACAGCCATGTCAAAATAACTGATTTAATTCGCCTTAACCGAACCAATCCACCTAAAGAACGTACTGGCATGTTTACCACGGGTATCTTTTCACGAACAGAGCAGCACGATATTGCTTTGTTTTATAATGGCACCCAGCATGCCGGTGAGAATCTTGAAAAGCTGCTTAAGAAGCGCGATCAAAATAGCTCGCCGGTGATTCAAATGTGTGATGCCTTGAGCCGAAACATCCCTGCTTCATTCAAAACTATTCTATGTAATTGCTTAAGCCACGGACTGCGAAAGTTTGACGACCTCAAAGAATTTTATCCAGAGCCTTGCTTGCACATTATCAAGCAAATCGCTGAGGTGTATGGCCATGATGAGAAAACCAAGGAAATGGATAAAGAATCGAGGCTTGCTTATCATCAGCAATACAGCGAACCCATTATGAAAGGTCTACAGAAGTATATTACCAACCAATTGGAATCAAAGCAGGTTGAGCCAAATGATTCGCTGGGCAAGGCAATGCGTTATATGCTGAAGCACTGGTTCAAGTTGACACAATTCCTACGTGTGGCTGGTGCACCCATCGACAACAACATAGTAGAGAGAGCGTTGAAAATCCCCATCCGTGGAAGAAGGACATGGTTGTTTTATAAAACTCAATACGGTGCCGTGATTGGTGGTGTGTTGACAAGTGTCATTTATACCTGCGCAATGGCCGGTATAAATCCACTAAGCTACCTGACAGCATTGCAAGAAAATAAAAACCAAGTTGTTAAAGAACCGGAACGTTGGTTACCCTGGAATTATCAGGATAACTCATCATCTTCATTAGCGTCAGCAGCATGATCTATTTTCAGCGGCCGCCAGTCTTCTGGAATAACTGCTTTCATCGGGTCACCCTGAACTAGCAAAATCTGTAATTCACTGGCACGAAGAGTCACGGTTTTAGAATGACTCGTCGGCCACCATGCGAGCTTGCCTTGTGAAAAACGCTTTTGGCACAGCCAAAAGCCACTGGCGTCATAGGCAAGTAATTTAATTGCCGTACGTGCACGGTTCGAAAATGCAAAAATAGTACCGCTGAAAGGATCGTGATGTAAGCGCTGTTGGCATGCAGCTTTCAGGCTGTCGATTCCTGCACGAAAATCGATAGGTTCAACTGCTAATAATAAACGATGTTGTGGCGTGATTTGTAACATATTGCTATTCCATGAACTGATTAATGATGACTGCTAATGAGCCTACTGGAAATTCAGTAATCTTTAGCACACAGCCGCTTTGTCGCCGTATTTCAAACGTGCAGGTATCTTTATCATCAACACCAGAGATTGATAAAGCTGACTTAGCTGGAGTTGATGCTGAATTCGTAACACGAGCAGGAACAAAAGTGAAATCGATCTTGTTATTCATGCCAGATGATATTTGATAAGCATTAACACGTAGAGTTTGAGCAATTTGACTGGTAGGGTAGCGACCAATCAATGTTTTAACCTCATCCCATAAGCATGCTGGAATTTTGCTACGTTTTGTACGCGTTGCACGCCAGTGATCAAAATGATCTTTAACATCATTCAATGTTAGTATCGTAGAGTTATGCATGGGCTTGCCTTCTAAGCTGTGAATATAGAGGCGTTAGGTTATATTTTAGAAGTGAGTGATGTCACGCACGCTTACCGAAAAGCCAGAATGCAAGTAGCGCGCCTACGAAAAATCCTAGGGTATAAAAAAGTCGGGTCAAGTGTGTCTTTTCTGCAAGCCTGCAGAAAAGACAGCCTCAGCTAGAAGTTGTTTATGGCGAATTATACAAAGTAAATAAATGATTAATGCTCGGTGTATAAGCGCTCTATCAGAAATTTAACGGAACGCTTATCCTAATTTAAATACGAAGTTATGATTTCAATCCACGATCATTTTCGTAAATAATTTGAAATTCGTCTTCACTAATTCTTTTGAATTCTTTTATACGTATTGCTGTATCGTTCATGCTTTCAAATATCTGAGGTCTGTTAGCATTGTCCGAAAAAACAATATAATGAACATATGATACAGGGTTTTTAGGATCAACTACCCGCAATGCAACGCCGCCAAATCTAATCTTGTCGCAGGTATTTTGAACTACAAATGTAGTATCCGAGGTCTTGGTTGCAGTGAAATTTGGCTTTTTAGTCTTAGCCTCAACATAATCAATTAACAATGATGGGCCAAAGATCGTAAATTGACGTGGAGCACACAAGCCATCATCTGCCTTTGAAGCGAGTGCATGACCAGAAAAAACAAGGAGTGCCGCTGAAAACAGCAATGACTTTACATTTATCATGATATATATCCTTAGTTTGATGCGAATCTACTTCCTATTAAAAGCTCAGCCATGTTTACAAGCGCCACTCTGGATAATTGTTATGATGAAATCAATAAAATTTATGTTAATATGGGGTCATATAACCTTATGAACGTTGCCCACACTTGCAGTCCTGGGCAGCTTTAATCCCTCTTTCTGGCAGTATGTTTTAGACATAGGGTGGATTCAAGTCATAGAGTGCGTATTTGAACATACTTTCAATGACAGCCGTTTTATCATAACAGCTTACTTGATTCTCGGCCCGGATCGATATTTATCGTTATTAACTTTGACCTCGTCTATAATTTCTTCAGTGGTTTTTTTTGGCTGTTTTCCACGCGTCTTTAACAAATCTGGATCGAATAATTCTCGTTCGCCAGCTCTTCTTCTAGCTTCGTCATTCTTAACAGTATCATCCCCTATTACTCTAGCTTTCTCTATCTGACCTGGTGCTTGCTTTTTATTCTGAACAGAACCTGGCGCAGGCATACCTACACCTGCTTCTCTTGCTACCCGCGCATTAAGCTCACTGCTCCTAGCTTGAATCGCATCAGCCCTATCACGAGCAGCTTTCACAGCAGGACTCACTTCAGGTACTTTACGCTCTTGATTACTCTGTTGTTGCTGTTGAGGTGATGATAAAAGATTTCGAACTTCTTCGAAAGCTTGTTTAATTTGATCCAGGGGTAATCTAGCTGGATCACTTCCTAGCGCTTCCATTTTTGTCTTTGCTTGAAGTTCATCGGGGCTCATCGAGCCTTTTGTCTTTAATTGATTATACCATCCATATATCTGTTTTAAATAATCTTGCTTAGCATCATTTGCTTGTGCTTGATATAAATGAATAGTGACAAGTAGGTTGTCTCGTTCTTTATATGCGGCTTTCATTGAGCTGCTATCTAAAAATTTTGGATGTTTATTCAAATGATCAAGAGATAAATTATGCTTCCATAATTCAGCTCCAAATACTTTTGCAATGCTGACACCCAACTCGTCTGATCCTTGGTTTTTCACTGCCAAGTCATATAATTCTTTTCGTCTTTTAAATATATCATCTAAAGCTGCAACCTGTTCGCGTGTCAGCATAAATTTTACCCTTGAGATAGGAATCTTATTATTTATAATTATAGCGCATATCACAAAAATAAATTCACTTTAAATCAGAGGGTTATGTTTTCTCTACCAAAACAGCTGTAAACACACAACATTCACAGTCGCCATCGTAATTAAATAAACCGAACGGGTTTTAGAATCGATTTTTCATTGATCAGGCTTGCCTGTAACTCACGAAGTAATCTTTGTCGGTTCCCCCACGTTTGCGAAGCATGGCTATGCCTATCATCAGACAGTGTGGTATTCATGATAACTTGAATGTGCTGGTTAACGTCTGCTTTTTTTGACGGTGAAAAACCCGCATGATCCATTGTTTCACGAATTTCATTAATAATCTTTTCGCATTCACTAGCGCGCTTCATGCGCTTCTGGATGAGCGGCACAATGACAACAGTGTGCGATACAACAAATCCTAGTAATGCTGAGGCAGCAGCGAGAGTAAAATCACCCCAGCCAGATTTTTCAGGGTTGTTCAAATAGGCGCCCAGCAAACCGGATGCAACGGTCGCCGCGACAATCCCGCCTCTTACCGCAATTTCTTGATTAGAGTAACGATGCCGATTAGCGGCAACCAACTCACCGACGCGTGAGAAATCGAGATAGTAATTAAAGAAACTAGACATGGGTTGATGAAGTCTGCCGAACATAATGAGTACCCTCTTAATGATGATTTGTAGATTATATTACGGACATATTACGATGATGTGAATCACTTACTTTAGTTATCACGATGCAGTGCCACGACAAGTGTGGGTGCCTGCTACCCTATCCATACCGCAGAGGCCCAAGCTCGAATAAATGGCTTTTTATTTGCTAAGTTGTTAGGATAAATATCTGGTCAAGTCAATGGAATGGTAGTTTGTCAATGAGTAGCCTATGCTGATCGCCTATTTAAGCGAGAATAAGTTCAAGCCTGAAATCATCACGCTTGATAATCAACAGGTGCTGAGTACTGCGCTTTGGATAGACCTTCTCAACCCGACAAAAGAAGAAGAGCATCTAGCCGAGAACATGCTAGGCCTTGATATTCCTACCCGTGAAGAGATGCAGGAAATTGAGCTGTCTAGTCGCCTTTATAATGAAGACGATGCACTTTTCATGACAGTGACCATGGTTGCCAAATCAGATTCAACAGAGCCAACCAGCGACGCCGTGACCTTAATTTTGGCTGACGATAAGTTAATTACCATTCGTTATATTGAACCACAATCATTTGCGCTCTTCATTGCACACTTATCAAAATTTCCACCAGAGAGTTATAACGCCGTAGCTTTGCTCGTTGAATTACTTGATACGACGGTTGATCGATTAGCTGACATTTTAGAAAATGTTTCGCGCAATTTAGATAATTCTTCACAAGTTATTTTTCACCCTAAGATTAATGGTCAATCTTCTGAGAAACCTGATTACCAAAATCTTTTTCAATTGATAGGTGCGAGCGGTGATTTAAATACTAAAGTTCAAGAAAGCTTATTAACCATCAATCGCTTGATCAGCTTTTTTGGAAAGAAAATCACGCCCAAGCTTGATGCTGATATAGAATCAAAATTGAGAATTTTAACAAAAGATATTAAATCGTTAAAAGATCATGTTAATTTCTTATCGAACAAAGTTATTTTTCTACTCGATGCTACATTGGGAATGGTCAGTATTGAACAAAATAATATTATTAAAATTTTCTCGATCGCAGCGGTTATTCTATTACCACCCACACTTGTAGCCAGCATTTATGGCATGAATTTTGAATTTATGCCTGAATTAAAATGGCATTTTGGTTATCCCTTTGCGATCATTCTGATGCTGGTGGCAGCATGGATTCCTTATGTATTTTTCAAAAAGAAAAAATGGTTATGAGCATTTGAAGATTCGTCATGTAGGTTGGGCTGAGCGCAGTGTTCAGACCGGGGACATCGGTAACACTTGTTCCGGGGACATAGGTAACACTTT
>CAZGPP010000024.1:0-15433 GCA_964527435.1 uncultured Coxiellaceae bacterium | reverse complement strand
AATTGGCAGAGCGGCGGTCTCCAAAACCGCAGGTTGGGGGTTCGATTCCCTCCTGGCCTGAACAAAAACTGTAACTATCATGGCTAGCGAATTAGGATTAGAGGCGTGAAATCATCAAAGGCAAGCAATAACTTAGTCTTAATAAAGACCGAAAATCCACCCGAAAACCGTATGGATTGGGCAAAATGGCTGATATCACTAGTTTTAGTGCTTGCCGGATTGGCTGGTAATCATTACTATAGCGAAGTTTCAATGCCTTTGCGTACGCTTGGCTGGGTCGCTGTTTTAGCGCTGGCTGGCTGGGTCGCATCTAGAACTACTAAAGGTAAATGGGTCGTCGAATTTTTCAGTGATTCCCGTGCGGAGTTACGGAAAGTCGTTTGGCCAACAAAAGAAGAAACCATGCAGACCACGATGGTAGTGGCTGGTATGGTGGTCATTCTTGCTCTGTTGTTATGGGGCATGGATGGCATACTGGTTTGGGCAATTGGTTGGCTGACCGGGCAACGAGGCTAAGTGTGAGCTACTATCGAGGATTACAAATATGACAACAGATCAGGCCAAGTCTAAAAAGCGCTGGTATGTTGTCCATGCCTATTCTGGATATGAAAAGTACGTCATGCAGGCGCTGCGTGAACGTATCCAGTTAGAAGGCTTGGGTGAGCATTTTGGTGAAATTCTGGTTCCAACCGAGGAAGTCGTTGAGCTTCGCGGTGGCCAGAAACGTAAAAGTGAGCGTAAATTCTTTCCTGGCTACGTGTTAGTCGAGATGGAAATGGACGAGAAAACATGGCATTTGGTGCGTTCAACACCAAAAGTTCTTGGTTTCATTGGCGGCACCAGTGACAAGCCAGCCCCCATTACGTCGAAAGAAGCAGATACTATTCTGCAACGTATGCACGACAGCAGTGAAAAGCCGAAACCAAAAGTATTGTTTGAGGTTGGTGAGGTTGTCAGAGTCAATGATGGGCCATTTGCAGACTTTAATGGCGTCGTTGAAGAAGTGAATTACGAAAAGAGCAGATTGCGTGTTGCTGTTATGATTTTCGGCCGTTCCACACCGGTAGAGTTGCAATTCGATCAGGTGGAAAAAGGCTAGTATTTTTAACCACTTAGGCTGAGGGCAACCTTAGTCTAAGTGGGTTTTTTGCGTTTGATTTATATATTTTGAACCGGGGAGCCGCAAGGCGTTTGTACCCACACAAATAGAGGTAAGTAACATGGCTGCATCTAGAAAGAAGGTAAAGGGGTATATCAAGCTCCAGATTACCGGCGGCGCGGCAAACCCAAGCCCGCCAGTTGGCCCAGCATTAGGTCAGCAAGGTGTCAACATTATGGAATTCTGCAAAGCTTTCAATGCGCAGACCCAAACACCAGACAAACAAGGTAAGCCACTTCCTGTTGTCATCACTGTTTATGAAGATAGATCATTTGCTTTCGTTGTGAAGACACCGCCAGCTTCTTATTTAATTAAAGAAGCAGCCAAAGTGAAGTCAGGCAGCAGTCGTCCTAACACTGAAAAAGTCGGCAAAGTTAACCGCAAACAGCTGGAAGAAATTGCCAAGATTAAAATGTCAGACCTTACTGCTGCAAGCTTAGAAGCTGCAGTTCGTACCATGGCTGGCAGCGCCCGTAGTATGGGTATCGATGTGGAGGGCGTATAAGATGCCAAAGTTATCTAAAAGATTAAGAGCCTGTAAAGAATTAGTCACCCCAGGTAAAGCGTATTCGCCTACCGAAGCGATTGACCAAGTTTTCAAGAAAATGCCCGCTGCCAAGTTCCCAGAAAGCGTTGATTTAGCCGTTAACCTCGGCGTCGATCCGCGTAAATCAAATGAAGCTGTGCGTGGTTCGATTGTGTTACCAAAAGGTACCGGTCGTAAAATTCGTGTTGCTGTCTTCACTTCAGCTGCTCAACAAGAAGTTGCCAAGAAAGCAGGAGCTGACCTTGTGGGCCTGGAAGATTTGGCTGAGCAAGTAAAAGCAGGCAAAATCGAATTCGACATGGTTCTTGCAAGTCCAGACGCTATGCGTATTGTCGGTCAGTTAGGCCAGATTCTTGGCCCACGTGGTCTCATGCCAAATCCAAAAGATGGCACAGTCACCGCAGATATCGGCAATGCAGTTAAAAATGCAAAAATGGGACAAGTTCGTTATCGTACTGATAAATCAGGTGTTGTCCACTGTACAATCGGTAAGGTAGAATTCAGTTCCGCTGATTTGGTCGAAAATCTCACTGCAGTATTACAAGCATTGAAGAAAGCCAAACCAAACACAGCTAAAGGTGTGTATTTCAAAAAGATTACTCTCTCAACTACCATGGGTATCGGTATATCACTCGATATATCCACACTTGGTCTGTAGGAAAGGTTGAAAGAGAAAGTTTGACGTGGCTTTGCTTACGCCAATGCCCGTCAGAGACCGTAGGCGCCAGCGCTTAATGAACGAAGATGGCGCGCTTGAATAGACTAGTTCTCATTCAAGCCGCCAGATTAGTTGGCCTACGCAGGCGGTAATACCAATGGATGGGTGTTGCTGTTTCAAAGTAAATAGCAATGTCGACGTGGAGGTATGTGTGGTACTCAAGTTAGAAGACAAAAAGACCATCGTAAATGAGGTCTCCGGCGTTGCAAAGCAAGCTCTTTCTTTAGTCGCTGCTGAATACAGTGGATTAACCGTAGGTCAGTTAACTGATCTGCGTAAATCTGCTCGTAACGCAGGTGTATATATGCGCGTTGTGCGTAATACGCTTGCCAAAAGAGCGCTAGATGGAACCCAGTTTGCATGCATGCAGGAAAAGTTAGTAGGGCCGTTACTCTTGGCATTCTCGAATGAGGATCCAGGTGCAGCTGCGCGTTTGATCAGAGATTTTGTCAAAACGAATGACAAGCTTAAGGTAAAAGCACTGGCCATTGATAGCCAGTTACTGCCACCTGAAGGCTTGAGTCAATTGGCGAACTTGCCAACGCGTGATCAAGCAATCGCTCTGTTAATGTCCGTGATGAATGCACCGATTACCAAACTGGTGCGCACACTGGCAGAACCTCATGCCATGCTGGTTAGAACAGTCGCGGCAGTCCGCGATCAAAAGCAGGCATCTGCGTAATAATTTATTAAAAACTTTTATAGTTGGAGTATTTAGAAATGGCCGTAAGCAAAGAAGATATCTTAGAAGCAATCTCAAACATGAGCGTGATGGACGTTGTTGCGCTGGTTAAGTCAATGGAAGAAAAATTTGGTGTGTCCGCTGCTGCTGTTGCAGTTGCTGCTGCTCCTGCCGCTGCCGCTGCAGCCGTAGAAGAAAAAACCGAATTTGATGTCATTTTAGCTAAAATTGGCGAAAACAAAATCAACGTAATTAAAGTTGTTCGCGAGATCACCGGTCTTGGCTTGAAAGAAGCTAAAGATTTGGTTGAAGCTGCTCCTAAAGCTGTTAAGGAAGGCGTTGCTAAAGACGTCGCAGCTGATCTCAAGAAGAAGATCGAAGAAGCAGGAGCAACAGTTGAAGTTAAATAACTTTTTCTGTTTGAGTTCTGTTAGTTGTAAGTTTGTCACAGCCGGTGATGCTATCTGTCGCCGGCTTTTCCTACATTTCGCTTTGTAGTTGTTCACGCATACGCAGAGGTATTACACATGGGTTCAACCTACTCATATACTGAGAAGAAGCGGATTCGCAAAGATTTCGGTAAGCTTCTAAGCGCCATTGATGTTCCATCTCTTCTCGCGATTCAGATGGATTCCTATCGCAATTTTCTTGAAGCTAGCGGCGAATCTGACCGGCTGGGTTCAAGCGGTTTAAACGGTGTTTTCTCATCCGTTTTCCCAATCACCAGTTTGTCCGGGTACGCAGCGCTAGAGTATGTGAGCTATCGTCTAGGCGAGCCTATTTTTGATGTTAAAGAATGTAAAATGCGTGGTTTAACGTACGCAGCACCACTGCGCGTCAAACTGCGTCTCGTCCACTTCGATCGTGAAGCTGAAGCTGGCACAAAAGTTGTTAAAGACGTAAAAGAACAAGAAGTCTATATGGGTGAAGTTCCCCTGATGACTGAACACGGCACCTTTGTTATCAACGGCACCGAGCGTGTTGTTGTATCACAGCTGCATCGTTCACCCGGCGTGTTCTTCGAGCACGATCGTGGCAAGACCCATTCATCCGGTAAACTGCTGTTTTCAGCACGTGTTATTCCTTACCGTGGTTCATGGCTTGATTTCGAATTTGATCCAAAAGACTGCATGCATGCGCGTATCGATCGTCGCCGCAAATTGCCAGTCACCATTATTTTGCGTGCACTGGGCTTCACCGTTGAAGAAATTCTCGCTATGTTCTTTGAGAACAACGTTTACGAAATTCATGGCGATAAGCTGATGCTTGATTTGGTCCCGGAACGTCTTCGTGGCGAAACCGCATCATTCGAAGTCAAAAAAGCAGGCAAAGTGATCATCGAGAAAGGCCGCCGTATCACCGCGCGCCATATTGCTGCACTGGATAAAGCTGGCGTTAAAACACTCGAAGTACCGCATGATTACATCCTTGGTAAAGCACTAGCTAAAACTATCATTCATCCAGAAACGGGTGAAGTGATCGGTAGTGCCAACGATATGATTACCGCTGAAATGATCAAGCAATTCATCGAATCAGGTGTAAAACGCTTTGAAGTACTCTATGTGAACGACATTGATCGTGGCTCATACATGTCTGATACCTTGCGCATTGACCCATCGACAAATCAGCAAGAAGCGTTAGTTGAAATCTATCGCATGATGCGTCCAGGCGAGCCGCCAACAAAAGACGCTTCTGAAGCATTATTCAAGAACCTGTTCTTCAGTTCTGAACGTTATGATCTTTCCGATGTTGGTCGTATGAAGTTAAACCGCCGCGTGGGACGTGAAGAAATTGTTGGACCAGGCACATTATCGAAAGAAGATATTGTGGATGTTTTAAGAACACTGATCAAAATTCGTAACGGCGAAGAAACGATCGATGATATCGATCATCTTGGTAATCGACGCGTACGTTGTGTTGGTGAGATGACTGAAAATCAATTCCGTATCGGTTTGGTACGTGTTGAACGTGCAGTGAAAGAAAGATTAAGCTTGCCTGATATCGAAAATATCATGCCGCAAGACATTATCAACGCAAAACCAATTTCAGCGGCTATCAAGGAGTTCTTTGGTTCCAGCCAGCTGTCACAGTTTATGGATCAGAACAATCCACTTTCTGAAATCACGCACAAACGTCGTGTCTCTGCATTAGGCCCTGGTGGTCTATCACGTGAACGCGCTGGTTTTGAAGTTCGTGACGTTCATCCTACACATTATGGTCGTGTTTGCCCGATTGAAACACCTGAAGGTCCAAACATTGGTTTGATTAACTCATTGGCTATCTACTCGCGTACTAACGAATACGGCTTCCTTGAAACTCCGTATCGTAAAGTCGTGAATGGCAAGGTTTCTGACGATGTTGTTTATTTGTCCGCGATTGAGGAAGGCGATTATGTTATTGCGCAGGCAAACGCAACCGTCGACGACAAACGTAAATTAACCGATACCTTGGTGCCCGTCAGACATCGTAACGAATTCACGTTCTCCACAGCGGATCGCGTTGAATTTATGGACGTTTCGCCTAAGCAGATCGTTTCTGTTGCGGCGGCATTGATTCCATTCTTGGAACATGATGACGCTAACCGTGCATTAATGGGTTCTAACATGCAACGTCAAGCAGTACCGACGTTAAAAACTGAAAAGCCATTAGTCGGAACAGGTATTGAACATCTTGTTGCAAAAGACTCCGGTGTAACCGTTGTTGCAAAACGCGGTGGTACTGTTGATTACGTCGATGCATCACGTATTGTTGTCCGTGTTAACGATAAAGAAGCAGAGCCAGGTAGCACCGGTGTTGATATTTACGGTCTCACCAAATACACCCGTACTAACCAGGACACCTGTATTAACCAGCGTCCACTCGTCAGTATCGGCGATGTGATTCAAAAGCAAGACGTTCTTGCGGATGGTCAATCTACCGATATGGGTGAATTGGCATTAGGTCAAAATCTGCTGGTCGCGTTCATGCCGTGGAATGGTTACAACTTTGAAGATTCCATCTTGATCTCCGAACGTGTTGTGCAGGAAGATCGTTTCACTAGTATTCATATCGAAGAATTAACCTGCGTTGCGCGTGACACCAAGCTCGGGCCTGAAGAAATTTCTGCAGATATCCCGAACGTGAGTGAAAGCGCCTTATCGAAGCTTGATGAGTGCGGTATTGTTTATATCGGTGCGGAAGTTAATTCCGGCGATATTCTGGTTGGCAAGGTCACACCAAAAGGTGAAACCCAGCTTACCCCAGAAGAAAAACTTCTCCGCGCCATTTTCGGTGAAAAAGCATCCGATGTTAAAGACACTTCATTACGTGTTCCAACCGGTATGGAAGGAACAGTGATCGACGTACAAGTCTTCACACGTGAAGGTGTCAAAAAAGATGCACGCGTACTCGAAATTGAAAAATATGAGTTAGATAAAGTTAAACGTGATTTAAGCGATGAAATGCGTATTAAGGAAAATGACGTATTCTCCCGTATGGAGAAATTACTCATTAACCGTACGGCTGATGGCGGGCCTAACAAGCTGAAAAAAGGCACAAAGATTACCAAAGCTTATCTCTCGGAAGTTCCACGCGAGAAGTGGGTCGAAATTAATCTTAAAGATGAAGATGCCAGCAAACAGCTTGAATCTGCATCCAAGCAGCTTAAGAAAATTCGTCTCGACTTTGAAAAAGCCTACGATGCGAAACATCAAAAGATCACACAAAGTGATGATTTGGCACCAGGCGTATTAAAGATCGTTAAAGTTTATATGGCCGTCAAACGCCGCGTTCAGCCAGGTGATAAAATGGCAGGCCGTCATGGTAACAAAGGTGTTATCTCCATGATCGTTCCTGTTGAAGATATGCCTTACCTTGCCGATGGTACACCTGTTGATGTGGTCTTGAACCCGCTCGGTGTTCCTTCTCGTATGAACGTTGGTCAGGTACTGGAAACCCATTTAGGCTGGGCAGCTAAAGGCCTTGGCTTAAAGATTGGGAAACTGGTCGATGCGCAGCAGTCACCTAAGGTGATTCGTCAATTCATTAACTCGATTTACAGTGTCGGCAAGCATAAAGAAAGTCTGACTAGCCTTGATGACGATGAATTAATGACCTTGGCTAAAAATTTGCGTGCCGGTGTTCCATTCGCTACGCCAGTTTTTGACGGTGCTACCGAAGAAGAAATTAAAACCATGTTGGCCTTGGCTGACTTGCCTGAAACTGGGCAAGCAGAGTTAACCGATGGTCGTACTGGCGTGAAATTTGAGCGACCAGTTACCGTTGGTTACATGTATGTGATGAAACTGAATCACTTGGTCGACGACAAGATGCATGCACGTTCTACCGGCTCCTATAGCTTGGTCACGCAGCAGCCGCTTGGTGGTAAAGCTCAGTTCGGTGGTCAAAGGTTTGGTGAAATGGAAGTCTGGGCGCTTGAAGCATATGGCGCAGCCTATACCTTGCAGGAAATGCTGACAGTTAAGTCAGATGACGTCACTGGCCGTACCAAGATGTACAAGAACATTGTCGATAGTGAGCACTACATGGAATCCAATATGCCGGAAGCCTTTAACGTGCTTATCAAAGAAATTCGTTCTCTGGGCATCAACATAGATTTTGAATAACGTCATCACCCTCTCCCGTTATCGGGAGAGGGGCAATGAGTAAACATATATTTATAGTGGGGGATTACCTTGAAAGATTTACTGAATCTCGTCAAGCAGCAAAGTCAGCCGCAAGAATTCGACGTCATACGCATCGGTCTTGCCTCGCCGGACATGATCCGCTCCTGGTCTTTTGGCGAAGTCAAAAAGCCTGAAACTATTAATTACCGTACTTTCAAACCTGAGAGAGACGGGCTATTTTGCGCTAAAATATTCGGACCTATCAAAGATTATGAATGCTTGTGCGGAAAGTACAAGCGTTTGAAACATCGCGGTGTGGTATGCGAAAAGTGCGGCGTAGAAGTCACGCTGTCACGCGTTCGTCGTGAACGTATGGGCCATATCGAGCTTGCAAGTCCCGTTGCACACATTTGGTTCCTGCGCTCGCTGCCTTCCCGTATTGGTCTGATGCTGGATATGACGCTGCGTGATTTAGAGCGCGTATTGTATTTCGAAGCTTACGTTGTGGTTGATCCTGGCATGACACAGCTCGAAAAAGGCCAATTGCTGTCTGAAGAAGCCTACTACGATGCAATTGAAGAATACGGCGACGAATTCGAAGCCAAAATGGGTGCTGATGCTATTCAGGGATTGTTGCGTGAAATTAATCTCGAATCTGAAGTGCCGCGCTTACATGATGAATTGTTGAAAACTTCATCTGAAGCGAAACACAAAAAATTATCAAAACGTCTCAAGTTAATGGAAGCGTTTCATTCATCAGGCAATAAACCTGAGTGGATGGTGTTGACCGTTCTGCCGGTGTTACCGCCAGATTTACGTCCGTTAGTCCCATTAGATGGCGGTCGTTTTGCTACATCAGACCTTAACGATTTATACCGTCGTGTCATTAACCGTAATAATCGTTTGAAGCGTCTGCTTGATCTCAACGCACCCGATATCATCGTGCGTAATGAAAAGCGTATGTTACAAGAATCCGTCGATGCCTTGCTTGATAACGGTCGTCGCGGTCGCGCTATTACGGGTTCAAACAAGCGTCCGTTGAAGTCGCTTGCTGACATGATCAAGGGTAAGCAGGGTCGTTTCCGTCAGAACTTGCTGGGTAAACGAGTCGATTACTCGGGTCGTTCCGTTATTGTGGTCGGACCAACACTGAGATTGCATCAGTGCGGCCTACCAAAGAAGATGGCATTAGAGTTATTTAAACCGTTTATTTACAGTCGCTTACAAATGCTGGGTGCGGCCTCGACAATCAAAGCCGCTAAGAAGATGGTTGAGCGTGAAGAGCCGGAAGTCTGGGACGTGTTGGAAGAAGTGATTCGCGAACATCCCGTGATGTTAAACCGTGCCCCTACTCTTCACCGTCTTGGTATTCAGGCATTTGAACCAATCTTGATTGAAGGTAAAGCGATTCAGCTCCATCCTTTAGTTTGTACTGCTTATAACGCCGACTTTGACGGTGACCAAATGGCTGTTCACGTGCCGTTGTCACTCGAATCTCAGCTTGAGGCTCGCTCATTGATGATGTCGACGAACAACGTGTTATCGCCCGCTAACGGTGAGCCAATTATTGTTCCGACACAGGACGTTGTGTTAGGTCTTTATTACCTCACGCGTACCTGTATTAATGCGCGCGGTGAAGGCATGTGTTTTGCTGACGTAGAAGAAGTTCATCGCGCCTATGAAAATGGTAGCGTTGAATTACATGCTAAAATTAAAGCACGTATCAAAGAATACCCACGTGATCCACAAACAGGCGAATTTGTTGAAAAGATTCGTTTCGTTGAAACAACCGTTGGCCGTTCTATTCTGTCGGAAATTCTGCCAAAAGGTCTGTCATTCGATATCGTCAACGTGACGATGACAAAGAAGACCATTTCAAACCTGATTGATGCGGC
Organism: uncultured Coxiellaceae bacterium; assembly: GCA_964527435.1. Taxonomy (GTDB): domain Bacteria; phylum Pseudomonadota; class Gammaproteobacteria; order DSM-16500; family DSM-16500; genus Aquicella. Next base: position 5,828 of record CAZGPP010000024.1, on the reverse strand, counting down.
ATATCGAAACGTCGGTCTGAAAGCGACCGTTATTTTCGCTGATCACCTGATGTATACCGGTTTCCATTACGCAACGCGTTCTGGTATTTCCATTGGTGTGAATGACTTAGTTATTCCGAAAAAGAAATCAAGCATCATCGAACAGGCTGAAGGCGAAGTTGAAAAGATTCAGGCTCAGTTCTCATCCGGTCTTGTGACCCAGGGTGAACGCTACAATAAAGTTGTGGATATCTGGTCGCGTACTAACGATTTGGTCGCACAAGCGATGATGGAAGAGCTTTCATCTGAGCAAGTGAAAGACAGTGAAGGCAATAAAGTTAAGCAAGAGTCATTCAACTCTATTTATATGATGGCCGATTCGGGCGCTAGAGGCTCGGCAGCTCAGATCAGACAGTTGGCTGGTATGCGTGGTTTGATGACCAAACCTGACGGTACGATTATCGAAACACCTATTACTGCGAACTTCCGTGAAGGTTTGAACGTGTTGCAATACTTTATTTCAACTCACGGTGCACGTAAGGGTCTCGCCGATACCGCGTTGAAGACAGCAAACTCGGGTTATCTGACACGTCGTCTCGTTGACGTTGCGCAAGATCTTGTCATCATTGAAGAAGATTGCGGAACCGAACAGGGCATTATCGTCACACCATTAATTGAAGGTGGAGACGTTGTTGAGCCGTTACACGAACGTGTATTGGGTCGTGTGACAGTGAAAGACATTTACGAACCCAAAACGGGCGCACTGCTGATACCTCAAGGTACCTTGCTCGACGAAACCTGGATCAAGAAACTGGAAGACGTCACCATTGACCAAGTCTTTGTGCGTACACCTATTACTTGTGAATCACGTTACGGTATTTGCGTAGCCTGCTACGGTCGTGATCTTGCTCGTGGTCATCGTGTCAATATTGGTGAAGCGGTCGGTGTTATCGCTGCTCAGTCCATCGGTGAACCCGGTACACAGCTCACCATGAGAACCTTCCACATTGGTGGTGCTGCATCGCGTACAACCGCTGTGAACAACGTACAGATCAAATACCCAGGTACCATTAAGCTGCATAATGTGAAGCTGCTGGAAAGATCTAACGGCAAATTTATCATTGTGTCGCGTTCCGGTATGTTGGCTGTTCTGGATGAGCACGGTCGTGAGCGTGAACGTTATAAAGTGCCATACGGTGCTGAATTAAATGGTAAAGATGAGTCCAAGGCAGAGGCAGGCCAAGTGGTCGCAAACTGGGATCCGCATAGTCATCCAGTTATCACTGAAGTTGCAGGTCACATTAAGTTTATCGACTTGCTCGATGGTATTACCATGAATCGCCAGCTCGATGAGCTGACTGGCTTGTCCAGTATTGTGGTCACCGACCAGAAGCAACGTGGCGCAAGTGGTAAAGACTTGAAACCATTGCTGAAATTAGTTGATGACAACGGTAATGATATTCTCATTCCAGGTACGAATCTGGTGGCGCAATACTTCTTGCCAGCTGATGCGATCGTCAACTTTGAAGATGGCGCAAAAGCAAAAGTAGGTGACGTTCTCGCTCGTATTCCGCAAGAAACGTCAAAAACTCGAGATATTACCGGTGGTTTACCTCGTGTTGCTGATCTTTTTGAAGCGCGTCGTCCGAAAGATTCTGCTATACTCGCTGAAATTTCGGGTGTTGTTAGTTTCGGTAAGGAAACGAAGGGCAAACGCCGTCTCATGTTAACCAGCCCCACCGGTGATGTGCATGAAGAACTCATACCAAAATGGCGTCACATTAACGTGTTCGAAGGTGAGCATGTTGAGCGTGGTGAGATTATTGTTGAAGGCCCATACAATCCGCACGATGTCTTACGATTGTTGGGTGTGAATGCGCTGGCGAACTATCTGGTCAATGAGATCCAGGATGTTTACCGTCTACAAGGCGTAAAAATCAATGATAAGCATATTGAAGTCATCATTCGTCAGATGCTCCGCAAGGTTACCGTGGCAGATCCTGGCGATGGAAATTTCATTAAGAGTGAACAAGTTGAATTCAGCTATATGCGTGAAGTTAATAAAAAGCTGATTAAAGATGGCAAGATCACGACGCGGTATGAACCTATGCTGCTCGGTATCACCAAGGCTTCACTTTCAACCGAGTCATTTATGTCAGCTGCATCGTTCCAGGAAACAACACGTGTGTTAACTGAAGCGGCTGTAAGCGGTAAGTATGATGAGTTGAGAGGCTTAAAAGAAAACGTGGTTGTCGGACGTTTGATCCCGGCAGGTACGGGCTATGCGTATCACCTTGAGCGTCGTGCACAAAAATTGCACCAGGCTCGAGCGAGACAGGGTGCTGAAAAAGTAAAAGAATAGGCATTTATGTGCCAATCTCCTAGTAAATCGGGAGATTGGCCTGAACGCTAAAAATAATAACCAATAAGTCCTTGACATAAAAGGTTATGCTTTTTTAGAATCGCGCCTCTCCTATTAATTTAGTGAGAGGAATACGCGCGGCTGTTTATTGTTCAAGAATATGTGGTATAAGTGACTGCCAATATGGGGTCAAGCCTGATGTAAAGGCGCGAAGGGTTAAGAAATTTAATATTATCAATTAGTTGAAATGAATAGCGGTTGGAGAAGAGAGTAGATGCCAACGATTAACCAGTTAGTAAGGTCCGGGAGATCACCTAAGGAGTTCAAATCCAAGGTGCCGGCGTTAGCCCAGAGTCCGCAAAAACGCGGAGTTTGTACCCGTGTATATACAACGACCCCTAAAAAGCCTAACTCGGCTTTACGTAAGGTCGCTCGTGTTCGTCTAACGAATGGCTATGAAGTCACGGCCTATATTGGCGGTGAAGGGCACAACCTGCAGGAGCACTCTGTTGTAGTGATCCGCGGCGGTCGCGTTAAGGACTTGCCAGGTGTGCGTTACCACATTGTTCGCGGAAGTCTGGATACAGCAGGCGTTGAAGGTAGACGTCAGAGCAGATCCAAGTACGGCGCGAAAAGACCAAAGCAATAAATTTAAGGTAGGAAAGAGAAATGCCAAGAAGAAAAGCCGCGATTAAACGAGAAATCCTGCCAGATCCAATGTACGGCAGTGATGAAATTGCTAAATTTATCAACATAGTCATGCGTGCAGGCAAGAAATCTATTGCTGAACGTATTGTTTATGATGCGCTCGGAATGCTGTCTGACCGTTTAAAGAAAGAAGCTAAGTCAGAAGATGAGAGTGAGAAGGTTGGTAGTGGCAGAGGTACTAAGAAGCCAATGGCAACAGCCAGCAAAGTGAAGCCAGCTGGTGCGCTGCAGGGTCATGATGATGTAGTCGAAAACTTACATCGCGCGCTGACAACAGTTGCTCCGACGGTTGAAGTCAAATCACGTCGCGTTGGTGGTGCTACCTATCAGGTTCCGATTGAAGTCGCTGGTGATCGTGGCGTTGCGTTAGCAATGCGCTGGGTTGTTGATGCTGCTAAAAAGAGATCCGAAAAAACAATGGCGCTGCGTCTTGCAGCAGAATTATTTGATGCGTGTATGAATCGCGGTGCGTCTGTAAAGACACGTGATGACGTGCATCGTATGGCCAAAGCAAACCAAGCGTTTGCACATTACCGTTGGTAAGGCAGAGGTGACACAGTGACCCGTATTACACCGATCGACAGATATAGAAATATTGGAATTATGGCGCATATTGACGCCGGTAAAACCACCACAACTGAACGTATCCTTTTTTATACGGGTATCTCCCATAAAATTGGTGAAGTTCATGATGGCGCGGCCACAATGGACTGGATGGCGCAGGAACAAGAGCGTGGTATCACTATCACCTCTGCTGCGACGACATGTTTTTGGGCTGGTATGGCAAAGCAATTTCCACAACATCGCTTCAACATCATTGATACCCCAGGCCACGTAGACTTCACCATTGAAGTTGAACGTTCACTGCGCGTACTCGATGGTGCGTGTGCGGTGCTTTGTGCAGTAGGTGGTGTTGAGCCGCAAACTGAAACTGTTTGGCGTCAAGCTGTACGTTATGGTGTGCCAAGAATTGGCTTCGTGAACAAGATGGATCGTACTGGTGCAAACTTCCTACGTGTTGTTGGCCAAGTCCGTAACAAATTGGGCGCGAATGCTGTGCCTATCCAATTGCCGATTGGTGCTGAAGAAAATTTTGAAGGTGTTGTCGATCTCGTAAAAATGAAAGCTATTTACTGGGATACCACCAATCAAGGTATGACATTCGAAGAGCGTGAAATACCGGCTGAAATGAAAGATGATTGCCAAATGTATCATGACGAAATGGTTGCTGCTGCAGCTGAAGCGTCTGATGAATTCATGACGAAATATCTTGAAACCGGCAGCTTATCCACCGAAGAAGTCAAGAAAGGTTTACGTACACGTACACTGAAGAACGAAATTATCCCAATGCTTTGTGGTTCTGCGTTTAAGAACAAAGGCGTTCAGGCTATGCTTGATGCAGTGATTGAATATTTACCGTCTCCTGCTGACGTTCCAGCTGTGACCGGTATGTTGAACGACGCAGCCGGCACGCCAGCTGAACGTCATCCAACCGATAACGAACCGTTCTCTGCGCTGGCATTTAAAATTGCAACTGACCCCTATGTCGGCACATTGACGTATTTCCGTGTGTACTCGGGCGTATTAAAGTCTGGCGATAGCGTTTACAACCCACTGAAAGATCGTGAAGAACGTATTGGTCGTTTATTGCAGATGCATGCTAACGAACGTACAGAAATCAAAGAAGTGCTCGCAGGTGATATCGCTGCTGCAGTCGGTCTAAAGAAAGTGACAACTGGCGATACATTAAGTGATATCGACAATGTCATTATTTTGGAAAAAATGGTTTTCCCAGAACCTGTTATTTCGGTTGCTGTTGAACCAAAAACCAAAGCTGACCAGGAAAAAATGGGTATTGCACTTGGTAAATTGGCGCAGGAAGATCCGTCTTTCCGCGTACATTCTGATGAAGAATCAGGCCAAACAATTATCTCAGGTATGGGCGAGTTACATCTTGAAATTCTTGTAGATCGTATGAAGCGTGAATTCGGTGTTGAAGCGAACGTTGGTAAGCCACAAGTTGCCTACCGTGAAACGATTCGTGGATCTGTCGAGCAAGAAGGCAAGTATGTGCGTCAGTCTGGCGGTCGTGGTCAATACGGTCACGTCTGGATCAAGCTTGAGCCACAAGAAGCTGGTGCAGGTTACTCCTTTGAAAACGCAATTGTCGGTGGTGCGATTCCTCGTGAATATATCCCAGCTGTTGATAAGGGTATTCAAGAACAACTGCAAAATGGCGTAATCGCTGGCTACCCGGTTGTTGACGTGAAGGTAACATTATTTGATGGTTCCTATCATGATGTCGACTCGAATGAAATGGCATTTAAAATTGCTGGCTCGATGGCATTCAAAGATGGCGCCAAAAAAGCACGTCCAGTTATTTTAGAACCAATCATGAAGGTAGAAGCAGTCACCCCAGAAGAGTTTATGGGCGATGTCATGGGCGATCTTAACAGACGTCGCGGCATTCTCCAGGGTATTGATGATTCACCATCAGGCAAGCTGGTTCATGCTGAAGTTCCATTATCTGAAATGTTTGGCTATGCGACAGATTTACGTTCCATGTCACAAGGTCGAGCAACCTACACGATGGAATTCGCAAAATATAGCGAAGTGCCAAACAATATCGCAGAACAAATTATTGATAAAAGTAAAAAATAACCTCCGGGTTGATTAAAAGAGGAAATATCCATGAGTAAGCAAGTATTTGAACGTTCGAAGCCACACGTTAACGTTGGAACAATTGGTCACGTTGACCATGGTAAGACAACCCTGACAG
>CAZGPP010000023.1:0-18830 GCA_964527435.1 uncultured Coxiellaceae bacterium | reverse complement strand
GACATCGCCAAGCTTTATTTTAAAACCCCGCTCAGGTAACTCAGCGGGGTTTTTTTATTGGCATTTAAAACCTAAATGCGGAACAATTAAAGCAAAACAATTTTCGCATGTGTATTTGTTATTAATGTGGCGTTAAGCAAACATAACTAAAATTATTCATATAAAAATAATCTGGGGATGCACGTCATGATCATTCAACAGCGTGAACTTGAAAACTTTACCAAATATCAAATCGGCGATGCTCGAACACTGCGAGCTGAAAAAGAAAAAATTAATCAATTTATCGCGCTTAATAAACACCATCCGCAATCTCATTTACTCGCAGCCATGTATTACCAGCAACAATATGAACAGATAGAACCGAACCAACGTATTTATCTCACCTTAGCCGAAGCTAGTTTTAAAAAAGCGTTGAGTCTTTCCAAGGATTTTCCATCTAACAATTCTTACGATAATCAAATTAATTATCAGTTGGGTCTTCTCTATAATAGTTTTAGCCAAGGTGTGAGTGTTGTAGAAGCTGCTAAATACCAATATTTAGCAGTGCAACATTTCCAGGCAGTCAAAACAACTCTAGTGCCTGCTGGTTGTCAGGATGAGCTTGAGCGAGAACTGCCACTAGCATCGCTCCAGTATATTGCTGGGCTTTATTCTGCTGCTAATGATAATCAACTCGTAGAGTCATTAGCATTCAAGGGAAAGAAACTTTTAGTCAAAAACCATATCAACGCATTAGTAGCGCATATTGAGTTTTATCGTTCTGGCGGTGTAAGTCCAGCAACAGATGCCGTGCTTACACCATTCGTTGATATCAATGCCTTGCGTGAAGGTAATCTTGTCTTCTTGCCCGGCAAGTTATCACTAGAGCAAGTCTATAAAATCGCTCGCTTATGCAAAGACAAACAACTTATTAGTGAAAGATCGTATCTCGATACTCTCTGGCACATAGAATCCCAAGTAGAATACTCGCAAACCCTCGAAGGCGAACACTTACGCAAAAAAACCAGATATCAGCTGTTAGTAACCTTAACCGCATTATACCAACAGGGTCTCGTTAACCTGGATGGCTTCAACGTCCTTTACGAAAAACTCATGAGCAAAATAAACAACTTCAGACTCGCTTTACTGGTTGGCGATAATAAAGCTGAAAACGTCAAACGCTTCATGGATCAGGTGGTCGATAAAGGTGTCGCACCTGTTTTAAGGCGTGAGCGCGCCAATTATTTTGTAAGAGAATACACTCCTATTGTTAGCCCCATCGACCACTTCGTAAGCACGTTTAACATTGTCACCAGCATCACGCGCCCTCTAGGTAAATGGCCGCTTTATATCATCGGCACGATTCTTGATATTGTCTTGATCGTCCCGCTCATCTGGAAAATCTTTTCCTCCCTCGAAGCCATGGAACTCAAATGGAGTAACAGCTGGTTTACTGGTTTATTAGGTAAAATCGTTGGTGAAGGCATCATTGGCTTTGGTTTTGGCGCTATTGCAAGCCTTGCGCTAACCGCCATCATTTATCCAGTGCGATTGGTCTGCAGCTTAATAAGACGTGCCGCCGAAGCTATTAGTCGCTGGAGCGATGAGAGCAATCAACGCAATGCAACAGAACGTGCCATTAATCAACAGCGACCATTAGAAAGCCAACAGTTGAATCAAGCCGGATTAACGCAAGCATTAGAGAGCGGTATTACACTCAAACAAAAACCGCCGGGTAATTTTCAGCAAGACAAAAAATTCACAAACTACCCAACAGGCAGCAGCTATTTACGCGTCTATCAATTTCTAGAACCAGATAGCGTCGCGCCATCCGCGCCACCCATGCAGTTTGCGCCCGATGTACAAGTGCATCAACCACAACCCGCTCAGCCACTGATTTATCAGCCACAACAGATGCCTGATGAGAATCCCTATTTGCTTCCCCCGGCATATTCTCGCTGATAATTATCAATAACCAACAGGCCAGGCTTAACACTTGGCCTGATTGTAAGGTGGCTTCTATTTGAGGGTAATTCAGGGTCAGTCAAGTTTATCCTCATGATAAATAACGAATTCTCCATTAGCGCAGTGGTTTAAAATAGATCAAAATATTGACTTTTAGCCATGTTTGGCACATGATGCGCGTACAAAAAAATAATTAATATGGTGATTACGCATGTTTACTGGCATTGAATTACAAAAATATCTTAGCTCTTTCCCTGAGCTTGGTTACCGTTCCGCCAGCCCTGAATCTTTCTTAGAAGTTATAAATAATAGTCCTAAGTTTCTTAAGCGTAATCCAACAGTAGAAGCCAAATTAGCGATTGCTCTTATATTTTATGCTTTATGCGTCCATTTGAAGAAGGAAGCGATTCCTGCTGAAACACGCGAAACACTCGAAACACTAGATGTTGCTACTGAAATACTACTGAAGGATGCTATTGAACTTCAAAAACATCATTCAGCAAGTAATGATGCCGGTATTAAATACCGTAACCAAATTCACTCTCTGTTGGGTAGAATATATGCGCGCCGTGCGAAGGCGCAAATTGATAAACACGCAAATCAGATTCAAGCTGGAGCACTTGGTGACGCACTCGCAAGTGTGGCATTAGATGACGCTTCCGAATATCAATACCTAGCCATGCAGCATTTTCAGGCTCTCAATGTCGATTTTAATCCTGACGAAATTAAAAAGAAAAAATTATATATTGAGTCACGATTGTCAATTATAGAGCTGAATAACGAAGCAAGTGCCCATCCGAATGCTAAAAAATTGATTGATGATCGAGCATTTCTCTCTCTCAAGCACTTAGTCAAGAATGATATCAACGCGCTCGTTGCGGCGATTGAGGTAACACTTGTTGACCGTAATGAGCAGTGCTTAAAATTGCTCGCTCCTTACATCGATATCGATGATTTAATCAACAATAAAACTCTCACTTTTAAAGACAAACAATTATCTCTCGAGCAAGTTTACAAAATCACACGTATATGTCGCGGTAAACAGCTAATCAATGATCAAAACTATCTCGATATACTGTGGCTATTAGAATCGCAAGTCGAGAACTCTAAAACACAAGCTGGCTCACACTTACGTAAAAAAGTTCGTTATCAATTATTAACAACAATGAATGCCTTATATAAGACGGACATGATTAGTCTTGATGGTTTTAATGCTTTGTACACTAAATTCAAGGCTAATGAATTAGGCTATCGTCTTGCGTTAATGGCTGGTGATAACAAAGCCAAAAACGTAAAAGAATTTTTCGAACAAGTTTATAGTAAGGGTCTTGTGCCTTTACAAAAAGAGCGTCGGACTGTGTACTTCGCACGTGAATACACACCGATTGTTGGCCCTATAGAGCACTTAGTGAATACCTTTAGTGCCGTTTCACCTTTTACTCGAGCTATCGCTAAATGGCCGCTATTAGTTTTAGGCAGTGTCTTGGACTGTGTTTTAATTGTTCCACTGCTGGCAAAGCTGTTGAGAGGAGCGGTGACGGGGAATATGAACTGGGGGAAGAGTTGGTTTGCTGGACTATTTGGCCATATCCTTGGAAACATTGTTATTGGCATTAGTGTTGGAGCTATCCTGAGTTTAGCTTTAACCGCTGTGATTTACCCTATCAGATTAATCGGTGGCTTGATTAATCGCGGCATCGAATCTTACGAACGTTGGAGCGCTGAGCGAGCTGCTAAAAAGCAAAATCCTGAGGCATTTGCTCAGAAATCACTATTCGAGCCAGATAGAATCAATCAATATGCATTAGATAAGGCATTAAAAGCTGGTATCGAATTGCAACAAAAACCTGCTGGCAATACTCTCCAAGGTAAAGAGTTTAAACGTTATGACGATGGCAGCACATACCGACAAATTTATTCATTCATTAATCCAGCCCCTAGTGCGCCACCAATTAAGCTGGGCGACGATGAGGATCTAGAACCGACCGCACCACCAGCGGTATACCCGGATGTTCAGTACTATCAGCAACCGAGTGATCCGGATCTACAACAAAACCCATATTTTGTGCCACCATCTAGAAATAGGTAAGTAAAGCAATATGAGCTGGATGTCTACATCCAGCTCATATGATTTTCTCCGAACATTCTTCTTGCAAATACCCACATACAACTTATTATTCCCACCTTAAACCCGCAACAACGCCACAACAAACGGAGATAACATGGAAAAGATCGCTCTCATTGGCCAGGCAATCATCGGCATCGTTTATATTCTAGGCTCAGTCACCGACATCATTGACCGCCAAGCGCTCATGCAACTACTCCAACGTAAAAACATACGTTACGAAGAATACTTAGTCCCAGGCGCCATCGCCCTAAAAATCATCTGCGGCCTAGGCCTCATTTTCAACGTCGCCCCCGCGCTCGCCGCCTTTTTCCTGGCCGGCTTCACCCTCATCGCAAACGTCATCTTCCACCCCTTCTGGTGGTGCGCCCCGAGCGACCGCAAAAAAGAATATTTCGCCTTCGTCATCCACATGGCCGTCATCGGCGGCTTAATGGTCATCGTCGGCCGATAAAAACCAAAAAGCTGGGCAGAAACCCCCACACCTCTGCCCAATCCCCACCACCCCAAAACTTTCTTCACTCCAATCACCGGAAACAATTGAATTTTTCCAATATTCCTATAAAATTCCACACCTAGCCTCAAATGCTGGCGTAGCTCAGTTGGTAGAGCAGCTGATTTGTAATCAGCAGGTCGCGGGTTCGAGTCCCATCGCCAGCTTTAAATTTTATTCCCCACATCCCAATGCATGACCATCCCATCATTTGCTACAATATAAATATATTCATAAAGGTTCTATGAGGAATGCACTGTGAAAGCTAAAGCAAAAAAGCCATTAACATCTCCTAAAGCTACAAAAAAAAGCAGCCCGACTCCTGTAAATACTTCCTCTAAGGTAGCTAATAAAAGCCAAGTGAAAAAATTAATTGCAAAAGGGCTAAAACAATACAAACGGACAATCAAAGCGCTTGAGGATAAATAATTTGTGAATTTTATATTGCTAGATGAACAACTTGTCATGCTAATCCACGACGAGATTTTGAAGTACGGACGTGGCTTACCAGGAATTTCGAAAGATAAATCTTTAGCGGCAGCGTTAAACCGACTTGAAACACATGCTTATTATGAAGGCATTGCAGATATATATGAAGCAGCCGCATTTTATGGTGTGAGTATAGCGCGTGGCCATTTATTTTTAGATGCGAATAAAAGAACTGCATTTCTAGCTGTATTTATATTTTTAGAATTAAATGGATTTCAGCTCACAGCTAGCGATTATAATACTGAGAATGAAGAAATGATGGAAAAAATTGCAAAACGTGAATTAGATGAAAAAGATTTGGCTGATTGGTTGCGGAAGAATAGCGAGTTGAAACCGTTATTAAAATGATAGGCGAACATCCTGTTTTGGTGGCCGTTATTTGGTTGGCGGATTAATAAGCAATGAAGGTGAAAGCGTTCGATTGAACAGCAAGCCCGTATAAACGCGCAGCGTTTATACGGGATATCGTCAATCACAGCGTAACCGTAAATAAAAGATAAATGGACCACTGTTATTCGATTTGAAAAATGCCAAATACTTCCTCCCATTTTTTCCCAGGCTCCATCAATGGCAATGCCCCTTGAAAAAGCTGCTCGTTATACGCGCTACAGCTTTTTGAGTATTTGACACGACAGTAATTCAGTGAGAAATTACCAACGCTTATAGTAACACAGCCCTAAAAGCAGTAAATTCCCGAGTAAAACATGACCAAGTCATGCAGTGTATAGGTTGGATAAGCAACAAAATTATATGGAGATAAGCATGCGTAATGGTCTACCTTCAGAACAAAATAAAAGCCATATCGGACAGATCACTGCACTGTTCTTCATACAAGCTAGTGCCGCAGCTGCTTTTGCAGTTTTCTTTTCAGGCCTTTCATTATATTTAACGCAGAAAGAATTATATTCAAAGGAATCTGCCGCAATTGTGACGGGGTTATTTCTGTCATTTAATTATATTTTGCAGCTTGTTGGCGGGTTCATGGCTAATCGAATTATCACCTATAAAAAAATGTACTGTCTCGGTTCTGCAATCAGCGTAATGGGATGCTTATTATTGGCCTATGGAGTCAATTCGAGTATTGGTCTGTCACTATTTTTAATGAGTAGTTTGGTGACGAATGTTTGTTTGAGAATGTTCATCACCAGATTGTTTCATGATGAGCAGGTAACTGAGCGGCGTGTAGCATTTCTTTGGAATTATGTCGGAATGAACCTTGGATTTTTAATCGGAGGATTTCTTTCAGGGTACTACACTCTTTTGAATAGCTATTCTCATTTGTTTATTATTATGAGTGCATTATCTTCAGTATCAGTGATATTAACCATGACATTTATTGATAATAACTATCAAGATAACACTGTGAATAAATCATCAGTGGTTCAGTTAGTGCAATCTGCTTTAATCATGTCGGGCATAGCTGTTTTAATTTTTATAATGTTTAGTTACCCGGAAATATCACAACAATATTCAATTATTTTTTCAGTGGTATCGTTCTGTGGGCTTATACATTATGGGTATATGAAATCAGGATCGACAGAAAAGAAAAAATTCCTTCAATTTTCATTTTACTCTTTGTTAGCAATTATATTTTGGGCAGCGTACATGCTGACACCTACCGCCCTTATGCAAATCATTGATAATGATGTAGAGCAAAAAATATTAGGTATTACATTGGCGCCCCAATGGTTGGTAAGTGTGGATACCATTGTTATATTATTGGGAGCGCCACTATTCGCTTTTATATTAAATCGACAACACAATAAAAAAATTGAATCCATGAGAACTGCGTCATACTTTACGTCTGGTTTTTTCTTCGTCGGTGTAGCATTTCTGATATTAACAGTAGGATTACATGTGCCACTTGCTCATTTCAAGCTTTCGCTGCTGACGATGCTGGGTTATTTGGTTTTCCTAACAATCGCTGAGATTTTGATAAGCCCTATAGGTAATTCATTAATTGGGGAGCTTGTTCCAGCATCAATGAGAGATTTTATGACAGGTGCGAGCAGTATCAATATTGGAATTGGTGGATTGTTGTCTAGCTTGATGGCAAATAAATTTATACTACCGTACGTTAACAAGAATGGGCTTGTAGGGATTAGTCTGCTGAGTTTACAAAAAATATCATTAGTTATAACTGTGGGAGCATTTGTGTTGGCGGGGCTTCTTTTTCTCCTGTTTTCTAGTTCAAAGTACAGGCAGTTGAGTTATGTTGAAACAAAGTCGTTATTTATGCAATAGGAGACACATTTCTACTAACGTTGAATATTTTTCCCTAGTATAGTATTTGCTTGAATATTTTAGACAATCGTATCGGAGTTCAAAACATGCAGAATATATCCTGGCTAGAGTCTCTCGCGGCAATGACTACTTATGACACAGGTATTGATGATTTATTAAAGTCTCAACCATATAGCATTCAGCAAGCATATCAAAGCAATGACCACTCCATGTTTAGGAATTTGATGGGTGGAAGTGATAGATTGGCTAGTAAAAACACAATCTTTCAGTTATAAAAATGTTACTTCAGTCACATGCATAAAGCATCTTTAACTGTCGTAGGCACTGGTATTAAGTTTTTGTCCCAGATGACACTGGAAGCTCGTACTTACATAGAAAAATCTGAAAAAGTGTTATTTTTAGTAAATGATCCGGTGCTTAAACAATGGATAATGAACACCAATAAAAATAGCGAATCACTAGACGATATATATTTTGGGCACGAAAGACGTTTAGATTCATATGACGCTATTACGAATTACATCTTGGAACATTTAACACAACCTTTGCATCTTTGTGTGGTGATGTACGGGCACCCCGCCGTATTTTCGAAACCTGCGCTTGATGCAGTTATTAGGTCAAAAGCTCAAGGTTGCGATGCAAAGATTCTGCCCGGAATTTCCGCCGAAGATTGTCTATTTGCTGATTTATTAATTGATCCCGGCTCTTGTGGGTGCCAATCATATGAAGCTACGGATTTTTTATTGCATAAACGACAATTTGATCCGAATAGCCACCTAATTTTATGGCAGCCTGATGTGATTGGTTCTCAAGAGCATCACAATTTGAATGATATAGGGGGTCTAAAATTATTGAGTGAGCGTTTGTGCAAATACTATGCGCATGACCATGAGATAATCGTGTATGAGGCAGCACAATACCCTGGAATGCAGCCTCATATTATTAAAATACAGTTAGACGAACTTTGCAGTACTGCTTTGTCTTCAGTGTGTACTCTCTACGTTAAACCGGCAGCAAAATCAAGCTACGATATAAATTATGCGACGAGGCTAGGAATTAAATAACTATGCAGTGTTAACTAAGTATCTTTTTCTTGATACTGATGCAGCCTCTTAAAAACGGTGCGTCAGCCGAAAATCCTGCGCCTGGTTTTTTGATAATTTTTAGAGCAGATGAAAATCTAGAATCATATTTTAAGATTTCATTTGTCATTTTAACGATACGATACTTATCTGGTTTGCTGTGGTAATAATTGAATTCGACATTTTTTGCAATATTACCAAGAATAGTATCATTGCAAGGAGCATTTGGTTTAGATAACTCTTCTATAAAAACCCGCATAATATTTTCTAGTTCTCTTAATTCATATAATGTGTTCGTAACCTCGCGTGATTTTGGCGAGAATATATGTGTTGTAGGGTTTTGGAGAGAATAATAAATTGGGGTCGTGTCATTCTCACATAAAAAGTGTGTTGGTCTCATTATGGTGGGGAGATATTTTTTTAGGTTATATGATTCGCTGTATGCTTTCTGGATATCAATTAGGGGCAGGGCCTCATCATCTAGTGCCGGAACGAAACCCGGTGCAGCTCCAATCGCTGTAGCAAATAGATGCCTTGCTGTATCGGCAAGGTAGGGGTTGGGTTTCAAATTTCTCTTTTTTTGGATCATCGAGAATGTCATATCGTAATAGACTCGATTTCGCTCATATTCATAATGTTTCCATGCCAATTCATGCATGTATTGTTTTAGTGCGATCCATGATGGATCAGAGTGCAATTTGGCAACCCATTTTTCTGAGAAATACATAACGCAGCATCGCCAATCAGATCTGTTATCCGCGATTTCTTTAAAAATGTGCCAATGCTCATATAGCGATCTTGGCGGCGGATTTTTAGTATTTAAATCACGCTGTAGGTTTGAGTGATTAATTGCGCAGCCAATATTTGGAAGCATGAAAACAGAGCGTGCACCAGCAGTAGAGGATAAAAGACCATTTGGAGCATATACACGATGGTTTTTGATGCTTAGTACGGTTGAGAATGGAAAAAACATTCCTGGTTTATAAATGAGCCAAGGAATTGTTATACCTTCGTTTTTCATGTCTATAAATAGCTCTAATTGTTTATTCATTACCATTCCAAGCGGGCCGCTATCAAGGCTATAACCAAGGTGTTTGCAGACGTCTTTGGGCGCATCAGCATCTGTTAATCGAAAAAAGCCACCATCGCGCTTGGGGAAAAGCGAGCTTTCTGTGTCGGCTTCTATTGCGCCATAAGGGTAGTAAGCAAGATATATGGGAAATGATTTATCTGGAGATAGCTTATCAACGTGCGCAGCAAACGCAGGTTCAATTTTGGTGACTTTTTCCCGAACATCATTCCAGCAGACTTTGACTAAGCCTTTCCCACTATCAATATCCGTAACCATGTTAAACATTCCCTGAATATTATTGACGCAAATAAAAATGAATATGAATTGTGATTTAATAAAAATGCATAAGAATTATGGCGATGATTATCAGCTACACTTTTATTTGAGTCAATGATGTAATCACGCTCAGCTTGGTGCCGGACATCATGTAAATATGCGAAGGAATATAGATGATCGCGGTGTTATGGAAAATTAAATAAGGTGAGTTACGGAATATGATAAAATTAGAACCTGTCAAAAAATATGATGAATATAGTATTTATGAAAGTGTTGCCCGTGTTATACATGATATTAATTCCCCAATAGCTACTATTGAAATGGGTCTGTTTTTACTCTCTAAAGAAGTCCAAAGTGATAGTCTTCCGATTATTAAGGCTGCCCTTCAGCGTGTGCGTGATATTACCCAGAACTTTAGTGCCACACATTATGCGAACCAAAGGTTACAGTTAGTTCAAGAATCCATGAAATTTTCGGATGAGAGGGCCAATCATCATCAGTTCATGAATATTAAGTTGTTAATTGAGGATGTTCTTTCGGAAAAGCGTTGTGAATGGGCTGGAAATGATTATGAATTATCAGTTTCTTATGAGTCAGTTGAAAATAATTTAATTATAAATGTGGACCCGCTCGCATTTAAGCGCATGCTTTCCAATTTATTGAACAATTCTTATGAAGCATGCGGCGGATTTGTGAAAATTAGACTCACACTTACAATCAAGGAGGGTGGTTTATCTCTTGCTATTACTGATAACGGCGTAGGAATACCAGCAGATAAAATTGTACCTTGCTTGATCGGGAAAAGCTCGAAGCATGCAGGCAAAGGGCTTGGGCTTTCTGGCGCTATGGCAACTATGAAAAGGCTTGGTGGTGAAATTTTTATTGATTCTCAGGTAGGCAACGGTACTGATATTGATTTAAGATTTCCAATGCAAAGCGAGCGTAAGATAGAAAAAAATAGCGCGTAACAACTTATGATAAATAATATAAAAAAATCACAAATGTGAATCATTTGAAACCGACAGATTAATAGCAAGAAAGGTTCGTGAATTGTACTTTGATAAGGTGTGTGTTTTTATCAAGACCCAGTAGTTATGGCAATATTAGGCGGGTATTGCCAGTGAGTGTCGTGAAAGATCGATTTGACAGTTGTTTGCATGGATGGGTTGAGCGAGGTTTCGATGCTTGGTTATGGTTTGAAAATGATTCAGGCAAGTTAATAGGTCGTGGCGGGTTACATAATAGATAGATTGAAGGTGAAGACGCTGTAGCTCTTGGCTATGTGTTCTTTTCTGATTTTTGGAACAAGGGATATGCAACTGAAATAGCGGCTGCCTGTCCTGAAATCGCTTTTGAAGTATTAATTCTTGATAGGCATTTTTTCTTCTATTGAGGCCTTAAATAAGCCATCGTTGCGTGTGATTGAGAAAGCTGGTTTTAGGTTCATGCGGAAGATGAGTAATTTATGTAGGAAATAACCCGGCAGGTCATAAAAATCAACGCAGCTGTTTGCAAGTGTGGCGCCTGTAATTGCTACAACTCGTTCACAAGGATATTTAAGGCATTCGATTTTAAATCCAATTGAGTAATGGAAATGGCACATAGTGGCAACGGTTGCCGCGGTTGCTTCTGTGAGACAGCATCTGATCGTACGAGTCTTCCGTAAGTAGAATTTAAATCGTACCAATTTATTTTGTCATTGTATTTTTCCGGGTAGTAAATTCTTGCGCTCACAGATAGCGATGAAGTATAATTCAAAAAAATCGAAATAGCTCAATAATCGATCTATTTCGAGGTGCTCAAAAGATGAGAATACCGCTTCAATGAATAAGCATACCTTCCAATATACCGTTCGACATGACGATTTAGATTTCATGGGGATCATTGGCAATGCCGAATGGGTTACCATCTTAACTCGAGCGAGAATCGAGTTACTTGATAGAATTGAATACCCAATTACAAAGATGATCGAACATAGGCTTGGTGCTGTTGTTTCAGAGATGACGGTCAAATATATAAAAACAGCCTATCTTGATGATGTAATCCAAGTTTCGATTGAGCCAACATCACTTATTTCCAAAGGCCTTATATTGCGCTATTCCGTGAGAAATCAAAAAAACCAAATTTGTCTGACAGCTGATGTCGCGATGATTTTTATTAATCATGAAGTGCGAGCTACAGGGCTGCCTGCTGAGATAGCTCATAAGCTTTTCGGTGAAACGATTTTATCTAGAGCCAAATTAGTAAAATAAAATGAATTTCGTATATAGCTTATGATTATGCAAACATACCAACCCAAGCACACATTTTTTCTTTTATCCTTCTCAAATCTACTCGCAGCTTTTGGTGGCGGCATTATCTTAGGTAAAGGTATTGCCTGTATTCAAACGGAGTATTTGAAAGGCGGTTCTGTTCTTGCGTTTTTTTCAGGGACCGTGTTGGGCTTGATATTTCTACAGTCTATCACAGCCTCATTATCGAAGTTGCTAACGAGATACTTTTCATTTTTCAGCAGTGTAGTGTCAATTCTTCTGTTACTTATTTTTAATAAGTACGCTGAAAATCAGCTAATGACCGGCTACCCTGCCGTGATTTTCTTCGCATTCCTTAGTCTAAGGTTCAGTTTTTGGTTTTATTCAAGGGTAAGGCGCGCGGCTGAGGCGGCTAAGATACAGCATCGAATAGCATGGGTTGAGTTAGGGTATTATATAGGAATCGTTTCAGGGCTTGTGTTATGGCAAATATTAGATATACCTCTCAGTCTTTCCGCCGCGTTGCTGCTTGATGCGCTCTTGCAGTTTTTGGCGGGTTCCATCGATTTGTTTGGGTCGGTGGAAGATAATCGAGTCGCACAAACTGAGCGAGGTGATGATTCCTTGCAGTCAGGCACAGAAAATAATAGTGGGGTGATGCGCGTAGTGACAGCATTAACTAGCTTAACTGTCGCAACTCAGGCAGTTTTATTTGGTCTTGCCCACGATGTCTCGCCTCATATCGGTACGTATATGTTGGCAGTGTTTTATACCGGTGTCGCAGTCGCTGCCTATCTGTTTAAGGTGCTATCCATAAAGCTCTATTGGTCTAAATTAAGTGATTCAATTTTCATTCAGTGCAATAGCATCCACGTTAAGCTCACACTTTGTCTTTTCTCCCTAACTACTTTTGTCTGTGGGAGCATTCTCCTCGTTAAACAATTTAATGTTTACCTGCAGTACCAAGCATTAACAGTGGCGGCTTTAGCACTTTTATTTTTAGCTTTTATTGCAGCATTCATTTACGAAATAATAGCACTATCAATTATCGACAGGGTTAATATCGATTATCCGCATGATCGATATACTATCATCATCAAATCTTATGGATTTATGGGGGTTGGTTCTGCTGTCGCGTTGTGGTTTTTAAGTGTCATTAATAATAGTTACCTTTCATTATGTTGCGTTCTTCTTTTATGTGTAATTACTGGCGCGCGCGCGATGATGTATCAAGTTAATTCCGTCGTGCATGATGAGACTGTTTTGGAAATATAAATCGGATCACCAGATTTAACCAAGCCTAGCCCGTAATAGTAGCCTGTGTAAACGCTGCGCGTTCATACATCACGGGCTACGCTTGCTCAAGAAAATCACAACGAGTTATCCCGCCGATCAATAGTTTCAAACACATTGAAAGCCAGAACAAGTACCCTCATAATTTATAAATAACATCACAGCTTCAAGAACTCTCACGACGTAGCTTAATTCATATATCGGTAGAAATAACGGAGAAAATATGCGGTTATTGAAGTTACTCAAAATCACCCTAATGTGCTGCCTTACAACCAGCTACAGTCCTTTCGTAATGTCTGCACCATCTCCACCAGAAATACCAGCCACACTAAATAAAGAGCTCGCAGCACTAATCAAAAAACATAATATTCCAGGTGCCTCACTCGCTATCGTTAGAAACGGTAAAATCATAGGGGTAAAATCTTATGGTTATGCTGATTTAATTACTAAACGACCAGTTAACCCAAACACTCTATTTCAAGCCGCTTCGATCACAAAAACCTTAACATCCACTGCAGTATTGAAAATATCAGCTGCCGATAATATTTCTCTCAAGAGCCCGGTTAACGATTACTTAAAGCGATGGAAAGTCCCTGCAAATGCGTATACCAAAAAGCACGCGGTGACAATTTTAACATTGCTCAATCATACAGCGTCCATTAGTAATCCCTATCCAGATGGCGGCTATGGCTATAATGATACGTTGCCGACACTAACCCAGCTATTTCTTGGCGAGCCACCCGCCACTAATCCGCCACTCACTGTAACAGCTGTGCCCGGAAGTCAATATAGCTACTGCAATGGCTGTTATGCGATATTGCAAATGTTCTTGGAGGATGTGACATCAAAACCTTATCCAGAGCTCATGCGCTCTTTGATCTTAGATCCAGCAGGAATGACTAACAGTTATTTTGATAATAATTTATTTATCAATGCTCCAGATAAAGTTGCTCTACCATACAATGCAGATCACCAACGTTTTCCAAAAGCACCCAGCGCAAGTCCCATCTATGCTACGGGATTACTGTGGACAACGCCGACTGATTTGGCGAAATTTATCATTGCCACACAGAATAGCCTTAATACAACACATGGTTTGTTGTCACAAGCTAATGCTCGCGCCTTGGTAACACCCAGCAGCACACCTACGCGCGGCCTTGGTTTTTTCATTAGCGATAAAAATGGCGATGAGCATCGTAATAGAAAGTATTTTATGCATTCAGGCAACAATATTGGTTACTTAACAATTTTGATTGGTAGTTTAGATGGCAGCAATGGTGCGGCTATTATGATTAATATATCACCTGACTGGAATGCAAAAGAGTATCCTCAGTTTGAATTTATAAAAGATAGTCTTAAGTCGATTGGTCGTTATTATAATTGGGAATAGTTGGTGCTTATTTTTTTGTATGCGTAGGTCGTGATGTGGAGTCATTAGCAATGAAGATAATCAAAAAATTCTTAAGCGTTGAGTCATTCGAAACAGCAAGATTAACAGCCAGAAAGGTCAGCGAATCTGACTTTGATATGGTGTGTGCCTTCTATCAAGACCCAGTGGTTATGGCAACGATAGGCGGTGTAGTGCCCGTGGATGTCGTTCAGGAACGCTTTCAAGGTTGCTTGAATGCATGGGCTGAACGAGGCTTCGATGCATGGCTATGGTTTGAAAAAGACTCAAATAAGTTAATCGGCCGTGGTGGATTATATGCAAGAGAGATTGATGGCGAAGAAGCTGTTGCTATAGGTTACGTGGTGTTTTCTGAGTTCTGGAATAAAGGGTATGCAACTGAGATAGCTTCTTCTTGCGCCGATATTGCATTTGAAGTTTTAACGCTTGATAAGCTGTTTTGTTCTGTTGAAATCACAAACAAGCCATCGTTACGTGTGATAGAAAAAGTAGGGTTTAAATTTTTGAAAAATATCAGCTATGTTGGGGAATCACATGATCTATATTTGCTTGAGAAATAAGCGAGGCCGTTAATTTTTGCAAGCATGCTTGTGGATGATTAATTGCATATAACGCGAACTAATTGGAGTTAAGACATCACGGGCTACGGCTCGCTCAGGCAGGTTATGCCTTGTTAATTGCGGCGATGTTAGACATGCTGCTGGAAGAAAATGCCAATGTTGCTGAAAAATCGCATAGCATTGACAGCATCATACCGTTACGATTTGCACTTGCAAAGCCAACACCCAATCACAAGATCATCGCCTGTCTGCTCATTTGTCGATCGCCTTGGGCAACTCATTGCCACTCATCGGTGTATTCCATATAAAGAGGGTGGCAAGCCTCGCGGAATTTCTGATTACAATCAATATACTATTCAAAATAAGTTAGTGAAGTTGAGCAGAGAGTGAATATTGAGGTATTATGCAGCCATTGCAGAAATGGCACGAATTATTAAGTAACACAAAGATTAGTGAAGAGGACAGAAACCTCATCACGAAAATGATTACATCGCTGCAAAAAATAGGCTGCCAAAAAAGCAAGAATAGAAATGGAAGCGTGATTTATACTAGAACAATAGGCGCTGATCCATTTTATAAAGTAAAAGCTACCAAGACTGATGATGCTGATCATGCACCCGTCAGCATCAAAAAAATAACTTTGTAAAATTATTTCTGAATTACCTTACCTGAAGGCATTAACATGACCAAATCGATTTATCGTGCAAAACTTTCTGAGACGCTTGATATAGCTATTACTGAAACTCATTTGTCTAACAATGTCTCCACGAACATGCATTTAACGTTTCAGTCTGCCGTCGATTTGACATCATTCCTATCAGCGATAAAAAATAAAACATCACTGCCAGATATACTCAAAAATCCTCACATACAAAAACTATTCGCTCTCTTTGATATTTCTGAAGGTGCGATAAAATTAAGCGTCAATCAATCAGGTTTGTTAGAACTGATAATAAGGGACAAGAAAAACAACAACGTCCAGTGGGAATTAAGTCTTGTCAGCGGCAAAAATAAAGCAGATAACGACGCTATCGATATCTTTTCAAAAGTTCTACAGGATTTTTCAGAAGCTTTTATCAATCACCGCCGTCAAATCCTGCAATATAAAAATCCCAGCTGGCTAAAGTATTATAAAGTTGAAAAACAACTGCTGACTGCAGATAAACTCGATCCAAAAGTACAGGCATTATTTTTTCTGCAAAACCAAACCAGTCATTTTACAGATTCTAGATCAATGATGTCGGCTTTATTCGACATGTTAAACAAGATATATCGCTATCAATCTGTCAATTCACACGGAAATGATATGTTACACGGACTATCTCAATTACTTCCATCTCTTGATGATCAAGAGGACTACTCTGATCAAATCATCGATTTAGTCGAAAAAGACCCTGTAGTAAAAACATTAATGACGCGGGTCGGTTTGGATATCAAACAATACGCCGGTGAATGCAAACAAATTCGGCCGTCATTCCTGCATGAAATGTTAGGCAATAGACTGACACATAAACTCGATAATCAAAATGCCTTATTGGATCTGGGTGCCGGGTTGGGCAGCGACAGTATATTCTTTTCCTCGCAAGGATTTCATGTCACAGCTGTCGATGTATCAGAACGCGCTAAACATCATTTTGATTTGCTATGCCCTGAAAATGCGAAGAATAGAATTGATTATCAGTTAATGGATTTGAATGACAAATCGCATGCAGGATATCTTGAAGACCTGATTCATGGTCACCTGTATATCATTGCTGTGCGTGCGTTAAAGTATCTTGATTCTGCCAGCTGCGAGCGCGTCCTTGCTGCCATTATTGACTATGCTCTGGTAGGCGCAAGAGTGATCATCGTTGATGAAATAATGGAAGAAAGCAAAACCCACAATCTTGCACGCACAAAGAATGGCATTGCTTCATTCTTTGCACCCAGAATAGATTGGCGCAGCGATCGACCTGCAGGCTGGAAAGATAACGATACCCACCAACTAAATGTATTTCAGCGAATAGCTTAATAAAAAATATCACGCTTGAATAAAGGTGTCAGCAAGCGTATTAGTTGACCCGAGTCACATAGGCATATATATTGCGCAGCATAATAATTATAAGGCACTGTTTATGTATACTCGTCCAAGCTCGCAAGCAAGAATACTTTTTGATGCTATTTTTAACGCCACCACTAGTGATAAAGAAGAGCTGGTTATCAGACTGTTAACAGCTATCGCCGCAACTGATGATAATACCAAAAATTCAGAAGCTATCACGGTGGGATATTTGCTTAGTGGCGTTTTTGATGACCAGCATGACGATATGTCAGTGTTAATGGCAGCCGCGAAAGTTGGCAGTGAGCGCATTGTGAGATGCATTATTGATATGATTAGTTTCTATTATAAGAAGCTACCGTATGATTACAATTTTAATTTCATCGATAGACATGGCAATACGGCATTAATGTTTGCAGCACAAAACGGCAATCTCACTATTTTGAAAATCCTGATGGCAACCGGTAAGTGTGACCCGACAATCCATAATGCTCAATGGAAGAATGCCATCGATTTAGCGAAAGCCGGCAATCATCAGAGTGTGGTCGATGCTTTAATTCCTGAAGTTATCAAAATCAATCAAAGAAGAGAGACTATCTTTGCTTCCGCACGCCAATCTTTGGGTGGGGCTTCAGGCAGACTGAAATATGGTGATGCTAGCGAAGCTGAGACGAAGCGGAATCGTGGAAATCCCACAAAATAGCAAGCGTGGCCCGTAATAGCCTGTGTAAACGCGCAGCGTTTATACAGGCTAGATCGGTAAATGTTTGTAGCCCAGTAATGTCCATAAAGGGGACGTCCTTTAAATAATCATAAATTGCGATAATTAAATCAGGACTAGTGTGTCGCGAGAAAAACACGCTTCAAAAAGTGATCACCATTGCTTATGATAGGAGATCAGCATAACGGACGGTGAGATAATTTTATGGATAGTGATCAGGGCAGCAAAACCTTAACCAATACGTTTGGCGCACTATTTGTAATTTTGTTTGTTCTGTTCTTCCCCTCTTTGTATAACGATCTTGACGTGAACTCCACCGCTTATAAAGAAACACGCTGCGTGATTGTAGGGAGTGAAATAAAAAAATCGTCTGGGCGCTACCCTACCTATACACCCAGTGTCCAGCTTGTTTATGTCATCGACGATCAGCCTTATACCTCATGGACGGCCGCTTCACGCGTACACTCAACGTATTATCTCTATGAGTTATATTTTGGTGATGGTATGAGTCGTCTCTTGGCGAGGAAGGCCAATTTACCTGTCGGGATGACCATTCCTTGTTGGTATAACATTAATGACAAGAATATTGTCGTGACGGGGAAAGGCTATCATGTTCGCGAAATAGTGATATTACTCTATTTGTTGTATACCTGGATGATGTGCGTAGTGAGCCGATTCGTAACGATCAGTCCGCCGTATAAAACTGGCTTCAATATTTTGAATGCGATATTTTTTGTGGTTGTTATATATGCGTTTTTATGGTGGTGAGATAGCAAGCGTAGATACTGTCTTGAAATTCAAGCCATTCATGCAAAATTTTCCATGAATGGCTT
>CAZGPP010000022.1:0-22165 GCA_964527435.1 uncultured Coxiellaceae bacterium | reverse complement strand
GCGATAACATCAAGATGGTTATTACTTTGATTGCTCCGGTGGCAATGGAAGAAGGATTGCGCTTTGCAATCCGTGAGGGCGGCCGTACGGTCGGTGCTGGTGTTGTTGCTAAAGTAATCGAGTAATTAAAATGGCCATTGGAAGAAAGAGTCAAAGAATTCGCATACGGTTAAAGTCGTTTGACCACCGTTTGATTGATAGATCAACAAAGGAAATCGTCGAAACTGCAAAACGGACTGGTGCTCAAGTTAGAGGACCAATCCCGCTGCCAACACGTATTGAACGTTACACAATTTGTATTGCTCCGAACGGCGATAAAGACGCTCGTGATCAGTATGAATTGCGTACCCACAAGCGTGTGGTCGATATTAATCGACCAACGGATAAGACGATTGATGCGTTGATGAAACTGGATCTTGCTGCAGGCGTAGACGTGCAAATTAGCGTTGATGCTGAAAGTTAATAGATATTAATAGAAATAATGATGCCCAGGTGAGGCGATAAAAATGACAATAGGGTTACTAGGAAAAAAGTGTGGTATGACGCGAGTCTTTAATGAGGACGGCTCTTCTGTGCCCGTCACAGTTATTGAAGTTCTCCCAAACCGTATTACACAAATTAAAACAGTTGATAATGACGGATACGATGCTATTCAGGTGACAGTCGGTAGTCGTAAGGCTAATCGGTTATCCAAAGCTGAAGCGGGACATTTCGCTAAAGCAGGCGTAGAGCCAGGTAGTCGTGTGTGTGAATTTACTGTTGATGACAGCAAACAATTGGCTGAATTCGCAGTGGGCGCTGAAATTAAGGTGGATCGTTTCAGTGAAGGTCAATATGTTGACGTAACAGGTGTTACGAAAGGTAAGGGTTTCGCCGGTACAATTAAGCGTCATCACTTTCGTGGACAAGATAATACACATGGTAACTCTCGTTCTCACCGTGTACCAGGCTCGATTGGCCAACGTCAGTCACCAGGTAAGGTATTTAAAGGCAAGAAAATGTGTGGACACTTGGGTGATGTAGTTAGAACCATACTCTCCCAGCCGGTTGTACGTGTTGATTCAGAGCGTAATTTAGTTCTGGTCAGGGGCGGCGTTCCAGGTGCATCAAACGGATATGTCATCATCCGTCCTGCAGTTAAAGTTGACAATAAAGCCGCGAACGCGTAGGAGAGAGCCATGGAACTAAATTATATCAATTCAAAAAAGAAACTCGAACTCGCTGATTCTGTATTTGCGATCGAATTTAACGAACCACTGGTTCATCAAGTTGTTACCGCTTACATGGCTGCTGGCCGTGCAGGTACTAAAGCACAAAAAACACGTTCTGAAGTCAGCGGTGGTGGTGTAAAGCCATTCCGTCAGAAAGGTACGGGTCAAGCGCGTGCAGGTACAATCCGAAGCCCATTATGGCGTAAAGGTGGTACCGTTTTCGCTGCTAAACCACGTTGCTACAAGCAAAAAGTGAATCGCAAGATGTACCAAGGTGCACTGCGTTCCATTCTTTCAGAACTGATTCGTCAGGAAAGATTGTTTGTTGTTGATACGTTCACCGTTGATGCGCCAAAAACAAAAGAAATGTTAAAGAAGCTCGAAGAGCTCAAATTAACTGGCAACATCTTGATCGTGACTGAAGCGGTTGAAGAGAACTTGTATCTCGCATCACGTAATGTCCCACATTTAGCATTACTAGATGTTCATGCTGCAGCGATGGATCCCGTCACATTGGTCCGCGCAGAAAAAGTTGTCATGACCGAAGCTGCAATTAAAGAAATAGAGGAGTTGCTGAAATGAATCAGGAACGTTTACTAAAAGTCATTTTGTCTCCGCATATTTCTGAAAAAGCGACAATTGGCCTAGAAAAAAATAATGAGTACGCCTTTCAGGTTTGTAGCGACGCAACAAAGCCTGAAGTAAAAGATGCAATCGAGTTTATATTTAACACCAAAGTTAAGTGTGTTCGTATGATGAATGTCAAAACGAAACCAAAAACATTTCGTGGTGTTGCAGGTACCAGGAAGGGTTGGAAAAAAGCATATGTTACCCTCCAGGCTGACCAAAAACTTGAAATAGCAGGAGCACAATAACATGGCTATTATTAAGCAGTCACCAACATCGCCCGGTACGCGCTTTGTGATTAAAGTTGTGAATAAAGACTTACACAAAGGCCAGCCACATGAAGCCTTGCTGGTAAAGAAATCAAAATCAGGTGGTCGTAACAACCTTGGTCGTATTACCTGCCGCCATATTGGTGGTGGACACAAGCAGAAATACCGTATCGTTGACTTCAAACGTGATAAAGACGGCATTCCTGCAAAAGTTGAACGCCTGGAATACGATCCAAATCGTAGTGCATTTATTGCCTTAGTAGTATACGCAGATGGTGAAAAGCGTTATATTATCGCCCCGAAAGGCGTGAAATCAGGTGATGAAATCATTTCAGGCAAAAATTCACCTATTAAACCAGGTAATTGCCTGCAACTTATCAACATTCCAGTCGGCTCAACGATTCATTGCGTTGAAATGAAAGTCGGTGAAGGCGCAAAAATCGCTCGTAGTGCAGGTACGTCGGCACAATTAATTGCGCGTGAAGGTAGTTATGCCAGCGTAAGATTGAAATCTGGCCATACTCACCAGATTTTGGCTGAATGTAAGGCTGTTATTGGTGAAGTAAGCAATTCCGAGCACAACCTTCGCTCATTGGGCAAGGCTGGTGCAACTCGCCATCGCGGTACACGCCCGACGGTCAGAGGTACAGTTATGAACCCGGTTGATCACCCGCACGGTGGTGGTGAAGGTAAAACCAAAGGTGGTCGTCATCCAGTCAGTCCATGGGGCGTTCCAACTAAGGGTTTCAAAACTCGTAAGAATAAACGGACAGCTAAATTTATCAGCAAATCCAAAAGTAAATAGTTAACAATTATTTGAGTAGAGGTGTCAGCGTGCCACGTTCAATTAAAAAAGGACCATATGTAGATAATCACCTGATTGAGAAGGTGGAAAAGGCCGTTGCTAAGAATGACAAGCGTCCAATCAAGACATGGTCACGCCGTTCAATGGTGTTGCCTGAAATGGTTGGCCTGACAATTGCAATTCATAATGGCAGGCTGCATGTTCCGGTTTATATCACTGAAAATATGGTGGGTTATAAACTTGGTGAATTTGCTGCTACACGCACGTTTCGCGGTCACTCCAGTGACAAAAAAGCGAAGGGTGCAGACGATAAAGCATCTGAGTAGAGGATTAGAGAATGGAAGTTGCAGCAAAATTAAAATTCACACGATTATCACCACAAAAGTGTCGCTTGGTGTGTGATCAAATTCGTGGCCTGCCAATTGACCGTGCGCTGGACATTTTAAAGTTTAGCCCGAAAAAAGTCGCCGGTGTTGTGATGAAGGTGTTGAATTCAGCTATTGCTAATGCCGAACATAATCATGGCGCTGATATTGATGATCTGAGAGTCGCATCCATTTACGCTGACCAGGGTCCAACCTATAAGCGTATGCAGGCAAAGGCAAAAGGTCGTGGGGCTCGTATTCTTAAGCCAACTTGTCATATCACAGTTGTAGTATCGGATCAGGAGAAGAGTTAATGGGCCAGAAAGTTAATCCAGTTGGCATACGCTTAGGCATCGTTAAAGAATGGGCATCAAGATGGTATGCATCATCTAAAGACTTTTCTGATACGTTGTGTGCAGATCTTAAAGTCAGAGATTACTTGCGTGCTAAACTCTCGCAAGCTGGTGTGAGCAGAATCCAGATTGATAGACCCGCTCGTAATGCGCGTGTAACGGTTCACTCCGCTCGTCCAGGCGTTATCATTGGCAAGAGTGGTAAAGAAGTTGAAACACTGCGTGATGAAATTAGCAAAATCGTTAATGTACCTGTTCACGTCAGTATTGAAGAAGTACGTAAACCAGAATTAGACGCTAAGTTAGTGGCTGACTCTGTTGCTCAACAGTTAGAAAGACGCATCATGTTCCGTCGTGCCATGAAACGTGCTGTTACCACAGCGCTGCGTTCAGGCGCATTAGGCATCAAGATTAGTGTCAGTGGTAGATTGGGTGGCGCTGAAATTGCTCGTACAGAATGGTATCGTGAAGGTCGCGTTCCTTTACAAACATTCCGTGCCGATATCGACTACGCATTGTCTGAAGCTTTCACAACTTACGGTGTGATCGGCGTTAAAGTATGGATCTTCAAAGGTGAAATCATTGGAGACAAGATGGGTCAGCAGGTAGAAGCCGCGCCCGAAAAAACCGGCAAGCAGGAGAAGTAAGAAATGTTGCAGCCAAAAAGAACAAAATACCGTAAGCAATTTAAAGGCCGCAATAACCGCATTACAACGCGCGGCACAAAAGTTAGCTATGGCGAGTATGGATTAAAGTGCCTCGAATTTGGTGCGATTACTGCACGTCAAATCGAAGCAGCACGTCGTGCAATGTCTCGTCATATCAAGCGTGGTGGTAAAGTCTGGATTCGTGTATTCCCAGATAAGCCAATTAGTAAGAAGCCGCTTGAGGTTAGAATGGGTTCAGGTAAGGGTAACGTCGAATATTGGGTGTCACCTGTACAGCCTGGGCGTGTCATGTTTGAAATTGAAGGTGTTACTGAAGATTTAGCGCGTGAAGCCTTGGGCTTGGCTGCTTCTAAACTGCCAGTTAAAACACTATTTATTGCGCGGACGATAATGTAATGAAAGCATCTGAATTAACACAAAAAAGTGTACAGGAATTGAATACTGAACTTTTAGCTCTGCTAAAAGAACAATTTAATCTGCGCATGCAAAAAGGTACCGGTCAATTACCAAAGCCTATCTTATTGAAAAATGTAAGGCGCGATATTGCCCGTGTAAAAACCGTACTGAAACAGAAAGAAGGTTCTAGTGTATGACGCAAGTAAACACAACAGATCAAGCCAAAGCAGTTAGTAGTATTATTGGACAAGTTGTCAGTAATAAAATGAATAAAACAATTGTTGTCCAAATTGAGCGTAAGGTTAAGCATCCAGTCTACGGTAAGTATGTTAAACGTAGCACGAAGATGTACGTACATGATGAAGAAAATTCATCACGTGTGGGTGATGTGGTTCGCATCCAGCAAACTCGTCCGCTCTCTAAAACAAAACGGTGGAAGCTGGTAGAAATTCTTAAGAGAGAAGAGCAAGAATAAGATCCCTCGTAAGATAACCCTTTATTAATGCCTAATCGGTGAAAATAAACGGTATTTGGCTTTTATTTTTGATTAAACATGATAATATTGGCGAGCTCAAAAAAGCTCGTGAACGTAAGTCGGAGTAAAGCATGATCCAGATGCAATCAGTGCTCGATGTGGCCGATAACAGTGGTGCCCGTCGTGTCATGTGTATAAAAGTGCTGGGCGGAAGCAAAAGACGTTATGCAGGTATTGGTGATGTCATTAAAGTTTCTGTAAAGGAAGCGATTCCACGCGGCAAAGTTAAAAAAGGTGAAGTCTTGAACGCTGTTATCGTCAGGACAAAAAAAGGTATAAGGCGTACAGACGGCTCGGCAATACGCTTTGATGAGAATGCTGTTGTATTGCTCAATGCGCAATTACAACCGATTGGCACCCGTGTTTTCGGACCAATAACGCGCGAATTACGCGGCGAAAACTTTATGAAAATTATATCGTTAGCTCCAGAGGTCTTGTAGTTAGCAATAAAGTGAGACGATCATGAAAAAGCTAAAAAAAGGTGATGACGTAATTGTTATCGCAGGAAAAGACAAAGGTAAAAGAGGCACCGTACTCACCCTCGTAGATGGTGGTGCGAAGCTAATTGTAGAGGGTATTAACGAAGCCAAAAAGGCCGTTAAGGGAAACCCAAATACGGGTGAACAAGGTGGTATTGTTGCTAAAACAATGCCTATCGATCGTTCAAACGTTATGTTATATGACGCTACTACCAAAAAGGGAAGCCGGGTCGGAATCCGGGTTCTAGAAGATGGTCAACGCGCACGTTACTACAAGTCGAGTAATGAGCTGGTTGACGCTAAATAGTAAAAAGGTGTCGATATGCCAAGATTATTAGAAAAGTATAAAAATGAAATAGTGCCGAAACTGAAGAAAGACCTCGGTTTTTCATCTGTGATGGAAGTACCTAAAATTACAAAAATTACTGTAAATATGGGTGTGGGTGAAGCTGCGATTGATAAAAAAATCATGACTTTCGCTGTCGCAGAACTCGAAAAAATTACAGGCCAAAAAGCTATTCAAACTCTTTCACGTAAGTCGATTGCTGGTTTCAAGATTCGTGAGAACTGGCCGATCGGATGTAAGGTAACCTTACGCCGTGCAAAGATGTATGAGTTTTTAGATCGCTTGATCACCATCGCATTGCCACGAGTACGTGACTTCCGTGGTATTAGTGCAAAATCATTTGATGGTAGAGGCAACTACAGTTTGGGCATTAGAGAACAGATCGTTTTCCCTGAAATCGAATATGACAAAATTGATGCAATTAGAGGGATGGATATCACAATCACCACTTCTGCCAAAACAAATAAAGATGCTTTTGCTCTCTTGAAGGCATTCAATTTCCCATTTAAAGAGAAAGAAGTGAGCTGACACCATGGCAAAGATATCAGTTGTTAATCGTAATGAGAATCGTAAACAGATCCACACTCGCCTTAAAACGAAGCGTGATGCGTTAAAGCAGGCTGTTATCGATATTAACTCAAGTGATGATGAAAAATGGGCTGCACTTGCGGCTTTACAAAAAATGCCACGCGACGCAAGTGGTTCCCGTCGCCGTAATCGCTGCAAGCTCTGTGGAAGACCACGTGCTTATAACCGATTAACAGGCTTATGTCGTCTGCATATGCGCCTTGCCACCATTAATGGCATGGTTCCAGGTATGCGAAAGGCCAGCTGGTAATTAACGAATACAGAGGTATTAACGATGTCAATGCAAGATCCAGTCGCAGATTTGTTGACCCGAATCAGAAATGCTCAAAGCATGGGGATTCGTGCAATTGGTCTGCCATATTCCCATATCAAAAGTGAAATTCTTCGCGTTCTGAAAGAAGAAGGTTTCATTGAGTCATATGAGTCAATTGCTAATGGTGCCAAAAAAGATTTAACGGTAAAGCTTAAGTATTACCAAGGTCGTCCAGTTATTGAGACTATCAAACGTATTAGCAGACCAGCCTTACGTATATACAGGCCTTCCCGCGAACTGCCACAAGTTCGAGGCGGACTTGGAATTGCCATCATTTCTACTCCTAAGGGAGTAATGACTGACAGAGCAGCTCGTACCCAGAATGTGGGTGGCGAAGTGCTGTGCACTGTAGAGTAGGAGTAATTATGTCAACTGTAACCACATCAAGAATTGGACGTAAGCCTGTTGCCATTCCTGCAGGCGTTGATGTCAAAATTCAAGGCGAAAAGCTCGCTGTGAAAGGTCCTAAAGGCCTCATCAATGTAGATTTACACCCATTCGTTAAAGTAACAATGGCAGACGGATTCATTAATGTCGCGCCGGATCAAGAAAAGCGTAAAAACATCACGGGCGTGAACATTAAATTATACCGATCGATTGCCGGAACCATGAGAGCAAATATTAGCAATAGTATCCATGGTGTTTCCAAGGGTTTCGAGCGTAAATTAACACTCGTTGGTGTAGGTTATCGTGCGCAAATGAAGGGAACTTCACTGTCACTTAGCCTTGGCTTTTCTCATCCAACGAATTATGAAATCCCAGCTGGGATTACCATTGAAACTCCGACTCAGACTGAAATTGTTATTAAGGGCGCGAGTAAAGAATTGGTAGGCCAGGTTGCCTCACAAGTTCGCTCGATTCGTCCGCCAGAACCTTATAAGGGCAAAGGCGCGCGCTATTCAGATGAAATAGTTGAAATCAAAGAAACTAAGAAGAAGTAATCAGAGCAGGTAGTCACAATGAATAAACGAGAATCAAGACAACGCAGAGCCAAGCGCACAAGAGCGCACATTCGTACGCTAGAAGCAACTCGCCTCTGTATCTACAAGTCTGGGCAGCATATGTATGCTCAGGTGACAACACCCGCCGGCGATAAAACTCTGGTGAGTGCGTCAACACTTGATAAAGAAATCAAGGTTAAGGTAACCAGTAACGCTGAAGCTGCTAAAGAAGTTGGTAAATTAGTAGCAACGCGGGCACTTGCGGCAGGAATCAAGGCTGTTGCATTCGATCGCTCCGGGTTTAGATACCACGGTCGTGTCAAGGCGCTGGCTGATGCAGCAAGAGAAACCGGTTTAGAATTTTAAGGGTGACATATGGCAAGTTATGAGCAAACAACAAAAGGCGACGGCTACACTGAGAAGTTAGTTGCTGTTGGCAGAAATGCGAAAGTTGTTAAAGGTGGTAAAATTTTTACATTCGCGGCAGTTACCGTTGTTGGTGATGGCCATGGCAGAGTGGGCATCGGGCGCGGTAAAGCACGTGAAGTTCCTGTTGCTATCCAAAAGTCACTTGAAAATGCACGCAAGAATATGCTTACTGTTGTCATCAAAAATGACACGTTACATCATGAAACCACAGGTAAGCACGGTGCAACACGTGTATTCATGAAGCCTGCATCTGAAGGTACTGGTATTATTGCTGGTGGCGCAATGCGCGCTGTATTTGAAGTTTTAGGCGTCAAAAACGTCTTAGCGAAAATTGGTGGTTCAACCAATCCAGTTAACGTTGTTCGAGCTACTTTAAAAGCTTTGGCAAGTATTACTCCGCCAGAGTACTTAGCAGCGAAACGTGGCAAAACCATTGAAGAATTAACCGGCGAAACCAAGTAACTATTCGCTACTAAAATTATTAAATTAGAGGAAGTGTAAAGATGCAACTCAATACTTTACAACCTGCACCTGGTTCCAAAATAAAGTCAAAACGCTTAGGGCGTGGAATTGGTAGCGGCAAAGGTAAAACCTGCGGACGTGGCCATAAAGGTCAGCGTGCACGTGCTGGTGGATACCATAAAGTCGGTTTCGAAGGCGGTCAGATGCCTATTCAAAGACGTATTCCTAAATCAGGTTTCCGTTCAAGAATGGCAGCACATCGTAAAGAAGTCTACTTATCAGACTTAAACTCATTAGAAGCTACAACCATTGATTTTGCTGTGTTGATGGAAAGTGGATTAGTCCGTTTCAATACACTCGATGTGAAAATCATCGGCAAAGGCGAATTAAATCGTGCTATCACAGTACGCGGTCTTAATGTCACTGCAGGTGCTCGCAAGACGATTGAGGCAGCCAAAGGAAAAGTAGAGGCTTAAGTAATGGCAGCAGGAAGGCTGGGTTCAGGATTGAAATCGGGTGGAATGGCAGATCTCAAATACAGACTGTTCTTTGTTCTGTTTGCGATTATAATTTTCAGGGTTGGTTCGTACATCCCTGTGCCTGGCTTAAACCCATTACGTTTAGCAGAACTATTTAATAGCCAACAAAATACAGTTGTTGGCTTATTCAATATGTTTTCCGGTGGTGCACTGATGCGATTCAGCGTTTTTGCGCTGGGAATCATGCCTTACATTTCAGCATCTATCATTATCCAGTTGCTGACTGTCATGTCACCGCAGCTCGCTGAGTTAAGAAAAGAAGGCGAAGCTGGACAGCGTAAGATTAACAAGTATACAAGATATAGCACGGTCGTTCTGTCAGCATTTCAAGCATTGGGTGTATCCAAGATGCTAGCTGCTAACGGTGTTGCCATTGAGCCTGGCATGAGCTTTTACATGACCACGACGCTTACCTTAGTAACTGGGACGATGTTCCTGATGTGGCTGGGTGAGCAGATGACTGAACGTGGTATTGGTAACGGTATTTCAATGCTGATTTTCGCTGGTATCGTTGCTGGCTTGCCATCTGCGCTAGGGCATACCTTGGAGCAGGTAAGAGAAGGTCAGTTACAAGTAGTTGTGTTGTTGATTATTGCGGCTCTAGTGTTTGGTGTTATCGCTTTTGTAGTATTCATGGAGCGTGGCCAACGTAGAATAGCAATCAATTATGCACGGCGTATTCAGGGTGGTAAGGTCTATTCTGCCCAGAGCACACATTTACCACTGAAGATAAACATGTCGGGTGTGATACCGCCTATTTTTGCTTCAAGTTTGATCTTGTTCCCTGCTACGATTGCCCAGTGGTTTGGCAATACAAAGGGGATGGGTTGGTTAACGACTTTAAGTGTGTCATTGCAGCAAGGTCAGCCCTTACACATGATTTTGTTTGCAACAGGTATTATATTTTTCTGCTTCTTTTATACCGCCTTGGTGTTTAATCCCAAGGAAACGGCAGAAAACCTTAAAAAGTCTGGCGCGTTTATCCCTGGAATTAGACCAGGTGAGCAGACAGCAAAGTATATCGATACAGTGATGACAAGATTAACGCTTGCTGGGGCAATCTATGTTACATTAGTCTGCCTTTTGCCAGAGTTTATGATTTTAGCGTGGAATGTACCTTTCTATTTTGGCGGTACGTCTTTGTTAATTATAGTAGTTGTTGTAATGGACTTTATGGCGCAAGTCCAGGCTCATATTATGTCTTATCAATATGAATCATTATTAAAGAAAGCCAACTTGAGAGGCGGCAGTGGTTTAACGTCGCTAAGATAGTCATTTAGGGTTGTATTTTTGGAGTTCACCATGAAAGTAGGCGCGTCAGTAAAAAAAATATGCCGTAATTGTAAGATCATTAAACGTAAAAATACCGTTAGAGTGATCTGCAAGGAAAAGCGTCATAAGCAAAAACAAGGTTGATTTTTTTAGAATTCAATATTAAACTCATGCGCTTTTTAAGATAAATGCGCATAGTCAGAAGATAAGTTAGGAGTGATTGAATGAATGCTCGTATTGCAGGTGTAATTATACCAGTGCAGAAGCATGTCGTAATCGGGCTTACTGCAATTTATGGTATTGGCAGACAGCGTGCGAAGAATATCTGTGCAGCAACTAAAGTTGAACCTTCCAAAAAAGTCAAAGACTTAACCGAAGGTGAGTTAGAATTATTGCGATCTGAAGTGGCTAAAATCCGCGTTGAAGGCGATTTGCGCCGTGAAGTTGCGATGAGTATCAAACGTCTTGTTGAATTGGGCACATACCGTGGTCTACGCCATAAGCGCGGGCTGCCAGTGCGGGGTCAGCGTACCCGGACAAACGCCAGGACTCGTAAAGGCAAACGTAAAGGCAAATAAAGGTAAATAAGCAAAATGTCAGAACAACCATCAACAACAAAAATTGACAAAACCGCGAAAGCTGATGAAGCCGTCGTAAAAGCTAAGGTCGAAGCTGAGGATACAGAAGGTTCAGCTGGTTCAGCTGGTTCTGCTGGTAAAACTACCCCTGCGTCAGCTGGTAAAGCAGCAACTGCTGCAACACCTGCTGCAGGCAAGACCAAAGGTCGTAAGAAGGTTAAGCGCCAGATTACAGACGGTATTGCTCACGTATATTCGTCTTTCAATAACACAATTGTCACGATTACTGACGTACAGGGTAATGCAGTTGCCTGGACTAGCGCCGCAAGTTGCGGATATCGCGGTTCACGTAAATCAACACCTTATGCTGCAGGTGAAGCTGCACAAAAAGCTGGAACAGCTGTGGTCGAAAATTACGGCATGAAGAGCGTTCACGTGCATGTCAAAGGCCCAGGCCCAGGTAGAGAATCAGCTATTCGTGCATTAAACTCTGCTGGCTTGAAAATTTTATCAATTACTGATGTGACCGGTGTGCCGTTTAATGGCGTCCGTGCTCCAAAGAAACGTCGTGTGTAACAGGAGATAATCAATGGCACGCTATTTAGGTCCTCGTTGCAAACTAGCTCGCCGCGAAAAAGCGGACTTATCGCTGACAAGCGGAGTTAGAGCATTAGATTCAAAATGTAAATTAGAAACACCACCAGGACAACATGGTGCACGTCGTGGACGTGAAACTGAACATGGCGTTCAGTTGCGTGAAAAGCAAAAAGTTCGTCGTATTTATGGTGTGCTGGAAAGACAGTTTGAAAACTATTTCAAACACGCTACCAGATTGAAAGGATCCACCGGCGAAAACTTACTGCGCTTATTAGAGTGCAGGCTTGATAACGTCGTATACCGTATGGGTTTTGGTTCAACACGTGCTGAATCACGTCAGTTAGTGAATCATGGCGGAATTTTAGTTAATGGCAAAGCTGTTAACATTCCATCATATTCAGTGGCTGCGGGTGATGTTGTGAGCGTTCGTGAACGTTCAAAAACACAAATGCGAATTCAAGCTGCCCTAACATTAGCCCAAGCACGTCCTGAATCTGCCTGGCTAGAAGTTGATGCGGCTGAGTTTAAAGGTACTTTCAAAAGAACACCTGATCGTACTGATTTGCCACCCGATATCAACGAACAGTTAATTGTTGAATATTACTCCAAATAATTCACTCCTGGGATAGAGAGGTTGTTACATGCAAAATAATCCATTTGATTTCTTAACGCCTCGTGAAATTGCCGTAGACACGATTTCGCCATTTCATGCGAAAATCACTCTCGAACCACTAGAGCGTGGTTTTGGGCATACATTGGGTAACACACTACGTCGCATTTTACTCTCATCAATGCCTGGTGCTGCGGTGACCGAAGTAAAAATTGATGGCGTAGAGCATGAATATAGCTCTGTTCCAGGCGTGCAAGAAGACGTGGTTGAAATCCTTCTGAACTTGAAGGGTGTTTCAATCAAGATGCACAACCGTCAAGAAGTCATGCTGAAGCTCACGAAGCAAGGCCCTGGTTTAGTGACAGCTGGTGATATTGAAGCTGAGCACGATGTTGAAATCGTCAATCCAGAACACGTGATTGCACATCTCAATGAAAGTGGTTCACTTAACATGACCCTTAGGGTTCAATTAGGTCGCGGCTATCAGCCAGCCACCATTCGCAACCGTAAAGCCGAAGCTAAAACTGTCATTGGTTCATTACATATCGATGCAAGTTTCAGCCCAGTTAAGCGCGTTTCGTATGTCGTTGACAATGCTCGTGTTGAACAGCGTACCGATCTTGATAAGTTGATTATTGATCTTGAAACTGATGGCACTCTTAATCCTGAAGAAGCTATCCGTCGTTCAGCAACGATTTTGCAACAGCAGTTGGCGGCATTCGTAGACTTGCAATCAGCTCCTGCTATTCAAGAGAAATTATTGCGTGATGATTCTGTTAATCCAATTTTCCATCGTCCAGTTGATGATCTTGAGTTAACCGTTCGTTCTGCAAATTGTTTAAAAGCTGAAAATATTTTCTTCATTGGCGATCTCGTACAGCGCACTGAAGCTGATTTATTAAAAACACCTAACCTTGGCAAAAAATCTTTGACTGAAATCAAGAATGTACTTGCCGCTCATGGTTTAGCACTGGGCACCAGAATTGATGGCTGGCGTTCACCTGCTGCTGGTGAAGGTTAAGTAATAAAATAAGATAACGATAGAATATAAGAAGGGTTTTAGTCATGCGTCATGGTAATAGCGGTAGAAATTTAAGTCGTACCAGCACACATCGTAAATCGATGTTCCTGAATATGATGGTTTCATTGTTGCGTCATGAGTTAATTGAAACGACAGTACCAAAAGCGAAAGAATTACGTCGCTTTATTGAGCCTCTGATCACATTAGCAAAAGAAGATAACTTGCATAGACGTCGTCTTGCTCACTCACGTTTACGTGATAAAGAGATTGTTGCCAAGCTGTTTGCAGAGATCGGACCATTTTACAAAGCACGTCCAGGTGGCTATTTGCGCATCTTGAAGTGTGGTTTCCGTAAGGGTGACAATGCGCCGATGGCGATTGTTGAGTTAGTTGGCCGCCGTGAAGAAGTAGCGGCATAATAATAATTGAACGCGTTGGAGTGTATTCACATGTACGCAGTTATATTCAGCGGTGGTAAACAGTACCGCGTAAAAGAAGGTGACACCCTTAAACTTGAAACGTTGGCGCAAGAAGTTGGTGCGTCATTCGATTTCGATAAAGTATTGATGATTGGTGAAGGCGATAAAGCTAAAGTTGGTCGTCCTTACATTGATGGCGGCAAAGTGACTGCAACAGTGCTTTCACATGGTCGTCATAGCAAAATTCGCATCATTAAGTTCCGTCGCCGTAAGCATCACATGAAATGGCAAGGTCATAGACAGAACTTTACTGAAGTCCAAATCACCAAGATTGCAGGTTAATCTACTGCACTAGAAAGAGGTTTTTAACATGGCACATAAAAAAGCTGGCGGTAGTACACGAAATGGCCGCGATTCTAATCCTAAGTACCTTGGCGTTAAGCGCTACGGTGGTCAAGTTGTTAATGCGGGTGAAATCATCATCAGACAACGCGGCACAAAGTTCCACCCAGGCATGCATGTTGGGATTGGTAGAGACCATACCCTCTTCGCATTAAAGCCAGGAACAGTTGTGTTTAGTGTGAAAGGTGCATTGCGCAGACGTACCGTTAGCATCTTGCCTGCTGCAACTGAAAAATCAGCTGCCGCTTAATAACGCAGCTTGCTATAAGTATCATAAGCCTCGCCTGTTATCAGCGAGGCTTTTTTATTATAAGAATAATGAGATCAACACATGAAGTTCGTCGATGAAGCTAAAATATCGGTAGAAGCAGGTAAGGGTGGAAATGGCGCTTGCAGCTTTCTTCGCCTCAAGTTTGAACCTTTGGGTGGCCCCGATGGTGGTAATGGCGGTGATGGTGGCAGTATTTATCTCCGTGCCGATGAAAGTATTAATACCTTAGTAGATTACCGTTATGTACATACCTATAAAGCCAGAAATGGCGAAGGTGGTCGTGGCACAAACTCAGCGGGTAAGGCTGGCGATGATTTATACCTGCGAGTACCAGTCGGAACCATGATTTATGACGAAGATACCGATGAGCTCATTGCAGATCTCGCAACAAATGGTGCGGAAGCTTGCGTCGCAAAGGGTGGTCGTCACGGCATTGGTAACGCTGCTTTCAAAAGTAGTATTAACCGCTCGCCAAGACGCACCATTCCCGGTCAAGAAGGCGAGCGCCGCCGTTTACGCCTAGAGTTAAAGGTTCTTGCGGATATTGGCTTGGTTGGTCTGCCTAATGCCGGTAAATCAACCTTGATTACTGCCATGTCTGCGGCTCGTCCCAAAATTGCTGATTATCCTTTCACAACCCTCTATCCGAACCTGGGTGTCGTCAGTGTCTCGCGCTATCGCAGCTTCGTCATAGCTGATTTACCCGGCCTAATCGAAGGTGCTGCCGAAGGCGCAGGACTGGGTATCCGCTTTTTAAAGCACGTATCCCGAACAGGATTACTGTTCCATGTTGTCGATGTCCTTCCTGTTGACGAGAGCGATCCTGTCGCAAACGTTATCGCCATCGCTAATGAACTTGGAAAGTACAATGAAGAATTACTTCAAAAAGAACGTTGGTTGATCCTGAACAAGATCGATTTACTCCCGTCGGATCAAGTCGACAGTCATTGCGCTGAGATCGTTAAACGTTTGAATTGGACCGGTAAGGTATTCAAGATTTCGGGCGTGGCTCGTGAAGGCTTGGACTTGCTCGCGCAACAAGCGATGTCGTATCTAGAAGGGCATGGGCAAGAAGAGGATTACTAGATCCTCAGAAAACAGAAAACCACGGCGATCGATAGATGGCCGTGGTTTCATGAGAAGAAGCGAAGCTTAAGCAGCAGCCTGGCTTAATTTCTTGATGTGGCTGGTCAAACGGCTCTTGTGACGAGCAGCTTTATTGGCGTGAATAATGCCTTTGCTAGCCATGCGATCGATGATCGGGGTGGCAAGTTGGAAAGCATCTTTGGCGTCTTTTTGGTTGCCAGTCGCAATCGCAGCGATCACTTTTTTGATGTAGGTGCGCAACATGGAGCGCATGCTGGCGTTCTGTTGACGGCTCTTTTCGGCCTGACGGACACGTTTTTTCGCTTGCTTTGTATTAGCCAAGGTAAATTCTCCAATATTTTCATTATGTTAATTAAAGCCTAGGCTTTAACTTTGTATTCGTAAAGATCGCATAATATGCCGTCTTTTTCTAGTATTGTCAAACCAGTAATGGCAAAATGTGGCACTATTATTGAACTAAAGATTATGGGCAGACGATGAGCAAATCACTGGTTAAATCTACCTCTGTGGTCATCAGTATGACCATGATCTCACGCGTCTTTGGTTTCATTCGTGATATGGTCACTGCTGCTATTTTCGGTGCGGGTGCCACCTTCGACGCGTTCTCTGTCGCTTTCAAAATCCCCAACTTCATGCGCCGGCTTTTTGCTGAAGGTTCCTTTTCCCAGGCTTTCGTGCCGGTACTTTCCGAGTACCAAAAGAAAAAGAGTCATGCGGAAACGGAGCGTTTTATCAATGCCATGTCAGGGACCCTCGGTATCACCTTATTGGCTGTCACCGCGCTAGGTATCCTTTTCGCTCCGTACGTGATTCGCCTTTTCGCTGTTGGCTTCGATGCCGACGGCGAGCGTTTCGACCTGGCCGTCACCATGCTCCGCATTAACTTTCCCTACCTGATGCTAGTCTCTTTAACCGCATTTTCAGGCGCTGTATTAAACACCTACAGCCGCTTCTGGGTGGCCGCGTTTACACCGGTTATTCTCAATATCACCATGATTGCCGCTGCCTTATGGTTCGCGCCACATTTTGCCACCCCAATTATCGCCCTC
This sequence comes from uncultured Coxiellaceae bacterium, assembly GCA_964527435.1. Classification (GTDB taxonomy): domain Bacteria; phylum Pseudomonadota; class Gammaproteobacteria; order DSM-16500; family DSM-16500; genus Aquicella. The sequence continues at coordinate 5,513 of CAZGPP010000022.1, read as the reverse complement.
GCCTGGGGTGTGTTCGCGGCCGGTGTTCTGCAATTGGTTTTCCAATGGCCGTTTCTGCGTAACCTAAAATTAATGCCGCGCCCGCGCATTGATTTTCGTGATCCGGGTGTGAGGCGCGTTTTAAAGTTAATGGTCCCAGCATTGTTTGGTGTATCAGTCGGACAAATCAATCTATTGGTCGATACCATCTTCGCATCGTTGTTAGCAGTGGGTAGTATTTCCTGGCTCTATTACTCCGATCGTTTAATGGAGTTTCCGTTAGGTGTTTTCGGCGTTGCGATTTCAACCGTCATTTTGCCGCACCTCTCACGCCACCACGCAGAGCAATCTCACGAATCTTTTTCTCTCACCATCGATTGGGCAATTCGCGCTGTTTTATTAGTGGGTGTTCCGGCAGCTGTTGTTCTCGCTATGGTGTCAGGCCCCATGCTGAGCACGCTGTTTCAACACGGTGCTTTTGATGCGCATGCGGTGATGATGGCCCGTCAAAGCCTCACGGCTTTTGCAATTGGCATCGCTCCCTTTATGCTTGTCAAAATTCTTGCCGCAGGTTTCTATGCGCGCCAAGACATGCGCACACCCGTGAAAATTGGTGTGATCGCCATGTTAGCGAATATTGCCCTTAACTTTAGTTTAATCGGGCCACTCAAACACGCCGGCATCGCGATGGCAACTTCTCTCTCTGCCATTATCAATATGGCCTGCTTATTTTATTATTTACGTAAACGTGGTCTTTATGCAGCACGCGATGGTTGGATGTTATTTGCGATGCGCTTACTGACGGCCAATAGTATTCTCGCGATTTGGCTTTGGTTCGGTACAGGAGATATTCAGGTTTGGGTCACGGAAACAGTGATGTGGCGCATTACCCATCTTGCGTTTTTGTTAACGACTTCCGCCGTATTGTATCTAGGCATGTTGTGGCTGGCCGGCATTCGCCCGCACGATTTACTCATTCCCCAAAAAAATCTGGCAACAGGGCAGGCGCGTTAATTTCGTTTCAGCTGGGTTAAATGTTGTTGAATAGCGGTTGGCATGCTTAAATCCGCAGCCGCTGAGACAATCATTCTGAACAGTGTGCTGTCCTTGCTCGTGATTTCGGCCGCCAATTGTTTTTGTTTGGCTTGAAGATCTTCGAGCTCTTTCTTCGCCTGCGTAATGGCGCTGCTAAGTTCTTTATGTTTGGCTTCAATCTCGCTTGGATTGAGGGTGCCCGCTGTTTTGTCACGCGTGTAATCACGCATTTTTACTTTCAAGTCGACAATGACTTTCTGCATTAACTCTTGTTTCACGCTAAAGTTATTTAATGCAGTGCGCACAGTTTGCAGCGCATTCATGACAGGTTCATTGGGTTTTTTTGCGACAATTTTGTTGACGTCGTCTTGGAAGAGTTGCATGGCGGTGGTTTGCTCGCCACGAATTTTAGACAGATCGCCAAGTTTATCGCTGACATTCGCGAGTGGCATGTCGATGCCAATAATCTTTCTCTCGCCTTTGGATAGCCCCATGAGAATGTCTAGCGTGTTAAAACCACCTTCATGATCTATCTTCAATTGCTTGGTAATTTGACTTAAGTCTTGTGCGTCGGCCATCGATTTCTGCCCTGCCATTGATGTTCATATCACAATTATAGCACGTGCAATTCCGTATGCTTTACTTTCAAATAGATAGGCGCAAACTCCATTGCCTGAACGAACTCAATCAAGTGTTGTTTCAATAATTCCAGCATAGCGAGGAAGGTCACAACGATCCCGGCACGGCCTTCACTTACGTTGAAAAGATCGGTAAATAAAATGTGTTCTTTATCTTGAACGCGATCAAGAATCAGGGTCATTTTTTCGCGTACCGACAGCGCATCAATATGCACCTGGTGGTTCTTGGTGAGTTTTGCGCGGACTAACACATCAGCCAGTGCACCCGCCAAGTCTTGTAATGAAACATGGGGTAAGGGTTTGTCGACGTCAATTTCTGCGCTGCTAATTTCAACGCAAAAAGTGTCGCGCTCCAGGCGGGGAAGTTTTTCGATATCTTCAGCCGCTTGTTTAAAGCGTTCATATTCTTGCAGGCGACGAACCAGTTCAGCGCGAGGATCGGCTTCCGGATTTTCGGGATCTTCAACGCGCGGTAATAGCATGCGCGATTTGATTTCAGCCAGGATCGCTGCCATGACCAGATATTCAGCGGCCAGTTCGAGTGATAATTCCTGCATCAGGTCAATATAGACCATGTATTGGCGGGTCACATCGGCGATGGGAATATCGAGAATATCGATGTTTTGTTTGCGAATCAGGTAGAGCAGGAAATCGAGCGGGCCTTCAAAGGCATCCAGCAAGACTTTCATGGCATCAGGCGGAATGTATAAATCTTTAGGCAAATCGAGAATAGCCTGACCTTTGAAGGTGGCGAGTGGGGTCAAGTCGGCGGTCTGATTGCTCAGCACCACTTGTTCTTCAATTTGATCCATTTCAGGTACTGCTACCGCTACTTCAGCTTCGCTCATAAGGGCTACCGGTTATCACAATGCGTTTAAAGTGCTATATTACCCAACTTGCTAACATTTGCACATGCTAAACATGACATTAGAATCAGAAATTGACAAAGCGGTCGCTATTTTACGGGCAGGTGGCCTGGTCGCCGTGCCGACTGAGACCGTTTACGGCCTCGGCGCCGATGCGCGCAACCCTGATGCTGTGAGCAAAATATTTACAGCCAAGCAGCGTCCAACCAGCCATCCCTTGATTGTCCACTTGGCAGATCTTGAAGAGATGGTCCATTGGGCCCGAGAAACCCCAGAGGAAGCCCTTCAGCTCGCCAAAGCCTTTTGGCCGGGTCCTTTAACCTTGATTTTAAAAAAGCGCCCAGAGGTGCTAGATGGCGTCACAGGCGGGCAGGATAGCGTGGCGCTTCGCGTTCCCCGCCACCCCGTGGCGCTTGGTCTGCTCCAAGCCTTTGGCGGGGGTCTGGTGGCACCTTCGGCCAACCGTTTTACGCGTGTCAGCCCCACGACCGCAGAAGCGGTGCGTTCTGAATTAGGCGATCAGGTCGATTTGATTCTGGATGGCGGCCCGTGTGAAGTCGGCCTTGAGTCCACCATTCTGGATATGAGCGGACCAACCCCGTGCATTTTACGCCCAGGCATGATTAGCCCTGCCGCGATTAGTGAGGTGCTCGGTCGTCCCGTCACGGTGCGACGTCAGGATTACCCCGGTGAAGTTCGTGCCCCGGGTATGCATCATTTACATTATTCGCCCACGACACCGACTTGCCTCATTCAACCAGAGCGTCTGGTTGCCTATTTGCAAGCCTTGCCCGCAGAAGGGTTGCCAGTCGTTTGTTTGCGTCATAGCCTGCAACCGCTGCCGCCGATACCCCACGTACACGTCATCTCAATGGCGACTCATCCCGCTGACTATGCACATGATTTATACGCCATGTTACGCACCCAGGATCAGCAACAATACCAGCGCATTATCATCGAAGCGGTTCCGCAAGCGGCCGAATGGGATGCCATTCGTGATCGTTTATTCAAAGCATGCGGCAGTGCCGGCGAATCAAATTAAGGAGAACAACGGAATGCTAACTAAACTTGCACCCAATGAAACAGCCAGTGAAATTAAAGGCCCGGCAGGCAAGCTCGAAATTGCGCTGGGTACCCCCATCGGCCCCGAACGCAACGCGATTGGCATCATCTGTCACCCGCATCCCTTGCACGGTGGCACGATGTATAACAAGGTCGTCACGACGCTGGCTCGCGCTTTTCAAGGGTTAGGATTAACGACGGTCCGTTTTAATTTTCGCGGTGTGGGCAAAAGCCAGGGCGCGTTCGATCATGGTCGTGGCGAGGTCGATGATTTATTGGCGGTGGTGAAGTGGCTGCAGTCTGAAATGGGCCAGCAAGAATTATGGTTAGCGGGTTTTTCTTTCGGAGCTTTTATTGCCGCGAGCGGAGCCGTGCAATTACCCGTTAAAAAACTTGTCACGGTTGCGCCACCGGTGGCGCATTTTCCCATGCGTGATTTACCGCCAATTTTATGTGACTGGGTATTAGTGCAAGGTGATAAAGACGATGTGGTGCCACCAGAGGAAGTTTTAGTGTGGGCAGAAAATCGTTTGCCGCCTCCTAAAATATTACGTTTTCCGGAAGCCGGGCATTTCTTTCATGGTCAGTTGGGTGAGCTACGTTTACGTGTGGAAGAGGCGCTGAGTTAACAGCGCCAATGCCGATCCTTAGTGTCCCGTTTTAGGGCGTTTGGGGTAGGTGCCAACGGTGTCAGTTTTTTCCAATGCGCGTTTCAATTGTGAATCGGTCAGTCTGTCTTTCACCTCAGGCTCGCTGGATTTTTGAATGTAAGCCTCCAGTGCTTTCTTATCTTTTGCGACATTCTTTGTGTATTTATTCGCGCCATGAAATGGAACGCCTAGGACGGCGGCGGCTGCTGCAAGCGCTTTGCCAGCTTCAAGCGGCCAATGCGACTCAATGCTCACCGGTCCCTTTGGGGCGGTTACAAGGCCTGTTTTGACGAGTTGCAAGGCAAATTCCCAGAGATCCTGTTTCGGGGCGCTTTCTAGTGCTTGAGCGCCGTATTGGGAATAAACGGTTTGTTCACTATGGTTTGCTCCTATTTTTTCGACAATAGCAATTTTTGCTCTCTTCTGCTCAATGCCTGAAAAGAAGGACCGGCTTAGCACCAGTTCATTAGGAATGACGCGCGTTGTAACGTTTGCTCTAGTCTGAGTTGGATTGTTATTCTGTCCACCGGTTAAAACTGTCAGTGGGTTTTCTTGTTCTTCCCGCTGTTCTCTTCCGCGCTCCCATTCCTCCTCGTCTGCGCCATCGGGAGCCATGCCAAGGCAGTCTTTAATCGATCTTTCAAGGTTGGCAGGATTGATGCCGACATCGCGGGATTTGGCTCGCTTGCAGGTGTAGTAAGCTCTTTTTTGATCGTCTTGAGTGATACCTCTTCTTATTTCTAAATTTCGATCTGCCTGAGTGAGGTGCTCTAGGGCAGCTTCAATTTGGTCGAGTTTGGGGGCGATTTTTGCATCCGTTCCCCAGCCCTTCCAGAATCCGCTGTATATTTCTCGGTGCTGATCTGATCTTGCATATTGCAGGATGGTTCTGTATCCCTCTAATTCAGTTCTGAGTTTACTAATCGTCGTTGACAGTTGTTGATGTAATTGGTTGCTACTGGGTTCTGCGAGAAGTCGCTGGGTGCGTTCCTGCATGTGGGCAGAAAGGACTATAAACTCCTCCAGGTTTTCGCGTGTTTTTGCATAAACGCGGCGTTGTTCTTTTTCTTCTTCAGAGGTTGTGGCTGGTTGAACGGGAACTGGAGCAGGAGCTGCTTGTTGCTGCTGCCCTGGATTTGCGCCTGCTTGTTGTTGCTGCTGCCCTGGATTTGCGCCTGCTTGTTGTTGCGGCTGTCCTGGATTTGCGCCTGCTTGTTGTTGTGGCTGCCCTGGATTTGCGCCTGCTTGTTGTTGTGGCTGCCCTGGATTTGCGCCTGCTTGTT
>CAZGPP010000021.1:0-22170 GCA_964527435.1 uncultured Coxiellaceae bacterium | reverse complement strand
TACCGTTTAAGTAGAGCGGGTCCATACCATTGGGCAGAGCGCAGCGAAGCCCAACATAACGGTAACTGAAAAAATCGTTGGGCTTCGCTGCGCTCTGCCCAACCTACAGCGACCTGCGGTCAAGATACTCATCATTTAGCGTGCACTTAAAAAAATTACAAATCACCATCACTGATTCTGCTTCAAGAGCCCACTCAACTTTTCAATAAAACCGTCTTCTAGAAAATCCTTACGAAACGGCGTTTGTTGTTCATACATAACAGCATCCGTTTCAGCAATGAAACCATGCGGCACATTCGCTGCGAAAACCATGACATCACCTGCATGCAAAGACTTAACGAACTCGCCTGAATGAACCTGCAGTGTGCCTTCAAGAACTCTGATGACTTGCTGATTCGGGTGTTTATGCTGTGGCATCAACTTTGCACCCGCTTTTAAATTCCACTGAATGACCGTGAATGCGTCGCTCGTCACAAAGCGCATACTAATCGTGTCAATTAATTGATGTGCCGGCATGGAATTGAAATCGTAGTAGACGGGCGTTTGTTCGGGGGCGGCTGTCGCTGAGTTGATCATCAAGCTTGTGGCTATCAAGTTTAATGCTATTAACTTTTTTAATATGACTTTCATGATGCACCGTTAGTTGTGATAAATGTTTAAGTTGTTAGACTCGGTTACGATTTCAGCGCATCCTCGATGGCGCTGATGAGCTTCTTAGAGTCGGGTTTCGTGGTCGAATAATAATAATCAATAAGCTTGCCATGTCTATCGATTAAATATTTATGAAAATTCCATTTTGGCGCGCTACCGAAACCTAGTTCTTGTCTTGCCCAGCGATAGAAGGGATTGGCTTGATCACCTGTAACAACTTGTTTACTAGTCATAGGGAAGGTGACACCGAAGTTGATACGGCAGAAGTTCGCGATTTCAGTGTTGCTACCAGGTTCCTGGTGACCAAAATCATCACTTGGAACACCGAGTATCACCAAGCCTTGTGATTTGTATTGGTTATATAACTTTTCCAATCCTGCATACTGAGGGGTGAACCCACACTTTGAGGCCGTGTTGACGATTAAGATGACCTTGCCTTTAAACTCACTCAAGGGCAAAGGCTTGTGTCCGACTAAGGTCGTAAATGAAAAATCGTAGGCACTGGTTTGTGGCATTTTTTCAGCATGTGTGGACGTGCCAAGCAAAGCAAGCAACGAGCCAGCAATTATTTTTTTATATTTCATGGAGGACTTCCTTTCTTATATAATCTGTAAGAACATCTCAGAGCATGGTATCTTAAGCAATGCTTTGAAGTACACAAATCTAAGCTAGAGTGGAACGCCTCAATTTTGATTGCCAACCACTTATTTTTCGTCACATCTACAAAGGATCAATAAATGTCTATCTCTTTAACCAAAGTAATGAATGGCGCCGACAGCGGTTTGATGCTCCTCCAGGGTCTAGCGGAAAACAGCTTTGACTCTGTGTTGATTACGGATGCCTCGCCAAAAATCAAAATTATTTATGCTAATAATGCCTTTAAAAAGCTTACTGGATATGAGCCAGCTTCAGTGATCGGTAAAACGCCTCACATTCTTCAAGGGCCCGGTACAGATCCGAAGGTCATCGCTAAACTTTCAAGTGCTATGAAGTCTGGCAAAAAATTCGAGGGTAAGGCCATTAACTACAAGAAGGACGGGACTCCGTTCATCATGTATTGGCGTGTTCTTCCTATCAAGGTAGGAAAGAAAATCACGGCGTGGCTCGCGATTCAGCGAGAAGGCTCAGCCATATAAAGTTAATTGGTTGATTAAAGGTGGCGAGCGTACTATATGCATATTGCACCGGTCGGTGTGTGTGAATGGGTTGGCTGAGATGGCATTACAAAAAACATTTAACAGCAGGGCAGCGTTGATTGATTATGTTAGGCAGCTCTCACCGTGGGCGGAAGGTAATGCCAGCCCTATTCAGGGAGGTCAACGCGCGGCACAGGTTTTACTGAGTCACATAGACCCTGTCCGTTACAGTGCTACACGCAATTACGGTGATGGTGCCGTCACTCAGCTTTCTCCTTATATTTCTCATGGTATTCTTACCTTGCGCAAAGTACGAGAATTTGCCTTGGCTCACTGTCATGATCCACGTCAGTGTTTCGGGCTAATTCAGCAATTGACGTGGAGAGATTTTTGGCATCGCGTTTATCACCTTCATCCAGATTGGATCTGGACTGATATTGAACCTTATAAAACCGGATTTTCAGCAAGCGATTATGCGGATCAATTACCGGTTGATATTGCGACAGGACAAACTGGTGTCGCATGTCTGGACTATTTCATACAAGCGTTGCTGAATACGGGATATTTGCATAACCATGCCCGTTTGTACCTGGCTTCCTATGTTGTTCATTTTCGTAAAATTAAGTGGCAAGTTGGTGCGCGTTGGTTTCTACATCATTTGCTGGATGGCGATTTAGCCAGCAATAATTTTTCATGGCAGTGGGTTGCCAGCACCTTTAGCCATAAACCTTATATATTTAATCTCGAAAACGTCAGTCATTTTTTCCATGATGTGTTAGACATCACACCACAAAATAATCGAGAGATAGATGCTAGTTATGCGGAATTATCAGCTCGATTATTTCCAAAACAAAGCGGGTTAGTATGAATCAAGCCTTACTATGGATGCACCATTACGCGCTGTGTGCGGATCAAATCAACGATCAATCTTTAGCGTCTGTGTCAGCTTGCATATACGTGTGGGATAATCAGTACTTTCGACATTTAAATTATAGTCTTAACCGTTTAGTCTTTATTTACGAAACATTATGTGAGTTACCTGTGGAAATTATTCAAGGTGACATGATTTCAGTTTTGACTGCACGGCCTGAATCCATCATTTATGTTGCTGAAACTCGAGATGAGGTGATCCAACGCGCGATCAGCGTCCTTCAGGAAGAAAAGCAGGTCATTCCATTTGCCGAAAGGCCTTTTATCAACGCCCCTCATACGAAAGACTGCACGCGTTTTTCTTCTTATTGGCGGCAAGTGGAGTCAATCGCGCTCACAAGTGATGGTGGTTTTGATGACAAGCCTGCTTGATCATCATGATGTTTAATTTTCGAAAGGTTTCAGGTAGTGACGAAAACACAAGTTGTTTGGTTTAAACGCGATCTACGTTTGGAAGATCACGAGCCGCTTGTTGCGGCAAGCAAAGCGGGTTGCATTATTCCGTTATATATTATTGAGCCTGACTATTGGCAGTTGCCTGATGTTTCTCGTCGACATTGGCATTTTATTCACGATAGCTTAATTGATCTTGGTGCTGCACTCACTACCAGTGGGTCTCCACTTATTATACGACAAGGTGACGCGGTTGATGTGTTAGAGAAATTGCGTAGTCAATTCGGTACGTTTGCATTATGGTCGCATGAAGAAACCGGCAATGACTGGACGTATCAACGTGACAAAAGGGTAGGGCAATGGTGTCAAACTAACCAGATAGAATGGCGCGAATTTCCAACGAATGGCATTGTGCGTCGACTATCAAGCCGTGATAACTGGATGGCACTTCGGAATGCTCAAATGATGCGTCCACTCGCCTTGCCACCCCTACTTCAAGCCGTGAAGACGGTCGTTTCGGAACCGCTACCAGATAAACAAGATCGCTTATTCGGTGACGAGGTAATTGGTAAGGTTCAAGTTGGTGGTCGCAAGTCTGCTTTAAAAACCTTGGCTTCATTTCTTAAAGAACGCAGCAGAAATTATTTGGTCACCCTATCTAAGCCTGGCGCCTCCGCGAGGCACTCTTCTAGGCTTAGTGCTCATCTTGCTTACGGTAATCTGTCCATACGTGAAGTGGAGCAGGCCACACAACTGAAAATTGCTTCTTTAACTTCTCATCTAGACATTGACGCGAAGTATCATCGCAAGAATCTCAAAGCATTTCTTTCACGACTTGCCTGGCATTGTCACTTTATCCAAAAATTTGAACAACAACCTGAAATGGAATATCAATGCGTGCACTCCGCTTTTGAAGGCATGCGCGAGCCGCATTTTAGAGAAGATTTCCTTGATGCATGGAAAAATGGATTAACAGGTTACCCACTCGTTGATGCTTGTATGCGTAGTTTAAAACAAAATGGTTGGATAAACTTTCGTATGCGCGCCATGTTGGTCTCATTCGCAAGTTATGACTTATGGCTTGATTGGCGAAAGACAGCTCCGATTCTGGCAAAATTATTCACTGATTATGAGCCGGGTATACACTATCCTCAATTCCAGATGCAATCAGGTGTGACGGGAATGAATGCTGTGCGAATCTACAATCCCATTAAGCAGTCCTACGACCATGATCCAGAGGGTCGCTTTATACGCCGCTATGTACCCGAGTTAAATAACGTTCCACTCACCTATCTTCATGAACCATGGACCATGACTGATCCACCTAAGGAATATCCGTCTCCCATCGTAGATCATGAAGTGATGATGCGCTTTGCGCGTAAACAAATAAGCGAGCAGTGGCAGAAATCTGGCTTTCGTCATGAAGCGAAAAAAATAAAAGAAAAAATAGGCAGTCGTCATCGACAACCCAGACGCAAGTCACAATCAGTTGTTGAGGATGATTTACAAATAGGCTTTAAATTTGATGATCCATAGGGCGCATCCGTTGGGCATGTTGAATATGTGGCCAGCCATAAGATAATTGGCTATATATTATTTTGCTTGGTGGGCTCTCGCAAGGTTAAGCTATTCCGGTACGAGGTGATGTTGACCACTAGCGTATCATCTTCATCTCTATTTTCCTCTTGATCGTGGCCTTGTGCCACTTCAATAAAATGACATAAGATACCACCCTCGGATAATATCTTCGGTTGGTGTTTACCTTGGGTATGAATGATGTCCGCACGGAAGCTAAAACCAGTTTAAGGAATGACTATGCAAAGGATGGAAGGAGCTGCACAATCATCAGATATCGTTGATATGCTTACGGTTATCAAGCAACTAAAAACGCTAAATACTAAAGCAGACTCACTCTCAAAGACTAACAAGCTAGTATTGAACATACGAAATTTACGTACGGCCTATCAGAAGCTCGACGACGAGACTAAAAGTCGTATTAACACCATTATGCAAGTTGACTACCCAGAATTATTATCTGCACTACAAAAATCTGGTAGCCAAATTACTAACGTTATTCAAATTTGTAGCATGCTCGATAATGAGATACTGAATGAAATGAAGCGTGTTTTGCGGTCATGTCATAAACCAGTAGAGCCGGTTAATACAGACGTGTCACTTTACAAAAAAATGAGTGCTGAAAAAATATCAGAGTCCGGAACTTTCAAATTAGTATCCGTGCAAAGTGCTGAGCAGCAACTTGAACTGCTAGAACACAATAATCAAATTGCTCTGGCACTCGCCAGCAAGAATCTTACCGAGGTGTCGCAAACCTACTTAACACATGCCACATACGGTTCAAGAGAGCATATCAGGCAAGAAGACTCGCTCACAGTTATTATTGATGCCTTTGGGATATTGCAGAAAACTAAAGAAAACAAGTTGAGATTAAATGGTGTGGCGTCTGATGAATTTAATAATGCGTATCGATTAACCCTGCTAAGGGAAGTGAGTCTCTTTAGTTTTCAGTGTCATCGAAGAACGTTGACAGGTCTAGTAAAAGATTTGCCAGGTTATCCGAAGCTTAAGCAGATTCAATCGCTGGTATCAGTAAGTTCGCTTAATAAAATTAATGAGGATGAATTATTCAAGCTCGCCGAGAAAATTTCATTGTTGCTAGATAATCTTTTGATTGCTGCATTACAAAAGCTAAAGATTGACCGGCAAGAAAGTGATGATTGCTTGGCTACACGTAAATCATCTATTTAGAAAAAGTAGGTTGGGCAGAGCGTAGCGAAGCCCAATATAACGGTAATTGAAAGAATTGTTGGGCTTCGCTACGTGTTCTGCCCAACCTACCGTTGCTAGTAACGTCGCTTTACTTCTCGGTATTGTGTTTCAATTTCGGCTCTACGGTTTGCAAAAAATGATAACCTTTGTGAAATTCTAAACCCTAGATCGTGGCGCATTTGTTCAATCTTGATGTTATGCGTACGCCCATAATTATCCTGCACGCTTACCTCTTGTAGAATTTGTTTCGCAGATTTCATGCTAGCAAGATCAGCGGGTTTATCAAATTCTTGCTGACGTAATGCTCTTCGTTCCTTATCTAAACCAGTTATGTCGTAAGAGTGGTCATAATGTTGATTGCCAACGGTCATTGCTATCGGCATTGAAAACTTATATTTGTTATTTGAAAGCTCTTGTGTGTGGTGGTCATTGGCATATAAAAAAATGGCATTAGGTGAGTTGGCGTAAGCATATTGATTATTAAAAGCCATCAATCGGTCGAAATTCATGATAGTTTCATAAAAATAGACGGCGAATAATGTGCAGCCACTATGATTCTTTTGTAGACGGTCTTCTGCAAGTTCAAATGATACATTAGAAAATAATGCTAAAGTAACCTGAAAGTAATCTTCATGTATGGGTGCATCGTTATTGATATGTCCAGTTGAGCTGAAATGTAAAAGTGTCGCATCGGTACTTTGATCATCATTCGCGACGATTTTCATATGTAATAAGGAGGTATGTATTCTTCCTTTCAATATTACCGACCCAACTACAGGTTCTTTTGTTTCCAATGCTTCTCTTTTCCACTGAGAAATTATATCAGCATATTTCTGCTTGAATTCCAAATCCTGATAGTCCATTACTTCTGTGTGCTGAAGCTTCGACTCGCATTCAGGGTTTTGCTGGCGTAATTTTTCTTGCGTGACTTCCATGCAAATTTTCATATTTTCAAAACTGATAAAACCACGTGTATCATAAACTTGTGCGAGCGTTTCTTTTATTCTATTAATATAGTAGCAAGGTACCATGTTGAATTCATTAAACACGGGATAACACAACACAGCGTCTTTACCGAATAACGCAATCAAGCATGACATCATATCAACAGCACCTAGACTCGCGGCATAAGCAATAATACCGTCCTGGATCTGCTGAGTCATCTCACCTTGTCGAATCATTTCACGTAAATATTGCTCGGCATAATCATGGCTATTCTTTTCTATCGCAAGCAAAAATCTTTCAAAGACTGTCTGTAAAGCTGCATTGTTTGGATGGGAATCCTGAAATAATATCTTCAGCTTACGTTCATGCTCACGCATATCGGCATGGGTGGGTAATAACAATGGCCGGTACTGTCTTGTGGTCTTGAAGCTATGCAAGACATAACCTGCACCTAGCACACCGGCCGTTAGCGAAACACATTGTAAAGCTCGTTGCATGCTTTTTTATACCTTGATTATCAATCTTTGTTAGACTCTCGAGTGATCTATCAGTTGTTACAAAATGCATGGTGCCATACGCAAGGCTCCAAATATTTTTACTTCCTCAGCTCTATCAATATCATTAGCTGGCAACTCGTTCGGATTCATGACGACAAAATCCAATTTCTCTGGACGCTTAAAAAACGTTTTTGCGACAGAGAACGCTCTGGCTTCGCTCAATAACTTCCTGTCGTCTGCGCAAGCTGCTATTTGCAGGCACACTTCGCGTGGTAATTTGTCACACGGGTTTTTCTCAATATTGAGAAGAAATAACCATCTTGCTGCCTGTCTAATGGTTGCGACTTCTTTAGTTTCTACAGCTTCTTTGACTCTGGCATCAAATCTGCATGAATTGTCATAATTCGGAAAGCCGTTACAAATCATTTTAAGCAACTCTGGTGAAATGAGATTTTTACTTTTCAAAATAAATAATGCCTGGGCTATATTATTGACGCTGCCATCCTTGTCTCTAATAAAAACTTTACCGCCCTGTGACTGTGTAGCCAGAGATTGCAATGCAAGCCGCACAGCTTCTTTATCTCCATCCATCAGCGCTATTTCTCTCACTCGATTTCCCTTAGCGAGACTGATATTGATATGAGTGACAGCATATTTGCCTTCGTCGGCTTGAATTTTGAAACATTTAAATTTATGAAAAACCATTTTTCTATACCTATTAATTGTTGCGCTTCGCGTGCCGCTCTGCCCAACCTACCGTATCTTGCATGCTCTCAAATAAAAATTTATTTGAGAGTTCTAATTATCTAATTTGTCTTTCTATAAACATGGCCAGCTATTATCTTCATTACTTCTTTAGGTATTCTCGGGCAGCTATTTTGTTGCGCGAATAAGTTTGATGCGAATGTAAAAGTTCGTAACATTTTCGCTTTCATTTTCTTATCCAGATAGTCCATTACTTCTAATTTATAGACTTCTTTCTTATTACGTTCTTGCCAATTATGCTTATAACCATGATTCTCCGCATTGGACGTAAACGTAATTTCCCTAACAATGGCACATGCATTTTTTCCTGACGAATCGCATAAACTGACGTCGGCGTGCCCATCCTCAATCATCACTTTCAAGCAGCGAAGCCAGTCGGCATTTTTAGTCAGACTATTATCAAATAATGCATGAAAGACAGGATTGCCATTTTCGCCTAATTCATTAGGGTTAGCATTACGTTTAACTAATAACCGACATATCTCTGGAGAAGGTAAGCATTTAATGATGCCCTCTCTATTTAAATAAACTTCCAGCGCTGAACGACCAAGCAGGCTTCTTTGGCAGGCATCTACACCATTATTTAACATATCTTCCACAATTTTCAGAAAAGCATGATAGTGAAAGTCCCCCATGTCGGGTGCACATCCCAAAATAAACATAAAAAATGGTACTTTGTGGGGTAGATTGTTATTTAAGGATACCGACAATTTACATAATTTTTGATTCGAGACCCCTAATGATTCTAATAGCGCATCGAGCTTAATGAATGATTGATTTAAAATTATCGTCCATGTCGAAATGCTATCGATCGGCATTTTTTTAACTTTATTGATGACATAGGTAGCCAGTAATTCATGGCTATTCTCTTGCAATGAGCTGCTGAAATATTCAAGGAGATTCACGCCGTGATGTTCAATATCGGTTAACATATCTATCATGTTGAACTTATCAGACACTAGGATTTTCAAGCTCGACTCAAGTGCCTTTTTATTCAAGCATATTGTCCTGTTACCTCTAAACAAATATAGTATATCGGGATTTACACTTTGTTCCTGGTCGTTTAATAGGTTTGAGTCTTCTATCACTAACTTCAAGAGTGTGATAAACACCTCCTTTTCTTTGGCATAAAAAAGCAGGCAATTTTCTAGTTTGACGATGGCCAGCAAAACTAACTGAGACCATTCGTGCTTGGATAACGGCTTATAATCTTGTGTCATCAGTAATGGTAGTTCTTCTGCATTTGAGTCTTCTACAGCGGCTAGCATTTTATCAAATCGGCTACTTAACATTTGTGGTTATTCTTTTATTATTATAATGATGGTTGATCTTGGCCGTATTGTGCCATGCGGATGGGCACTTAATCAATCTAGGCGATCGTGGGGTTGAAAATAAACAGATTATTACGTTTTATGGCAAGGTCTGGCTGCATATTTGACAATGCAGTATCGCTGAGCTAAACAGAACTACAGAGAATAAAGAAAGCAATGGTTGTGATGGGCGCAAGAGAGTGAGCTGTTTCTGATGCATGACTGAGATCCTCATAAGTGCCGATAGTATTTTATTTTTCGTCCTGCTAATCTCTACGCCCTGTTTATTATCATCCAGGTTGGGAGTTTACACGTGTACGCAGAATATTTAGGCGAATTTTTTGGGACCATGATGTTAATTGTGCTGGGCAATGGTGCTGTTGCTAGTGCTTTACTCACTAAATCTAAAGGCTATGAAGCGGGCTGGGTCGCTATTACGGCTGGTTGGTTTATTTCTGTGGTTGTCGGTGTGTTTGTCGCGCAATCAGTTGGTTCGCCGAATGCCGATATTAACCCAGCTATCTCTCTCACGAAATTTATTTGGCAGGATTACTCCTGGGATAAAACCATAGGTTTCATGTTATCGCAGTTGGCAGGTGCATTCGTGGGCGCGATATTCGTGTGGCTGGCGTACTTACCGCACTGGAAAGAAACAAGCTGCCAACAACTTAAATTAATGTCATTCAGTACGATGCCCGCTATCCGATCTTATCCACATAATTTGTTAAGTGAAGCGATTGCCACCGCCGTATTGGTGTTAGGTATTGCTGCCATATTTGGTAAGGCCACGCAAGGCAATCCAGCCGTAGGTCTTGGTCCGTATCTTGTCGGAATTTTAGTGTGGGGCATTGGTTTGTCACTGGGTGGTCCAACCGGTTATGCGATTAATCCTGCGCGTGATTTAGGCCCGCGATTAGCGCATGCTATATTACCCATTGCAGGTAAAGGAAGTTCTGACTGGTCGTATGCGTGGGTGCCGATTATCGGGCCACTGTTAGGCGCAAGTGTCGCGGCGTGGGCGTGGCATTGGGTGTAATCTGTCTTTTCGATAAGCCTGCATGACAGCACGCACTTATAAAATATAACCTGTAGTTCTATATTGACAGCTTAGAAGGCTAACCAATGCTAACTCTACGATACAGATTATGATGTGGATAAAGCTAATCGGAATTTCAATCTTTCTACTGATCACTAGCCTAGTGGTGGATGGAGCCAGCTACCAATTCATACAGGAAAGGATTGATGAACGGTGCTGCCCACCTTCAGGTGAATAGTGGTGTCAGACGTGGACACCTCCTTCCTAAATTCCTTCATTTCATCAACTTACAAAATCCACCTGTCATCGTCTATACTAAAATATGTATTAGTAAGGTTACAGATGATGACCAATGATAGTTAGTAGCGTTGAATACCGCATAAATACCGCAAGTCAGCCCCTTCTGATCTGCAAGCCCATGCATAACTCTACGATGCTGACATTGAATGATGTTAAAGATCATTTGTGTCCTTTCTGCAGGCTCGCAGAAAGGACACGGTTTATCGTGGTGGAGGAAATCAGCCCAGTATTGTTTATGAATATCAGGAAACAAGGGGCGGTTATCATGCCCAGAAATTTTTACATGGATTTAAAGGTTATCTGCAAAGCGATGCATTCTCAGGCTACAACTGGGCCGATGATGCTGATGATATCGTGCATGTAGGTTGTCATGCACATGCTAGACGACCTTTTGCCGAGCTTCTGAAGACTCATCGCACGACTGGGCTTGCTCACGAGGCCATTAAGCTCTATCGGCAGCTTTATGCCGTTGAAGATGAAGCACGCCAATATCAATTATCCGTAGAGGCGCGTTATGCGTTGCGCCAAGAAAAATCGGTGCCAATACTTCATATATACAAGCAATGGCTGGATCATCACTACCATAAGACATCTGAGCATGGAGTTATTGGCAAAGCCATTCGCTATTGCATGGGACATTGGGCGGAATTAAATAATTATTTATTAGATGGTCACGTGGAAATCGATAATAATTTGATAGAAAACGCAATTCGCCCATTCGCTCTTGGAAGAAAAAACTGGCTTTTTAGCGGCAGCCCAGCAGGTGCGAAAGCTGGTGCGATATTTTATTCGCTCATTGAAACCTGCAAGGCAAATAGCATTGAGCCATACAAATACTTATGCGCAATGCTGCATCGTATTCGTGATTGTGTGACGGAAGATGATTACCGTAAACTGCTCCCACAGTTTATACAAATTTAATTATTTTGGAAGTTTAAAGATACGCGTATTGAGCGCTTACCGTTAAACTAGCAATATCTATTCTTAATTAATATCCTTACTCACCACACCATCGACAATCATCCTAAAACTTTCAGGTGAGATTAATTTTTCCTGCTTCTCACCAGGTTTGGCATTTAAAATAAGCTTCTCATAAGTTTCTTTGCCAATTTCTGTGATGATATTATTTATCTGGCAAGCAGGGTCAAGTGTTATCGCAACGTATAATTTATATACGTTGCGATAACACTTGACCCTGCTTCCTCTTGACCCTGCTTCCTCTGATGGCTGTTACGCTTAGCTGCTTGAATTGGAGTTTCACCATCATTTGTAGCTGCATTCACATTTGCTTCCTTGGCTAAGCTAATTGATGTGCACACTAGCTCAGCCTGTGCCTTGCTATTGAATAGTTTCCGATTCCCAACATCATCCCCGAAGCAGTCATGGTTGAAGGTGGTCGATTATTCTATATAATGATGAATTTCATTTAATATGGAGAACATGAGTATGCAAAGAGTTGATCATCCAGGTACACAGGAAGAATTAGAAAGACTGCGCAAATTGGTGAAGGAACAGGAGGCGACAATATCTGCATTGAGGCAAGAAGTTGAAGGATACCGTCAGGGAGAGAAGTATATTCGTCAGGTGGAAATAAATGCACATCAAGCAGAGATGAATGCTCATCACGCAGCGCTTGCTGCCCGTAATGATGCACAAAGACTTGAAAGAACCAAAAATAGCATGACCAGATATGGGCGTCGCTATTAATTCGTAAGCGTTCGGGGGAGTGTGGTACCTCGAACGTTTACAGATTGCAGAATTGAATGGCTGAGATAACCTCATCAATTTCTGCCTGAGTTTTATCTAGTATTTTGGGCAACTCACTGCTGCTCATGAGGATGAACCATAAAAATCGAGGCGGCAAAAATAATAACAAATATCAATAAAATCAATCATCTTTTATCGATCCGTGGAAGATACACCAGATAGAGTGATTAAATTGTATCCAAAAATACTTGATATGCTGCTTAATTAATTGCTATGCTATGCAGCATTGCTGTAATCACACAAACGATTTAAGCACTGGATCATGCATGTTTATAGCCTGTGAAAATGTTACAGGATTTAAAATATGAAAGAACAGATATACATCGTTTAAAGGGGACATGGTCGGAGCTGCAATATACACACACAAGTATTAACCGCTCAAACTGTGAAATTGAAAATGGTGGCTGGGGGAAATTCAAATGGACGATACGATGGATATCAATAAAAAACTACAGAATAAACTTAAGCAACAAAGTATCAGAAATAAACTACCTGCCTATTTTAAGGAACTCTCTGATATTTTGCATCTGCCAATTGATGAGTCTTGCTGGATAGACCCTATTCGCAATCATAAAATTATAGAGACCCTGTCTAATATAGGTCAAAATTATCGTTGTCGGTGGGTACTTGATCGATTTGACGATCAAGCCTCTGATAACAGTATCCACACCATTGCTGAAGCTCTGCAATTGATTCTCACGCATGAGAAAAATCAGGAATGTATCTATACTGGTGGATATCGAGAGGAGCTTGGTGCGATTTATTTGAGTTTAGAGCAAGTCATTACTCACTGGCATGAGCTACTCGACAAAGATGGAAATGAATTTTGGTTAAAACTAAAATCACAAGAAAAGCAAATCTGTATTGAACTCGCTTATGATCGGATCGGCCAGTATACTCAAAACGTATATATAATTTACGTTTACTCTAATGATTGGTATTTGAAACTCCGCGATGTATTCGATCCAGTGAATATTGAATAATACCAGGATGGTACGCTTCATAACCAATAAGTTTACGATTTGGTTCGTCATTGCGATAAGGCTGCAGGCTGACGCGGCAATGAGGCTGATGTAGCATTAGCGAAATATGCCAACTTTCGTAAGGTTTCTGCAAGCCTGCAGAAAACTCACACCTGATTCATATGAACAATTCTTAAAAGAGATTAAAGCTGGTCTTGCACAAAATTGTCCTGTGATCATTCCTTATTCGACTGATTTAGATAGCAATGGTAACCCGCAAGCATATCAAGCGCATTGGGCTACTGTGATTGGATCTTATGCGATCCCGAAATCAAAGACAGATTATCTACTATTGGCGCATTATGGTGTGTATGTAAAAGTTGATGCAACAAAATTGTATAAAGGCTTTGCTCTGATAGAAGATACATATCCTAAATATTTTCTCTTCAAGAAAATAAAAGGTAAAAATTGGAAAAAATCTAGGACTGATAACTTTGGCGAAGTTGAAAAGTCGTTTCAGATGGATGAAAGAGATTTAAATGAAGATTATAAGAGACGATTGATTACGGTGAAGCCACCTGGTAATAAATAACTAGTGATCACCGCATCACCTAACATATGTAAGCTTAATTGCGTGCGCATGGCTTACCGATTTTTTGCGGGCTTGCGGAAATGACACCGAAATGTCACTTCAAAGCATAGCTAATATATATAGATAAATATAATAAAAGAGAACGATACCATGCAGAATAGACTTAAAAAATCAATCAATTCACTGGTAACATTTCTAAAGACGTCATGTGTACCAGAGACGACTAATGAGCAAGGCCTGAATAAATTAATTGCTAATTATGGATTCGAATACTATACACTTAAATCTCCTGATCTCTTGGATATTATTAATAATGATTTGCAAAAAAATTATGGTGACACTGATAATATCAACAAATTACAACTGATAGTTATCTATGCTGATACTCATAAGCAATATATATTATTCCGATATGAATCTGGTAAACTGGGTATTCTTGAAATCTCTCAAAAAGATATTAAAAATATTATTGATATATTTACTGTTATGAATGCTCAGCATGAAATATTATTTCGTCAAGTGGGAGCTATCAATCTCGGCTGGCACAAATTGACACAGGATGTGATATATCAGAGTAATCCTCAAGCTGGCAAAATCTATCCGAGCCTTCATGAGATGATTATCGATCATCTTATGCCACTTATTAGTAATCCGAATCAAGAATTCAATATCATTGACGGTGGTTGCGGTGTTGGCGATTTTCTCGAGCTACTCAATCGAAAACTTACTAAGGATAAGGGTGGTAGTGATTACCAGCATGTTAAGTTATTTGGATTTGACTTCAATAAAGATAATATTACAAAATGCGGTAGTGATTCTAATATCAATTATTTTGTTGGAGATTTAACAAATTTCCAAGATGTCATGCATAATGTTTGTAAATTACAGCAGTCCCAAAATCAAGAGACGTCAAATATACTTGTTCTTTCTGGTTCGTTAACGCGTTTTGTTATGAAAGACTTATTCATGAGTCTTGAAGTCCTAAAGTCAATAGCTGCAACTAAGAAAATCGATTATCTGATTGGTGGTGGAGTGGGTGAACAGCTTTTCACGAGGCATATAGCAAAGCAGGTTGGGTATAAGTTGATTCAGCAGAATAAAGGTAGAGGGAATTTCTTTTATTATCAGCGCATGACAACGGATGAAATTCTGAAGAATCATTTCAGAAATATAGAAAAAAAGAATTTACTCGATTTATCATTTCATCCTAACCCTGCTGAAATATTAAGTAATAAGGATATCTTAAAATTAATTAAGCCAAACACAATACTTGATCTGTCATATTTGCCATATAATTCCGATTTACGAATCTGTATTGATAATATACTCAAGATTCATCCTGATGTCTGTCTTATATATCAGAATGAATGCAATACGAATGTTAAATCATTTGCCAATGACTTTCTCGGCAGAGCAAAAGTCATAGCAGTGAATCAGAAATATTTTAATGAAAAGAATATTTTTTCTTTATTCAAGAATGAACCAAGGTCGCGATCTTGGTGCAGATTCAATGTTGAAACTCCTCCAGTTAAGAGTCAGGATAAAGAAGTAATGTTATCAGAAAAATACACTGAAATGTTGAGGGTTTATTATGGAAATGATAAATCTATTAATTATGTGTTGTATAGATCATTAGTTAAGCATTATCTGATGGATTATCTAGATGTTGACGACCCATTACATAACTTTAAAGTATTAATGGATGAATTTCTTAAGGATTTGAAAAATGAATTATTGTCATGTCACGAAAAGTTATTGATCGATACTTATGGGGAACAAAATTATGTTGAGAAGGTTGAAAACATTTATATAGAAGATGTTAACTTTCGTTTTCACTTCAGCTGCATTTGTAACGAAGATATCATTGATTTATCAAAAGAATATATCGATCACAAAATATCGAAGTATGTAAAAGATGCCATTTCTAGCAACGATAATAATAAACTTGCCTGCGCAATGGTGCTCATGATGACCGACATCAAGTTTTACGGCAATCTTATAAAAAAGAAAGACCAATCAGCTCAACGTCTCATCGCAGGCTACGGATATACTTTAATTTCATCTCCTCCCGAAGAGGATTTTATAGATCTAGCAGCATTCCTTTCCAGAAAACTAGAGGGCAGTCAAGAGCCAGAATTTTTGTACCATTTTTGTAAACATAAAATCTGTTCCAGGGGTAAAAGTATAAATAATCCTAGCGATTCAACTAACGAGGCTACCGACAAAATACTTAGAAATTTGTGGGATCAATGTAAGCAAGAACATAGAACGTATAAGGCTATCAAAAAGTAATGCGTGATATAGTCATATTACTAGTCCTATTACTAGTCGTTATTAGTGACAGGTGGACCGGTATTAGCGGGGAGCGTTACAATGGTTATTTAAACACTTTGCCTGACACTCCCGAATTCATTATTTCGTTTTAGATGGCCAGTTTTTTAGTAAATGCTCATGAAAGGCATTTCTCTAAAGCATCGAAAGATCTACGCGAAAAAAATAACTTAATAAATAACATAGGTGTATTTAATTTTAATGGGTAACCTGTTACTGTTTGATTTTTCAAGCGAGGGATCAAAATGGAAACTAGAGTAAATTATATATTTGATACCAATTCTTTTGATAAATCCACCACGCAACTCAATACGGCAAGAACTGCTGTCGAAAATGCGATAAGAGGTCGTGCGTTGGTTGGTAACGAGGTTATTATAGATACGTGGTCTAGAACAGGAAAATTAGCCTGTTTATTATCGCAAAAAGTTCCAGAAGGCCGTGTAATTGGATTCGACCCTTCCAGCGAAATGATCGAATTCGCTCAGAAAAATTGTCCTGAAAATGTAACGTTCATTCAGAAAGAATTAACCGAGCAGCTGGATGAAGTTCAAGAGCGCGCTGATATGGTCATCAGTTCATGGTATGTACCGTTTGTTGCTCATGAAAAGCAAATAACTTATGCTGCCAACTTATTAAAATTACTCAAGCCGGAGGGGCGGTTAATTGTGCTGTTTCCACTTCCAGGTTCCAAACTGGGGGAGGCGATTAACCAAACACTTAAGCATGATATTTGGGTAACCAAATTTAGAAACGCGGAGATTCATAGAGCTACTTTTTCTTCTGATCAATACGCCAATTTACTACAAACAAATGGATTTAACCAAGTTGAGGTGGACGAAAGACGAGTCAGACACGTATTTCACGGTGAACACGAGCTTACTCACTATATTACTACGGCAGTATCCAGGTACTTGCCCTATTTAAAAGGTGATGATGTGCTGAAGTCCGTATTTATTGCAGATATTGCGCGTGAATATTTGAACCTGGTAAAGCACTCAGCTACTAATATTCCTTACGAGACTGTTATGCTGTGCGCTACAGCTAGAAGGCCTGCGCTGGTTAATAACTTACAGGCGGCTGGAGTGAGGACAGTCTATGCCAATCCTTTTGTTCGGGTTATTAATCCCTCTACAGACGAAAAAAACCCTTATTCAGATAGCTGCAGAAAGGGAGGTCATGGCTAATGACCAAAAGCAAGCGTAGTTCAACCTACGAATTGATGGCTTGCTTGCGTTTACTACAAGTTATTAGGAGGTCATGTGTTACGAACACTGAAAGATATTAAAAATACAATCGTGCTCTCTGGAACCGAAAGGCATCTGCATCCAGTTGCAGGCCGTATTCCAGGGCCAATATGGCGTGATTGCCAAGATCTTGGTATGTCAGGATTACGCGGTATGTATGCGATTGAGCTCTATCTCATGATCATGCCGCTAGATGAGATTTTATCAGATGAGGCATATGCTGCTGGTATTTTTAAAATTCCTTATAATGAAAAAGTGGCGTGGGTATGTATTGCGGTTGCTCATCCAGAAGCCACCATCGATCAACTTTGCCTTGCCGCGGAAAGGTTGGGGATCATGCCTAAATCAACGGATGCTTATACTAAGACCAGTCTTTTTAAAGTGGCGGCAGGTCTTGGTTATGTAGGGATATTGCAACGTATTATCGCTGTCATTGATCCAGCAAGTAAAAATTATTTGATTAGTGGCCCCCATGAAGGTGAGACTTATCGACTGGCGGCACAATGCGGTCAAACGAATGTGTTGAGATATTTGGAGTCTGAGTATACTGATTGTGTCGACAAATTATTATATAACGCATCATCGGCTACCGCTTTTTATTTTGCCGCGTTGCAAGGGAATGACGAGACTTGTCATTATCTTTTATCAAAGGCATTCGTGTTTAATCTGGTCGATCTACATGAGCGTTCGTTGCCGCGATGCCAAGAAAAGTACATTACCCCGTTTATACTGAGCAACATTGCTGCATTGAAACGTAAGCTTGAAATGATCAATCAGGAAAAAAAGCCGGATATTGATGATCTCATTGATGGTCACCAGGTTGATTTATGCTTGATTATGCTCCGCAATATTATTCGGCTTAACGATAGAGGGATGGATGCCAATTTAGTATTTTTGCTTGGCATTCGTTCTGTTAAGGCGATGCTAATGTCAGGCCATCTTGTTTCATATAATGAATTGTTAGGTATAGCAATCACTAGTAGAAATTTTATTGGAGTTTTATTGATATTAAATAGTAATGCTGAGTTAGTATCACTTGATCTCTCTAAGAGGAATTTATCAGATGAGGATTTTATGCCGTTAGTTGAAGATCTTTTCCAATGCCCTCAAATTACAAATCTTAATCTTGCTAATAATTACCTAAGTGATGAAAGTGTAACGCTGCTCGCAACGATGACGCACCTTAAAAAACTGGATGTTAGTCATAATAGAATAGGAAAAAAGGGGTTAGTAAGTTTGGTTTTGTGCGAGAATTTACATGAACTTAAAATCGATAATAATTTAAATGACGAAGATTCAGCAAGGATAAGTGCTGTCACCGATCCGATAGATAAGGTGAATCTTGCTGTTAATTATCATTTTGAATTTGTGATGCCGAGTTTACAAACACTTTCCTTGTATGCCTGTAAAAAGCATAAGGTTGATGTCTCTAATTTGGGGCCAGAGCTGCGAGGGGAGGTGGAGAGGCAGCGGATTTGAATCGGCGGTTGGTCTTTGCGTTCCGCCCTGCATCGATATCAGCTAGAGTTTTATCGATTATTTTGGACAGTTCATTGCCGTGGCTCATTAAGCAGGTATCCGTTTAAATTAGGCGGCAAGACTAGACAAAGTTATCAATGAAATCAGGATATTAATTGACGCTCCTTGAGCTAAACCGACCAAATTGTTGACTTATTGAGCAGTCTTGGGCACAGTACTGCCTAACAGAAAAATACTTTATGTTTGTAAGTTGCTTGTATTTAATCTGAACGTGCTACGATGTGATCTATAAAAAATATTAAAAATCAGTCAGTCATTCATTCAGAGGGTTCCATCATGTTTTCTAACAGAAGTGTAAATATGGCCAATGTAGTGCCAACGATTCGTTTAATTGAAGAAATTGATATCAGCATCGCTAAAGGCGACTATGCAGTAGCTTTGGAGTAAACGTTCTCGCAACGACATATTTCTAACCTCATAAAAATCCTGCAATCTGGCGCTCCATTAATACAGGAGCTCCATGATGAAAAGCGATGAACAAAAAATACGGCGTGCCAAGTGGCGAAGCATTGTAGATGAATATTTAACTAGTGACTTGACACAAAAATCATTCTGCGAGCAGCATAAAATCAGCCTTCCGCAGTTTGTGTATTATCATGGTCAGTTCAGACGTGAAAATGAGCCTCAGGCTGAGATATCAGGCTTTGTTCCAGTAAAGATTCCACATCATGAAAAATCTATTACTGCGAGTGAAATTAAGCTATCTCTTCCAAATGGATTCCAGTGCACGTTTCCAATTCATACCGATGCGACACAGCTCAAGCGATTAGTTGAGGCACTGCTATCATGCTGATCCCCGACGAGATAAAAATATATTTTTACACGCAGCCGGTAGATATGCGTAAATCAATTAATACTTTATGTATGCTGGTTTCAGAAACACTCAGATTAAACCCGACGGATGGCAGCCTGTTCTTGTTCCGCGGCAAGAGTGGCAATAAGCTGAAAGCACTGTATTACGAAATGAATTGTTTCACGTTATGGTATCGCCGGCTGGAGAAAGGCCGGTTCGTGTTTACGCGCGATGCGCAAGGCTGTATCGAGATGAGCCGAGACCATTTTAAGTGGTTATTGGCCAGCGATAAATACTCGCGCCATGATGCCATGCAGCCACAAAATATCGAATGCTATTCATAAAAAACCTCGAAAATATAGTGGTTATTTGCTATATTGCGCATATGAAAATAAACATAAAAAACCTGCCAAAATCAGCCGAAGAGTTAGCGAAAATTATCTTTCTTCAGCAACAGGAAATTGAAAAACATAAGCAAGAAATAATCTCTCATAAAGAACGTTACATTCGCTTGCTGGAAGAATTCAAGCTTGAAAAATCTCGCATCTATGCCACTTCATCTGAAAAAAATATTTATCAGTCTGACTTGTTTGATGAAGTTGGCATTGATCTTATCGGTGAACTGAAAGATCAGCTTGAAGACACGATTGATGTCGATGGCTACCAACGCAAGAGGCATCCCATCCGAAAGCCCATCCCAAAAGATATGCCGCGCGAAGTGATTGTGTACGATATTCCAGAGCATGAAAAGATATGCAGTTGTGGCGCTCATCTTGTCCGCATTGGCGAGGCCGTCTCCGAACAAATCAAATATGTTCCTGCAAAGTTGAGCGTAGTGCAGCACATTCGCCCGAAATATGCCTGTAAGCCATGCCAGGAAAACGTAAAGATTGCGCCAATGCCAACCCTGCTGCTGCCAAAAAGTCTTGCCACGCCGGAACTGGTTGCCTACACGATTATCGCTAAATATTGCGATCACATCCCGTTGTATCGCCAGCAAAACATCTGGGATAGATTAGGCATCGACATGCCCCGCAGCAGCTTGTGCGGCTGGCTGCTAAAAGTGTCGGAATTATGCGAGCCGTTAATAAAGTTGCTGCGCGGGCGCATCATTGCTTATGACTATGCACAAGCGGATGAAACAACCGTGCAAGTGCTGGATGAAATCGGACGCAGCAATAAAACCAAATCTTACATCTGGTGTTACCGCGGAGGTGGCATCAAACCAAGCATTGTTTATGAGTATCAAGAAACGCGCGGTGGTTACCATGCCGAAGAATTTCTTTCGGGATTTAATGGCTATCTGCAAACGGATGCTTATTCTGGTTACAACTTTGCAGATAAAAATGACGGCATTGTCAGAGTTGGCTGCATGGCGCATGCTCGCAGAAAGTTCGCTGATATTATTAAGATATCTAAAACTAATAGTCTGGCACATGAAGCAGTAAAATTCTTCAAAGCATTATACAAAATTGAAAAAGAAGCCCGCGAATCAAGCCTATCGATGCCAGAAAGATTTGCTGTGCGCGATGAAAAGGCAAAGCCAATATTAATATTATTCAAAGCATGGCTGGATACCAATCTCACGAAATCACCAGTACAAAGCAAAATTGGCGAGGCGATACGTTACACATTGTCAAATTGGGAACTACTGAATAACTATCTCAAAGATGGACGCATCGAGATCGATAACAATTTACTAGAGAATGCCATTCGTCCATTTGCACTCGGAAGAAAAAACTGGTTGTTCCATGGCAGTCCCGCTGGCGCTAAAGCAGGAGCAATTTTTTACTCGCTGATCGAAACCTGCAAGGCAAATAACGTAGAGCCATATCAATATTTCTGTACGATGCTGCACCGTGTTCGTGAGTGTGTCATTGAGGGTGATTACCGTAAACTGCTGCCGCAGGTTATCCAAGGTTAAGAAATTTGTAAATCTTGCCTATTATTCTCCATTACGGAAAAGACACGAACAATTTCATGGCACTTGAGGTTCATCAAATGATATTCTCCGCTATATTCATATGCCAAAGGGAAGTTTATGCAAACTAGAGATGAGACGAAGGATTTTTCCCCACAAATGCTACGTTTATATGGCTTTATAACTGCGCTGTCAGACATGATTCTTGTGCATATCAACAAACTGGACTCAAGACTTGGGCTTTTCGCTACGGCGTCGATAGCAACTGTAC
>CAZGPP010000020.1:0-22419 GCA_964527435.1 uncultured Coxiellaceae bacterium | reverse complement strand
CCGTTTAGAGGCCGTATATACACTTGCATCCTATTCCTAGAAAAGCATATTTATTATAACGGCCATCTTGCATTAGGTACGCGGGTCCATATACAACCTACAGCCATTATTTCGTTTCGTGTTACGTTACATGTTTTCCATATGTAATATAGTGGATATTTATTAGAAAATATCATGGATAGCATGTTTCGATAACCATGCTTATCGATAGTTATTGTCTTTTTTTCTACAACACGAAGTGTAAAAGGCCAGGAAAACAAGGAATCTATTCGCGCGCAAAAGCAGAAAGCACACTTAAGCTCCAAGATAGCAAATTAATTGAGACTGTTCTGAAATGATAGAATCTTGGGTTACCAACCACCAACAGCGACATTATACGTAAGGCATATCGACATGATATTCGGCATGACTAAAATTCGAGCGTCCGAACATACGCGAAACCCAAGTATATCGCCTGGCATCAAGAGGTGCTTCCACCCACACTGAAGCCACGCACGCTCAGTTGTTGAGGAATGTCCGTCTTATTTCCCACCGAACTACCCTAACTATTGGTCATCGGGTGGGTCATCAACATTTTTTAATAAATCGCTGGCGTGTAATCAGTCGATCACACAGATCAGTGGTACCTTTGCGGTAAGCCTGTGTGAGACCAAGCAACCTTACCACAAAGGTACAAATATTCTTTCTTTGCATTATCGACTAAAAATGAACTGCCAACTCTGAATTTCCCTCTAAATTAAGTTTGTGATAAGCATGAGTCGAATTTTTGAGTGCATCCTTACCAACTTTACTATGACGTTGCGAGAACGTTTCGCTGAACGTATACTTCTCTATTCAAAAAAATAAAAGGTAAAGGTTGGAAAAAATCGAGGACTGATAACTTTGGCGAAGTTGAAAAGTCGTTTCAGATGGATGAAAGAGATTTGAATGAGGATTATAAGTGACGATTGATTAAGGTGAAGCCACCTGGAAATAAATAATTAGTGCATAAGGTGTCAGATGTGCTGCTTAGGTTTGAATCCTATTTTTTCAACGTCATGCAAATCACATCTGTCAGTATCTTACACTCCATTTTTGTATCTGACACCTTATGCACGATCCTTATGTACGTAAAAACTCACACATCATATAATTCTGGTCTGCCGTCAGCAGGCTCACTGTAGTATCCTGTTGTTTTTGTTGCGAAAATATATTTCAATTATAAGCTATAATAAAAATATTATTATTAAATTTAAGCTCATTTGAAATGTTAATACTTAAATTCAGTTGCAATATACAAAAGCTTGAACAATACAAATATCTAAACTAACAAAAATAATTAATCTTACACATGGGGAGTTTAGACATGTTATCACATAAGCACACAATTACTTTTAAAGATGGAAAGTCAGTCAACATTGATAGAGAGGAGCTCTATCCTGAACAAATTGTTGATAGCATCATAAGCACAGCTTTTGATGGTAAGGTTACCGATAAAGATATCCCCATTGTCTCTCAGATCAATATGGTGAAAACTACCTGATTACATGTAATTCGAAAGTATTTAATAAACGCGATCGAGATCGCGTCAAAAAGGCAATTGAAGAGGTGTGTAAATCAAAGATTACGGTACAAGAAAGTAGAGTTTTGTCAGAGTTAACACTAGGATTTTGGTGTACGCTGGCAAAGAGTCATGCTTTATGGGTTAAATGTCTGCACCAAATACACTCGAATAGAAGTAAGCTTACGGCAACCTTGCGTGACATTCACTCCAGCTAAAATCTAAGCTTGACCCTTCAAATATTGATTTGGAGGGCCATTGATGCAACAACCTGCCACAGCTACCGATTTAACATTAAACGATGTGAAACTGAATTTCGAGCGCTGGCGTGCAACTCGTGTTAGACGAGGAAAAATACCAGAATCATTATGGCTTGAAGTAAAGACTTTACTCGGCCGATATTCAACTTCACAAATTACACAAACGCTAGGGATTAATGCTTATCAAATTTCTTCTGGTATCACAGATAAAAATAAGATTACCTTCGTTTCTGCTCGTCCAGAATCACTCGCCAAGTCTGCTCCTATATCATCAATTTCTGCTAGCCGAAGTGGTGAAACATGCTCTATTGAGCTTCAACGCGCTTGTGGAGCCGTCTTGAAAATATCTCAATTACCTTTGATGTCATTGGCAGGTGTTATCACTCAATTTATGGAGCGCTAAGATGCTACAGATCACATCACAACATCGCTTATTATTAGCCGTAGAGTCAATTGACTTTCGTGCAGGGATCGACAGATTAAAAGCTGTCTGCCATCAGCATTTACTCTGCGACCCCTTCAGCGGCACTATTTTTGCATTTGCCAATCGGTCGCGTACTTCAGTGAAGATACTCGTTTACGATGCCAGGGGGTTCTGGCTGTGTCAAAAACGATTCTCGCAAGGAAAGCTTGCCTGATGGCCAAACGGAGAAACTAGAACAATGACACTTAGAGCAAGTGAATTTCAAATACTAATGGCTCAAGGTGACCCAATGAAAGCTGCCATACCAGAAGATTGGCGAGCGGTCTCTTATGCTGCCAATGATAATGTTGCCAACGTATCCTGATAGCACCATGGTAACCAACGTTCCGGTTCTTTAACAATCGTGACCTTTCTGCAGGACTGCAGAAAGGTCACAACTCGATCATCACGCGCGGGCACGGGCACGCACGCGGGCACGTTTACGATTGGCTTTAGGTGGTGGTTTGTGGGGTTCTGCATAAAAACCCTCAGCACCAACACTGTTGCTACACGGTAGCAGCCATTTTTGCAACAGGCGCAGCCGATAACCATATGAATACTTAAAAAATAATATCAAAATTATTCTGCTATACTTTATCCAATAACAAAAATATCTGAGGAGCATGTAATGACAAAAAAAACGGCAGACCAAAAAAAAGGGAATATATCTACTAACTTAAAAAAATCTAAATTGATGAATATAAGTGAGGATATTACGGAATACATAAAATGGAACGGTAAGCTGGTATTTAATTCAGCAGGATATAAAGTAGATATGCGAAAAAATACAGTTGACGCAATATTGGATCTGCTGAACAAAGAAAAATCCACAAAAAATAAAATAATAAAAGAGTACGAGCTTGGCATCTCTGAGGCCATTAAGGAATTGAAAGTTATCATTCGTATAGCTAATGAAGAGCTTGTCAAACTAAATGAGCCATTAAATAAAAATATGAAAAATAAAATGCAGGAGATGGTGCAAGAGATGGAAAAAACTATTGAAACGTTAAAGGAAACTAAGCCAATATTTAAGGAGTTAATGATGGAAGCGGTAAAGCAGAAGTCTGCCGCAAAACGAGATAATAGCGGGGAAGATGAACCAGTACAAAGGCGTGAAAAATCACCAAGAGATAATTTGAAAGCTATGTTGGAGGATTATATTCAGCGTATCGATAACACCAATGTCCGTGGAAAGTACCGTGCTGGTTTTGAATTTTTCGCTAAATCAAGAGGCGTTAACCGCAACATGAATTATCTTTTGGCTAAAGCCCTCTTGAATGATTTGAATGAAAATCCAGAAAAACCCCTGAATCAGATATTTGAAAACCTCAGTGAAAAGCGCCGAAATCTTACCCCTGATGACATAAGTGCCAGCAAGAAAAAAATGATTAAGAAAAGAATCTGGAGCAGCGAATTGAACAATATCATTAAGGAAGCGAATAAAAGGGTCTTTGCAGCCCCAGACTTTTTTGATATGGCTGGACCTAGGTTACCTCCAGCAGAAAAAAATGCAGGAAAGAAGAAAAAATTGTAAGCTTAAAGGGTTAGCGCAAAACGAGAAGCTGAGCAGCGATCCCCGCTTAAAACGAAGTTGTTGAGCTTCGCAAATAACGCTCAGCACCAACCTCATCGTAAACGGGCACGCACGCGGGCACGTTTACGATTGGTTTTAGGTGGTGGTTTGTAAGGTTCTGCATAAAAGTACTCAGTGCCAACACTGTTGACGTCCTTTCCGCAGGTCTGCAGAAAGGACACGGAGCTCTATCCTGAACAAATTGTTGATAGCATCATAAGCACAGCTTTTGATGGTAAGTTTACCGATAAAGATATCCCCATTATAGCAATCTCATCTATATCATTTTATGTAATCAAGGATACAAGCAAAGCCTCTAGGGAAGGTATTAATAAAAAAGATGATTCTGATATGATGAGTCGCTTCATTATAGAGGGAGCATTAGAGAAAGCCAAAGCTGACGGCAAATTACCATGCATGATCGTATCTACCCTAAATGGTGGTGGCCATTACCAGGGAATTACTATGTTGTTTAAAAGAGACAATCATGTTGATGTTACAGTTATCAACTCGATTAACAAACTGAAAAATATGTCTGAGCAGGAAACCCTTGACCAGCTTCGTACCGAATTATACATATTAAATAATCTTGGTTATACTATCGATAAATTAATTTATAAAGAACATTTTCTTCAAGATGGCAATCATGAGTGTGGACCTTGCACCATTGCCAATATCTATTATGAATTAAAGTATCCGAATCAAGCAACAACGCCCACTCGACTGAATGAAATGGAAAGCATTATGTTAAGGGCGAATCACGCTTATCAAATGCAATTCAAAAGTAACCCGCCAGACATTACCATGATTGATGGTAAAGATATTAAAAAATCGAATAATCCACAATCCCAGCATTCAATATTTACTGAGCCAAGGACAAATGCGATGGCTGCTGATAAAAGCATAACACCACAGTCACTGCTGGCTAGAGATATATCAGAGAAATGCCAAGAGTTTTTCGGTGCAACCAAAGAACAAGGAGAAAAATTGGCATGCATCGCTCTCGCCAAAGGTAAAAAAGAAATCGATGATCATATGAGCTATCTATTTGCCGAATGGTCTAACCATAATGGAAACATAGATAATGTTATTAAGGCCCATCCAAACGAAATAATGAATTCGGGAGTGTTAGGCAAAGTGTTTAAATAACCATAACTCCAGCACCATTACTGGGGCTAGATAGAACCAATAGGTGAGGCATAAGATCTCAGATGTCCCACCCGGGTTTGGATGCTATTTTTCTCTGACCTGCCCCGGGGTTTTCAGACCAACCGTAACCTTTCTTACAATCAGCTCCATGTAATATTCTGAGTTTTCGGTAAACCTGTGTAATTACGCAAGCTTACCGAAAAGCCAGGAATAATCAGGATGACGATCAATCTTTACAAAGCACCCACGAAACCAAAGATGATAAAGGAAAAGAGGAGGCATATCCTTCGCCAAAAAGCCCCAAAAGTGCAGGTTTGCTTTTCCAGCCAGTATTGGATAAAGGCTCTATTGGAAAGAATAAAAGTGAAGATAGTGATAGTGACAATGTTGCGAACAAAAGTATGTTTAAAAATAACAATAATTAAAAAGCCTAGCCGTACTTAGATGTAGTAGTTCCGTAATCCGGGTTTTTCTGCAACTGATTACGCTTGTCATTTACCGCAGGATATTCATAACGGTAACACGGGTGTGGCATGCATAGATGCATTGTGTGTTTTCTGCGCGGCTGCAGAAAACACACTATCAGCACAAGCACACCAAAAGCTGAACGCCTGATGAAAAATAGCGAGCATCACGGTACAACTTTTGTAACCAATAACTGGTCAATTTTATAGTTATCAATATCGACGACTTCAAATTTATAATTGGCGTGTACGACAAAATCAGTTCGTCTGGGAATTTTACGTAGCGTATACATCATGAATCCGGCGATCGTTTCATAAGAAGATGAATCGGGAAACTCATCAATTTCTAGGACGCGCATCACGTCTATCAATGGGGTCGTACCATCAATCAACCAGGAATCGGCATCACGCTGGATGATTTGATCTTCTGTATAGCTGACGAGCTCACCCATGACGATGCTCATGACATCTTTTAATGTGATCACACCCATCACGAGGGCGTATTCGTTCAATACGACGGCGAAATCAATGCCAGCTGCCTTGAACTGTTCTAAAACTTCATAAAGCGTCAACGTGTCGGGGATCATTAACGCTTTTTTAACGACGCCGTCTTTATTCACATTCACGTGATCGCTGTTTAACAGCTGAATTAAAATATCTCGGCTATCAATATAGCCAACGACATTATCCAAGACCTTATCAACAACTAGGAATTTTACATGGGGATGTTCAGTCACTTTTGCTTTGACTTTTTCAGATGTTTCATCAGAAGTGAGATAAACTAAATTTTCACGAGCGGTCATCGCGGAACTGACCGTACGTGATTCAAGTTCGAAAACATTCCCTAGTAATTCATGTTCGTGACGCTGTAATGCACCTGATTGAGCGCCCTCGTCCACCATCGCCATAATATCAGCAGAGGTGATTTCATCTTCACGGGTCAGCGAAATATTGAATAACTTAAAAATTAAATTACATAAGCCATTAAACAACCAAACGAATGGTTTTAAAATAACAATCAAAAATAGCATGGGATTAACAATCACCATCGCAACTTCTTCAGGTTCTTTCATTGCTAAACGCTTGGGAAGAAGATCAGCGAACAAAATATAAAGAGAAGAAACGAAAAAGACTGATAACCCAAAACTGGCGGGCTCGACCCAGGCAGCATCCGAAAACTGCGACAAAAACTGCATAATATGTGGCGTGAAAGCAGCTTCACCCACAATACCGCCGAGAATGGTCACCGCATTAAAACCAATTTGAATGACCGTGAAAAAACTACCAGGGTGCGCCTGAAGATCTAAAACTTTTTGTGCGTTGACATCCCCATCATTCGCACGTGGCTGCAAACGAATTTTTCTAGAAGCGGCTAGTGCAATTTCAGATAATGCAAAAAAGAAGCTAATGGAAATTAACAGGAAGATGATGGCAGCGTTCGTAGCGAAGTTCATGGTATTGCTCATTTCAGTTTAAATAATGGATTCGACAGGCCCTGATTTCTTCAGATGAAAATCTTTTCAGGTGAATCTTATTATGCTTATACATGGGCAATAAATCAACATTTAAGTTAAATTAGCTATTTTTTATCAATTTTGTGATTGATTTTATTGAAAATCTAGACATCCATCACGCCTAGTATCCTTCCATCAAACTCTGCGGCTAAGAACTAAATTTTTCTTTACAACCACTTCAATCACATTTATCAATATCACGAAGTTTTTGCATAGGGGTGTTGTGCGCTGGATCAAAATGACGATTGACGCAACAACACCATCAATATAAACGGATGAATTGATTCTCAACATAGATAGGAAGAACCATATGCCTAAATATATTTTTGTAAACGGCGTCATGCAAATTGACCCCGAATGGCTTAAGACACAAGGCAGTCAAGCCACTGCTCCCGCACCGAAAGCGCTCGCGATTGTTTCAACCCCAGAAGATATTATGCAGGCTACACAAGCACAGCAACAGGCAATTGGGCAGCCCATGTTAATGACTCCAACTGCCATGCAACCAATGACCGTCATGCAATCTCCCGCCTATGCCAGTCAGTTTGGTCAACAATTTCAGGCGAGTGGCGGTGCTGTTATCGATGGATTAACCGAATTATTTGGTCGTTATGAAATACCCATTGGATTACTCGATAAGCTACTTTACTTAGCACGATATCAACTTAATTTTATTATTGATGATAGCGGATCAATGAGCAACACCACTGATATGTTTATGCGTGATATCCACCCTGAAACGCGTTTCAATATCGAGCAACGCTGTGAGCGTAGTCGCATACAGCCGCATGCTAATTTGCAATTAACGCGCTGGGAAGAAGCCGAAAATCGATTACACATCATGGTTGATTTCCTGCAATATCTGCCTATTCAAAACATGGCCATCTCATTTTTGAATTCGTCACTGAAACTACAATTTTCACATATCGGTAAACCACCCCAGCAATTCGCCGCAGAAGTACACGGCGCTGTTCGCAATTCATTTACTAAAATGCAAGGCGGCATGACACCTACTTATGCAAAGTTAGAGCAGGCGTTTAATTCGACGAATACCTTCACCATGCATTATTTCTTCACCGATGGTGTGCCTTCAGATAGACCTGTCGACGCGGTCTGTGATCTCGTCGTACGACGACGCAACCCTGAAATGAATCCGCTAACATTCATTACCTGCACCGATAAAGATGAAGAAGCAGATTGGATGAAGACGATCGAGGATAAAGCCTTGTTCTGTTCGGAAGTGGATGATTTCTCCGATGAGCGACTAGAAGTCATGGGCGGCAAAGATCCACAAACAGGTCGACCGGTGCTAGGCGATCAAGGGGCAGGATTTCCATATACGCATGGTTTCTGGCTGGTTTCTCAGTTAGTCTCCGCAATTAATCCTGATGATCTTGACGCGCTGGATGAAGATTATCCATTAACAAAACGTACAATGGATTTATTGCTGGGACGTCGTTTAACCCCGCAAGAATATCAGCAGTATTTCGATCTTAATCCTCACAGCAATAAATATCGCCATATGTTCACACAATTTTGCCGCGAAGATGTGGTGGCAAGACAAATTCTGCCGCAGTTTCAAAATCAGCCCTACCCCAATTATCAACAACCGCCCGTTCCTGGTTATGTCACGGCTGGCTTACAACCACCACCGGTACAAGCACCGCCAGTCGTGCAAAACTTTGCGCCGCCGATGCCGCAGCAAGGCTACGCCCAGCAACCGC
This sequence comes from uncultured Coxiellaceae bacterium, assembly GCA_964527435.1. Lineage (GTDB taxonomy): Bacteria > Pseudomonadota > Gammaproteobacteria > DSM-16500 > DSM-16500 > Aquicella. The sequence goes on along the minus strand of CAZGPP010000020.1, from coordinate 13,732 downwards.
CACAACCTTTACCACCCAGTGCCTATCCGCCACCACCGGGATATAACAATGCAAATGGACCCGGCATGTTTAATCAGCCGGCGCCACAACCGTTGCCACCTGGCGGTCAACCAACTCCACAAGGACCCCGATATTAATCGATAACGGATACCAGGCTTGGTGAATCAACTGAGCCTGGTTCGGGTGCTCACTGTAGCTAACTAAAAATATAACCTTTTCATCTTCTCAGAATACTGAAGAAGCACTTTATCTGATTTTGCATAGTCATTCATCGGCGAAAGTGTCGGTACAGCAATCAGATTTAACAAAAATCCATAGACGCACGCATCCAGACTCGTTGGCTGCTCACCTAAAATGAACGGATGCTGACTCAAGATAGTCGTCAGCGCTTTCAAGTCAGCCACACCCATTTGGTATATCTCACTCTGTTGATGCCGTCCGATTCCGCTTGCGTGCAAATCTTGGCGCATGGCTTTTTTAACGGAATGAGCGATGAGATTGCGCAGCCACCACGGCACCTTGGCAAATAGCACATTTTTAGTTGTCGGCCAGTTAGCGGCATCACACCACCTGGAATACAGCATGCACCAATAGAGATGTTCTTCTATTAAGCGCTGAATACATAAACCTTGAGCTTGTTGTACCGGCGTGAGATTAGCATCAAGTGAATCGCCGTATTGGTGTTTTAAATAGTCGATAATCAAACTGCTGTCTGCAATCGTCTGGCCATTATCTATAATGAAAGGCAGCTTTCCTTTAGGTGCCTTGCGTGGATCCATCACATTGACGACTTCATACGGCAATTTCGCCATGCGTAAATAGGTTTCCATTTTCATACAAAAAGGGCTGGCGTTCGGGATGCCCCAGCAAGCTGGAAATTGGAAAAGTTTAATCATGCACATTGTCCTTTGCATTGGTGGTTAAGCATTTATTCGCCTGCACTCAAGCTCGGCGAGTCCACACGACGACGTTTGACGGCTTCATCAGCGTCGCCAGCTTCCAAATCAGTATTACCCGGCGCTGAAAATATAGAACGATATTGTACAATACCATAAAGAGATTTGAAGGAAGTCTTTGCATCAATACGCTGAAGCTTTCTCGATTCAGCCTGCTCAATCAAGATATCATGCACTTTAATGGCATGATTACCTCCCACCGAATAGGTGAGTGCTTGGCGCTTGAGCACCGCTTCCATGGTTAAGTCTTTTGTCGACAGACTTACAAGATTGTCAGTGCTCATGCTGGTATCACGAATATAATAATCTGGCAGATGAAAAGCATAGCCTTTTCTTTTTTCAATGGCCTGAATGGCAAAAGCCGATTTACAAAATATCTGCGTGATACATTCGGAAAGATGCGGTGTCTTTGAACGAGACGCTGTCATCAAATAGGAATGTAGAAAATAAGGATCGCAGCCGTAAACATAAGGCGACTCATAAGGTAGAGATTGAATGGTTGGCTCATAAACATGGGTGAGCGCTGTCATATGTTGACAGCTATTACGCGTCTGTGAAGAAACAATATTTCTGGTAGTCACCACATAATCCAATAAGGGATTCCAGGCGAGAGTTTCCTTATATTTTGGAATATGTGATGTCGCCATTGTTTGTAACAAATCAGAGACTGTCATGCCACCCAGATCCATAATCTTCAACTCAACAGCCTTCATGATGAAATATAATTGAATACGATGTGTCATTTTACCGTGATAAAACAGGGGTGACATTTTGGGATCTTCATTCCACAGCTGATTTTTCGCGAGAATTTTTTCAGCATCAGCACTAACAATATAGCCAATGAAGGTGGGAACTGGCGCGGACGAGTCGTTAATCATATTGATTTGATGGCGCTGCTCTGTTTCTAATAATACCCGACTCAAGAGATGGCGACTGCGGTTTTGTGCGAGCTCAGCTTTTGGCATGGGCCACATGAGTCCGAAATGGTTCACAAATTCTTGTGGTGAGTGAACCACAAGCGTCGAACAACGTCGATCATCATCTTGTTCTTCACGCCATCGTGCTGCCACCTCCGCTTCAAGATGTCCCAACAGAAAATCAACCAAGGGACGATACGAGACTAGGAAGCTAATGTTTGCGAATAACATCGAGCGCTCTTCATCGAGACCATGCGTAAAAAATTCGCGGTTGTAATGAGAAAAGATGGCAATGGCGCCAGCATCAAGGGGGAACTGATTGGAATTCAACGTTTGTATGAGAGGTAGCATAACTTCCTGATCACAATATGCGCTGGCAATGCTCGGCATCGCGTTAATTTAAAGGTGGTATACGTTGCTTGATCTTGACGATTATTTCAAGTTGCTTTGTGTGGAAAATTAACATCTCTTGAGAATCGTTCGTATTGTGCAGGCCATCGCATTCGATTATGATGACTCGGCCTTAACCAGACGGTAGAGGCAAACAATGATGTCAATTTAACTAACTAAGATGAGAAAACCATTATGATTGTTCGCGATATTAAGTTTAATGCTGATCCGTGCTGGGGTGTGAGCTGTAGTGTTGATGTAAAAAACTGTGATCCAGAAATTATTAAAGATGCTGCTAAAATTAAAGAATACGTCGTTCAGCTCTGCGAGCTGATTGAAATGAAACGCTTCGGTGAATGCCAGGTTGTTCACTTTGGCGAAGATGAAAAAGTTGCCGGTTATAGCATGGTGCAACTGATTGAAACCTCCCTGATTAGCGGTCATTTTGCTAATGCCACGAATGCTGCTTATATCGATGTTTTTTCCTGTAAAGCCTACGATTCCAATGTAGTCGCGGAATTTACCAAGAATTACTTCAAGGGTGACACCGTTAAAGTTGTCATGACCGAAAGAGTTTAATTCACCTTCAAGACAAGTGACTTCCACGATATCTGTGGTATCGGTGCATATTTGTCGTTGCGGCAGCTTTATCGAAACCGCAACGACGCACCATATGTGAAATGGAATGGGACCAAGACTTAATTAAACTTCTTTAAAGCTAAAACTTGCGGTGATACTTGTCTCGCACGATATTCTTCTACCGCGTCTCTCACTGCAATATTTGGCCTTAATACATCATCAATCGTTTGCCAGGGCTGGAGTCGATTTCGATTGAAAGGTGAAGTTTGATGATCTTCAAGCCATTGTCTGATTTTCGCTTCTTCGTAAGTCCTAAAATCTAAGGTACAAAAAACCGGGTTTTCAAATGGCAGGTCGGTGAAGAGACACTTCATCGCATCAGGTATTGTCTCTGCGACATCATTTACAGCACCTAGTCTGACGGCCTCAGCATGGGATATTTTGTTAGTCTCTAACCAGAGTTTCTGTATCGTTTCGAAATTGAGATAAACATGAGACACATAAACTCGTGTTAATTTTAAAAATCGCATGCATTCAAGATGGAGCTGATAACTTTGATCAGGCGACACGCTCAATTTGCATTGTGATTTGAAACTCTCATATAAAGCCGTTGCAAAGAATTTTGAGCGTAGCTCTTTCATATCCTGGGATGATGGTCTCGTGCGGAAAGCATCCACTTCGTTATCGATCATCGCGCAAGCTTGATAAAATACAGGAACGTGCTCTCTTTCGAGCATTGGAAATAATGCCGTCATCATCTTGAGCGCGTGCATAATTGTAAACGTACCGCGCGCGTAACCTTGCAAGAATAATTTATCAATCTTCGTGAAGCTGGTGAGATAATTCTTTAAGGCGTCATGGTTCGAAATGATCGCATCAAGCACTCTACTGGTAATATTCAAAGCGCAGCCATAATGTCCTAATTTCGCGACGCGATCGACAATATCCAACTGGCGCTCGGGATGTTCTCTTAGATAGGTCTTGATATCCAAGCTTTTCTTGTGATGCGTGACGAGATCATCCTCATCCCATGCAACATCTAATATGCGCTCTTTCACAAAAAGGCGATGCTGCGCTGAAGGATAGAGAATACGCATATCCACTGCGCGGCAATAGCCTGTGGCATTCGTGCCATACTCTAAAGATTTTTCTTTGAGTTTTGTTGGAATTTCAGCCTTTGTTGCAACAGGAATGTATGCAATTTCCAACTTTTCAAATTCACCATTATCGGCTTTACTATTGAAGGTAATGATATAGACAGCATTTTTAGCATCGTGCCAAATATCCTTGGCAGGGTCATTAATACCTAGCGCTTGATGATGAGTACTGATGCACTGAAACAGTGACTGTTGACCCAGTGGAAAACACCCAATATCTAAATCTGGCTCTGGCTTGATGACTACATCGTTATGAAGCATGGCGGCATAAATCACCCTGCCACCATGGCAATATGGCTCCATTCCATTGAGATGTAGCAACTGTATGACACGCTGCTGAATGGCATTACGTTTGATATTGAGCGTCATATCTCCCAGCATGTCACCATAAACATTCTCAATATAAAATGGTTTGGCATCCGCATTCAGTCTTGTAGGTGAAATAGGTCGCACCAGTACAGGAGCTTTCCATGGGTTCATGACAGGTACCGGTGTTGGTGATTTATTTTCAACAACAGAAGGCGCCTCAATTTTCGGAGATGGACTTCTTCGAGGCTCCTGAGGAGTTTTGGAGACAGTTGGCGCTTTAATTTTCGCCGTGGCAGGCTTAAACAGACCTGCTTTCACGACGGGCTGCTGCTTAGGCACAGGTGCAGGCGCACTCACCTGTTTCTTCACAACCACATCTTTTGGTTTTTCTGCTCTACGCCATGGCGCCATCGCCACCGTGAAGCGTTCATTGATATCTGTAAAAACATCTCGACTTAGCTCACTCTCGCAGAGTGCTAAAATTGCTTTCTCGTCTACCCGTTCTATTTCATTTAGAATCTGTTTCTGTTTACTGGGAGTCTCTTGCAGTTTTGCCAAACATTCCGCAAGACGAACCAGGGCATACCCTTTTTCTCGTGTGGAATATCGCCTACCGAAATGTTTTTTGCAGTAGTCAACAACCTTGCTGACGGACCCGTGCGAATCGATTAATTGCTTCAGGGTTGATTCAATCGTCACATACTTCACTTGAGTAACATTAGCTTTAGATGACTGCTTGGCCTTGGTGGATTGTTTAGCAGCAGGTTGATTTTTTGTTTTTTTATCTTTCTTTGCAACCGTTCCCTCTAAAAATGAGTCGGTCGTTTCTTTTTTTGTAGTTAATTTAGTAGGACTGTAAACTAATTTATTTGATGCGAATCTCTCCAGCGCTTCCTCTCCACGCATTTCCTGATGAAGCAAATAATCGCTGATCTTTTTCAAATGAGCTTCCGCAACTTGCGCCTCATCTGGTGTTCCAAGAAGCTGGAAATATTCTAAAACAAATTTCGCATGCGTCAGAAAGAAATTCTTGACGACTGTATTAACACGAACCACTGGCTTATTAATATTTTCAAGCGCCAAGATCGCCAATGTAAACAAGGTTCTTAAATGTTCGTCTTGCATGGTTCCAATATGCGAAACATCTACGCTACGGTAATCGATGTCACTATTTTTCAACCACAACAGGTAGCTATAAGTAAATTCGTAAAGGTAATCATTTGGGTATTTATTTAAGAGATTGAGTATAGGTGTATCAACAACCAATGTTGTCAAGATTAACGCTTCTTTCATTTCATGACATTCCATCAGCGTCATACAGAAATAATCCAATGTAAATTGAATCGTCATAATAAGATTATTGTGCATGAGATCAATTGAGCGCTTCTCCAAAAGTAGCAGGACACCCAAAATGTCAGATTTCGTTTCAAAAAATATCGCTTCCCGCTCTACAGGTGTTTTTGCATTGGCCAACGCACGTTTCAACTTCAAATTGAGCAGCGATGTCACAATACAACTTACGCTGTCAGACTTCATTTGACCGAAGAACAAATGCGCAAGAAATCGGGGTGTTAATCTGTCTAGCATGGCCTCAAAATCGACCACATCCTCGTTGAACTCACGATGGTGCGGATCCACAAGATGCGTCATACCCAAGGTTAGCCAATATAAAAATTGCAGATCTTTCATTTGCAATTCTTCGTAATCTCTCATTTGGCATTCCTTTAAATGCCGCGTCAGGTATTCTTCTTTTTCCTTCCCGCCAAGCAACTCAGATGGCGTTGATCGTAATACCTCTAATGCTGGATCCACATAAAGATCAATATGCGTGCGATATAAGTCCAGCCAATTGACTTTGCGATGCAAGTGTCCTAATTGCTGTAATAATGTCTGCTTAAGGAGCGGGAACGAAATTTTCACGGGATCATGCACAAGTTTCAACGTTCCATAGAGCAGCTCGAATACTGACATCAGATCAAAATAAGCCTCTGAGACTTGTGCGACAAGATCTCTGGGATTTTTTTTATCTGCCAGCCAGGTAAGACAAGTTATATCCGCACCTGATTCTCTGATTTGCGTGCGAGCTTGCAAAGTATATTTATCACGGAAGCTATCGTAGGCATTTAAATTCAAATTTCGTAGCATGGCATCGACGTGAATCACGTGATAGCGTAATTTTTGCCGAGCCAGTAAAGTAAGTGGGTCGGTCACTTTCTTTTTAGAAATTAACTCATTTTCACGCTGCTCTTCCTTCACAAAATACTCACGTAATCGGAATAGCTTTTCAGTCAGCGTACTACACATCGTGAGAGCGTAAGTCGCACACTGTGATGTTGGTGCAGCATCAGTCAACATTACCCCTACGCCTTCCATCAGAGATTTAAAATAGGCGGATGGCACCTGATACGATGGATCGAATTTGAGGTTTTTGAATTCGCCTTGAAACTTAATGATTAGCTTAAAGATATCAAATGCATCAAACATCGCATCTTGCGCAGACTGATTATCCAGTATTCGCTGGCGATTTGTCATGGCGATAATTTTCGCGCCAATCACCAGATAAAATCGTAATGCGCGAATAACAGGGAAAGGATATTGCTCGACTGAGAGATCCAAATGACAAAGCGAATGTAACCTCAAACGAAAATTATCGCTTAACGACTGATTATTTTTATTCTGGGATATTTCCAATAAAATATGCAACATCAGCAGCATATTCGTTTCGCTAACGTAAGCGGCCTCTTGATAGGCACTGCGCTTTTCATGTTTACGGGCAGCGAGTTCGACTTCTTTATCAGAAATCCACTGCGCTACGTGCGCGATGTCTAACACATCCTTCGATAAACACAGCAATGCGATTTTATCAAAGAACATGGCGGCGACCACCGTCTTTGTGCTGGATGATGAGCATGATGATTGATTCTTATAATTATTTTTTTGCAATATACCACATGTATAAATCGGGGACAATAGTTGGCTTATTGGTTGATTTTGATATTATTTTAGACATCCATTATTTCATATAAGGGCCTAACATTTGCGCCCAGGCGCTTAATTGCTGATCATATTGATACTTACAGTAGTCGCCCCGTTCTCGCACAAATTCGAATAATTTTTTATTTTTAATTCGTTTCAGTTCATTCATCACTCTATCGGGATATTTTCCATAAGCCATGCAGAGGATATTATAAAACCGTTGTGCATCGAGCGCATGTTCATCCCAATAATCATTTTCTTCGTATTTCGATTTATCCAGATCGAGTAAATCAAATAATTCAGCGGAGTCCATTACAATAGTGAAGCCATCTTTATTGTATTCTAGCGCTAAAATGACGGCGAGATTATCTGCCGCCGTTTCTTCATTACTCACCATGGGAATTTGGTACATATCGATGAAGGCATGTCCAATTTCGTGATAAAGCAGAAAGGTGGTAGATCGCGAAGCGAAATCGAGCATTTCATCATCGCTTGCCTTGGGATAACGCTCAATAAATAGCGTCGTGAGATAAAAAATAAAATCATAACTCATGCGAATTTGTTTTTTACCGGGGTCGTAGAGCGGGCCTGCACCATCGGCGAATTTAATGATGACACTACCTGGCATGCGAAATTCCTGATTGAGCGTATCAATAATCGATTCAAATTTGCCGCTGTGTTTGAAGATGGTTTCAATGTCTTTTGACACAGGCTTTTTAGGAGAAACATAACGCAGGACAAATCCAACAGGCGGTTCTTGTTTGGCGGCACGCTGTTTGATCAATTCAAAAGGATTTTCCGCATGCACCTGCCATGGCATGGCAAACATCCCGATGAGCATGATCACCCCAAGAAAACGCATGCCTTACCCTCGTTTTCGTATTTATTATTTTTATTATCAGCGCCTTTCTTACCTTTTAATTATAGCATATGCACACGGAGCGAGAGGTCCAAATCAAAATTTTTACGATTATAAACATATACTTAAATCTAGAGACGATCGGAGATAACACCACTAAGACCGTCGACTTTCCACAGGATGATGAAAAATATAGAATTTATCTGTTTCACTATCGTTAGCGAGTATTTATAATCCTCTTCATGGATATCAAATGGCGGCTCTCACTTATGGATAAGCTTTTACGGCCCTTTACGCTGCTGCTGTCGCTACTTCTCTGTTATGCCGCCCCATCGCTAGCCAGCATCGATCCCTCAATCCTGAAGCTAAAATTAGCTTATCCTGAGTACGTCCAATCCATTACCTCGGGTTATATTACCTGGCACGATGGGACGCGCATGCAAATCGGCAGCTCGTCTGCTCTGCTGGACTGGGTACGAGGCCGCAACCAGCATATTGATCGTGACGCTGAGATTATCTCTGACAAAGACATTGTCCATGCCCGCTTTGAACCATTCTTTAAAAAGATGTATGGCAAATCGCCGCGCGAAGTCGGCAGAAATCTCGTCACTATCTACTGGATGCCGCATGTGTTTGGCCAACGTTACCCACTGCGTGTCACCACCGTTAATGATGTCGATAAAAAACTCCGGCGTATCTCCGCCAATCTCGAAAAATTACCACCCACGTATTTTAAATATCTCGAAAATCCTGGCGGGAGTTATTACTGGCGCAAAGTAGAAGGTGAAAGTTCCTTGAGCGCGCATAGCTTTGGCATCGCGCTTGATATTAACCTGCGTTATTCTAACTATTGGCTGTGGGATTATCAGAAAACACATAAACCCTTATCTGATTTACGCACCGCAAGGTTGAGCTGCCAAAATCGTATTCCAATGGAAATCGTCGAGATATTCGAGAAAGAAGGCTTCTTCTGGGGCGGACGCTGGTATTTCTATGACACCATGCATTTCGAATATCGACCCGATTTATTAACTACCTAAAAGATGCCGAAGTCTTTTAATAACTCTGTTATTTTGTCTTCAAAACAAATCTTATTGGCGGTTGGCAACATCTCATCAATGGTGTTAATAATTTTGTAATCGAATTTCGAAATACCCTGCGAATCGAGTGATTCAATCATTTCTTCATCCACTAACAACTGTCTGGAATACGGCGTTCTTGTGTAGTTGGTGCTAAGTCCCATATTGGTGAGCGTACCAACAATATTTGTCAGTGCATGAACCACTGGCGGCAAGTTAACAAAGTCCGGTGAGTGTTCCCACGCCCATGACGGAGAGGTGATAGAACGTACATCACCAAATGAAGGCCTTTCATAAATTGTCCCACCCGACAGACTAGCACTACCGTAAGAGGGTGAACCAACACCAGCCTGATAACTATTGGCTGGCAGGATGTACTGGAATAATGGTGGTATGGATGTTTCAGAGCGAATAGTTAATTCACTCGATGTCGTGTCAGTCGCCGTGGTCCCATCAGTTTGTGTAATAGTCGATTGTACGTTGTAGACTCCTGGATCCAATGGTGAGGCAAGATTCATCGACCAGGTCATGGAACCGACGGTTGGAGCCATACTGTAAGACTGGCCACCAACAAAGATACTAAGGATATCACCTGATTGTGTCGCCATCGTAAATCTACCAGTTAATACTGGCATCGTATTCGTTGTTATTTGTGTATCAACCATTGGCATCGGCGCTTGAGTATAGATATCAACAACTGCGTTTTTCACACCCGTTAATGCACCGCCTGTCCCAATATTACCACCATCATTCAATGTGAATGACACACCGCGCGCTGCGTTAGAATATATCGTGCCATCGATGCGATACATCACATTGCGCGCAAGCGCTTGCACTGATTCAGATGATGCATTGGCATTGAGTAATATTTTTAATGATTGGCCATTAGCGCCATTCAAGCTGGCATCGATGCTACCAATCACCACTGTACCACTCGACGCATGATAAATAATGTCTGTACCTGACACGCTAATTTGACCCAGAGCCGTTCCTTGATTATTCACGAACAACTGATCTTGAGAAGTGCCATTCGCTGTGACGTCAATTTGCAGGGACCCGCCGTTGAAACTACCTGGCATATCGACGTCGGTCACCGTGATACTGCTATCAATGACAACCCCAGACGTATATTTAATAAAGTCGACTGACTGCACGGCCCCACCCAACACCGGTGCATCATTCACGGCAACAACCTCTACGGTTGACTGTATCGCAAGTGTTGTTGTATCGACACCACCGTTTGCCGTACCACCCGTGTCTTTCACTTGTGTTAAGGTCACAACACGATCACCGGCTGTTGGACGATCGCTATTCGTATTTTGGTAAGTCATATTATTGATCAGTGTATTTATCGCGCCAGCAGCAAGTCCGCCAGATTTTGTCAGTGTAACGGTGGCTGTGTTACCCGAAATCGATACTGAATATGACATGCCATTTGTCGCTGTCGTACCCGTACTTGATCCACCTAATATGATCGTCGTGCCATCTACTCTCATCACCTCATTGACACCATCTATCACTCCATTGACGGTGAAGGTTAGTTGCTGAATAGCCTGACCCACATCCACCGCACTGGTGTTTGCACCAGCAAATACATTGACGGGCGCTGCGAGCGTATTCACACCCGAAGCTTCAGTGAAGACAGGATCTAATGGATTAGCGGTTAACGTTGGAGCGTTATTAGTGCCAGCTACATCTATAGTCATGGTTTTTGGTGTCGCATCCAGATCGACACCACCATTGGCTGTACCACCATTATCTTGTACCTGGAAAGTAAAGTGAGCGTAACCCGTGCCACTGGCGTTGACCGCTGGCGTAAACTTAAAGAATCCGTCGGCAATATCAGAAGCAGAGATCATCTGACCCACTACCACTGGCAACCCATTATTCGTCAAGGTGCCATCTGTCGGCAACGTAGTGATCTTAACGGCTAACAATGCATTCGCGGGGCTATCATTCGGATCACTGAAACCGAAATTCACAGCATTGAACGTGTATGCCGTATTTTGTGCGGTTGAAACGGTGTGATCTGCTCCAGTCGGTGCATCGTTCACTGGCGTGACATTAATCGTCATGGACCTCGCAGACGGATCAAGATTCACGCCGCCATTGGCGGTTCCGCCATTATCCTGAACCTGGAAGGTGAAATTCGCATAAGCATTTCCATTCGCATTCGCAGCAGGCGTGAACTTCAAGAACCCATCTGCGATATCGGAAGATGAAATGAATTGTCCAGCGAGAACCGCGATGCCATTATTCGTTAATACTCCATTCGTCGGCAACGAAGTGATCTTCACGGCCAGCATCGCATTCGCAGGACTATCATTCGGATCCGTAAAGCCGAAGTTTGATGTTGTAAACGTGAAGTTTGTATCTTCAAGTGTTGTGACGGTTGCGCTACTACCAGCAGGAGCATCATTCACTGGCGTCACCAAGATGGCAACGGTACTGGTATCTGACAACGGTGTGCCTGCGCTATCCATGCTAAAGACAGTCATTACATCAGATCCATTGAAATTCGTATTACCTTGATAGGTAATCGAAGCGAGCGCTGCATTAATTTGTGCTTCAGTGCCGGAGACGGTGATTGTCGCTGAATTATTCGCACCCGCAGAGATAGTCGCACCACCTGCAAGACTGACGTTCAGTTTACCGTTAAGAACTGAAATCTGTGTCGAGGCAAGATTATTATCGACATCTTGTGCAGACACACCTGTGATCGCAATCGACTGATCTTCTAGTGCTGCCTGACTACCAGGTACAGCATTCACCGGTGCATCATTCGCACCATGAATCACCACTGAAATAATTTGTTGCGTGCCATCGACTGACGTAACAGTGAAGCTATCCGATAATGTCTGACCAACATTTAATGCCTGTACAGTCGGATTATTATTGTTAAGTGTATACGTCCATAATCCACCACTGGTCATCGTGTAACTGCCGAAACCATTATTGGCGATCGTCGCGGACGAAACTGGCGTAAAGACATTCACTGCGTTATCAACATCGGTACTCGTTAAGGTGCCGCTTGCAACCGGTGCACCGGTAATCGCATTCAGAACACCACCCGCTTCAGTCACATCACCTGACGTTGTACCACTGATCACAGCAGCGTCATTCGCGCCATGAATCATAATGGTCACCACTTGTGAAGCACCATCAACAGTTGAAACAGTGAAGGTATCCGTCAGCGTTTGTCCGACATTCAACGCTTGTACTGTTGCATTATTATTATCGAGGTTGTAAGTCCATACGCCACCCGCTGTCATCGTGTACGTGCCGTAAGCATTATTAGTAACGGTTGCGCTATTAACCGGCGTAAAGCTATTAGACGGATTATCCACATCCGTGCTGGTGAGTGTGCCACTGGTAGACGGTGTGCCTGCAATCGCATTCGCGACACCGCTTGCTTCCACCACAGTACCCGTGGTGACCCCTGCAATAACAGCGGTATCATTCTGACCGTGAATAACGATCGTGACTAGCTGCGTCGTGCCATCCACAGACGACACCGTAAACGTATCCGTCAGTGTTTGGCCTACATTCAAGGCTTGTACGGTAGCATTGTTATTATTAAGTGTATAAGTCCATAAACCACCCGCTGTCATCGTATAACTGCCGTAACCATTCGATGCGACGGTGGAAATTGTGACCGGCGTGAATGCATTTTGTGGATTATCCACGTCTGCACTGGTCAATGTACCACTTGCAACCGGAACGCCTGTGATGGCATTCGCCACACCGCTTGCTTCAATCACATCACCCGTCGTGACACCTGCAATGACAGCAGTATCATTTCTGCCATGAATTAAGATAGTGACTAATTGTGACGTACCATCAACCGTGGTCACCGTGAAGCTATCACTCAATGTATCGCCAACATTTAAGGCTTGTACCGCTGCATTGCTATTATCAAGTGTATAAGTCCACACACCACCGGCTGTCATCGTATAACTACCATAGGCATTGGTTGCGAGGGTGGGAGCTGCAACGGGTGTGAACGCGCTGGAATTATCGACATCCGCACTACTCAATGTGCCCGAGGCAACAGGCGTTCCTGTGATTGCGTTTGCGACACCACCGGCTTCCACGACATCGCCGGATGTTGTTCCACTTATCACGGCGGCATCATTCGTACCGTGAATGACAATCGTCACAATTTGTTGCGTGCCATCGACAGTTGTCACGGTGAAGCTATCACTTAAGGTGTCACCGACATTTAGCGCTTGTACGGCGGCATTGTTATTATTCAAGGTGTACGTCCATACACCGCCAGACGTCATCGTGTAACTGCCGTAGCCATTCGCAGCGACGGTTGAAGTTGACACTGGTGTAAACGCTGCTGTGTTATCCACATCGGCACTGCTCAACGTGCCCGTTGCAACTGGCGTACCCGTCATCGCATTCGCGACTCCACCGGCTTCGACGACATCACCGGTTGCCGTACCACTAATCACAGCGGCATCATTCGTGCCGTGAATCACAATCGTGACGAGTTGTTCTGTGC
>CAZGPP010000019.1:0-34619 GCA_964527435.1 uncultured Coxiellaceae bacterium | reverse complement strand
GCACTTGGTTACCTTTAATACCAAGCACGGTTATGATGACATCGTCACCGATAACGATTGTTTCACCCACTCGTCTTGTTAAAATGAGCATTGTCCTTCTCCTTTTATGAAACTGCCTTGTTCATTATAACCACCACCTCGTTATTATCCCTGCCAGGCAGAATATGCCGCCTGAAACCAGAGGCTATATTTATATTTTACCAGTCTTAGCGGCTAAATCGGTTTTTATCACAAATTTCTGTTTACTTACCCTGACTTAGCGGAAGAGCATGGCTTTCAAGGTGTGCAATAGTAAACAATAAAAAGGGATTCTGCAAACAAGTTTTTAGTTTTTTTTTATATCTATCACCGGCCTGCGTGTATAAAAGATGTGCTGGATAGTGATAGATCAATTATGACTTTGCGATGCTACGGCATCTTGTTGTTAATTAATGACATTAATTAAGGTGAGTCACTTTTTCACCAGGCCTGACTAAATAATAGACTGACAATCACTCGGCAAAAGTTTCTGTCTGTACGGGCTGTTTGTCTAATTCAAACGCATGATGAATGGCGCGCACACCCGCATCAAGTTGCGTTTCATCGACCACGACTGAAATTTTGATCTCGGAAGTGGTGATCATCTGGATATTAATGGCCGCTTCACCCAACGCTTTGAACATGGTGGTGGCGACGCCCGCATGTGAGCGCATACCGATGCCGACCAGCGACAGTTTGGCGACTTTGGCATTAGACTTGATTTCGATAGAGCCGCCGAGTTCTTTTGCCAGCTCTTCCACGACCTGCAAGGCCTTCGCATGTTCGCGGCGTTGTACGGTGAAGGTGAAGTCGACGGTATCTTGAGCGGTGGCGTTTTGCGCGATCATGTCGATTTCAATGAGGGCATGGCTGACTTTTTCAACGATGCGTCCTTCCATGCCAAGTTGACGCGGAATGCCGGATAGGGAAATGATGGCTTCTTCACGACTGAAGGCAATACCTGAAACCAGACGTCTTTTTTGCATGAGTTTTTCCTCGAAAGTCACTAAGGTGCCGGGGCCGTCAGCAAACGTCGACAGCACACGGATGGGCATATTGTATTTACTGGCAAGCTCGACCGAGCGGATTTGTAAGACCTTTGCGCCCAGGCTCGCCATTTCCAGCATTTCTTCAAAAGAGATATCCGGCAGATGGCGTGCTTCCGGAAACAAGTGTGGGTCGGTGGTGTAGACACCGTCAACATCAGTGTAGATCTGGCATTCATCCGCGCCGAGTGCGACAGCAAGTGCTACAGCGGTCGTGTCTGAGCCGCCGCGACCTAGGGTGGTGATATCGTTGAATTCGTTAACACCTTGAAAGCCGGCCACAATGACGACATGGCCTTTGGCTAGTTCGCGCTGAATGACGTTGGTTTTCACATCAATAATGCGCGCTTTGGTGTGCGTGTTGTCCGTCATGATGCCGACTTGTGCGCCGGTGAATGAGCGAGCTTTGCACCCGCTCGCATTCAAGGCGATGCCGAGCAGCGACATGGAGACCTGTTCGCCGGTCGCGATCAGGGCATCGTATTCGCGTGGATCAGGCGAATGCGTGAGGCTATTGGCAAGTCGAATGAGACGGTCCGTCTCACCGTACATGGCCGAGACCGCAACCACGACATCATGGCCGTCCGCTTTGGCGGCCATGATTTTTTTCGCGACATGCGAGATACGGTCAATGGTGCCAACCGAGCTCCCACCAAACTTTTGTACGATGATCGCCATTCACTGTTGCCTTTATGTTGATGCCTTTTCTTCTAACCAAGTGTAAATGGACTCCAGAGCCTTTGCCAGCGCTTCTGGTTTATTGCCGCCGGCTTCGGCGAGATCTGCGCGTCCGCCACCCTTGCCGCCAATTTGTGTGGCGACTTGGTTAATGATTTCGCGCGCATTATAGCGATCAACCAGATCGTCGGTGACGCCGCAGACAACACCTGCCTTATCGCCTTTGACGGTTGCCAGCACGATGATCGCGCTGCCTAGCTGCTTTTTGAGGTGATCCATGGCGCTACGTAGCGCTTTGCCATCCAGTCCGGTTACCTCAGCGGCAAGGACGTGAATGCTGCCAATTTTGCGCGCTTGTGTGGCCAGATCGCGGCTCGCGGCACCGGCCAGTTTATCTTTTAAGCCTTCCATTTCTTTTTCAAGCGTGAGGTTGCGCTCTTCTAGTTGTAAGATTTTTTTCTTGAATTCCTCTTCGCGCTTTTCAATATAGCGCAGTGCGCCTTCACCCGTGACGGCTTCAATACGCCGAATGCCGGCAGCAACGCCGGACTCCGAGGTGATTTTGAAAATGCCAATATCACCAGAATGTTCGGCATGCGTACCGCCGCATAATTCTACTGATGCGCCGAAGTGAACGACGCGTACTTTGCTGCCGTATTTCTCACCGAATAAAGCCACAGCGCCGGCTTTGATCGCTTCTTCAGGCGATTTTACTTCAACTTTTGCGGAGTGATTTGCGCGAATTTCTTCATTCACGCGTTGCTCAATTTTCAATAATTCCATTTCGGTGAGCGGTGCGCTATGCGTGAAATCGAAACGTAAACGATCGGGATCCACCAGCGAACCTTTTTGTGTAGCATGGTCGCCGAGCACTTCTTTTAAAACTTTATGCAACAAGTGAGTCGCCGTGTGATTTAGCATGGTGGCTGCGCGGCGTTTCATATCAATTTCAGCCACGACTTCATCATTCAGGGCGAGCTTACCTTTTTCAAGCTTGCCTAAATGCATGTGCATGCTGCCTTGCTTGATCGTATCCAGTACTTTGAAATAAGTTGTTTGGTTGATACGCAGGATGCCTTGGTCGCCAACCTGGCCGCCAGATTCCGCGTAAAAAGGTGTGCGGTCTAAAATGATCGAGCCTTTTTCGCCGGTATTTAATGTTTCGACGAATTGTCCATCGCGATAAAGTGCGATAATTTTGCCTGTTTCTGGCTTCATTTCAGCGGCCAGATTTTTGTGCCCCGTGAATTCTGTGGGCTGCTGATTGGTAGCACTGGCAACAGTGTATTCAGTGTTGAATTGACTGGATTGGCGTGAGCGTTCGCGCTGTTCCGTCATGGCCGCTTCAAAACCCTCTTGATCGATGTTGAGATTGCGTTCACGCGCAATGTCTGCGGTTAAGTCAGCAGGGAATCCATAGGTGTCGTAAAGTTTGAAAACGATTTCACCGGGAATGATATTGCCTTGCAATGACTCCACCATTTGGTCGAAGTGTTTTAAGCCTTGCGCGAGTGTTGAGCCGAATTGTTCTTCTTCCTGGCGCAATACTTTTTCCACGTGGGCTTGTTTGCTAGCTAATTCGGGATAGGCATCGCCCATCGCTTCAACCAGCGGTTTGACGAGTTGATAGAAGAAGGGGGCATTCTGTCCGAGTTGATTGCCGTGGCGCAATGCGCGGCGAATGATGCGGCGTAACACATAGCCGCGCCCTTCGTTTGAGGGCGTCACACCGTCGACGATTAAAAAGCTACAGGAGCGAATGTGATCGGCGATCACGCGCAATGAAAAAACAGCGTCATTATTTTTTTCAGTATGAGTGAGCTTGCTAGCCGCTTTAATCAAGTGCTGGAAAATATCAGTATCGTAATTATTGTGAACGCCTTGAATCACGGCGGAGATTCGTTCAAGCCCCATGCCGGTATCGACAGAAGGTTTGGGTAGGTTGGTCATGCTGCCATCGGCGGCGCGGTTAAACTGCATGAAAACCAGATTCCAGATTTCAATGTAGCGATCACCGTCGGCATCGGGGCTGCCGGGTGGGCCGCCAGGAATGTGCTCGCCGTGGTCGTAGAAAATTTCGGTGCAGGGTCCGCATGGGCCGGTGGGTCCCATCGACCAGAAGTTATCGGCTTCACCGCAACGGCTGAAGCGATTGGGGTCAACTTTCATTTCTTTGAGCCAGATGTCTTCGGCTTCCTGGTCTTCTTCAAAGACAGTGACCCAGAGTTTTTCGGCGGGCAGCTGCATTTCTTCCGTTAAAAATTGCCAGGCGAACTGAATGGCTTCACGTTTGAAGTAGTCGCCAAAGCTGAAATTGCCAAGCATTTCAAAAAAAGTGTGGTGGCGTGCGGTATAGCCGACGCGTTCGAGATCGTTATGTTTGCCGCCGGCGCGCACGCAGCGCTGTGATGAAGTGGCGCGTTGGTATGGGCGGTTTTCTGTGCCGAGGAAGGTGTCTTTAAATTGCACCATGCCAGCATTCGTGAAGAGCAGGGTCGGGTCGTTACCCGGTACCAGTGAGCTGCTGGGGACGATGGTGTGGCCATTTTTTTTGAAATAGTCGAGAAAACGGCTGCGGATGTCATTACTGGAAAGTTTGGTATTTTTTGTCATTGTTTTCGTCGCTTAGAATTATTCGGGATCCTTACTCTTCGACCTCTTCAGCGTGGCATTGCTTGAATACGCTGTTTATCTGTTCTTGAGTAAAGCCCCGGTTATATAAAAATCGTAATTGTCTGGCACGGGTTTGTGGGTCGACAGGCTGCCGGCCTTTAAATTGTTTGCGCCATGCATTGTGCGCATCAGTAAACCAAGCATTATCAGCCATCTCAAGGTGTTCTGCAATCACCGCTTCAGCAACACCTTTGGTCTGCAATTCCATGGCAATACGCCGTGGGCCGTAACCTTTGCCACGCCGATAATGGGTGTAACTTTCAGCAAAGCGGGTTTCGTCGATCAGGCCGGTGTTTTCAAGGCGCTCGAGAATGGTCGCAATATCAGCGGCAGGGTATTGTTTGCGCGCAAGTTTTTGTTTTAATTCCTGGCGGGTGTGGTCGCGCCGAGTTAAGAGATAAAGAGCGTGGCGACGTATTTTTTCTAACAGTTTGCGATGTTCTTCGGGTGAGGGGGTGGTTTCATCGGTCAGTTGTTGCATGAGGGTTGTTCTACCGCTGGTTAACTGCTTTCCCTGATGGCGCCTGTCGGCGCCGTCAGGGGAAAGCTCAATCGTCAGGCCACACTTTCCTTGGCTTCTTCACCTTTTTTGTCTTTGCTTGCGCTTTTGACTTCTTTCAGGTTGGGTCCAATGGTTGCCTGGCGTATTCTTGTTTCGATCTCGTCTGCAATCGCTGGGTTTTCCTTCAGGAATTGTCGTGCGTTTTCTTTGCCTTGGCCGATGCGTTGGGTGTTGTAGCTAAACCATGCGCCAGCTTTGTCAATGAAACCGTGTACGACACCGAGATTGATGATTTCGCTTTCACGTGAAATACCTTCGTTGTAGAGGATGTCGAATTCAGCTTGTTTAAACGGTGGTGCGACTTTATTTTTCACTACTTTGACACGTGTCTCACTGCCGACGATTTCTTCACCTTCTTTGACATTGCCGATACGGCGAATGTCGAGACGCACCGAGGCATAAAACTTCAATGCGTTACCACCGGTGGTGGTTTCCGGATTACCAAACACAATACCGATTTTCATACGAATCTGGTTGATGAAGATCACCAGGGTATTGGAGCGTTTAATATTCGCGGTGAGTTTGCGTAAAGCTTGTGACATTAAGCGTGCTTGCAAGCCCATGTGCTGATCGCCCATCTCGCCTTCGATTTCCGCTTTCGGTGTGAGCGCGGCAACCGAGTCAACGATGATGACGTCGATGGCACTGGAGCGTACTAGCATGTCGGCAATTTCAAGTGCCTGTTCGCCAGTGTCTGGTTGTGAAATTAACAGGTCATCAACATTCACGCCTAAACGTTTGGCATAGCCGGGATCAAGCGCATGTTCTGCGTCGATGAACGCCGCGGTGCCGCCCGCTTTTTGGCATTGTGCAATAACTTGTAAAGTAAGCGTTGTTTTACCGGAAGATTCTGGTCCGTAAATTTCAACGATACGACCTTTAGGCAGGCCGCCAATACCGAGCGCGAGATCCAGTGATAACGATCCGGTTGAAATCGCTTCAATGTCTGGAATGTCGCTAGCATCATCACCAAGGCGCATGACAGACCCTTTACCAAATTGACGTTCAATCTGGCTGAGTGCTGCGCTCAGTGCTTTCTTTTTGTTGTCATCCATTCGTGTTGTCCTTCAAAAAATTTGTTCACTGCTGTTGAGCGGCCTCACTGAGAGGCAAGGAGAGAGATATATTTATAACCCTTTTGTGAGTGAGAGAAAAGTTATTTTTAGAATATTTGCAATGAATGTGATGTCGTTTTTATTTGTGCAGAATGATCATATCCAGCGCAGAATATTGTCACTACTGATAATTAATTGCACGTATGAAAATTTTGTTAACACACGTATTGTTTTCCTTTTGCAATTACGGTTAAGTTGCCGCTGCAGAGAAAATGGCAGCGTACTGCCGATCATTAAACTGATAAAAATAATACAAGCATGGAGGTGTGTATGAGTAGAAGTCGTAATCCTTTCGATTCTGAATTTGAAGATGATGTGGAAGCGGGGCTGTTAAGTACAAAAGACGAGCTAGAGGATGATGTGGACAGGGAATCCGATCGTCAATTAATAACGTATGAAGCGCCGACTTTAACTCGAGCTCAGCGAGTGGTTGGGTGTGTGGTACGGTTTGCGGATCCGACACAAACCGTCGCAGTGGGTGCGGCCATGTTGCGCAATATTGGGTTAGATAGCCCGGATGGTTTTTCAGCGGTTAAGTATTTGCTAACGTCGGCGACCTGGATAGCGGTA
This sequence comes from uncultured Coxiellaceae bacterium, assembly GCA_964527435.1. Classification (GTDB taxonomy): domain Bacteria; phylum Pseudomonadota; class Gammaproteobacteria; order DSM-16500; family DSM-16500; genus Aquicella. The sequence continues at coordinate 27,957 of CAZGPP010000019.1, read as the reverse complement.
AAGGAGGGGATGGAGGGGGTGAATGCCATGGCGCGCCACGAGCATCCTTTTCGGTATCACCGTGAGCTAGGTGGTGGCAGTTTTGTGAAAGGTCTGGTCAGGGATATAAAGAGGAAGGCCATGGTGGCGGCGCCTATTGCTGCCGTGTTGGTTGGTGCTGGCTTTGGCCGTGACGCCCTTTTTAATTGGTCGATGGCGGATCCTGAGAAGCGTCAGTTAATCGTGTTGGCCATGTTTTATCTTGATGGTCCGGCACTCCGAACGATGATGGTCGGTTTGCTGGTCATGGTGGCTTATGAGAAAGGTCAGCAATTAGTTAATTTTTGTTCGCCCCTCCCGAGTGTTCCGGTTGAAATGAATCCACAAACTCGCTGGTATCAGGATGTCCTGAAGGGCGGTACACGTATTTTCTACGGTGTGATGGCGGGCGAGTTTCTTCGCGAGATATGCAATACAGTCATAGGGTTTACGTATCTTTTTCAAACTAGAATGTCGCTGATGGCCGGGCCGTATTTTGATTTTGGATTGCGTGAGCCGGCGTATCATTATGCGACAGTGCCGCGTCCATTTGAAAAACTCGATCTGGCTTGTTCGCCGCCGGAGACCGTGGTGGCAAGCGATGATGACGAAGAACTGGGCGGGGAACCGCTGCGCGTAGCACCGAGTAAGTGTCGGCAGACGGCTGGTTTCTCAACACGTCTCGCTATCGTGATCATGGTGTTGGGTGCGGCGACGGTGGCTAATAATTTTGTGGCATTGAAATTGAGTGGCCCCGATGAGGAAGGTAAAGATTCTTTCGGACCCTCAGCCTGGTCGTACGGCGGACGCATGGCCTATGTGTCGGTGATGATGGGAGCGTGTACGTTCGTTTATGGTGCGTCCATGCTTGTGCCTGAAACGGTGCAAAAGGTCAGTCGCTGGTGTTGTGGTTTATTTGGACGTCGGCAACCTGAGGCGGATGTCCAGATGAATGATCGTGTCGAGTCTAGGCGAACTTTTGAAGCGTGATAAAAACGTTAGCGATGACAGCATTACGAACGGCATCGCGGTCGCCGGTGAATATTTCGACTTCAGCTTGGGTGGGGATATTTTTGCCGGCATAGGCTATCCAGACGGTGCCGACTGGTTTCTCTCTGCTGCCGCCATCAGGTCCGGCAATGCCGGTGACGGCAACGCTGAGATCAGCATGGCTGTTTTGGAGTGCGCCTTCGGCCATCTCGCGGGCAACTTCCGCACTGACGGCGCCAAATTGTGCGAGAGTTTCTTGTTTAACGGAGAGACACTCCATTTTGGCAGCATTGCTATAAGTGATAAAGCCCCGTTCATACCACTCTGAGCTACCGGCAACACTGGTTAGCCAGTATCCAAGGCCACCGCCGGTGCAAGATTCAGCCGTGACCAGCATTAACTGATTTTTTTTCAGCAACATGCCGAGTGAGCTGGCTAATGATATTAAGTTGGCGTTCATTGGCTTTACCTTCCTTCCCTTTGCTCAGTATAGTATGGCAAAGTTTTTCGAATCCATTAAATATTGAAAGAGATTTGAACATGGCCGTTGCAATCAATGAAATCACCCGTGACCATACACCGATGATGCAGCAATATTTGCGCATCAAAGCGGATCATCCGCATGCCTTGGTATTTTACCGAATGGGTGATTTTTACGAATTGTTTTTCGGTGACGCTGAGCAAGCCGCGCGGATTTTAAATATTACGTTGACGGCGCGTGGTCAATCCGGCGGTAAACCGATACCGATGGCGGGCGTTCCATTCCATGCGGCGGAATCTTATATGGCTAAATTATTACGCCAGGGGTTATCGATTGCGGTGTGTGAACAAGTGGGTGACCCGAAAACGAGCGTCGGCCCCGTTGAGCGCCAAGTGGCACGTATTCTCACACCAGGAACGGTGAGTGACGCGGCATTTTTACCGGACCAACAAGATAATTTATTAGCGGCCGTTTATGCGGTAGCCGGTAAGTTTGGGATTGCGACGCTCGATATTAGCGGCGGACGTTTTAATGTATTGGAAGTAGAAGATGATGAGGCGTTAAGCAGTGAGCTTGCACGTTTACGTCCAGCAGAATTATTGGTAAGCGATGAGTGGGAGCATGAAGCATTAGTCGTCTACAAGCAGCAATTGCGCAGACGATCACCCTGGGAATTTGATGAAGAAGTTTCACGTCGTTTATTGACTGAGCAAATGCAGACGCGTGATTTGTCGGGATTTGGGGGTGATCAATTATCAGCGGGCATTTGTGCGGCAGGCTGTTTGTTGCAATATGCGAAAGAAACGCAGCGTGCAGCCATGCCGCATATTCGTGCCATTCATGTTGAGCGTCGTGATGAGAGTTTGATTCTCGACGCCGCTTCGCGCCGCAATCTGGAATTAACGACCAATTTTTCAGGCGGGTCTGAATTTACGTTAGCGTCTATACTGGATAATACCCAAACCGCGATGGGTTCGCGTTTATTGAAGCGCTGGTTGAATCGTCCGTTACGTGATCGGCACATATTGTCAGCACGTCAAGCGAGTGTCAGTGAGTTTCTGGCGCAACAAGTGTATATCGCGGCGCAAAAAACATTACACGGCATGACAGATCTCGAGCGAGTGCTCGCGCGTGTTGCATTAAAAACAGCTCGCCCGCGTGATCTGATTGCACTGCGTGCCACACTGCAACGTTTACCAGATCTGCAAGAACACCTGCGTGAATGTTCAGCCGAGTTAACCATTCGCTTGCGTCAGGAAGTCAAAGAGTTTCCTGATGAATTTGATTTATTGCAAAGGGCTGTCATAGATAATCCGCCTGTCACCATTCGTGATGGGGGTGTGATTGCGCGTGGTTATGATGCGGAGCTGGATGAGTTGCTGTCACTGAGTGAAAACGCAGGTGATTATTTAATAAAACTGGAAGAGCAAGAAAAGCAGCGCACGGGCTTTTCCACTTTGAAGGTTGGATATAACCGCGTTCATGGGTATTACATTGAAATTAGTCGACTGCAGGCACAAGAAGTGCCGGCTGATTATATTCGTCGCCAGACGCTGAAAAATGCAGAGCGATTTATTACACCCGAGTTAAAAGCATTTGAAGATAAAGCGTTGAGTGCGCGCGATAAAGCACTCGCACGCGAAAAAAGTTTATATGAAGAATTATTAGAGAAGCTCATGCCGTCTTTGGCGGAGATGCAGGTGTGTGCGAATGCACTGGCAGAACTCGATGTGCTGTTAAATTTTGCCGAGCGTGCTGCGCATTTAAACTGGCATTGCCCGACGTTGACAGAGGTCACTGGTATTCATATTGCGGCGGGTCGGCATCCTGTCGTCGAGAGTGTCGCGCAACACCCGTTTATCCCTAACGATGTCACTTTCACGAATGAGCAGCGTATGCTGATTATTACAGGGCCGAACATGGGCGGTAAATCGACGTATATGCGTCAGATTGCGATCATCGTTCTGCTCGCGCACGTTGGTAGTTACGTGCCCGCGGCTAGTGCGGTGATCGGTCCGGTGGATCGCATTTTTACGCGTATCGGTGCGGCGGATGATCTTGCCAGTGGTCGCTCAACGTTTATGGTAGAGATGACGGAGACGGCAAACATTCTGCATAACGCGACGGAAAATAGCCTGGTGTTGATGGATGAAATTGGGCGCGGTACCAGCACCTTTGATGGCTTGTCACTGGCCTGGTCGTGCGCACGTCATTTATCGCAACATATTCGCGCTTTTACATTGTTTGCGACGCATTATTTCGAATTAACCGTGCTGGCCGATGAATTGTCCTCGGTGGAAAATGTGCATCTTGATGCGACGGAGCACGGCGATAAAATTATATTTTTACATACCGTTCAACCTGGTCCTGCTAATCAAAGTTACGGCATACAAGTTGCGCAGCTAGCTGGTGTGCCTCGCGGCGTTATTCTGGATGCGCGGACAAAATTACGGGAACTGGAAGCAGCGGCTCTTGCCGTGCCTCAGCAGGTTGTTGTGCCAGAGCAAAGAGACTTATTTGCCGCAGTGCCGATTGATCATGAAGTCGTGACACAATTAAAGGCTCTGCAGCCAGATTTGTTATCCCCACGCGAAGCATTGGATTTGCTTTATCAGTTGAAGACTGCGGTGATGGCGTAGCTTGAGTTGTTAGCGGCTACTGTATGTTTTGAGTCTTTTAAGATTGCATTAATTATTTTTTGATTCGGGATGTTATCATCTGAAACGAATAAATAAAACCGCTTAAATGCGGAGAGAGCGAGCATGATAAGTGGTAGTCGAAAGGTAAGTTTAAGCAAGCCGTTTTCACTTTATTTGGCTGACAGTGCTGTCATGTCGCAAATGAGAAAAAATTTAGTCCCCTTTATTTCTTCGTGTAGCTCAGGCAATCCAAGTTTTAATTTATTTCTGAGTGTTTTTGAGCGTCTCCCGCAATTAGGCGAGAGGAATCGCTATTTTGAAAAAACCGTACTATTTGACCAGTTGGTTATCGTTAAGCAAGATTTGATGGCCGCGTACTCGTCTGCGAAGCTTGATTCGGATGATTGGCTTAAAATTGTAGCAATTGCGCAAATCGAAAGTTTAGATAATTGGGTTAAGTTGGCATTCGCGCAAGCACTTTATGATTTGTTTGATACGAAAGGAAATATACGACCAGAGTTGTGTGAGGTGCTGGTGTCTGCAGGGATATCGGCAGAGATGATTAACCTGAACGCTCATGAGATTAAATGGGGCATGCTCACAAGATACATCACTGTTATTCTTCAGTCGTCAAATATGATGCAGAGTATTATGGGGTTTGAATTTCCAGTAACTGGTCGCCGACAATCTATTCATATGCTTGATATATTTCTGCATACGTTTGTAGAGGCGCTTCAGTTTAATAAAAAATTAATGAGTGATCATCATTTTGCCGTTGTGACTGATACGGACAAAATGCTTTATGAGCAAGTCAGGTTGCACAGTATGATTGGTGTTGATATTCATCGTCTGTTGCGTCAGGGTATTGTGTATGCTGATGAAGTGATTTTGGCCGTTTTAGCGGATACGAAGCTTGTTGAGGCCGCCATGATCGAATATGGTTTATTCGACGCCGAAATTATGCCAGACAGACCGCTACAATTTTTTTATAGCAGTGATTTTCTCCCTGAAAAACATTTAACTAAAAATCATTCGAGAGTCTATACGGAGTTGCTCGATGCATTTGACACAGCAGAGTTAGATGTACACCAATTTGACCGTCTCACTGCCATGTCAAAGATGCCTTCTGTCAAACAAAGAGAAGCCTTGTTGCTTGGAACGGTAGTTTCGGGCGTCACCAATTGGTATGTTAAAACTTCAATGCAGCCTTCTTTTCACTTGATGAAGCGAATTGAGATTCAGCGTGAGTATCTGGCCAGCATTAAAAATGTTTTGCGCGGTAAGCTTGATCAGTTTGTTCGTCCGCTCGAGATGATTTCGGGCGATTATTACGCGCCTGACACGCGTTCATTCGATGAAAGCGCACATCTTAAAGAAAAAATTAAATCAGAATTTTTGCGAATTGGTTTGATGGTGGCGCTGGTAAAATATGAATGCTTCAATCGGGGTGAGCCTTTGCTCGTGGCTGGTGAGTTCGAGTATCCGGCCGCCCTATTGAACAATGAGCATGAAGAAACATTCATCAGCCAAAGTAGCGTAGCGCATTCTAATCTACTACAATCAGTCGATTCAGATCTGGCTGACTATTTTTCCCCGGAAGCTTGTGCTGAGATAATGTCATTCCCTGTTGCTGTGCGTTTTTATATGCTCGGTGTCTTGCGTGCGATGCGTGTCGGCTATGCGGAACTTGCCACTGAATTTATCGCTGCATTGAAAGCGTTGCGTGCAGAGGAGATACATCACGCTATTGGTGCGTTTAATGTCAACCCGAATATCGCAGATGTGAATCGTTTCGTTCATCAATTTATTCAGTTGGTTTCATTTGATCAAGGTGAGAGTGAAAAAGCTTCACAAATTAAGCATGAAGCTATTGTTGAGATAATGGGGACGCTACGCAATCATGCCTCACAATTAATGGATAAGGATTTCCTGCAAGGGCTCGCGCAAATTTGCGATCATAAACTTCAATATCTCCAAAAAATTAAAGAATGTAGTATTGAATATATTGCGCTGCTTCGGCAGTTGCTCGACTTTAACGTGAGTGATAGCAAGACTCAGGCCGCGCTCAAGCGTTCCTATCTTTCCAATATCAGGCGTATCGAACTCTCATTGCCTGTGATTGAGGCTCATACTTATCAGGAGCTTGCGACAGTTTGTCGTCAGGCGCTGCAGGTGTTGGTTGATTTTAAGCAAGTTGAGGCTGAGTATGTTGAACGCCAGGTTACGTTAGAGGCGCAAATTGTGAAGTTGCGTGAAGATCGCCTATCTTCTCCTTCTAGGCAAACGATTGAGGAAGCCTCTCAATCACGCGTTACCACACCATTGGTTGAGACGCTAAAAAAATGGTCGCCGCGCATTTTAATCGGTGCTGCGCTGCTGCTCGGTGCTGCCGCTCTGATTGTTGCCGCATTATTTTCTGGTGGAATCATTGTGGTCCCGCTGGCGGCGATCGTCATTGCCACTAAACTCGCTATTACTGGTTTTGCCGTCGGTGGTGCATTTTTCGGGGGCGGGATATTGGGCTCGATTTATGAAATGTTTAAAACGAGAAGTCAGGGGCAAGCCATTGAGGTGCGTCATGGTAGTAGCTATCAAAAATTTCGAGAGAGCATGCCTCTTGCTAGCGGTGATACTATCAATCTTCACGCGTCGACATCAGCCGTGACTGCGGCGCCAGCTCCATCGTTGGCTAGCCATGTGGCTTCACACCCTATGACAAGACAACAGGAGCCGCCCGTTTTTAAACGTTAGGCACGCGCCTGTTTTTGAATTTCAAGCTGATTTAAAAACAATGTCAGTGACATGATATCTTCTTCAGATAATTCCACATGTTTGCCGCGTTTGAGGCCTGAGGGTAAATAGACATTACCAAAGCGAATGCGGATTAAGCGGCTGACGGTGTAGTTTAATGTTTCCCATAAGCGTCGAACCAGACGATTACGGCCTTCTTTGACAACGACATGAAACCAGTGGTTAGAGCCAGTGCCGCCGCCATCATTAATTTGTTCGAAGTGTGCCATGCCATCTTCAAGCTCGATACCTTTGAGTAATAGTTGAAGATGTTCAGCTTTCACATCGCCGCGAATCCGCACAGCGTATTCACGCTCTATGCACGAGCTCGGGTGCATGAGTTTATGGGCAAGGTCGCCGTCATTGGTGATGAGCAGTAAGCCGGATGTATTGAAATCCAGGCGGCCCACGCAAATCCAGCGGCTGTTGCGAATGATGGGCAGGCTTTCAAAAATGGTGGGGCGGCCTTCTGGGTCGTTGCGCGTGCACATTTCACCTTCGGGCTTGTGGTAAAGCAAAACGCGTGATTTTTGTATTTTGCTTTTGAGTAATTTAATTTCGCGACCATCGACACATATTTTGTCGGTATACGTCATGCGGTCGCCAATTTCGGCAACGCGACCATTAACAGTGATACGGCCTTCGGTGATCCAGGTTTCTAGTTGACGACGTGAACCAAGCCCCGCATTTGCGAGGACTTTCTGTATTTTCTCACTCATGATGATTAACTCGGTTGCAGGGCGAGGTCAGATGTTTCCATCTCTTCTTCCGCCGTTAATTCCTCATGATTTTCCATTTCATGCTGATCAGCTGTTGAGTCGGCTGCTGAAGCCTCTGTTTCGGTGGCGGTGTAGACTTCCATCTCGATGATTTCTTCGACTTCTTCTACATCTACTATATCTTCTTCGGTCATCTGGTTGATATCGTCGACCGTTGTCTCTTCCGCGACGCTCGTGGCATCGCTCACGATGGCTTCGCGTTCTTCTGGAATGACTTCGCTGTTGTCCGGGCCAATATCACTGTTTTCGATGGCGAGCTGTACTTGCAGTTCAGCATCGTGGGTTTGCATATCTTTAAACTCAGCCAAAGTGGGGAGGTTGGCGAGTCCTGCCAGGCTAAAATGATCGAGGAATGTTTTGGTCGTACCGTACAGCGCTGGTTTTCCCGGGGTATCGCGAAATCCAACCAGGCGCACCCATTCACGTTCCGATAACGTTTTCATGATGTTGGTGCTGACGGTCACGCCGCGAATTTCTTCAATTTCTGCGCGGGTGATGGGTTGTTTATAGGCAATAATAGCCAGTGTTTCAAGAAAGGCGCGTGAGTAACGTGGTGCGCGTTCTTCCCAGAGCTTGGCGAGCCAGGGGCTTAACTCTGTTTTAGCCTGCAGGCGGTAACCGCTGGCGACTTCATGTAATTCGATGCCGCTTTCAAGATGGCGTTCGCGGATACTGGACAGAGCGGTTTTGATGTCGGCGTTGCTGGGGCGCTCATCTTCATTAAATAGATTCTGCAGGGCAGCGACGGTTAACGGGTGGCCGGCGACCATTAGGGCGGCTTCAATAATCGATTGCAGTTTCTCGGCTGTCATCAACGACATGGTTCAATCTCCCGGGGTCAAAAATCATATGCCTACATGCTAGCAAAAAGTCACGAATTAACCTATATTTTCGTGCAATATCACAACAATATTTAGAAACCACCTCCATGCCGGCAAAATTAATAAGATCTCTCAGAAATCTGGCCCCCTCCGCTCGCGGTGGGGTGGTGACCATTGGCAACTTCGATGGCGTTCATTTGGGCCATCAGGCATTGCTGCGCGAGACAGTTGCCAAGGCCGGAGAGCTTGGCGTACCGGCGCTGGTCATGACTTTCGAGCCCCATCCTTTTGAGTTTTTCAATGACGGGAAGCAAGCCGTTGCGCGGTTAACCCGATTGCGCGAAAAGTTTCAGGCGATGGCTGAGTTAGGTGTCGATTATGTCTTAATTATGCCATTCAATCATGAGCTTGCCGGTAAAAGTGCAAGCGATTTCGTGAAAGATTATTTGGTTGATCAACTGCGCGCGGTGCATGTAGTGATTGGGGATGACTTTCATTTTGGTGCCAAGCGTCAGGGTAACTTTGACTTGTTGACCGAGCTCGGGCGCCAATACGGATTTACCACTGCCGCGATGCCAACGCTTGAGATTGAGGGTGAGCGGGTGAGTAGTACCCGTATCCGCAAAGTGCTGAGTGAGGGCGACCATCAATTGGCCGGCCGGTTGCTTGGTCATCCGTATACGATGCAAGGCCGCGTTCGTCACGGCAACCAGTTGGGGCGGCAATGGGGGTTCCCTACTGCCAATATCTTCCTCCATCGGGCGCTCTCGCCGGTGATGGGAATTTATACAGTGCTGGTTCACGGGTTAGGGGAGCGTCCTTTGCCCGGCGCCGCTAACCTGGGTGTTCGGCCGACGGTCGATGGCACTAGAGCGCTCCTCGAGGTACACTTGCTCGATTTTAATCAGCAAATCTACGGCCGATACGTCGAAGTCGAGTTTTGTGAAAAGCTAAGGGATGAAGAGCGATATCCCAATATCGAATTACTAAAAGAACAAATTGCCCGCGATGTGGCAGTCAGTCGTGAATATTTTCAAAAACAGGGTCTGTTATGAACGATAAAATGAATTATAAGAACACTTTGAATTTGCCTGAAACCGGTTTTCCGATGAAGGCCAATCTCGCGCAGCGTGAACCGGAAATTTTGCAGAAATGGCAGGCTATGGATATTTACAAGCTGTTGCAAAAAGCAGGTCACGGGCGGAAAAAATTTGTTTTGCATGATGGGCCGCCGTATGCGAACGGTCATATCCACATTGGTCACGCCCTGAATAAAACACTCAAAGACATTATCGTGAAGTCCAAAATTTTAAGCGGCTATGATGCGCCTTATATTCCCGGTTGGGATTGCCATGGGTTGCCCATCGAGTTAAGCGTGGAAAAGAAAATTGGCAAGCCTGGCCATAAAGTCAGTGCAGCTGAATTTCGTGTCGCCTGTCGTGAATATGCTAATTCATTTATTGATATTCAACGTGAAGAATTCAAGCGCCTGGGTGTCATTGGCGATTGGGATAATCCGTATCTCACGATGGATTTTAACTATGAAGCGAACATCGTGCGCTCACTCGGGAAAATTCTCGCGCAAGGTCATATGCACAAAGGTTATAAGCCCGTGTATTGGTGTCTTGATTGTGCCTCAGCCCTTGCTGAAGCGGAAGTTGAGTATGCGGATAAAACATCGCCTTCCATTGATGTGAGATTTGTTGTTTCAAATGAACAGGAATTTCTATCACGTTTTACGCATGTCAAAGACGGCGCTGGTAAAATTAGCGTACCGATTTGGACCACGACTCCGTGGACGTTGCCCGCGAATCAGGCCGTCTCATTAAATCCGTTATTAAATTATGTGCTCGTCGAACTCGATGAGCGTGAACGCGTGTTGCTCGCGGAAGATTTACTCGTATCGGTGCTCGCTCGTTATAATAATGCGAGCCATCGCGTGCTGGCTAAAATTACCGGCGAAAAGCTTGCCGGAATCTTATTACAGCATCCGTTTTATGAGCGTGAAGTGCCTATCGTCATGGGTGAGCATGTTACTGTCGAAGCAGGTACGGGTAATGTGCATACCGCGCCAGCGCACGGTCAGGATGATTACCTGATGGGTAAGCAATATCAGTTACCGATGGATAATCCTGTCGGCGACGATGGTTGCTATTTAAAATCAACACCCATTTTCGCCGGTGTTCACGTCACGAAAGCCAATGACAAAGTGATTGAGTTACTTGAAGCAAAAGGCATGTTGCTGAAAAAGGCTTCATTGCAACACAGCTATCCACATTGCTGGCGTCACAAAACGCCGCTGATTTTTCGTGCAACCCCGCAATGGTTCATTAGCATGGATCAAAATGGTTTGCGTCTTAAGGCATTAGAAGCCATTGAACGTGTGGAGTGGGTGCCGGGTTGGGGTAAGTCACGCATTGTCAGCATGATGCTCGAAGGGCGTCCCGATTGGTGTATCTCGCGTCAGCGTGCCTGGGGTGTGCCGATTGCTGTGTTTATGCATAAAGAAACGGGTGAATTACATCCGCGCACACAAGAATTAATGGAACTCGTCGCGCAAAAAATTGAGAAGAAAGGTATTGAGGCGTGGTATGAGCTCGATGCTAAAGAATTATTGGGTGATGAGGCCGCGCACTATCAGAAATCACATGACGTACTGGATGTGTGGTTTGATTCCGGTGTGACCCATGAATGCGTCGTGAAAGCACGTCCTGAATTATCTTTTCCTAGCGATCTGATATTGGAAGGCTCCGACCAACACCGTGGTTGGTTTCAGTCGTCGTTGCTGACCTCCGTGGCGATGAATAATATCGAACCGTATCGCGAAGTGTTAACGCACGGATTTATTGTGGATGGCAACGGTTTCAAAATGTCGAAATCAATTGGTAATGTGATAGCGCCAGAAGAAATTATCAAAACGCTGGGTGCGGATGTGCTGCGTTTGTGGGTCGCTTCTGTTGATTATCGCGGTGAAGTGGCGGCATCGAAAGACATTTTCACGCGTACTTCTGAAATGTATCGCCGCATGCGCAATACCATGCGCTTCTTTTTGGCAAACCTGCATGGTTTTGATCCGGACAAAGATCTGCTCGACGACAAAGATATGTTGGCGCTCGATCGCTGGGCCGTCGATAAATCGCGTCGTTTACAGCAAGAAATTGTCGAAGCTTATGAATCGTATCAATTTCATATCGTCGTGCAAAAGCTCCATCATTTTTGCGTGGCAGATATGGGTGGCTTTTATCTTGATATCATTAAAGATCGTCAATACACCATGGCGGCGGAGAGTCAGGGGCGTCGTTCTGCACAAACGGCCTTGTACCACATCATCAACTGCTTCGTGCGCTGGATGGCGCCGATCATGAGTTTCACGGCAGAAGAAATCTGGCAGTATATTCCTGGCGTGGAAGCGCAATCGGTTTTGTTGACGGAATGGTATAAAGATCTCACGATCTTGAATAGTGATGATGTCATGAATGAAGATTTCTGGCAGAAAGTTCATGATGTGCGTGATGCAGTGAATAAGGAAATTGAAGCACAGCGAAATGCCGGAAAAATTGGTTCGGCCCTGGAAGCCGAAGTGACCCTGTATTGTGGTTCTGGTGTTAAACCTATTCTGGATGCATTAGGTGATGAATTGCGTTTTGTCTTAATCACTTCATCTGCCAAAGTTTACCCTGACAGCAATGCTCCGCTAGATGCTGCATTAACGGATGTTCCCGGTCTGTCATTACAGGTTGTTGCGACTGCCGCTGAAAAATGTGAACGCTGCTGGCATCGTTCTGTCGATGTCAATGCCAATGCACAATACCCGGGAATTTGCGGGCGTTGCGTGGAGAATGTCGCAGGATCTGGAGAAGTGCGTGCCTATGCGTAAACTCATGCAGAGCGGCCTCGTGTGGGCTATCTTATCTTTACTAATCATTGTCATCGATCGTTACAGTAAAGTTTGGATGGTCGAACATCTCATGATGGGTGAGCCATTGGTGTTATTGCCGGTATTGAATCTAACCCTCGCGTATAACACCGGTGCGGCGTTTAGTTTCCTGAATAACGCATCGGGTTGGCAGCATTATTTATTAGGTGGTCTTGCAGTCGTTGTTTCAATCTATATTCTGGTGCATCTCCGTCGCGCATCATTTCGCGATGTCTGGCAAAATTGCGCATTAAGTTTAATTCTTGCCGGTGCGCTAGGTAATGCATGGGACCGAATTTCATTCGGTCACGTGATCGATTTTGTCAGCTTGCATTTGGGCGATTGGCATTTCGCAATTTTCAATGTGGCTGACGCTGCGATTTGTGTGGGTGCATTTATGTTGATATTGATGTGGATGCGGCAGAGCGATTGATCGAGACAAGCTAGTTTGGCGATAGCTCATATTTATTCTGAGTGTCATCCTGGCTTTCATCATCGTTTGGTTGTCGTTGTAAGTTCAATGATTTCTGTTTTTGTCCGAGACTAAACAGCGAAGATCTGCGTGAGTCTAATTTCTCATTCTTGCGCGCCAATTGATTGCTCGCCAATTTTGCTAATATTTCAGCGGGTAATTGTTCGCCGCCATTGGGTGCGAACAGTACCAGATTTTCCAGTTTCCGATTGCTTTTGAGGGCCCATTTGAAATCAGTGACCACTCTATTATTGAACGGATTGCAAAATAGTTCGAGTGTCGTTAGGGAGTCATTCGCAATTAATGTATTGGCAATTTGGCTGATGCCCTTATTTCCAATTTTATTCTGATGTAAAAACAGCTGAGTGATGGCGCAGTCTTTCCGCATTAAAAATTGCGCGATTGCCGTGGCGCCCGTATCGGATATTTTGTTGAAGGCTAAGTACAGTTTTTTGATGCTGGTGTTTTTCTCAATCTCCTTTAAGAGAGCTATGATTTGTTCATCGTTGAGCGCGAGATTAGCGAGTCCAAGCGTGGTGGGTAAGTGCGATGCGATCAGTCCGCCGAGTAACGCTATGTCATCCAGGGTTAATTCATTCGCATAAATATGCGCGTCACCAAAGATGATCCATTCCCTTTCTTGCTCGATAACTAACCTAACGATCTCGTCACTGAATTCCCTGGATATCATTGCGAAGCCCGCCTTTTTAAAATGCGTATCGCTGTTACTTCATTGTGTCAGTAATAAATTGCGTCATTCTATTCATCATGTGGCTGAAATCAGGATTGTAGGTGAGTACTCGGCGCGTGTGCTGAACAAGATGATACTTTGCCATAAGGTCAAAAGCATTGGCTTCAATACGGTTGTAGGCACCATCGATGTATTGATCGGGTTTGAGAATAGAGGCTTCTGGGAAATCGCCGTGCTGCCCGTAGTGTGGATTGGTCGCTGAAAATGGCAGGGAGATATGCGAAAAATGTGAGATGTTAAGTTCAGGGTAGCTCGATTTACGTATCTCGATGCGAGTATCTGAATAGGTTTCAGTGCTTGCGCTATACAATATCATTTCACTTCGCGGATGGCGCATCGCCGAGAAAAAATCGATCGCTTCTTTGCTTGAGATGGTTTCATCTTCGCGGCTCAAAATCATTAACATGGGTTGTTGCACAGGGTGCTCGCGTCCCATTCCGCGTATGGAGTCGGATAGGCGTGTGACTTGTTTGAGACCGTTAAAGGCGACGGAGCGGTATTTGGTGTAATCGTTTTCTTCTCCGTGAAAAATCCAGTCACGATCTTTGCCCAAACAATTGGTAAGGTGTATCCACTTCGCCCCAATATCAACATGCGTCGGGATTTTGATGGCAGGTGAAAGTAATACAAGGCCATTAATGCGGCTGTCTTGTAGTGCGTGATAAATTGAGAGTGCGGCACCCGTGGAGTACCCGACCAGGTAAAGATGCTCAACTTCATTTTTGAGCGATTCAATTCCGTAACGCACAGCCTGCAACCATTCTTGGTAGGTGACGTGTAATAAGTCGCTGGGGCGTGTGCCGTGCCCTGGCAATAAAATGGCGCGCAGCAGATAGTCTTGCTGTTGCAAATGCGAGCTGATTTCGCGATAAGTGAAGGGGCAGTCAAGTAAGCCGTGTATGAGTAAAACGCCGACTTTTATCGGTTTGTTAGTTTTGCGTTCGGGTGCTAATTCAAAGGGTGAGTTGGCTTGAATAATGGTCTGTTTATCGGCAGCATGTGGAAAAGTGTCTTCGCGGCGGTTAATAATCATTTGTTGGCATTGCTGGATATACTCAGCAAAAGGGAGGCTGCTATCGGTAAGGGGATAGTCAGCTGCAGATTCAGGCGCTTCTTCCGATAAATTGCTAAACATAGCTTACAATTTATAATAAAATGGAAAGAAATTCCATGCGCTTATCGTTATACTGGCGGTCGTTACTGCAACTATAGGATTTAATAAATATTTATGAAACTCAGTGTAAAAATAATCATAATAATCTTGAGCTTTCTTTTTGCACAGATCTCTCTGGCTGCACAACATATGGATGGCATCGGTGGTTTTGCTGAATCGCTGATGGATCCAGTTGGTCTCTTTTCTCAATTCATGTTCGCTGGCTGCATTAGTATTGGCGGCTCGTTTGTTTTTGCCAGCATTGTGAAATATGTCGAGCACCGCCGCAGTCCGCTCATGGTGCCTATCAGTACCGTTGTGTTCTTGTTTGTCGCAGGCTGTGCTTTACTCGCGATGCCATTTTTCTCTTACGTCTACACCCACGCCGTTGGCTTTTCAATTACCAAGTAGAATCTCATGCCCTCATTATTATGGATTATGATCGCTTTTTTGAACGTTTTTAGTCTGACCGCGTGCCAGAGTCGACAGCAAGAGTCGATGGCTTTTTACCTCGAGCATCCCAAGGTTTTAAGTCAGGAAGTGGTGGCGTGTCAGTCACTGACCATCGCGGAGCAATCCGAGCCGCATTGTCGTTTAGTGATGGATGCCGCGGGTAAAGTCATGGAGTTAATTGAGGCGCATCAGCGTAATCCACAAGCTTACGGCCAACGCATTCTCGATGCTGAAATGGCTTATGCCAAGACAGGTCAGAATGAGCTCGAAGTGAAGACTTTGCTGGCGGTGCTGGGACTTAGCAGTCCTGAGTGATTAGCGGTGATACGGGCTGTTTTGCAAGATGCTATAAGCCCGATAGATCTGTTCAGCCACAATTAATCGTACAATCAAATGCGGAAAGGTGAGCGCTGACAGTGACCACGTTTCACGTGCTTGCTGCAGGCACGCTGGGGAGATTCCTTCTGGGCCGCCGACGATTAAGTCAATATTTCTACCGCCTTGTAACCATTTCGCTAATTCGCTAGATAGTTGTTCGCTCGTCCAGCTTTTACCGCCCTTATCGAGTGCAATGACGTGATGCCCGGGTTTAATGGCAGCCAGCATTTTTTCGCCTTCGCGCTCCATGATGCGTTTCAGGTCGGCATTCGTGCCGCGTTTTTCCGCGGGAATTTCGACAAGTTCTAGCGAGCACGAAGGCGGCAGGCGTTTGGCATAATCTTCATAACCTTCCTGTATCCAGGAAGGTGATTTATGGGTGATGGTGAGCAGACGAATTTTCATGGAAAGCGTTAGCGGCTGCTTTTGTTGTCGCGCATTTCTTTCACGGGTTCCCAGAGGTCTTCAAGACTGTAGAATGACCTGGTTTCGGCGGTCATGACGTGAATGACCACATCACCGAGATCAACGAGTACCCATTCGCTGTCACGTTCACCTTCGGTGTGGACAAAACTGGCTTTCTTCTCTTTGGCGCTGGTTGAAACGGACTCTGCGAGCGCTTTCACGTGGCGTGAGGAGCGGCCGGTGCAGATGACCATGTAATCTGTAATACTGGTTAAGGTGCGTACGTCCATGGAGACAATGTCGATGCCTTTCATGTCGTCTAATGCGTTAATGGCTAAATCTCGTAATTCTTCTGGCTTCATAATGATATCCGGCTAATGCTGTAAGTACCTTGCTGTTTAATGTAGTCGTAGACTCTATCGGGCAATAAATACCTTGGATTACGTCCCATTGCAAACTGTTTTCGAATATCTGATGCCGAAATCTCAAGTTGTGTGATCGGCCGCAGGAGGATTCCGCCGGCTAGATGTTCGTGAATATAGGCCTGATTATCATGCATTCGCTCGCTTAAGATGTCAGAAATGACCCCCGTATCGGGCAGTTGGTACTGTGGGCGGTGGGCGACAATAATATGGGCGTGTTGCAGGATTTCCTTCCAGCGATGCCAGCTCGGGAAGCCGAGAAAGGCATCAATGCCAAGCAAGAGGCACAGGCGGGTGTCTGGCATTTCAGCGCGTATTTCTAGGAGGGTGTCGATCATATATGACGGATTTTTACGGCGAATTTCGCGATCATCTGCGACGAGCATCGGTTCATTTTCAATGGCGCATTGCACCATGGCAAGTCGTTGCAGGGGGCTTGCGACCGGCGTTTTGCGATGGACCGGGCGGTAGCAGGGCATAATATGCACTTTGCTGAGATTGAGCGACTCATGCAGCTCAATGGCAAGGCGTAAGTGGCCTAAATGGATGGGATCGAAGGTGCCACCTAGGATTCCAATAGCTTGAGGGGTGGCAGCCATGGTGATTCTCGTGATAGGAGTGATGTCGCTATTATACCAGTCTTAGACATAGCATTTGCAATGCTTCCCAGCCATTCCCTTTCTGCGCACCTTTCAGAGTGGCATCAATGTCTGCAGCATGGGTGAGGCAGGCGTGGCACTGCTCGCGGCTAAAGCGTCCCAGAAAGCGCCTCATGCCCTGCTGGCGGCGAGGAAAGACCCGGTATTTTTTGAAGGCCTCATCCCAGGTCATGCCGGCTTGCTGTTGGGCAGCAATGTCTGCGATTAGGCGTAATTCGCGGGTGATACTCCAGAGTACAATCACGGGTTCTGTGCCATCCAGACGCAGCGTTTCCAGAATGTGAAGCGTGCGGACAGTGTTTGGGGTAATCATGGATTCGGTTAAATCAAAAACGGTGAAGCTACTTTCGTCGGTTAGAATCGACTGAATGAGTGCGGCATCAATGGGCTTGTCTGGTTTTAATAAAAATATTTTTTCGAGCGTTTGTGCGGCGGCGGTGAGATTACCCTCGACATAGTCGGTGAGTAGGGCGGCGGCATCAGGTTGGAGTGTCATTTTATATTTGCGTGCACGCGTCATTAGCCATTGTGGTAATTGTTCGCGTGCGATCGGCCAGATCGTGACAACGATGCCGGTTTTTTCCAGTGCTTTATACCATGCGCTACGTGATGCGGTGTCATCGAGTTTGCCAGCATTGATTAATACCAAAATATCGGACGATGGTTTTGCGAGATAATCTTCCAGAATGCTCATAATGGGTTTAGCCGGAATTTTACTCCGTAAGTCGAGTTCCAGTAGCGTTTTTTCTGCTGATAATGATGGGGAGTAGAGTGTGGTATACAACTGTTCTTCATCCAGATCCGCTTCACTTTGCAGGCGAATGCGAGCGGTATAATTGGCTTTGCGCGCAGCTTTTTGAATGAGCTGAATCGCTTCATGCTTTTGAATCGGATCTTCGCCACTGACCAAGTAGATAGGGGAGAGTGGTTTGCCGAGTTGCTGTTCCAATTGTTGAAAATTCACTTTCATGTCGTGGGCTTCTTGCTGTCATGCGCAAATTGATTCATTTGATCCGCCACCTGACCTGATGAAAGGCGGTACATGATGGATGAGGCGAGTGCGCGGCGCATCTGTTGATAATACATGTTCGCCTGATTACTGCTACCAAGAATCTGGTTCGATTGAATGGTGATGATGCGGCTTTCAGTCAGCGCTTCCGGCGCAAGTATGGTGGTGCCGTGTGTATCGGTAACGCTGAAGATAACGGTCACCATTAAGCGATATTGTCGTGTTTGCGCAGTGCCACTCACACTTAATAAAGTTTGTGAGGTATCGTCGTGTAGAATGGCAAGAATGGATTGTGCCTCATTAGGTGTCACTGCTAATTCAGCGTGCGACATCTTGAGGGATTGCTCCAGTTCTTTGACCAGCGTGCCGTAAGGGTCGGATGACTGAATGTATAAACTATGCAGTGGTTTGGCAAGCGGTAAAGCGCCACGCAAATGAAAGCCGCAGGCGCAGAGTGTGAGCAGCAAAAGCGCTGTTCCGATTCTTAAACTATTGCGCCATGCGGCATGCTGGTTCATCGACATTCTCATTCTGCAGCCGTCACCACATTCACCAGTTTGCCTGGAACCATAATCATTTTTTTGATGATTTTTCCATTCAATGCCTGCTGTACTTTGTTATCTTCTTTCACGGTTGATTCAATGGATGCTTGATCAGCGTCATGCGGTACGCGCACGCGGCTGCGAAGTTTGCCATTGACCTGCACGACTAGCTCGATGGTTTCAACTTTGAAAACCATCGCGCTTGATTTCGGCCACTCCGCATCAATGATGAGATTCGGATAATCCAGATCTTGCCAAAGCTGGTGAGTGATATGCGGTGTGATCGGTGCAAGCAGACGCAGTAAAATGCTAAACCCCTTGTGCGCGATGATGGCTTTAATATCGGTTTTTGCAGGATCTGCATCCGGAATTTTCGCTAACAAATTCAGGATTTTCATGCAGCCTGAGACCACTGTATTAAATTGCTGACGTTCGTAATCGAATTTTGATTGGTCGAGAACATCGTAAATTTGGCGGAAAATATCGGTTTGAGCTGGATCTGCGCTTTCCCAGTTAGCAGAGCCTAGCTGGTTGCTGGTGGGTAAATGATTTTGCGCGTGGATCATATCGTAGTGTTCATAACCATAAGCCCACAAACGTTTGAGGAAGCGGTATGCGCCTTCCACGCCAGCATCTGACCACTCCAGGCTTTGTTCTGGAGGTGCCGCGAACATCATAAACAGGCGTACGGTATCGGTGCCGTATCGTTCAATTAGCATTTGCGGATCCACCACATTGCCTTTTGATTTCGACATTTTGCTACCTTGATTTAATACCATGCCTTGTGTCAGTAAACGAGTGAAAGGTTCGTCGCTATTTAACAGGCCTTCATCGCGCATTAATTTATGGAAAAAACGCGCATAGAGCAGATGCATGACGGCGTGTTCAATGCCACCACTGTATTGATCGACGGGCACCCAGTAATTGGCGCGGCCATCTAGCATGGATTTGTGCTGTTTCTTGCAGGCATAACGTGCGTAATACCAGGAAGATTCGACAAAGGTATCAAACGTATCGGTTTCGCGTTCGGCCGGTGACTGACATTTCGGGCAAGTGGTATTTAAAAAGGAAGGCATCGATTTTAGGGGTGAAGTCACACCGCTAAATTTGACATCAACGGGCAGAATCACCGGTAAATCTTTTTCTGGAACAGGCACGGCGCCGCATTGTTTGCAATTGATAATGGGAATCGGTGTGCCCCAGTAACGTTGCCGTGAAATACTCCAGTCGCGTAAACGGAAATTAACCTGGCGTTTACCCAGCTGTTTTTCTTCGAGCAAGGTAGCGATGGCGGGGCAAGCTTGTTCTGATGTCATGCCGGTGAATTGATTGGAGTGAAGCAATTTGCCGTAACTGGTGTAAGCGGCTTTTTGTAAATCACATTCCTTCCCCGTGAGAGGTTCGATGACTTGTTTGATCGGTAGTTTATATTTATTCGCAAATTCAAAGTCGCGTTGATCGTGCGCAGGAACAGCCATTAAAGCGCCGGAACCATATTCCATCACAACAAAGTTGGCGGCCCATACCGGGATTTTTTCACCCGTGAGTGGGTGGATAGCGTCAATACCGAGCGCGACACCTTGTTTTTCCATGGTGGCGATATCGGCTTCAGCCATTTTAATATTCTTGCATGAATCCATGAATGTCTGTAGCGCTGGATTTTTCTCCGCCAGTAATTTGCATAGCGGATGCTGTGGTGCAACGGCTAAATACGTGACACCGAAGAGGGTGTCTTGACGTGTGGTGAAAACGTTTAACGCATCGTGGCCAGGAATATCAAATTTAATTTCAACGCCTTCCGAGCGTCCTATCCAGTTGCGCTGCATGGTTTTAACTTGATCGGGCCAATGCTCAAGTTTGTCGAGATCGTTTAATAGTTCGTCGGCATAGGCGGTGATTTTCAAATACCATTGTGGAATTTCGCGACGCTCAATCAAGGCGCCGGAACGCCAGCCGCGACCGTCGACGACTTGTTCATTGGCTAATACGGTTTGATCAACCGGGTCCCAATTTACTTCCGCATTCTTTTTATAGACCAAGCCTTTTTCAAGCAGGCGCACAAACAGCCATTGTTCCCATTGGTAATACGTCGGGTCGCAGGTTGTGATCTCGCGGTTCCAGTCATAAGCAAATCCCATGCGTTGCATTTGTTTGCGCATGTGATCGATATTTTGATACGTCCATTCAGCGGGTGGAATGCCGTGTTTAATCGCCGCATTTTCGGCGGGTAAGCCGAATGCATCCCAGCCCATGGGTTGCAGGACGTTTTTCCCGAGCATGCGTTGATGGCGTGCAATCACATCGCTTAAGGTGAAAACACGCGCATGGCCCATGTGCAAGCGTCCACTTGGATAAGGGAACATGGTCAGGCAGTAAAACTTTTCTTTGTTAATGTCTTCGGTGACATGGAAAACATTACGTTCCTGCCAGTATTGTTGTGCGCTTAATTCAATTTCTTGTGGATAATATTGTTCTTCCATTGTGTTCTCGCTTAGATTTATTTTTTTGTGGTACTAATCAGTGTGGTGGATAATTGTTTTTTGCTGAGATAAACGCGGCGCAGCGAAGCAAAGAGCATGACGAGTGCGATGGCGAGAATCGGGTCTATGCCATTGCGCATCCAGGGTGTCAGGCCTTTGCGTGCTTCAATGCTGCCACGCAATACGAAAGGTGTGTGTGTGGGTGCCGCTTTTTCAATGAGCCCCGTGCTACTGATGATGGCTGTAATGCCATCGTTGCTGACAAATAATCCTGGGCGTGCCATTTCTATTGAGCGCATGGCGGCCATTTGCAAGTGCTGGGCTTGTGCTGTGGATCTGTCGAACCAGGCATCGTTGGTGACAGTAAGGAGTAGGCTAATGTCTGGGTCCGTCGAGCGTGATAAATCTGGATAGGTAATTTCATAGCAGATGGAGGGCAGGATTTTCAAATCACCAATTTGCATCGGAGCTTGACGATAATTGCCGTTGCGTAAATTGGACATGGGTACATTCAGCAAATCAAAGGCGCGCGCGAGAATCGGTTGAAACGGAACGTATTCGCCAAACGGTACCAGCTGACGTTTGGTGTACGCTGCTTCAGACTGGCCAACGCTGAGTAGCGCATTATAGTAATTTTGCCCGTCAGCGGTTTGCACGGGAATACCGAAGATCAGTGCCGTGTGAGTCGACTTGGCTTTGGCTGCCAGATCATTCACAAAATTGGGTGTGTCTTGTAGTGGGACAGGAATGGCCATTTCCGGCCAGATCACGAGATCTGATTTACCCCAGAGAGGATCAGTCAGCTCACGGTAAGTGTTAAATGAGAGCGCGACATTGTCGGGGTCCCATTTGATGGATTGTGGAATATTGCCTTGCACGAGGCTGACCGTGATCGGCTTGCCGGTGGTGTCTGTCCAGGGGATGAGTGACAACATACCGCCTGCAATCCAGAGAGTGGTCGCAATCATTAAATTGACATAAACGTTGTAGTAATCATGTTTGCGAAAGGCCATGACGCCATTCACAAGCAGTGAGCTTGTGACCATGATGGCGAGTGAGACACCGTAAACACTGAAGATGGGTGCATAGCCTTTGAGTGGCGAATTCGTTTGGCTGTAACCGAGGAGTAGCCACGGAAAGCCAGTGAAAAACCAGCTGCGGATATATTCACTTAATACCCAGATCGCGGGAAAGGCGCATAAGATTTTGGTGCGCATGTGTGCGTTGAAATATTGATTGGTTAAATAACAGGTGTAGGCTGGAAAGAGTGAGAGGTAAGCAATAAATAAAGTGGTTATGGCGAAGGCAATAATCGCGGGTACGTCGCCGTAGCGGCTGATGCTGATAAATACCCAGTAGACGCCTGAACCGAAAAAACCAAGGCCGAAGCTAAAGCCGTACCAGAAAGAACGTCTGGGTGAGGCGTGATAAATGAGTGCGCATAATCCGGCGGGTGCCAAGACGGCAAATGGAAAAATCTCGAAGGGTGCAAAGGCCAGCGTTAAAAACATGCCGGACAAGGCGGCAAGCAATGGCTTGGAAAGATTTTTCAGCATGATTTTCATAGGAAATGTAGCCAACTTTTTGGGCAAACCGAAAGTTTACTGGAGTTGCACTTGCTCTGGCAACCATTCTCTCAGAATGATGGTCGGTGGCGCGCATCATTTCTGCTTGAGTTGATGATTTATTTTTGTTAGCGTTGCCGCTCTCTTTTTTTTGAACCTGCGCGATCACAAAAAATACAACAAGGAGTCATCCTGGAATGAACACTCGTTTAAAACCCCTCGTCGCTGCATTAGCTTTAGTCAGTTTGATGGCTTTACCTGTTCACGCGGCAGTCAGCAACGCGGATGTCCAGGATTTAACCGCACAAGCGAAAGAATTAAAAAAGTCGCTGGCCAGTTTGCAGAGTCAGGTCAATGAGCTTGAGCATCATGTTGAGCGGGCTAAAAAGGCCTCCAAAAAGCAGTCTTCTTCCCAAAAGAGTGATCATGCAGACACCCACGTCTCAACGAATGGGTTAACAGGTAAACAGTTGCTGAAGTTAATTCGCGAAGAGCGAGAGTTTTTACCCTTCGATCTCGATGTTCCGGGGCAAGCATTTGTGTCAACAGGTCCGTACGTCGGCGTGCCTTTCCAGTTTGCGGGGAATGACCTGATCATTAACTCTCCGAGCGTCGATATTGATGTGCAATTACTGAATATTCGCAAATCCATCATGACGCAATTAAGAGCGATGGGTGGCGAAATTGTTCAGGAGCCTTACCATTCACACTTATTGCTGAGTGGCGTGATTGAAGGTTCGGTGGAATATGTGGATCGCGCCGGCGCGCCTAGCACTTCTGATATTGGTCTATCGAATGTGAACCTGGGTGCGTTCGTATTGGGGCCAAGTGAGTGGATGTTAGGTTATCTTGATTTGAGTTATGTTGAAGTGGCGCCTGTCGATGACGTATTCGGCGGTACCAGTCAGTATCGAGTGTCAAACTCACGTGTTGCCGTTAACAAGGCGTTTGTGACCATTGGTAATTTCACCCAGTCGCCATTTTATGGCTCCATCGGGCAGTTATACGTTCCCTACGGTCAATACTCCTCGGTAATGATCAGTTCGCCGCTGACGAAAGCCTTGGGTCGAACCAAAGCACGCGCCATCGTTTTGGGCTTTCAGCAGCAACAAAATAATGGCTTCATCGGTTCCATCTTCGCATTCCGCGGCGACAGTCATGCGGAATCGGTCGCCAAGATCAATAACGGCGGTATGAATCTTGCGTATAAATTTAAAGGTGATTTTCTGGCGGGTAGAATTGGTGCTAGCTTCATTGGTAACCTTGCTGATTCCGGCGGTATGCAAATTGGTAACGGATTCCAGAATGCTGAACAGCTAGTGCATCGTGCTCCGGGTTATAACCTTCGTGGCGTAGTCAGTGTCGGCGAGCATCTTGATTTAATCGGTGAATACATTAGTGCAACGACACGTTTTAATCCGAATGATATGAGCTTCAATAATCATGGCGCTAAACCTTCTGCTTTTGATTTTGAAGCTGCTTACGCCGTCACACTTTTTGAAACCAAGCCAAGCTCTATCGCTTTAGGTTATTCGCAATCACAGCAAGCACTTGCGATGGGTTTGCCGCTGAATCGTCTCGCGCTGGTATTAAATACTTCCTGGTGGAGAAATACCTTGCAGAGCCTCGAAATCAGACGCGATCGTGAATATGCCGCGAGTGATGTTGCAACGGGCGGCGGTGGTGTTGTGTCAACACCTGAGACAGGTAAAGTCGATAAAGCGATTATGGCTTCGTTTGATTATTATTTTTAGTCTTTCCTGCGCGAAGTTGTTTTTTGCACGGCCACTTTAATGATAAGTGGCCGTTGTTGTTTGTGAGATATTTAATTATTTTTTCCCGACGCTGGTTCCGCTGCGGACTTTTAAAACTTCCTGATGCTTGTTGAAGATTTCCTTACATTTTTTAAATAACGGATTGCCAGGCGCTAGCGCTATATTTTTATCAAGCGTTTTTTTAATCATTTGCAACGTGACCATGTCTAGTAATTCCGTGTGCAGTCTGGTTGCAATGTCCTTTGTTTCAGGTGTTCGGCTCTCCCTGTACTTTGATAGTAACGCAGAAAGTTCCGCTTTGATCTTTAGGCAGGCTTGTTCCTCGCTAGGGGTGGCGCGTTTATCAGTGTGTTCGTCGAGCAGATAGCGGATGCGGAAGAAGTGATGATGACTAGTTGATTTTTTTGCCGCCTCACGTGATTGGCATAAGGCATTCAGAAAATGATGCATTTCTTGAACCGGAAAGTCGTGGCCTATTCTTTGTAGCAGGGCTTGAATGACGCCTCTATCTACACTTGCTTTAGCGGGCGTTTTGCTGAGATCCGGGCGATAAGTGAATAAAATACAAATCACATCAGGATGGTGGATAAGATAATTAAATCCGGCATCGCTCATGTTCGCAAGACCATATTCTTTTTTTAATGCGTGCGACCACGCCATGGAGTTGATATGACTGGCAAGGCCAGAGTGTAAAGCAATGTCCGTGAAAATTTTATAATTGCGGATGGCGCGAAACATGGATTCAACTTTGTTTGCTGGCCATTTCTGTAGTTCAATCAAATCAGATGGCTTGGCTTCGAAATGCGGCACCATTTGCATGATGATTTTAGCCAGTAAAAAATGTTCGTTTACTAATGCGCCGGCTGATGCGTGAGCTAATGATTGAATGAATACGGCGCTTTTATCGATGTTTAATTCTTTGGCGCGTTCGCATAAATCAAAGATGAGCGTGGAGTTGCCACGGCGTGCGATGCTAACAATGGCGGCACCTAAATATCCATCCAGATTGGGGGCGTTCGTTTTGATGAGTGCGTTGAGATGATGCCATGCCCATGACTCATGTTTGCATGCAAATGCTTCAGCGATGGCTGTACGCGTAATGATTTCATCTTTCATATCCAGGCAGTCAGCACTAATTACTTCTAATAAAGACATTAATCCCGGCTCGCCGTGTGCTCTTGCAGTTGCCTGGAAAATCGCAGCAAGACAGGCTTCGAAATCAAGTTGTGGGTCCACACATGCGCGACGTAAATGTGTGCGAGCGAGTTCACTTTTATCGTTTAATTCAGCGTAATAGATACTGGCTGGAGAAATGGGATATGAGTCATCTTCCGGGTTGGTGGTGTGCTGGCTTTGATGAATGATATTGTGCAGTAAAGCTGATTCGTGGACAGGATCTCTTGATGTTTCAAGTACAATAAACTGATGCGCCTCGCTATCAGGTCCGTTCATGATACGCGAATATTCAATGATTTTTTTAAGAAGATCAGGTTGGGCGCGTTGCGCAATTAAATGAATAGCGGGTTGATTGGTTGTGGGGTCAAACCAGCGTAATGAATATCCGTTATCAAGTAGTGCTTTCAGTTCTTCCCAGTTTCCACGTGAGGCGGCATCGATGAGTGGGGCGAGCTCAATCGGCAAATAAGCAAATTCTTTTGGGCTGGGATGTCGTGCTTGCATAATGGCCCCATTTTATTTTGTATTTCGACGGGTGGTGTTTTTTTTATTTTCAGCACTCGGACTTGTGTCGTTGTCTCCGGCACCTGGGCGAGTGAAAAATGCACCTATCGTTTTAGTCATGTATCTGCGTTTTTCTGTCGTGCTTGATTTTTTATTATCTGTCTGATTGACGGGGGTGCGCAATTCTTCTTTCTCCTTCGCGCGGGGGGTGGGCACTGGTGGTTGTGGTGGCTGATTATTTGGCATGATTAAGAGGTCGCTGGCTGCTTTCGCTGACTCCACATCGCCAAGCTTGTTAGCGCTAGCTTTGATGCGTTTGAGTTGAGCGTTGAAGCTGGCTGTGAGTAACACTAATCGATCGGGCAAGGCATTTTTGCTGCGTAAGTCATCTATTGCCTGCTTGACGCGTGTTGCGTATTTTAGCTCATTTATCAGAGCTTGCTGATCCATCTTTTGCTCGGTTAATGAATCTTTAATTTGTTCTGTAGTCGGCATACCACTCTTCAACGGTGGTGCGGCGCTTGCTCGTGCGACTGCGATCGGAGCCATGTTATGAGCGAAGTTACTTTTTAATTTTCCATTTTTGTCGATGCCAAGTTGATCTACAATGCTGTTGTATCGAGTGATCATCCCTTTTGGCGTTAGTAAATTGACTGTCTCTCTTGTAACCTTCGGGGCAATATCGGCAGGGGTTATCGTTTTTTGATGGGTGGGTGCAGTTGTGGCTTTTCTTGTATTCAAGGAGATTTCAGGAAGCAAAGGTGCGTTTGGGTTAACGATACTGGCATTGGTGGCATTTTCAAGTTTCGCTACGAATGGATCCACTCCACCATATTGCGATAGAACTTGAAAATATGACTCGGTATTTTTGAATTTCGCAATCATTTTTGGGAATGAGTAGTCACATAATGCTAAAAATGAATAGACGTCCATGGCGAGCTTTGCTAATAATGATTTTCCAGTTTCGTCGTATTTATGATATCCCTTGGCCTCTAGTAATTTAGCGATGGCGGCTATATCTTCACTTATGTCCTTGCGATTGCATGCGCGAATAGCTTGCTTCCATACTTCAGGAGTTAGTAGTTTCCTTAAAGAGCGTACATTTTTATTCTCAATGTCTCGTGTATTTGCTGCATCGATAGCCGTGAATGAGAACTGTAAGGCGGGTGATGTGGCTCGCATGCCGTCTTTCATGTTAGTGATACGGCGTTTATAATTGCCGGTTGAAAATAAGGATTCGAAATAGGCGTCAGTCACCGTTTTAGTTTTTGCGTCAAATTTTTTTTCTTTTAACTCTCGATATAAAGCTGATGTGCTTAAATATTCTTTGAATTTATTTTGCATGCCGGGGCTTAAAATGGCGTTGCGAATAGCATAGCCAAACATATCATCGCCAATGTCGCGACATTTGATTGCCGTTTCTAGCCATACGTAGAGCTCATTTGTATCTTTGCAACAATTGATTATGTTTTCTTGTAGTGCTTTAAAGTAGTCGTTGTACGCAGTTTTTAAAGATGCAATCTGATCTTTTGTCTGTTTGATATCGGCTTCCCACGCATTTTTTGCTTCCTCGTCGTCTTCTTTATCTGATTTTTTTGGAACAGGTTTGGCTGCTTCTATTTCAATTAGCTGCTGGTTGAGTGCATTAAGCTTCATCATGCTCTCAGAGTAAATTTTCGCGGTTAGTTTGTGGATGTCTGCGAATGGTATATTCTTTGCAGATATTTGAGAAAATAGCCGGTCAATCTCCACTATGCCCGCTTTGACTTCACCATTCGT
>CAZGPP010000018.1:0-36248 GCA_964527435.1 uncultured Coxiellaceae bacterium | reverse complement strand
CCCCCCCCCCCCCCCCCCCCCCACCTGACAGGCCCTCAAAGTTAAAGCAATCATCAAACAATAAGTTAAGCACAAATGTGATTGAAACCCTCTCCAATATAAAGTCTTCGTGCCCCCCGCCACCTTCTTGCCTTTGTAATTTGCCCCTACCTGTTTTTTTAAACCTAGTCAAAAGTAAGGGAAAATAAAAGCAACAAACATAAACACAGGACACCCTGACCTACTTCGACAACGAAAAATTCTTTGCTTACCAGCGAGCAATTAAATTTGTGGAATTAACTGATTTCGCCGTGATCAACCTACCCATTTGACAGACACAATTTCAATGTGTTACTTTCGTGGCTCAACAGTAACAAGCCGATTTGAGTAACAGCTTGCCGGCTTAAAACAGCTAAAGCGGAGATCAACTATTATGTATTGCCACATCCAGTATTCATCCCTTTCATTTTCAATGACTCACTTGTTTTCATTACGCAAAATGCGACGCTGATTTTTTCAGTTTCGTAGCTTATCAACGCGACATTTAAAATTTCTTCCTTTTAAGTGATATGAATAACATGCAGAGTATCTCATCATGCTAAGACAGTTTTTAATTGAAGATTTAGAAGTAGATGAAAGTATGGGCCCGTATGCGATCCAACAAACCTTTCGCCTGATTGATGAAGTAGCAAGCGGTGAACTCAACAATCCCGACACCGTTGCACTCATTGAAAAAGTAGCTAGAAGCTATCTCAGTAAAAGAGAGAATATTCGTAGACGCGTATCTGAACCTGTACGCCGTTTGTGTCTCGCCATCATCCAATTTGCAGAAAGTATCACGAATAACACGCTTCCATTACAGACTAAACGCCTGGCGATTCTCTGTGCGCTCATCATCAAAGATCACCAAGCGGTGACGCGCCTGCAAAAGCAACCTTGCCATGAAGAAGCTCAAGCAATTCGCGATATCACTCGTAATTTATTATCACCTTGCCACCCCACACGCGGAACGGGCAACCCCCAACATCCACTCAATGAGATTTTTCTCGATATCGTTTTGCTGCTACAAAACCCGGCTAAATGCATTGAAATTCTTGCCGAGCTTGAAGAAAGACTTGCCGATGAATATTTCAAAGAAGGCATTGATGTTTCCGTTTATCTTAACAACCCCGACCATTATATTTTCTTCAATCACCCCTGGCCGTCACTCGAACACGTTAAACAACACCCCACCACGAAAGGCAAATTAAACGAAATTTTATTGGCGAAAGAACGGTTGCACGGCATCAATCTTGCCCCCGACAGCCCCGTCGTGTTTTCTGGTTTTGTTGATGACAAGGTCGCCAAGGATTGCATCAAGACAGGCAACTTGTTTGTCGAATATAATTTAATTGGGAATATGCTACATGGAAAAAATATTCATCGCATACAGTGGTATCTGATTTTATCCGCCATTGAAAAAGGCTGGATCGATACACGTGGCATACCCACACAAAAAATATTTTCTGAAAGCAGTGATACCTGGCTATATTCATTCGATAAATACCAAGCCGCGGAAACGAACAGCGCATTGACGACCAATCCTTATCGATTCTGCGCACCACATTATTGTCACTCTGCGCTATTATTACTAAAAGACAAATTACCCTGCTTATCCGGCACCTTCAGAAAAGCCTTCGCTCGCGGCATACAAACCGTCGCAAGCAGACAACCGCAAGAAACTTCATTTGCTGAAATATGTAGCGTGTATGATATTCGTCAACTCAATATCATGCCGGTATTTCAAGAAATTCCCTTGCAAGAATATCAACAAAGCAAACCCAGGCAAAACGCGATCAACACCGTCTATGGCGACACAAGTCGTGGCAATGCTGGTGGCGCAGTCTTCTTTAAACGTCGCAAAATTCAGGCTCGCGACACATTGAACCCACATGAAGATTTAGTCTATTATCCCAACTCGACACACCCCCCACTTGTTTGCAGGAAATAGACATGGATCATTCCCCCAGCCCCGGCATCTATCAACACTATAAAACCGAAAAGTTTTACGAAGTCATCGGAACAGCTATCCACAGTGAGACTTATGAAGTCATGGTGATTTATAAAGCCCTTTACGAATGCCCTGAATTCGGCATGAATAGCACTTGGGTAAGACCCAAAACCATGTTTATGGAAAATATCGTGCACCTCGGTTGTTCGGTTCCACGCTTTAAATGGATTAAGGCGTCGTAACCACGAATCTGCTTTTAAAACCGCTAAAAACAGTTAAAATGCCCTCGCACTTATTACTCACACACGAGAAGATTTCCATGGAAAAAATCGATCAACTGATACACGCTAAATGGATAGTGACCTGCGAAGACCAAAATCAAGTTCTGGAAGATCACGCAATTGCAGTTAAGGACGGTAAAATTCACGCCATCCTGCCCAGCAAAGACGCTGACGCTCAATTCGAATCGGAGCTCACCTCCCACTTTGCCACCCACGCCATTACACCCGGCTTTATCAATAGCCACACGCATCTTGCTATGAATGTGTTCCGTGGTCTCGCTGATGATCTCGAACTGATGGACTGGCTGAACAACCATATCTGGCCAGCTGAAGGGCAATGGGTCAGTCACGACATGGTCTACGATGCCTCCTTGCTTGCCATGGGTGAAATGATTCGCTGCGGTACCATCTGCTTTAATGACATGTACTTCTTTTTGAATGCCACCGCCGATGCAGCTGAACAAGCGGGTGTACGCGCGAATATTGGTATGACCGTGATCGACGTTCCAACGGCCTGGGCAAAAACGACCGACGAATACTTCGCCAAAGCGATCGAGTTTTACCAGCAATATAAAAACAATCCCCGTGTCACACCGACACTGGCCCCTCACTCCACCTACACCGTTTCCATCGAAAACCTGGCGCGAGTGAATGAGCTGGCGAATGAATACGACCTCAAAATCAATATTCATTTACAAGAAGCACCCTCTGAAATTGCACAGTCGATGGAAAAATACAATAAACGACCTTTGCAGCGCCTCCATGATATCGGCATGGTGTCACCCCGCCTGATTGCGGTGCACATGACCCAGATCAATGACGATGACATGAAAATCATCCAGGCAACCCGTCCTTCTATCGTTCACTGCCCGGAATCCAACATGAAGCTCAACAGCGGATCAAGCCCCGTGCAAAAGCTCCTCAATGCCGGGATTATCGTTGCCCTCGCCACCGATGGCGCGGCCAGCAATAACGACCTCGACATGATCGGCGAAATGCGCACGGCAGCCTTCCTTGGCAAAATGACCGCTAACGACCCACGCGCCCTGAATGCTGAAACCGCCCTCAAAATGGCAACCCTCCATGGCGCCCGAGCACTCGGCATCGATCACCTAACTGGCTCGCTAACCAAAGGTAAAGCGGCGGACTTCATTGCCATCAACCTGGAAGAAATTGAAACCCAACCTCTATACCATCCGGTCTCACAAATCGTTTATGCCGCCTCGCGCCATCAAGTCACCGATGTTTGGGCTGCCGGTAAACGTTTACTTAAAAACCGTGAGCTGCAAACACTTGATGAAACAGAATTATTAGCTAAAGCAAAAACTTGGCGCAAAAAGATAAAGAATTAGATATACTCCGTCCCATTGAAAATAATAATCGTCCGAGGATACTCAAATGAAAATTGAAAAAACCTTATCAATCATCAAGCCAGACGCCGTTGCTAAAAATGTGATCGGCGAAATCATCAAACGTTTTGAGCAGTCCGGTCTGCGTGTTGCGGGTGCAAAAATGATGCATCTCAGCAAAACCCAGGCAGAACAGTTCTATGCCGTACACAAAGAACGCCCCTTCTTCGGCGGTCTCGTTAGCTTCATGAGCTCAGGCCCGGTACTGGTTCAGGTTCTGGAAGGCCCAAATGCCATCGCTAAAAATCGCGAAATCATGGGTGCCACCAACCCGAAAGATGCCGCTCCCGGCACCATTCGCGCCGACTTTGCTGACTCTATCGACCACAATGCTGTCCACGGTTCCGATGCACCTGAAACCGCGCAGCAGGAAATTGCTTTCTTCTTCAAACCAGAAGAAGTACTGGCCTACGTACCAGAAGCTGAGTTGGCCTAACCATGACAGCAGCGTCAGCGGCTTTAGCACCACAGCTCTCAGCGAAACCCAACCTCCTCGGTATGGATCGCAAGGGCATGCAGGAATTTTTCACAAGCATTGGTGAAAAGCCGTGGCGCGCCGATCAAATACTGAAATGGGTACACTTTAACGGCGTTACTGACTTTCAGTTAATGACCAATATAAGCAAAGACTTACGCAATAAACTTGCGGAACTGACTGAAGTGTCAGTCCCGCAGGTGATTTATGAAAAAGCCGCTGAAGACGGCACCTACAAATGGCTGTTGCGCCTCTACGATGGCAACTGCATTGAAACGGTTTTCATTCCAGAAAAGACACGTGGCACGCTGTGCATTTCGTCACAAGTGGGCTGCATATTGAATTGCGATTTTTGCTCCACCGGCAAGCAAGGCTTTAGCCGCAACCTCACCACCGCCGAAATCGTTAGCCAACTCTGGATTGCGGTTCGCAAGCTTTCCAAGGAAAACGGTTTTCACGACCACTCTGTTACCAATGTCGTGATGATGGGCATGGGTGAACCCCTACTCAATTTTGACAATGTCATTCCGGCACTGAATTTGATGCTGGATGATTTTGCTTACGGGCTATCAAAACGTCGCGTCACCGTCAGCACCGCTGGCGTCATACCCGGCCTGATAGAATTGCAGAAGATCAGCGATGTCGCCCTCGCCGTCTCCCTGCACGCCCCGAATGACGAGCTACGCAACAAGCTCGTACCACTAAATAAAAAGTATCCACTCAAAGAGTTAATGGAAGTTTGCAGAACTTACTTTAAAGATGAGCCGCGCCGTTCCATCACCATGGAATACGTCATGCTGGACGGTATCAACGATACCCCGCTGCATGCACGCCAGCTCATTCGCATCCTTGAAGGGGTGCCAGCGAAAATGAACCTCATTCCCTTCAACCCATTTCCTCACACCGACTACCAGCGTTCAAAAACGGAAACGATCCTAAAATTCCGCGACACCCTCATGAAAGCCGGCATCAACACAACCATTCGCCGCACACGCGGTGATGACATTGACGCAGCATGTGGACAGCTAGTCGGGGAAGTTAAAGACCGTACACGACGAAATGAGCGCTTTTTAAAGTCAAAACAGCAAAAAAATATTGGCGAGAGCGCCTGATCGGCATATTATTTAACATTATATAAAGAATTTTTTAAATATGGCGGGTATCAACAAGGATAGTGACCGAATATGACAATGCATACATCACAAATTGGCGGCACCGAATCTACCCACATTCCCCTTGGCGCAAAATTACAAAATGCCAGGGAAGCCCAGCGCATCGACCGTAAAGACGCTGCAGCACAGCTGCGCCTAAATGAATCCGTCATCGACATGATTGAAAACAATTCTTTCCCAGACACCATGCCGCAAATCTTCATTCGCGGTTATATCCGTGCATACGGCAAATTACTACAAATATCCGAAGACACAATCCAGGCCGGTCTTGAACCCGTCAAACCAAGAGTCATCACCCAGGAAGCCAAGCTCGCAATGCCGGTGACTCAAACTGAGCCCCGTCTTAATCGCAGCAGCTATGCCATGAAGGGCGTCACGACAGCCGTTGCGATCACCCTAGTTTGGCTCATGGCTGCTTGGTGGAATAGCCGCGCAACCGCTCCGATGACAGACAATGCCATCACAAGCCTCCCCACCGAAACTGCCGCACTGAATACCACTATCACGCCTGCCGCACCAGCCGAGAACGCTCCGTCAGCGCCAGTGATCGCGCCAGCCACCAGCAGCTCAACCACAGCGCTCACCGAGAATTACGTCACCAAACCGGTGGCAAACCAGCTCCCGGCCGGCATCTCTATCGCCCAACCCGTTGCACCACACACCGCCCAAAACGCACCCGCTTACACACCTAACGCCGGGGCCATTTCTGCTCCACCCGCCGCGATTGCCGCACCTAAGGTAGCTGTCGCTCCTAAAATAGCTACCGCTTCTGCCGCCCCCATTGCACCCAAAGCTACCGCAGCCCCCTCACCCATACCCGCATACAAACGCGCAGCAATGGCATCGGATGCCAGTCATAAAATTGAAACCAGTCACGACATCAGTGAAGAATAACAACCATTATTAGTGCGTTCACACGCTTCAGGAGAATCACGTGTCTAACATCATACAAGCTGTCCGGGGGATGAATGATATCCTGCCGGCTGAGTCAATCATCTGGCAACAGGCAGAGTCACGCATCCGCAGAACCATGCGTAGCTTTGGTTACTCTGAAATTCGCACCCCTATTCTGGAAAAAACTGAATTATTCAAACGCGCCATTGGCGAAGTCACCGATATTGTCGAAAAAGAAATGTATACCTTTCTCGATCGCAACGATGAAAGCATGACCATGCGCCCAGAAGGCACAGCGAGCGTTGTGCGCGCCGGCATAGAGCACGGCATGCTCTACAATCAAGTCCAACGCCTATGGTACACCGGCCCGTATTTTCGTTATGAACGACCACAAAAAGGGCGTTATCGCCAGTTTCACCAGTGCTCTGCCGAAGTCTTTGGACTGCCAGGCCCCGACATTGATGCCGAACTGATTTCACTTACCGCGAGCATTCTAGAAAAACTGGGTTTACGCTCATTAGTCAAACTTGAGCTCAATACACTCGGATCACTGGCCGCGCGATCAGAATATCGCAAACGTCTCATCACCTATTTTGAGAAACACAAAAAGGATTTAGATGAAGACAGCCTCAATCGTTTACACAAAAATCCGTTGCGCATTCTGGATAGCAAAAATCCAGAAATGAAGAAGCTTGTCGCCGATGCGCCGAAACTCATGGATCATCTCGATGTGGAATCACTGACACATTTTGAAAAATTACAGGAATACCTGAATCACGCCGGCATAGAATTTGAAGTCAATCCCTGCTTAGTCCGCGGACTCGATTATTACAATGCCACTGTTTTCGAATGGACCACTGATAAACTGGGTGCGCAAGGTGCAGTCTGTGGCGGCGGTCGTTATGATACGCTAGTGCAGCAACTCGGCGGCAAACCCACGCCAGCCATTGGCTTTGCCTTCGGTATGGAGCGCGTTATTTTATTAATGCAGCAAAGCCACATTGACCTTGAAAAGAAAAAAGGTCTGCACGCCTACCTCATTACTGACGGCGAACATTCATTTGTCGGCGGCCTAAGACTCGCCAATTATTTACGCAGCAAAGTCAAAAACCTGCGTTTATTACTGCACTGCGGCGGCGGCAGCATGAAAAGCCAATTCCAAAAAGCGGATAAAAGTGGCGCACAGTACGCCATTATCGTGGGTGAACATGAAATGAAGACGCACTCAGTCTCTCTCAAATTTTTACGCGAAGATTTACCCCAGCAAACCCTTTATCAAGATGAACTAGCAGAGTATCTTAAGCTGAAGATTCTGTAGGTTCTTGAGGGTAGATTCAGCGTTATCACCTGAAGAGACATCGCGGCGACAAACACACAACATCGCCGCGACTGTGACTGGAGTAATTGATATTTTCCATTCCCTCACACCAAAAAATCTGTTTTAATACGGAGCCGAAATATTTTACGGCCTTGGAAGAATTTATTTTAGGTATAGACCTGACGCGAAAAGGATCATCTTTTGACAGAGTATTTAACTGAACAAGAGCAAATTGAGCTTCTCAAGCAATGGATCAAGCAATATAGTCTGGTTATTCTTGCAGGCTTAGCTATCTCGCTGGTAACCATCACTGGATGGCGCTACTGGCAAGCACGACAACAACGCATCCTTAATCATGCCTCATCCGTCTACGATGAAATGCTGACTGCGCGGGCACAAAACAACCCTGCGAACACGCAATTACAGTCAACGAAATTATTTACGCATTATTCCGGCACAACCTATGCGCAAATCGCGGCACTGATGTTGGCTCGTGATGCAGTCTACGAAAAAAATTACACAGAAGCCGAAAAACAATTAAATTGGGTCATCGATCACGGCGGCGCCCCCTCTTATCGCCAAGTCGCACGCATTCGCCTTGCACGCGTATTGATTAACGAAAACAAACCTGATGATAGCCTCGATATATTAAAAAAGGTTGAAGATAAAAGCTTCAATGGCCTCATCGACGAAGTCAGAGGGGATGCCTGGCTTGCCAAGCATGACGCCGCGAAAGCGCGTGAAGCCTATCAACAAGCACTCAATGAATTGCCCAATGCGGAAGTGATTCGCCCCATCCTACAAATGAAATTTGATAATTTGGCGCCTAGTGCCGCCTAAAACTCGGGTTGTAAAAAAATATGCGTAATCAATTAATAAAAAATAGCGTGTTAATAGCCTGCGTTTGCGCAATCAGCGCTTGTAGCGGATTTTTCGATAAAGACAACACACCAAAACCCAAGGCACTCACCTCCTTCACACCGACCATCAAGCCACGACTGCTCTGGAAAACGAGCACCAATAGTGGCGCGGGAGATGAATATCTAAAATTAACACCCGCCATGAATGATCACGCCATTTACACCACCAGCACGAAAGGCGTGGTCACCTCTACTGCAAGAAATAATGGCCGTATCAATTGGCAAGTCAATACGGGCCACATGCTCACAACAGGCGCGGGCACGGGTGATGGCATCGTGGTAGTGGGAAGTATTCACGGCAATATCGTTGCACTCAACGAATCAACGGGCAAAATTTCCTGGACAGCAAATGTCAACGGCGAACTGATCGCCAACCCTGCAATTAGCGGTGGTTACGTCATCATCAAAGCACTAGACGGAAGCGTCAGCGCACTCTCCTCACAAGATGGCCACTCATTATGGTCATTCAAACAAGCCGAACCTGATTTAATTTTACGTGGGTCAAGCACCCCGCTGATCAGCGAAGGGCATATCCTCACAGGCTTCGCCAATGGCAATTTAGCCAGCGTTTCACTTGCTAGCGGACAAATTGGCTGGATTCAGCAAATCGCCACACCAGAAGGCGCCTTTGCGATTGAGCGAATGACCGATATCGACGCCGACCCCATCGTTGATGGTAACCGTGTCTTAGCAGCGACCTATCAAGGCAATATTGCCTCCCTGGATCGCCACTCCGGCAGACAGCTCTGGTCACACAAAATCTCTTCTTACACCGGCATGACGGCCGATGAAAATGCCGTATTTATTTCAGACGCAAAGAGTGATGTCTGGTCATTTGGCGTAGACAGTGGTCTCGTCAACTGGACCCAGTCCGCCCTGGGTGCACGCAACATATCAGGACCTGCCAACATGGGACAATACATCGTCGTTGGCGACGCACAAGGATACTTGCACTGGCTAGATAAGCGTGACGGTCGTTTTGCCGCACGTGAATATCTCGGATCAGCTATATTTGCTAAACCTCTGGTCGATAATCGTGTACTCTACGCACTGGCAAACAACGGTACGCTTGCCGCTTATCAACTAGGATCTTAATTTAGCTTTTCGATGTGAGTAAACATGTTACCAGTTGTCGCAATTGTAGGACGTCCAAACGTAGGAAAATCCACTTTATTCAACCGCTTGACGCGTACGCGTGAT
This sequence comes from uncultured Coxiellaceae bacterium, assembly GCA_964527435.1. Taxonomy (GTDB): domain Bacteria; phylum Pseudomonadota; class Gammaproteobacteria; order DSM-16500; family DSM-16500; genus Aquicella. The sequence continues at coordinate 26,610 of CAZGPP010000018.1, read as the reverse complement.
GCGGTCATTACCGATTTTCCCGGCACCACCCGTGACCGGCAATTCGGTGAAGTGCATTTAGATCACCGCCATTTCATTATCATCGACACCGGCGGCATTACCGCTGAGAAAGATGAGGTTGATCAACTTATCACCCGCCAGGCATTACAGGCCATTCAGGACGCTGATAAAGTCTTGTTCGTCGTCGACGGTAAATCAGGGATGACCCCCGAGGATAAAGCGATCGCGCATTCACTGCGTCGCTCGGGTAAAACCATTATTCTTGCCGTCAATAAGACGGAAAATGTCGATCCATCCATAGGGGTAGCCGATGCCTTTGAATTAGGCATGGGCAAACCTTGCGCGATCGCAGCCGCACATGGCACAGGTATTTCGCAGTTACTGGAAAAGCTATTCCCAGAACCTAACGAAAAACCTAAAGAAGAAATCGACGAGAAATCCGGCATTAAGCTTGCGATTATCGGGCGCCCCAATGTCGGCAAATCAACGCTGACGAACAGAATGCTCGGAGAAGAACGTGTGATTGTACACGATTCACCTGGCACCACGCGTGACAGTATTTACATACCGCTTGAACGTTTTGACAAAAAATACACTTTAATCGACACAGCCGGTGTACGTAAGCGCGGCAAAGTCAGAAGCAGCGAAGTCCCTGAAAAATTTTCAGTCGTCAAAACACTACAATCGATTGAAAGCGCAAACGTTGTGTTATTTGTCATTGACGCTCGTATCGCCGTCTCTGAGCAAGACATGAAATTATTAGGCTTTGTACTCGAGTGCGGTAAAGCATTGGTCATTGCCATTAATAAATGGGATGGCATGACCGAAGATGCACGCGATCACGCCCGCAACACCATTGATCGCCAACTTGATTTCGTCAAATTTGCGCGCATTCATTTTATTTCAGCCCTGCACGGCTCGGGTGTTGGTAATTTGTTTGAATCAATTGATGAAGCTTATGAATCCGCCACTCGCAAATTGTCTACACCGGAAGTGACACGCCTATTACAGAAAGCCATCGAACAGCATTCACCGCCGCTGGCGCGTGGACGCCGCATCAAAATGCGCTATGCGCATCCTGGCGGCTATAATCCACCTGTCATTATCATACACGGCAACCAGTTAAATGATTTGCCAGAAAGCTATCGACGCTACCTCGCTAGCTTCTTTCAAACCAAGCTTAAGTTGTATGGCACACCGGTCAAGATTGAGTTCAAAACCACTGTCAATCCATTTAGTCCCTAAAGTTAATGTACTGCAACGGCAAGTCTGTTTTGGCTTGCCGTAACCAGGCAATCACTTCTTGCAGATCATCGCGTTTTTTACCGGTCACACGAATTTGTTCACCCTGAATAGTCGCTTGAACTTTCAGCCCAGCCTCTTTAATCATTTTGATAATTTTTTTAGCGTTATCTTGATCAATACCTGACTTCACTTCAATCAGCTGTCTTGCTTCATTTAAATTCGTTGAAATATCTTTATAAGTAAAAGAGCGAATATCCACACTGCGCTTAGCTAATTTGCCTTTCAAAATTTCATCGACCTGCTTCAATTGAAAATCAGTCGGTGCAATGAGGGTGATTTTATCTTTGCTAAGTTCTAGGCGGGCATTGGTATCTTTGAAATCAAAGCGAGTGTTCACTTCACGATTGGCCTGATCAACGGCATTGGAAATTTCATGCTGATCGACGTTAGAAACAATATCAAATGATGGCATGGCTTGTCCCCTGAATTTATCGCAATAATGTAGCATAAATATAGGCAAATGGGAGTAGATCACCGACACAAAAAAGCACACAAGATACTATAAATCAATCTTGTCTTGACACTTAGGCCCCACCTTACTACGATTCATCCTTGCACAAACATACGAGATACCCAGCATCATGACGTTTGAGTCGATACGTGCACTAGTAGCCGAAGATTTATCGAGCACTGACCGGTTTATTATTTCGCAATTAGAATCCAACATACCCCTAGTCAGGCAAATTATCGAATACGTCTTAACGTGTGGCGGCAAACGTGTGCGCCCCATGGTATTGCTATTAAGCGCCCGCGCCTTAAACCATACCGGCCAGAAACACGTCGATCTCTCAGCCGCCATCGAACTCATTCACACTGCTACATTATTGCATGACGATGTCGTTGATGATTCAACGTTGCGCAGAGGTCACAAAACCGCCAACATCATCTGGGGCGGCGATACCAGTGTATTAGTTGGCGATTTTCTTTATTCACGCGCGTTTCAAATTGTTGTTGAACAACGCCACCAGGAAATTCTGGATATCTTCGCCAAATCGACGCATTTCATCGCGGAAGGCGAAATCATGCAGCTGGTGAATCGTCACAACCCAGACACCACTGAAACTTTTTACTTCGACATTATTCAACGCAAAACAGCGAAATTATTCGAGGTTGCGTCGCAACTCGGAGCCCTCATCTCAACTGAGTCACGCCCCGAAGTCACGGCCTTGCGCGATTACGGCATGAATTTAGGCATGGCCTATCAGCTGATCGATGACGCGCTCGATTACGCGCAGTCCGCCGAACAAACCGGCAAAAATGTAGGGCAAGATTTATCTGAGGGCAAGAGCACACTCCCACTTATATACGCCATGCATAAGAGCAAGGGCGCCGATCTTGCATTACTGCGCGACTCCATCACCAATGGGTCGGCCGAAGAACTAGAAAACGTTTTAGGCATTATTGAATCCACCGATGCGATCAAGTACACTGCCGACACTGCAAAACAGCACGCCGCCATGGCCTGTGAAGCACTGTCTGCGATCCCCGCAAGCCCGTATCGCAAGGCACTTGAAGAATTAAGTAACTTTGTCGTTGAGAGATCCTACTAAACACCTATTCGGGGTGTGGCTCAGCTTGGTAGAGCGCTGCCTTCGGGAGGCAGAAGTCGCAGGTTCGAATCCTGTCACCCCGATATAAAACCTTTCTTTCTCAAAACCGGCCTCCACCGTAAACATGCCCGTGTGCGTGCCCGTGCCCGGCTTTTTATTTCGTGCTGCACAAAGGAAAAGAAGGGCACGCACGCGGGCACATTTACGGGCACGATAAACTTAAAAAAGCGGGCTTATCACTCAAACTCACAATGCTGATCTTCAAACAGACGGATTTTTATATTATTTTTCATAATATCAATTCCCTCCTGGGTTAAGCGTTTATTCTGGCAATGCTTAATAAAAATATTGGAATGAAATTTATCGTCTAACCCAACAGTGCTATGCTGTCTTAAAGCCGTACCACCAATAGGATAACATCAATGTCTAATAAAATGATAAATGGCGCACTTTCTAAAAAGACATTTACAGTGCCAAATGTAAACGCAGCACCCATGCCTGCCACTGCCCCTCCCGGTATAATATTAAACGGCGAGAAGGCCGCAAACTTTGCACCCATCGATTCCAGCAAGGAATATCCTGATGTGCGAAGTTTCAATTATAAATTCGGGTTATTGCTGCCAGCGACCAATACCAGCATGGAACATGAATTGTGGAATATTATTTTCATGAATCCAGAAGTATTAAAAGGTATTGGTATACACACCTCTAACGTGATCACGCCTAGCGCCAAACTGGCAACAGCAGAAGATCTGGCTGAATACGGCAGACATTTCATGAATGGACTGAAAGCTGCAATCGATGCAGCTAAATTGTCACAACCACAATATTTGATGATGGGTATGAGTCTTGAGCATATTATTCATGGATTAGAAAACATCCGTGCACCCATGCAAGAAATTGCAAAGCACGCGGACCTCGGCATTGCCACATGGCATGACGCCGCTCCAGCCGCATTAAACAAATATAATGCTAAACGTATCGGATTAATTTCACCATTTGACAAACAAGGTAATGACAATGCTACGCGCCTGTTTCAAGATTTAGGCTACGAGGTCATAGCAAGTGTTGGTTTTTCTTGTGCGAATGCCGTGCATATTGCTCACATTCCAGATGAGGCCAAAGAGGCTGCTATTTTGCAATTGCTGGCTACTAAAGAAAATCGTCTGGACGCAATTGTACAATGCGGTACTAATATGAGCTTCAGTCAAGTCGCAGAAAAACTGGAACCGGTCATTGGCATTCCAGTATTAGGTATAAATGCCGTGACCTTCTGGTATGCCTTGCGTGAAAATGGTATAGCAGGTGTCATACAAGGTGCAGGCAGGTTATTAAAGGAATAATGATGAGAACTATTGCAAAGAAAATTCCAGCGCAACCATTTGCATCTAACACTGAAGCAAAGCAATCTTATCGTGTCATCGGCACAGTAGATATCAACCACAAAGGCACCGAACATCCATTAGCAGATGTCGATCCATTTATATTTCTGGATGAAACCATCATGCGCGGCGATGAACCGTGGCCGTTTCCGAAGCACCCTCATTACGGCTTAGTCGCGATGACTTATATGCTCGCAGGAGAGATGACACCCTGGGACAACAAACAAGGCAAGAATAAAAATAATAACCGTGCTGGCGGCATTTATTATATTAATGCAGGTCATGGCATATTACATGAAGAAGAGCCCGTTATATCAGGCGGTCGTTTGCATTGGCTGCAATTGTGGCTCAATCCGAATATTTATTCAGATCTCTTGCCGGATGCATTTACAATCATGAAAAGCCCGGAAGAAATACCTGTTTATAAATCACCAGAGAGCCTGGTGCGTATTGTCATCGGCAGTGCTTTTCAATTAACTTCTCCATTAACATCAGATTGGCCAATTCAGTATTTACATGTGCAATTGCAACCAGACCAGACGATAGAATTACCTTTGCCAGAAGCAGATTGGAATGGTTTCATCTATGTGCTTAATGGTACTGGTGAGTTTGGTGCAAATAAAATATCGGCGGCAAAACGTGATTGTCTTGTGCTAGGAAATGAAATATCAACCAAGATAGCCGTTATAAATGATAGTCAATCTGATGTATTGGAATTCGTTTTCTTGTGCGGCAAGCCGCATCTTAAACCATTTTACAAAATACTTGGCAGTGGTGGAGCATTGATTGCAACTAGCGAAGAGGCAGCCAGGAATGCGATGCATGTTTATGACAATGAACTCAACAACTTTGGAAATTAATAAGGGATCAGATATCTAAATGAGATGAGGCCCTTTAGTCCTCCTCCTAATATTTATTTAAGTGATAAGAAAGCGAATATTGCAGACCGCCATGAGTTCTGTATCGGAGGAGTGCACACATACCCACAGACGTACCCGTGCGCGTGCCCGTACCCGGTTTTTTATTTCGTGCAGCACCAAAGGAAAAAACGGGCACGTTTACGGGCACAAAAAACTTAAAAAAGCGGGCTTATCACTGAAACTCACAATGCTGATTTTCAAAAAGACTTATTTTGATATTATTTTTCATAATATCAATTCCTGCCTGAGTTAAGCGTTTATTCTGGCAATGGTTAATATAAATTCCGAAATCGTTTTGATTATATTTCGTAACATTATCTGAAATGAATTGTGCGCCTTGATCAGATATATCATTTCTTAAAAGTGATAAGGTCTGAATTCTCGGAAGTGTAGTCAATGCGTTCACGCCTTCGTCACTAATACGATTATCCGCAATGAGAAGTGATGTGATCGCTTTGTTGTTCGCTAAAATAACGGCTCCCGCATCAGTAATTCTGTTTTGACTGATATCGATCAGGTTTAAATATTTAAGCTGTGCAATCTCATTCATAGATACATCTGTGATGAGGGTATGCTTCAAATTCAATTGCCACATCTTTTTCATTTTAGTAACCTGCCTCACACCCTCATCTGTTATTGCATTGAAGCTGGCATCTAAAGACACCAGCGAACGACTGGATGAAATCCAAGCTAAACAAGCATCCGTCAGATGATTCGATTGAATCCATATTCCCAACAATATTTTATTGTCGCCAAAGGCCTTACATGCATCATCCGTAAAACTATTATGATCAAGTTGTAGATTACTAAGAGTTTTATTGCTAGCTAATGCATAAACACCTGCATTACCCACTTTATTATTGTTTAAATCGACATATCTGATTCTTGCCATTTTCGAAATAGCACTAGCACCCTCGTCACCTATATAATTATTACTCAAATATAAGGAATAAATGGCCAAATTTTTAAGCATAGCAGCACCCACATCGGTGATCGAATTATGATCCAAATAAACATTAATCACATTTGGTCGCTCACTTAGGAATTTAACCACACCGGGTATATCTTGATCCGTTACATCGCAATACCCGGCATAAAGATTCGAGATGTTTGGACTTTCATTAGCTTCTGCAAAAGCCTTATCGAGACAATAATTTCTTGAATGAGCAGCATTTGAAAGCGGCGAGACTGCTAATAAAATTAGTGCACATATCATTTTAAATTTCATCGTAACTTCCCTTTTCATATTTCAGATTTAGCTGAATACTAGCTCAGAATCATCGATAGATCCCTCAAAATTTTGCCTATAGTTGCGAGAAGACCACCCTCTGGGCAAGCGTCACATTTAATGCAATAATTATTACCAACAACCTAACCGACCTTCGCAGGAATTTCATGAAAAAATGGATGCTTTCATTATTAATTGTGACCACACCCGCCGCTGCCAGCCTACGACCGATCGCAAGCGTTGGTTTAGGGCTAGACTTCGCTGATTTCCGCAACACGCAAAATATCGTTTTACTCGCCCCATTTGCAAATACTTACCTCAGCACAGGCTCTGATAATGAACCCGTCGGTAATCTCTTTCTAGGATTTGAAGCCCCTCTTTCACCGAATTTATTTGGCCAGCTTGGTATCAGCTACTATCAAACTAATCACCTTGGTGTCGATGGCAGCGTCTACCAATTCACAGCGAGCGACATGGATAATCTATATTATTATTTCAAAATTAATTCGCGTCGGCTATTACTGGAAGGCAAGCTGTTCACGTCCTTTCATAACTCTTTGCACCCCTATGTTTCAATCGGCTTCGGCAAAGCGAATAATCACAGTTACCAGTATCAAGAACAAGGCATCACATCTGCCGATGTGCCCATGCAATATGCCTTTGCCAACCGTACCTATCACTCCTTTGCTTACACCGTTGGCATTGGCCTAGATTACGATCTCACGGAAAATATGCGCATTGGTGGCAATTATCGCTTATCTGGCATTGGTGATGCAGGCCTTGGGACTATTCCATTGCAAGACAGCTCCTCAACGATTCACTATGCGAATCTCAGATTAAATGAATTTTCGCTTCAACTCACCCTGCTAGGTTAACTTAATGACAAGCGCTGCGACTAACTAGCCTCACGATTATCATGAAGGAGAACAGATTAATGAATAAATTCATCAATGGAATGATGTGGGCTCTCTTAGCCGCCGGCTTAAGTAATAGCGCCTCAGCAGATAGACCCGTTTTCTTACTAGCACCTATCGTAACAGGCCCGGAGCAACTGACTGCAGGGCAAAATGGTACCGCTATTTATCAGGTATTCAATAATAGCCCACAGAATTTAACAAACATTGGGCTGGTGAATTTGCCTGGTGGCGCATCCTATATCCCCAGTGCTGGCGATCAATATTGTTCATCGACATTTAATCTTGCTGCTGGCGCTGCATGCCTGATCAAAATCCAGATGAACAGCCCCACGACTGGAAATATACAAGGTGGGCCAAAAGTATGTTTTCCTGCTACGAGACCCATCTATTGCAGTCAGCCTTTGAATGTTGATCAGCTAGCCACGCAAGTAACACCTGGTCCGGTTGCAACCACCTGCCAAGGCAATATTACAAATTTTAATTATGAATTAAGTCAGCCATTCGATACCACACCGATTAACCCATACTGGGGGCCATCACGAAATAAACTTCTATTAAGCCCAGCGAACCCCAACCTTACTAACTGCCCCACCACCAATCTCAGCGATAGCACTGGCATCACATGGATGCAAAACCGTGTCATCGCGGCTGAAGAATTTTGGGTTAAACAAAAACTTAATTACTGCCATCACCACGTACCTGACTGGCAAACACCTGCCGTTGTGAATAACATTCCACGAGATCAACTCGCGACGTCGACCTACCCTGGCAGCCCAGGCGGACAATGCAGTTCTTTGACAAACATTATGCCCGGCTCCGTTTATTACAATCAGGCCGTACGCTGGAATTACAACGGCACCGGATCTGAAACCAATACTAATTGGCTGAATAATAATTTGCGTTGGTACGGTGTAGACTGCAGTGATTTTACGTCATTCATTTATAATTTTTCCTTTGGTATTCAGTTCAATAGCGATACCGGTTATCAAGCAGGACAAAAAAATGATGGCACACAAGACACGCTCTACCCGAATAAGCAGACTCTCGTGCACCATTTACAGCCTTTCAATAATTCAGACCCCGACTCTCCCGCAGGCGTTTTGGTATGCAAGGATGGATCGACGGAGCAAGAAAATCCAGAGTGTGGCGGTTATGGCACCAATGGATATTTCTCTGTTTTCCTCTATCCAAACGCAAGCGCTGACCCACAGAAACCCGCACCCACAGCTTCCAATATAACGGAATCCATGCTGAATTATCTGCAGCCAGGCGATCTGATCTTTCTTGGTTTTGCAGGGAAGGAAGGCAATAATCCCACCTCTATGGTCACCCACGTTATTACCTGGACTGGCAAAAAAATTGGTTATGGTACAAATGATGTCAACCCATCACTGATTGCACCACAAACGCTTTGCACGCCAGATCCGAATGCGTGGAAGCCAAAAATAGCGGCTTGGGTGATTATCGATAGCACCTATCAAGGCCCTGACTTTCGCATGTTCGCCGACTGCCCTTACAAAGATAACATCTATGGTGTGCGTCGCGTAATTGGTTACATGCAATAAGATAACGTCACTCCTCGCGCATGTACTCACATGCGCGAGATAAGGCGTAGCTTAGGTTTTAGTTTTGATGTAGACATCGACATATTGGCCAGCATAAATCACACTGCCTTTTGGTACAGAGAATCTAAACAGAATAGGCAAGGCGCGATTATCAATGCGCAAATTCGTTACGGAAGACAACTGTATTGTTGACTGCACATACGGTTGAATACCTGTAAATTCAAGTGGAATGCTCACATTATTTTTCCCTCGAACAAACAGAGTAGCCTCTAATTGATAATCATTCTCTAATCTTGGTACAAGAATTTCATTAAGAAAACACCGAACGGCGAGATAGGATGCTGCACTGGTCATTTGAATCGGCGGAATGAACTTATGCGAATAGATATCGAAGCTACCCTGTTGTGAAGCATAAGCCCCAACCGTCGCCGTGACACGAACGACTTCTCCTGACGCCGGCGCTTTGATCATGTATTTTTCGAGCAATGCCAAATCAGATTGATATTTCTTTTCAGCGACAGCTAAATTTTGTTGGGCAATCATCACCGCATTTTTAGCGTTATCTAACGAATCTTTACTCACTGACTGGACATTCAATTGATAGGCACGATGAATTTTTTTGAGCTGGGCTTCTGCGTTCGTCAGCGTTGCTCGTTGCAAATCAATTTGCGCACGAGAAGCGCTCACCATCGCTTGTTGCACAGAATCATCGAGTTTGAAAAGTGGCGCATCCTTCACAACAACCTGTCCTGCCTTCACAAACACACCCGTAATTGTTGCAGCAACTTCTGGAAAAATATTAATATCAGAACCATTTTGCTGATAGCTTTCAACAATCCCCGGCGCATAGACACCCGCTGCATACGGGTTATAACTAAACGACAATGGTTTTAACTCAGGATTAGAATCGTTATAAAAGATCGAACTAGCGATACCCGCGAAGATGCCACCCACTGCCACAACAAATAACCACTTAATATTCATTGCGTGTCCTCGTATCGTCATCCATCTTTCCGTCCTCCATGCGGATAATCCGTGAAGCAAATGGATAAATACGATTATCATGCGTCACAACAATAATCGCGCGCTGATCCGTCAAAATATTATCGCGAATAAACGAAATAATTTTTTTACCTGTATCACCATCCAGTGACGCAGTCGGCTCATCAAAAATCAATATATCCGGGTTGGTAATCATGGCGCGAGCAATCGCAACACGCTGCTGCTCGCCAATACTGAGCTTATATGGCGGAAGATCGGCACGATTTTCAAGGCCCACAATCTTGAGAGATTGCAGCGCTCTATCCATCGACTCATCCCACTCTTTCTTTTGCAGAATGAGTGGCAACGCCACATTTTCGCGACTAGTCAGCTTATCGAATAGATGAAAATCTTGAAAGACAAAACCAATGGTATATAAGCGCAAACTCGTTAGCGCATCATCTTCAAGCGCCCAGATATTTTTATCCTTAATGAAAACTTGACCTTCATTCGGCCGCAATATACCTGAGATCATACTTAGAAGCGTCGTCTTTCCTGACCCCGATGGCCCAACAATATAAAGCATTTCACCATACTCGACGCTAAAACTAACATCGTGGACAGCAATCATTTTATTGTCGTCGCTTCCAAACCACTTAGTAAGATGCTTTGCTTCAATGATCACAATACTGTTTAGCCCCTGAAGATATCGAATGGATCAATTTTCGTGACTTTGCGAATACCAATATAACTTGAGAAACTGATGATGATTAACACCATCACAAACGAAGCACCCAAATTAGAAAATGTCACTAGCGATGCATACTCAGGCAGTCTCAGTTTCGCTAATGCAATGAGTGTTGACGACATTAATACGCCAAAACCATATCCCAGAAAACCAACCACACCTGCCTGGAACATAATCATCTTGATTAATTCATTTCTGGTCGCACCAATCGCCTTCAGTGCACCAAATTGTTCGAGATTTTCAATCACAAATGAATAAAATGTTTGGCCTGCAATGGAAAGACCGACGACAAAACTAATCAGTGTCATCATCATGATATTCATACCAAGACCTGTCTTGAATAAATAATAATTACGATTCTTGGCAATGAATTCATCTTTCGTCAACGCCACATAACCGAGTTTATTGACAGCATTTTTAATATTTGTAACATCGGCCTCACTCTTTGGCTCGACCAAAATGTAAGAGATAGTGAATCGTGTGGTAGGCAAATCCGAAATAGCGCGCGAGTAAGTTGTATAGAGCGTCGGCGTACCAAACAATCCGCTCACCAGTGCTTTACCAAAGCCTACGATAACGCCGCGATGGTCATTCACTTCAAATGTGGTGCCGATATCCGGATTTTCCAACTTCGGATATTGCGCATCTTTAATGACAACATATGAGTCGTTGTTATAAATACTGTAGATATCACCCTTACTGATACTTGGCCGACCAAACAAACTGGCATCATCAAGACCGATAATTGTCGCGGACTGATATTTACCCGATGCAAGCTTGATCATGCCGGCACCGGAATAAAGTGGCACCGCATAGCTAACACCAGGAATGCTTTTAACCGCATCGAGCATATAGTTCGGCATGGGAATATTATCCATCTGGATATTGACGGATGGGTCCATGACCCAGACTTTGGCGCCTACATTGATGATTGTTGCAGCGGTGCGATGCATGACGCCGGCAAAAACAGACGTCATTTGCATCAACAGGAAGACGGCGAAAGTAATACCGATAATCAAGGTAAAAAACTTGCCACGGTCGTTGGCGAGAAGCTTGAGGGCAATGTGGAATAATGCGTCCATGTTATTCTACCCCTACTAAAGAATTCATTTCTTTCGAATACGTAGTATAATTATTTATGACCCGCTAGGGTACCTATTTTGAAACAAGGACGCTTCATGCAGAAACTGTCGCTCTACCGATGGCTGGCGTTAGGCGGTATCGCTGCCGTGATGGTCACGCTGCTCATGACGCGCACCACTCAACGCACCCCTAGCGCAACCCATCAAAATCCCTTCACGAATGGCGTATATTCCACAGGCATCATTGAGAGCGACCAGACTAACGGCTCCAACATCAATATCTACCCCGAGGTCTCTGGCAGAGTCGCCCATATCGACGTGAAAGATGGCGCACTCGTGAAAAAAGGTGATGTGATACTTGGTATAGATGATTCCGTTCAGCGTGAAACCGTAGCACGAGATGAGGCCACAATCGCCGTGCAGACTGCCAACTTAAAAAATGTGGCACAACAATTTTCTAAAATTCGCCGAGCTAGAAATACGATGCCAGCAGCGGTCAGTAAGAATGCTTATGACAACAGTCTAAATGCGACCAAGATTGCAAAAGATAATGTAAAGGTCGCTAAAGCGCAATACGAAGCGGATTTAGCATTACTCAATAAATACCAATTACGCGCTCCCGTCGACGGGAAAATATTACGCATTGTTCCTGCAACCGGTAACTATGTTTCACCGCAGGGAACGTACGACACTTACTCACAGGCCTTACAGCCTGTCATTTTAATCCAGACTGAATCTGACTACCTGCAAGTACGTTGCTTCCTCGATGAAATTCTCGTACCGAATCTTCCAGATTTACACACGCTCACCGCAGAGCTGTATGTGCGCGGCAAAAAAACCAATGGTATTCCTCTGATATTTGCTTACGTTCAGCCGTTCACGATTCCGAATACACAATTATCCGATGAGCGCCAGGAACGCGTCGATGTGCGCGTTCTGCCTATCATATTTCGTTTCAAAAAACCGGCTGATATGCCCATGTTTCCTGGTCAGTTAGTAGATATTAGCCTCAAAGGATAAGCATGAAAAAAATAGCTGCCATCATCCTGACACCTGTGCTACTCGCCACTAACAGCTGTAGCTTATACCAAAAGCCAAAAGAACCGACGACCCAGACACCGCAGCATTTCAAACTATCTTCAGCAAACTATCATCATCCCATACCCAAGAACTGGTGGGTTAATTTCAATGACAACGATCTGAACCAACTGATAGACGCTGCATTCAAAAAAAATTACAGCTATTTAATGGCTGTGAAAAATATTGAAATCGCACGAACCTACATTTCACAAAATGAATCGATGCGCTGGCCACAACTCAATTTAAATAGCAACCTCACACGCAACCATTCCATCAGTCTATTCAATAATCCCTCTAACTTCAACGGCACAAATGGGTCAAACAGCGGCCTGCCTAACACTGACCGTATTTTTAATTTGGCACAGTTATTCGCTAGCGTGAGTTATGAGCTTGATGTTTGGAATCAAATCGGCAATACAGTTCATCAATCAGTTGCTGACACGGCCGCCAATGAAGCGAATAGCAAAGTTGTTAAATTAACTTTGTTAAATTCAGTCATAGACAGTTACTTTCAACTGGCCACCTTAAACGCGAATCTTCTTAATTTGCAGGAGCAGCGTCATGCTGCAGAAAAAATTGTCCAGCTCACTACCGTACAGTTTCATAGCGGCTTGATTGATGGCGCTGGTGTAGACGACGCGAAAAATCAGCTTGCATCCATCAAAAGTAATTTAGCGCTTCTACAAAAACAAAAGGATACCACTCAGTATACACTAGCCTACCTATTAGGTGACTATCCAGAGCATTTCAAACTTACAAAGAGGTCCGGCATTCGATCCTTACCATTACGCCAATTAATGCCCGCAGCACTACCCTCGCAAATGCTAACCGAACGTCCTGATATTCAGCAGGCTTTCTATCAGGTCATGTCTGCCGGGTACATTGAAAAACAAAGCTATGCCAACTTTTTCCCAAGCTTTGCCTTAACCGGTAGTTATGGTTATGCGAATCAGACCATATCCAGTTTACTCGCGTATTCCAATTCATTCTGGAACTACGGCCTGAATCTCGTGCAACCCGTTTTTGACTACCAACTTAGAAGCAGCGAATATAAACGTGCAGAACTACAATATGAAAACGCAGTGCTCAATTATAAAAATGTGGTGATCAATGCATTTAAAGAAGTCGACACGGCGCTGACCGCTTATCAGCAAGACAACCAATCATTACAAATGGCTCGTCGCACGACACAAAACAATCACCATAAGCTGGCGCTCGCTCATGCGCAATATCGTAGCGGGCTGACGGATGATACAGCTTACCTCACGACAAAATTGGCTTATCTGCAAAGCCAGTATCAATTCAATGCTGACCAATTAGTCGTGATTCAAGATGTCTTGCAAGTTTACAAGACCCTTGGCGTTGGACTAGACAACTCCGCGCTTCAATCGTAGAGTTCTAGCCTTGGGTTAATACGGCGCAACAACGCAAAATTCTGCGGGTATAGTCCCATCACATAAATTGCTTTCCCATAAGACAACAGCTGATTATCATCGGTAATGACTTCGCCGTAAGCTGCATAGTCGGATAATTGCTTGGTATTGAAAGCGACCGCTTTTAATATTTGCTCACGCGTTAAATTTCGCGTAACAGCAGTGCGAGCGAAACCCGGCCAAGTTGCAGTGATCGGCGCGTCATCACGACTACCCAATAAAATACCCGTGCGTGAATCCTCGTCTAACCACATAACCGCATTCGGGAATACCTCTAAAAATGTTTTAGCGATTGATGCCGTTGTGCGAGGAGCAGCAATATGAAACGGTAACCACTGGGCTATCACACCTTTCGCCGTTAAATGCTGTTTCGCCTGCAGATAAAATTCTCGCGTGTACAATGAATTTACCCCGACAGTGGTAGGTGGCATCGGCTCAAGAGTAATTACGTCATACATGTTACGGGTACGTCGCAAATACGCACGCCCATCCATCACTATTTTCGTCACTCTTGGATCAAGTAATACATTGTGATTCGACCTGAAATATCGCGCCAACTTAAAAACACTGGCATTCACATCCACAATGTCGAGCTGACTGGGATTTTCATTTCTAACTGCATTAGACGTTTGCCCCGTCCCAAAACAGATCACGAGCGCGCGCTTGGGATCAGGGTGGAGCAGCATGGGCAAATGACCCATCCATGCCATATAATGAACGCCAGGACGATTGTAATGATCACCTGATTCTTCTGCGGCGTAAGAACTATTAATCACCAATCCACGCGCACCACCGTCGTATTCCAGCGCAGAAATCGTCTGATCTGGACCCTCTATCGATTCAAGCAACTGCGCTGCCTCACCTTGTGGCGATGAAGCAAAAAAACCCTGCACCCGTGTCCGCCCTATTCCTGTTTCAAAGTGCATAGCAATCACAATTGCTAACAGACCCAGGAAAGAATAAAAATAACGGAGAGTCTGACGCGCTAAGATGACACTCATTAAAACCACTAAAATGCCGACTAACCAGGCTGTTTTGACAAAACCAATCGTAGGCAAAAACCACCATGCCGCGCCTAGCGAGCCAATCACCGCGGCAAGCGTGTTGATTGCATATAGCTTACCAATAGACGATGGCGAATGTTGATCTTCGATGACCCAGGGAAATATAGTGCCGAGATAGCGTATGGGTGGTACAACAATCAGAAACATTAATAGAAATCGCAAAATCACCTGCAGGAAATAACCGTAAATAGCAAAACCACTCAGATCGAAATTATTACCCATCATTATCCAGCTAGCACTAATCGCTTTTTCATGATGAGCACTGACCTGCTTGGAATAAGGCAACATCATATCAAGATGCTCGATTAATGGCGTGACAAGCAAGATACACATACCCGCCAGAAATAATTGGGAGGCCAAGGTTTTCTTTTTTTGTTTCAGAGAAATGACATTTTTCGCTGCAAGCGCCAAAGCAATCAAGGTACAAGCGAGCAACATAGCGAAAACATCAGTGGTATTTGGAAGCAGTGATGCGAAAGAACGAAACCAGGCCACCTCCAAGCTGAAGATGGAAAATCCACTCACAAAGACAATCACAAAAGGAGTCATGGGTAACGGTTTGAATTCCGGCCTGACACTCTCACTGTCATGGTGATCAATACTCGAAGAATCCTGAACTAGATAATAGGCAGAAAAACCAACCAGTACATTCACGATCGCAATCGCAGCGATAGTATTTGCAATACCTAAAAGTGGAATCAAGATCATCGCAACAGCAAGCGCGCCCAATGCAGCACCGAAAGTGTTAAGGCTATATAATTGTGCGAGCGGATACTGGTATCGATCAGCAAGTAACTGAAACACCGGTAACGTCGCCCCCATGCAGAGCGCGGGAATTCCAATCACGAAAAGAAGACCCATCAACGCAACAACCGATATAGCACTTGGCATCCAGCCATACACCCAGGTATCAAGATGCTCAATCAAAGAGAACTCAGATATTAAAAAATACCCCAACAAACCGACCGCAATTTCAAGGGCACCAAAAAGTCCCAGCGCGTTCTGTCGAGACCCGGAACGGAGCAACCTTCCCATTAAAAACGCACCGAGGCCCATACCCCCCATCATGACCGCCAAGGTAATAGCCGCACTCCATGCGGATATGCCGAGCGTCAGAGTTGCCATTAATTGCCAGATGACTTCCCACGAGAGTGATGCGAAACCGGAGAGAGCAATCAACAACGGGAGGCTCATTACTCGATTCAATTTATTGGTAATAATCATGAAGGTAGACACCATCAATCGGAAAATCTATCTTACCAACACTTGATAAGAAGTAAATGTATGATCAAGCTCACACACCCCCTCATTTGGAATCAATGGCGTTATTGCGCAAATCAATGAGCACACAGATTCGTCTTTGCGAGGAGCGCTTTGTGCGACGAAGCAATCCAGAAAATACTCGTCACATGGAACTTTGGGTATTTCCTGGATTGCTTCGGCCAAAAAGCGGCCTCGCAAAGACGATTTACACACCAACGCCGGGGTCAATACTTACCCCCTTCATTTTACTTAACTATTTAAACAACAACACCCAGCAACAACCTAATGGCGCCTCCCGCGATGGCGCAAAGTAGATCACACTGCAAATATGCGTTATATTATGCCCATGCAGAAGCGCAAACCCACCTTACAGCAAATATCGATAGACCTGCTCCAACGCGGGAAATATCAGCCACGCCAGGAATTCGACCAGGTTAAACTTCAGGAACTTGCGGACTCCATCACTTCCGCCGGTTTATTGCAGCCTATTGTTGTCAGGCCGCTTGCCAATCATCGTTATGAAATTGTGGCCGGGGAACGCCGCTGGCGTGCAGCGCAGCTCGCCCAACTAAACGATATTAGCTGCCTCGTCTTTGATTATTCCGACGAACAAGCCCTGCAAGCCTCCATCATTGAAAACATCAGTCGCGCCGATTTAAACCCCATCGAAGAAGCCATGGCGTATCAACGTTTAATCGATGAGTTCCATTACCTGCACGAAGAAGTCGCAGCATCAGTCGGAAAATCGCGGACCGCCATCACTAACTCACTGCGTCTATTGAAGTTAGATAAAATCGTTCAAAAATATCTTGCCAGCGGCCAACTGAGCGAAGGTCATGGCAAAATTCTGGCCGGACTTGCTCCGTTACAGCAAGTGGACCTCGCCAATCGCTGCATTGAAAAAGGCTGGAACGTCCGTAAACTGGAAAGCGAAGCCAAAAAATTGCAGCAACTGCCCAATCAAGGCCCATTTAGCGATGCCAACACGAAACATCTTGAAACGGCACTCTCAGAACATATCGGGAACCGCGTCCAGATCGACTACGAAGACCGTGGCGGTGGATATATGCGCATTCGATTTAGCAATATCGATGAACTCGAAGGCCATTTTGAGCGAATTGGATTCAAATACGAAAGTTAAGTCTTCCCCGCGGTATTTACTTCCTTGCAGCCACTCCGGCGATTATAATACGCCGAATTTGTGACTCACCCATATTTCAAGAGAGAAAACGGATGAAAGGAATTATTCTCGCCGGGGGGCTTGGAACACGCCTCTACCCCACCACTTTAACGGTGAGCAAGCAATTGCTACCCGTCTACGACAAGCCGATGATTTACTATCCGCTATCAACCCTCATGCATGCCGGTATCCGCGACATACTAGTCATCACCACCGAGCATGAGTCCGCCCTCTTCCGTGAACTTTTAAAAGACGGCACACAATGGGGCATCAGTATCTCTTACGCCACACAGGCCAAACCAAATGGGATTGCGGAAGCATTCATCATTGCTGAAGATTTCATTGGCAACGATACCGTCTGCCTCGTGCTGGGCGATAACATCCTTTATGGCGACGGACTAGTTTACAAGCTGCAGCAAGCTGCCAAACTTGATCGCGGCGCACTCATTTTTGGCTATTACGTCGCAGACCCTGAGCGTTACGGCGTCATTACTTTTGACAAAAACCAACAACCCGTCGAAATTATCGAAAAGCCCGCCAAACCGAGTTCGCATTATGCGGTGATCGGTATTTACTTCTACGATAGCACCGTCGTTGAAATCGCGAAAAATTTGCAGCCCTCTGAACGCGGCGAATTGGAGATCACCGATATTAATCGCGTCTATCTCGCGGAAAAAAACTTGCGTGTAGAAATTCTCGGCCGCGGCACTGCATGGCTCGATACCGGCACGCATAAATCATTACTCGATGCGGCTAACTTCATCTATGTTCTCGAACAGCGGCAAGGCTTGAAAATTGGCAGCCCAGAAGAAGCTGCCTGGCGCATGGGCTTCATAGACGCTTCGCACCTCGCAAAACTAGCTAAAACTCAAGTGAAAAGCGGTTACGGTGAATCACTGCTGGATTTAATCAATTAGGCGAACATCATGACAAATTACACTCCCACATTATTAATTACCGGCGGCAAAGGTCAAATCGCAACAGCGATCGCAAACCATCCACTTGCCAGCGAGTTCAACCTGATTCTGTGTGATCGTGAAGAGCTGGATATTACTCAGCCCTCTACTATTGATAAAGCCATCAGCAAATATATCCCTGACATCATCATCAATACAGCAGCCTACACCCACGTTGATAGAGCCGAAGAAGAAGTGAGCCTTGCCGACCACACCAATCATATTGGCGCCGGCCACCTCGCATTGCTATGCCATAAAAATCAAATCAAACTGCTACACCTCTCTACGGATTATATTTTTGATGGCCATCAAAATACTAAATATGTTGAAGATGACATCGCGAATCCCATCAATATGTACGGCAAGAGTAAATGGCAAGGCGAGAAAGCCATTATCGATGCCTGTCCAAACCATCTTATTTTACGGGTATCTGGTGCATTCAGTGAATACGGACATAATTTTTTAAAATCGATATTGGCGTTAGCACGTCAGCGCACGACCTTGCGTGTCGTGGCGGATCAAATCAATTGCCCAACTTACGCGGGTGATATCGCTCATGCCATCCTAAACATGTGTCAATCACCTTCACACAAGGGAATATTTCATTTTTGCAGTGATGAATCCATCTCTTGGTATGAATTTGCCAAAACGATTCTCACGGAAGCCAAACTGTATGAAACACTCACCACGACAGAAGTAAAACCGATTACCGCAGCTGAAAATATTGGTGCCGCCAAACGACCGGCATTATCGATTCTGGATTGCCAAAAAATTAAGATGACATTTAATATCGACCAACCGTCATGGCGCGATGCCGTGAAGCATGTGGTACCCAAATTAATTCGAGAAAAAGCATGAGTACGTTTCAACCGAAAAAAATGCTGGTCACAGGCGGTGCAGGCTTCATCGGATGCAACTTCATTCGACAAACACTCGCTGCAGAACCTGACGTCACGATTATTAATCTCGATAAATTAACCTATGCCGGGTCACTAAATAATCTCAAAGACTTACCACACCCAGAACGCCATCATTTTATTCACGGCGATATTTGCGATAGGAATCTGGTAAATACTCTCATGCAACAACACGACATTGACACCATCGTGCATTTCGCCGCAGAAAGTCACGTTGATCGCTCCATCCAGTCGCCGCAAACTTTTATTGAAACGAATGTGCTTGGCACTTTCACTCTGCTGGAAGCAGCCCGGCAATACTGGTTTGGTATCGCGAAAAAAAATAAAGAGGCTTGCCGCTTCCATCACATTTCAACCGACGAAGTATTTGGCTCACTGCAAGCAAATGATCCGGCGTTTACCGAAACCACACCGTATCAACCACGCTCGCCTTATTCCGCCTCCAAAGCAGGCTCTGATCATTTAGTGCATGCCTACCATCATACCTACGGATTACCGATTACTCTTTCCAATTGTTCGAATAATTACGGACCCTATCAACATTCTGAAAAATTTATTCCTACCGTTATTCGTGCCTGCCTCGCGACGCAAAGCATTCCAGTTTATGGAAAAGGAAAAAATATTCGTGACTGGCTCTACGTAGAAGATCACTGCCATGCAATCACCGCTATTTTAAAACGCGGCACGATCGGAGAAACTTACAACATCGGTGGGAATTGTGAGTGGGAAAATCTTGCCCTCGCTCATCACATTTGTGAATTAATCGATAAAATCGCCCCACAATCCCAACCCTGCGCCACCCTCATTTCATTTGTAACCGACCGGGCTGGCCATGATTTTCGCTACGCGATCAATGACAGCAAGGCACAACAGGCACTGAGTTGGCGCCCGCTTGAAACACTGGAAAGCGGCCTTTTGAAGACCATTCAATTCTATCAAATGTAGGCGCCAATAAATTGCCCAATTAATCAATTAATTACAACTCGAACACCTATCATGTAATTCGTTGCCTAAACTGCTATACTTTCAACATAATAAATATAATAAAAATACGGGGTACTCCATATGGAGTCACGCTTAATCGTTCATTCGTGGGACTTTGACGGTATGCTAGCTTCAGAAGCATACACGCAAGAATTAAAACGTCTTATTATTCGCGCCGCAGAGGAAGGTCGCAGCTTAAGCCCTGACGATTACTCAGAACTTGCGAAGTTTATCGCCAATAAATACGCAGAATTTTTTGATAAAAAATTCCTCCCCGAGCTTGGCTCTGATCACGTGGTATTCATCGGCTCCGACCGCCAGGATGTGGTGACTGATCTAAATAATGGCTTCAAATCTCGCCCTGATCTTTATGTCACGCTATCTTGCTACCCATTCTTTAGCGCACTAATTGGCGCCCTCAAAGATAGATACAAAGATAAACGCGAAGTTAATATTCTGCTGGATACGCTATTACTGGAAGACACTTATCATAACCTACCAGCCGGAACAACTTTTAGAATGATCCGTGATAGTTACTTCAAACTCTCACCTGATTTCTTCAGCAAGCTTGCAAAAGAACTTCAAAGAGAGCCCATGGATCCTCAAGCGGCTAACGACTTATTTTCAGAGCTGAAAGCTGCCATTAGAGGCGACACACAGAAAAAAAACGAGCCATCCAGACTCCCCAACTACACCGATAAATCAAAATTATTAATTATGTATGCACAAATTCATCGTGCAAATGCCATGTATAGTAATGGTCGGGGATTTATTTATCATTATGCTGACGATCGCCACGATATACTTGAGGCCGCACAAACAAACCTACCGCATCTAGCCACGCAAATTCCAGCAGGAACACAGGTACGTCTTGAACAATTCATCCCAGCTGAACTGAAAAGAACATTGCTGCATAGCAGCGCGGATAATATTTATTATGCTGACTTCACGCAATCCAAAACCATCGCAGGCTGTGGCCAGAAAACCAGTGATGCAGCCGTCTCACTGTTAGATATCTCCGATGCGCACGCGACATTAAACGAACTTTTTACCGACCCTGTGCCAAACATTCTTCTCAGCACCATTCATTCACGATTACGTGATAAAGCCTTTATGTATATCACGTTATGCGTGGATATTCTTTCAGCCAGAAAAAACTCACAGGGACTTTCAGAGATTAAAACCCTTCTCTCACAATACGTGAAAGAAAATGGCGCTCAGAATAATATCGCCCTACTCAATCAAATCAAAGAGATTGGTTGCAAAAAGCTCGCTTCAAAAATTAGCCGCTTTGGTGAGGCTAAATTCTTTAAAATCAATCCGGATATTGCAAATTTTTTCAATGCGCTTAAATCACTGAGTCCCGAGTCACCGGACACAGGTGGTCTTGAAGCCACTTACCACTTAATTCAACCGCAAAAGAAAATCGACACACCAAGCTTACAAAGAAAATCTAAGTCTAACTAACCTACGGATGGGGCTAACTGAAGAGTGATTTGATCTGGCTCATAATAGCAAAGTTACCTTCAAGCAAGGGCAGATGTAAAATCTCCTCGTAACCAGCCCAACGCAACTCTTGGCTTTCCATACCACGCGGTTCGCCATTAAAGCCTTTAACGAGCCATAATTCTAATAAGACTGTTTTATCGGGGTAAGCATGCAGGTGCTCGAACCACGGCTCAGCATGAGTCACTTCAATCCCTAACTCTTCGAGTAACTCGCGTTTGATAGCGGCATCGCTGCTTTCATCACCTTCCACCTTGCCGCCGGGAAACTCCCAAAAACCACTATAGGGTTTACCGGGTGGGCGCTCAGCAACCAGCAACTTGCCGTCGCGCATGAGTAAGCCTGCGACGGCGTGTACATTGTTTTTTTCTTTTCTGAACGAATCAGTACTCAATCGAGCTTTCCATGACATTGCTTGAACTTTTTACCTGATCCGCATGGACAGATATCATTGCGACCTACTTTCGCTGTATCGCGAGTCATTGGCACAACAACGCCCATGGCCTCTTCTTCGCGCTCTGCGCCCTCTGCATCGGCGAGTACATGAATATCAGCGTGTTTGTACTGAACGTGCTGTGAGTCAATCGTGTGACGTTGCTGGGCCTGCATACGTTCCAGACCGCCCTCTTCTTTCACTTCAAATTTGCAGAGAGCAGACATGACTTCGTAATTAACTTTGTCTAGCAGCTGAGCAAACATCTCAAAAGATTCGCGTTTATATTCCTGCTTAGGATTTTTCTGAGCGTAGCCACGTAAATGAATACCTTGACGCAGGTAATCCATCGCGGCCAGATGCTCGCGCCAGCAGGTATCCAGTGTTTGCAACATCACCGCTTTTTCAAACTGACGCATCATATCGGCACCGATATGTGTTTCTTTCGCTGCATAAAGCTCAACAAAAGCTTGTCTGATACGTTCACGTAAATGCTCTTCATCCATGGCTTCGTCGTCAGATAGCCATTGCTGAATCGGCAACTTCAAACTGAAATCATTATCGAGACGCTGCTCAAGACCAGCAATATCCCACTCTTCAGACATGCTGTGTGGAGGAATAAAAATATCGATGGTTTGATCCATCACACGCAAGCCGATATCGCTAATGGTTTCTGCAATGCTTTCAGAGGTGAGCAATTCCACGCGCTGACTGTAAATGACTTTGCGCTGCTCATTCGCCACATCATCGTATTCGAGTAATTGCTTACGCACATCAAAGTTATAAGCTTCGACTTTACGCTGCGCGTTTTCAATGCTGCGCGACAACATGCGTGATTCCAGTGCGGCGCCCTTTTCAATACCAATGCGTTGCATAATGGCATTCAGGCGGTCACCACCAAAAATGCGCAATAGATTATCTTGTAATGACAAGTAAAAACGCGAGCGACCAGGATCACCTTGACGACCGGAACGACCGCGTAACTGGTTATCGATACGGCGTGATTCATGGCGTTCGGTACCGAGCACATATAAACCGCCCGAATTTACAACCTGATCATGACGAATTTGCCAAGCCGCGGTGCGCTGGGAAATTTCTTCTGCCGAGGGTTGATCTAGCGCTTTTAATTCAGCATCGAGATTACCGCCGAGAACGATATCAGTACCTCGACCCGCCATGTTGGTAGCGATCGTGACAGCACCGGGACGACCGGCTTCTGCAACAATCTGGGCTTCCTGTTCGTGGAATTTGGCATTCAGCACTTGGTGCGGAATCGCTGCTTTTTTCAAGAGTTCCGATAAAAATTCAGAAGTTTCAATCGAAGCAGTACCGACCAGTACAGGCTGACCCGTTTTGTAAGTTGCCTGAAGATCGTCAATAATCGCGTCAAATTTTTCTTCCGTTGACATGTAAACATAATCAGGCTGATCCTGACGAATCATGTCTTTATGCGTTGGAATGACAATCACTTCGAGTCCGTAAATTTGCTGGAACTCGTAGGCTTCTGTATCAGCCGTTCCCGTCATACCTGAAAGCTTCTGATAAAGCCGGAAGTAATTCTGGAAAGTAATGGAAGCGAGGGTTTGATTTTCCTGATTGATTTTTACTTTTTCTTTCGCTTCAACCGCCTGATGCAAACCATCAGACCAGCGACGTCCAGGCATGGTGCGACCCGTATGTTCATCAACAATCACCACCTCACCTTGCTGCACAATGTAATCGACATCGCGGTTGAAAAGCATACGCGCACGCAACGCTGCGTGGACGTGGTGCATCAGCACAATGTTTTGTGCTTCATATAAACTTTCACCTTCGCGTAATAAGCCGTGCTTAGTCAGCAATTCTTCAACGTGGAGATGCCCTTCTTCCGTCAAATGCGCCTGCTTGGATTTTTCATCAAGCGTATAGTCGCCAGGACCATCTGGGTTAATTTGTTTGATGAGCTTTGGAATGACTTCATCAACAGCGAGATAAAGATCCGTACTTTCATCGGCTGCACCGGAAATAATGAGCGGCGTTCGCGCTTCATCAATCAAAATGGAATCGACTTCGTCGACGATCGCGTAATGCGTGCCACGCTGCACTTTATCCTGCTGATTGAACACCATGTTGTCACGGAGATAATCGAAACCGAATTCATTGTTCGTGCCGTAAGTTATATCAGCCGCATACGCAGCCTGCTTTTCCTGCCCGTTCAATCCATGCAGGTTGATACCGACGGTTAAACCTAGAAATTCATAAAGAGGCCGCATCCACTCTGCGTCACGCTTGGCGAGATAGTCGTTCACCGTGACCACATGCACACCCTGCTCAGGCAGTGCATTCAAATAGGCAGCCAAGGTTGACATGAGAGTTTTACCCTCACCGGTGCGCATTTCAGCAATATTACCGCCGTGCAACACCATGCCGCCGATTAACTGGACGTCAAAATGGCGCATTTTCAGGGTGCGCTTCGAAGCTTCCCGCGCCACCGCAAATGCTTCAGGCAAGAGAGCATCTAGCGTCGTGCCGTCTTTCAAGCGCTGCCGGAACTCGCCGGTCTTCGCTCGCAATTCAGCGTCAGATAATTTTTGCAGCTCAGACTCGAGGCCGTTTATTTTGGTGACCGACTTCCAGAGCTTGTTTAACACTCTCTGATTGCGGCTACCGAAGAAATTTGTCACGATGCGATTTAGCATGAATGTGTTGTCTTAACCTAGAAAAATCCAAATCAAAACTTTACCTTGTCTTGTGGAAAAGTCAATTTTTAGTATATTAAATCGGTTAGCTTCGACTACTTAACGTCAGGAAGGTCATGAAAGATACAGATACCAAGTCAATCTCATCGCTATTGCAACCCAATCATCGTGACTTGCAAACCGTCTTGTCAAAAGTTAAGGCGATTCAGACGCTGAATCAAACCATCATTCCAATGCTCGATGAAAGCTTGCAAAAGTATTGTCAGGTTGCCAATTTAACCAATGGCGTTCTGGTGCTCTTAACGGCCAATGGCTCGGTCGCCACCCAGATGCGCTACACAATCCCCGATTTACTTAAAAAACTGCGTGGCAACCCCTCCTTGCGGCATATACGTGAGGTTCAATGCAAAGTGAGACCACCGGTTGAGGTAGACGTTGTCCGGGGTGGGGTCAAAACAAAACGCAAAAAGGTAGCATTATTATCAACAGAAACAGCCGAAACACTCATGGACATGGCAGAAACAATCGAAGACCCCGAGCTACGCGCTGCGATGCAACGCATAGCTCAGAATACAGTGACTAAGCTTCCACCAAAATAGGTTTGACGTAGGAAATAGGTGCGTCGTTGGTGTCTTCAAACGTGACAAATTCCCACGCTTCTTTCTGAACAAGCAATTCGCGCAAGAGTTTATTGTTTAAAGCATGCCCGGACTTAAAGCCGCTGAATGCACCAACAAGACTGGAACCCAGCAAATAAAGATCGCCGACAGCATCAAGAATTTTATGTTTAACGAATTCATTGTCATAACGCAGACCATCTTCATTGAGAACGCGGAAATCATCGATCGCGATGGCGTTATCGAGACTAGCGCCACGAGCAAGATTCAGCGCCTGCAGTTTTTCAAACTCAGCCATAAAGCCAAAAGTACGGGCCCGGCTAACTTCTTTAACATATGAAAGGCTGGAAAAATCGAGCGTCGCAGTCTTTGCATTAGACTTGAATAATGGATGATCGAAATCGATGGTAAACGTTACCTTGAATCCGTTGAACGGCTCAAAGCACGCCCATTTATCACCATCCGAAACAGTAATTTTCTGCTTGATGCGAATAAAGCGCTTCGGGGCGTATTGCTCTTCAATGCCAGCGGACTGGATCAGAAAAACAAAGGGGCCAGCACTGCCATCCATAATTGGAATTTCTGATGCGGTCACATCGACATAAGCATTATCAATGCCGAGACCTGCGAAAGCAGAAAGTAAATGCTCAACCGTGGCAAGACGTTGACCGTCTTTCACGAGAGTGGTTGAAAGCGTTGTTTCGCCTACGTATTCCGCTAATGCCGGAATGTCGACAATCGGGTCGAGGTGGATGAGGCGAAAAATAATACCGGTATTGACGGGAGCTGGGCGCAAGATAATTTCGGCACGCTCGCCTCCA
>CAZGPP010000017.1:0-48094 GCA_964527435.1 uncultured Coxiellaceae bacterium | reverse complement strand
GTACAGTTGCTATCGACGCCGTAGCGAAAAGCCCAAGTCTTGAGTCCAGTTTGTTAATATGCACAAGAATCATGTCTGACAGCGCAGTGTTGTTTGACGAAAAAATAGTTCTTATGATGAAAAAATCAGGGGTTGTCATGCAATTTATCTAACGTTTGTGATTTGCCGCAACACAGTTAATGATCTGAGTTGGTTCATTATAACTGAGGAAAAAGTCAGGAAAGCACTTCCAGACTTTTTCAGTTGATTTTTAAAAAGCACTGCCTAAATTGCGATACCTTTAAAGCTAACCTTCTGCATCATAATCAAAAATACTCAAACCATTTTTATCGTGGCCATTACTGATTCCACACGATGAAAGAATATGTCCGATTAGTTTTCCGGTCTGAAAGTCGCCTGCAGCGGCATATGCGCTGGCGGTATTGTCATCGTATATTTTAATTTGTTTGTACCGTTGAATGGGTGTGTGATCTGCAAGGCTGCCGATGTTGTTGGCAACGGCGAGAACGTGATAGCGCTTATCGCCTAAATCACGATATTTTAGGAAAAAATGGCTGGTGAAGTTAATGCCTATCATGCTTTCCAGATCTGGGTCTGGCATGTCATCGGATGTGTGGCCAGGTTTGTCGTACTCTTTGATCGTGCATTTCGTGGTATCGGCAATGGCCATGACACGGTGACCGTTACTCAGTGAATCCATTAATGCTGCATAACTGGTAATGCGAGTTGGAGTTGCGCTTGCGATTTGTGGTGCGAGGGTTGCTACTATGAAGGCTGTTGCTAGTGCTAGTCTGGATTTTATCATTCTAATTCTCCGTAAAATTCATTAACAAACAAGCGGGATAGGTTTATTTATCTCTCGCTGCATTCCTTTGTGGTCATACATGCTAATTCAATCTGTGTTGACACTTCAATGGGGTAGCGAAGGCTATCTTTGTTTGAGGTCTTGGTTGGCAAGGAAATTATGAGGATTTTTAGAACTATTTAGAATCGGAGGGGGCGTTAATCAGTTTTGGTGATTCACATATTGATTATCTATTAATATATTTTGATCGATTCTCTTCATTATTAATTTCTTGCAAATCTCCGTTAATAAAAGTAATTTTTATGATAGTTCAACATTGTACTCTAAATGAATTTTATAATAAGGAAATTAAAAAATGACAAATCCTCGCTCGTTGAAGCGTCATAAAGATGAACAGGAAAATAAACCTTTTGTTGAGGCATTTCGTAATGTTGCTTTGTCACATGATAAAGACGCGTTTATCAGTTTTATTCGAGCACATAATAGTAGAGAGGAGCAGGAGGCGGGGTTCGCTTGTCTGGTAGATCTAGCGAAACAACATGAGGATGATGTGGTATGGCTTGCTAGTGAGGCCATGTCTGGCAACCTCAATTCATTTGCTGACCTCGCAGGTAGAGTATTTGGCATGGCAGGTAGAGTGGATAAAATTGATGAGGTGCTGAAGCGAGGAGGGGTAAAAGGCGCTGTGTTTGCCTATGCTTTTAATGGCATGGCAGACAAGGTTGAAGAGCTACTGTTACAAAAAGATCTTCCTTATAATGGAATGATGCCTCCCATGCTTGAAGCGGAATTTGGTTTTGATGCGGGTGGTCATATGAAGGATTCTGAAAAACTACTGCGTATCTTGTCGTTAATGACTGATGATGTGATACGTAAAGAGTTTTCAACTTCACTGATGGTTGATACGGATGAAGCTGTTCGTAACTTCAAATCGGAACATGTCACCGAGGCTAAGATTCTGATCCATGAAGGCCCTGTAACAGACCATCGTGATCTGGTGCAGAAAGCTTCCGAGATAAATAATTATATGCGTACTTGTCGCATGACTTACGAGCAGGCTTTAGAGTTGCATAGTGCCATGAAAGAGATAGACAGGCGGCACCCAAATAATATTGTAAGCATGTTTTTTGGTGATGGTAATGCTAGAACAAATGCGATCATGGCCAAGGTGGCAGAAATTAAAGATCGTCATGCTCTAGGGCGGTCACGTTTAGATATGTAAGAAGGTAAGAGCCAAGCATAGGTATTTGTTTGGCTCTTTTGTTTCAGCCGGATTCAATGTGAATCAGTCTGTGTGCGCCGGAACACGATATGCGTAAATATGACTGATAATTTGGGGTTTCACGTGCTTATAGAAGTTACTGGGGCATGCTGGAATGCTAAATTTCGGAGAGGGTGGGATTCGAACCCACGTGACGGAGAACCGTCCATCTGATTTCGAGTCAGCGCCGTTATGACCGCTTCGGTACCTCTCCAGAACAAGCAAAGCATTATACTAATAATGAAACTAAATGATAGGGTGAATTTATAATCCTGGTGGAACCGTGTTGACCTTCAGGCTGCTGGGTGGGTAAGCGCGGTCAGAGACGGGATATTCATTATGGAACGCGCTGGACGACACGCCGGGTGGAATTTTGAGCGGTGGAATACTGCGGGCAGCCATATAATTGGAGTCTTGTCCGTGAAGGTGGGTGTCGGAATTAAAATAGGAACAGCCAGCCAGCGGCAGTGCCAGCATTAGCATGGCAGCGTGGATTATTATTTTCATGGGATTACTCCTGCAGTTTGCATGGCCTTTTTTACATCTTGATGGTACTTGCTGTCCAGCGTTAATAAGGGCAGGCGAATACCAGGTTTAATTTTACCCATGGTCGTGAGGGCCCACTTGGTGGGTATGGGGTTAGATTCAAGAAATAACTGTTTATGTAGGGGAATCAAATCTTCGTTGAGTTGATTGGCGGCTTCAATGTTGCCGTTCATGGCTGCTTCACACATATCGTGCATTTTGCGTGGTGCCACATTAGCGACCACTGAGATGACGCCGCGTGCGCCGGCCAGAATCAGTTCCATCGCGGTGAGGTCATCGCCGCTATAAACTTCAAAGTCAGGGCCGCAGAGTTTGATGATTTCCTTGGTCCGTTCAACGTTACCCGTTGCTTCTTTAATACCAATGATATTTTTAATTTTGGATAAGCGCAGCACGGTTTCAGGCAAAATGTCGCAAGCGGTACGGCTTGGCACGTTGTAGAGGATGATCGGTAAATCGGTATTTTCTGCGATCGTCTTATAATGCATGTATAAGCCATTTTGTGTCGGCTTATTATAATAAGGTGTGACAATCAGCAGTGCGTCAACGCCTGCGCGCTTGGCGGCTTCGGTTAACTTGATGACGGTGCTGGTTGAGTTGCTGCCCGTGCCCGCAATCACAGGAATTCGTCCGGCTGCTTGTTTTACGACCAGGGCATTTACTTCAAATAATTCATCTGGCTCGAGCGTGACGCATTCGCCGGTTGTGCCGGTGGCAACAATGGCATCTGTTTTGTTTTCGATGTGCCATTCCACTAAATCACACAATGCCTGTTTATCGATAGACCCGTCTTCATGCATGGGGGTAATAATGGCGGCCATACTTCCTTTAAACATCGCGAGCGCTCCCAGTCAGAGTGTAGTGGATGCAGGTTTTATAGTACATTGGCCATCGTTTTGTCTATGTTTTTTTGTGCCTGGCTGGCTATAATGGCGGTTTTTCGCCGTCACAGGATGTCTATGAAGTTATCAACTATTGCTGAATGGCTTTGGGGCAGCCGCTCCCATGTTCGCTGGCTGTTATTTTTCGCCGCGATTCTCCTTTTTTCATTCTTAGGCGCCAAGGAAATCTGGACGCAGGAGCACCGCTGGGCGGATATCGTGGCGGGCATGTTTTACCGGCATGATTTCTACCATCCTTATCTTGGCGATGTGCGTTACTACGATAAACCGCTCTTATCCTATTGGATGATCGCGCTGCTGTCTTGGCTCAATGGCGGCCTCACAACCTGGGCATTACGCTTGCCTTCGGCCCTGGCTGGTCTTCTAGCGGTCTGGTCAATTTACCGGATTGGCAACGTTCAGCGTGACAAAGGCTTCGGGATATTGTGTGGCGCTATGCTGGTCACCACCTTTTATTTTGTCTTTTGGGCGCGCGTCAGCAGTGCTGATATGCTTAACTTGGGTGGTATTCTCTTCGCGGTTGCCTGGTATGCCGCTTGTAAAACTCGCGCTACTTTTTTTGATTATGCGATCTTCTTCCTTATTCTCGCTGTCACGGCCTTGTGTAAAGGTTTGTCGGGCGTCATTGTCCCGGTCATCGTCGTGTTTGCCGATATGTGTCTGCAACGCTCATTCAAGCAGCATTTGCGCCCCGCCTTATTTGCAGCACTGATTCCAGCAACGTTGGTTTATTTGCTCCCGTTCTGGTTATCCAGTCATTTTGGCGGAGAGGCTTACGGTGAGAATGGTCTTTATCTTGTCTATAAAGAAAATTTTCTACGCTACTTTCAGCCCTTCGATCATGTCGGGCCGATTTACACCTATTTTATTTACTTGCCGCTTTACCTCATGCCGTGGACTTTATTTTTTCTACCAGCGTTGCTGACACTGCCACGTCGCTGGAAGTCTTTAAGTCTGGATGCAAAATGGAATGTGCTGTCATTGCTATTCCTGTTTGTGTTTTTTACCGCGAGTGGGTCACGACGTAGCTATTATGTTCTGCCGATTGTGCCTTTCGCCATTCTAGTCACAGCAGATTGGATAGCTTCCTGCTCCGTGCAAGCATTGCGCCAGCGTCTCGCCGCTTTATGTGCGGTGATTTCGTTTGCGGCTATTTTTGTCGTGATGGACGTGGGTGCGGCGTGGTATTACTCGCACTGTGGTGTGGCGCATTTTGCCGAGAGTTTGAAAAAAGAGGCGCAAAAGCAGAAACCATGGTCTGCCTGGCAGGTCGTGATGCTGGATGCGGAATCTAAATTGAATTTTTATCTGCAGTTGCCACCCGAAACCAAACATTACGGTGTGCAAGGTGATCGCACTAAGCAGACGTTAGCCGATCTCAAAAACGCTTGGCCGGTACTGTCGCACCCACCTGCTGGTGTCATCATTATCAGTCGTAAACTCTTTGCGACCATACTTGATCGTGAGTTCCCGCAATACGAAAAAATAAGTCTGCCGTCAGCGAATTGCTCAACGTTTCATAAAGGAAATGAAATGGATCAGCCGATTGCTTATATTCCGCGTTAGTTAGTCGCACAGAGTGTTGTAACAAAGAGATTATTTGTACTATGATACAGACAACACTTTAATTTTATTGGGGATTGCAGGATGATCGAGCTAACGGAAAATCTGTTGTACAAGTTGGAAGAAAAAATGATGGTATTGTTGACTGATGCTGAAGGTTTACGTCAACAAGTGCAGCGCTTACAAACAGAAAACGCAGCACTCAAACAAGAGAAAGATAACCATACGCGTAAATTGCAAGATCTCGTTGGATTGCTAGATTCAGTCAATGCAACGGACCAGACTGTGCAATATGGTGCAGCTTATGCGACCGCTGCAAAACCGGTGTTAGTGCAGGCTTAATGCTCACTTATTAACATAGGGATATGTTAATTCATGGGCGTGGCTGTCATTCGTCAACTCAAAAAGTGCATTCATGCGCTGGAAAAGAGTTGGGCGGAGGCGCGCAAGAAATTGCAGTGTGCCATGAAAGAAGCGCGCAAACTGGCTAAGTTCTTTTAATCCAACGGGCTGGCTGCTGAGAAGAAAAGCAGGAAGCTTGCTTTAATAGTGGTCAAAATGGAAAAAGAAAAATTAGCCAGCTTTGTCATCAAAGTTGTGAACTAAAGCACGTAAGAACATGACGATCGCAAATATCAGGAAAAAACTCCAGCAGGCTTAGCCGGCAAGCTTTTCCTCGACACGGCACGCCAGTGATCCGTTCTGTAGTTTTAATTTAATCTCATCTCCTTTGTTCACCCCATCTGCGTCATGCAGGATCTCGCCATTTCGTTTGGTGGCGATGGCGTAACCGCGTTTTAGTGTAGCAAGTGGGCTGATGCTATCAAGTGTGGTACTGGCGTGTGCGAGCTGTGATTGTTTGATTTGGATCTGTTCGCGGATGTGGGTGGTGAGTTGGTGCAGTTTTTGCTGTAGCCCTTGTTGTAACTGCTGAATACGCAGGCGCGGTGCTAATTGAATCATGCGCGCTTCATAGAAGTCGAGTAACTGCATTTTTTCAGCAAGCCGGCGGCGTGGATGTTGTTGCTGTAAATGTTTTTGCATCCAGCTGAGTTGATGCTGATTCGCTTGCAGCACTTGTTTAATATGGCGGAGCATTTGTTGTTCCTCGCGATGCAGGCTCTGCAATAACTCCATGCGATCGGGTACGGCAATTTCTGCAGCAGCAGAAGGTGTGGGTGCGCGCACGTCGGCAACAAAATCGGCAATCGTAAAATCTACCTCGTGGCCGACACCGCTGATAATGGGTAGTTTGCTTTCATAAATGGCTTTCGCCGTGATTTCTTCATTGAAGGGCCATAAGTCTTCTAATGAGCCACCGCCGCGGGAGAGAATAATGACATCACATTCTTTGCGTGCATTCGCCGTTTGAATGGCTTTTGCGATGGTCGGTGCGGCTGTTTCGCCTTGGACCAGGGTCGGGTAAATGATGACGGGAACGCAAGGGTAGCGGCGTTTTAAAACCGTTAGAATGTCGCGAATTGCAGCGCCCGTGGGTGAGGTCACGACGCCAATGCACTGAGGAAATTCGGGGATTTCTTTTTTGTGTTCGTCACTGAACCAGCCGGCGGCCTCGAGTTTTTTCTTTAAGAGATCATAGGCGCGGCGCAATTTACCTTCGCCGCGCTCTTCCATGAAGTCGGCGATCAATTGGAATTCACCGCGTGCCTCGTAAAGGCTGACGCGGGCGCGCAGCAAAACATGTAAGCCGTTTTTAGGCGTGAAATTCAATTTACGCTGATTGCCGCGGAACATGGCGCAACGGACTTGAGCATTCGCATCTTTCAGTGAGAAATACCAGTGACCTGAGCCTGGCGCTGCAAAATTGGATATTTCACCTTCAATCCAGATGTCGGTGAAGTTGTCTTCGAGTGTGATGCGGGCTGTCGCGTTGAGTTCGCTGACAGTAAAAATTTCCTTACTCTGGTCGAGATCTTGCAATGTCATGGATGACTTTACTCGGCAACTTGATGGATGGAGTTTGACACATTCACAACGGGAATCAAGCGTGCTAAA
Source organism: uncultured Coxiellaceae bacterium (assembly GCA_964527435.1). GTDB lineage: Bacteria > Pseudomonadota > Gammaproteobacteria > DSM-16500 > DSM-16500 > Aquicella. Next base: position 41,001 of record CAZGPP010000017.1, on the reverse strand, counting down.
AATCATACATCCCGCAGCAGGCTTGTGCGGGCCTGTTTCGTCCGTGACTTTGCGGTCGTCATGCCTTCTTGTGAATTATTTTACAATATTACAATGTGTTAGCTCGTTCAAGTGCCTTTCGAGGCAGGCGGTGTCATCCGCTCCTGGCTTGTATTTAGGGTTGTTCAGGGTGGGGTAGCTGTGTATAATAAGCCGTTAATTTTAACCTGCAATAACAAGAAAGTAGGGGAATTAACGTGACTGCACCCGCTCACATAGATATTCATGCAAAACGAATTTTAATTATCGATTTTGGTTCGCAATATACGCAGCTGATTGCACGCCGTGTGCGTGAAATTGGGGTGTATTGTGAAATTCATTCTGACACTATTTCCAGTGAAGAAATCAAAGCTTTCGCTCCGGCAGGTATTATTCTCTCCGGTGGCCCTGAGAGTGTGACGGCAGCGTCAACACCGCGTGCTGCTGAGGTGGTCTTTACGCTAGGTTGTCCGGTCCTTGGTATCTGCTACGGCATGCAAACGATGGCGCAGCAATTAGGGGGTCAGGTCGCTCCGGGTGACAAGCGCGAATTCGGTTATGCGCAAGTCATCAAAACCGAGCCTTCAGCCTTATTTAGAGATATTGAAGATCACATTCAGACAGATGGCAGAAGTTCGCTCGACGTATGGATGAGTCACGGTGATCACGTCAGTGTGTTGCCACCAGCGTTTAAAAATATTGCGACTACGGCCAATTGCCCGATTGCTGCCATGGCTGATGAGTCACGTCATTTTTATGGAATTCAATTTCATCCTGAAGTGTTACACACGCGTCAAGGTGAGCGCATCATGCAGCGTTTCTTGCTGGATATTTGTCACTGCGAACCATCGTGGACACCGAAAAATATTATTGACGAACAAGTCGCATTGATTCGTGAACAGGTCGGCGAAGATAAAGTTTTATTGGGCTTGTCCGGCGGTGTCGATTCATCCGTCGCTGCTTTGTTGCTGCATAAGGCGATCGGCGAACAACTGGTCTGCGTTTTTGTTGATACCGGTTTATTGCGATTAAATGAAGCCGAGCAAGTAAAGGCTTTATTCAAAGAACATTTTGGCATGAAGTTAATTTGTGTGGATGCCAGTGAAGCATTTTTCAGTGCGTTGCAAGGTGAGAGCGACCCTGAACGTAAACGTAAAATTGTGGGTAAGAAATTTATTGATGTATTTGAAGAAGAAGCCGCAAAAATTCCAGGTATTAAATGGCTGGCGCAAGGCACTATTTATTCTGATGTGATTGAGTCCGCTGCGGTCAAAACTGGCAAATCACACGTGATTAAATCGCACCATAATGTCGGTGGATTGCCGGAAGAAATGAAGTTGAAGTTGGTTGAACCTTTGCGTGAATTATTCAAAGATGAAGTGCGCAAAGTCGGTACTGAGCTTGGCTTGCCGTATGAATTATTAAATCGTCATCCTTTCCCAGGTCCTGGTTTGTGTGTGAGAATTTTGGGTGAAGTAAAAGCGGAATATGCCCATAAATTACGTCTCGCGGATGCGCTTTTAATTGAAGAATTACACAAAGCTGATCTCTACTACAAAGTGAGTCAGGCTTTTGCAGTATTTTTACCAATTAAATCCGTGGGTGTGATTGGTGATGCGCGTCAGTATGATCACGTCATTGCGATTCGTGCGGTTGAAACGATTGATTTTATGACAGCGCATTGGGCGCACTTGCCGTATGATTTTCTCGGCAACGTGTCTAATCGTATCATCAATGAAGTGCCCGGCATTTCACGCGTGACCTACGATATTTCTGGCAAACCACCCGCCACGATTGAGTGGGAATAACATGATTAGCGAGCAAGACATATTCTTTATGCGGCATGCGCTTGCTCTCGCTAAACAAGGTGCGGCGGCCGGTGAAGTTCCTGTCGGCGCCGTGCTAGTCTTAAATAATGAAATTATCGGCGAAGGTTTTAACGCGCCGATAAAAAATCATGATCCCACTGCGCACGCAGAAATTCAGGCGCTGCGTGCTGGTGCGCTAACACTCAATAATTATCGGCTTTTGAATACGACGCTCTATGTCACGCTGGAGCCATGCATGATGTGTGCGGGTGCAATGATACACGCCCGCATTCAGCGACTTGTGTACGCGGCGAGCGATGCTAAAGCAGGGGCGGTGGAGAGTCAGCTGCAGTTGCTGGATCAACCATTTGCGAATCATGCTGTGCATCATCAGGGTGGTGTGCTTGCTACCGAATGCGGATCATTGCTGAGTGATTTTTTTAAATCTCGACGTTAGTGTCTCTTTACTGTTTCTGACTCAGCAATTTTCTAACGGTTGCTTTTTCCCGATCTTCAATCATTATTCTCTCATCAACACTATAGTGACCGAGCACGTCATCTTTAGCTTTCCCTGGATCTTTCCAACCTAAGTCAGTTTTCTCGAGGCCGCCAAACATGGATGTCATGATGTATAAGCTGGTAGGTTCTTGGATTAACTCAGTTGCGCGTATGACGTCTACGGCGGCGAAATGATAAAAGATTTCTTTTTCTTCTTCTATCTTTTCTTCCAGTGCTATTTTATCTCCGCCTTTGATTTTGATAATTCCAAGCCCAATTTTTTTTTGTTTTTCTTCCAGGTGATTGGCAATGTTTAGCAGGGTGCGACTGGCGTAGGCATAACCCAAAGTCCAATACAAATTTCCTAGTTTTTCCGTATCTTCAAAAAGCTGTTTTTTTGCTTTGGATAATTGATCTTCATCCGTGATAGCATCGTTTTTCAATATCTCGCGATTGATTTCGCAACGTTTAGTCAGGGCATGATATAAGCCATTTTGGCAGGCTTTGTCGAGTTGGCTAGAGTCTTTTTCATTTGATTTTAGATACTGCTGGAAGGAAACAATGCTGCGATCGATTGTGGTGGCGCTGTATTCTTCACTTCCATCTAGTGCAATCAATTGCGCAGGGAAATAATCCTCAAGCAGATTTTTAGTGATTTCTGCTATTTCATCCTCTGTATAGCTACCTCGAGATAGCCTAGTGAGTAATCTTCCCGTATCCATTTATAATACCTCTAATGTCGTCTTTTTTGCCCTGGTTGATCTGCGACTATTTCTCTTGCAGTGTTAGCATTTCTTACGCTGCTATCTATCGTTGCGCCTTTATTTTGCGCGGCCTTTACTTCTGGCATTGAAGGTGCTTCCAGTTTACCACGCTCACGTTGTGGCCGCTTTGTGGCTGATTGATTCACTGCAGGATCAGGTATGGATGTTTTGATTTCTGCACGAACTGCTTGGCGAACTGGTGGTAATGGCTTTGCTACCGGGTCAGGGCCGACTGCCATGCGGACTGGTGGTAATTTCTCCGCGACAGGGTCGGGGCCGACTGCCATGCGGACTGGTGGTAATTTCTTCGCGACAGGGTCAGGGCCGACTGCCATGCGGACTGGTGGTAATTTCTCCGCGACAGGGTCATCTGGCTGTTTGTCATTTGATGCTCTGTTTTTTTCTTGTTGTAGTGTCTCTACTTCTTTCATTATGTTATCAAAACTAAATTCATCTTCTTCTGGTGTTTGTTTTGGGCCAGTTTCATTTTCTGCTGTTGGTGCCGGATCATTTGCAAGATCGTCTAGTGTTCTTTCGTCAAAAATTCCGAATTCATCAGTTATCTTTTTTATTTCTTCTTCTTCTTTGATCCTCATTAAATCTTCTTCTGTAAGTGCGTGACCTTTTTTCGGCTCTGAGAGGGGTGCGTTTCTTGCTTCATCTCTTTTCTGCCCCGCTTCAATATTTGCCTTGCCGATTTCCTCAACTTGATGCGCTGTTGCGGAAACATCTTCTACTTTTATATGAATGGGCTTTGCCATGAGCTCAGGCCAGTTACTTTTAATAACTGAAATCGCAGCCCTTATCAGCTTAACTGCCTCGTTCTTTTCGTCTTGGCTTGCTTCCAGTAGCGCTATTTCCAGTGGCGAAGCACCCTTTTCATTAGGCGTAATCGCGTACAATGGATTTGATTTCAGCATCATATCAAGAGCCATGTATTCATGATTTTTCAGCCGACGAAATAGGTTGATGATACCTTGCTTCTGCGGAGGTGTAGGCATACGGTTGTTACCCATCTCATGCTCCTCAACTCATAGAATATAAACTAAGTATAGACGATATATGCCATTTGCAAGTGATGACTCCTGATAATGAAACCTGCTGATTTTACGACAGTTTTGTTTTCGATGTCGTTAACTGGAAGAATTTATAGCCTATTTTTCTACGCCACTTAACTCGCTGATATCTCGAATAAATTCGGGTGAAAAAATTATTCTAAATATCTCCTATACTTCTTCATATAGCTCTTAATAAACCTATCGCAAATAGGGATGAGTTGATGGTGTCTCTAATGTAGTTAACAAATAATAAAAATAACGAGGTGAGTGATGAAGTCGCGAACGCCTGACGAATTCAACTTGGACCAAAGTTTATACCTTATTGTAACCCTGTTTCCCTACGCGCGTAATTTTGAGGAACGGAAGGATATGTTGAAACAATTCGATTCACTTGTTGCGCAGGGTGCGGATATATATCAAGTAGACGATGAGGGCCACTTACTTACTTCCCTGGTTGATAGGAATAAAAGTCCGGCGCTTTACTCGCACATTAAAAGAGAGGTTGATAGGCGCATAATGGAGGGCGACTATCCGCCAGAAACTGATATTGAAAAAGTACCGGATATGAATGCTTTGCTTAACGAAGTAGATGAGAATTTCAAATTACTCGATAAGATGCACGACCTAGAGTCTCGTCTCAAAGATTTTTCAGCTGATGCCACGGGTAAGCATGCTGTGTCGGTCATTAGTGCCCTCTTGGGCTTAAAATTCGAAGATCTGTCTAAGCAGCAGCGTGATAGTTTACTAAAAATCTTACCAAATATTTTGGAAACCTATTCTAAGGCGAATCCGGATAAATATAAGCTTCTCATCGATCGCTTAAGTAACACAAACGAAGCCAGCGCTCTTGTCAGTCTTCATGCAAAAATAAAAGAAAATGACATCTTGAAGGTGGGGAGTCCGTCTTCTAAAGCATCCAGCTCAACCGCCAGTATTGCAGTTGGGTTAAATCCAGATAACGCTCGGCAGTCATTAGGCGATGAAACTCGCAAACGAAGAGATCGATCAGTTGCAGTGGCTCCTCTCTTGCCGACGCGGGAGCCTGACTCGCCTACGCACTCACCACCAACAAAAAAAATCGCTACTTCCGTTGCTGAGCAGTCTAGAGAGACAAGCGCGCATCCTTTATTGGATAAAATATTCGAGATATTAGCTGAAGTGAGCCGCGATCCAGACAAAGCCAAAGGGGATCTTTTTCTGCGCTTGAATAAGAATATCAATGAATATAATAACCAAGAAAATAAGCATTTGGCGTTGGTTATTCCAGTTGTCGGCAAGGGCTCAATTACATTTCCACTTCCACCGAAGAGTGACTATGACGCCCATAAGTATGCCAAGAGTATAGCTACAGGAATTAAGGACAATTATTCGTTGTTAGTGGTGACAGTGAAGGCGGCGAGCCCTGAGCAAGAGAGGGGCTACGGGCTAAAAAAATAACACCCTGCGTATAAGGCGCGGCCTTGGCGCAAGGGCCAATTCCCGGTATATTAATAGGATGCATAACGTAAAAGCTTTGCGATCATTCCTGCGCTGTGTGTCGTTTTGCACCGCAGATAGCTACGATTTACTGGGTCTCGCTAATTTTTTCAAGAAGAAAGGGTATTTCACCCGATTGTCGCGTGATGTGTTGCATATCACCAACTTGAAAAGACCTGGTGATGTCTTTTTTTTCACGCACGGCTGCTTTGTCTGTTGGGGGTTTAAGAAACCCTTCGAAGATAAGGTGCTGGAATATGTCAAAGAATTCTCCAGTAATCCTCTGCCTTCCATGGAAACGGATTATTTCTATTTTGAGTACGGCGACACCACTAGCATCGATACCCATGAAAGCCTGCGTCTTGATATCATTAAACTCGAATCTGAAGAAACCCAGATCAAGCTCGCCATTTCCTATGGGCTTTCGCAGTCAATCAAGCTAGAGGCGTTTGAAGAAGCCATTAAAGGCGCCATCCGCAAGAATAGCCATTTACCAGAAGAGATTGTTTCTAAAGGAAAAGTTTCCTTGTCGCGCCGCGCCATTTTTCAACGCATGGGTGAAATTTTCATCGCGCGCAGTTCCATTAATCTCAATATTGAATACCTCGATGTGCCCGAATTTTTCTGGCGTAACCCAAGCCTTGAGCCGTATTACATGATGACCAGTAAATTTTTGGATATCACGAGTCGTGTCAGTGCGCTCAATCAACGCCTCGATGTATTGCAGGAGTTACTGGATATCTTAAATACCCAGGTGCAACATCTGCACTCCAGCTTGCTAGAGGGTATTGTGATTCTGCTGATTTTTGTCGAAATTTTAATAAGCTTATTTCAGCTGCATGTGGTCTGATATTGCCTGCATAATCATTTACTTCTTATGCCGAAAATGCCAAAATACCCCGCAACCATGGGATGATCAACTATTATGCAATTAGACGCTCAGCTGGTATTAAAGTCCGGAGAAATATTCCACGGCAAAGTTCCTGACTCTCAGGATAAAATCTCATTCGGTGAAGTTGTCTTCAATACAGGTATGGTGGGTTATGTGGAAACACTGACAGACCCTTCTTACGCCGGACAAATTCTCGTTTTCACCTACCCCTTAATGGGCAACTACGGCGTTTCCAACACCGGTGGGTGGGAATCGAAAAAAATTCATGTGAAAGGTGCGGTGTTTTCCGAGCTTTCACCCTTCTACTCAAATCATGCTGCCGATAAATCGCTCGAAGCCTGGCTGAAAGAACAAAACATTCCCTATATGACCGGTGTCGATACGCGCGCCTTAACAAAATGCTTGCGCGAAAAGGGTGTGGTGCCTGGTGCAATTGCGCCGGCTGGCACAAAGCCTGCCGAGTTTGGTGATTTTGAACATACCGACTGGGTCAAGGAAGTTTCGATCAAACAGCCGGAAATGCACGGTACTGGCGAGAAATTAATTATCGCTGTCGATTGCGGCATGAAAGAAAATATTATGCGCAATTTATTAAAATATCCGGTCCGCGTTAAACGCGTGCCGCATGATTACGATTATTCGAATGAAGCCTTCGATGGTGTGTTCCTTTCCAATGGTCCTGGCGATCCTGTGCTTTGCACGGAAACCACGCGTGTTTTGCAAAAAGCCATGCAGCTTTCCAAGCCGATTTTCGGTATCTGCCTTGGCACGCAATTGATGGCGCTTGCCGTCGGTGCGAAAACTTACAAAATGCAATTTGGCCATCGCTCACAAAATCAACCTTGTCTTTATCTGCCAACTAATCGCAGTTATCTGACGTCACAAAATCACGGCTACGCCATTGATGAGAAATCGCTGCCAGCTGGCTGGCAAGTGTCATTCCGAAATCTCAATGATCAAAGCGTCGCGGGTATTGAGCACGAATCATTACCGTTTTTCTCGGTACAGTTTCATCCTGAATCTGCGCCGGGTCCTGAAGATACGGAATGGTTATTCAAGAAATTCATGGATCTGGTTTTAAAATAAATTCGTTTTTTTAAAGAGGCGCACATGCGATTTAAAGGCAAAAAAGTCCTTCTCCTCGGCTCGGGCGGATTACGCATCGGGCAAGCGGGTGAGTTTGATTATTCCGGTTCTCAGGCCATTAAAGCGCTGAAAGAAGAGGGCATCCAGGTTATTCTCGCGAACCCGAATATCGCGACGGTGCAAACCGATGAGCACATGGCCGATAAACTTTATCTGCAGCCACTGAATGTCAGTAGCATTGAAAAAATTATTGAGCGTGAAAAACCCGATGCCATTTTGCTAGGGTTTGGTGGGCAAACCGCTTTAAATTTAGGTATTGCGCTTGAGCGTGCAGGTATTTTGGCAAAGCATGATGTGGCGGTGCTGGGCACGCAAGTCTCTTCCATTCTTGAAACAGAAGATCGCGATTTATTTAAAATTGCGCTTGAAAATATCGGTATCAAATCGCCACGTAGTTTTTCAGCGACCAACGTTGAAGATGCCGTTGACGCGGCAGAAAAGATTGGCTACCCCATCATGATGCGCTCCGGATTTTCATTAGGCGGTCTTGGGTCAGGAAAAATTGCCAACAAAGCGGAATTAATGAAGCGCGCGAAAGAGTGTTTCGCCAGTGTGCCGCAAATTCTGATTGAAGAATATTTGTTGGGTTGGAAAGAGTTTGAATATGAAATCGTGCGCGATGCTGATGGCAATGCGTTAACGATTTGTAATATGGAAAACCTTGATCCGATGGGTGTCCATACCGGCGAGAGTATTGTTATTGCGCCCGCGCAAACCTTGAATAATGAAGACCACCAGAAGCTGCGTAATATGGCGATTGCCATTGCGGGGCATTTTAATATTGTCGGTGAATGTAATATTCAGTATGCCGTTAATCCTGAAAATGGTGATTATCGCGTCATTGAAATGAACGCACGTTTATCGCGCTCCAGTGCGCTGGCTTCGAAAGCAACGGGATATCCGCTGGCATTGGTTGCCACCAAGCTCGCATTAGGCTGGCGTTTGCATGAAATTAAAAATAGCGTCACGCAAAAAACCTGTGCCTTCTTTGAGCCCGCTCTCGATTACGTGGTCGTTAAAATTCCGCGTTGGGATACGCATAAATTAAAAGTCGCAGAGCGTACCATCGGCACAGAAATGAAAAGTGTGGGTGAGGTGATGGGGATTGGTCGGTCATTCCCGGAATGTTTGCAGAAAGCGGTAGGTATGTTAAATATCGGTGCTTCATGCTTGAGTGATTACCCGCATGCCATTGAAAATCCAGCCAACGAAATTCAGTTTCCAACGGACAGACGTATTTTTGCGTTATTTCAGTTTTTCCGTGATGGTGGAACGGTTGAAAAAGCACACGAACTTAGCAAAATTAATGAATGGTTTTTACGTCACATTCATGCTTGTGCGCTGCTCGATAATGAAATTAAACCGGACACATTGAATGATGAGTTGTTAAGAAGAGCCAAGTTGATGGGCTTTTCAGATGCAGCGATTGGACGCCTTGTTGATAAAAGTGAGGATGAGATTCGTGCTCAGCGTCAGAAGGCGAATATTGTTCCTTACGTCAAACAAATTGATACCTTGGCGGGTGAGTTTGCGGCGCAAACCAATTATTTATATCTCACTTACCACGGTTGCGAACATGATATTGCGCCATCGGAAGTGAAACCTATTATTGTCCTGGGTTCGGGTCCGTATGCGATTGGTTCATCCGTTGAGTTTGATTGGTGTGCGGTCAACACTTCGCGTGCTTTGCGCGAGGCCGGCAAAAAGGCCATTTTGATTAATTCCAATCCTGAGACCGTTTCTACGGATTATGATGAATCTGATCGTCTTTACTTCGAGCAGCTGACACTTGAGCGCGTGCGGGATATTGCTGACTTTGAGCAAGTAGAAGGCTTAATTGTTTCAGTTGGCGGGCAGATAGCGAATAATCTTGCGCTGCCATTAGCGAAACGTGGTTATCATTTGCTGGGCACTACCGCAAAGTTCATTGATACCGCAGAAGATCGCGAAAAGTTTTCAGCTTTGTTGACTGAGCTTGGGATTGATCAGCCTGCGTGGCAGCGTGTTTCCAGTCTTGAGAATGCCAAGAAATTTGCTGATGAAATTGGGTATCCTGTCTTAATTAGGCCATCTTATATTCTCTCTGGCGCGGCCATGAACGTCGCTTACGATGAGCAAACTTTGCAACAATATTTACGTGAAGCTTCACTGGTTTCGGCTGAGCATCCTGTGGTGATCTCCAAGTTCATTCAAGATGCCAAAGAATTAGAAGTGGATGGTGTCGCTGACAAAGGTGAGATTGTTATTGAGGCGATTGCCGAGCATATTGAAAATGCGGGCATTCACTCGGGTGATGCGACAATTGTCATTCCGCCGCAGCGTTTATATCTCGAAACCATTCGACGTACGAAAAAAATTACGAGTGAAATTGTTCGAGCCCTGCAAATTACCGGCCCATTCAATATTCAATTCATCGCGAAAAATAATAACATTCAGGTGATTGAGTGCAATTTGCGTGCCGCGCGCTCATTTCCCTTCGTGTCTAAAGTGACAGGTTATAATTTTATATCCATCGCAACACGTGCAATTTTAGGCATGCATACGCCTATCAATTACGAAACACTTGAGCTCGATTATGTGGCCGTCAAAGTGCCGCAATTTTCATATAGCCGTCTGAAAGGTTCTAATCCTGTTGCTAACGTTGAGATGGCCTCGACGGGTGAAGTGGCGTGTATTGGCGAAGATCTTTATGAGGCCTATTTGCGTGCATGGTTATCCGCCGAACAAGCTTTGCCGGAAAAGAAACGATTGCTGGTTTCGATTGCGGATAATTACAAAGGTCGTTTGTTGCCATTGTTAAAACAGTTAGATGATCAAGGTTGGGCGCTCTACAGCACGGCAGGTACGCATCAATTCCTTTCGAAGAATGGGATAGGTTCGTATTTTGTGTGTAAGGCTAGCGAGAATGTTGAGCCGAATATTCAGAGTCTTATTACGCATCGCAAAGTGGATTTAATTATCAATATTCCAACTGCCAATCGCATTAATACGCAAACGGATGGTTACGTTATCCGGCGTATGGCAGTTGATCATCACATTCCATTAATCACCAATTTGCAGATTGCGCAAATCATGTTGCAGTGTCTGATTAATTTTAAAGGCAAACCACCGGAGAATGTATTGTCATGGCAAGAGTATATTCAGAGGCATATGCGCAAGGCGCCAGCAACACGGGTGATCGCATGATGACGAATTCATTTTATCAGCAAGATGTGTTGTCTATTAAAGAACTATCGCTGCAACAAATCGAATTAGTGTTGCGTACCGCAGCGGAACTCAAACATAAACCGCAGGGTAATTTGCTCAAGCAAAAAATCATTGCGCATTGCTTCTTTGAGCCGTCCACACGAACACGTTTATCATTCGAGTCAGCGACGCTCAAATTGGGCGGGCAGGTCATCGGTTTTTCTAGCGATGAATGTTTATCTACGCAAAAAGGTGAAACTCTGCACGACACCATGCGTGTGGTTGCAAGCTATGCTGATTTAATTGTGTTGCGCCATCCGAAAGAAGGTTCGGCACGATTAGCTGCTGAAGCATCATCAGTCCCTGTTATTAATGCGGGTGATGGTGCAAACCAGCATCCAACTCAGACATTGGTTGATTTATTCAGTATTAAAGAATGTCAGGGTGGGCTGGAAGATTTATCCATCGCTTTAGTCGGTGATTTGAAATATGGTCGCACCGTTCATTCCTTTGCACAAGCATGCAAGTTATTCAATATTCGTTTATTTCTGGTGGCACCTGAAGCTTTAACTTTGCCTGAATCGATTTGTAATTCGCTGAAGCGTGAAGGCGTGCGTTTTTCCTTCCATCAGAGCTTGCAGGAAGTCATTCACAAAGTAGATATCGTTTACATGACGCGTATTCAGAAAGAACGTATGACTCAGCACGAATACGTCGCGACAAAAGATAATATGATTTTGACCCGTAAAACCCTGGAATCAGCCAAGCCAAACCTGCGTATCTTGCACCCCTTGCCACGTGTCGATGAAATTGAAAAAGAAATTGATGCCTCACCGCACGCATACTATTTCGAGCAGGCAGCCAATGGTGTGTTCATTCGTCAGGCGCTGTTAACATTAATTTTGAATGAGGCCTTGATATGACCAAAACGCTTTCCGTTTCCGCCATTCAAAATGGTACGGTAGTCGATCATATTACAACGGACCAAACGCTCCGTATCATGTATATGCTGCGTTTGCTCGATAAAAAGCACAAGGTGACGATAGGTTTTAATCTTCCCAGTAAGCGTATGAAGATTAAGGATCTGATAAAAATAGAAGACCACGAGCTCACCGCGGAAGAAGCAAATCAAATCAGCGTGTTTGCGCCGGATGCCACGATTGCCATCATCAAAAATTACGAAGTGGTTAAAAAACTAAAAACCACTTTGCCCGTTGGTGTGGGCGCGATCTTCATTTGTCCCAACTCTGCATGCATCACGCATTCTGAGCCGGTGGAAAGTTATTTCTATATTCAGGAACACGGCAAAGTCATGAATTTGGTTTGTAAGTATTGTGAAAAATCATTTGAACGTAATCAGGTAAAAGTGAATCAATGATCATATTTAAAAATATTACCTCGCTACTCGGCAAGTCGTTTGATCTAGAAATTGCATCTGAACATCATCAGGAAATTGACGCCACGGGTCTCACCGCCTTACCGGCGGTGATCGATCCGCACGTCCACTTCCGCACACCGGGCATGGAATATAAAGAAGATTGGACGACCGCCTCGCGTGCAGCGATTAATGGCGGATGTACCACCGTCTTTGATATGCCAAATACACTGCCGCCGACTGTCACCGAAGCCTTGCTCGTCGAAAAGAAAGCGATCATTGATGCACAACTGCAGGACGTAGGCATTCCCTTACGTTATGACTTGTTTTTTGGCGCCGATAAAAATCATTTATCGCAGATTCCCTTAGTCAAAAATCAAGTCATCGGCATCAAGGTATTTATGGGCTGCAGCACCGGTAATTTGGTCATTGATGACGATGAAAGTTTGCACGCCGTATTTGCATTAGCGGCCGAGCACGATATGTTGGTGGCCGTCCATGCCGAAGACGAACATCTGATGAATGAGCGCAAGCAACAACATTTTGATGCTTCTAGTTATGCCTGTCATTCGACAATTCGTAATATCGAAGTGGCGGTCCGTGCCGTTGAAAAAGCCGTGGCCTTATCCAGAAAATACGGGACACGCCTTTATGTGTTGCATGTGAGTTCCGCTGAAGAGATCGCCGTGATCAAGGCAGCCAAGCAAGAGGGTGTGCAGGTTTATGCCGAGACAACGCCGCATCATTTGTTTTTCAATACGAGCGCTTATGAAACTTTGCAGGGTAAATGTGTTGTGAATCCGCCTTTGCGCGAACACACGCATCATGCCGCGATCATTAATGCCATTCATGAAAAAGTGATTGATACGATAGGCTCAGATCATGCGCCGCACACATTAGAAGAAAAATCCAAGCCTTACGGTCAATGCCCATCAGGCATGCCGGGTATCGAATTTATGTTACCGGTATTATTGAATGCCCATCACAAAGGCGAATTATCGTTGACGGAAATTGCCGCACTGACTTCGCTCAATGCGCAAAATATTTTTCGACTGACGGATAGCCAGGATTGGGTGTTGGTTGATTTAAATAAAACTGCCACGGTGACTTCGACAGCAAGCAAGTGCGGATGGTCGCCGTATATGGGGCTGACCCTGACTGGCTGGCCACGCTATAGCATTATGCGCGGTAAAGTTTATGAGTTGCCTTATTTAAGTTAAGCAAGGCACAGACAGTCCCTCATGGCGCAATAACCACTGTTTGATCTCGGGAAGGTTGCCTTCTGTTTCGCCTGCAAATCCACCCATATTTTCTGCGCCCACCACACGATGGCAGGGCACAATAATAGGGGTTGGATTTTTGCGGCAAGCCTGACCCACTGCGCGCGGGCTGCTATGTAATTGTTTGGCGAGTTCGCCGTAAGTCATGGTGGTGCCGCAGGGTATTTCCCGCAGGGCTTGCCACACACGCTTTTGAAAATCGGTGCCTTCAGTTAGCAACGAAAGTTTGAATTGATGTTGGGGATTTTTAAAGTAGTCGACAAATTCTTTCGCAACCGGCGAGTTATCCGCGAGTTGGATGACGCTGGTTTCACCTGGTGTAAAACTAACACCCGTCACTGCAGTCCCTTGCAGTGTGATACCTAGATGTCCGAATGGTGTAGCGAGGATCCATTCGTATGTTGCGGGTTGTTCTATCATGTTACTTCCTTAACTTATTTGATCTTTGGTGCTTCAACCTTTTCGAACAACTTGATCGAGTTGGTTTTCTTGGTGGCGCTTCTGAAGAATGAATGATGACGATGTGTATCCAGTGCTTCAGTTAATGACTTGCCATTTTCAGCTTTGAATGACTTCAAAATGTAGTTTGCATCGAAGCCTTTGATTGAGCCAGGTTTGTCATTGAGATAGTTTGTTTCAATCGCGCTGATGGCTGCAAATATTTCACTTGCCTTGGAGCGACCATTCCAATAATACCAATGATTAATCTTGTTAGCTTGCTTCTTCGCAACTTCAATGCAGGCTTTGACATAGTCTTTACCGGCATTAAGATTAAACTCAGTCTTGACCACTTCTTGCTTATAGGTTGTTGGCGTATTTTCATCGGTCACTTTCTTTTCAACTTTGAGTGTATCACTTAAGCTGTGAGTTTTTTCGATAAAAACAAGGCTTAAATAAGAAGGGTCAAGATTCAACGCTGATGTAAATTCTTCATCATTTAATTGCGCTAAAGCATCAACATACTGCCCCACCACAATATTGTTGCCAGTTTCTTTTGCGCAAGCAAAGAAAGCCTGTAACTGACTGAATTTTTTGCTATCCATTTTAGCTAATTGAACTCTGCGACTTTCATCCAGTCCTGCCCAGGTTGCATCAAACGTTTGCATGAAGCCATTTTTAACGTTGGCGACAAATGTTTTCAAGCCACCTTGCTTCTTGATTTCTAAAACCATTTTTGCATTGACCGCTGCTTTTTCGGCGCTAACTACGGGTGCTAATACTGGGTGTTTTGCGACGATAGCATTCAGCATAAATTCTGATGTAAAGGCAAGATCAGGGTTCTGCTCTTTTGCAGATTTCATCGCTTGTACGTGCGATTCGTATTTACTCACGTTGGCTTTTTTGGGTTCGTCAACTACGGGAGCGTCAACTACAACAGCGTCAACTACAGCAGTGTCAACGGGTAATTCGATTTTTACTTCATCCGAAGACTCTGTGTCGCCGGAAGTTTTTGCTTCTGAAGTTTCAGGGGTAAGATCTTTGTAAGCTTTGCTGGGTGTTAGCAATGCCATCGTGGTGGAGATGTTGGCAGCGAATTTCTTAATTCCTTTCTGCTTATTTATGTCTAAAATCATTTGTAGCGTTACGGGTGAATCGCTAGCACTAATCGCGCTGATTAAGGCTGGGTTAGCTTTTAATATCTTTTTGATGGCTGATTTCTTCTTACGGCTTAACGCATCATATTCAGCTTTTTTCATTTCAAGTGCGTTTTTTACCTGCTTTGACAAGTCAAACTTTTCTTTAAATTCTTTGGCGACCGTTAGTATATGCAACATGGGACTTAATCCTCTTGTTATTTAGTGTGAGCGTCAAATGTGTGGTTCAACGCATGGCTAGCACTTTGTGGATGCTTAACGAGAGTATATAGAGGTAGTCTTAAAGGAGTATTAAATATGTACAGAAGTATCAAATTTTGTCTATAAAAAAAGCCCGCTAATGCGGGCCTTTTTAAGTGCTTGAAAAGATGTAAACTATTCAGCGGCGGTATCGGTATCTTTGCTGACAGGGGCTTCAACAACAGCAGCTGGGACAGCGGCTGGGCCGATTTTAGCCGTCAGTTTTTCTTTAATACGTGCTGCACGACCACTCAGTTCGCGCATGTAGTACAGTTTGGCGCGACGGACGTGACCGCGGCGTTTAACTTGTACGGATTCAATAGCGGGGCTGGAGGTTAAGAATACGCGTTCTACGCCAACGCCGTGGGAGATTTTACGCACGGTGAAAGCTGAGTTGTAACCGCGATTACGCTTGGCAATAACAACACCTTCATAGGATTGTAAACGGGCGCGTTCGCCTTCTTTCACTTTAACCTGGACGATAACGGTATCGCCGGCTTCGAATGACGGTAAAGCTTTTACCGACTTCATGTATTCATTTTCTAACTGTTGTACAATTTTGTGGCTCATTTTCACTGTTCCTCTAACAAGTTGGGCAATTCTATACACTTTTCTCGTGTTTTTCGAGTGTTTTTTATAAAGATTTCAAGCTTTCTCTGTTATCCGTAAACGTGCCCGCGCGCGTACCCGTGCCCGTCTTTCATCTAACCCGCCACGACAGCCAAATCCCTCAATTTTTCTCAAATTCATCAATAAATTCATCAAGTAACGCTTGTTCTTCTTTAGTTAATGCTTTTTTAGCCAGCAAGTCCGGCCGTCTCAGCCAGGTTCTACCCAGCGACTGCTTTAGCCGCCAGCGCTTCAGGTTCGCATGATGCCCACTCATCACAATAGGCGGTACGGCCATGCTGCCAAACACTTCAGGACGGGTATATTGCGGGTATTTCAGCAATCCCGTCGTCAATGAGTCTTGCAGAACGGATTGATCATCCCCCACGGTGCCGGGTAAAAGGCGGCTCACCGCATCGATCATCACCATGGCAGGAAGTTCGCCGCCGGTGACTATATAGTCGCCAATCGACCATTCTTCATCAATTTCGCTTTCAATAATGCGCTCATCGATCCCTTCGTAGCGCCCAGAAACCAGAATAATGGATTGGAGGGTCGCGAAGCGCTCGGCAGCTTTCTGGTCGAAGCGATGGCCTTGTGGCGAGAGGTAGATCACCGTCGGCGGCGTTTTGGCTGCGGCACGCGCAGCTTGAATCGCGGCTTGCAGCGGTTCTGGCATCATCACCATGCCGGGGCCGCCGCCAAAAGGTTTGTCATCGACGGATTGGTGCTTGTCGGTCGCGAAATCGCGCGGGCTCCAGAACTCGAGCTCAAGAATCTTTTCTTTGATAGCACGCCCAGAGACGCCAGAATTCAGTGCGGTAAACATTTCGGGAAAGAGGGTAATCAGGCCAAACCACATGACTAGATGGGATCCCAGTCAACGACGATTTCTTTTTTGGCAAGGTCTACGCTTTTGACAACGCTGCCAGGTAAGTAAGGAATGGCGATTTCTTTCTCGCCTTTGACAACGAGTACATCGTTTGAGCCGGTTTCAATCAAGAAAGCCACTTTACCCAGTGTTTCACCGTGTTGATTGATGACCGTCATGCCTTCAAGATCCGACCAGTAATATTCTTCTGGTGGCAAGGGTGGCAGTTGGCTGCGCTTGATGCTAATGGTTTTACCGGTCAGTAAACGTGCTTCTTCCGGGTTATTAAAGCCGGTGAATTTGGCGATGATGCCATTACCGTGCGGCTTGCCTTCTTCAATGACGATTTCACTCACTTTATCGCCGGCTTCGCTCAAATACCACGGGGAGTAATCGAGAATATTGAGGCCGTGCTCGGTGAAGGTTTGGATTTTCAACCATCCGCCCACGCCGTATGTTGCGCCAATCTTACCTACAAGGATGTATTTCGATTCGGCTTCAGTCATGGTGTGTGGTTTGCTTTTAGTGAGTGAGATCCGTGGGCGGGAAGCTTCAAAAGCTTCGCCGCCTGGGATAAAAAACTAAATAACTTACGCGGCAACAGCGGTGGAAGCTGTTTCTTTATGCGCTTTGAAGAGCGATTTAACGCGATCGGAAGGCTGTGCGCCTTGATCCAACCAATGCTGGATGCGAGCCATATCAAGTTTCAAGCCAACTTCCTGGCCTGTCGCGATGGGGTTAAAATAACCCACTTGTTCAATGAAGCGGCCGTCACGTGCGCGGCGCTTGTCAGCGACAACAACATGATAAAATGGGCGTTTTTTAGCGCCAGTACGAGATAAACGAATTACAACCATGGTATTATTAATCCTCTGTCACACAATCTGTTAACTAATTAAAGGTGCTGAATTATACGGCGTGTTTGCGCTCCATGCAAACCAAAAAACGCACTAAAACGGCATTCCCGGTGGCATACCGCCACCTCCACCGAATGGAAATTTGCCAGCCATGCCGCGCATCATTTTCATCATGCCGCCGCCTTTTTGCATCTTCTTCATCATTTTCTGCATCATATCGAACTGTTTCAGCAGTTGGTTCACATCCTGAATAGTGGTGCCAGAGCCCATGGCAATGCGGCGTTTATGTGAATTTTTGATATTCACCGGGAAACGACGCTCTTTGCGGGTCATGGAGTTGATGATGGCCTTGATACGGATGAGGCGCTTATCATTCATCTGGTCTTTCAGGTGGGCGGGCATCTGGTTCATGCCGGGCAATTTACTCATAATGCCCATCATGCCGCCCATGTTTTGAATTTGTTCAAGCTGACCGAGGAAATCACTTAAATCGAAGGATTTACCTTTCTTGATTTTATTGGCCAGTTTTTCAGCCTGGACGCGGTCGATTTTATCGTGGACTTGCTCAACCAGACTGACGATGTCGCCCATATCGAGAATGCGGGAAGCGATACGTTCAGGGTGGAAGGGTTCCAGTGCATCAATTTTTTCACCCATACCGATAAATTTGATGGGTTTGCCGGTCAGCATGCGAATGGAGAGCGCTGCACCGCCGCGAGCGTCGCCATCGGCTTTGGTCAAGACTACACCGGTTAAGGGTAGGGCATCATTAAAGACTTTCGCGGTTTTGGCGGCATCTTGGCCGGTCATGCTATCCACCACGAATAAGGTTTCGATGGGGTTAATGGCAGCGTGAACTTGCTTGATTTCAGTCATCATCGCGTCGTCGATGTGCAGACGGCCGGCGGTATCAATGATCACGACATCAATCACTTTATTTTTAGCAGCCTGAATAGCGGCTTCCGCTATTGCCACCGGTTTTTGATCGGTGGTGCTGGGGAAGAATTCAGCGCCAACCTGGGCGGCTAATGTTTGTAACTGGTCAATCGCGGCAGGGCGGTAAACGTCGGCACTGGCGACTAAAACGGATTTTTTCTGGGTGTGAATCAACCAACGCGCCAGTTTGGCGGTGGTCGTGGTTTTGCCCGAGCCTTGCAGGCCGGCCATTAAAATGACGGCAGGTGGTGCGGCGCGTAAATTCAGGGCTTCATTCGCTTCACCCATCAGCAGGGTTAATTCATCATGAACCAGCTTGACCAGGACTTGACCGGGGGTCAGGCTATCCATGACTTCTTTACCGAGGGCTTTCACCTCGATATCTTCAATAAATTTTCGGGCGACTTCGAGGGCGACATCGGCCTCAAGCAGTGCCACGCGGATTTCACGCAAAGTATCTTTGATATTAGCCTCGGTCAGGCGACCCTGGCCGGTTAAATTCTTGATAACTTTATTTAAACGTTCGGTTAAGTTGTTGAACATAGTTTATAAACCATCGTAATTGGAGGGTTAAAAGCGGTGGTGAGTATACCTAAGAAATGGATTGTTTGGTACACTTTAAACGTTATCCCATCATTAAGCGGAACCAACGTTGAATAACTTGCAGATCGTATTTCTGAGTATTCTTTTAGTCTTACTCATCCTGTTATCAGCATTTTTTTCGATGTCTGAAACCGGTTTCATGTCGATTAACCGTTATCGGCTGCGCCACAAAGCCCGTATGCGCAAGCGCTACGCCGTGCGTCTCTTGCATATGTTGCGCCGCCCTGATCGACTTCTGGGTGCTATTTTAATTGGCAACACGTTTGCCAATATGCTCACTTCCTCGATTGCCACCCTGATCGCCGTTACTTATTACGGTGAAAGAGGGGCATTCATTGCGGCGATTATCGTCACCTTTGCGGTGCTCATTTTCGCTGAAATTATGCCAAAGACACTCGCTGCTTTATATTCAGACGCCGTGGCGCGCTGGCTCACGTTTCCGGTGTCGGTGGCGATGCGTCTCATGCACCCCATTGTGGTGACCGCCAATTTTATTTCCAATTCATTTTTGCGTTTACTACGTATTCCGCTCACGAATATCCATGCTGAGCCATTATCGCGCGAAGAATTTCGTAGTGTGGTGCACGACACCACCGGTAAAATTTCACGGCAATATCAAAATATGTTGTTGGGTATTCTCGATTTAAGTCATTTGACCGTGGATGATGTGATGCAGCCTAGTCATGAAATGCTGGCGATTAATATTGAGCAGCCACTTGAGGAAATTAAAGCGCAAATGATTCAGGCGGGCCGCGATGCCATGCCGTTTTATCGCGATCACGTGAATCAAATTGTGGGCGTTTTGTATGCGCGTGATATGCAGCGTTTGATGCTGGAAAATAAGCCGCTGGATAAAGACTTATTACTGGCGACGCTGAGTGAGCCGTATTTTGTCCCGGAAAGTACACCGCTGAATGTGCAGCTAGACTTTTTTCAGCAATACCAGGGCAAGCCTGCGTTTGTGGTCGATGAATATGGCGAAATCACTGGGATGCTGACGCTGAACGATATTCTTGAAGAAATTGTCGGTGATTTCACTTCCAGCATGAACGGTGGCAAGCGTGCGGACAAACAGGATGATGGCAGTTA
Source organism: uncultured Coxiellaceae bacterium (assembly GCA_964527435.1). Lineage (GTDB taxonomy): Bacteria > Pseudomonadota > Gammaproteobacteria > DSM-16500 > DSM-16500 > Aquicella. The sequence goes on along the minus strand of CAZGPP010000017.1, from coordinate 20,700 downwards.
TCTGATTGATGGTGCTCATACCGTGCGTGAATTTAATCGCATGACTGGTTGGGAGTTGCCGCAGCGCGGCCCGCGTACCATTAATGGTTTGATTATTGAATATCTCGAATCTTTGCCGAATGCTGGTACAGCGGTGTTGATCGCTGGCTATCCCATTGAAATCATGCACGTGAAAGATAAGCGCGTTAAAACCGCGCGCATTTTCCCGCGTTTGCATGAGCGAGAAATGGTGTAAGCGGCGTTAACGAATCAATAATGCCGCTGCGACGTTACGGTTTTCGGCTGATAGCGCATTATAAGTGCGGCATGCCGCGCTGGTATCCATAAATTCCACGCCAATCCCCAGATTAATCAGTGGCCCGTAAATTTCCGCTGAAAGCAGCACCATGGTGGCGCCCGTGCCGATCAAGAGAATGTCAGGTCTAAGTTCAATGATGGCATTCAGCGTGTCAGCGGTTAATGCCTCAACGGTTTCAGGTTCCCAGCCTTCTATCAGGCGGGTAGGGGTGATAATAATACTGGTGGATAAGGTTTTATCATTTACAGTAATCGCGCCGGGCTGGTATGCGCGGATTTGATACAGTGCGTTATTATCATCAATCGTCAGTGACGGCATTCGCTTTTATCTCATTTGGTTAATGGGTATCATGACCTATCTTACGATAATAAGGGACTTTTCATGACCAGCCAACCATTCTTTCCACCCTTAAAAAGTGTTGCCGGGGCATTATTGTTTGCGGTGACCCTAGGCCCCGTCGGACTTTTATATAGTTCTTTCTGGGGCGGTTTTTTTATGATATTTGTGACACTGGTGGTTGCGAGTACGTTGATGCCTTTTCCCATTTTACTGGCGTGGGTCACCTGTTGTATCTGGGCGGTGGGCGCGGTTGAGTCATATAATCGCACCATTTTGAATTCACGCGCGACACTTCAAAAAGAATAACTTGAGTCCTCATGCAAAAACAAATTATTAGACGGGAATCGACGAATGAGCCGATTCCGGGTTTGGATGGCTTTCATCCCATCTTGCAACGAATATATGCGGCACGTCAGGTGCCCTCTGCCGATCAACTCGATCGTTCTTTAGAGCAATTACACGATTATCGTTCAATGATGGGCATTGAGCGTGCCGTGGAAATTCTCGCGGATGCGGTGATGCGTGATGCGAGCATTTTAATTGTCGGTGATTTCGATGCGGATGGCGCAACGAGTACCACGGTTGCCATGAAGGCGCTCAGAATGTTTGGTGCGCGTAAGGCGCAATTTTTAGTGCCGAACCGATTTGCTTATGGTTACGGGCTGACACCCGAATTAGTCGCTGATGCAAAACGCTTTGCGCCGGAATTAATTGTCACGGTTGATAACGGTATTGCGAATCATGCCGGTGTGCAAGCGGCGAAAGACGCGGGCATGACAGTGGTGATCACTGATCATCATCTGCCATCGGATACGTTGCCGAACGCTGATGCGATCGTGAATCCCAACCAACACGGCGATCAATTCCCGAGTAAGTGTCTCGCTGGTGTCGGCGTTATTTTTTATGTGATGTTAGCGTTGCGCCGTTATTTAAGCGATCGGAATTGGTTTGCGACGCGTCACCTTGCTGTTCCCAATATGTCGCATTTATTAGATATCGTGGCATTAGGTACGGTCGCTGATCTCGTGCCGCTGGACCACAATAATCGTATTTTAGTGCATCAGGGCTTGCGCAGAATTCGCGGTGGATTATGTGCGCCCGGTATCGTTGGTTTGCTTGAAATGGCCGGACGTGATTTCAGTCGTGCAACCGCATCTGATTTAGGTTTTGCGGTCGCCGCGCGTTTAAATGCGGCGGGTCGACTGGATGATATGTCACTCGGTATTGAATGTCTTTTGAGTGATGATTCCATCAAGGCGCGTGAAATAGCGGCTAAGCTCGATCAAATGAATGTTGAGCGGCGCAGTATTGAGCAAGATATGCAGGCGCAAGCATTGCATGCATTGAATCAATTGAATGAAAATTTACGCGGTGAGTTGCCGCGCGGTTTAGTGTTGTTTGATCCTTCATGGCATCAAGGTGTCATCGGGATTCTTGCCTCTCGCATTAAAGATCGTTATCACCGTCCTGTGATTGTCTTTGCACCGGGGCAAGAGGATGAATTAAAAGGTTCTGCGCGTTCTATCCCAGGCTTGCATGTGCGTGATGTGTTGGCATTGATGGATGTGAAGCACCCTGGTCTCATTAAAAAATTCGGTGGACATGCGATGGCCGCAGGCATGACGATTGCGCGCGATCAACTGGAAAAATTTACAAAAATATTCGATGAAATTGTGTCACTGCAATTAACGGAAGATCAATTGCGCCATTGCCTGCTGAGTGATGGTGAGCTGAGTGAAGATGAATTGTGTCTGGAAGTGGCCGCCATGTTGCGTGATGCGGGTCCATGGGGTCAGGCATTTCCTGAGCCATTGTTTGACGATAAATTTAGAATTGTTGAGCAGCGTCTCGTCGGTGACAAACATTTAAAATTGCGTTTAATGAAAGACAAAAAAATGATTGAAGCGATCGCCTTTTTTGTCGATACCGAAATCTGGCCGAATCATCGTTGTGAAAATATTCGTGCCGCGTTTCGATTGGATGTGAATGAGTATAAAGGCCGAAGCAGTGTGCAGCTCATTGTGGAGCATTTAGAGGAAGCTTGAGAATGAATGGTAAATTAATTGGTGGTATCTTACTGATTGCTGGAACGTGTATTGGTGGTGGCATGCTTGGTTTGCCTATCGCAACCGCAGGCGGAGGACTCATCGCTTCAAGTTTATTATTTGTCGGTTGCTGGATGCTGATGTCGTTTACCGCTTTGTTGACGCTTGAAGTCAATTTATGTTTTCCGCGGCGCAGTAATGTGATTTCCATGGCACGTGCCACGCTTGGTAAACCGGCAGAAGTGATTTGCTGGACGGTCTATCTATTTTTCCTTTACGCCTTAGTGTCAGCCTATGTGGCAGGCGGACAAGATTTATTGAGAAGTTTACTAGCGTCTATCGGAGTAGAGTGGCCGGCCTGGGTTTCGGGCAGTGTGTTTGTGCTGGCGATGGGTGCCATTGTAACGCTGGGTACGAAGCACGTTGATTTATTTAATCGCGTCATGATGATTATTAAATTCACCTCGCTTATTTTAATGATGGGCTTCGTTGCGCAACATGTGAATACGGCGAATTTTCTGGTGGGCCGCTCACAAGAATTACTCCCCGCTTTGACAGTGGTGGTGACCTCTTTCGGATTTTCAATTATTGTGCCGAGTCTGCGCGAGTATTTTCACGATAATGTCAGTGAATTGCGCATCGCAATTTTAGCGGGTTCGTTTATTCCGCTGCTTTGTTATCTTGCGTGGGAGGCTGCGATATTTGGAGCGATTCCACTGGAAGGGGATCAGGGTCTTGCGCGGCTAATGTTGTCAGATCAGCCCGTCTCAGCGCTGGTGCAATCGATAAGCTACTACGTGCCAGCAGATACGGTTATTTTCCTCACGAAATTATTCACGTCCATTTGTGTGTTGACCGCTTTTCTTTGCGTGTCGTTGAGCTTATCTGATTATCTTGCCGATGGTTTGCGGCTCGCAAAACATGGTACTCACAAATGGTTAGTTGCCTTTGCAACATTTGTTCCGCCACTTTGTATTGCGCTTTTTTATCCGCGTGCCTTCATTATGTTTTTAAGTGTGGCAGGTTTGTGCTGTGTGTTACTGCAGGCATTGATGCCTGCCATGATGGCGTGGAATGTGCGCTATACGCAAAAGAAAGCGTTGGTCTACGAGGTGGGTGGCGGTAAATTCTTTCTCATCCTGGCAATGGTAGCTTCACTCGTGATTGTTTTCATTTCGACGTATTATCTTCTGATGGGTAATGCATAGCTACCCAAAATAAAACGGGGTTTCAATAGAATATTGAAACCCCGTTCTTTGTTAAGATAAATACTGAATCTTATTTTGCCCACCAGCATTCTTTGCTGTCTGGTATCCAGGTTGTGCCCCACCAATGAGCCGGCTTGATTTGGCAAACCTTGTGCATGCAGTAATGCGACCATTTTTTGCAGCAATGTTGTTTCCAGTGCTTGCGGGAGCCGTGCTTTTTATAATGTTTTTTGTGATGGTGCATTTTTGCTTTGGGTGCTGATTCTTGCGGAGCTGCACTTTGCATGCTGTCCATGGGGGCAGATGCGGGTTCCGTGGAATCGACGGGTGCTACAGGTGCATCTTCTGCAAAGGCACTAACGGGTAATGCCAGGGTTCCTGCGGTAATAATTAGCGCTAAATAACCTAGTTGTTTTTGCATCTTCATAACACACTCCTTTTTATTATCGAAAGATCATACTAGTACACTCTTATTTTACGCTTTTTATGCGAGGAATTGGCTGGTCTATCCTTGTCTCACGCTTAACCGGTTGAATGTATGGTGTATAATGGCGGCAAGAATTTATCTGCAAATTTTATGAGCATTATGATCCTCATCGCAAAATATGCAGACATCTTATTTATGAGAATTTTCAAAGGATTGTAACGATTTACTACTTTGGTCCCATGCCTAGTTTTGTTGTGCTGGCTTGGTGTGTGGCTTTGGGCGGTTGAGTCGTGGTCCCACCATATTTTCCGAATTTTGATACCCTTGCATGGTTCGGCGCGGTGTTACCATGTACTGTGGAATTTCGACTGTAGGGTTCTGATGAATTGATTTCTATATGTTTATTCTGTGGTTCGTCAGTAATATTATTTTCATTAATGTTTTCTTCGAGATGCTCGAGGCCTGCCTCCATATTTTCTTGAAGATGTTCGATCATATTCGAAACTTTATTGGCTTGATATTGTTTGTATAAAATGAAAAGACCGACTGCCACGGCTATGCCAACAGCAATGCCGATGCCTATCGGCCCGGTGACTGCTGCCGCAATTGCCGAGGCTCCAAATGCGGTGAGTATGATCGCTGATCCAAGAAAATAAGTGCCGAGCAACATGGTAAATGTCATCACCGCTTTTAAGACGGCTGGCTTTAATCGAATGAGCAAGCTGGGTTCTTCATATTTACTATGAACAGAGGCGGGGTTTGGCATGGGTAAATATTCAGGTGTATCCTCATACGGATTCGCGAACTGACTGCGAATGTTTTTTTCTCTGCAGTAAATAATGGATTCCGCACAAACGGTTTTCATGATGAGAAAGTCAAAATCATCTTCTAATTTCTTTTTGGCCTCAACGCGCTCTAGGTATTCTGTTACGAAAATATATACGCCGGTTGCAATGGTCAGGGCACCGAAAGCGATGGTTAGTGCCGTTGCCACAGCGAGCGTCACTGAAAACACGTCGAGTAATCCGAATAAAGTCATGACCAGATAGCTGGTTTCGCCATTGATGGTGGTGATGATGGCGTCTGATACCGAAATTGAATTATCTTTCAGGATGTCTGCGTATTTCTTGCGGATATTTTCCAGAAAAATCGTATAGAATTTGTCGAAATCTTTCTTGTCCCGATAATGCTTCTTGTAAAATTTCGCTAAATTATCTTTAAATAGTTCCTGATTTTTAGATTTATTGAGGATGAGTGTGAGCTCATTAATCTCATCATTGCTGAGATTCAAAAAAATATCATCGCCGTACTCAAAGCTTGGCAATTGAATATTGAAATCATCAGTCACGGGTTTGTCATCACGGAACATAATATCACCATATATACATCATCAATGATAGGCGCTTTGTCACCGCTAAGTGAGCTATCATGGCTATTAAATAAGTGGAGTGTAGAGCTTTTATAATTATTATGCCGTCATTCTATCTGAATTCGAGCAAAATGTGAACCATTGTAGTGGTCAGGCAATTTCGCATAACTCCCTAATTTTAATACTTATTCTTGATTTCACTGGGTGGCGGTGGTTAACTTGGCCCTCAATTATCTGAAATGGAGGTCGTATTGACTCATGCTTACCACTCGAAAAATCGCTCGCTGCTCTGTGTTGTTGGGGTTGGGTTTGTGCTCGCTCAGTGCCACTGTTTTCGCCGGACCGCTGGATTTCTATTACCAGCAGCACCTCGAAAAATCACAAGAAACGTTACTGCCAAATACGCATATTATCCCGGGTATTTTTCAGCAACGCATTGATCATGATCACCCTGCGCTCGGCACTTTCGCGCAACGTTACTATATCGACGAAACCTATGCCGACTCCAGCAACTCACCCGTATTTTTTTATATTTGCGGCGAAGCAGTCTGTCGTCCGTCTAGCCTGAATGGGGCTATTCGGGAGGTCGCCAAACAATATCACGCGCGCATGGTGGCGTTAGAGCATCGTTATTACGGCGAAAGTTTGCCACGTCCTACATTTTCAGCGACGGATTTGAAATATTTAACAACCGATTTTGCGTTACGCGATTTGGCTGCATTTCAATTATCCATGACCCAATCACATCACTGGACAGGTAAATGGATAGCTTTCGGTGGTTCGTATCCCGGGTCGCTGTCTGCTTATTATCGTTTAAAATATCCTGACCTGGTTGCGGGGTCGCTGGCGTCATCGGCGCCCGTGCAAGCCAAAGAAAATTTCGAAGAATACGATGCGCATGTGACAAAAGTCGCAGGACCCGAATGCGCGGCGAAAATGCGCTTAGCAAATCAAGCCATTGAGTCTGCCATGCAGGATGAGGGTCGCTTGCACGAGATGAAGCGTTTGTTCGGTATTGAAACGTTGCGTGATAATTCCGACTTTTTATTCATGGTCGCTGATATTGGTTCAGCTGCGGTGCAATATGGCTATAAGCCAATATTTTGCAAAATGCTCACTGAAAATAGCGATCCCATCGTTGGCTATGCTGCATTTGCCCAATACTTATATCAGGCCTGGCATATTGCCGACCCCATGAGTCTCGCAACGCAAGGTGCAGAGAGTGAAAATCCTGCGGATTATGCTGACGGTTTAGGCATGCGTCAGTGGTATTATCAATCTTGTACAGAGTATGGATACTGGCAAAACGCCCATCATGATGCGACGCAATCGACGCGTTCCTATTTAGTTAATCAAGATTATTTCTCGAATGTTTGTCGTCGTTTGTTTGGCATTCAGTCATCAGCGAATACTGCTGCGATTAATCAGCAGTATTATTTCCCGCTGTTGAATGAATCAACCAGTCATATTTTCTTTACGAATGGCTCAACGGACCCATGGTCGCTATTATCTTTATCAGCAACAAATGGAAATGCGACGAACAAGAATCTTCACTACACCACGATAGAAGGTGCGGCACATTGCGATGATTTGCATGCGCCGCGTGCTACCGATACCGCTGCACTGGTGAGTGCGCGGCTAGCGTTATCAACCTATCTGTCTCAGTGGTTGACTAGCGCCCAGTAATACGGTTGCCGTCCCGTGAAAGTATTCGCGGGATGGCAATATTGATCCCAGGCCTCAGGCTCTACTTGCCAGCTGTCAACACCTACACCAAAAAATGGAATGCGTGTTCGTGATTTCATGGCGTCAAGATAAGGTGCTGCGTCAGCGACATCATCATTAATTTCGATGAAGGTATTTAAGCTATTGTCGGTGTGTAAAACAAAATACGCTTCCTGATTTTCTGTGTTGATGACGCTAAATGTTCCGCTCTTGTCAATTAGTGTAAATTCTTTGATGCCATTTTCTTTGCACCATTGATGGAAAAATTGCGTGAAGATTTCATCTGATAAGGGTGACTGTTTACCTGCTTCAAGATGCGTAAGAATCGGTTGCGTCTGATCCAAAAAATATCGCATGGACAATTCGCGCACGCTGGTCATGATATCATTGGCAATGCTGGTGCTGTCTTTGCGAATATATTTGTCGATGAGCTTGTGATTAAACGCGTCGATCGCGATTTGTAAATCAGATTCACCAGTTAATAAAATCTTTTTCGCGCGTGAATTTTTTAGCTGCTGGCAAGCCTCTAGTCCGGTCATGCTCGGCATATTGTAATCGACGATAATCACACTCACATCATCGTTTCGTTCTGGATTTGACTGTAACGAGTGCAGGGCCGGGACATCGAGGTCAACCAAGGCATGATTGGCGGTGTCATATTCATCGTGCTCGCAGCAATCACGCAATATTGTCTGCTTTGATAGCAAAGAGTGATGTGTGTTTATATAGTCGATGAGTTGTTCCGGTTGCTGGAAGGATTTAACTTTAAATTCCTTACTTAATATTTTTGATAATGCCTGGGTAAACAGGCTGTCATCATCAGCTGTTAGAATGGTAGATGTATAATAATACACGGGCAATGTTGACATCTTTGTTCTCTATCCTTTATGTGTGATGAATTGTTGTCGAACTTCGACAACGGTTCCTATGATACGGTGTTGCGGCGTGAGTAGGCTGATTTCAAAGCCGGTCATCACTGGTTTTAAATAGCGCTGATCATCATCGTGGATGATTTGTCGCAGCGCGGGTGTACTCGCGCCTTTTTTATGCACTAGCACATACTGCCGATGTTGTGGCGGTTCGCTGGGATCGATGATCATCACGCTACCTTTCGGGAATCCTTCCCAGTGATCTTCCTCAACTACTAAGGCAAAACTATCTTTGTGATAATCATTACTGATCTTGCTCATCTCAGTATGATCGTGCGGCCACTCCGCTGCAGTTGCCCACGTTAACAGAGGTAAATACGCGTTGGCGGTGGGTTCGCTCCACTGCAGCGGGATGTCTCCCACTAATTCACTGAGCGTCGCATTGAAATGACGCGCGATGGGTATCAGCGTGGTTAAGGTTGGGTTGGGGTTGTCATCGTTGCGAATTTTTTTAATCGTACTTGCTGGCACGCCAGTTTTGCGGGCCAGTTCACTCGCATTGATTCTTGCGTTTGCCATTAAGAGATTTAAGTTATTACTTAGTTTATCAAACATAGGGCCTCACTCATTTGTCGCCCGCATACTAGCGCTTGTTGCACGGCTTGTCACGCATTATTCGCCGACATATTGACTGATCGACAATATAATGTCATATTCCGCGCCCTAAACGATGAATACGGAGATTTTTTAATGTCAGCCACGGAACCGCTTTCCCACCTAATGGGCTTATCTGCCACTCATCTTACCTATCACGAACAATGCTTTTTAGAAGCCGACTTGTTCCATCAAATTTGTGAAGCACTCAAGCTTTATTTCAAAAGTCAGTACAAACAATATATGCGATTACTTAAATCTAATCTCGATAAGGAAAATACCATGCTGGACGCAGATTTTACGCGGTTAATTATCAAAGACATTTTGCTAACAGAAGAATATACCCTGGATGGTATTGCGCAGTACGCCAATACTCATACGGACGTGGTGTATGATATTGCATTGGGATACAACATCAGTCCATCCGCTGCATTTGTGCAGCGCATTATTGCTTTGCATCGTATGGTGAAACCGGAGATATACAAAGAAATATCGAAGAAGGTGATGGAAGATTACAGTGCTAGCTAAGTGTGATGAGCGGACCGTCTTGGCTGGATCTCATGAAGGCGGTCATGTTCACGTGCAGTATTTATTTTAGTTTTTTAATGTTGGTTTACCTTGTAGTTCGGATTCAATGGTTTGATAAGCGCGGTAGACCTCTGTGCACTGTTTTTGTAGATTCCTAAAATCATTTAGGGTGAAATCGTCAACATTCTTATGTCGAAATAAATCCTGCACATTCGCAAAGGCAACCATAAACTCTTGTGGCTCACTGGGTGCTTTACCGGCATCGAACTTCGGATGATAAACCGCTCGATAGCGTTCTACCAGGTCCATTAACCTTCTTTTCGCATCTTCGTCGTTATCGTCAAGCTGGATGAACGTATTATTTCGGCCAGAGGAGCCGACTGCAATCGTTTCAATGTCTTTCCTAGCTATACGCATAAAGGCGGTTTGCTGGTCATCATGCTGATATTTCACGACGGGAACCTCAAACATTTTCATTAATTGATGCGCGGCTTTTTGCTGCTTTACCGATAATGTAGCGCTCTCTTGAAATAGCGTCACGCTGAAACGTTGCTTTGATCTTGGGGGTATGGGCGGTGCTGCATCAGTCGCTTTTGGTAATGTCAGGCTTTGACGTTTCTTGTCACCTCCGTCGAGCTCTGTGCTGCTAGGACGCTTTTCAGTTGTCTTTGTTGGCTTGCTACTTTCAGATAAATTTTTAGGTAGAGGATATTCGACTTTATTGATGGTTACTGAGTCGCCGTAAAACTCATACGGATCATTCGTAAAGATGTTTCCCAGTATTTTATAAAAATCTTTTACATCCTTGTCGACTAAGCCACCGGCCGTTTTTCCTGCACGTGCTGCATGTTTGCCCGCTTCTTTAATTTCACCTTTAAATATGGCGCTGAAGGTATTCTTCACGGGGTTATTTTTTTTAATCGCTTCGTTTTTTAGAGCTTCCAATAATTCTTTAGGATCTTTTTTAGTATCTTTTTTAGTATTGTCGCTTATGAAGTCTTCAATCATCTGCTTAATTTTGTTAATCCCTGCTGAGTCATTTCCCTTCAGTAAGGGCTGCTGGATGAGGTGATAAATGGCCCACACTGCGCGCCATTGTAATTTAGTGATATCGTCTGTATGTTGCATGACGCACCCCGACGTATAATGATGTCTTATCATGATTATAGTCGATTTATTGCAACAAATTTTTTGTTTAAAATCATGCGGTTATATTACTTGGCCAACATTTTAGTAAAAGAACAAACATGAACTCTCACTTTCAACCTGACGATTTTCTTCCTGTCGATTTAGAAACACTGGCTCACCCACGTCTCAAACTTCATTCCATGTATTATGCGATGGGTTTTAGTGCCTCATCTAAAATTTACGCGCGGCAAGCTGTTGTACGTCGCGTCTTGCAAGCCCTGGATGACTTACCTCAGCAATATGGTCTCTTAATTTGGGATATCTACCGTCCACGCGCTGTTCAGGCAACCTTGTTTGAATGGATGCGCGGTGAAGTGAAAGCGAAATATCCGACATTAACTGACGAAGAAAATTATCAGCAAGCCAGTAAGTATGCCTCACCGCCCACGCGGGTCGGCGAAAAAAATTGTGCCCCGCATTTAAGTGGTGGCGCGATCGATTTAACTTTGTTTGAGGTAGCAACGGGTAACGAATGTGAGATGGGTACGCCGTTCGATGATTGTACCGCACGCGCACACCGCGATTATTTTGCGAATCGCTCCCCATTATCCAACGAGGAACAAGCCATCAAAGCTCGGCGCGATCTGCTTGAAAAGGCCATGGTCAAAACCGGATTTGTTGCGTATGAATTCGAGTGGTGGCATTTTTCGTTGGGGGATCGTATCTGGGCGCGGTTGACAGGTCAGGCGGAAATATTCGGGCCATTGTTTGGAGATAACGAATGGCCCGAATCGGGTTTCTAAAAGAAGTGATCGTAAGAGAGGTAAATGTCGTTCATCGCCATATTGCCGAGGTTGAAAGAGTAGGGGTAGGGTCCACCACGTGTACCGAACGAGACTTGCCCCACACTCACATAACGATAACCGAGTGAGACGCGATCTTGAAGAAAATCAGCAGGATCATCTTCGCTTGTGTTAAACAGGAAGCTAATACCTAAACCACCTTCCCAGGCAAAGTTGTTAGTGGTCTTTGATTCAAAGGGTGGAAGTGGTGGGTAGTTAGGATCGCTTTGTGATTCTTTGTAACGTTTAGCACGATTCCACGCTAGCCCTGCACCGCCTTTAATGAAGGGCGAAAACTGGCCGACCACCCAGTTGAGCTGTACTTCAGCCATGATGCGTGAGCTGACCACGTTGAAATGATAGCCATATAACATGGCGGCTGGATCATTGCCGGCCTGTTCAGTGATGTTCCCGTAATAACTATACGGTGACGGGTTGGTGTAGCCGGCTATGCCAATATCAAACGTCGGGCTGCCGGATTGCGGCACAAATTCAATACCCGTATTAATGCCAAGCATCGGTCTCACAGAGTTGTTGTTATTGGTAGTGTAGGTATCTCTGATGATGCCATCGTAAACAATCATCGGGTCATTACTCCCTCCTTTAGCAAAGCTGGCTGCCGCATCCATGCCTACAAAAAAGTGATAAGGAGCTGGTGCTAGCATCGGTTTTGCTAAGGCTGCGATGGGTAGTAGCATCAGCGCTAATCCGCAGTACTTCAGTTTGTTACTTTTCTTCGCTAAATATGTCATATAGTCCCTTATCATCTATCGTCAATATTTAATTATTCAGCGATGCGCGTAGCGGGTGCATCGTAGAACTTGCCTTGTTCTGGTGCGCCAGCAATGGCGTGTTTCGTCCAGGTGTTGCCGCCATCTTTACTGGTAACGATGAGCGGAGTTTGCGTCGAGCTGGTATCTTGTCCTGCTGCGGAGCAAAACGCGGTTTTACCGTTGCCGGAACATTCTGTTTTAAAGAACGCTCCCTTTGCCGGTAAGCCACCTTCGACGGTGGTGACGGTGGACCAAGTGGCGCCGCCATCTTTACTGATCACCAGTAACGGTGCTGAGTTAATCAGGTTTTGGCCGGCGGCTAAACAAATGGCCGTGGTTCCCTGACCGGTGCAGCTCGCTGCTGAGAAGGTGCCATTGACCGGTGCGCCCGTCACGGCGTTAACAGTCGTCCAGTTCGCAGCGCCATTCTGACTGAGAGCAATGAAGGGTGAGCCGTTACTGAGATTTTGTCCGACTGCCACGCATCTTGCGCTAACGCCGTGACCGGTACAGCTTGCGCTGTAGAGTTCGGCTTTCGCGGGTGCGTTGGTAATCGTTTTGGTGTTCCAGCTATTACCGCCGTCAGTGCTTACTACCAGGAGTGAGTCATTCAGGGTGGCATCAGTATGGTGACCTGCTGCCACACAGACGGTTGCTGTCCCGGTTGAGCTGCTCGTGCAGCTTGCACCATTTAACGTTCCTGCTGTGGATGACGCGCCTTGGATGGTTTTTACCGACCAATTGCTGCCGCCGTTATTGCTGCTGGCCAGTAAGGGTGCGTTGTTTGTAAGGTTTTGACCTGCCGCCATACAAACCGCATTCGTGCTGGTACCGGTACAGCTGGCAGCATGATAAATACCACTGACCGGAAGAGCACCAGCAACAGGCGTGGCAGCCCAGTTATTGCCACCATCTTTGCTCATCGCAAGGAAGGGTGGTTGGGTCTCGGTCAGGTCGCGCCCGGCAATCACGCAGACAGCGCTAAGGCCCGTGCCGGTGCAACTAGAGCTGGTATACGTTGCATAAGCGGGAGCGCCGGCTGTTGATTTCACTGACCAGGTTGAACCGCCATCGGTACTGACGCCGAGCAGCGGAGTGCAATCATTCGTGCATTTCGCTGTTAAGGAGCTGTCGCCGACTGCTACGCAAACGGAGTTAGTGGAAACTGTGTTGCCACCTTTGGTGCAACTGCCGGATGCAAAATGGCCTGCGCCGAAAACGGTGGGGGTATTGATGACGGACCACCCATTGGCGTCGCTAGTGCGAACGGCTACGAGTGCACGGCTACCACTGATATCGACGCCGCTTGCCATGGCAACACTCTCAGGTTTTTTGAAAGTAACATGCAAGCTGTGTTTCCCGGTCAGTAACTGCGCCGAGTAGGTGTTGCCGCCAGTTTGTGAGAGTGCTTTATCGAGTTGCCATTCATCTACAACGTAACCGCGATCAGGTTTTGCTGTGAAGATGAGGGCGCTATCTTTTTTGGTACCGCGAGATTTTGGTGCGGAGATAGAGCCGTGCGGGCCTGCGCTCGTGGTGATCGCTGCTGGCGTTGATAAGGTGAAAGGTGTCATCACTAGGGTTAACAGGTGATTTGCAGCGATAGGAGGTACAGGCACTGTGCAGGTAATATTTGCGGCGCACGATGGTATGGCCGTGCCATCTAATACCCATTTTACAACAGACTGACCAGCGGCTGGGGATGCGGTGAATTCGTAAGTGCCGCCTGGCGTCACGATGACTGGAACGGAGGGGATGATGGCACCGTTTCCGAGGAAGCTCGGTGTGATGGTGTAGGCTATTAAAGAGGTCGTGATGGCGGTGTTCGCTGTGATGTTGGTGAAAGTACAGCTTATCAGTCCGTTACACGAAAGCTGAGGCGTTCCATCCCTAAACCATTGCGCCACTTGGTAAGGAGAGTTTGGGATATTCGACACAGCGGAAGCGGTGAGTGTGATGTTGCTGCCGGGTGCGATGATGGAAGTTGGTGGGCTCACTGTCCATGTCTCAGTTGGTGGCTGTTGCAAAATCGCCGCTGTTACCACGGGGTAAGGTTGGAAGGTGACTTTGACGGTGTGATTGGCGGTAATACCTACCAAGTTGTAAGAGGTGCCGCCGGATTGCACGACGATGTCATCCAGGAGCCACTGGTTCACCCCATAATTAAGCGCGGGTGAAGCGGTAAATGCCAGATTAGCGCCAGAGGTGACGGTTGTAGTGCCGAGTGGTGCGATGGAGCCATTGCCACCAACGACGCTTGAGGTCACGTTGTAGGCGATAAACACAACTTTGACGGCATGGTCAGCGGTAATATTCGTGAGGTTATACGTTGCCCCACCGGATTGGACTAACACGCCATTGTCATACCATTGGTAGGTGATGAAGGGTGCAACAGGAGTGGCAGTGAATGTGTAGTTTGAGCCATCGGGAACGGTTTGGGGTGTGTTAGGGTTGGGGCTGATGGAGCCGCCGATGGCGCCGGTTGCGCCACCTGTGGTTTCGACGCTGGTCGTTAAGACCCACGATTTCACGAAGGTAGCTGTAATCGTGTGATCAGCGGTGTTGTTGAAAAGGGTGTAAGTGTTGATGTCGGCTTGTGATGCAACGGGCGCGCCATCAACGATCCATTGGTCAATGCCAAAGCCTGCATCAGGTGTGGCACGGAAAGTCGCGTTCTGACCGATAGATAAAGATTGTACGGTAGAAGGGGTTAAGCGGCCATATTGCGGTGCAATCGGTGTGATGTAGATGGGATTCACCGAGATGCTGATCGGCATGCTCACGCCATCTGCAGACGGCTTAGCCCAGAGTTTTAATAACCCGTTCACGCTCTTTGGTGTATTGGTGGTTGCGAGGCTCACGCTGACTGTACAGGTAGCCTGTGGCGCAAGGACGCCGCAAGTGTTCGCCGTAATGGATAAGCCGCTACCAGCAGGAAATTGCGTCTGGTTGACGACTTCCAGTGTCGTCGTCGTGGTTGTATTCCTGACGGTATAAGTTGCTGACGCTCCATTGCCGATGGTGATAGAACCTGGAAACGGCGAGGCTGCGGTGATGGAAAGTAGATGTGCGTACGCAGCAAATGGAAAAAGAAGAGTGAGTGTGAAAAGAAATTTAAAACAAGCTGATAGCATCCCTTGCAATCGCATTACGAATTCCCCCCAGAGTAGTATAAATGATCATCTTTTTATGGGTAATAGTCAACGGTATTTATCTATAAAGCCCGTTTGCTCAAAAGGGTGATTTTTAAACGTAACTTGTCATGTTGTCGTTTTCTCTCATATCATTGCCACGCTCGTAAAATCACAGCGAGTACTGTGACCAATATCTGTAAATTTTATTAAGTGGGAATGATCATCTTAGAATAAGGAAATATTATGCGCTCATCGACAACGACACCTAAAGTCACCTACCTGAAAGATTACAAAGTTTCAGATTTTCTGATAGAGCATGTTGAACTCACCGTTGAATTGGATGTGACTCAAACACTTGTTACTTCCAAATTGAAAATTAAAAAAAATCCGGAAGCAGAGAACCCATCGCATGATTTAGTGTTGAATGGTGAAGTGCTTGAG
The DNA here is from genome assembly GCA_964527435.1 of uncultured Coxiellaceae bacterium. Taxonomy (GTDB): domain Bacteria; phylum Pseudomonadota; class Gammaproteobacteria; order DSM-16500; family DSM-16500; genus Aquicella. The sequence continues at coordinate 4,920 of CAZGPP010000017.1, read as the reverse complement.
CTGCGTTCTGTAAAGCTCAATGGTCATACGCTTGATGCCACTCAATTTGAAGTGGCAGAAGATGGTTTATGTATTCATAACGTGCCCAATGAGGGTGTGATCGAAATTCAAAATACGATTAACCCTTCCACCAATACCGCCTTACGTGGGTTGTATGTTTCAAATAATACGTTTGCGACGCACAATGAAGCGCAAGGATTTCGTCGTATCACCTATTATTTGGATAGACCGGATGTGATGGCAACTTATACCACTACGATTATTGCCGACCCGGCCATGTGCCCCGTGATGCTTTCAAACGGAAACCTGAAGGAAGAGGTCATGTTGGAAGATGGGCGTCGATCTATTTGCTGGGATGATCCGATTAAAAAGCCAAGTTATTTATTTGCATTGGTTGCTGGCAATTTAAGTTTTATTGAAGATGATTTTGTGACGATGTCAGGTCGTAAGGTGAATTTGCGGATTTATGCGAAAGAAAATCAGATAGAGCGTTGTCATCATGCGATGCAATCATTGAAAAATGCCATGAAGTGGGATGAAGAAAATTACGGCCGTGAGTGTGATCTTGACTCCTACAAGGTGGTTGGTATTGATGATTTCAATGCGGGAGCAATGGAGAATAAAGGGTTAAATATTTTTAATAGCGTCGCACTTTTTGCAACACCCGCAACGGCGACGGATGATCGTTTCATGCGGATTCAGGGAACGGTTGCGCATGAATATTTTCATAATTGGACGGGTGATCGTGTCACGGTTCGTGACTGGTTTCAATTATCACTGAAAGAAGGTCTCACTTCTAATCGTGATCAATCATACTCTGAGGCGATGTTTTCGAAAGCGGCGCGTGCGAATGCGGTGCGTGATGTGCGTAGCAGACAATTTCCAGAAGATGCGGGCCCGCTTGCGCATCCCGTGCAACCGCAATCTTATATCACCCCTGACAATTTCTACACGGCGACCATTTATCGCAAAGGTGCAGAAATATATGGCATGCTGCACACGCGCCTAGGTGCACAAGCTTATCGTAAAGCGATGGATTTATATTTTTCCCGTTACGATGGACAGGCGGTTACGATCGACCAATTCGTCGCGACATTAGCGGAATCATCGCAATTAGATTTATCGCAGTTTATGCTGTGGTTCCAGCAAGCAGGTACACCAGATGTGGTGGTGACGCCAGAATATTTCGCTGAAAAGAGGGAATATGTATTGCGATTCAAGCAGTCATGTCAGCCAACGCCCGGTCAGCCAGAAAAAAAGCCGCTGCCAATTCCTGTTAGTATGGGTTTGCTAGACGAAAAAGGTCGGTGCTTGCCGCTTTATATCAATGGTGCAGAGGCCGCAGAGAGTGATGCTGTATTGATGCTCACAGAAGCAGAGCAGGAATTCAGATTTTCGAATATTGACAGCTGCCCTGTCCCTTCATTATTTAGAAATTTTTCGGCACCGGTTAAGTGGCAGTTTAATTACGATAACGAAGCTTTGCAGTTATTAATGGAGTATGACACCGATCCATTCAATCGTTTGGAGGCGTCACAGCGTTATATCATGAATCATCTACGCGAATTAATTGTGGCAGCTGACAACAAGCAACCACTTGTGTTGCCGCGAAGATTTATTGATTGTTTCTATAAATTATTATCGTCTGATAGCGAGGATAAATGGCTATTAGCAGAGATGTTGACGATTCCATCGGTCAGTTATATTGCCGATCAGGTGGAAAAAATTAATATCGATGCCATTCATGAAGCCAGAAAATTTATGCTGTGTGAGGTGGCGGAAAAATTGAAAAATGAATTTCGTCAAACTTATCACGCATGCAGTCAGCAGGAATCGAAGCTTGCTTTTGTGGGAGATGCGCATCAGCCTTTCGATCCAAAACAAGCAGCCAGTCGTCGTTTGAAAAATCTTTGCCTGGGTTATCTCATGGCCTTGCATCAGGAAGATATTCAACAGTTAGCGTTTGCTGTTTTTGAGGCTTCTTTAAAGACCAACTTAACGAATACCATGGCTGTTTTCAGACATTTGAATGCGCTGGATGGCAAGCAGCGTCAATCTGTCATTGAGCAATATTTTGAAGCCTGGCAAAACGAATCGTTGGTGTTGATGGAGTGGTTTGCCACACTGGCAGCGTCTGCTGAAAATAGTGACGTTATGCAAACATTATTGGCGCATCCTCGCTTAGATATTAAAAATCCAAATATGGTCAATGCCGTGATACGGGGCTTTTGTGAAAATGTGCAGTGTTATCATGCCTTGAATGGTGAAGGTTATCGTTTATTGGCTGAAACCATTCTAAAACTGGATGCCATCAATCCTAAAATGTCGACGAGTCAAATCGTGTATCTGACCAATTGGCGGCGCTTTGATGATGTTAGAAAAGAAGCCATGCGTGCAGCTCTGCAATCTCTCTTGCAGCATGCTATTTCAAATGATCTTTTTGAATTAGTGAGCAAGTGTTTAGGTGAAGAGGTGTTAGTGTTACAGCAAGATGGCGTGCCATTGAAGCGAATTGACGGATTATTTGCTTCGAGACAAGTCGGAGTGCAAGGTCAGTCAGAAGATAAAGCGGTCGAACCGAGCACGGGTCTTTGTGTGATGCTGTAGCTTCAGTAAAATCGGGGCACTTTTTTCTCATGAGTGCCCCTGATTTTTTTATCGTTTTCGTAATTTTAGTGGAAGAGGTTTATCAAGATTCACTGTTGGTGTAATGGCTACGGCAAATGTATGAGAGCCATCATTAGTGAAGTATTCACAGTAATAATTGTCTGGGAAAGTTTCATCCGCTGGAGAGATAGGGTATGGGCCGCCTTCCAGTATCAAGTTTGAAATGGCTGCGTTCGTACTAGCTAAAATTTCATTTTTTGGCTTATCTTTAAGACCGCTGACTTCGATGATAAACGTCCAGTCGACGCCAGTGTAATAATTGTTGTTGCGTTCTATACCAGCCCACTCTTCTCCAGGGCCACCAAGGGGATGCCACATCACAGAGCTCACACCGACAGATTTAAGCGTCCTAACACTGGGGCAAGGAAATGGATCGGCGATGACTGCGGAGAAGGCTGTTTGTGCTGCGATCAATGTGAGTGCAGCGGTTAATAATTTATATTTCATCATGTAAATCCCTGTAATTGGTGAATATGACAGGGTTGATACTATCAACTAAATTATTTTATTAGCAAATTATTCGCGCCCGGAGGGATTCGAACCCCCGACCACCTGGTTCGAAGCCAAAGTTGTCGATTTTAAAATGTAATATAAACAACACCTTGTGACGACTTAGCATCGTGAAAACCTTGATAAACCTAGGGAGATTAGGTTAAAACCTATCTCAGTACGTTACAAATTCCCTACAATGACTTATAGCGTATGTAAAATTTCTGTAATGACACGGTCACTGTCGACAGTGTTCCTGCTGGTAGTGCTGTGGAAAGAAGGGACGTGTACCGTAATATTTTTGTGATTGACAGCCACTACTTTTTTCGCGATAGTGATTACACATGTAATCACATTGGATCGTTTATGAAAAAGAAAGGGATTGTTAGTCCATCTGAGTTCAAGGTGATGGAGATACTTTGGGCGAGTTCACCTCTAAGTGCCAGTCAAATCATTCAGGAGCTTGAAGAGGTAGAATCCTGGCATGGCAGAACTACCAAAAGCTTGATAAATCGCTTATTGAAAAAAAATATTATAGGGTTCAAGCAAGATGGAGTCCGATATCTATACTACCCTCTAATTAAAAAAAATGACTATCTTCAAAAAACCTCGATAAGTTTCGTTAAGCGTTTATTTGGCGGGAGGGTTAGCCCATTAGTGGCGCATTTCGCAAAAAAAGAAAATATATCAAAGGAGGATATACGCGAGATAAGGGCAATTTTAGATGAGTTAGACCCCAATGATTAATGAATTCATTTACCATGCGTGTCTCGCTTCTTTATGGTCTAGCTTTTTTGTTGGAATTTTAATTATATCAAGACGGCAGTTGCTGAAGCATATTGGTGCAAGTTGGTATTATTATTTGTGGTTTAGTATTTTCATTCCGTGGGTGGCAGTATGGATACCATTTAAGATTGCTACAAATATTGATTCTTCATTAGGTATAAATAATTTTTCTACTGAATTAAATGCACAAATAAATAATCTAACGATTCAGTCTAAATTCTCGGTTATGTATGCATTTCTAACCATTTGGCTAATAGGCGTGATCTTATCATCCTTATATTTTTTTATCATACATCTAAAATATATTTATCTTTTAAGAAATAACTCAATCTCTATTACAGATCATCAGCAGGAAATAATAAACACCGCGATTATGAACAAGAAGTTAATGCCACTTTCAGGTGTATATATATCTACAATCGTTTCTTCACCGATGGTTTGTCATCCATTCAATCCAAAAATATACTTGCCCGTTAATTTTTTTAAAAATTATACGCCATCTGAGCAAAGACATGTTCTTCAGCATGAATGTATACACTATCAAAGGTGTGATTTGATTGCGAATGCCGCCATGATTGTATTGATTTGCATAAATTGGTTTAATCCGCTTATATTATATTCTCATCGCTACTTTCGTTTCGCCCAAGAGCTGTCCTGCGACGCGGTCCTCATCCTGAAGTTTTCAGCTGCTGATAAAAAATCCTATGGTTATGCTTTAATGAAGTCAGTTTTTGATAACACTATTCATCGTGCTGGCGTTGAGTGCTGGTGGAATGATGGAGCGCAACTAAAAGAGAGATGCACCATGTTGAAGGCACATACATCAAGCCCAACGATGAATTTCCTCGGTATGATTTCATTATTCTCAATAACAACTATTGCATTTGCTGCACCTGGTATAGCGATTTACGACTCCAGCCTGGATTTAAAATTTTCCAATTCAACAAAGTATAATTTAACATTTAGCATTAATGGTTC
>CAZGPP010000016.1:0-58771 GCA_964527435.1 uncultured Coxiellaceae bacterium | reverse complement strand
AAGTGTTACCTATGTCCCCGGAACAAGTGTTACCGATGTCCCCGGTCTGAACACGGCACGCGAAGCCCAACGATTCGACATCACAATCTGAACGATTTCATTACCTATTAACAAAGCTTGAATGATGAATATTAGGTTCGACGCGATGGCCTGTCGGTTGATGATCGTGTTGCAAATCTTTTGTGTGCTTGCGGTACACTTGTGTAACTTTCCGTAGCCCCAACGCAAGCACACTATTATCTTTCGCACAACAAATTTCGAGAATATATTCGAGCATCATGCTAAGCTAATACAATGAACATCATGGAGTGATTACATGGATATCGATTTCTATTACCATTCGCTTTTACCCATCCATCTATTTTTCGGTTACGTCGCACTTGTTTCAGCATTTGGGGCAATTTTCGCCAATAAAGGCCGAAAAATTCACCGCTTTTGTGGCAAGATTTTTTTATTTGGGGTAACCGGTGTATTCCTCACTGTTTTGCCCATGTCATATATCAAGTTTGAAATCTTCCAGCTATTAGGCTCAATAATGGGCACGTATCTAACTTATTCAGGCTACATTTATGCTCGTACGCACAATAATAGATTCGGCTATTTCGCTTGGACATTATCTATCGCGATGTTGGCATTTGGTGTTTTAACGTCTGCTTATGTTTTATATGCATTCATGACTGAACCTCGAAATATATTCGAGCTTAGCTTATATTTTTTCGGTGGGATAGTCTGCGCATGGCTTTGTATGTCAGATTTAAAAATTTACTATGATCACAATCAAAAAGGTGGTTCTCGGATTATTAAGCACATGACAGCTATGTTAATATCAGCAGATTCCGTTGTCACCGCTTTTATTTTCCCCACTTTTCCTATTAATAGACCAATCATTACATTGATAGGGCCATCTATTGTCACATTTTGCATAGTGATATGGTGGCGTAAGCGGCTTAAGCGACCATCTAAAATTACAAGATATATTAATTTGCTAGAAGCGCAACATAGTGATAAATCATCCCTAGTGTCTGACATGAAAACTAATTAATAGTTACCGTACTGCATTTAAATTATCAATAGACTCCGCGAAATACCTTTGTGTTAAGACGCTGAGCTAACGCAGGCAAATGGGAATTATGTTGAAGAATATTACCGGGTATTCCATACTTTAATTGAAGATTTTTTGCATGCTACCCCATCATCTATAAGAGAGATATCACATGATTAAACGTATCGTTACACGCGGCATACTGCTTCTCATGCTAAGCCCACTCTCTCACGCCTTGAACATCGGCAATCGTTCATTAGAAACGATTCACCGTGTTGAAACGTCCGCACAAGATAACATTGACTGGGATCTCTCTTATCCTAGTTTTGACGCAAAGTCTGAAGATAAAATTGAAAAAAATTTTAATGCAGCGGTCGCTGATATCATCGATACAGAAAAGAGTACATTTCTTTCTGTCGTCTGGTCAGTCGATCGGAAAGATCTACCGCCTGAGCTTTCCAAATTAAGTAACACTCTGAAAATATCGTATGTCGTCAAGCTGCTAACCAAACAACCCGAGCCCATCCTGAGCATTCTATTTACGATCGATTCTTATGCGGTTGGTGCCGCTCACCCGCTCTCCGTGCACCGCACGCTCAACTTCAACTTCAAATCTGGCGAGCCAATTGCTATCGCAGAATTATTCAAGCCGGATTCTAATTTCATGAAACCACTCGATCATTACATTGCAGGTCAGCTACAAAGGACAATCGACAAATCAGAAAAGCAACTCGTTGATGATAACGAAATTAATTATTCACAATGGAATCTTACAAAAAACGGTTTACTGGTCACACTCGAAGAACTACCGTATGTTTACGGATTGGTTCAAGTGCTAGTTCCATACGCCACGTTCATGGATGTCGTGAATCCGAAAGGTCCTTTATCTAGCTGTCTTACTAGTACTAAACCACCCCATTGCGAGTGATAGTTGTTATGAATACATCTGGATTTTCAATCATCAGAAAATTAAATAGCGGGCATGTTGATCAGCTCCTCGCTCTGTCAAAAAAAATGTGGTGGGCTACCGACCGATCCAAAGAAGAACTGGCGTTGCTTCTAAAAAATTCCTTACCTTTCGCACTCATAGAAAATGGAACACAAAATCTTGTTGGCTTCGCTCGCGTGCTCACTGATGAAGTACATTTTGGGTATATTTACGATGTGATGCTTGAGGAACATTTGCGAGGAAAAGGTCTGGGTAAGATGATGATTAACGCTATTCTCTCGCATGAAAAATTTGCGCGCGTCAAATTTTTTGAACTGACCTGCGCACCTGATATGACCGATTACTACGCCTCATTCGGATTTAGCACGGATTATGGGCGTGTCGTTGCAATGAGATTGAATCATGCAAAATAGGGATTCAAGGCTGACCTGCAAAATTCATCTCGATCGTTGGGCAGCAAAGTGAACACGAAACCTTTAACACCCTTACAATAACAATCATCACTTATAATCAATCAGATACGTCAAAAAAATATCGTCCCAGCCCATTCATCCAGCACTTACGAGGCTTTCAATAAAAAGTCATATGGTTGACAGTTGTTTAATTTTTGATATTATCTGTGTCCATAAAATTATTAAAAATATTGTTATCTGCCACTTCATACTCAGGTTACCACCCATGCATCGCAACATGACAACCAAACAAAAAAACAGAAAAAGGTCTCGGGAGGCTGCGCTTCCGGCAAAATATCGAGACAGTGTCGTGAACACACTGGGCGTATCCTCGTTAAAAGCCAACTGCACACAGGCTGAGATCAAGCGATTACAAGAATCCGAGCTCAAACTACATTCATTCTTTTCAACCAAAAAAACCAGAACCTCCGAGGACGCTGAAGATGTGATGCATCGCGTTGGTATCCATGATATGGACCCAAAGGATTATATTGGAACCGCGTTCGATCGTCCGGACCTGGTTGAGGTAAGAGAAGTTAATTTATTACGAAGCTTCGGCGGAAAAGGATTATTCGCCACGCAAGATATTCCAGCGGGAACTTGTATCGGTCTTTATACCGGAAAAATCTATACACGCGAAGAATTCAAAATTTACTGCGAAGGTGACCATGTTGACTTGAGCTACACCATGCACATTAATGACATAGTCATTGATGGCATCAAAAAAGGTAATTTTACGCGATTTATCAATTTCTCTGATAACCAAGATAACGTTAAATTCAGCGACCCGTCGCTTGATGGCAATAAAGTTGTCACCGTCGTGACAAAAGTCGACATTAAAAAGGGCCAGCAACTGCTTGTCGATTACAACACTTACGATGAGCAGGCTTCCAAACACTATCTTTTCATTAATCCTGGTGATAACCATTTATCAACAGCTGAGCTCGCGAGACAATTTCACAAAAATTATTCTGCTTACACCTCACCCGTTACATTACCAGCGATTCAATTGCAGGCAGGCAATCGTTTACACGTCACACAACTTGCCGCACATGTTCTCAATGACAAAAAACTGACTGATAAAAGGTTAAAACTCGAAGCCGTAGAAGTCGACCTGCCCTGTCTACATGTCGGCAAAAACCATATGATCGCAGAATTCGATCAATCTGATGTGTTCACTCCATTAATGGCAGCCTGCTCTTTAGGACAATTGGAAAATGTTCAATGGTTAGTGCAGCACCATGCCAATATCAATCAACAACAGCACCAGTCAGGTAATTGTCCGTTGTTCATAGCCTTAGAAGGGTATGCCGCAGCACCAGCGGATAGGAAGCAGAAATATTTTGATATTTTATTGTATCTCATCACTCACCACGCGAATCTAGCGGTGCATGATCGTAATGATAAAACACTGTTACACAAAGCCATTAGAATATTGACTGATGATGATTTTAAAGTGCTCGTTAATCAATATAAAATCATGAATGAAACGCTACTATTGGATTTATATCAGTACATCGATGACCAGCATCAAGACATAGTGATGACCTGCTTACGTCAGAATCAGCTTGAGAAATTCAAATACCTGCTAACACATAACCCAGAGTATTTTGATGAATACTATGCGGCGGGATGTGAAAATATCAAAGCGAATTTCCGCCAAGCGACTAAAGCGTATAGCAAGAGTGAAAAAGCAAAGCTAGCAAAGGTATTAACCCATAAAGCATATAACGTCAGTCAGAATCTGCTAAATGAGCTGGATTTAATACCCAAAGTGACATTAACACGCCGTAGGGTGCGATAGAGGGTAGCACTGGTCAGAGGTTTAATAGGTAAGCCCGGTCGACACGAACCAATCTTTCAACCGGGCGTTGCTGGGTATGCTTACCTGACTCGCGACACAACACCTTTCAACGGATTAAATTCGTGGTATTAACCGCACTGATCTGTGCAATCGACTGATTACACACCAGCGATTTATTAAAAAAAGTCGATGACCCACCCGATGACCAATAGTTCGGGCAGTTCGGTGGAAAATATGACGGGCATTCCTTAACAACTTTGCGTGCGTGCTCCAAGGCATAATTCGAAAAGGAATCAAGCAGCGACCACAAATAGCCTTTTACCAATTGAATGGGGGTATGAATAAAATTGGGTAAGAAGTGCTCGGCTTGCACCAGCGGATATTCACTTACTTCTGTTAATGGTTGAGAATCCAGCTCAGCAAAATCTGCCATGAGTTCATCGTAATTATTATTCCAGAACACACACGAGCAAGTCGTGTCTAAAATCGAGTAATTCGGTTTGATCTGATCGCCGGGTTGATATTGGCATTCTTTTTTATAGCCACCTCCCCGAAAGTCTGGTTCGTTAAGTCGGGTGACAAAACCACCACTGGCAGGCGCCACTTGTTGAAACATGGCTGCGAAGGGTCCCCAATTGTTCGGGTTCTGTAAATGAGCGAGTTGATCGTCGATGGGTAATCCTAGATTCAAACGAAAGTGAATCCAGCGCATGTCGAGGCCACCGGTCCTGATTTTGAAATTATCCGGTGCCTTAGCGCCAGGTGGTCGTGCGGCGACTTCAAGGAAGATGAGCTCCCCTCGTTTGCTTTTGAAAATTTCCATGTGGGTGAAACCATCCGGAATCACGGGGAAGTGCTTGAGTGTCGATTCGGCAAATTTTTTCAAAGGTTCGTAATCCGTGGCATCAGGATGCATCGTGATCGAAGCAAGCGTCTTACCCACACGAGCATCTGCATTCGGATGGAGATATTGATTTACGAATGTCGCGACAACTTGGCCGTCTTTGATCATGGAATCGCAATGATATAAAGTCCCATCGATGAATTCGTCTATTTCATAGAGCTGCTTTTTATCTTGTGCCGCTTGCTCACACCACGATAAAAGCGCCGCCCTGTCTTTCACCAAGGCTGTGCCAATACTACCGCCACTATCTGTGGGTTTCATGAACATCGGATACCCGAGCGTTTCCTCCAACTGATTGAGGTAGGTTTCCTGATCGGCAGCATACTCGGATGCGATGAATGTCTGATATTTAGGAAGTCGGACGCCGTGTTGGCTGAGCAATTTTTTCATGCGCACCTTATCGCGAAAATTGCCAATGACCTCATCACCCGGACCGATGATATTGAACATGTTGCGCAAGTAGTCTCGCACATTTGCAGCGACTGTCATCGTAAACTCTGACATCACCGCAATTCTTATCGTGTCTCCTTGATCATAAATATCGGCAAGGCTGAGGCGTATTTTAACAATGAGTTCTTCAAAACCAAACTGATCAACCTCAACGATGGAAGTAAAGCTAGCTTTATCTTGATCGCTCAATTTGGTCATGCATTCGTTGGTCGTGACCAGAATGAACATATCATCAGGTTGTGGCAAGTTGACTAAAGTTGCCCAATCGACGGCGTAAGCGGAGCGTTGATGAAAAATAAAATAGATGTTTTTCATGTTCAGAAGTTCCTTTTAGTGAATCATTATTTATCTGATGCTGGCAGTGATGAGATTATTGCGCTCTATTTAACAGATATCGTGAATCGGGGTCAAATCTCTTCGTTACGGTATTAAACAAACCCATCTCAACGAGCCGTTGCACGCTAGCCAACTTATCGCTAACATAACCGCCACTTCATTACCCTATAAAAGTAATTCTTATGTCGATAGCGCGAGCGATCAACCCACCCTTACCAAAAGACATTTGGCTGAATTTTCTCATCCCTTTCATGGATAATAAAACGCTGATAGCGTTTTCTGCGGCATCGAAAGAAACTCGTCAACTGGCCTTTGCGGAACTGTTCAAGCGCCCGGATTTTTCCGCTCAAATTACCAGGAAAATAAACAGCTCAACCACTATGCCATATCATAGGCACTTTCAAGAACAGGCATGGTGGGGATACTCTAGCAAATCTCAACTATTACGCTATGCTCAAATCGGATCGATTGGTTTCTCTATCATGTTCCTAGGTGCCGTCTGCGAACGATCACTACGCAACTATCCTCCGTGTCTAGCTGACTATTTATTTTCCCCACCACAAATTCAAGCTGCGATATCAACCCTTAGCGCAGGGCTCATCGCAGCGTCATTTACATTTCGCGGTTTATTCCTGCAAGAAAATCAACGTATTATTGAACTTTATCAACACTCACTCGACAAAGAAAAAAATCTAAAAGAACGATCTAGACGCCTAAAATTCTTACGCGATGAACTACCCAAACAATCCATCACCACTCATAGTTTATTTTTAAAGGTCGATGAGACCAAAGATAATATGGCTGAGGCCATACCGCGACCAAGCATTCAATATTAGATTTATCATTTTGAGGAGGGCCAATATCAATTGGCTTCGATATTAAAAATTATTTTCTGCCTGGGCCTTTCAAGAAAGAACGGATCTTGTCGCTTATCTTAACCCGTTCGGTAGATTTACCTTGGTGATTGATATACTCATCAGCTTTTTCATTTTCAAGTTTAGTCGCACCTTTTGTTATAAAAAAGTTTTTTTATATTTAATATGATTATAGCACTAATTAAACGCGATTTTTTACGGTAAATTAAGTAGGATATATTGGGATGATGCCCGGCCATGGCTGGCAAGCATGTCATTACCTCTACGCATTCTATTCGGATTTTTTAACTATATGGATGATTTTATGTGCCACCGAAATTATTTTTCTCGAATAATTATCTTCACTGCAGCATTCATGATTTCTTCTTTGTCTTATGCAGCCACAGAAGTCGCTCTCTCTTCAAAAGTCATCTATAACGGTGAACTTCCGTTCATCACACACCACAGCAATACGCCTATGGATAATGCCCTAGCCATGAACATCCAGTATGCCCCGGTTAAAGCAGTGCGTGAGCAGCTCTCAGCTTATCTGAGCTTTCCATTGAAGCACTTCACTGGGTGGGACGCGAATGGGGAAGCTCATATTACCGTGATCACACCCCCTGAATATGCGAACACTCTCAAGCCATATGTCAGCATGGAACGTATTGAAGAGATCACTAAGCAGGCCGGGATTCAAAAATCCATCCTGGATATCATCGGCATCGGCTCAGGTGATGCGATTATCAATAATCTGCATGAGCAAACCTATTTTCTGATTGTGACTTCGCCGGAGCTGCAAAATATTCGTTACCAAATTTATCGCGAATATCTCCGGAATGGTGGGCCGAAAGACGCTTGGGATCCTGCGCATTTTTATCCGCATATTACGATTGGATATACCTCTAGAGATTTGTTTGAAGCAGATGGCGTGATTAAAGATGCGAATCATTCACTAGATTCGCGCTTTCAATTAGTTATAGTCAATTAGCGAGCCTTTAACTTTCCCAATCGTCTCGGCCTCAATGGAGGTCGAAACGATCGGCTTTATCAACAGACTTATTTAATGCTAACAACCTTCCCGCCTGTCACTGCTTCAAGATCGCTGGCATACAAAGAAAAAACGGCATTCGGTGTTCCAGCAGCAGCCCATAATTTCTCGAATTGCAGTAGATCCTCATCAATAAAAACGACATCGATTTTTTGTTTATGGCCAACTGGCGGCACCCCTCCGATAGCAAACCCAGTGATGTGACGCGTATAATCTGCATCAGCTTTAGTAATTTTCTCGCCGATTAATCGCTCAATCACTTTCTCATTCACGCGATTGATCCCACTCGCCAATATTAAAATAGGCTGATCACTTTTTTCGGAACGGAACAGCAATGACTTAACAATTTGAGCAACCTCGCATCCAATGGTGACTGCCGCATCATTAGCCGTACGCGTACTAGAGGATAGCTCTCTAACCTCAAACGCCAAGCCCCTCTCTGCCAAAACATCTTGAACACGCTGAGCACTTTTACTTAAATTTTTAGTTTCATTTGTCATATCACCCTCACTTATTTCCACAGCGAAAATTTGCGTGTCAATTCCGTCACCTTATCCCAATCGCCAAACAACACGATTCCGTAATAAATCAAATTATCGTCTTTCACTTGCGCGGTTCTTTCAATTTGCTCTTGATAGGTTCCAACGGTCATCGTGTCAGTGAAATCATTAAAAATAATATTATTGGCGATGGCCTCATGACGCAGCTTACGAATCTTATTGGAATTTTCGGCCAAAATAATAAATGGTATTTCTGAGATAAACGGATGTGAACCGCCATCGGCATCCTGATAATCCGTTAACCGCAGCGCATCCTTCCCAATCGCAGCACCTAAGCCCATACACATATGAGCTAGCGCATTCATGACCTTTCCTGGCTCGATACTTTTATTTAATACAGCGACCAATTTATTTTTGAATGTCTCTTCTGTCATAAACCACCCCTTTTAAACTATTAGGAAGATCGTGCGTTATAACGCATAATAAGGCATACTATCATTGTGCGTTATTGCGCACAACACTTTTTGTATACAGGTGACCCAATGAAACACATCTACAAACGTATCTCATTGACTTTAAAAGAATTACGTCGCGAAAAAGGCTGGAGCCTCGATAAGACCGCTGAAAAAACCGGGGTCAGCAAGGCCATGCTAGGCCAAATAGAACGCGAGGAATCCAGCCCCACGATTGCGACACTTTGGAAAATCGCCAGTGGCTTCGACACATCATTTTCGTCGTTTATCGATGAGATCAGCTCGGAATTTAACAAACCCGTTCACCGCAGCGGACAAACACAGCAGCTGCATCCGACGGATGAAAAAATCCGCGTCATGCCACTCTTTCCTTTTGACCCCCACTTAAACTTCGAAGTGTTTACCATTGAGTTATTACCAACCTGCGAACACCTCTCTCCGCCACATCAAGATGGCGTGATCGAACACGTGATTGTCACGGAAGGCGACATGGAAATTTTTGTCGATGGTAAGTGGCAACCCCTGCATAAAGGTGAAGGTCTTCGGTTTAATGCTAATCAGGCGCACGGTTATCGGAATGTTTCATCTGAGAGGGCTATCATTCAGGATATTATTCACTACGCTAAGAGAGATTAACCGCTTGCATCAGATGTTAATAAGCCATATCAGCAGTTATATGAATAGGGGCGACTCGTAGGCAATGAGGAAGGTTTGAGATTGGCATCCTCCCCGTCGAAGGGATGGATGCCAGTTTCTCATGCACGACTATCCGCGTGCGGCAGGCGAGTGATAACGTTGTGGTTGAAAGACATCAAGCATGGGTACCGGTGCACCGCCGGTGACAACAGTTGGCATCTGTCCATTCCATTTCTCAACAGCGATTCGTTGCACTTCAATTTGTCGTAACTGTAATAATTGGTCGCTAATTTGAGCCTTCTGCAATTCCAAGCCCTTAGCCTCAGCGGTTGCCTTCACAATAGCCTGCTGAGCTTCAAATTCAACACGTCGCAAGGCATTTTCCGCCTCGAGTGCTTGTTGAACAGCTTTCACTTTGGCTTCAATCGAGTCTTGAAAGACCTGGGTAAAGCGAAAGTCTGTGATCGATACTTCGATCACATCAATACCAAGTACAGCAAGGCGTTTCGTTAGTAAATTTTGTAAATCAGCTTTAACCTTGGGGCGCTGGGTGATGAGTTGCTCTGCATCAAAGTTTGCGGCGGTCGATTTAACCGCTTCCTGAACGAATGGCTGGATAACATTATGCTCGTAATCCTGTCGCATATTTCGGTATATTTCGCCAACTTTTTTCGGGTCTAACTGAAAGTTAACCGTGACCTCTGTCGTGACCACTTGCAAGTCTTTACTGGAGGCTGAGGCAAGCGCTGAGTATTTCTGAATCTGTGTCGACATCAAGACGACTTTTTCCGCGAAGGGAATCTTGAAATATAGACCTTCATCTTTAATCGTCCCGGTCACCGCGCCAAATCGAAGTAATACACCACGCTGACCTGCTTCAACGATACCTGCGCTACTGAGGATGACTGAAAGAAGAGCTAACAGAACCATGGAAATGATGAATATTTTATAACTGCCGGGTGGAATCTTTAGATCTTGGAAGTTGTTTGAATTTGACATAGTGCTTCCTTGCCAGTTGAGGTGATTAAGTAATGATCCTACTAGTTTATCTGGAGCATGATGGATAGCCTATGATTTTTTATGACCTGGTTTTGATGCGCCCCCTTAAGAATAAGAACGCCTGAATCAACATAGCCCGTCATTGACACCGTAATCATTGTGGGTTCTTGCAAGGTTTTCTCTCTCGTTATGAGTAAGCCATTTAAGAATTTACGCAAGAAAATGTCACCAGCTGCGCAAAAAGCTGCAGCTAAAAAAACCCAGAAAATGCTGAAAGAAATGCCGCTACAGGAATTGCGTCAAGCTCACCAGATGAGCCAAGAACGCTTGGCTGAGCTGCTCTCTACTAAGCAAGCGAACGTGTCGCGCATGGAACGTCGCACTGATATGTATATCTCCGCGCTACGCAGCTACATTGAGGCCATGGGCGGCGAACTAGACATTGTCGCTCGATTTCCCGATGGTGAAGTGCATATCAATCAGTTTTAGGATACCCCGCACATGGAAAATCTAAAGGAATGGATTACGTTATGCAATCAAGGACTGAAGCATTAGAAACATCTTGGAGTAAGTTTGAGAATTTAGTTAAAAGCCTCCCGAATTTATATTTAGAAAATCTAACCAACATCAAAAAATTAATGACAGCTGAATTCGTCGTTGATATCAGCTCGCATAAATATATCGCTACACAACATTAAATAATGGTTCCGCCTCCACCAAAACACACTGATCCCCACACGAAAGCCATAGTTGATTATCTTGTATCGTTGCCTGTAGCTGCATCGTCCGCTGGTGCAGTTTGGCAATTTCAGCCAGCGTTGTGGGTGTAATACGTAATATACGCAAATTTTTGAGTCGTGAGATGTTCTGTTGAATACTCTGCCACCACACATCAGACCCTCGACCATAGGTATATATCCAAACTTCCCTCGCCAGTCCGCATGCTTGACGTAAACGTCGCTCATCCGGCTCACCCAGCTCTATCCATAAGTCGATATCACCGGTATCACTTTTCAGCCAAATATCCGGTTCATCCACAGCAGAAATGCCACGCGTAAAGGCGAGCTGCGGATTTGCGTGTAAGGCAAAGACCACAAGACGCAGCATCACTCGCTCGATGGTTTCTGAGGGGTGCTGAGCTAATGTTAAGGCATGGGTGTTATAATAGCCGCGATCCATATTAGCAATGATCAGCTCAGCTTTATGTATCGTCGCTTTTAACGCCATCGGTTTAATCCAGCTGCTTAGAGTGTTGCCTATCATGGTACCATCGCCGAATCGCGAGCACTATGTTTGTACGTACGGGTAAAGTTGATTTTTATTAGATCAGCTGATAGGCTGCCTCAAATTCACATCTTTCCATATGGGGCAGACAATGAAGCGCAAATTAGCAATGATTACCCTTTTAACAAACATGTTACTCATGAGTCACCAAAGCTATGCGTTCAATATCAATGTCACCCTGGGCGATGACATCATCAAGAATCACAACAAACTTAATTTCGCCTATAATTTATTTTATAAAGATAATCCCGCTGATGTATTCGTACAAAATCAAAGTATGTCTGTCGATGGCTTGCCCCAAGATGTTTTTGGGAAAATGATCACAAACATGAACAAAGCTTATGCCTCGATCACACCTATCGATAGCATGACGGGCGCACATTCAACGATTAGCCTTGGATACATCAAAGCGGATGGAAGCAAAGTTATCCCACCAAGCTGTGAAAATATTCAAGCCAAGATGGTCATGACAATTCTGCTCAATGAAGCCGGTTGCGTGAAATAAGAGCGCCAATCATTCCACATTACACCATTAGCGATTTGTAGCCTGTATAACGCGCAGCGTTATACGGGATATCGTCATACATATCGCCTAGGGAAGATAAATTGGCAAAACGATTTTTTCACGATTATCAAAAATTAAATATCAACGACAATCATTCATTTTAATGACGGCGACATCATGACCGACGATATCCCGTATAAACGCTGCGCGTTTATACGGGCTACTATTACGGGCTACCATTACGTGCAGTGACATCAGTCGCATTATTCAACGGGGGGATTGCCGTATAAATTTGGGCCTTTCGTGCCTTCTTGCACGAAGAAAATAATCAGGATGATGGCGCCCACTAATGGAATGAACGCCAAAAGATAAAACCACCCACTTCGATTGGTATCATGCAATCTTCTGACTGACACGCCTAGTAAAGGTAAGAAACAAATAGCGAGCACAACCAATTGGAGCACGGGTTTAATCATAGACGCGACAACAATAAATATCATATAGAATAAGAGAAACCACCAATATTCAGAACGAGTCGCACGACCGGAAAATACAGCATACTTTGTGAAACAGGTTTTGATGGATTGCGGATAGTTCACATTGAAGTCCTTTTCAAATGGCGTCTGTTCAAATTAGCAGAATCGGGTCAGCAAGACAATCTGGGGTGGGAGTCGACCCGATTAACCATGGGTATCAGACATAACACTTACTTGATTATTACGCTGGAGCGGTGACTGATCATTTTATTTCCAGCAGCAGATCGAACGACCTAATTTGCGCCACCCACCTCCTGTGATATCCTCTGCGCAAATCTTTTTAAATCGCCCACAGGACAATGCAATGCAGCATAATAACAAGAAATATGGCAACCCCGCCCCCGCCCCGATTGTTGTGACTTACCGAAATAACGAAGGCAAGCGTATGCATGCTGCATTTTTTGATCATTATCTTGTCAGGAAGATCACGAATCATGCGACCGTGACTTCAGCCCCCGCTGGCGCGTCCACGGCTAGCTTTAATAGCTTTATTGCCAGACTGACGCACACGTTCACCTTGGGCTTGGGGCCAAATATCGGCGCGAGACAAGTGCCGCAAACCATGAGCGAGACGAATCTGCGCGGACTGCTGCTCATTCCAGGTCGGGCCAAAGAAGATAATGATGCGGTGCGCATGCAACATGAGCTAGATTCGATACGCAAGGCTAGATACACCGGGCAGCCGGTACTCGCCATTTGCGCCGGTTCCTGGTTATTGTGGGAAGCGCATGGCGGGCAAGTCATGCCGGTCACCGATCACTGTTACTCTGGCATGCCGTATATCACCTCGAAAGGTGTCGTGGGCAATAATGTGCAGATACATCGAATCCAGCTCGAACCCACCTCCCTGGTGAACAAGGTCATGCAATTGAAGGGCGCGGCTGGCCTGGTGCAAAACCCGGTGGTAAATAGTATGCATTGGCAAACACCCAACACTCATGCGCCAGCCCAACCAGCCATGCTGACAGTGAGCGCAAGATCCGTGCGGGACAACGATCTTGCACCCAAGAGCCGCCAAGGCGTGCAAATGCAACCAACGGAAGATAGCGTGGAAGCCTTTGAATCTCGGCACGGTGTACCCATGATGGGCATACAGTGGCACCCGGAAGCTTATTTTAATGGTCAAAAGTCTACGACTGAAGATAAGCGGCACATGAATATTTTGAAATACATGGCTGCGGCGGGTGACACCTATCAAGCCAAGCAAACGATGTTGGTGGAATTTAAAGCGAAGGTGCCGCAAATACCATCAATTCCAGACCTTGGTTTTTTCAAGCCAGCGCAAAAAACTGGGGACAAAGTCGTTGTCCAGCAGGCTGCGGGAATGAAAAACATTCAGTAGCGTTAAGCTTAGGTAGGCGATGTGACAATGGGCGTCAGGCATGGCTAGTGACTTATAGATTTACTGGCCATGACGGATACGGCTAGGCAAATTCTAAACCCATGCGAGCAAAGGAAAGATCCTGTTTGATTGATCTATTTAGGTCCTCGAGGAGAACGCGCATCCTTAGGTGATGCTTCTTGTTTGGCAGCTTTTCCGGCTTTGGCTCTTTCATATTCTTCTCGATACTTTTCAGCCACACCTTGCTTTGCCATATTACCTAATGCATTGGCTGCAGCTAGTCTTTCTTGATTTGGTTTTGGATTATGATCAGGATGCTCTTGCCTCGCGACACCGCGTACTTCTTTCGCGAGATTCCCACCCGGCGCAATACCTGCTTGCGTATGCAACCCAATACCGCGTTCAGCATCACGTTGAGCTTGCCGCATAGCATCTTTCGCGGCTTCTTTTGCTAAATCTCTCTCTGGCGATTTTCCTCCCTCATGTCCTGCATGACGGTTCTGCATTTCAGCATATAGAGCATAAGCCAGCTTCAATTTATCACTTTGCTTAACGACCGGATGGTCTTTGATTTGATCCAGCGAAACCCTTTTTTGCTTAAGAAAGGTTAATATTTCTGCCACGTAATAAGGCATGACTATTCGAATGTCTGCGGAATTAGGGCTGCGCTTCATTGCCATCCTGAATAACTCGTCGCGCTTCGCGTATAATTCCTTGGCGACATCATCCACGGAGTCAGGCTGCGCTTTCGCCGGTTTTTGCATTTCTGTATAGATCGCGCAAGCCAGCTTTAATTTCTGACTTTGCTGTACGACTGGATAATTTTTTATTTGATTCAGAGAAACACCTTTTTCTCTCAAGAATTCTCGAATGACTGAAATATAATGGGGTAACACTGAGCCTGGATCATTAGGGTTGGGGCTTAGCTTTGCTGCTTTAGCATATAACTCATCGCGCTTCGCATATAAATCATTCGCGGCATCATCAAGTGGGTTGCGCTGCGCTTCTGCAGTCTTAGCAGCTTCATTCTGAATTTTTTTCACTTCCGCATGAAGCGATTGTACTTCTTTCGCTTGCAACGCATTCATCATGTTAAATGTAGATTGTTTCTTTTCTAGTAAGATGAAAATCGCCGCCTCGCTCTTCGATAAATTTGTTTTTAAACTTAATTCATCAAAGAGACTCTGCAACTCATGCATTTTTTCAAACACGTCCAGACCTGAGCGCATAGGATGACCTTATCTTTTTATGTATTCTAAAGTATAGCATATGGAGCAACGATCTTATTTACCTTACAATCATGAAGTTAACTGCCGGATTTTTTCATATGAAATGATTGCACTATACGCCTCATTGCATCTATTCAATCCACGGCATAATCTTTACCGCATTATAAAAATTTGTATATTCCAGAACAAAAGGAGAACCACCATGACAATGAAAAAAACCATCGTATTACTAATTTCTTCTATCATCAGCACAACCGCCATCGCCGATGGATGTCAATCACTCGCCAATTCCAATTGGTCAGCAAAACTAAGTTTGATTACCGGCGTAGTTGTCACCGCCCCAGTACATATTGGCAAAGTCATTCCAGCTGGCGATGGTTTATTCATTTTAAAAGGTGAGATCTCGAATGAAAGCTTTACAGCGGATTATGGCTGCGTTGAACAACAACCCGGGCAAATCAGAAGCGTGTTGATCAACACCACTACGACTCATCTAGCCAGTCACACCTTCAGCCCAGATCGGAAAAATCCATTTGAATTGCAAAATATCACCGGCGTCAGTTACGGCACGGACATAGACGACACAGACGACAAAATGAAAAGTTATATTCGACGCCGTTGAAACTTAACGGTAGCTAATATACGAAGAGGATCATCAAAGAAATAGTGACCTGTAGCCCGTATAACGCACAGCGTTATACGGGATATCGTCATTGATGGTGTCTAGGGAAGAAAAATTGGCAGGAAGTATTTCCGAGCGTTACAAAAATCGAATATCAAAGATTAAATTTATTTTAAAAATTACGGGAATACTCTAATCGACGATACCCCGTATAAACGCTGCGCGTTTATACAGGCTACTATTATGAGCCATGTTTGCTTAAACAATCTTTAATGGACAACCAAAATGAAGTTAACATTAACTACCTTGATTAGTGCATTTTTCCTCTCAAACTCTGCCTATGCTGATACATTACACCACCCCACCACCTGCCCCACCGTCTCCGCATTAAAAAATGCAGGCCTCGATTTTGTAAGACATGATACTCACCATGCTGCCTACTGGAATGGCGCCGTTGCCAGAAACAAATATGATACGGCAGAGGAATGGTCGTTTAACATAGGAATATTTACGGGGCGTAATGAGACGGAAGCGATGAGCAATGGGTTGCTGGCTATCTCGTCATTTACTTCAGTTTACGGGCCGGTAGAGTTGATGGGTGCAACTCAGACACATCCTGGTATTTGGTCGTGTTGGTATCATAATGAAGATAGATCGGTAGAGGGGATGGCGCTTATGCCGCCGCAGAACGTTAATCGCAGGTAATTAATTAACATTTATATGGTGTGCATTGCCAAATGAAGCTGGGCCAAGTTAGTATTTTATACACACGAAGATCCCAGATTACCCCACCCTAGGAGATGACATGATACGGAAATTATTAGCTAGCGCCCTCGTTTTAATCTTTTTCCAGTCCGCATACGCTTATACACCGCCAGAACCTGAAGCTTGCCCCACCATCGCCGATTTGCAAAAAGCAGGTGTGAGTTACGCCTCGTCTTCCAATAATGAATATTGGACAGGCATTGAGTGGATAAATAAGTTTGGCACGACGGTTGATTGGACGTTCATGGTGCAATTTGTTGCAGCTGACAATCCAACGGATGCCTTGGCGAAGGCCAATGCGGCCATTGCATTATTATCACTACAGGGCGGCCCCGAATATGATGATGGTAATAAAGTTTGGGGATGCATGTATGCGAATTTCGACATGAACCAAGATAATCCGCCGAAAGATAAACCTTTGTATACTGCATTCGCCATGACACCTGCCATGCCTTATCAGGGGAACGAGTTGATGAATTTACTGCGCGAGAAGACCCGCCTGTATCGCGCTAAATCTAAGAAGTAATGCACAGCGAACTGCCCGTATAAACGCTCCGCGTTTATACGGGATACATTGACAGGGTATGTATGCTATTGACTACGGATGGGTGTTAGATTTCCAACGCAGTCAACATTAAGATAATCCACGCCAATATCAACAATCCACCACCATACGGTGCGAATTTCACAGCACTAGCCATATCAAAAATGGCTGCACTATAAATGCTGCCACTAAATATCAGCACACCAACAATAAAAAGAAAGGTTGCGCCACATAGCCATAATTGGGAGCGAGGCTTAGTCTGTAACGGTAACACTAATGCAAGCATGCAAATGACAATAGCGTATAACTGATGATAACGGATCGCTGTTGCAAGCATTTTTAGAGAGTGCTCAGAAAGTATCAACGCCAAGACGTGATCGGTATATGCCGACATCATGACAGACGTGACCCCGAGAAATGCACCCACCAATAATCCTATCTTCATTTTTTAGTCACCGGGAAATTAAAATAAGTGTCGGGAAATGGCTCATTTTTGACAGTGAAATGCCACCACTCATACTCATACGGAACGAAATTATTTTTCTCCATCAACGCGCGAAACATTTGACGATGTTGCAAAGCAACAGGATTAATCGATGTATCATCAATATGTGATACGACATCCATGCAATCATACCCTGTTCCCATATCAATGCTATTATCAGGAAAACGTTGTTTGAGTGGCGCATAACATGCCGTTAATTTTTGTTTACGGGAATAGGCGGGCTGATGCGGAACGGGTAAGGGAATAATCGTAAGATCAATCGTGCTGCCGCGCGTATGCCCGGATTTTTCTGCCACGTAACCTAATTTAAAAAAATCAGCTTTATTCGTACGCGGGTAAAATTCAGCTTTCATTTGCTGCTGATCAACTTCCTTGCTCCAAGCGATAAAATCACTCACCGCCGCTTGCGGACGATAACAATCATAAACTTTGAGTGATAACGATAATTTTTTTAATTCCATTTGCACCTTATGCAAACCTTCTGCTGCCGGCAACGTCAAAATGCATTCTGCCGCCTCATAACCTGCAATGGGTCGACCAATAAAATTATGGTCGGATGCATAACGCATTTCTTGCACGATGCCAGGATCGATATCTTTCAGATAGACAAAACCATCTGGGAGCGGCTTTCCCGCATGGACAGTGGGAGCCATATTAATAACCGCTAAAAGAGCTAAAAGTTTTTTATTTATCATTAGAAAATTCACTTAATATTGGTTTCTGAACTATGCAAAAATATCAGCTAGCCGTAGGTTGATCATATCCGATCAATTCTTTCATATGGATTCCCAGCCAATTGATTTATTAGTATGAGCAGATGATTCAATGAAAGAAATTGCATGGTTGATCTGCCCAATCATATAGTCTGCGGTTGGTTGAATTAGCGCTGTTATGTCATCCCAATTCTCATTTTCCTCACCTATACAAATAGCACAAGCTCGCTTCATCACAGGCTTATATATTTCAGGCAAACGATTAATCGCCCATGCAGCCGCGGATGGCTTGGAACAGAGAGCATCTGTCTCTACAACTCTCCAAATCCGCGCATAGGTTAATAGCACATTGCGCGTATCACTATGAATGTCTGCGATTAAGCTTCCAAGTGCATTTTTAGTCGCCGCTAAAAAATCACAATATGGAATTTTGCAGAGTAGTTTATCTGGGTCCGATCCCAGCAGTATCTTATTCGCCAATAAAACCTGCGTAATGAGCAGGGCGAGATCTGGCATTTCTTTAGATGGCCAAGGCTCAATATTGCCGCTTTCAAATTCAGCACGTAACCAATCACCATATTGAAAATCAAATCTGGGAGGATACTGCCAGGGATTTATTTCTGACTTTACTACAATCGTCATCTCGATGGGTGGTTTAGGGCTTTTTGCATAAACACCCGAAATTAGCAACAAATTAGCAACTAACTTGGTTCGTTCTTCATATGTTGTTGGCCGATTGGCAACAACAAACAGGTCAATGTCGCTGTATTTCTGCAATCCTCCAATAATCAATGATCCATACAGGTACACGCCTAAAAGGTCTTGCCCGAATACATCTTTGAGCAAACCGAGGCACTGAGAAATTTGCTCTTCAATCTCGTTATCACGATAACCAGTCATACAATCGCTCCAACATACCAGAATCGATAACAACAGCGTAATAACTGCATCTAACCGTCTCCATCAACTTCTTATTGTTTATAGCAAAATAAAACGTAATGAGGCCGACAAGTAATAATAGTGTCAGGCATGCTCACCGAGCACCCTAATATAAAATTATTCCACACATTATAAACTCCAACTGTCTCCATCGAAAACAGAGTCAAGTCCCCACTCAATCTATCATTCCTGTCAACGCTGGCAATGAATGACACACCAAGGCGGCATTTGACCCATCTCTTTCATCTCTACATCTCTAAATGCATCTCGTAACAACATACTGATTATACTCATATATTACTTATTAAATAGCTGATATAGCCTGCTACACTTAAAAGGTAGGCGCACTTTTTTTTGAATGCTAGCACCTTGGTTCATGCGTTACCTGTCAATTGTGTAAAAAATAAAGTAACTTATCATCAACAAGAAAATAATAATAACAGGAGCCATCATGAAAGCCAGATTAAACCCAAACGTACTAACCAAATTTAGTGATCCAGCCTTTCCTAAAACGACCATCCAGTCATTTGCAGCCGCACAGCTAGCCATACCTGAAGAACAGGTAATGAGCGCCTTATGGTCTGCTTTAGCAGCAGACAAACAAACAGAAGCTAATCGTCAGATGCTAGAAAAAGCAATGAAGCAAACGGTTAATGCTAGTGGAGCCATTATTTTAATTATCAACACTAACAATGGCCCACAATTAATTTACGGAGAAAGCCAGCGACGCAAGAAAGTTGTCTGCTCAAATGGTGCCTGCGAACCAGGCGAATCGATTTCTGCAACCGCGATTCGCGAATTTAGAGAAGAGTCCGGCCACCCTGCCGAGAACGGTATTTTGTCTTCTATTGTCAATAATTCGAATAATTGCCGTTCACTCGAAATGACCAATCAAATTGGACGCAATGCCGAGGAAATAGCTAACCGTATCATAAACAAAAAGGCATTATATCTTAACGTTTCATCCCTTTATGTAAATACGGACCCGGTCAATATCAATCACCTTCAACTAGAGCTCGCTGAGCTCAATAAAAAATTAGCGGCTGCTGCGCCATTCTACCAACCTGCAGTATTGTTATTATTTGGTGACAGAGAGGCAGGAATCAAACCAGCTGATTTAACAGACCCAGCAGTACAAGCCAAAGCGCGTGAACTGATTGCTGATTTTAATTCCGCATGCTCACAAAACATTACCGAGAACTTCGCGCTTATCATCGGAACAGACAAGCCAATCAAGCCAGCACTGGAAGCGATTGTTGATCTCAGTGAAAACAAAGAAATGGGCTTGATACCCAAAGAGAAATTAATTTCATTACTGTCGCTTGATTTTAAAAATAGCGAGACTGTCTCTGCGTTTAAGAAAGATTTTTTCATGCCATCTTTCGAAAATATCATCCCACATATGGGAGAACGAAAACCCGCAGTGTTTCTCTCCGATCTTGAAAATATTTCATTTAAAACGAGTCACATTAATTTAGGCTTCGCAGCCACTGATGGTAAGAAGCACGATAGTGAATTGGCCTCAGCTGAAAAAGACCTGGGCTCAAAATTGACTAAATGATTACAGGCTTCATCTCGCTCACGAGGAACCCGACGTTTAGATTAAAGTTAGCACGCTGCCCCATCTCTCACGGTGAACCGATAATCAGTAGCCGTGAGTCTGCTAACCCTGTTAAAATTAGCGCCCAAAACAACTAATCAATGACTTATGAAAAAATCAATCGCGATTATCGGTGGTGGGCCCGCGGGGTTAATGGCTGCGGAAATATTGAGTCAAAACAACGTCACAGTCGACCTCTACGAGTCCATGCCTTCGCTAGGTCGTAAATTCCTCATGGCGGGTAAAAGCGGTCTCAACCTGACGCATGCGGAGCCTTATCACGCGTTTATCACCCGTTACGGCGACAAGCAAAACGAAATTGAAACCCATCTCAAGCATTTCAAGCCTGATGATTTATTAGCATGGGTCAAAGGACTCGGCATTGAAACTTTCATTGGCACCTCTGGACGAATTTTCCCAAAAGAAATGAAAGCTAGCCCCTTACTAAGAGCCTGGATTCAGCGATTAGAATCCAACGGCGTGACTTTTCATAAGCGTCACCACTGGAAGGGTTGGCAAGATAGTTTTCTCATTTTTGACTCGCCCACCGGCGTTATAAAAATCAAACCCGATGCAACGATACTCGCCCTTGGCGGTGCCAGCTGGCCGAAATTAGGATCGCGCGGGGATTGGGTTCCCTGGCTAGAAGAGACAGGCGTCGGCATCACACCATTTTCTCCGTCTAACTGCGGCTTCATCGTCAATTGGTCAAAACATCTTAGTGAAA
Source organism: uncultured Coxiellaceae bacterium (assembly GCA_964527435.1). Taxonomy (GTDB): domain Bacteria; phylum Pseudomonadota; class Gammaproteobacteria; order DSM-16500; family DSM-16500; genus Aquicella. The sequence goes on along the minus strand of CAZGPP010000016.1, from coordinate 37,010 downwards.
AATTTCATGGTCATCCGATTAAATCCGTCGTGTTGTCGTTTAAAGATTTCAAACAAAAAGGTGAATTCGTTCTCACAAGGACGGGCGTGGAAGGTAGTCTCATCTATGCCGCTTCGGCTCAATTGAGAGATGAGTTAGCTTCAACTGGCACAGCCGTAATGACCTTAGATCTTGCACCGGATATCTCTAAAGAAAAACTAATGACTGCCTTAGCCAAACCGCGCGGGTCACGTACCTTAACTAGTCATCTTAAAAAAACAACGCACCTCCCGGATGTGAAAATAGCTTTATTATATGAATTTATTTCTAAAGAAGACTTGGCCAACATTGACAAATTAGCCGATGCCATTAAAGCGTTACCCATTCCCCTTGCTGCAACAACTTCACTTGAATCTGCTATCAGTAGTGCTGGCGGAGTTCATTTTGAAGAAGTCGATGACCATTTAATGTTGCGTAAAATGCCCGGTGTTTTTTGCGCGGGTGAGATGCTGGATTGGGAGACAGTGACAGGCGGATATCTGCTTACTGCTTGTTTTGCGACGGGTAGAGCTGCTGGTATCGGGGCATTAGAGTGGTTGCGAGCAAATGAATTAAATTAAGGTGACAGAAATGTATAACGCGCAGCGTTATACGGGATATCGTCATCGATGGTGCCCGGAGAAATTAAATTGGCAAAAACCATTCTTAGTAATGACACAAATCAAATATCGCCATTCAGCATTTTCATTCAATGACAGTAACGCCGTGATTGACGATGACCCGTATAAACGCTGCGCGTTTATACAGGCTACTATTATGGGCTGCGGTTGCTAAGAAATCCTTAATAATGAAATGATACCATCAATGCTGAAAATTTAATGCGCGCCACCAATTACAGCAATAGACTGATAAATAGAATAAAAATAGCTTTCACCTACAACTTGCGCCACCTCACTCATATCATAATAAAAATAAAGAGGCCTAGCCTAATGCTGCATAGTCAACTCAAAGAACACGCTTACCAATCAGGCCAGAAGGCATACGAACAATTGGTAGAATATTTAAGTGACGATGAAAAAAGTGAATTAGAAAAACAATTATCGCAGCACCCGTATTCTCCAGAAGAAAACGCTGCCTACGCAAACATGATTGCTGAAGGCCGCTATCACGATCTTTTCATCGAAATAAACGATAACGAACACCCCGCACGCCTGTTGCAATGCTTGCGTGATGGTAAGATCACGACCATGCAATATGTGACTAGCCAAATGTTTTATAATGTCATGACGCATCAAGATAACGTAGGTAAAAAAATCGCTATCGAAAGAATCCTCACTAAAGATAAAAAAATTATAAAATTATCGGCTGTGAAAATTGAAGCCACCATGAAGATAGCCTCCTCTAGCCTACAGGCATTCATTCAGCAAGCAAAAACGAAATTTAAGCCATCGCGTTTTTTCAGTGGCTCCACTACTACCCTGCCACCTATGCATGAGTTATTAGCTGCCATTAATACTGATCATTTAGAAGAAGCCGCTAAACAAAATCTTGCCGACTGGGCATCGGAAGCTGAGAAGAATAAATTTTACCGTTTACTCAGCGAGATGCCGGCATCCGAACAATTCTTTTTATTAATGGATGATCCATTTTTCGATGGCCAGAATTTCGCAGAGCAGCAATCGGTTATTCAACATATTAACTATCGCTTGAATTTCAATATATTCTCGCGCTTACGCGTGGACAAGATTCCGAAATTGATGATCCCATCAGCAGGCATGATGGAAGCCTATTTACAAGCGACTCGACCTGAGACTCACATATCGCCCGTCTACCGCTTTGGGTTATCACCTATTGAAGGTTTATTTAACACGATGAGAGAGGATCGTCGCGATAAAATTATTTGCACCCCGATCTTACCGAATAGCACCCCCAAGGTAGCTGATAACATTCCGGCAAATATCGCTTATGCCGAAGCTGAACTCCACGATTTCTACCATCAAACATTGTGCTCCAATATTCCCTACGCCGATCGACAAGTTTTCATCAAGCTTATCGACGAACTAGACAGACTAGCCACAAAAAACCCTAAAACAAAAATATATGTCGATGCTATTCGCAATCTACTCATCGACATGGAATTCCGTGCATACGATCGCCATATTGATAAATCTATTTTTTTAAAAGAACTCAAAAAATATATTGCAACGGATATTATTTATCGATTTTGGCTAACGCTTGATATTGTCGATGCCAATGGTATTTTAAAATTAATCTCAGACATGCCGAACTTGGAGAACATCGATCAATCGACCGCTACTCGCCTCACTACTTCATATGAGGAAGCAAGAGAAATAATTGTGCCGTTACTTGCTCAATTTATTTTAGATAATGATTATGATTTTTCCGTTAATTATAAATTCGATTGCACCCGATTAATGGCGTTTGAAAGCAGTTCTGGTTCGATCACACACTCCATCAAACAGGCAGTAACAGAACGTATATCGAACAGGATAGAGGGCAAAACGCTCAATGAGCTCTTTGAAATGCTGCACCCACCAACGGCCTCTAGCCAACCAAGCAAACCAGAACACCACCTCATATCCGATCTAAGGCGATTACTGAAGCAAGCATACGCCCCGAAAAAGCCTGGACCTCTTTTAGATAAAAATATCAGAAATAAAATGATTGAATTAATCGGTCAAGACATCGCGCACGCGATATCAGTCGCCTACTCTACCAAATCGACGACTATTTTAAATATGGTACACGAGATCCTTGGTGCGCATTTCCTTCAGTACCTCAATGACAATGTTTTGGTGCGCGCACAAGAAGAACATCCGCATGCGTTTCAATATGTACTCAATGAATTCCGCAGCACCAGCTATGCTGACTCACTCCTCCAAAAAGTAGTGACTGACATTGATTTAACAACGCTAAACCAGGTAGTTGATTTTCTGTATCAACCTAAGAATCCCAATCTAGTTTATCCATCGGATCAAGCAACGTTATTACAACGTGCGCTTAGAAATGAAAAAGTTGAGCTTATGTTCAGGCTAACCAATGACGGAGCATCCGTAGCCCCCGTACCCAATGCCGTAAAACCCGGCCCCTTAGCCGCATCATCGCTTTGTGGCCGTTATGATTTGATGGTGTTAATGATTTATGCTTATCACCACGGCGCAGGTTGGGTTGATAAATTTCCCGATGTCGTTGCAAGAATCCGGCGTATGGCGCAATGTTACCAGCCACACGGATTTTCTCAGGCTCACGAAAACGAGAGTGATCTCGAATGGGCGCAACACATCATCGAACACGCGAAGCTTCCAGACAAACTGTTCGAGGGACTTAATGTGAACAAAATTGAGGAAGAGACTCACAGAGTCAAAGCAGGTGTAGAGCGATTCTTCGATAGAATGCACTCGAACGGACATATCACATTAGACCGAGAAGATCCTGATGTCAGAATCTTCCTGGAGGCAAAGAAATGGTCACATCGCGGCGGTCCGATGCCAGATATTAAATAATGTAGAAATGTAGCCCGTATAAACGCGCAGCGTTTATACGGGATATCGTCATTGATGGTGCCTGGGGAAAAGAAATAGCCAGGAAGCATTTTCGATTTTTTACACGCCCAATAATAAATATCAACTCACCTTTTGATTACGGTAATACTATGATCGACGATAACCCGTATAAACGCTGCGCGTTTATACAGGCTACTATTATGGGCTGCGCTTGCTGACATTGCTGTTGCGCGACTGTACACATCATGCAATCGCTGGCTATCACCCTACAGCTGTAATAATATCGCACGCAAATGGATACTTTTATTTTATCTTCATACGCACACAAGGAAACTTTTTATGGCGAAAATACTCTGCGTTCTCTATGCCGACCCCGTGAATGGCTATCCTAAAACCTATGCACGCGACACCTTGCCCGAGCTTGATCATTACCCCGATGGACAAAAGCTCCCTACGCCTCAAGCTATCGATTTTCAACCAGGGCAGTTACTGGGGAGCGTGTCAGGCGAATTGGGTTTACGCCCGTTTCTCGAGAAATTGGGTCATACGTTAGTGGTCACTAGTGATAAAGACGGTCCGAATTCTGTTTTTGAACAAGAACTCGCTGATGCGGATGTGGTGATCTCGCAACCTTTCTGGCCCGCCTATCTGACAGCTGAACGCATTGCTAAAGCGCCAAAATTAAAGCTCGCCATTACTGCGGGTATTGGCTCTGATCACGTCGATTTACAATCGGCTATCGATAAAAATATTACCGTCGCTGAAGTCACCTACTGCAATAGCATTAGCGTCGCTGAACAGAACGTGATGTTGATTTTGACGCTGGCTCGTAATTATATTCCTTCGCATGCATGGGCGATTAACAAAGGCTGGAATATCGCTGATTGCGCAGAACGTGCTTATGATATTGAAGGGATGCAGGTAGGCATCATTGGCTCGGGTCGTATTGGTCTTGCCACACTGAAACGCCTGAAACCCTTTGATGTGAAATTGCATTACACCGACCGCTATCGCTTGCCAACACAAACGGAACAAGAGTTGGGGCTCACCTATCATGACTCAGTGGAATCATTGGTGAAGGTGTGTGATATCGTGACATTATCCTGTCCCCTACATCCTGAAACGGAACATCTGTTTAATGACAAACTCATTGCCAAAATGAAGCGCGGCGCCTATCTGGTGAATAATGCGCGCGGCAAAATCTGCGATAGTGCAGCGATTGCCCGAGCACTGGAAAGCGGACAGCTCGCGGGTTATGCCGGCGATGTCTGGTTCCCGCAACCGGCGCCTAAAGATCATCCGTGGCGCACCATGCCGCATCACGGCATGACACCGCATGTATCTGGCACGACACTCTCCGCACAGGCTCGTTACGCTGCCGGTGTACGTGAAATTCTGGAATGCTGGTTAAGCCAGCAACCAATTCGTAACGAATACCTGATTGTTGACAAGGGCAAGCTGGCAGGTGCCGGCGCGCACTCTTACAGTGCGGGTGATGCGACAGGTGGGTCTAGAGAGGCGGAGAAATTTAACACTGAGACAGCATGATTAAGGGTCAGTATATTTTTAGATGGGCACACTTCATCTTGCATCTCTTAGATGGAGTGTGCCTCTCTGATATAGACAACTCGCTTTGATATTGCATGACACTGCTATTTTGAAGATAGCTTATTTTACCCTTCTGATATCGCTAAAAGATGTATTCGGGCTCATTTTACGGAACAGCATATTCATTACAAAACGCTTTTTGAAATGTTCGGGTATTTCATCAGTTGTATTTTCTTTTTGAAAAAGGAATTTAGTACTATTGGCGGCTTCTGTTAAAGTCGGCTTAACGGTGCGCCAGAAATCAGGCGTCATCAGAATAGACTCTTCTTTTGGTACAACTACCGGGTTAGGTCGTGCACGCACTTGGTTTACAATGCTTTGCTTGCGCGCTTCAATTTCGGAATCTAGCACAGTTTTCTCAGCAAGCACCGCAAAGGCATATAATGCACCGATAGCAGTAGTTTGACTCGTCAACGCATTAAAATAGGCACGAATTTCCAAAAATAAATCCGGATGCTCTTGCTTTAAGATCACAATTTTTTCGTCTAGCATTCTCATGCCATACCTTAACATGACATCGAAACGTAGATATTGTCCCCCTATCTTCTTGGTAAGATTGGCTGAGACCCAAAATTCCCGTGCAGGAATTAACATCAATAATTCTTTTACATTTTGTCGTGTTAACAAACCATCAAGATATAGCAGTAACATGCTGGAAGGATTCATGAGTATATAATTCCATTGATGGCCCGCCACTGTTTCATCATTTAGATCATTCTCGCCAGGCAATGGTGATGCCTTAACAAAATTTCGCATGGCCTCATAGCGTAACTCAGCATGAGGACCTAAACGTTCAAGCTCGCGGTAATACTCAACACAGATTTGTTCGCCCGCAGGTATATCTTCCACTGCAAAGAAAATGACGCCCGTTAAATTATCAACAATCGCTCTTCTGGACATCACATTTGGAAAGCTATGGTTCACACAAGCGGCTAAACTTCGAAAACTCGCTGCATTATTATCCTGCCAACAATAAGTCGTGTTACCTTTATCCTCCTCGCGCGTTTGCAATACGCCACGATAAGCCACGACATTTTCGCCTTTTTTGATATTAGTATTGGCAATCACACCCAATCCTACTAATTCATCGACATGCGCCAGACGTACTTTCTTATCACTTGGAATGCCATGCAATGTAATGTCTCTAACTGCCTTAGAAGGAATATGCTCTCTTTCAGTCTCGGCATACTTTTCAGTCTCAAATGTCCGCGTGCTATATGCTGCCCCAGTCAACCGAAAGAAATCCGCGGCGGTAATATCCCTGTCCACTCCGGCAGGATCGCGATAATTGATGGTGCCTTGATAAGGGATGGGTGGAATTCCAAAAAATCGTAATTGCATAGCGTCACTCTTATTATAATTTTGGCAGATTATATAGATTGCTTTGGTTTTGTACAACAGGAGCTAGCGGTATACGCCAGGTCATAAAGCTACCTAATTATTCAAATAAATCAACATAATAACTAAAAAATGATATCAGGAAATGGATCCTCTGTTTACAAATTAATCACTTTGGACGATAATGCTGAGCGATAACCTAGACATGATAAAAATTAATTTTTTCATCATGTCATCATCACCAGTGCATAAAATTATAAAAAAGCGGGCGTCCAAGTATGTCGCACCTCAAACATAAAGAACTAAAAAAGTACCTAGACCCAGGCCTCAAGAATCCTCTTCGTTGCACAGTGTTTGCAACGGTCAGAGATATTTTTCGTGGTTCAGATTATCAAAACATTTATTTGAACAACGAAAGATTATTACCTGACGATAACATGCAGGGCAATAATCCTTCTGAAGATGACAAATTTGCATGCCTAGAGTTAGCATTACAAAATAAATTTGCTCACAAGGAAATCGCGGAATACATTAAAACTCATCTCCACCAAGATGGCTTTTTATTTGCCGGGATGTTCATAGATGCTGCTATTCAGCTACGCCATGAGCGTCAAATAACAATCTCTAGACAGGCATGTCGCTGGGATTTCATTACAGCGGAGAACGGCGACGTTATTTTTATTGAAAGATATTACATTGATGGTTATATGGAACTCCAAGGTGATCATAAAAGCGAAAAGTTCCAATTTGAGCAGCCGATTGCACTTTGTGAAATCACGACGAGAATCTCGCAACAGCATAATAAAATAATGCATACTTTACTGAGTGACAAAACATTCATCCTAAATGAAGAAGCTCGACGCTTTTTCAATATCGATGACTACGGCATTGTTGAAGAACGCTTAAATGACAAGATGGATTCACTTGATACCGAATATTTAGATAATCTTAAACTACTCATAGATCAACCGCTTTATCGTGAGCTCGCTCTTGAAAGTATGCGATTAAAACAACAGTCATTACCTGTCATAGACAATAAAAAATTAGATACCCTATTGGGGTTAACTAAAGAAGTCTTGCTAACACCTGTGGACGATAATACCTATCTCACCAAAGCAAATAATCTATCGGTTTATACCCATACACTAAAGTCATCCGCCAACTTTAAAATTGCGGTGGGCATCTTGTTGGCCATTGTCGCCGTTGCCATCATTGCAGCCACGATCGCTGCACTAGTCTTAACGTTCGGAGGGCTAGCTGTTCCTCTCGCTGCCGGGATCGCCATAACCGCCTTGACGGTAAAAGGGGTCATCGGGGCAAGCGTGGGTGGACTCGTGGTAGGTCTTGCGGCGAGTGCCGGCTCTGCCGGATTGTTCGCTCAAAGTATGCACGAACATCGTACCGCTAAATTGTCAGAAGATGCTGCTGATTCACACGCGAAAAATCTGACATCACCTAATCGTACATAATAAAGATGCCAGACATGCGCAACTCGTCATTTATTTTGTAATCATGATAGCGTTATAAAATCAGCTGCTTGGTTTACTATCGTATTACATGCATTCATTATCACGTCAGAGCATACATGTCTGACGCCGGTTATCTCTGGCTTTTCGGCAAGCGTGCGTGACATTATTCACTTCTAAAATATAACCTACAGCCCCTATATTTACAGCTTAGAAGGCAAGCCCATGCATAACTCTACGATACTCACATTGAATGATGTTAAGGATCATTTTGATCACTGGCGTGCAACGCGTACAAAACGTGGCAAAATTCCAGGATGCTTATGGGATGAGGTTAAAACATTGATTGGTCGCTACCCTACCAGTCAGATTGCTCAAACATTACGTGTCAATGCTTATCAAATATCATCAGGCTTGAATAACAAGATCGATTTCACTTTTGTTCCTGCTCGTGTTACGAATTAAGTATCAACTCCAGCTAAGTCAGCTTTATCAATCTCTGGTATTGATGATAAAGATACCTGCACGTTTGAAATACGGCGACAAAGTGGCTGTGTGCTAAAGATTACTGAATTTCCAGTAGGCTCATTAGCAGTCATCATTAATCAGTTCATGGAATAACAACATGTTACAAATTACTCCAGAACATCGTCTATTATTGGCTGTTTAACCGATCGATTTCCGTGCGGGAATAGATAGCCTGAAATCTGCCTGCCAACAGCGCCTACATCACGATCCTTTCAGCGGCACTATTTTTGCATTATCAAACCGTGCACGCACAACAAGCGTGTAGAGCACTTTGTGATGAGATTAAAAGAGAGAGGAAAAGCACCTAAAGCCATCATTTGTGCTGTGATGAGAAAGCTCGCTCACTTCATCTTTGGGATAATTAAAAACCAAAAGCCATTCATGGAAAATTTTGCATGAATGGCTTGAATTTCAAGACAGTATCTACATCACTATATTATTCTTTTCGTAAACCAACTTTTTTAAGTGACTTACTAACATCTTTTAATTTCTTTTCACGTGTCGTGGCATTCACAAAGAATTTTCCAGTTGCGGCATAGCGGATACCTAATATCACCAAACCTATACCCGTTAAACAAATAGCAACGTTGGCAAGAATATCCAAACCGCGACGGTGATTGCGCATTTCTTTTTTGCCGTCTTTGATCAAGTTGTTTAATTGATAAGTTGCTTCATGTTTGTTAGTTGTGCCACCCCTATATTCATTGACGACTTTTTTGATATTTTCAGCAAGATCTTTGACTGGCTTGTATTTCTTTTCTGGAAAACCTGCTTTTTTGATCTCATCGCTATAGTGTTCCAAAGCTTTAATGCTGTCATCAAATTCGCTATCAAGTGCTTTTTTAGCGATGGCTTCTCGTAAATCATCCCCACTAAATTCGATATAATGATCGCGCTTACTTTGATCTGGATGTTTAAAATAAATTTTACTAATGAAATCTATAATCTTGCCATTAGAATTCTTCGGGGGTACGTTAACTTCTATAACAAAAAATCTCGTACGTGCATCTGCCAAATCATTTTTAGATACCACGTCTTTTTCTTGTGTAACGTCAAAATCATAATCATAGATGACGTTACAATTATAACTTTCAGCGGCTTGAAGAGTATCATATGGACCAGCAAGAATTTCCCTCACACTATCTTTAGAATCTTCATACTGAATATGGCTTGAATGTTTATTAACTAATTCAGATAGTGATAATACACCATTCGAATTTTCATGATAAGTATAATATTTTCTTTGCATAGATTTTTCCTCAATTGAGCTAATTTTATAAGCTCACTCCGCGTGAACTTGAATTTCTGAAGTAATAATAAAAGCTTAGCCATGGCTCTGATTAAAAAATGTAAAAATTGTACGCCATAAATAATACCACATTTAAATTAATAGATTATTAAGCGTTTATTTCTTAATAATTTTTTAAGTTTCATCAAAAATACTCGGTAAATCATAGCTATAAAGCGTGAAATAGGCTGAGCGGAAAGTGAAGCCCAACCTTACTAATAAGTATTTTAGTATAGACGATATTTGTGGGTTTAACGTGAAGTCAAAAAGGAAATGTGAGTTTTTTGCAGTCCTGGGGAAACTCAGAAAATAGTCATTTCAGTAATACTGCTGGCTTTTCGGCAAGCGTGCGTGACATCACCAATTATCATTAGTGATGGATTGTTGCTCAAGTATGAGGGTGATACTACCAATGAAAAAAAGACTTATCTTGTCACTATTGCAAAAATTATAATGAAATTATTAACCGATCATGAAATTTCGTTATGACAGCATATCGCTTTAGAGGGTAAGCTTATCACAGCAACCTGTATTTTTTCGTTGTCCATTGACACTAATCTCAACTATAGTTAGAGGCATAGCTAGTTGAAATGATTTTTTGTAACGGTGACAAAGCCGTCATACACATGAATAAATTATTAAAGGTCATAGAAGCGCGCCATGCAACGTAAAGCACGACTTTCGCCCGCCAACTGGGGAGATTTGCCTCTCGAACTGAAAGATAGAATCATCAGCATGCTAGGGCCGCATGATGTCAGCGTGTCGCGAGTCGACAAGTGTATGTATACGTTGTTTAACCAGCCTCGATTATGGCTTGAAAGACTCAACACACACTTTCCAAGATCACTTTACAAAGAACCGCCGCCTCCCGACATTAGCTGGGCACAACAATTTGCTGCAATGGAGCATCTTGCATACCAAAGCCTGAAGCGTCAGCAACGCCAGCTTTTTTATCTCCTTAAAGAGAAAAATCATCACGCCTTCCTGGCGTGCCTGACAGGCCAGCTCTTTCCTTATAATAAGTTGACCACGACCTGTCTGAGTACGGTGTTACTGCTCACATCTGGATACATCGCTCTTGAAATTGACAATGTTGGTTTATCCGGTCTATCTGGAAACATGGTACCAGTTGGTGGCATCGCCGTCTGTGCCGCACTGATGTTAGTCATGAATTATATACTCAACCCAAACAACAAGATTATTTCACGACTTGAAGAGCGGGATCATTATGGAAATTCACTAATCACCGTTGCTGCAGAACAAAATAATCAAGCCTTACTTGATACCCTTTATGGATACGCGAATAACTTTCATTCAGAGTACCATTTAGCATTACCCACTCATATCAATACAGACACCCATCAATTCACCTTGCTGCATTGGGCCGTGTTGTGTCACCAACCAGCAAAAGAAGTCACTGCGCTTATCCGAACGGGTGCCCGCGTCGACAGTGTTGATTACCATGGCAGAACACCTCTTACGCTTGCCGTCATGTTTAAAAGAACTGAGCTCATCCGCCTCTTGCTTGCGCATGGCGCTGACTATCTCTACCACGACCATGAAATGCAATGCCCATTCTCACTAGCATCGATGATGGAAATGAAAGAAGAATTATCGTGGATGCTCGACACTCCCCAGAATCATACTAATAATGTAGAACTCTCATCTTTACTCACTTTTGCCGCCAGGGAAGGCTATCATACGTGCATACGTTTGCTGTTAAATAAAGGCGTTGATGTTAATCGGGCTGTTGAAGATGATGGCATGACAGCATTGATGTATGCCTGCTCTGCAGGATGCATAGAAATCGTTGCTTTAATGCTAAACCAGCATGCCAGCGTCCATACTCATGATCAACAGGGCAGAATGCCGCTACATTACGCGGTGTATGCCGGGAATCTAGACTGTGTCAGATTGTTATTGCAACACGGCGCTCCCGTCAACCGTGCACTGATAACGCCTAACCTGACACCCATGCATTTTGCCATTATAACTGGCAATGATGCCATGGTGACGCTGCTGCTCGAGCACGGTGAACAGGCAACAACACGACTGCATAATCCAGATGAGAATTTTATAGGCACCTTAACAGATATCCCCATGCTAGCGGGCAATATTAACCTTGTCATGACAGCGATGCATGATAACGCTAACTTTGATTATGCAGCTTTCGCTAGCGTATTAGGGATGACAGAGCTAGTAACACGATTCACAGATTTACGGCAACGCGCTTCAAGTCACAAACATTTAATGTGAGTAAACGTGAAGCACTTACCATTACGCAGTGAATGTCACGCTTGGTTGGCGTGAAGTTACTCACAACGAGATTAGACGCGCCATGTTTTTTGATATACTCCCAGAAAATATCTTCGTACATAGCAGTGTCAGACATTGACTCCCGATTAAAAAATTTAAATTATTTGAAATATTATCCTTCCATCTGAGGCGCATGCTAGAACCAAGAGCGACGGTCAGATTGATAAGGTGATCAAATACAGCTGAGAGTTGGGGAGGTGTGTTTGCCTAACAGCGCATGTCATTGCCAACAACTTGATATATTAGCCGCGAAAAACGTACAATGCGGCAAACAACTATAATCGAGCAAATCATGAATAATCGCCGGTATTTTAATAAATTGATCGCACCAAACACCCAATTCCTCCCAGATGAAGAAAGATTCAATCATGACGCCATCGCGATCTACCTGCATGAAAAAAACAAACGTGTATGGAAAAATCGGCCTGTTTACCTTGTTGCCGGCAGCGAGGATTTACGTGATCTATTAACGCGCCTACCTTTGCAATTCGATGGCGATGAAGCCTTTATATTTTTTCGTTCCCATGTTCACGCGATTGTCATTAGCCTGTTACGTTTAAACGGGAAACTCATTGCTTATTATTATGACCCGCAAGCCTGGGGCACACAGAATTATCCAACTCGCCTTGCCTATGACGCATTGATTAATACTTATCCTGACATCTCAATATTTATCTCTACCGTCGAAATTCAATCGCAGTCTAATCAACGGGGCTGTACGGAATACGCGCTGGATAGCCTGGATTACTTGTTGAAAGTCGACTGCAACTGGATAGCCATGCTTCCAGCACAACGAACCACCGAAGCGACAGCACCATTCTTCAAGCTTGATAAAGACGTCTACCCTCAAATCTTGAAAGGGTTAAGTGTCAGAGATCGCCACACACAAAATATAAATGAACTCGAAAAATGGTTAGTTGAAAGTTACATCAACAAAAACAATGATGACTTGCAGTGGCTTGAAATCGAACGTGTCGTACGCCTGATGCAAGGTGCTGAATTGCCACAATGCTTATTCGATAGCCCCAAGCTCTACACCACAAGCGTTAATCTCGATCAGCCTTCTGTTACGCTTACCTTCACCCATGGAAATTACGTGCACGCAAATTGCTTAACTTTCACCAATAGTATCTACCCCTCCTCAAGAACTGGCGGCCTGGTCATGGATGATAGCAAACACGTAAAAGTTAAGCATGATGCTAACGCTAAAACGCTCACTTTCACAGCTGATTCTGTTGAAAAACTTCTATCAGAATTCACCGAGCTGCTGAAATCGCCAGGACGTTATCAGGCTAGACAAATGCGCCAACAACAGGCGCTGCATACATTTGCCAATGACATTCTACTTGCGATTCAAATTGAGCGAGAATTAGTTGCTGTATTAAACAGCAGCAAAGGTGGCATGGACCCACGCCAAGTCCAGCTTGCCTTGCAATTTATTTTTAGGAATGACCAAGCAACCATTTATGTTCCGCACTATATCGAGTTGAGCGGTGAAAACAGTAAGCTTAATTTAAACGATTTAAATAATCGCGGTTTAAAAACACTGGTTTCCACGTTACCCCTTGATAATGAACATCAAGTTGCCGTAAAAATAGATCTCACTCAATCGCCGTTTAATGTTTCAATCTTTAATTCATCTTCATACGGCTATGCTGAATCAAGCTTAAAACTTAGATTAAAAAGAATACTCGGCGAGCAGATTGAGGTTCACGATGTTCCAACACACTTTAAGAAACAGACTGATGAAGATATTTGGGCATGCGGCATACACGTCATTGCCAATATTGAAGCAGAACTCGGCCGAAGAGCGTGCTCTAAAAGTGAAGTACTCGATGCGCAAGCATTAGCTCGTACCTATTTACGCGCATGGCGCCATCAACAAGACGAAGACGAAAAGCAATGGAACTATCGGCATGCGTGTACAGAATTTACGGAAAATTTATACAAGACCTTGGTAAAAAACAGCGGCTACCCCGTTGAATCGCTTCTCAGATTCTTATCCAATTATATTGGCAACAGCCACTCAGAATTACGCAGAGCTACACCGACTGCTCAGTTACTGAGAGAATATGATAAAGCCAATAGTCAGGATACATCTGGAATCATTGTTTTACGCTTTTGCAATTTAGTTTTTCCTAAATTGGATGAAGCTGAACTATTACGCATCCTCGCCATTGCAAAGAACCCACCCAGAACGCAAGGTCTCTACGAGCATGCGGAGAAAAAATACGATAGTAGCTGGACCTACGGAAATACAAATAAACTGACAGATCAAACTTTTGATGCCGTCGTCGTGGACATGCAACTGTTTATTAAACAACAAGTCAATCCACTAGAATTTTTGCGCACAGCAGTTATTCAATTATTGTCAAACAAATTGCCAGCCGACACCATCACAGATTTCTTTAAATTAATCGATTGTGAATACCCGATCACACAAATTGACGATAAAAATAGATTCATCCAGTTAATGATTCTCGAAATTTGCTCCCAAGCAAATAAGTACGACGGCGTAATCTTGGGTGAAAAGCGCAACATCCAATTAGAGCGGATCGCAAAAGATGAGCGCATTAAAAAACTCTTGTCGCAATTAGGTGTTTATCGAGGTGAAATGACCCCGGAAGTGACTGAGTTGCTGCAACATCCAGAAAATGTCATGATCAATATCACTTCCAAGGTTCATGTCGCCATTTTATCTGTGGTGACCGATGACCGAGTAAAAGCCTCAGTCATTAAAGGATTTATCAAATCACTAAGCTCTAATAAAAATAAAATCTTCGATCTGCTAAACCTTCTTGATCTGACTTTGCGAGCGGCAGCGGCACAGGCACTATTAACGACGGTGCCAGCAGAAGTGTTAGCAAGACAGGAATCAGCCAATGGAAGTCGTAACGACAGTGACACCGATAGCGGGAGTGATGATGATAATAAAACTGTGGCAGAGCGCTTACGCACGTACATTTTAGACAATTCGGTTGACGAACATATCAAGAATCCCGAATCACTGATTGCCTGTGTGCGTGAATGGAAAAATTCAGGGATGAATGTCTCTCTTAATATGCTTAAAAAATACAAAAAGCGTTTAAGTAGCGACGTTGTCAGTCGACTCTTCGCCATCATTGTTGGCGATAACTGGAATGAAAAATTACTTAAAAAATATCTGAAATATTTCGAAGTAAATGATTACTTCTCAGCCGTTAGCATCATTATACCACAATCAGATGTGAAATTTTTATTGGCAGTCATGCAGAGTCGCACCCATCACTTCAGCGATGATCAATTAATTCGTCTATTAGCGTTATTCAAAGGCAGACTTACAGTAAGTACTGTATCAAGCCTATTCGGCTGCCGTCATGGACTAAACCCGACCTATCCCATCTCGAGCGGCACACAGATCTCCATATTTGATCGACTATTATGCGAGTGGTTGTTTGTCAATCGTAGTGATGCGTTGAGCCTGAAGCAATTTCTTTGCTATGCCTCTAAGCAAACGCTTGAAGCCGTGTGTACCGAACGAAGTGAAAGCTTCGCAACAATGATCGCAGCTTGGGGTACTCTAAATTATCCTATTCACAGACTTGAAACAACGATAGACGCTAAAAAGATTTATAATTTATACCCACAAGAACTTCGTATTGATGAAGATATTCTCATCTACATCAGATCACTTCCTGCGCACGAAAAAGCAGTGGCAATTATGCGTTGCCATCCGCCAACTAAAAATGAAACGCTACTAAAAGATGTGCTAAGAATGCTGAAAGCTGATGAAAGGCTGGTCTATCTCCGCAAACATCTTGAAAAATTCGAGTCGACGTCAGTGATCGCAACCATCATTAAGGAGCTAGATAGAGATCCTTTTGTCTTAGAAGTTGTCAAAGCAAAGGGTGGGTTATTCAAAGGTGTTGTATGCAAAGGTTGTGGTAACGCGAACTGCGGCAACCGGGGATCGGTCAGCGGACCCGTTCAAGTACTCGATTATATAACTCATGCTCCTTATCGTTACGATGCTTTAGTGCTTTTACTCGAGCATCACCATAGCGTCGAAGATGTTTTCTCTTCCTTAGGTTGCCTCACAGACGATAATGCCAGAAAATTCTTATCCACTTTTTACGCGCCCATGGCAGACATTATCAGCCGCTCAAGGTATGACTTTATTTCAAAAATAAGGCAGCGCTACGACAGCCCAACCGCGCTCAATTTCGTCCAGCACTATCTTCCATTTTTTAATGCGGATAATATCAAAAATGCTTTATCGTTTAACCCATCGCTCACAACCAAACATTTAATGCGCGGCAAGCCGCTACTAAGAGACAGCGCTGAGCTACACTCAATTCAACGTGCCGCACAAACAGAAAACCGATATTTAATATTACAAAGAAACATCAAATTACTGAAATATCCCACAGATTGCGTTAAAGAAATTGAAATGCTGCCTGCCAATGATGCTGTACGCTTTCTTCTTGACTATGAAGATTTTATTGTTGGCCTTTATGAAGCCAATCCAAGATCGTCATTTCGCGACATAGCTTCATTGCGCGCATTTTCGGAAAATGCAGAAATTTGTAAACAATATTTGCGCCACCCGATCGCGAGCAGCGAGTACTTAACACTACTCAAAAAACCTTGCTTAACGAATGATGAACGCATGGAAGTGCTGCTACAGACAGGCAACAATATCAAAGACAGTTTCATGCGCTGCGTTGAATCCGTGCAGGGTCCACATCGCGACATGCTTACTTTTCTCCAATCCCAGCCTACGTGGCTGTCAAAACTAGCGTCAGATGGCCTCATCACCTGCTTTAAAAGTGTTTTGCCAAGTGACATGCTTACATTCTTGCTTTACCTTATCAGGATTAATGTGCCTTTAACTTCCAATCATGTCCTGGCTGTTGTCTCAAATGTGCCTGCAGAACATAAATTGCAATTTATCACTGCGGCTGTTGAATTACCTGGCGATGAACGATGGTATTTACTACGACATCTACCTGATAACAACGCCGCTGTAACGCTCGCTTGCTCCATGATTAACACTGAAGCTGATTTACTGAAATTCGTCTCAACAAACGCCAATACTAGCGTCGTCGCAGCCGTTTTGTCCGCCAAAAATCATTTAATCACTAGCGAGAATCTGATTAGTATCATGAGCGCTTCAAATCCGTGCTGCGATTACATTGAAACCAATAAATTAGATTTAATACAATCGCCTCAGCAATTACGCCAGGCATTATGCCTATTACCCTCAGAGAGAAGATATAAAACTGCTATCAAATTTATTAAGGATTTTGACTGGCTAGTCGCTGTGATGCATTGCGTAAATGAGAAGCAAGCTGAAGAGGCGCTAAGATTTCATGAAGGATTGATCACTCATAATTCCGATATTTCATTATGCTTGCATCGAATCAGTGCATCATCTCGCCTCGATATTGCCACTCGATATGAGACCTACACTCAGACACAAGAACATTTTGAGAGAATGGTTCTTGCACTCAATCAAATTGACGGCTACTCGTATGTTAGGATTGCAGGCTTTTCCCCAACTATTTCTGATAAATGGCTATTACATTTTCGCCCGATTGATCGCTATGAGTACCTAAGTAATCGCAAGCTGAAAGAGTCCGAATTATTCAAAGCCATTTTATGCTTATCATCAGAACATCGCCTTATTTTTGCATGCGAAAATCTATCCGCGATTAACTCTCTTGAAATATTTTCGGAAATTCGCGATTCATTTCAAAATGAAAGTCGCGTCATGTTAGATTTTCATTGGCAACGAGCCTTAAAGAAAAAAGATGAAAAGAAGCCGCCCGCCAAAGAGAAGGAAGGAAATAAAAGTATATTTTGGGGAATGTTTACGACTGACCCCAGCAAAAAGGATGCTGACAAGAAGCCTGAACCTGCGCAAAACAAGACAACAGCAAAAAAGAACAGCAGCCAACCAGGCCCATCCGGCACCTCACCCGCCTCCACCAGGCCCGACCTTCGCAGCGGCACCGCGAATAATGAGGGACAACGTTTAAGTGATCATATTCACATTTATATCTTTAAACCTGCCTCTGCCAGAGGTCCAAGTTCAAATTCAGGAAATGATAATAACAAACACACACAAACGACGCATTTCCATCATCAGTGATTCAATCACTCATATGAACTCCCTAGCGCAGCTAGGGAGTGTTATGCATCTTGTAAGATCGCAGTGTCAGGCATAAAGACCTATCTTTTATCATTCAACACACTGTAACTACACCGGTGGCTTGGCCTCATCAGAGAGGTACAGTATTTTTTTAAATGGGCACACTTCATCTTGCATGATGTTAAGTGGAGGGTGCTGTCTGACACCTATCCCTAATTTGTGATCCACCAGCCCAGAGCAAACACTGTGTGTTTCTCCGGGCTGGCTACAATAGTGTTACTGGCCTGGGGCAGCATGACGACGCGCTGATACACCCGGTCCATCAATCTGTTTCTCTGCATTTTTATTACGAAGACTAAACATACCCTGAACAGCAATGCCAACAGTGGCACCAACCATTACACATTTTACTACTGTGTCGAGAGCTTCGTTAGTGGAAATCAGCACACCTAACTTCGTAAAGGAATTGGCAATCGTGTAATCCAATGCCAGGTTGATTGCGAAAAAAGAATCTGCTACTCCTAAAATGCCGGTGGTAACTGACTGACATAATTTGGAGGGGCACGCGTAAGCCGCTGCGCCTATCGCAAAAGTGGTTGCAATCGTTAACACTCCCGACCCGGCAACATGAACTGCTGCTGCTCCGCCACCAATAGCTGCTGCTTTCATGAGTGCACTTGCTTGATTATCAGACATTTGTTGATTTTTACGTTGCATGGATTTTCTCATTTGGTTTGGAATGAATAGTAAATATACCTAAACCTACCATGTTTGATAAGAGTGGTTAGCAACTATAAGATAGGAGTGTCATGCACAACTCATCATTAATTTTGAAATAATCACAGCGTTACATAATCAATCTATGGCGCATTCTAGAATGCGCCACTGTTTGGCTTGCTACTATATTGAATATATTAATTTTTATATCAGGGTATACATGTCTGACACCCATCCCCAAATTCAAGAAATGATAATAACAAACACACACAAACAACGTATTTCCAACATGAGTGATTGAATCACTCATATAACCTCCCTAGCGCAGCTAGGGAGTGTAGCGCTGACACCGCTTTTTACTTGGTTGCGTGATTCCTAAGTAGAAAGATATATGTCAGGATACAGAATGATAAAAATATCAAAAACATTAAGCACCCGCCCATGCACCTCATGTTAATTGAGCACAGTATATTTCTAGGTTATTATATGCCTGTCCGAAAGATTGTGTGGGCATGCGCAACCCCACCACAAACTAAACAGTCATCGCCTGCCAGAGGTTACCCAAACTAAGATTTTAGGAGAATGATCGTGTTTGCATCCCGAAGAAGCAATACTAGCACTGAAAAATTCAATCATTGCATGGCATATTTGAATGAGAACCCATTATCCGCCGAGCTCAACAAGCGTGTAGAGGATTATTACAATAATGTTGTAAAAAATCAGCAAATAATAGAAGAATTATCGACATCGTCTTTCATGCCAATAGACAGTGTGACGGGATACTACTCAGACATCGCGCGTGGATTCGATCTTCTAAATGCACGATTAAACATCGCAAAACAGATATTGGGTGCGATGCTTAAAAAAGAAACCTATTCTAAGGCAGTCTGTGATGAAGACTTTGATTTAATAATCGATACTTTAAATCGCTTCCCTGCTTTTAAAAATGATGAAGAATTCAGGGCGTATTTAAATAACAGAAATCCTGCAGAGCGCTCTCATCCATCATTTGGATGAATATGCTCATTTCATTAATAAGAAAGGAAAATAAATATGTTTATGAGAACACCTGACAAGAAAAATTCAAACCTCCCAGAATCATTCCCCGTGAGTCAATTCTATAATCAAACCCAGGCAACCGGATTTAATATTGAAGCAGGCGAACCTGGAAAAGCCTTACGGCCTGGAGCAATTTGGGTAAATTTAGCGATGCCGGTCGATATCTCTATCGCAACAGGTATCACCTTAACAGATATTGACAGGATTGCTGAGGAAAAGGGTTACCCATTAAAAGAGATGGCTATTAATGAATACGATGAATTAAAGGTTAATCTTGCCACCTTATTAATCATGACACATTATCTGAAGGAAGGTCGACGCCTGGTTGGCAAGAATGAAAATGATACACTGGAATTTGTCGTCCATACGCATCGTAATAGTTCCGCCATTTTTATTAACAAATTGATTGCAGATATGTTAATGCAATGCGTTCCCAATAGTTACGAAGCGACATATGAAACAACCTGTTACACACCTATTGATAACAAAACTAATCAACTTGTCATTGATAAAGTAACTAATGAACCTCTCAAAGTATTTACCAAAGAAATTACAATGCTTAGCATGCCAAAATCAAATGCCGTCATTCATTTCCGACGTGGCTTTAATAATGACGACTTAAAAGATAATTTTTATAAAACGGCAGATGTATTATTTTCATATAGCATTGTTGGAGGTTTGTCAGTTGATCACCAACCTGGCAGTTTGTTAATGCCACAAACATTTATTCCTTTTAATCAAGACACATTAAGCCTGTTTGTCGATAGAACTTACACGGTTTCAAATCATTTGACTAAAGAATTAAATAAGGTCCTTGCGCAAGATCAAAAGCAATATTTGCCATTAATGGAAAAATTCTTTAATTCACAGAATAAAAACAAACCCTTTAAAGCACGAGTATTGACGAATACTGATTTTACTACAGCCACATTGGTACATTTGGAGCTTAATAAATTGTTTCATCCTGTGGAAAAAGATGGAGAAGCAAAACCGATGGTGAAGGTGGTGAGAGAGGAACCAGTGATGGCTTTTCAGAAAGCCATGTGATGACTATACATCCTGTTTTGTCGGGGTGATCGTTTGCAGTAGCTCCAGCTTGAAACGACAGTAAATCCATATCATCGAAATGGGATTTTGTCGTTTCAAGCTGGAGCTACTACATATAATTCACAAAAACCTGTTATTTACACACTAAATTCCTAGGCTTCACTTTCTGAGCTTTTTGATATTTCTCCTCAATCTTCATCCGCCTAAGACCATCAGCGATTAAATCAACACGGGAGATTTTTTTGACTAAATCTTTATGCGGATCATCACGACTCGTCACCAGTTTTTGATCCACCATGACCTGCGCCACCACAGTTTTATCAAAACCTGTTTCTTTTGCCTTCAAAAAACAATCCTTGGGAAATTCAATGCTTTCTGTTATTTCAGTCGAATCAGTAAAACTATCATCAGGCTTTCTGCACTTCATCCAAATGACAGCTTTATCCAAAATGCAGCCATCATCATGCTCATAAACACCGTTTTCAACAGAAATATAAATATCACCGTTATTATTCGCTTTTATGGCATTTTCAACGCGATTAATAGCACCGCGCATGGTTTCATCATTCAATGGTTGTTGATTGACATCAGATTCGACATGGATAGGAATAACTATAAACTTTGGTTTATCTAATACTTTCATCAAGGCATCGATTTTTATTTTACTTTTTGAAGCCAAGATGACTTTAATGGGTTCATGACTAAACATTGTTTCTCCAATTTTGTGATGGGAAAAATCCCGGATTAGCGCGACAACGCATAATCCGGGATTGCGCTACACTTTACTTCTTGGAGTTGAAGACACACCTTGCTTGTTAGCTGGCTCTGCAGCACTATCGCGAGAAAATATATTAAATTCCTGACTGCTGGTAAGACCGACACGTCGTTTTAATGGTATAGCCGTGACAGTCTCTCTATTTTCACGTTTCTTCGGATCAACAAAGGTTGTCCAATCAACCGTCATAATTTTCTTATCGAGTTTTGCTATAGCAGCCATATCATCCGGTGTCAGCATCGCTGTGTCACACACTGCCAAATTGCCTTGCATGTGATCAGGATTCATTGTTCTCGTAATAGCAATAATATTGCGTTCCGTTAACCAATGAAGAATTAATTCCTGAACCTTGATGCCATGACGCTTTGCTATTTCTTGCAGCGTCGGGTCGTTCAACATATCAACATTATGATGCGCAAACTCTTTATCGCTGTGTGTGAGCTTATTTTTAGCGAATGGGCGAGCTGCCATCACTTCAATACCTTTGACTTGACAAAATTCAATCACATCCGATTGCTGATTGTAGGGATGTATTTCATTTTGAACGTAAGTAATATCAGACAGATATTCACCTAACCATTTTAATTCTTGCAAATTAAAATTACTCACCCCAATGTGCTTAATTTTTCCTGCTTTCTTAAACTGAATTAATTCATTAATAAGTTGATGGCGGCCTTCATGAAGTAATAATGCTGGATTGTGTATCATTAAAACATCGATATAAGAAGTCTGTAAATCATCGAGAACTTGTTTCAGTGGTTGTTGTAAAGAATGATCGTTATTCCATAAATCATCTTGATTAAACTTGACACAAATTTCATATTCTTCGCGGTTTTTGTTGTTTAAGAAATTTCCAATTACTTTATTCACGTTCTTGTAGGCAGGGCCTGAAGTTCCAGAATCAAAACGACGATAACCAGCCTGACTCGCTTGTTCTAATACGCTTGGTAAAGCATCTAAAGATTCTTGCGGAGTTTTTCCAACATAAGTACCAAACCATACTAAGCTCTTTGCTAACTTTCGTATTTGCATATCTGTCCCCATTATTATTTATTACTTAAAAAACTAAACCTGGGCATCTTAAGCGGTTTCAGCCGTCATTGCGAGCGCCTTACGCCAAGGTGGAGCTATAGAAAGGAAGTGGCCGGACCTCTACTACTGAAAAAACTTAGGCACTGTCATAGTTATCCCCGCATCCTCTGCCTTGCTTTTCTTCAATTCAGATTCCATCGATGCCACTTTTGACTTTAACTGCGTATTCTCATCATGCAAATCTCGCATGTATTTTGCTAAAGCAACGACTGAATCTGCATTCGTGTCCACACTCGGAAAGTCCGGCGCCAGACCTGCACCACCACAGAGAAGGGCAAAATACATTTGCGCCATCCAGCGGTTTTCAGGATTACCCGCAAGTACATTGCGCAACATACGTTCAGCTTTATCGAGGTCACTACCTGAAGTATCCACAGTACAGTGGCCTTGCATTTCAAGATGAAGCAAGGCATCACAGGCACTTAAATAATTTTTGTCTGCTTTTGGCACGCCGCTAAAACATTTTAGCGCCCATGATATATTATCAGCATGCATCTCCCTGCAATAAACGCCCAGATAATAGAGATAATCATGATGCGTGCTTTTAAACATTTTGTTGGGTACAGTTAATGTGGCGAACAAAGTATCGAAATCAACATGATTAAACACATCAAAATCCACAGACTGTCCATTGAGTATCATTTCGCTAATATGCTTAAGCGCGTAGCAATAGGAATATCCGAAATAAAAACGTTCTTCGTCCTCGATGCGTGCCGCCAGATAAATGCTAATGGCCCACTCGGGATGCTCTTTGCCGTAATGCCTGATGGCATGATGACCCACCTTATGACAGTGTTGTGAGACTGTGTCAGACAATCGGCATAAACCTCATCAAATCTGCCCTGTAAAAGATAAAGTTTTGCATCAACATGAGTGAGCGCAATTTTGATGTGCAATGATGATTCCAAATCATTCTTGGTATCAGGATCAAATTGGTGTCGTTTATGCAAAACAGATAACGCCTGACTCAAATCATCCGTGGTGTTGATACGAAGCAACAATCGCCCATTATCCAAAAGTTGATGTCTGTCTTCTGACTGTAAATGTGCGTTGAGTGATGAAAGATAATATCCACGATCTGCGCCAATGAAAGAAATAAGGATTAACGTGGTACCTCCCCAATGTGCCAGCTCAAATGATTGCAAACGGCTTTGTCTGTTCTCTATTCTGGAGGCCTGATTACGACCGAGACCCTGGGGCATGACCCATTCCGCATGTCTTGAATATGATACCCATTGATCGTGAATACCAAACACGGGCGAGTCCACGGGTGGGTTAAGTATTCTAGTAAAATCACCTTTTTTTGTTAATTTACGCAGCATATATTCACCGATTTATTATATTTTTTACCTAAGCAGATTGATTTGTCTTATCAGTGTGTCTGCATAATATCTCCCAACAATAAATCCTCCAATCCATATAGATGACGATTTAAATATTCATAGTTATCGTGCCACACAAGTACCTCCTCCGGGTACAATCGTTTATGATCCCAGCATAACGCCTAGTGATGCAATTTATCCTGATACTTTTTTTTGTTTAGACACTCATAATAAAATAGATGTGTCATTATTATGTAAATTCAGGATCGGCTCTGTAGGTAAATGGGTGGGTCTTTGGAATCCAGTCGCTTCTGCCAACATGATTTTATCATCGTAAGTTTTGCATAACTTTCTTAAGCGAAGCCCTATTTCTTTCGATGCTT
The DNA here is from genome assembly GCA_964527435.1 of uncultured Coxiellaceae bacterium. Classification (GTDB taxonomy): domain Bacteria; phylum Pseudomonadota; class Gammaproteobacteria; order DSM-16500; family DSM-16500; genus Aquicella. The sequence continues at coordinate 12,435 of CAZGPP010000016.1, read as the reverse complement.
CTTCAGCAAGCTTTTTGGGATTTGGTCTGAACATATAACACTCCTTGTTATTATATTATTTGTTGGGTTACGCAAAAAACGCTAACCCAACAAATTTTATATTTACTTGCGACTCATGACTCTTCTACCCACTTCCTTATCAGTCACGGGTATGATCTCTTTGGCATACACGGTTAATGATTTGTTGAGATCTATTAATCTATTTACCAATTCGAGACTTTTAGGCGTTGCGGCTGGCATTTCATTTGGTTGGAATGCTTTGCCTGCATAAATGATACGAATCCATTCTGCAACAATTGTCGATTCGCGCATGTAAAGATCGCTATCATGTCGTTGCGGCAGTCCGCCTAAAGCCTCAAGGATGACATTTCTTGCTTGGATACATAAATCAAACAAGGCGCGACCTTCTGCAGGACAATCAATTTCTCGCAAAATTTTACCGTCAGCCAGAATCAGTGAGTTGACCTGAGTATGACGTGAAGCAAAAGCGGTATGTAGAAGTGTCAAGCCAATCAAGTCATTAATGTCGGCATTTTTTAATTTCGCTTGCATTGCTTCAGGTGTCACGACCCCGAGCGCACAGAGCAATTGTGCTGTTTGCGCGAACCTGGTGATGAAACTACCCATCATACGCTTTTCAAATTCATGCTTTGGCGAACCTTCTTTGATGGCAGAGATGGCTTTGGCCACACCAGCATGAGTGATTTCGACACCCGCATAACCCAGACAGAAAGGAAATTTAATGACATCGATAAAAAAGCCGCCGATCGCCACAAATGGACCGATGGCATTCATGACCGACGCTAAATCCCCTTTTTTTGCGAAGGTCATGGCGACACCCATGGTGGTATAAACGGGTAACGTCATCACAACCGATGTGTGCGCATTCTCCGCCGCTTTTTTGGCGGCCTCATCCCATGATCCACCCACTCGCTCGAACATATCGGTACCACGTGGGTGTTCTTGACCCGCTTCGGCTACCACCACTTTCAAAATTTTTGCTGTATCGCTTAGCGCTTGCTCATCTCTTGGTCTTTGCATCATTAATCCTTAATTTTGCTATTGATAATTCGGCGTAAGCTAGCATTAGGGAGTAGTGAATGCAATGCGCACACCCGTTGCACCACGGCCCCTCTTTCTGTATGCTTATTGCCCGCAAATAGCACAGCATCTATAAAAATAACAAAGCAGAGAGGCACACACCATGCAAGCACGCAAGCAAGCTCCAACAGCCGCCGAAATGATCCCACTGAGTCAATTTGTCGCGAAAAGTCAAGGTGATGTCGCCAAGGCCGAAGCACTGACCAACACCTTCCTGGATGCCATGCCACCGGAAGAGCATTATTTTCCCAAGAGCACATATGTAGCAAATGAATATAAGGAAAAGCAACAGCGGGGCGACGCTCGTGCCGCCGGTGCCATCAGCACGTTTTTTCAACGCGCCACTCAGCGTGCATTTGCCCTAGGCCGGGATTTCGCCTTGCTAAAACAACTCTACGGTATCTTGCCCGAAGACATGGACACCAACATGCAGATTTTTTTGTATAGCCATGCCGCTGAGTATCATTTTTCGAAAATTGGCAATTGCTCTGTGCGCGCCAGCTACGCTGCCATCATGCTGCACCAGCTCTTCAAAGGAGCAAAGATTGTGGTTGAACTGCAATCCGTTCCTAGCCGCGATCATTTTGTTGTCATGCTGGGCAACAAAGCAATCGGATACTACGTGTATGATCCGCTTACCAACCCGCATGTGGTGTTTGATACGAAGTTTTATCAGGCAAATGTACTCAACACCTTTAGGAAGCCACCCTATACTGCTCAAGCCATGAAATTACGTATAACAGATGAACTGGTCGCAACCTATGAAAAGCAGTTACCACAGATAGTAGCCATCATGACTGAACTGACGAACACTGCACTGGAAACTGTCGCAGAGATTAAGCATGACGCGGCTTATCTCATCTGCCTCAACGATAACGGCATTTCAAAAAAAGATCATGAGCGCTATATTCAAATTGGTGCTGATTATGCAAAATCGATCACGCAATCTGAATCGCCAGCGCTGCGCGTCACATAAGACGGGGTATCGTCATTGATGATGCCTGAGGAAGAGAAATGGGCAGGAAGGATTTTTTTATAATTATAAAATTGAACGTGAATGGTCAACGCATCTTTCAATCACGACAACACCATGACTGACGATATCCCGTATAAACGCTGCGCGTTTATACGGGATACTTTACTCATGATTGATGCGTAGATTGTTGGGCTTCGCGTGCCGCTCTGCCCAACCTACGCTCGCTGAACCAGGCACGAACGAGAAATTTAAATTAGCCGATATCAGAGTCGCACGCACCGCGCATCAGCAAATTGAAGAAGATCTGTTACGCCTCACGAATAAGGCTGCGAAGCAAATGCCAGCACCAGAAGCCAAAGAAGAAGCACCTGTTGCAGAAATTCGCCGCAGCCCAGGCATCTAACGAATCGTGCATGGTATTGCCGTGAGTGGCGTCACTAACGATTAACGACGCGAGGTGACGCCACATCCCAATCTAGACATTTCGAATAATATCGACATAATAGCGCTCATACACTCAAGCATTGTCTAATTATAAATTAAAAAAGGATATCGCTATGCAAAGAATCGGGGATGTTACCGCCAACAGCGGCGTGGCAGAAAATCGCATGAGCCCATCGGCAAAATGGAAATTATTGCTCAGCTCCTTCATCAACATTCCGTCAGAACAACTAGAACTTAGTGTTCAGGTCAACAATGACTCACTCTTAGTGTCGACATCACAGCGTGACATTGCCGAAAAAATAATCGCCATCCTAAATTCGCCTGAAAAATTGCGCGCTAGCCTCAATTACACACTGGTGGAAGTAAACCACTCACCACAATCGGCACCGGCGGTCATGATGACGTACCCGCCTATCGTGAAACTACAACACGGCACCGGTGAAAAGACTTACGAACGATTGTTTGGTAAGGATACACTAAGACACCATGGATACATCAACTGGAACGGGGAAGTGCCACGCGCAGACTGCTTTGTTTTGCAAGGAAGTTGCGACACACAAGATAGTAAATTTGATGACACACAAATTAATACCTATAAAGAATTACTAAGTAGCGCTACGTTTGAAGAATTACGCGCCGCACTGACAAGCGACGCACTCCAATATCGACCACTGCCTAATCGACGAACGCTAAACGGCGTACTCGCGAAACACATCGATAAAATTATCTATCGCAGCAATGATAACACCTCTGTTTTTCTAGATTACGGCCTGTTAATTAATTGTATTCATGCTCCAGAAATGGAAATTTTAAACATCGCATTGCAGTCTGGCCATGAAGAGCGTTTCGAAATTGAGATTGATAAAACCCATCTTATTAATTATTTCAGCACTATTTTCAAAGAAGGCTTTGTCCTGAATGTTCACGGCGATGAAGACGCAAAGACCCAGCAAGCCACACCGATTCTCTTCAGCATTAAACGTGCGATGCATTTAAAAAATGTGGTTTCGCTAGTTTTAGACTGCAGCGGCTCGATGCACGAGCACCGAGATGCCTACATTGCGCATGTTAAAGCATTCATTAGTCGTCTCGCAAAAGAACCGGACTATCAAGATGCTGAAATTAAATTGGTTCGGTTTTCAGATGATAGTTTTACCTATGATTTCAAGCTATCCGACTTACCCAATATATTAAAATTTCTCGATGGTTTAACCATGGATGGCAAGACCAACCTCAACGCGACGATGAAGAAGGTCTTAGCAAAACACTTAATAAACTCGCAATCTAACGAAAATGTGACCGTTGTTGTCTTCACTGATGGGCAAGACACCGGCACTGCTGATCATAAAACTGAATTAGAACAAACCTCAAACGAGCTCAGCAAAAAACAAGGAATGAGGCCACGAATTTTTGCCCTAGGTCTTGGCAGTGAATACGATGAAGCTAAATTAATCGAACTTGCTAATTTAACAGGCGGCGCCTTTATTAAATTAATGACCATTGATGATTTCAAAATGATTCTAAGTCACTTGGAAGAGATGGGGCACATCAAAGAGTTCATGACATTTATTCAAGATGAAATTACAACATTCGTCACGCCAACTTATGTGAATGATTTATCTGTCGCTTCTCAATCATTAACGATTCCAGGAACGTTTTCAGTTGCAGGGAAAACCTATCAAGCAGACAGAGGACATCCTGAACTTCTCGATCAAGTTTTAATTGAGAAAGAGTCTCAATCTGCACCGGCAAGCACTACCGTCAATCTTGAAGCGTTATTAGCAAATCTTGATGCAGCAACACGGGAAGCGGTACTAAAACAATTAGCTGCGGCTAAGGTACCTGCAACAGTCACACCCACCTCGCCAGAACGCGATCGATTATTCAGCCATCAACCGGCTAATAAAAGCGCGGCCATGTCGACTCCTGTTACCGCATCTACGCCGACAACTTTAGTTAAGCTTTAAGTCGCAGCCTGGATGAAATGCTCATCCATTTCATCCAGGTTTCATCTATTACAAATTAAGGTATCAGACATACACAACTCACTATTCATTTTCTAATAATGATTGTGTTACAAATTCAACCTGCCCTCATCGGATGTATACAGCCTCGTTTCAATCAGCACACTTTATTTGCATGATGCTAAGTCGAGCGTACATCTGTGATAGTGACAGCCTGACTTTCTATCATATTGTATATATTCATTCTTACCGCTCTTAGCTACTGACCCCAAATGCTTTTCAATGTCGCATCCCGCCTGCAGCCTGAACGGTAGGCATTATATGCATCAGGATTCTTATCGGAATAATGCTGGTGATAGTCTTCAGCTGGATAAAAGGGTTTAGCAGGCAGAATCTTAGTGGTGATCGCATCGAATTTCTTTTCATTTTCAAGGGTGGTCTTACTCTTCTTCGCCATTTTTTCTTGGCTCGCATTAGAGTAAAAAATTACAGCATGATATTCGCTGCCTGAATCACAAAATTGCCCAGCTGCATTAGTGGGGTCAATATCATGCCAATAGAAGTCCAGTAATTTTTGATAGTTTATTTGATCGGGATCGTAAACAACTTGAATGGCTTCATAGTGACCCGTATTACCCGAAGAGACTTGCTGATAAGAAGGGCTCACAACTTCTCCACCGGTGTAACCAACGGTTGTGGAGAGAACGCCATTCAATTTTTCAAAATCGTGCTGCATACTCCAAAAGCAGCCACCAGCGAAGATGGCGGTTTCAGTTTGAGGTGGGGCGGCAAAAGCAGCATTGAAAGCAAAGATACAACTTATTGTGATGATTATCTTTTTCATGTTATTCCTACTAAATATATTTAGTCTTATTAGTATAGCAGGATGTGGGCACGGCAAACCGAATAACCAAGATCAATTTATATTTTGATGACGGTGACGACCTGATTGACGATATCCCGTATAAACGCTGCGCGTTTATACAAGCCATTAGTGGCAATTTAATGGCAAGCTGAAGTGAGTACAGCTTGCCATTAACAATTCTTAGCTTAGACTACTTGCTTAATTGCGAGATAAAGCGCTTTATCTTACCACCGCTTTCACGGATTTCAGCAAACATATAAATAGATTGCAAAGAAGCACTCTCTTTGTATTCGCAAGCATAATAAGCACTTTCTTTGGCGTATTTATCAACCTGTATCGTGGCATTCTTTACATTTTCCTGCCCATTAGAGAAAGCTGTGTTGAAATCTGGTGCGTTAACTACAGTAACGACTGCCCACCATCGTTTGCTATTCTCATCAAAAATAGAACCATACTCAGATCGAACCATGTACAGACTATCCTTCATTACTTCAACAGTATCTAAATGCTGCCACTTGCTTTTGACTAGCTCTACTGAGGGGCAAAGTACTGGCTCACTTGCATAGACAGCAAACGAACCAGTTATCAATACAGCCGTTACACAAAACTTCATCATCGATCTAAAACTCATAAATACTCCATATTAAGGTTTAACACAAATCCTACGCCCTCATCATAAATACTGAAGCTTAATATTTCTAGAAGTTTCGTTTCTAAGTGAACTCAATACTGCCTCAGTAATATTATTATGAGACAAATTAATATACTTTGCGATTAAGGTATCAGACATGCACAACTCACCATTAATGCTGTGATCATTACAGCGTTACAAAATCAACCTATCCTCATCGGAGATATACAGGATATTTTTAAATAAGCACGCTTCATGTTGCTTGATGTTATATGGAGTGTCCATCTCTGATAGTGACAGAGTGATTTGATATTATATTGAATATATTTTTTTTAAGTTGAGGGATCCATGTCTGACACCGCTATTCCGTAAGACAGGGCATCCATGCCTGACACCGCAATTCCCGATTTATCTTCTACCTGAAGCGAACGAGCTCTTATCCATTTTTAATACCTGATTTTCCTGGTTGAGAACGTGATTCATTAAGTCAAGGATGTCATCCCAGAATGTAGTTTTACCAAAGGAGCTTTTTTCCGCTGCAACCAGCGCATAGACGCGTATAAACGTGTCGCGAATGTTATTGATTTGCTCAACATTTTCTAGATCGCACAAATGAATGCTATTTTTAAATAAGTCCCCAATCAGTCGGCTGGCTGTTCTGGCACTCTCATGTTTACCTTTTGTGAAGATGCTGCAGCTCATATTTTCTGGCATATGACGATCAAGTGTTACTTTAGCGGCAGCGAGTGTCATGATTGATTTATTAACGCAGGTTCGATGATTGACTTCGCAAATCAATAATGTGCAGACGGAGAAATGAATATACTCCTTCACTTCTGCTGAGATATAGGAGTGAGTGAGGATTCCGTAAAGTTTCTGAAAGCTTGCTACGGCTTGTCATGCAGACGGGTGTTTAGACTTGATGACGCACTCAGGATTTTCGCTTAAATTGTTAATAATTTCGCATTGCTCGCTCGTATCGATGTCATTAATGCAATATAGTTTATAAGCAAACATAGCGACTAATTGATTACATGCGACGATGATGGCTGAATCTTTGCTGAGGATATTCATTAATTGTTTGTGTGCGTGTTCGCCTGACTTACCAAGTCTTTGTAATTGCCGAATGTAGGTATCTGCTTGCTTAGCCCTTTCCTTTGCCGAGAGCGCTTGGAATTGATTAACGAGATCAATCCCTGCAGCATTACCACGCAGAGTGTTGGCACGCAGGTCGATGGCATCAACGATATGATCAAGAACTCCGATCTGATCACCGTGTGATAATAGCTGGTTTACCGCACCCAATTCGCCAGCGCGCATGACGGTGTCGAGGCTGAGTACGCCTTCAACCATTTTGCGTAAAAATTCGAGTTGGCTGCGTTCATCCATTTTGATCAAGCTTTGTGTGAACCGATTAAACATGGCGGTAACCCTCCTATTATTATAATTATTATTAACTTTTGTATTGCATCTATTTTTAGTCAAGTAATGTACAGAATCACGTATTTAAAATCATCGGTATATTTACCTATGTTTTTATGAATTCATTCTGACATTTCGGCAAGCATACGTGACATAAACCCTACTGCATGCCAACATCGCACTTCTAGTTAGTATGCGCCGCAAGTGATGGGTATCTGGTGTAGAATGGCAAGCCTATCCGTGTAAAATCTGATTGAGCTATCACAGGTATTGTTGTTAGTATGTTCGATACAATAATCATCAGGAGATAGACATGGCTCAAGGAAGAGTTTCACTCAAAGATAATCGAGAAGCTGAACTAGAATCGAAACCCGAACAAACTCTCGCTGAAAAATTTGACTCGGCTTACGTTAACATAGACAAATCTGAGACAGCCCCACCTTTACTGCGCAAATCCAGCAAAAGCGTAAAACGCACTAAGGGTGATATTATTGCTGACGTGATAGCGTCAAGTTTTCAGATAAGTAATAATGCAGTTGAAACAACTACTGTCTCGCAAAATAAAGCGGCGATGTTCAGTGTCGCAGCGAAAACTAAACCTGAGCAACCAACGCTGCGCAAAAGACGCAGTCGCATGGATTATATTCTTGGGTCGAAGTGATTTCATACGATCAACCGCCGATAAATTGAATGATCAACATTAGGGTCGATAAGAGGCAGTATCGACCCTTAAAAAGTGCGATTATTAATACCCTCTTTTATATTATTTCGTATCTTTTGAGAAAATAACCGCATAATCAGAGGTTGCTCAAATTATCATATATATTAATCGGCTATCAATTAGCATTTCAGGAAGCGTAGCCCATGATGTTGTCTATATAAACGCGCTGCGTTTATACGGGAAACATTTACGGGCTACGACTGCTTCGGTAAAAGGGCTAATGCTTTTTCACGTATCACCTGCTCTGGCTCAGTCTGTAACTTGCAACGGCTAAACACGCCCCACTCTTTCATATATTTCACACGCTCACTATCCACTAAAACGCACTCGTCATTCAAGACTTCTACAGCCACCACGTGTTCCTTGATCGCCGAATGATTTTTATGCTTGATCCACTCATTCAATTTTTTTGTTGTAACATTTGTTCCAAATACAACATAGGGTTGTTGAGGTTGACCAATTGATCGGATATATACCGCCGCATCACTCCTAGAAGGGTAGACATGACTGTCATGCACAAACTGCCATTTTTTATCGTCATCATCCAACAACGCCCCATTTAAAAGCGCAAATCCAAAACGACATTTTTGAAACCCATGCGTCACTAGAAATGACTTCGGTTTCATACTTTCAATGGCGACAACCACCTGATAATGATTGCCATATTCAGCAAGTGCCACGTCGGCCACTTGCGGCGCGAAGGCATAATTTTTCTCGAATATTGGCTTCCAAATCTGCAGGTCATGCATCATGACTGTATGCATATCCTTACTCGTTTTCGAAAGTGCGATGATATCCTGGCAATGCAAGTAATACGCGATCAAAACCCATAAATCATGCGTTAACACGCCGTAATTTTTCGCGGAGAATACGTGAGCTGGAGCTGGAACGGGATTTCTTGTTTTAGGTCGCGGTCTAAACATGGGCTGAGTATTTCCATTCTGGTTTTTTTTGAATTATTCTTGGGCGATTTTACCGGAAAAACAGCCTAAATGCCTATTATTTATGAAGGGCGAAATTTTCCATATATGACATATATATGTGACATGATTAAGGTGTCGGACATGTACAGTATTTTTAAATGGGCGCACTTTATCTGCTTGATGTTATGTGGCGCGCGCATCTCGGACATGGACCTATATCAGCTAACTCGCTGTATTTAATGAATTTTTTTTCATAAGCCCTAAAATAATGTGAAATATCTCGCCACATCGCAATTAATGGTCAAAATTGACACATCCACCCTATCCTGACATAATACTACAAACTCAAAAACACCAAGCATACGCGCTGATTGCGAGAGTCAAAGAATCATCAGAACTAAGGCAGACCCTCTTCAGTAGAACGTATAGCTAATTAGAATAAGAGAAAATAATTTATGCAACGCAAGAATGTCGAAGCTACCGAAAAATTAAAATCATTATTAAATAATTTAAGACCGTCACAATCAGCACTAACCGGTTTTAAAGCGTCTGTCGTTTCATTAGCTGAAGCCGGTGCAGATCTCACTGCGCAGGATAGGCGCGGTAACAGCGTCATGCACACCATGGCTTGTCAAAGTGATACTAAGGGCACAGAAGTGCTGGCTGAGTTGCTGAAAATCGATAGAGAGTTAGCCAACACTCTTTCTGTCGACAAGAAAACACCCTTAGAATCCATGATGAACGATTCCTACTTTAAACGCGAACATCAAAAAGTATTTTACAATAATGTTATGCTTTTAGCTCAACATGGCGCTGATCTAACCGTGCAGGACAGACATGGCAACACCATTCTGCACGTCCTGGCTTGTCAAGGTGATGCTGAGAGCGTGCGAATGCTGACTGCATTATTGGGTATCAATAAAGAACTAGCCAACACTCTTTCTGTCGACAAGAAAACACCCTTAGAATCCATGATGAACGATTCCTACTTTAAACGCGAACATCAAAAAGTATTTTACAATAATGTTATGCTTTTAGCTCAACATGGCGCTGATCTAACCGTGCAGGACAGACATGGCAACACCATTCTGCACGTCCTGGCTTGTCAAGGTGATGCTGAGAGCGTGCGAATGCTGACTGCATTATTGGGTATCAATAAAGAACTAGCCAACACTCTTTCTGTCGACAAAAAAACACCCTTACAATCGATGATGAACGCTTCCTATTTTACACGCGATCATCAAAAAGTATTTTACAATAATGTTATGCTTTTAGCAGAACATGGCGCTGATCTGACCGTGCAGGACAGACATGACAACACCATTCTGCACGTCCTGGCTTGTCAAGGTGATGCTGAGAGCGTGCGAATGCTGACTGCATTATTGGGTATCAATAAAGAACTAGCCAACACTCTTTCTGTCGACAAAAAAACACCCTTACAATCGATGATGAACGCTTCCTACTTTACACGCGATCATCAAAAAGTATTTTACAATAATGTTAAACTATTAGCTGAACATGGCGCTGATCTAACCGTGCAGGATAGGCATGGCTACACCATTCTGCACACCATGGCCTGCCAAAGTAATGCTGAGAGTGCAGCCATGCTAACCACGCTACTGGAAATCAATAAAGATTTAGTAAACACCCTCTCCCAAAATAATAAAACACCACTGCAGTCAATGTTATCTCAGAAATTCTCCATCGAGAAAAGCCAACAAATGTCACAAGTAGCTAATGCAATGCTATTAGTGCAGTACGGCGCAGACATTGATGTGGTTGACGGACTGGGTAATACACTTGTTCACACACTCATTTTAATAAATGAGAATGATAGCCACACACACACGATTGAAAAGCTGATAGAAGGCAGACGTGAATATTTCCTCAACAAGAAAAATGATCAAGGCCGAACACCTTTACACGATTTAATAGAGTCAAAATATAATCTCACTGTGCCTGAATTAATAAAATATCTAGATCTAGGTAGTGATGTAAATTGCCAAGATGGTAGGGGAAACACCTTGCTTCATACAGCATGTCGAGGCAACCTCGAGATAACGAAGTATTTGGTCGAGAAACAAGGATTGGATATCCTGGCAAAATCTACATCGGGCCTGACCATGTTTCACTATGCTGCAGCTAGCAAGAACCCCGAGCTATGGAGTTGGCTCTTAGAAAAAGGCGTAGACCTCAATGCACCAAGCAACGGAGGCATGACACCCCTGCATTACGCTGTATGGCATAGAAATGAATTACTCGTCGCATGGTTACTGAAACACGATGCAAACGCAAATGCGATTAACAAAAATGGTGAGACGGCCTTGATGATCGCAACAAGTTCCGGCATTAAAGGTATTATCGATTTACTCAGTCATCATGTCGTGGCAAAAATGATGGACATTGAAGAAATCAAGATTGAGCGCGTGAAGCGTGAAAAGGAAATCAGTTACACTGTCGTTGTCACAAGTCCTGCGCCGAAGATAGTCATTTTAGATTCAGACGATGAGGATGAGGAAGAAGTAGAGATACCAAGTGAAGAAGTGCTCGAATCACCACGAAAAGACACAACCAACGAAATCCCAAATGGTTTATTAAATGCAATTCATCAACTGTATGAATATGGCAACTATCTCCTCGATCACGAAGATTCATCAAAAGGACAAATCGCGATGGATCTTGCTGACGAACTCAAACAAAAAACAATTAACTACCAAAATAAAAAAGACACGGCAACTGATTATCCAACATTTACAAAAGAATTTACGACATTATTAAATAGCAAAAATAAAGAGATGAGTGAATATCGCGCGGCTGGCGGCGTGGGTACAATTATTTTAAATATTCTTATTGCGCTGACAGGGGTAGGTTTATTCGCGATTGCGGGCAAACTACTTTATTCAAAATATCACAACAATCGTGCCTTATTCTTTTGCCAGAAAGACACTACCACTTGTGAAGATAAAATTCAGACAGTTAATCAAAAGCTAGTATTGGGTTCATCTTAATTCATCGATGAGCCTGGGTACGCGCTAGCCGCAACCAGGCTCTGACAAATTGTTTCTGCTTAACCCACAAAAGCCAATGAACAAACAGAATAAAGCATTGTTTTGAATAACATGTCAGCAAACGTAGCCCGTGATGTAGCCTGTATAACGCGCAGCGTTTATACGGGGCATCGTCAATCACGACGTCGTCGTCATTGAAAGATACATCAACTTTTATGTTTGATTAGAATAATCATAAAAAAACTCCTGCCCATTTCGCCCTCCCAAACAGCATCAATGACGATACCCCGTATAAACGCTGCGCGTTTATACAGGCTACATCACGGGCTTGTATCTTTACTTTTGTAAGCTGACGAGGCTTAATTCCGAGGGCACTTGGG
>CAZGPP010000015.1:65448-70257 GCA_964527435.1 uncultured Coxiellaceae bacterium | reverse complement strand
CCCCTCCTAAGGGGCAGGTCGCAGGTTCGATTCCTGCTCGGGGCACGAAAATAAACAATAAAAATCATCTAGTTATAAGTCATCATCCAAACTCCTCAAACTGATATTTTTCATCGGGTATAACCATGGGTATAACCAAATAATTTGATACCTGAATTGTGATCACTAATATTTCCTTAAGCCGGTATGTATATAACTTGACCATAACTTAGGCGAGTAAAAACAAGGAACAGATGGCAAACAATAGAGCCTTTGAAAATTCAGAAAAAATACAACCCGGTTGGAGCATTCTAAACCGTCACATACCGCAGCTTTTAGTGCGTAGATATCTGTCGCTGCAAGATGCCAGCCGTTTATCACAATCATGCCAATTGCTATGGCGGCAAGTGAAGCCGGAGCTAGTTATAAAACAAGTGCAAGTGTTCATGCAGGCAGTGATTGATGATGATCGAGATACGGTAAGAGTATTATTAGAATTAAACCCGGCACTATTATTGGCTGAACCAAATGAGATGGTGATTGAGAGCCAGCTCACATGGCAGCGGTTTTATGCGGAAAACGCATTAGCCATGGCGGTGTAACGCAAGCAGATTGAAATGATCAAGATATTACTTCCCTATTACGACAAGCTAGTTGCAGCATGTGTTACGGCAGAACAAAAAGAAGAAATGACAACTGCAAAAGCGCATGGAATGTCTGAATGGCAAGAATATGAAATAAAAGTGAATGAGGTGGACGAAACGACGCAGACGAGGTTGAATTTGTCATACCGCCAGCCTATGCAGATATCATTCAAAATTTAATTAATGTCTTTTCACAAGAAGCACTTCCAGAAGATTCGCCAGAAAAACATTTATCGCCAACAGCGGAAGCTGCATTAACCGAGCTTTTTAACATGTTGCTGCCAGAGCAGGCAGTAAAATTAGATGATTATTTTGATATTGAATTACTGTTTTATGCAGTTTGCAAAATGTATGACGAACAGTTTAATGTTTTTGCGGATTGGAATCAGCGACAAGCATTTTGTATTCGCGTGATGGGCATTATACAAAGTGTGTTGCCGCCGGAAACTGCGAAAGTGTTATGTGAAGGCTTGTATTACGGTATGGAAGAAAACAGACCCGTTGGCAAGCTTGCTGCATCACTTAAATTGAAAGGGGGTTAATCATTTTATCGTCCTTCTCGTGACTCTCATGTTGGTTTGGGGTTTGAATATTTATGCAGGCGCGGTTTTGATTGCCGCCACGGGATTGCGGCCTGCGGCGGCGCTTGGAAAACTTTTATCGAGCAAAAACGAGATGCATGGAAAGCTCACGAAGCCGCGAGCAAGCCTGCGAGCCCATCACCAAGCACGGACGTGCGTGATGCTTTAAGTTTTTGAAGCAGACCTTCGGCATATGCAGCTATTCGAATGTCATAACACGCATCAATAAACCTAGTGATGATCTCTTGATATTGCCATGTATCTGAAGTTCTTGCCCACCATGCGCACCAAAGTTGCAGGTAATTTCTGATTCGGAAAGGAGAAGCCTTATCAATCACCATACATTTAACCTGCTCTCTGGCTTTGCGTAATGTCCTCGCATATTAGGTTGATATGTATTGATTACCCCACAAATTATCAAGAAATTCCCGCCACGGTATCACTACAATTTTAGTTTTACCAATAGTAGTAATGATGCGTTTAGCGGGCGCAAGACATACAACCAGCGCATATTCAGGCTGATAATCTTCACAAAATGCAACCAAGCCTCGTAAATCACTAAGATCTATATTAGCTGCAATTTTAGTTTCAATCGCCACGCGCCCATGGGCAAGTACGAAATCAACATCCAGTCCTGATTTGCTGCGCCAATAATTAATTGGCGTGTCTAATTCATTCAAGCCAAGATAGGCTTGTAATTCCATTAAAATATAATTTTCAAAAGAAGCGCCGGCTTCTTCGCCCTTCAGAACATTGACCGATCTATGCTGTAAATGATTTGCGACACCAACATCAAACAAATAAAATTTCGGTGTTGATTGAATGAGGTCACGTTTTACTTTTTTGTGAAATGGCGCAACAAAATATCCGATCAATGTATCAACAAGGATTTGATAATATTCTTTGACAGTTTTTGCATCGACGCCGACGTCTCGCGCGATATTTGCAAAATTCAACATCTGTCCATTCGTGTAACCGACTAATTCCATGAAACGTGCAAATGCCGGGAGGTTTCTTACTAAACTTTCTGCCTGGATTTCTTCAGTAAGGTAGTCGCCAACATAAGCGCGTAAGTTGCGCTCTGGGTAATTTGATAAATAATTTGCTGGTAATAGTCCATTTTTAAAAGCACGCAATAAATCAAAATCTGGGACTTCTGGATAAACCAGCGGATAGAATTGAAAGCGCCACGCACGTCCACCCAGTAAATTGGCAGCACCGCGCTTTAGCTTGCGAGCACTTGAGCCGCAAAGTATAAAACTCGCTTTTTTGTTTTCGATGAGCCAGTGGACTTCATTCAATAATGCGGGTGCTTTTTGAACTTCATCAATGATGATAGGGCGCATTAATTCTGCTGGAGTCAGAGCAATGACTTCTTCACGTAAAAGATGTGGAGCTGCCAGAAGCCGCGCCAACTGATCTGTCTTGAGCAGGTCATATTTGATTGAATTCGGAAAATGCTGCAGAAGATAAGTCGATTTGCCGGTTTTGCGGGCCCCCCATAAAAATGCTGATTGATGGGGTGGCAAATCCATTTTTAAGATACGATTTAAGCTCATAGCGGCCTCTTCTATGAATAACGGTTAAGGAGTATATTCCATATTAGTATATCTTAAAAGGATCTTTGGCCATAATTATGGCCCTAAGAAGGACTGTTTGGAAAGTTGGAAATGTATAACCCATTGTTTAAAAATAAGTTTATCAATCACTCCTAAGGGGCAGGTCGCAGGTTCGATTCCTGCTCGGGGCACCAATCTAATCAATCGGTTATAAATCAAAATTTCAAATTCCAAGCAAGCGTAGCCCGTAATACTGCGTGCTTTTTCAAGTGGCTGAGTCGTAGTCATATTAAAATCGCGGGATATTGACTTATAAAATAGCGGGTTTAAAATAGATAATATCGCGGGCAACTTATATGTAAAATCGCGGGATCAATATTTTAAGGTGCACGGCATATGACGAAGTTATATCAGCGGTGGCAAAGGCAAGCTATTGAAAAATCATTAAAAAATAGAAGGGTGCTATTACTGAATGGAGCGCGCCAGTGCGGGAAAACCACGCTTGCCAAGCAGCTGGTTGCTAAAGATACGATTTACCGTACTTTGGATGACCTTAGCGTGTGTACGTTGGCAGAGAATGATCCTCATGGTTTTGTGCAACACCCAGAGAATAGGTTGCTGATCATTGATGAAATACAGCGTGCACCCCAATTACTTTCTGCCATCAAGCTGGTTGTCGATGAAGATACCCGGCCGGGTCAATATTTATTAACGGGATCTGCAAATATTCAATCACTGCCGAGTGTGCAAGAATCACTGGCAGGCCGCATCACAAAAATTCGCTTACGTCCTTTGGCGCAAGGTGAAATAGTCGGTGCGCAACCTACCTTCATTGATCGTGCTTTTGAAAGTACGAAAGAATCAACCTATACACCTCATGTTGATCGCAAAACCATGCTGTCTTTGGCACTACGCGGTGGTTTTCCTGAAGCCGTTAAATTGCCACAGGATGATAGGGAACAGTGGCATCTTGATTACATTAACGCATTGTTGGAACGTGATTTGAGAGACATTGCTAAAATCACCCAGCAGCATGATATGCAAGAGTTAGTGCATACACTGGCGGCATGGTCGGGAAAGTTCATGGATATTTCTGCGATTGGCGCTGGACTATCCATTCGTCGCCCAACTATTGAATCGTATATGAATGCACTGGAAGCACTTTATCTTGTTGAGCGTGTCTATCCATGGACTCGTACAGACTATGAGCGTGTTGGTAAGCAATCAAAAATATATATGACTGACTCTGGCACGATGAGCGCAATATTACGATATCGGCTAGATCAAATTGAGCTGGATGCCGATCGTTCAGGAAAATTAATTGAAACATTTATATTTAATGAATTGTCTGCATTAATAGATTTGAGCGCAGGAAAATATCGATTATTTCATTATCGCGATCGTGAAAAACGTGAAATTGATTTTCTGATTGAGCGCGAGGATAAAGCATTACTTGGCATTGAAATTAAAGCAGGTTCGGCAATTGGCGAGGCTGACTTTAAACATTTGAAATGGTTTAGAGATAATATTGCGAAAAATACGCCGTTTATTGGTGTTGTACTCTATACCGGATCAGAGTCAGGTTCGATGGGTAAACAGCTCTATGCTATGCCGATGGGCGCGTTGTGGCGAGCATGAAGATTGCTGGCTTGTTAGAGGTGTATCGACGCTGACTCCGTCAGCGTCTGAATCTTGAGTTTGAAGCGTTGTTAATTTCAGGCTCAGGGATATCGCGATTTTCAGCCGGTTTTTTGCTAAGCCCGCCTTGGGCTAAGATCAAATCAGTTTTGTGATCGGCTCGAAATCTCACATCGTCTTTTTTATACAAGTTACTATATCTTGCATAATTACTGCGTTCATCAGTTCGCTGTTTTAATCCTTTCTCTTGCTGTGCCGTCAATGCCCTTGCGGGCGGTGGTCCCACGGGCAATGAATCTTTGAAGCTGGGCGGTGGTCCCACGGGCAATGAATCTTTGAAGCTGGGCGGTGGCCCCACGGGCAATGAATCTTTGAAGCTGGGCGGTGGTCCCACGGGCAATGAATCTT
>CAZGPP010000015.1:0-65348 GCA_964527435.1 uncultured Coxiellaceae bacterium | reverse complement strand
CCCACGGGCAATGAATCTTTGAAGCTGGGCGGTGGTCCCACGGGCAATGAATCTTTGAAGCTGGGCGGTGGCCCCACGGGCAATGAATCTTTGAAGCTGGGCGGTGGCCCCACGGGCAATGAGTCTTTGAAGCTCGGCGGTGGCCCCACAGGTAATGAGCCAGCGAAGCTCGGCGGTGGCCCCACGGGAAATGAGCCAGCGAAGCTCGGCGGTGGTCCCACGGGAAATGAGCCAGCGAAGCTGGGCGGTGGTCCCACGGGAAATGAGCCAGCGAAGCTCGGCGGTGGTCCCACGGGAAATGAGCCAGCGAAGCTGGGCGGTGGCCCCACGGGAAATGAACCTGCGAAGCTCGGCGGTGGTCCCGCGGGATATGAACCAACAAAGCTCGGTGGCGGCCCCACAGGTAATGAATCATTGAAATTGGGCGGTGGACGTTCATTAGGAGGTTTTGGGCCAGTTGAGGTTGCGGCGCTGCTAAAAGTAGAGTTAGGGTTACGCATTTGATTGTAGGCATCAACCATGCTTAATTCTTGCGGTGCGAGTGTGCTGCACGCGGTGGGTGCTGTGCTAATAGTATAGGAAGTTGAACCGAACTCGCAGCTAAGGTTCACTTTACTGCTTGTGCCTGCAACGCCATTTTTGGGAGCTGAGTATGAGTAAAACGGGTCGGCATGTGTGATACCACCTACACAATTGTTAGGCTCAATGGGAATGGTATTGGAAATGACTGCATGCGCACACTGTCGCGGCATTGACCCACTGTCAATTCCACTCCTCGCCTTGGCGAGCGCAATAATAATTTTTTGATTCATATTCTTTTTCGCAACACCCACTTTATGATCTAGACAGATGTCGATGGCTGAATGAAATTCTGCGCCTCCAGCCGTTTTACATTGGAAAACGTTATTGAAAGAGAGGGGGCATTTTGTACCATTAACGTTAACAGCCAAATTTGAAATATTGTGTTTGCCAGCTGTCACATTAGGTAATCTGGTTTTGTAACCATTTTGCGTGGTGGTGTAAACAGGATCGATCGCTGAAGGGTTATTTTTCACCGTGAAATTAAAAGTAGGTTTGGGTCCGCATTCAATTTGAGGGACAATATTCATCACGGCATTATCAGGCGTGACAACAGCAAATGATCCGAGAATTAAATGGAAATTTTCAGGAAGTTCTTTTGCCAACTCTGCAATTTTATTTTGGAGTACTTCAAACTGCGCGATGGTCAATGGCTCTTTGGTATAAAAAAAGAATTCGTTCGTTAGTAATCGCGTGACATTGTTTTCTTTGCCGGGCTGAAATTTTTCTTCAGAAAAATTAGATTCAATGTGAGTGACCGCAGCACCTACGGCAAGTTCGCTGACTTGATTAAAAATACGATCCACCGGATTTGGATCATCGCCGCGTTGGATGTCATACCCGCCGGTTGGGTGTGGCGGCCCAAATTCGCCAGTGGGTGCGAGTGGGTTAGGAGGGTTCGACATTCTGCCGGCCACGACGACGTCGTTAATAGTGACGGGAGCATTCACCTTTTCAGCCGCCCCGCCTGAGTCTGGGTTGTTCGTTCCTCGCATGCCCGCTCCTGTATGAATGCTACAAAACGCAGATTTTTAGGATATAATCAAAGTATAGACTATAAAAATTAAAAAATTGGCTGATTAACACGATGATTTTCATCATAAATCTTGAGGAGAGAGCGAATGCGCGAAGAAGTTAAAGCAAAAATAGACGCCTCTCATCCGCGCCAGGTAGACTTAGGTGAAATGAATATTAAGGATGATGAAATCAAAGATATAGTCGATGAAATAAAAAAAATGCGACCCAATGTTGAAGATATATTTTTGAATATGAATCAGCTCACTGATCAAGGCGCGTTAATCTTGGGGATGGAGTTATCGCAATTAGTAAAATTAACCAGCATTGATTTACAGTTTAATCAGATTGATAAGACAGGTGTCGCAGCGCTATTTCGTCTCAAAGTCACTCATCCTGATCTTGAGATTGCTTTACACGGCAATCGCATGAACGATGTCGGGCAAGTGCAAGCGCTTGAAGAGGATGTACTTAAAAATCATCCCGGCAACTAAACAAAATCACATTTTATTAGATTCGCGCCGCAACGTATTCACTGTATTCGAAATCATCGACCTCTTATAAAGAAACGCCTGATAATCATTAATATTAGTGAATGTTTCATTCACCGCTTTTCCATTTAATAATCCACGAATTTCAATACGATACGTTGGGTTCTCACCGTGAAAATCGGTTCTCTCTTTGAGGCGCTGTTCTAACTCGTCGCATATTTTATGATAAGTCGCTTGATGATCGGCGGGTGTTATGTCGTCGCAGTATTCTACTGAACCACCTTCACCTTCGGTGGGTATGTTTTCGTAGATAAACGTCGTGCTAATTTTTGCAGTGGTTTTACGTGCATACATAATATTTTCCATCCTTAGAAAAAAATTATTAGAGTGTGACGGTCTTTATCACTTAACCGTACGAAAATATTTCGTCATGGCTTGCTGTGTCAGTGCTGTTGGTGAAGGTTTCGGTGCTTCGGGTGCTTCCTGAAAAAATCTTGGTGAAGGTGATCTCCGTTTCCGGGTGAGGACGGGAGAGACGCTGAATTGTTCGGCGTCGTCATTGAGATCGTCATAGATACCGGAACCATTTAAGTTAAGCAACGGGGGCTCTGCTGCATGGGAGTCATCGGAGGAGTAGCCAGAAAAATCATCGTCGGAATAATTGTGTATGAGCGTAGGCGGCAGATCTTTACTCGGTGTAACGACAGAGTTTTCGGGTGTATCGGTCACGCGTGCCATCCGTTTGCCATGTTTGATGATCGGTGAGACATTCGAAGTGTTAGTTGTGGATGTATCGAGCTCTTTGTCGGAACTTCTAGTTTCCATCGTTACCTTCCTTAGTAAAGAATTTTGTAGCGTTAATCATAGTAAATAGAATAATGAGACACCGCAAGAAGAGAGACGACTAGTTTAGCGCTACTGATTTTTGGCGCGACTTGCGTTAAAATACATCACCCATAGCTTAGGACATCTTCATGACCCTGCTTAGTGACGCACAAATGAAAGAGATCAGACAAATCGTCTTTCAACACGGTGGAATGTTGTCGGTGACAGCCTGCCAGCATTACCTCAGTGAATTGGATGCCACGATCGATGAATGGATGTTGGCACTCTTGCCCCTTGCGAGTGAGCTTGCCGTGATGCCGATTAGTGGTTTTAGGGCCGCGGCTGTCGCGCTTGGCGCAACAGGAAATATTTATCTCGCCGCCAATCAGGAATTCAAACACCTTGAACTGAATCAGGCCGTGCACGCTGAACAAGCGGTGATAGCGGTTGCTCATTATCACGGTGAAACGAACATCGAAAAAATAGCGATTAACGCCAACCCTTGCGGTCATTGCCGACAATTTTTATTCGAGCAGGCGGAAGGTGGCAAGCTTGAAATATTAGTGCAAGATGCGCCACTCACAACGCTCTCCAAGCTGCTACCGCATGCGTTTGGTCCTAAGGATTTGCACATTGTGGGTGGGTTGTTAACACCGCAACAACATGTTTTAGTGCTCGATCATGATGTCGATAACGCCTTAATCGAACTCGCACGACAAGCGGCTGTTCGTTCTTATGCGCCGTATAGTAAAGCGTATTCCGGTGTGGCATTACAAATGCGCGATGGCCGAACGGTGACGGGAAGTTATCTCGAGAATGTTGCTTTCAATCCAAGTTTGCCCGCGATGCAGTCTGCATTTGTGGCGCTGGTGATGTATGGCTGTCGCTACGATGAGGTTGTCGATGCCGCGTTTGTGCAAGTGAAAGGTCATGTTGTTGATCAGGAGGCGTATGCACGCTTGGTTTTAGCGGCGGCATGTCCGAATGTAAGCTTACACACGGGTGTTGCGATCGATAAATCCCTTTAATAGTCGTGCTTGTATTGATAATATCGCCTGCACGATTGTCTATAAAATTTGGATAAAATGATGACACAATCACGTTTTTTTAGTAATAAACCGAAAAATGATTATGTGGTTTCATCTGTTGCTTCTTTAGAAGATGGCAGAAAGCTCGGCATTTTAGTCATTAAAGATTATACGTATGCGCCAGAGCTAGAAGATTTCATCAAGCGTTATGCATTGGGACCTGTACACGGTGTTCACGTCAGAATTTTAGCGGCGCATGAAACCGAAGCCGGTAAAGCACAAGTGCATATTGTCCTTCACCCACCCGTTGGTATTAATTTTTCTGCTTCCGAACAAGAATTTCGCACGGCAGTTGCCAAGCTTAATTATATTCGCGGTCATCACAGTCGTGATGCAGAAGAAATTACGTCTGCATTCAGAAGATATTTAATCGATGAAGGTTTGCAAGAACAACATGCCGCACGCACATGCCGATATAGTACAGGCTCCGGTGCGGGTAACGCTTATTAAGCGCTATGATCGCTGATAGCGCTGCTTAATAGCGGTAATAATCGTTTGAATCCCTTTAATGCTCCGATTTTCATGCCGGTAGACCAGACAGATTTCGTCGTGGTACTCCGGCATGTTCGCCACCGGTTTTAATAAATCAGGATAAGCTGATTCGGCCACTCTAGTCGGCAAAACGCCAACACCGGCACCATGTGCCGTTAAATTCGCGACAACTTCCAGGCTGCAAGAAGTGAGGATACGATGATATTTGACCCCCTTTTTGTGTAGCTGCTTGATAAGCCACTGTGATTGACTGAGTTCCGGGTCACAAATAATCACCGCTTCCCCTGATAGCATACATTGGCGGGCGTCTTTCAGTTGGGTCGATTGCCAAAAAGTAATTTTGTCTTCATAAAGTTTTTGAATGACAAGATCAGGATGGCGAATGGGATTCACAACAATGCCAACATCAATCGACAGATTGATAATATTTTCTAGAATTTTGCGCGACAAATCATGTTTGATTTTGATTTCAAGTTTGGGATGCTGTGTCATTAATTGCGGCAGGAATTCAGACAGTGTGTAGAGTGCTACGGATGGATGACAGCCAAACGTAAAGCTGCCTTGAATTTCCTGATGCGATGCCAGTGCTTCAGCTTTCACATTTTCCCATAATTGTAATAATTCATTGGTGTGAGCTAGCAAGCGTTTACCAGCTTGTGTCAGTGTCACGCCGGTTTTGCTGCGAATGAAAAGTGAGGTGCCAATGGAATTTTCCAAACGTTTAATCGCCGTGCTGAGCGATGGCTGACTAATGCCAATACGTTCTGAGGCGCGCGAGAAATTTAAGGTATGGGATAATTCGACAAAATAAGATAATTCATTGGGCGATGCCAGCATGTGTCAGACTCCATTGAGGTTTATATATACCCCGACGAATTCTGTCATGCAACCAGGACATAAAAAAAATCGGACGGGCTAACAGCCAATCCGATTTAATGGGACTTGTAAAGAAGCGCGATTAATTGAAACTTGGCAGCATGGATATGTTATGCCTAACGAATAATTGATAGATTTCGATAAGTTTTTCATACTGGAAAGCCATTGCGAACGGTGTCGGCAAAGTCGTGCCTTCAGGCGAGAAGTGTTTATTGGCACCCGCCTCTAGAAGCTTTGCAACGATACGCGCATTGCCCTTCATTGTGGCAAGGAAGAGTGGCGTTAACGCCCATTCATTCAAACAGTCGACAGGTACATCACCAGATTTGAGAATTTTATCAATAGCCGCTTCGTCTTGGTTGGTGACGGCTTCGTGCAAATCATTAGACACGACCGAGTATTCAATCGCAAAGAGGTTGAAAAGCTTGGAGTGATTAAAAGACGGTGAGGGTTGGAGTCGGTCTTCAATTGATACGAAAGTGTAGTTCGAGGAGCTATCATCCAAGTCAATGATGTCATCTAATTGAAATTCCTCAGTCATAGCGACTGGAGAAGCCTGTACGGCTGCCTCAACCAGCTCAGCCAAAGAAGGTTCGGTTGCGATGGGTTTCAGTGCGGCTAACACACCAACATGCGTGCTCGTCATGGGAATTTGATTTTGAAAAGTAGGCGCAACCGGTTCAGCCGGTTTTTTTGTCGTATTCGTGCTAAGTTTTTTGCGCGGTGGTTTAGTTTGTTCGAGTGCGTCAGTCATCACTGGTACTGCTGGCGCCGGTGTCTCATCTTGATAACTGCTACTTAAAAATTTGGAGCTTTCATCCAGCATATCTCTTAATTCAGCTCTGGAAACTTTACTTTTGCGCGGGCGGTTGTTTGACATGGGTATATCCTCGAGTGTGGGTGAGTGCGATCATGGCCGCAGCCTTATATTTATGCGTAAATATTATACATATTAATTAAAAAAGAGCAATAGGGCCCCTGCTTTGCTTGATGGGCAGGCGCTAGCGGATGTTATTTACCTATAAAACAGTTACTTGACTGGTTTTACTTCCAGCAGATAGATGCGTCGCGAGTCACTTTGCAGGACTTTAAAGCGATAATCCTGTAATTTGACGCGTTCGCCGCGTTTAGGGAAGCGCCCAAACTTACTCAAGACGATGCCGCCAATGGTGTCGAATTCTTCTTCGCTGAGATTGGTCTGGAAGTAGTCATTGAATTCTTCGATGGTGGCCGAGGCTTTGACGATAAATGTTTTGTTATCTAATTTTTTAAATAAATCCTGATCGTCTTCATCAATATCGTATTCATCTTCAATTTCACCGACAATCTGTTCGAGCACGTCTTCAATCGTCACAAGACCCGCCACATGCGCGTATTCATCGAGGACGATCGCAATATGGTTACGGTTATTGCGAAATTCGCGTAATAAAATATCGAGACGTTTACTTTGCGAAGTGAAAATAGTGGGGCGCAGCACATCGGTGATCTGAAAATCTTTTTGTTCTTTCGCAAAACAGAACGGCAATAAATCTTTGGCGAGTAACATGCCGACAATTTCTTTGTCGTCATTATCTACCACCGGGAAGCGTGAGTGACCCGATTCAATGACCAGCGGTAAAATTTCTTCGAGACGACTACTTTTTTTGATGACGACCATTTGCGCTTTGGGAACCATGACTTCACGCACTTGCATTTCTGAGACTTGTAAAATGCGTTCAATCATCGCAAGCATTTCTGTGCTCAGGATGTCGTGGTCTTGCGCGGCGCGTAGCACTTCCATCAAGTCATCACGATTTTTCGGCTCCAAGCCAAGTAAATGATTCAGACGTTCCATCCAGGAGCGATGCTTGTGTGATTGTGTGTGATCGTCAGAAGATTTCTTAGTCATGATGTTTCAGCATTTCCCCGTCGTTATATGGATTGGTAAATCCTAATTTTAATAATACCTCAATTTCGAGCGATTCCATCTTTTCAGCTTCGTCTTCTTTGACATGATCGTGGCCGAGTAAATGAAAGATGCCGTGAACCACCATGTGTGCCCAGTGAGCAATGGGTTCTTTACGCTGTTCTTCGGCTTCGCGGTTAACTACTTCCGCGCAAATCACAATATCACCGAGGAGCGGGCATTCAGCCGCGGCAAAGTCGGGGATTTCTGCACGAAACGACAAGACATTCGTCGGCCCTTTTTTATGGCGATACGTCTCATTGAGCTCTGTCATTTCATGAAGATCGACAATTCGGATGGTGACTTCTTTGCTGTGTGGTGTAGAGGCTAGCGCCTGTTCTGCCCAAAGGCAGATGAATTTCTTCGCAGGCGCCAGCTTCTTATCTGCAGCATATTGAACGGTAATATGATGCATGGCTGTTATTTATTTCTTGGGGTCATGTTTGCTTTCATGCTTCTCGTAAGCTTCTACAATGGTTTGCACTAAAGGATGTCTCACCACATCGGCCACCTGATAGTGTGTAAACCCAATACCTTTGGTATCTTTCAAGACTTCACTGGCATGAATCAGCCCAGAGTCACGACGGTTGGCCAAGTCAATTTGCGTGACGTCGCCGGTGACCACAGCCTTGGAGTTGAAACCAATACGGGTTAAAAACATTTTCATTTGTTCGATGGTGGTATTTTGGCCTTCATCGAGAATGATATAAGCGTCATTCAGTGAGCGGCCGCGCATGAACGCAAGAGGTAATAGTTCAATAATATCTTTTTCAATGAGCATGTTTACTTTTTCAAAGCCCATCATTTCATACAAGGCATCGTAGAGCGGACGCAAGTACGGATGAACTTTTTGCGCGATATCACCCGGCAAGAAACCGAGTTTTTCGCCAGCTTCAACGATGGGACGCACGAGAATAATGCGACCGACGCGCTCTTCTTCCAGCGCTTGTACGGCGCAGGCAACAGCAAGATATGTTTTGCCGGTACCAGCAGGCCCAATGCCAAAGTTAATGTCATTCTTCAAAATATTACGAATGTAATGCACCTGATTTTCACCGCGAGCGGTGATCGTTGCCTTTCTTAACCGAATTTCCATCTGCTCTGCCTGATGATCACTGTGTGGCGTTTTTCTTCCTACCGTACGCAAATAGTTATGCACTTCCCTGGGCTCTAATGTTTGCACTTTTTCGGTCTCGTGATAAAGGTTGTTGATGGTATCACACGCTTGCTTCACGGAATCTTGCTCACCGATGATGGAGAACGTATGACCACGCTGTCTGATCAAAACGCCCAGGCATTCTTCGATAAGTTTGATGTGTTCGTTGAGTTTTCCGCAAAGATTAAAAAGCCGGTGATTGTCTTCTGGTGCGAGCGTAAATATTTCTGAATGGAGGAGAGTATTCAACGTTAAGTTTTATCCTCTGTTTGTCCTGACACTTTTAGTATAGCTCAAAATTCAATAAAAAATAGTCCATTAGTAAAACTCGTTGTGCCGGTGGGTATTTTTCATTCAGGTTAATGATAAATAATGCATTAATGTAATTCTGCACGCAAAGAACTGGCGGAGCCAGCGGTAATGGTCACGGTCACCATTTGCCCAATCAGTTCATCGGGGCCTACAAAGCTGACAATGCGGTTATTTTCAGATCTTCCCGTGAGTTGCCCGGGATGTTTGGCGGCTTTTGCCGTCACCAGAATGCGTTGTTGCGTGCCGATCATTTCTTCGCTAATACGGCTGGCATTGACCGAAATACGCTCCTGGAGAATATTCAAACGCTGTTTCTTCACTTCCATGGAGACATTATCTGGCAGGGAAGCGGCTGGCGTGCCGGGCCGCGGGCTGTAGATAAAGCTGAAGGAATTGTCGAAACCGATCTCGTGAATCAGGTTCATGGTGTCTTCAAAATCAGCTTCCGTTTCGCCGGGGAAGCCGACAATAAAATCTGAAGAAATACAGATGTCTGGCCTGATTTTGCGTAGGCGACGGATCTTGGCCTTGAACTCGAGCGTGGTGTAACCCCGTTTCATGGCCGCTAGAATGCGATCTGAGCCGCTTTGTACCGGCAGGTGAAGATGGTTAACCAGCTGGGGAATCTCGGCGTAAGCCTGTATCAGGCGCTGCGAGAAGGCCAGTGGGTGCGAGGTGGTGTAACGGATGCGCTCAATACCCTCGATGGTCGTCATATAGCTCATTAAATCTGCGAGATCCGCGACGCCGCCTTCGTGTCGCGGGCCGCGATAGTCGTTTACATTCTGACCGAGCAGAATAACTTCTTTCACGCCTTGGGCGGCCAAGGAAGCAATTTCGACTAAAACATCATCAAGCGGACGGCTGATCTCTTCGCCGCGCGTGTAAGGAACCACACAAAAACTGCAATATTTACTGCAGCCTTCCATGATGGTGACGTAAGCCATCACACCTTCAGCACGGGGTTCCGGGAGGCGGTCAAATTTTTCAATTTCGGGAAAGCTGATATCGACGACTGATTTCGTTCGGCTTTGACGCTCAACTAACATTTCACCCAGACGATGAATCGTTTGCGGGCCAAAGACGAGGTCGACGTAAGGTGCACGCTTTAAAATAGCCTCACCTTCCTGACTCGCAACACAACCACCCACGCCAATAATGAGGTCGGGCTTCTTCAGTTTGAGCTCGCGCCAGCGTCCCAGTGCGGAATAAACTTTATCTTGCGCCTTTTCCCTGATCGAACAGGTATTTAGCAACAGCACATCGGCTTCATCAGGATTGTCGGTTTTCACCAGCTGATGAGATTCCATAAGCACGTCCGCCATTTTACTGGAGTCGTACTCATTCATTTGGCAACCATGTGTTTGAATATAAAGTTTTTGCATAATTAATGTATTAGTATAATGGCTCGGTATAATATGCAATTCCTCACTTGAAGGCTAGCAGATGATGGACGAATTATTAAAACAGCGTGTTGAGACACTGCATTTAAGCAGCATCAAGCGGCATATTTTTTTATGCTGCGACCAAACTAATCCCAAATGCTGTGACCACGCCGCGGGGTTGGTCTCCTGGGAATTCCTGAAAAAGCGTCTGGAAGAATTACACTTAACCGGTCTTGGCGGTATTTACCGCTCGAAAGTGAATTGTTTGCGCATTTGCCAGCGTGGCCCGATTGCAGTGGTGTATCCCGAAGGTGTCTGGTATCACTCATGCTCGCCTGAGGTCTTGGAACGTATTATTCAAGAACATCTCATCGGCGGTGTTCCTGTTCAGGAATATCAATTACCGACGCACGAGTTAGAGATTAATTAATGGCTATCAGGATCTATCAACCCGTCCCGTTGACGCTTGGGCTCCTCCGTCTCGAAGAAAAAGCCAGCCATCATCTGGCGAAAGTGTTACGTATCGCGGTCGGCGATGACATTATTTTGTTTAATGGCGAAGGCGGTGAATACGCTGCGGTGATTCGCGCTGTCAGCAAAAAATTTGTGGAAGCCGAGTTAGTCGCGTTTCATCCGCGTGAGGTGGAATCGCCGCTGAAAATAAGTTTGGCGCAAGGTATCGCGCGCGGCGAAAAAATGGATTTCATTATTCAGAAAGCAGTAGAGCTTGGTGTCAGTGAAATTTTTCCCATCATCACTGAACGCTGCAACGTGCGGCTTGATTACGAGCGTGAACAGAAGCGAATGCAGCATTGGCAAGCGGTGGTCGTGAGCGCTTGCGAGCAGTCAGGTCGCAATCATGTCCCCATGATTCATGCGCCGCAGTCACTCAGTGCGTGGCTACAAGATTGTAAAACAGAATTAAAATATATTTTATCCCCGCACGTTTCCCAAAAATTAAAGACGCAAAATCAAAATCCTGCTTCGATTGCTATTTTAATTGGACCCGAAGGTGGGTTGAGTGAGTCTGAAATGACGATGGCAGCTAAACATGATTTTACCGCGCTGAATTTAGGACCGAGAGTGTTGCGCACCGAAACAGCGGCGCTAGCTGCGCTCGCTGTTTTGCAGTTTGAGTTGGGTGATTTCGTTTAAATAAAACTACTTTGAAAGATTTAAGGTGGATCCCGCTTGAGTATCAGGTTGACCTAACGCTAATAAATCGAGTGCACTTCCTGGTTGAGTGATTGCAGCAGTTGTGGTCTTTGGGCCAAACATTTTGCTGTCGCTGCTCGTGCTTGCGCTTGTCGGCGAGAGGCTCTGTGGTTGACTGTTATCTGGTTCGTCGGTATCCATATCCAGTAATGTCGTATTGACGAGTTCGTGGGTATTCATAGGTTTTGGAACGACTAAGTCATGAGACAATTCACCCACTGCCGGTCCTTTTCCATTTCTACCTTCAATTTTTCGATCAAGACGTTCTTTGTTATAAACAGTAATACCCCAATTGACCAGCATCAACACACCCGCAAGCGCGAGGAGTGACAACCCTGCGATGGGGTTAATGAAGAATACAATCGCGCCGGTGATATTGATGACCGTGACCACTGTCCTGCTGATGGTGAGGAAAATGGTCAGAGGATCTTTCAGGCGAATCTGACTTTCAGTGAGTGAGCGCTCTTGCTCCAACAATTTTACCAGCTCACGGTGTTGGCGTTTGTAGGTAGTGTGTGTGACAGATATCTGTTTACGCAATTCTTTAACTGTTCTGATATCTGGGTTGGTTTTGCCAAGTTCTTCTGCAAGTTTGGCTTCATGACTCTGAAGATGTTTTTTGGATTGTTCGATTTCACACCCGATGGCTTGTTTCTTCGCGGGCAGCTGTTCCAGCTCTTCTTTATTTTTGAAGAGGCAGTCGTAAATATGTTCGCCTAACGAAAAGAGGACGCTAATACCCGCAATGATAGGAAAGCCGAGCACGAATAGCGCAACAGGCCCTGCCGCAAACGTGGCCGCGAGCGATAAGCCTAAAAAGCCGAGTGACAACGCCATGCGAATTCCATCACGCACGCCGAACACGACTTCTTCTTTCATATAAAATCTGCGATACAGATAACTAAACGCAAAAGTAGTGGTGTAGATAAAGCTGACCGCTAAGCCAATCCAGGAAAATGCACCGTGAATTTCTTTGCCATGTTCAAGCACGCCGCCTGCTTGTGCGGCAAGCGCCATGAAAAATTTTAAGACGCGGTCACCGCCAGTACTCAATGCGTTGTCGACGCCACCGTTAATGCTCGATGCCACGTTGAATGGATTGATGCCCGGTATTGGTGGTGTCGGCGAAATGGCTTTGTCTTCAGTAATCGCATCTCGAGTCGCTTTTCCCGAAACAAAGGGTTGATAGCTTGAGGCGATGGGCGCTTCTTTGTGGCGATAACCAATGTAGAACCCGTCATGTTTGGGGTCGTTGTAATAGATTTCTTCAGCGAGCGCCGTTTCGATCTCGGTGATCGTTTCGCGCATGTGCAAAGTCGGCAGTTCTTTTGCGGGCTCTTTATTTTGATTTTCTGAAGGGAGTAGCTCGACAGTTTCATCGTCTGGGGACTCTTGCTGCGTTGCAGCGCCCTGGTCATCATCCGATAAATCAACATCCGATGAGCTGCTCGGTACTGGGCCGTTAAAAAAGCTCGGGATGGAGGGTTCAGATGTCGGTGAAGATTCGGGGGGTGTCCGGGCTAATTCATCTTTCATCAGAAAATGAAGATTATAATCGCCAAGGCTGGCTAACAACTCTGTGCTTTCGCTAGATTTGAACTGACCGTTCTTCAGCAACAGCCTTTTGAAAATGCGATGGAAGAAGCGCTTATAATCATGATCGTTTGGCTCACCATCTTTTTGCTCGTGGTTAGGCGCGCGATGGAAGTAGTCTTTAAGGATGCCAGTAATCTGGTTCTTCGTGTTGTCGTCCGGTGGGTTGGTCAGCTGGAATAATGAGCTCACAATGAGCGCGTCATAGGCATCGTCAGCCTTCAGACCGTGCTTTTCACGGAATGTTGCTAAGTTCGTTATGATTGCGTCTTTGGTTATCACACTCATATTAGGCGCTCTTTTTATTATTGTCAGCATCGGGCTCGGAGTACACTCGCTCATAATAATGCCAAAAGTCAAGACGATTGTTAAGACAGTATTATGTGCATGATTATTTTTACTTTATTAAGAATTCCTTAACCGTTTGACACTCCCGCATTTTCAAGTAGAATACCCGACTTTTTTAAGAACACTTGAATCTAGTGTAACGAGGTGAAATATGGCTGATGATATCGATTTAGCAAATGATTTGATAGATAGCGAAGTTTCACGCGCTTTGAGTAAAATTCGTCAAAATTCAGCAGTTGCTGCGATTGGCAGTAAAATTTGCGTAGAATGCGGTGACACTATGCCACCAGGGCGCACCAAACTCGGTTTTAAGCTCTGCGTGCCTTGCGCCGAAGATGCTGAACGCAAAAAGACCCTATTTATCGAATATTAGAAGTAAATAGTTATAAATATTCATATAGATAGATGTAACGTCCAGACTTTAGCCTGAAAAATCATTATAATAAGAAAGATAGGCTAAAGGACAAGGATGCTTTTCCACCATGACGACTAGTGAAAAGCTCGGGGAATATGGCGCAACGATTCATGAGCTATCTGAGCAGATCGTTTCCGCCCAGAAGCCAATTCGCATTCTGGATGCTCTGAAATGGGGTGCTGGTGCTGAAGATTATTTTTTTCAGCACCAGTGCAAAGAGCTCCCCCAGATTGATGCCAACTATTATCAGAAAAACAACCCGCTTAATTTTGATCCCCTCAAAAAAATCGAAGAATTTCATGAGATTGACCGTAATATTCGCCGCAAGCTTGGCCAGTATAGCGGCGTTGGCAGTATCATGCAGCGTATGTGCTACGAGTATTGTCGTGTCATCGAAATGCTGATGGCGCGCGGCACGCCAAAATTTACTGAAGTCTCGCAAGAATTATACGGCAGTTCCAAAGATGCGTTTCACATTGGAGCGCCGACACTGAAAGACTTTGGGCTGATGGCGCACGACGCGTTGGCCAATATCAGCGATCAAGGCGAAACCAAGAAAGATATTGAAAAATATACTAGCGAAGATGTCGTGAACATTCTGGGTGAGAAGCTGAAAAATTATTTTGATGATAACCAGGATATTCGTGTCGAGCTGAGTGATGGCATTATTGCGGATGCGGCAGCCGGTGCCGACAAAATTAAAATTCGCAGCGGCATTAAATTTAGTCGCCGTGAAATTCGTGTCCTTGAAGTGCATGAAGGCTGGGTGCATCTCGGTACGACACTCAATGGTATGTCTCAACCCATTTGCACGTTTCTCAGTAAAGGTGCGCCATCGTCAACGGTGACCCAGGAAGGTCTCGCCATCATTACGGAAATATTCGCCTTGGCGTCTTTCCCTGGTCGCGTACGCCGGTTGACCAATCGTATTAATGTGGTCAGCATGGCGGAAGAAGGCGCAAATTTTTTTGATGTCTATCAGTTTTACCGCGAGCAAGGCATGGATGAAAACGACAGTTACCAGTCAACAGTGCGCGTGTTCCGTGGCAGCACGATGGATGGCGGGCCCTTCACCAAAGATCTTTCTTACAGCAAAGGCTTTATCCTGATTTACAATTACATGCGTCTTGCTGTGCAGCGCGGGTTAGTGAATCGTATTCCATTATTATTTGTGGGTAAAACGACGCTGGATGATTTACACATTCTGGCTGACTTGCAAGAGGAAGGTATTGTGACGCCGCCGAAATATTTGCCACCACAATTTACCGATCTCTCCGCGGTCAGCGCATGGATGGTTTATTCACTCTTTCTGAATCGATTAGACTTGAACAGACTGGCAACAGATTTTAAAGGTATATTACAGTAGCCATTATTTTGATGTTTATTTTGGGGATGTCATGGAATTATTTAAAATGTTTGTCACCGCCTTCGTCACCAGTTTCATTCTCGACATGATCTGGCTCGGTTTTGTTGCAAAAAATCTGTATGAGGAACACATCGGTACATTATTACGAAAAGCGAATGGTGCGTTAGCGCCGAATTGGAGTGGCGCAATGCTGGTTTATGTTGCAATCGTGTTAGGCATTATTCTTTTCGTAGTACCGAAGGCAAATGGTAGTGTCATGGCTGGTTTGATCTGGGGCGCCGTTTTCGGCGCGATTACTTATGGCATTTATGATTTTACGAATTACGCCATTCTTGCGAATTGGCCGCTTAAAATCACCTTGATCGATTTCGTTTGGGGCATGATATTGTGCGGAATAACCAGTATGACAACCGTGTATTTCACACGATAGTTATTTACTCTGGCTCATACTGTCTTCCATAAATTTGATAATCTCACCCGCCACATTCACACCGGTGGTGCGTTCAATACCTTCCAAGCCAGGGGAGGCATTCACTTCCATGATGAGTGGGCCGCGGTTGGAGCGGATCATGTCAATACCGGCGACATTCAAGCCAATGATGTGGGCAGCGCGAACCGCCATTTTACGTTCTTCTTCCGTGAGCTGCACCGGCTCGGCAGAACCGCCGCGATGTAAATTAGAGCGGAACTCTTCCGATGACTTGGCCGTACGTTTCATCGCTGCGACCACTTTGCCGCCGACGACAAAGCAGCGTAAATCAGAGCCATTCGCTTCACGTATGAATTCTTGCACCATGATATTCACTTTCAAACCGAGAAATGCTTCGAGCACGCTGCGTGCGGCACTGGTTGTTTCAACCAGTATCACGCCTATGCCTTGTGTGCCTTCAAGGAATTTTATGACCAAAGGTGGGCCGCCGACCATGCGAATTAAATCTTCGATTTCTGCCATCGAGTGAGCAAAGCCAGTGATAGGCATGCCGATGCCTTTCTTGGAAAGAATTTGTAGTGAACGGAGTTTGTCACGTGCGCGAGTAATGGCGACAGAATCATTCATGCAAAACACACCCATCATTTCCAGCTGACGAATGACGGCGGCGCCGTAGAAGGTGACCGAGGCGCCAATTCTTGGGATGACCGCATCATAGGTTTTCAACACCGCCCCTTTGTAATGCACGTTCGGCGATGACGATGAAATATTCATATAGCAACGCAGTGTGTCAATCACGTCAGCGGAGTGACCGCGCTCTTGTGCTGCTTCCACCAACCGGCGGGTGGAGTAGAGGGAATGTTTTCTGGATAGGATGGCGATTTTCATTATTTTTATTTTTTCCTCGTCGTCACAAATGAACGCGCTGGGTTTACAACAAAATGTCTGCGTAATGCGCTGCGACCTAGCAGCATACGGAATAGCATGTTTTCGCGCTCGGTGAGGGTAATCTCTATAGGCCAGGTTTGTCCAGCAATTGTCAGGGGGGTGGTGATGACAAAACGCTCTTCAGTATGGCCGCCCGAGTCGGTGACTTCACGGCGATCGGTGACATCCGCCGTGCAAGTAATAATTTCGTTTTTATTATGCTGCAAGGGGTGGAGCTCAAAGGTGATTTTTTCTTTGCCGTGCAGCGTAAAGGGTTTTAGGGAAAAGGCGTGTAGTGCCGAGGTTCGGGCGCCGGTATCTACTTTGGCTTTAATTCTGCCAATGCCAAGTTCAGCCAAGCTCACCCACTCGCGCCAGCCGATGACGGGAAGTTTCTTTATCTGCTTAATTAATAATGCATTTTCTTCTTGCATAACCGGGTGCTTCCGTTGGGTGTCTGACTAAGTATTTTATCATATTTGTGACACGGAAACGCACAGTAAATCTGCGGCGATAGTTACTTTGCCTGTCGATAAAAGCGAAACATGATGAACCCAAACAATAGGAGTGCCAGTGCTGGAAATAACCATAATACAGCCGTGAGAGGGTTAAAACGTGGCTTTAACAAGATGACTTCACCGTAGCGTTTGACCAAATAAGATTTGATCTCATCATCCGATTTTTTATCCGTAATCATTTGATAAATTTTGTCACGCAAGCTCGCAGCAAGCGGTGCATTCGAATCGGCAATATTTTGAAATTGACAAACCACGCAGCGCGTTTCATTGGTGAGCGCCGAGAAACGCTCAGCATCTTGTGCCGACGTGAAATGGTAAGTCGATGCGGCAGCGTTTGTTGTTTCTGCTGATGCACTTGAGAAAGTGAGACAGCAGATGACGAGTAATAAAATATTTCGCATAGGTTAGCTTTGATATTTTTGAATGAGAGGATAAATGGTGGTATCCCAGATGGCTTGATCAATCACACCAATTTGTTTGTAGATGACATCACCATTAGGTGCCACAACAAATGTTTCAGGTGTGGCGTAAATACCAAAATCAACGCCCGTGATACCTTGTTCATCGGAGGCTACTTGAATATAAGGGTTGCCATCTGTCGTTAATACTTTGCGCGCTTCCACTGGGTCATCTTTAAAGGCAATGCCGATGATAGGGATGTGATAAACATTTTTAATTTTCATCAGCATGTCATGTTCAGCGCGACAAGCCGAGCACCAGCTCGCCCAGAAATTAAGGATGGTGACGCGACCTTCCAGTGCTTTATTGGTAACATTAGGGAAGCCATATAAATTGGGGATATTAAAACTAGGAACGCGTTCACCCAGTACACCGGGAGCGTAAGTATTGGTACGCTCGGAAGATAATTCGTTCCACAATAGCGCTACCAGAATAAATAAAATGGTGAAGGGGATGACGAATTTTAATTTGGAAACGGTCATGTTGGTTTGCGTCCATTTTTATAGCCGAGAATAGAAAGTAATCCGCCGAAGATCATGATCAAACCGCCCGCCCAGATCCAGCGAATGAAAGGTTTGTAATAAACGCGAATAGACCATGAGTTATCATTCAGTGGTTCACCGAGTGCGAGATAAAGATCACGAAATAATCCGGGATGGATATCGACTTTAGTCATGACCATGTCGCGGACAATGTAAATGCGTTTTTCAGGGAACATGCTCACGATGTGGCGATCGTTTTTCATGACATCGAATTCGGCTTGTATGCCGCGATAATTCGAGCCTTGTATGCCAGTGAGGCCGATGAAGAAAAACTGATACGGTCCAATCGTGACAGCATTGCCCGGCTTTAATTTTACTTCACGCTCTTGACTGAGGAGGCTCGAGAGTAAAATGCCGATAATCAAAATGGCAAAACCAAGATGTGCAAACATCATCCCGGGTTTAATGCGATATGAGCCGATGACACTGAAAACAATCCAGAGGCTAAGCGTTAAACTGACCAGCGCTGACAAGTCGAATGTGCCAGCAATCGCCCATAAAAAAGCAAGCGCGCAAGTAAGGCTTATGATGGCTTGCTTGCCGAGCTTTTTCAGTAATACGCGCCCATCTTGTTCCTGCCACTGACAGAGAGGGCCGATGCCCATGCAAAACATTAAAATATAAACGAGCGGTGTCATCACCAGATTAAAATAAGGCGCTCCGACTGAGATGGCATCCATGTGTAATGCATCAACAATCAGCGGATAAATGGTGCCAAGCAGAATGGTGAGCATGGCGATGATGAGTAACCCACTATTGATGAGCAAACTGGTTTCGCGCGATAAAAGGCGGAAGGGCGCAGTGCTTCCCGATGTGTAGAGATTCCAGCGAACGAGATACACAATGAGAGAAGCGGAGAGAATGATGGCAAGTAGAATCAGTAAAAATAGTCCGCGTGAAGGATCGTTTGCAAACGTATGTGCGGAAATTAAAACGCCTGAGCGCACCAGAAATGTACCGAGTAAACTTAAGGTAAAGGTGATGAGAGCGAGCAGTGCTGCCCAGCCAATTGCGGCGCGACGCTTTTCAGTAATGAGTAAGACGTGAATGAGCGCGGTCCCGGCAATCCACGGGAGTAACGAAGCATTTTCAACCGGGTCCCAAAACCAGAAGCCTCCCCAACCGAGGACGCGATAAGCCCACCAGCTACCGAGCATGATGCCAAAGGTTAAGAAACACCAGGCAGCGAGAGCGTAGCGTCGTGTGACGGTTGCCCATGCTTGGTCTAGTTGACCATGAAGTAGGGCTGCGACGGTGACGGCAAACGTGACCGCAAAGCCAACATAACCGGTATATAACATGGGTGGGTGAATGACAAAGCCAGGATCCTGGAGTAATGGATTTAAATCACTACCAGTGAGTAGTTGAGCGGCGGGTAAAAAGGGATTCGAGGTGAAAATTAAAAAGAGTAGAAAACAAATATTAATAAGACCGAGTATCGCGGTGGTGAGCGGAGTTAACACATTACGTTTTTGTAGCGTGGCAAAGACCATGGTCCAAATGGTGATGAGAAATATCCATAACAAGATGGAACCTTCATGGCCACCCCATACGGCCGTGAGCCGATACATCAATGGCAGCAGGGGATGTGAGGTCATGCCGACATACGCAATTGAAAAATCACTCGTGACAAAAGCGATGGTGAGGAGCACATAAGCGGCGAGGACACAGAAAAACTGACCAAATGCCGCAGGACGCGCAGCGGCCAGTAAGTAAGGGTTACGGCGATAGTAGCCAATCAAGGTGGGAATGCTTTGCAGAAAGGCAAAGCCGAGTGCGCTCCAGAGAAACAGCGTGCCAAAAAATTTCAACATTTAAGAGTGATTACCTTTTCGCAGGGAATTATAAACATTTTTTGGCATGTAGTTTTCATCGTGTTTCGCTAGCACCTGGCTTGCAATAAATATACCCTCGGCATTCATTTTGCCTTCGGCTATCATGCCTTTTTCTTCGTGAAATAAATCGGGCAAGACACCGATGTAGCGCACGGTCATTTCGTTTTTAAAATCAGTGACGACGAATTCTACTTGTAAACTATTGGGGTCGCGTTTGATGCTGTTCTTTTTGACCATGCCACCAAGGCGTAAGCTATAACCAACGGGCACTGAACGTGCGGCTAATTGACTCGGTGTCACGAAGACATTGAGATTTTGTTTTAAGGCATAAAAAATCAGTGTCGCGGCAATGCTGAGGCCAGCAAGAAAAAATAAAACATAAGTTAAACGGCGTTTGTGAACTTTATTCATGCAAATATCTCTTCCAGCGTCGCCACGGCAGCAGCCATTGAAAAAATAGAAAGGCGATCACGCTGCCATAGGCAGTCCAGACATAAAAGGCGTAGCCGCCCATGTGAAGAAAATCAGTGAGCGATTTCATGCGGATTTTCCTGGCAGCCAATGATGATTTTGCTCGACAGCCGTGATTTCAAAGCGCAAACGTTGAAATAAGATGATCGCGTAATAGAGCATGAAGGCAGCGATCATCGCGAGCAGTGGGTAGAGCATGGAAGCATCGATGGCCGATGGTGTTAATAAGCGTAAGGTCGAACCTTGGTGGAGGGTGTTCCACCAGTAAACCGAATAATGGATGATGGGTAAATCCACCGCGCCCACCAGAATTAAAATAGCGACGGCGCGCCCGCCGGAACGCTTTTGTGAGGCGGCCGACTGAAAGAGCATGATGCCAAGATAAATAAATAAAAGAATTAATTCAGAGGTGAGACGTGCATCCCAAATCCAGTAAGTGCCCCACATGGGCTTGCCCCACAGGCTGCCAGTCAAGAGAGCCAGAAAGGTAAAGCCGGCCCCGATGGGGGCACTATGTTTGATGACGAGAGAGGCCATTTTGATACGCCAGACTAAGGCGGTGACAGCGGCGCCGGCCATGACGGCGTAGATAAATAGTGAGACAAATGCGCAAGGTACGTGTACGTAGATGATGCGGAAGCCATCGCCTTGCTGGTAATCGGCTGGCGCGAAAAGTAGTCCGCCGACCAGGCCGTAACCGAACGTCAACATGAACAAGACGGTCAACCAAGGGAGGATGGTATTAGCGAATTTGAAAAAAATTTTCGGGGAAATCAGGTTGTTTAATAAGCGCCACATCCTGCCAAACCTTATGATTGTTATGGTTCAAAATACTAGCAAAGATGGGAAATGATAACAATGGTTGATATAATCCTCACACCAATAAACTTTGACTATAAATAGCCCAAATGAAAATACTTGTTCATGCCAAAGAAGGGTTGCGTAACCTTTATTTCTCCAAACTCCGTGCGGTGTTGGCGCTCGTCGGTGTGTTGGTGGGCACAGCTTCGGTGGTGGCGATGGTGTTGGGCGGTGAATTGGCCACAAATGAAGCATTGAAGGAGTTTAAATCACTGGGAACTGATTTGCTGGCAGTCTCGATTAATGCCTCGTCAGAAGAGCGGCGGAGCACTGGCGGGCATCTGGAGAATTTGTCAGTGCCTCAAGCGCTGGAGCTGCAAACCGTTGATCCGGCGATTATCGATTCCGCGCCCTATACCCAGTTGTTTCACCCGATGACGTATCAAGGCAAGACCGTTAATGGCATGATTTTGGGCGTCACACGCAGTTTTGCTGATATCGTTCAGATCAAAATGCAAAGCGGACGTTTTGTCTCGTTGGTCGATAAATACCAGTTTTATTGCGTGATTGGCCATGGCTTGTATGAGGAAATGAAAAAGATTTCGTTTCGTGATCCGCTGGGCCAATCAATACAAGTGGGCAAACATATTTTTGTGATCGTCGGTGTGGCGAAGTCTTGGCCGGAAAATAGTTTTGTTTATGCCAATATTGATAATGCCGTGATGGTGCCGATTATGGCGTCAGGTTTAATCAGTCAATATTCGACGATTAATAATATTATTATGAAATTACAGCCCGAAGCGGATATCACGCGTGTCGAAGGTCACGTGGGGCAAGCCGTGAATGCGGTGTTGGCCAATAAGCAAGTGTCCTTCCGTAGTGCGAAAGAATTAATTGAAAAAATGAAACGGCAAAGTAATATTTTGACGGTATTCCTCGGCTTGATCGGTAGTATTTCCTTAATTGTCGGTGGCATTGGCGTCATGAATATTATGCTGGTGTCGGTGATTGAACGTA
The DNA here is from genome assembly GCA_964527435.1 of uncultured Coxiellaceae bacterium. Lineage (GTDB taxonomy): Bacteria > Pseudomonadota > Gammaproteobacteria > DSM-16500 > DSM-16500 > Aquicella. The sequence continues at coordinate 43,248 of CAZGPP010000015.1, read as the reverse complement.
AACGTGAAATTGGCATCAGGCTTGCGGTCGGCGCTAAACGGCGTGATATTGGCGCTTTGTTTTTAACAGAGTCTGTCATGTTGTCGTTGGTGGGTGGCGTGCTCGGCGTGATCATCGGTATTTTAATTGCGTATTTTATTGCGCTCATTTGGGATTGGGAATTTACACTGTTTCTTTTGCCGCCCCTGGCGGGTTTTTCTGTGTCGGCGGCGGTGGGTATTTTCTTTGGATTTTATCCGGCTTATCTTGCTTCGAAGTTAGATCCGATTGATGCCTTACGCTCCGATTAAATTCGATCACTTATCATCGTGCGACAGTGTGCCAGTTGATTGGAAGGCATCAAGATCTGCATCATTGAGTTCAAGATTATCTAATAAAATGTGGCACAAGTAAGGCAGTGCTTCACAATGGCCATTCGCTTTAATAGCCGTTAATTTATGATTAGTGACGAATATTTCGATATGATTATCACCACTGATGTATTCATAGCGGCTGCCGTCAGGTTCGTCAGCGACGCGCATGGCGAAAATATCTTTATTCAATACTTTTGATGAATGAACCGTTCGGCCGTCATCTAACTTATAAACATTTTCGATGGAGTTGCCGACATCAGGAACATTATGGGCATATTGCTCAACCGTGCCGCGCATGGGGAGTTGATACATTTCCTGAAACTTGGCGATCAACTGGCTGAAATCTTTGTGCAGTGAGGCATCCTTTTTAAATTCGCTGCCATCGATTGCGAGTAAGCGCAGATTGCTATCCGCAATGGCGGTTGCACTGCGCGGAGCATCGTTCATGACGCCTAGCTCACCAAACAAATGACCTTTATTCAAAATCAGGATAGAAAAAATATCGCTAGATTTTTCTGGGATAAGCAGTTTCACTTTGCCTTGCAGAATCATGTAGACGCGATCGGAGACATCACCAATTTTAAAAATGCATTCTTTATCTTTAAATTCCAGCACATGCGGATTTTCAACCTGAGACAAAAAAGCCTCAATGCCTTTTTGAAAAATGGAAGCATGTAGCATGATATTCACGGATTGGTTCAGTTTTCTTTCTTCGACCCTTGATTTTAATGACTCGTCTTTTTTCACGAGATCCGTGAGGTATTTTCCATGAATCTGAATCAGTGTGATATCGGTGATGGCATCAATACTGGCGTTTCTGGTTTTCACCGTCTCATCATAGATAGCTTGTTCGCCGAAGTAATGTCCGGGAAGTAATTTATTGAGCTGAATAATATTTTCATTGAGATCTTTGATGAACACCCGTGCTGAGCCGTCGGCGATGATATAAAAATCTTCACCGATTTCGCCTTCCTTTAAAATTATTTCACCAGCAGGAAATTTCTTAATGCGGATAGAGGAAAGGAGCTTCACTAGCTCGTCATCCGTCATCTTGCGAAAGAGGTTGGTATTGATGATCATGGCGACTTCAGCGCCAGAAGGGCTGTGAGGAATCTTGCCTTCAATACTGGATATCAGCCGATTGATATATTTCAGCGGGGAGAGAAGAACGTCCAGTAGTCTAGCCATGACTAAGATTCCATAAAGTATCTAAACATTATAGTCTAGTCTAGCCGCTATGAATAGCCGCGTTATAGTGTGAGCGAATGACACTTGACGATGCCGGCGTCCTCATATAATTCATTGAGGGGTTTATGCAGACGTTCCCGGATTTTATTCTCCAAAATGACGTAGAGGGGGAAGGGGAGATGCGCCGATTTATGGTGGGGTAACTGTTCTGTGATCTCGTGCAGTCGTTTCAAGGCCGTGGTGAAATCGGGCAGATTTCGTTGATTGAAGTAGGCCGATAGATCATGCAAGTGTTCAATTTCGTGGTTACGTTTTCTTTCTTCCGGATCATCTTTATAAAACTCCACGGCACTGCTCGCCACGTAAGCCATGGCACCGAATGTCCACGCGAGGTAGCTGCTGGTTCCTTCTGCCGGGGTGTGCAGCTCTTTGTCTTTGAGGCGCACAAGAAATTCGTCGCAGGCTTCTTGCACGGCGAGATGCAGTGGTCGAGTGTCTTCCGGCATGATTTCAATGACAGGTTTGTAGCTCTTTTCAGTGAAACGCATACGCAAGCCTTCAATCGTAAAAACATCTAGCTTAAAGGACTTTGAGTTGCCCATATTGCATTCGATGATGCCAAAACCATGATGAGATTGTTGCATGCCAACAAAGGGATGGTTACGGAAACTTTCACGATGCTGTAGTTTGCCGCCGCCACCGCCCGCTGTGAATTGCGGTGCCATCAGCGTGCCGTCAGCTAATTTGTATTGATTGAGCCAGCTTAAGAAATGTTCGTGCGCACAAATGAAAAGATGGGGTGAGATATTAAATTGACGATAAATACAAACTTTCAGATCGTTATAGGACTCTGTGTAGACATGATCAGGGTTGAGATGTTTCAGCTGCGTGTTCATGTCACGAATTTCATTTGACGTTAGAAAATGTGTCGCATCGAATTTTTTGCGGAAGGAGCGTTTGCCGCAAACCACTTGCGGAATATGCTCAACGATAAAAATTTGTCTATCAGCGGCGATGGCGGCTTGATATTCCTTTAAAAACCATTCGAATTGATTGACACGTTTGGCGTCGGCTGGGCCGTCATGAAAGTTAAAGCCATCTTTTGTTTGTTTGGTGACAGAGAGTAAGAAATGTTTAGGCAAGTCGTTTGAATTAAGTATAAATATTTGGGTGTTGCCTAAAATTAACGAATAGAAATAATACGGCATCACCCACTTGCCCAGTTGCGAAATATGAATCTCTGCTTGCATAAATAACTGGGTGCGAGCTTCAATCATTTTTTCGCGTTCAAGCAGTGTCGCGTCAATGTCTTCACTATCTTGTGAATTATCGAGATAATGATGGGCGGTTTGATTGATGCCAACGACCTCACCCTGCGAAACCATATTGAGCGACGCAGGAATTTTAGCGATTTCATCGTAGTTCTCATCGTGGTTGCCAATCGTGACGATGCTCGGCAACGGGTTGATGGCGGGTAACAGTGGGTCGTAATAAATATTTTTATGATGTGTGTTGAATTTACCATCCAGTGGATCGGAGGTGCCGCGATTATAGAGATTATCACCAGCATAAATGGCCAGAACAGGCGGCGTTTCGCCCCTTGCTATCATCTCGCTGACCGCTGTATTCATGAGTTTGGCGGTTTCGCGTTGCGCATCATTGCCTTCGCCCTGACAACCGAGCGCTATTATTTTGATCGGTGCATCAGGAATGCCAGTAATGCGATAAACGCGTGGGCCCACTTTCAGGGTCGCATCACGCGCCGCTTGTTTAAGCGCGGCGTCGCGTAAGGATTGTTCGGCAGACAAAGGAGGGCGGTTTGAGTGGGCCATCGTCAAATTCCATGTTGAGTAAAATAAAAAACATCAATGTTTTTATAATTAAGGATGGCCGCTCAAAATGGTAGGCTAGGCATCCGGATAGTTGGGTAAATCACCGACACTCACAATTTTGAGAGAGTTGGTTCGTCCGTGTACGCCAATCAAGTCGCCTTTTGTAATTAATACCAGGTCACCATTTTTAATAATATCGCGTTGCTGTAACTCGGCAATGGCCGCTTGATTTAAGATGCGTCTATCAATATCGGTGGCATCGAAGGGAATCGGATTCACATCACGGTATAAGGTCATGCGACGCAAGGTGGCGTCGTAACGGCTCAAGCCGTAGATGGGAATATTCGAGGTAAAACGCGACATTAAAAGTGGCGTGGTACCGGACTCCGTTAAAGCTATAATGGCTTTGATGTCGAGATGATTCGCCGTGTACATGGCGGCCATCGCAATCGCTTCATCGACATACTTTAAGGTTTCATTCGAGGGCGTACGTTTTAATTTGGTCGCGAGATGTTTTTCCGCGCTGAGACAAATACGATCCATGGCAGAAACAGCTTTGTCAGGATATTGACCTACGGCGGTTTCACCGGACAACATGACAGCGTCGGTGCCATCTAACACGGCATTGGCAACGTCTGACACCTCTGCGCGAGTAGGAATGGTGTTGTGGATCATGGATTCCAGCATCTGTGTGGCGGTAATAACGGGTTTATTCCAGATGCGCGACATCTTGATGATTTTTTTCTGCATGGCGGGTAATTCTGCGTCGCCAATTTCGACACCGAGATCGCCGCGGGCAATCATGATGGCATCTGAGGCTTGAATGATATCGTCAAGATTGGCGATGGCTTCTGTACGTTCAATCTTGGCAATAATGCCAGGGTTGCCGCCAGCGGCTTTTAATAAAATGCGGGCTTCTTTAATGTCATCGGCATTTCGCGGGAAAGACACAGCGATGTAGTCTGCGCCGAGGCGTACGGCTTCAATGATGTGTGCGCGATCTCTTTCTGTGAGTGCAGCGGCTGAGAGGCCACCACCCAGACGATTGATGCCCTTATTGTTTGAGAGCTCGCCACCAACCATCACTTCACAGTGAATTTTGGTTTTTTCCGTGCTTAATACTTTGAAGACCAAGCGCCCGTCATCCAGCAGCAGTGTATCGCCGCTTTTCACATCGTTCGGCAAATTTTTGTAGCCGAGCGAGACGGTTTGGTCGGTGCCTTCATTGTCATCGAGGGCAGCATCGAGGACGAATTTTTGTCCTTCCTGCAACAGTATTTTTTTATCTTTAAAGCGGCCAATGCGAATTTTCGGGCCCTGCAGATCGACCAGAATGGCGACTGTGATGCCGTGTTTGGCGGCAATGGTGCGCACCTGCGTGATACGTTGTTCGTGCAGGCTGAGTTCACCGTGGGAATAATTGGCGCGGAAGACAACAGCGCCAGCTAATATGACGCGCTCAAGCATAATGGGGTCGTCAAGAGACGGCCCCAAGGTAACAACAATTTTGGTACGGCGAAGTGGGTTCATGCGACCTTTTCATTTTTTGCCAGCCGCTCTTCAAGGGCGGTGATGACTGGTAATGGTTTACCTTCTAAGACTGCCAGGAAAGCACCGCCGCCTGTTGATATATAATCAATTTTATCGGCGATACCATATTTTTCAATGGCCGCTAGTGTATCACCGCCGCCCGCGACTTTGAATGCTTTACTTTCAGCAATTGCTTTCGCTAAAGACTGCGTGCCTTCACCGAATGCCTCGATTTCAAAGGCTCCCACGGGACCATTCCAGAGGATGGTCTTGGCTTTTTTGATGACGGCAATAAATGACTTGATGGTGTCAGGGCCAATATCGAAGATTTTTTCATTATCGTCGATTTGAGAAACCAGGCGTACGCTAGGCTCGGTGTTTTCAGTCAGGCGTTCTGCCACGACGACATCAATCGGTAGTGGAATGGCTGCATCGCGATTTTTGGCTTCGAGTGTTAAGCGTTCGGCTTCATCGATTAGATCGGGTTCATGCAGGGAGCGGCCAACGGTATAACCTTCAGCAGCGAGGAAGGTGTTGGCAATGCCGCCGCCAATAATCAGGGCATCGACTTTTTTGACGAGAGAATCGAGAAGAGCCAGTTTGGTGGAAACTTTTGAGCCGCCAATGATGGCGACGACTGGGCGGGCAGGTTTGTCCAGAATTTTATCCAGCGCTTCAAGTTCAGAGATGAGCAGTGGGCCGGCGCAAGCTTCTTTGGCGTATTTGATAATGCCGTAGGTGGAAGCTTCCATACGGTGTGAGGTCGCAAAAGCGTCCATCACGTAAATGTCACAAAGTGACGCCATCTTCTTGCTTAGTTCTACATTGTTCGCGGTTTCGCCGTGGTTGAAGCGGACGTTTTCAAGCAGGACGATATTGCTTTCGCCCATATTGATGCCGTCTATCCAGTGGCTAAGCAGTGGCACTTCCACTCCGAGCAGTTCAGATAAGCATCGTGCAACTGGTGCCAGTGAAAAAGTTTCGTTGCTACCGCCTTCATTCGGACGGCCTAAATGCGACATGAGCATCACTTTTGCGCCCGCTTTCAATGCCAGCTTGATGGTCGGCAGGGCGGCACGTATACGCAGATCGCTGGTGATTTCACCGTTTTTCAACGGCACATTGAAATCTTCACGAATCAATACCTTTTTCCCTTTGAGATCAAGGTCGGACATTTTTGGAATACGCACTTGGATGCTCCTTTAATAAACAACGTTAATGATGCTGAATTTATTGCATAAACGAAAGAAAAACAATACTGTCAATGGATGCGCAAAATAATCCGCAATTTCTTACAGCTAGAATCGGCAAGCGGCATCACTCTTTTGGCGGCAGCACTCTTCGCGATGCTTTGGGCCAACTCGCCTTTCTACCCTATTTATATGCAATTTACCAATACCTGCCTCTTTATTATTAATGAAGGACTGATGGCTGTATTTTTTTTGCTAGTTGGGCTTGAGCTGAAGCGCGGATTACTCGAAAACAAGGCTGCCAATATTTCTGAATGGCTGTTGCCGCTTTTTGCCGCGTTTGGCGGGATGCTGATGCCGGCGCTGCTATTTTTGCTATTCAATTATCAAGATCCTATCGCGGCGCGAGGGTGGGCGACGCCGGTCGCGACGGATATCGCATTCGCGCTGGGTGTGTTGACGCTGGTGGGTCGCAGTATTCCCCAGTCATTGAAGTTGTTTTTACTATCTATTGCGATTTTCGATGATATCGGTGCCATTCTGATTATTGCTGTGTTTTATTCGCGCAGCCTTGCTTATATTTACCTCTTTTATGCTGTCGCAGTCATCATTAGTCTGCTGTTATTGAATGCGGTAAAAATTCATTCACTGATTTTCTATCTATTGGGTGGGGCGTTACTCTGGTATTGCTTTTTGAATGCGGGTATTCATCCCACTATTGCCGGTGTGATCACCGCTTTCCTGATTCCAGAATTGCCGCCGCAACGTAAAGGGCAAAGCCCCGTTCACTATCTCGAGGATAAACTGCATCCTTGGGTCGCCTTCGGCATCATGCCACTTTTTGCGCTGGCGAACGCCGGGCTACCCCTGCAGCAGGTGAGCGCATCCATGTTGTTTAGCACGGTCGTGGTCGGCATTACGCTAGGTTTATTTTTAGGTAAACAGCTCGGTGTATTGGGAGCAACCTGGATATGTATGAAAACTACACGCTGGGCGAAGCTGCCCGCAGGGGCTAGTTGGCTCGACTTGTATGGAATTGCGTTGTTGTGTGGGATAGGTTTTACTATGAGTTTGTTTCTTGGTACGCTTTCCTTTCACGGTCAAAGCGACTACATCAACCAGGTGCGGCTGGGTGTCATGATGGGTTCCATTCTGTCTGGCCTCGCTGGCGCATTTATTCTGTCGCTGGTTATCAAGCAAAGCAAGACTGCCAAACACTCATAATTGAATAGGAATAGCATGTTGCGAATATTATATTCTTCTCATCCACACAGCTATCTGCGTCGCTTGATGGGCTGGATGGTGCATGCTTTTACCGCGAGTGGTGCGTGCATTGGTGTATTGTCTCTGTTTGCGGTCTATGAAGGCAGGTTGCTCCTCTCGCTTTGGCTAATGAGCGCGGCTATTTTAATTGATTCAGTCGATGGCATGTTGGCGCGTTTGGTAAAAATTAAAGATGTGGTGCCGGAAATTGACGGCGCACTGTTAGATAATATTGTCGATTTCGTCAATTATACGATCGTTCCCAGTTTCTTTTTATTGGTGACCAACACCTTGCCGCCAGCCTGGCGTCTGGTTTGCGTCATCGCGATTATTTTTGCATCGTCGTATCAATTTACCCAGCGCGATGCCAAAACCTCCGATCACTTTTTCAAAGGCTTTCCGAGTTACTGGAATATTGCGGTGATCTACTTATTCTTTTGGCAAATGACCCCCTCCATCAATATGGTCATTTTGCTGACGTTAGCCGTGTTAAGTTTTGTGCCGATTAAATATGTGTATCCCTCGCGCATGGAATTTCTGACGAATAATCCTTACATGCGTTTTGGCATGCTGCTCATTACGGTGCTGTGGGGTGCTGCGACAACGGGCTTGTTGTGGCTGTATCCCCGCACCAATCGATATTTAGTGGCGGTCTCATTGGGGTATCTTCTCGTTTACATGGCGATTAGTCTTTACCGAACTTACGTGCCGCTCGATCAGATATCCATGCAGTTGGTGGAAGAATGAAACCCGAACGTGTGCTCGTGACGGGCGGTGCCGGATTTATCGGCTCGCATTCCGTTGATTATCTATTACGTCAGGGTTGTCAGGTTGTTGTTTTGGATAATATGAGTTCCGGCAAAATAGAACATCTGGATTTACGTCATCCCAATCTCGAATTTATCGAAGGGGATGTGTTGGAATATCCTCTCTTGGCGGATCTCTTGAAAAGTTGTGACGCCGTGTTGCATCTGGCGGCGATTGCTTCGGTCCCGGTTTCAATAGCCAATCCCATTTATACGATGCAAGTGAACATGCAGGGATTTCTGCATGTGTTGCAAGCCGTGCATGAAAGCAAAAAACCAATTCGCATCGTTTATGCATCGAGTGCCGCTGTGTACGGTGACACTAAACAGTTACCCTGCCGCGAGGCGCAAGTTGAAGTGCCGTTGTCGCCGTATGCCTTGCAAAAAATGAATTGCGAACAATATGCGACGATTTTTGCAACCCTGCATGGCGTCAATAGTTTGGGGTTGCGCTATTTTAATGTTTACGGTGATCGTCAGGATCCTGGCTCTCCTTACTCGGGGGTGATCAGTCGTTTTCTTGATATCTACGGACGAGATGAAGAGTTAGTGATTTTTGGTGATGGCATGCAAACACGCGATTTTATTCATGTCTCTGATGTTGCTTATGCGAACTGGCTGGCGTTGCAAAGTCAGCGTGCCGGTGTGGTGAATATCGCGACGGGTATGCCGGAAACTTTGCTGGCCTTGATCGATTATATTGAAGTGGCAGGCGGACGGTCGGCCCACCGTAGTCTTGAGCCCGCCCGTGCTGGCGATATTCGCCACTCGTATGCCGCCGTGGATCTGGCGAAAGAATCGCTTGGGTTTCAGGCTGGCGTCTCTTTGAGAGAGGGCATCGCCCAGATGGTTAGGTAGCTTGTGGTGACAGGCTGCCCAAATATCGGGTATCATTCCTCAACTTTTTATCCACGAGCCCGGAGATTCATATGACAGAACAGGCGAGCCAGAATAAGGCCTGCACCCGACGCCGTCAGGAAATCACCCAGCGTGATTTGCCGTTGTCGTGTCCGCCCCGCACCGATAGAGTCTGGGATGCCCATCCACGCGTGTATTTACCGATTGAAACGATCGGTGCCGTCGTGTGCCCTTACTGTGACACTGAATATGTTCTGACAGATTTCTCACCAGAGCAGCAATGAACGCTCAGTCATCGCCTAAAAAAATCTTGGTCATCGGCCCTTCGTGGGTGGGTGATATGGTCATGGCGCAAACTCTGTTTAAGTTATTAAAGGCTCAGCACCCGGATGTGATCATCGACGTGCTGGCGCCTTCTTGGACGTTTTCAGTGTTGAGCTGTATGCCAGAAGTCGCCAAGGCCATTGAAATGCCCATTGGCCATGGGGAGTTAAAATTACGCGAGCGTTACCGCATCGGCAAATCGCTACGAGCCGCTCACTATGATCAGGCAATCGTCTTGCCGAATTCTTTTAAGTCAGCATTGATTCCGTTCTTCGCGCGTATTCCAGTGCGAACGGGTTGGTTGGGTGAGGCGAGATATCTACTGTTGAATGATTATCGCAAACTGGATGAGGCCCGATTACCGCTCATGATTGAGCAGTACATGGCACTCGGTTTGCCCGCGGAAGCTACATTGCCAACGTCTTATCTCTATCCTTCTTTTGAAGTCGCCAAAGAAAAATCGGATGCGGCACTCCTAAAGCACCAGCCGCTCTGGCGAGGCCGGAAGATTCTGGCGCTCGGTGCCGGCGCTGAATTTGGTTCGTCTAAGCGGTGGTTGCCGGAACATTTTGCAGCACTCGCCAATCGCAAAATTGATGAAGGCTACGATGTTTGGTTATTTGGTTCTCCGAAAGATCGTCCTGTGACGGACAAAGTCATGGCGTTGACGGATAACCGTTGTGAGAATCTGGCAGGGCGCCTCGAGTTATCGGAGTCGATTGCTTTAATGTCGCTGGTCTCGGGTGCGGTGACGAATGATTCGGGATTAATGCATATTGCCGCCGCTTTGCAAAAGCCAGTGATTGCGATTTATGGTTCGACCAGTCCGCGTTTTACGCCGCCGTTATCGCCGCATGCGGTGGTTTTACAATTGAATCTCGACTGCCAGCCTTGCTTTCAGCGCGAGTGTCCGCTTAAACATCATCGCTGTATGCAAGACATCACGCCCGAACGTGTGGCCGATGCGATGACAGCCTGGAGTCATTAACCATGCGCGTGCTGCTCATTAAAACTTCTTCGATGGGTGACTTGATTCATACCTTGCCAGCGTTGACCGATGCCGGCAAAGCTATCCCCGGTATTCGTTTTGACTGGGTTGCCGAAGACAGTTTCAAAGAAATTCCCGCTTGGCACCCGTTGGTTGATCGGGTCATTCCTGTCGCATTGCGCCGCTGGCGCAAAGGGCTATTGTCGAAAGAGACACGTCAGGAATGGCGTCACTTGCGTCACGAGCTGCAAGCGCAGCCTTATGATTTAGTGCTGGATGCACAAGGATTAATGAAAAGTAGTTTTCTAACGTTATTCGCGAAGGGTCGACGTGCCGGACTCGATTTCCATTCGGCACGAGAAAGTTTGGCCGCGCTCTTCTATCAGCAAAAGCACACGGTTAATTTTTATCAGCACGCCGTGGTGCGTATGCGTCAATTGTTTAGTCTGTCGCTTGGCTACGACCTTCCCGTGACACCGCCAGATTTTGGTGTGTTGCGTGAGCAATTCCAATCGCCAGCCTCTGCAGAGCCGTACGTCGTGTTTCTGCACGGTACGACCTGGCCGAGCAAACAGTGGCCGGAAGAGTATTGGCAAAGTCTGGCAAGGCGTGTGGAGCAGCAGGGCTGGCGCGTCAAAATCAGTGGCGGGAATGCGGAAGAACAGGAGCGTGCGGCACGGATCGCAGCGGGCAATCCCATTGTCGATGTCTTGCCGCGTCTCACCATTAAGCAAATGGCTGAATTGCTGGCGGGTTCACAAGCTGCAGTTGCCGTTGATACGGGTTTTGGACATCTTGCGGCAGCATTAGATGTGCCAACGGTTTCAATTTATGGATCGACGAATGCTGAATATACCGGCGCCTTGGGGCCTTCATCGGTCTTGCTGAGTGCCGCTTTTCCGTGTTCGCCTTGCTTGAGTCGAGCGTGTACTTATCGCTCTCAAGCGGTGGTGACCCCCGCCTGCTACGGCACGGTTCCGCCAGAAAAAGTCTGGGAAGCGCTCACGCGTTTTTAACAGCTCCCGTCTCGCCCACACGCATCCGCTGGGGGTGTGGGTCTATCACTCATTGAAGCAATCGTATTCATATTAATTTCGTGCTTATTTTCGCGTAAATCAGCGAAAGAAGGATAAGACGTAATCTGAATGCGACTGTTTGCGCGTATTCCTGAGTTGGTGTGGTCACTCGCAACCGGAAAGAAATCACCGTAACCCACGTAATTTAATTTGCGTGTGTCGCTGCTACGATCTTTGAATTGAACAATACCGGATGACCAGAGATAAGCGGCGACAGCTTTGGCGCGTTGTTGCGAGAGGGCCTGTTCGCGACCCGGGCGATCAAAGCCGCTGGTGTTGCCGGAAATCATAATGTTGTTATCAGGTTTGCGTTGCAAGACGGCGACGGCGCTATCCAGGATGGCGTTTGCACGCGGTAGTAGTTCAGCCGTGTTGGCTTCGAACAGTCGATCAGAGGGGAGGTAGATGCCAATGTAATCACCCAGCAGGTACACGTTACCATCGGCCTGCATGATGCCGGCGGCGTCGTAGCGGATGGAGGTGACGTAGTAGCCCACAGCGCCACCTGTCACGCCACCGAGAAGAATCATCCCTTTGCTGCCGCCAAGTAACGCGATTGAGCCTGCGCCGACCGTGGCGCCAGCGGCGGTACCGAATGCGGTGCCAGTGGTGTGGTTGTTGCTGATGAATGGGTTATAGGCGCAGGCTGTTGTGATAAGGCTACAGAGCGTAACAACCAGTGTGCGGGCTAGGCGGACTTCCTGTTTCATGGTTATATCCCTAAAGTGATTCCCGCAATTATAGCCTGATCACTGAGGTAAAAAAATCAGAATTAGAGTTTGTTCAAAAGTTAATAGATATAATGTGTGTAATTGTTTAGTATTTTCTTTTAGGGGCTGCATTCCCGAGGAGATTAAGACAGATGGATCTGCAAACAAAAAATTATCTCAGCGCGCGCCATTATACGACCTGGGACGTGATTAAGTCGTATTGGCTTTCAAGTAACCGTTACCCTGCCTATGTATTTTTCAGCATTATCATGTTGATGACCGTGACGCTTGTCGCTCTCGATGTGGTTTTCAATTATTGGTATAACCATTTTTATGATTCGTTGCAGGCCTATGATCGTCAGGGCACGGTTCGTTTACTGGTTATCTTCTTTGTCATTGCTGGTGTTCATATCATTCTGGCTGTTTATCGCTATTATGTCTCACAGTTGTTTGCCTTGCGCTGGCGACGTTGGTTGACCGAACAATTCCTGGGGCGCTGGCTGGAAAATCGCAGTTACTATTTATTAGAAAATTTTGATGAAAAAACAGATAACCCCGATCAGCGTATTCAGGAAGATGTAGGTTCATTAGTGACGTATTCCATCGATTTATCGATGGGGTTGATGAGTTCCACCACGACATTTCTCGCTTTTATTTATATTCTCTGGCAGCTGTCAGGTGTATTTAAGTTATCGTTAGGCCCGCTAGGCACTTATCAAGTACCTGGTTATCTGGTTTGGGTGGGGGTCCTGTATGCGATTATCGGCACGTTCCTAACCATTAAATTGGGTCGTCCATTGATTGACTTGAATTTCGAGCAGCAGCGTCGTGAAGCTACTTTTCGTTATGCCGCCGTTGATTTGCGTACGCATGCCGAAAACGTTGCGCTTTATCGTGGCGAAGCGCAGCAGCGAAATATCATGCAGCGTCTCTTTGATCTCGTGTTAGATAATTGGTTGGCGATCATTTTGCGACAGAAAATATTGATGTGGTTTACATCGGGCTATAATCAATTGTCTGTCATGCTTCCGCTTTTGGTGGCATTGCCAAATTATTTTGATAAAGTTTTCTTGCTGGGCGGTTTAATTCAAAGTCTGCAAGCTTTTGGCAGAGTGCAAGACTCCTTGTCATTTTTAATTAACTCATACTCCAGCATTGCGCAATGGCAAGCTATCGGAAAGCGATTGACAACTTTCATTAATCATATGAGTGATGCTGAACACAAAGCAGAAGGTAAAAACAAACTCATTTTTGATAAGCATGAAAAGAATATCATTGTTACTAAAAATGTAACCGTCTCCACGCCACGTGGTGATGTTTTATTGGAGGGCATCAATGAAGAGTTTGTTCACGGTCGTCATTATTTGATTCAAGGCGCGTCTGGCCTTGGGAAAAGTACTTTTATACGAGCGTTGTCAGGTATCTGGCCGTATGCCTCGGGCGAGGCGATTTTCCCAAAAGATAAGCAAGTGATGTATGTGCCGCAGCGGCCGTATATGCCGATTGGCACGCTGATGGAAGCGATTTTATTTCCTGAAAAAATTAATGCAGGTATGGAAGCGGAAGTGAGTGGGTTGCTGAAAAAATTAAAATTGGAACACTTGATTCCACGCTTGAAAGAAACGGCAGCTTGGTCAGAGCAGTTATCGCCAGGCGAACAACAACGCATTGCGTTTTCACGCGTGTTGTTACACAAACCAGATTGGGTGTTTTTCGATGAGAGTACTTCGATGCTGGATCTTGCTAACGAAGAGCGAGTCTATCAGCTGATTAAATCAGAGTTGCCGCATTGCTCCATCATCAGTGTTGGGCACCGCTCCTCATTGGAAAAGCTTCACGACCACGTGATTAACATTGCAATCTACGCGCCAAAAAGCTTACCGAAGAAAGACCTTACCGATTAAGAGTGGGTGGATGCTCTTCGAGTAATTGTTCTTTTAATTGTGTGAGCGCGCCACCACGGTGGCCGCTCGCGTAAATTCCAATACCTGTACCAATTAAACTAACACCCGCCGCGGCTGTGATCGCTCCTCCCACTATTCCGCCGACGCCGATCGTGGATAAGATGCCGGTTGGTAGTAAAGCTGCGCCGCCTAGAATGAGCAAGGTGCTGAGCAAGCTGAGTGTCACGCCAAGTAGAATGAGGGCGGCGGAGAGCACCATGCGTCCGATGGATGGGAATTGGTGGGGTTTATTCGCGCGGAGATGAAGGGCGTTAATATTGACGGGCGTGGGAGTTTCAAGCGCCGTATTACAAGCCGCAAGATCGCGTGTCAGTTCGGTGAGGTCTTCAGAGTCTGAAATTGATTTAACTTTTTCATACACGTCACTGGCTTTCTCTTTAAGGACATCATCGAGTGTTTCTATATTTGCTTCAAGACGTCGTAATTCTTTGCGGAATATTTTTTCTTTTATCTCTTTGCGCAACTCAGGTGTCGGTATGGTGACAGAGCTTAGTAGGGTGTTGCGATGGATAGTTTGCGTTAATTGATCGCTTTCGGCGTCTGCACAGATGTCATCAAAAATATTACCAACCGCTTCTTTGACAGAGTCAAACAGAGCGTTCTTTTTGCTTTGCTTATCGAGAAGGCGGGCAGATAAAATCGATGAGCAGACGCGATCGCCGCGGATTTCGGAAGAATCAAATTCTTCGAGCAACTCCGGTAGCATGAATGTGTAGCCAAGGACTTCATCGCCCGGGGAAACACTAACGTTGAAAACACTGTTTCTTTCGATCGCGCCGTCGAGGTCGGTATAGCGTGTGCTACCAAGTGTGTTTTTATCTTTACCACCGTGTTCGGAAAGATGGGTGGTGTAGGCGAGTTGTTTGAGTTCGCCTTTCACGCTGGTTCCTTCCAGATTGATTGTCTGCAACACCAATCCGGTATCACCGATACCAAATCCAGCGTAATACAGGTGATCGTGGTAAGCATACGTGATGCCAAGAGACAGAGAGAAGATGGGGTTGGGTGAGCCTGATTTGGCGAGTTTATCGATTGCAGCGATCAGCTCCTTGATGATAGCTAAGGCCTTTTCTTCCGTATCACAGTCCGATAATTTTTCCACATAGACATCAATGAGTGGGGTCACTTTTGTGCTAATGAAGTTAAAGATCGTGGCCCTCATTCGGTCACTCTGATGGGTGATGCCATTCACGACCATTTGAAAAGGCAGGCCTTGGCAGGTGTAGCCAAGCACGGTTTGGTCATCCGTTTGTCCTTTGGTCACCATGTTTCTGCCGTTCATGTAGCTGATCTGGGTGTGCTTTCCGAAAATTCGGCATTTGCTATTGTCGAGGAGGGCGTCACTTTTGTTGGTGAACTCATCAGACTGCACGCTTGCCCCGTCGGTTTCGACGGCGATCAAAATGCCAGGTGTGTACGGTGCATTGGCTTTTACGGCGTTAGTGGGTTGATTGAGATCAGCTAATGGTATATCGCTCGCTGCAGCGTTTCGGGCCCTTGACATTATTGCATCCATTTTGTGAGAGTTTAATTGTGCGATGTTAACCAGATTTGATTAACGAAACCTTAAGATTCATCCACTGATTTTGCAAAAGAATTCATTTTGTTTTTTTTATGACCTGGCAGTGTGGACAAAATACCGTGCTGCGTTGGCCAAGGCGGATCATTTCAAATGGAGTATGGCAACGCGGGCAGGGTTGACCTGTCTTGCCATAAGCTTGTAGCTGGATGCTGAAGTAACCGGGCGAGCCATCACTTTGGGAAAAATCTTTTAAGGTGGTCCCGCCTTTCTTAATCGCTTTTTTCAGTATCGATTTAATGGCCGCAGCGAGTGCATTGTATGTTTGTAAATTCAGCGTGCCAGCGGGTTGCTCGGGATGAATGTTGGTTTGATACAGGGCTTCAGTAGCATAAATATTGCCCACGCCGACGACAACCTTGCCATCCATAATGAAGGATTTAACCGCGATTTGCCGCGATCTGGCCATGCTTGTCAGATATTCACCACTGAAGGTGCTGGTGAGTGGTTCGGGTCCGAGGTGTGCCAGCAGGCTGTGTTCATCGGGAGCGTCCTCTGTCCAGAGTACGGCGCCGAAACGGCGCGGGTCGGTGAAGCGCAGCATTTTGTGGTTAGCAAAATGGATGTCGACGTGATCATGTTTGGCAGGAGGCACCTCTTTATTGAGTACGCGCAGGCGTCCTGACATGCCAAGATGCAGGAGCAGGCTGCCATCATCACATTGAATAATTAGGTATTTGCCGCGTCTGCTGAGCTGTTGAATGGTTTGGCCGGTCAGGGTCTTTTCCAGATGTTTCGGGATGGGCCAGCGCAGGCTGCGATTCCTGATGACGACTTTCGTGATTAATTGATGGTCAATATGCGGTTTGATGCCGCAGAGCGTGGTTTCAACTTCAGGTAATTCAGGCATACGTGACTTCGCTGTATTTGTGCTATGATGAGCCGGTTATTTATTGTTTGGGTGGATCAAGGATCGCTCACCACGGATATTTATCAACGTTATTTTAATCGTGGAGTTTCATAATGTACGGCATCTTATCATTACCATGGTGGGGATACATAGTAGTCCTGCTAGTGTTTACACAGTTAACCATTTATTCGGTCACTATTTATCTTCATCGTGCTCAGGCGCATCGCGCAGTGGATCTGCACCCGATTGTTAGCCATTTTTGCCGCTTCTGGCTTTGGGCAACGACTGGTATGGTGACCAAAGAGTGGGCTGCGATTCATCGCAAGCACCACGCAAAAGTAGAAACAGACGAAGATCCACATAGTCCGGTTGCAAAAGGCATCAAGAAAGTATTTTGGGAAGGCGCCGAGCTCTATCGTGCTGAGTGCCATAATCAGGAAACCATGGAGCGTTACGGCCAGGGAACTCCCGATGACTGGATGGAGCGCAATGTTTACTCGCGCCACAGTGCCAAGGGTCTCGCTTTAATGCTAATTACCGATGTGGTGTTGTTTGGTGTGCCCGGAATTACCATTTGGGCGCTGCAAATGGCCTGGATTCCATTCTTTGCCGCGGGTGTGGTCAATGGTATTGGTCACTACTGGGGTTATCGCAATTTTGAAGTGAAAGATGCTTCGCGCAATATTGTGCCATTCGGTATCTTTATTGGTGGCGAGGAATTACATAATAACCACCATGCTTACGGGACTTCTGCCAAGTTCTCAACGAAGTGGTATGAAATCGACACTGGCTGGCTCGTCATTCGCGCGCTCCAGTGTTTTGGTCTTGCCAAACCCAAGCGTGTGATTCCAAAGCCGCGCGTCAATGCGAACAAGACAATCGTTGATGCTGATACGTTAAGCGCATTAATTACGTATCGCTTTCAGGTCATGTCGCGCTATACCCGCGAAGTGATTTCACCCATGTTGAAAGAAGAAAGAAAGCGCGCCAGTTCTGCTGGTCGGTCCTTGCTGAGTCGTGCTTCGACCCTCTTGATTCGTGATGACTTTATTTTACAGGCAGCGCAGAAAACTCGTCTGGCCAATGTTCTTGCCAATTTCCAGTCACTTCGTGTGGTGTATCAATTCCGTATGAAGTTGCAAGATATCTGGGGTCGCAGCACCGCTACTCAGAAAGAATTGCTGGAAGCTTTGCAGGAATGGTGTCGTCAAGCTGAAGCGACGGGTAATGAAGCGTTGCTGCGTTTCTCTCAGCGCTTGAAAACATATGTGCCGCAAGAAGCCAGTTAATCTTCTCACGCTATAAAAAACCCGCCTATTGGCGGGTTTTTTGTTTGTGTCGGTTGGGGTTGAGGCTGTTCTGCTCGTCTTTGCGAGCGCAGCGAACCAAACCAAACCAAACCAAACCAAACCAAACCAAACCAAACCAAACCAAATCAAACCAAACCAAACCAAATCAAATCAAATCAAATCAAACCAAACCAGGGAATACCCAAGGTTACATGTTATGAATATGTTCTGGTTTGCTTCGTCGCACAAAGCGCTCCTCGCAATGACGATTCATGCGGTAACAACCGTTTAAAATGATGAGTCATTAAGCAGGGCTTGCAGGGTTTGGTGGTGTTTCAGAGCGAGAGAGAGGGGGTGGTAATATTGCAACTCCCCCGCTTGACGAGAGAGTTGCCAGAGATAAAGCTTAGATCTTACCTTCTTCAAACATAACGTGCATACCGTTCTTGCCTGCTGCTTCATTCCAGGCGAGTTTGTCGTAGCACTTGAACTTCAGTTTGTCGGTGGTTGTCTTCTTGTTCTTTGTGGTGGTGCGGAACGTACCCGTCTTTTTACCTTTTTTGGTTAAGCCGGTGGAGTTCAATTTAATTTTATCGCGCATGATGACCTACCTTGCTTCTGCTTTGATTTGTTCGCGTAACTTGATGTCACCGAGAACTTTTTCGATGCCGTGCTTGTCAATGATGCGCATGCCACGGGTGGTAACACGCAGGCGGACAAAGCGTTTTTCGTCAGCTAGCCAGAAGCGCTTGTATTGCAGGTTAGGCAAAAAGCGGCGTTTTGTTTTGTTGTTGGCGTGGGAGACGTTGTGACCTGACATCGGGCCCTTGCCGGTAATTGGACATTTTTTAGCCATATCCTACTCTCTTAAGTCTAGTATTTCGGTAATTATCCGGCTGCGCCGAATTTGTCTGTAAGGGCGTAACTTATACCAGAAACATTTGGCGAGAGCAACGATAGAACGTTAGAGCAGGCCGTCTTCAGCAAACGAGTAGGTATCTGTGCGTCCAACGATGACGTGGTCTATCAGTTTTATGTCCACCAGCGCCAGCGCTTGTTTAATAGTTGCGGTCACCATTTTATCAGCTTCACTGGGCAGGGCAATGCCAGAAGGGTGATTATGGGCGAGAATAATGCGCGCAGCATTATAGAGTACCCCGCGGCGTACAATCTCACGGGGGTAGACCACGGCTTCATGAATGCTGCCGTGGAAGAGTTCGTCAAAACGTATCAGGCGGTAATGCATATCCATGAAGGCGCAGGCGAAGACCTCGGAAGGGTGGTGGCGCAGGTGATCGGCTATGTATTGTCTGGTTTTGGCGCTGCTATTCAATAAGTTACCATCGAGTGCTGGGTGAGCAAGGCAGCGTCGGCCAAGCTCGACGGCCGCTTTCAGGGCGGCGTACTTCGAGTTGCCAATGCCGTGATGGCTGACGAGGGTCAAAAGCGGAGCTTGTAGCAGATTTTTGACGCCGCCGAATTCAGCGAGGAGTTGTCTCGCTATATCAAGTGCGGTGCGGCCGCGAGTGCCGGTACGTAAAAAAATAGCGACCAATTCGGCGTCGGTCAGGGCGCGCTCGCCATGAGCGAGGAGTTTTTCCCGTGGCCGGTCATATGTTGGCCAATCTGTGATAGACATAGTGCAGTTCCTTGTAGTTTGGATTGGCAGAGGTGGCTTGGAATGGTACATTTGTGGCACATATGAGGGGGCCCATGGCACAGTATCTGGCAAACAAGCGAATCTTGCTCGGCATCACCGGCAGTATTGCGGCTTACAAAAGCGCTGATCTCGTTCGTCGCCTGCGCGACGCGGGTGCGGTCGTGCGCGTGGCCATGACTGAAAACGCGACTCGATTTATCACGCCTCTCACCATGCAGGCAGTGTCAGGTTTTCCGGTGCACGATCAATTATTTGATCTCAATGCAGAAGCGGCGATGGGGCATATTGAGCTAGCTAGGTGGGCTGATTTAATTTTAATTGCACCCGCGAGTGCAGATTTTATGGCGCGATTAGCGCATGGTCAGGCAGATGATCTATTAACAACGCTCTGTCTCGC
Organism: uncultured Coxiellaceae bacterium; assembly: GCA_964527435.1. Classification (GTDB taxonomy): domain Bacteria; phylum Pseudomonadota; class Gammaproteobacteria; order DSM-16500; family DSM-16500; genus Aquicella. Next base: position 23,391 of record CAZGPP010000015.1, on the reverse strand, counting down.
GGCACGTGGTGAGATTGCCGTGGCGCCAGCGATGAATCAAGCGATGTGGCAGAATACGCTGACCCAGGAAAACGTACAAGCACTGCGCACAAAGAAAATTTTAGTGTTAGACCCCGCAGAAGGTAGTCAGGCTTGCGGCGATGTTGGGCCGGGGCGGATGCTTGAGCCAATCGAGATTGTCAAAAGAGCCAGTGAAGTGTTTGCGAATGGACTGCTTGCAGGTTTAAAGGTGGTGATCACAGCAGGGCCTACCCACGAGGCAATCGACCCCGTACGATTTATGACGAATGGCAGTTCTGGAAAAATGGGTTATGCGCTAGCTGAAGCAGCGCGTGAAGCCGGAGCGAATGTCACGTTGGTATCAGGCCCTGTCTCGCTATCGGCACCGCAGCACCTTGACTGTCGATCCGTCACGACGGCAGCGCAAATGCATGATGAGGTCATGAATTGCATGCAGGGCTGTGATATATTTTTGGCTGTCGCCGCTGTGAGTGATTATCGAGTCGCGACACCTGCACCACAAAAATTACATAAACAAGAGGCAAGCATCACGCTGCAGCTGGAACGCACGCCCGATATCGTTGCGGCGGTGAGTCAATTAAAAGATAAACCATTTATTGTCGGATTCGCCGCGGAAACTGAAAACGTGGTCGCGCAGGCCCAGGCTAAGCGGGAACGCAAGAAAATGGATATGATTATCGCCAATCAGGTAGGCGAGGGACTCGGCATGGGCAGTCATGATAATCAGGTCACTGTCATCACAGCCGCAGAAGAAATCAATTTACCGCTGATGCCAAAGCAACAATTGGCGCGGCAATTAATCTCACGGATCGCCGTTCAATTTAAACAGCAGAGAGTACTATGACAAATCAACACACACAACCAGACGTTCACACAGCCGCCGCACATCCCGTGCAGCAGGGTACAGGCAATAAACTCATACAGGTAAAAATCCTCGATGAACGAATCGGCAAAGAATTTTCCTTGCCGCGTTATGAAACCGCTGATGCCGCCGGATTGGATTTGCGTGCCTGTCTCAATGAGCCATTAACGATTGAGCCTGGCCAAACACATTTAGTGCCTACCGGCCTATCGATTTATATCGGTGACCCGCATATTGCAGCGGTAATTTTACCGCGCTCCGGTCTCGGCCATAAACATGGGTTAGTGCTTGGCAATCTGGTTGGTTTAATCGATGCCGACTATCAGGGGCCGTTAATGGTCTCCTGTTGGAATCGCGGACAGACAGCTTTTACGATGGCGCCAGGCGACCGTATTGCACAACTGGTTTTTCTTCCCATTATTCGCGCGCAATTTGAAGTGGTTGATGACTACGTTTCGACTGAGCGTGGCGCTGGCGGTTTTGGACATTCAGGAAAAAATTAAATGCAGATTGATTGCCCCGAAGACATATTAGATCCCACCATTTTCCGTGCTTACGATATACGCGGCGTCGCGGGAAAAACGCTGACGAGCCAAGCTGTATTTTTAATTGGAAAAGCGTTTGGTTCACTCGCCCGCCAGCATGGCGAACATCAAGTGGTGATTGCGCGTGATGGCCGAGTGTCTGGCCCGGAATTATCTGAAGCTCTCTGTAATGGAATTTTATCGGTGGGTTGTGATGTGGTGGATATCGGCGTGGCGCCAACGCCCCTCTTATATTACGCGACGCAATTATTTGCCGAACATTCCGGTGTGATGTTAACCGGTAGCCATAATCCACCCGATTATAATGGTTTGAAGATGGTCGTGAATGGATTGGCGCTAAGCGAGAATGATATTCAAGGGTTGCATGCACGCATCAAAGCGAAACAATTCAACGTGGGATTAGGCGTGCGTCATGAATTGAATGTGACTGAGCGTTATCTGGAAGAAGTTCAGCAAGCCGTGCAATTGAAGCGCCCACTGAAAATTGTGGTCGACGCCGGTAACGGTGTGGCCGGTGCCATTGCGCCAGAGCTGTTCCGGCGCATGGGTTGTGAAGTCCACGAATTATTTTGTGAAGTGGATGGCACTTTCCCTAATCATCATGCCGACCCCAGTCAGCCAGAAAATTTGATTGATCTTGCTGAGGCAGTGAAAACCTTGAATGCCGATGTCGGTCTTGCGTTCGATGGTGACGGCGATCGACTCGGTGTGGTCACTAGTCGCGGCGATATCATTTGGCCTGATCGCTTACTAATGTTATATGCAAGCGCGATGCTGGCTAAAACACCCGGCGCGAAAATTATTTATGACGTGAAGTGTACCAGTCACCTTGCTGAACGTATTCGCAGCGAAGGTGGTGAACCCATCATGTGGAAAACGGGTCATTCATTAATTAAAGCAAAAATGTCGGAATGCGGTGCGCATATCGGCGGAGAAATGAGCGGGCACTTTTTCTTTAAAGACCGTTGGTATGGTTTTGATGACGCGCTTTATGCCGGCGCTCGATTATTGGAAATTCTGGCGGAGAGTGCGACCAGTAGCGCTGCAATTTTCGATACCATTCCCAATAGCGTCAATACACCAGAAATGAAAATTGATGTTACCGATGAAGAGAAATTTAAATTAATGCAGCAGCTCATCGACAGTGCTGCATTTTCATCAGCCGATGAAGTAATGACGATTGATGGCTTGCGCGTGAATTTCCCACAAGGCTGGGGTTTGGTGCGACCCTCCAATACATCGCCTTGTCTGGTCATGCGTTTTGAAGCGGCAAATGCTGTGGTACTTAATCAAATACAGGAAATTTTTCGCGAGTGGATACTGTCTGTCAGGCCAAGTCTGATACTGCCTTATTAAAATTTGATATCGCCATTACCGGTGGCGGCATGGTCGGTTTGACGCTGGCTGCCGCGCTGGCGAAAAACGCGAATCTTTCTATTCTGATTCTTGAATCGAATGCAGAATCAGCTGCATTTAATCCCGCGGTCTATCATCATCGTGTTAGCGCACTAGCACTGTCATCCGTGCGGATTTTCCAATCCTTGCAAGTGTGGCAGGCAATGCGTCACGCGCGTGTCAGCCCGTTTACCTCGATACAAGTTTGGGACGCCAACAACCCATCACCTTTGCAATTTCAATGTAATGATATTGCAGAGCCAGTGCTTGGTTACATCGTTGAAAATAATGTGATGCAACAGGCGCTGCGCGAAAAAGTAAAATCATTGCCGAATGTGTGCCTCGTTTCACCTGTGAAATTAACCGGCTTTACCGAAACAGATGATTCTGTTGTATTGACAACAGAGGATGCGCGCCGCTATGCGGTCCGTGTTGCTATCGCAACTGATGGCGCCAATTCCTGGCTACGTGAGCAGGCGGGTATTCGTGTGCAAGCTGGCTATTATGATCAGGAAGCCGTTGTGACCACCGTTCTCACGGAATGTCCGCATGAAAAATCGGCACGCCAAGTATTTTTACCGACGGGACCGTTAGCCTTTTTGCCACTGCAAGAAGCGAATACGACTTCGATTGTGTGGTCACTGCCAAGAGAAGAGGCGCAACAAAAGCTGGCGCTAACCGATGAAGATTTTAAATCGGCGCTGCAGCAGGCGTTTGCTTCGCGACTAGGCAAGATCATTAGTGTTGAAAAGCGATTCACTTTTCCTTTGAAGAAGCAGCAAGCCGAACATTACGTACGTAGTCGCGTTGTGCTCGCGGGTGATGCGGCGCACGTGATGCATCCTTTAGCCGGGCAGGGAGTGAATATCGGGCTACTAGATGCAGCCAGTCTCGCAGAAGTCATTTTAGATGCTATACAGGCGAAGAGAGATTTTAGCGAAATTTCTTGTTTGCGACGCTATGAACGCTGGCGCCGTGCTGATAATCTGGCTTTATTGGCCGGTGTTGATGCGATTAAACATCTATTTGCCAGCGACAATGTCGCGGTGCAAACAGCTCGTACACTGGGTTTTGCAATGGCTAGTCGTGTGAGTATGCTGAAAAATATATTTACCCGGCATGCGGTTGGCTGTCGCGAGGGTTTGCCGCGCTTGGCCAATATTCAAATTGAATAAGGAATATTAATAATGAAAAAAAACATATGGAAAATGTTAACCGTTTTGATGTGCTTACCCGTCAACAGTTTTGCCGCCGATAAATTAATCTTTGCCATCGACCTGATTCGCCACGGCGACCGTACGCCCACCTCACCGATTCCCAAAGTCAATTATGAATGGAAGCAAGGGTTGGGACAATTGACGCCGACCGGTATGCGCCAGGAATTTGAGTTAGGTAAAGCTTTCCGCGAACGTTACATTGAGAAAAATCATTTATTGCCGCGCCATTATCAACATGGCACGATGTATGTGCGTTCAACGGACTACGAGCGCACGTTGATGAGTGCGCAATCATTATTGATGGGGATGTACCCGCCTGGCACGGGACCTGACTCTCGGGGTGAAACAGCTTTGCCATATGCCTACCAGCCTATCCCTATTCATTCTGCTCCAACCAATCTGGATAATATTATTTTGCATCACATTGATGGCAAAGAACGTGCCATCCTCATGCAGAAATATGTTTATTCAACACCTGAGTGGCAGAAAAAGGAAAATGCGTTACGCCCGTATTTCCCACGCTGGAGCGAAGCGACTGGCTTTGATATTCGCACGCTCGACGATCTTGAAGTGGTGGGTGACGCATTACATATTCACCAAATACATCACATCCCGATGCCGACAGGTTTGTCTGACGAGGATATTGCGCTGATTAGAGAAGCGGGCAATTTTGCTTTTATGGCAGAAGAGAAACCGAAAGAAGTGGCCGCAGCGTATAGCCGCCAGGTCATCAGTAATATCGCTGGATTCTTACAGAAAGGTAGCATGCAGGATTCAAGTCTCAAATATGTTTTACTGTCAGCACATGACAGTACGATTGCGAGCGCATTAGGCGTTTTGTCAGCGCCACTCGATGTGGCACCTCCTTATGCTTCTGATCTTAATTTTTCTCTCTATGAAAGTGGCGCGAGTCATTACCTGGTTAAAGTCAGTTATAATGGCGAACCGGTGAATATTCCTGCCTGCGGCGGCAGTGTTTGTTCGCTGCAACGATTTGTTGAGATTGCGCGTGGCGAGAAGTAATCAGACTGGATGACAAGCCTGGTACGAGGGGCTATACTTTCCGCACTCAAAATTAAGGATAATCACGTGGCAAAACGTACGCCATTTTATGAGTTACACTTGAAGTCGAATGCCAAGATGGTTGACTTCGCAGGCTGGGATATGCCCCTGCATTACGGATCGCAACTCGAAGAGCACCATCACGTGCGTCACGCATGCGGACTGTTTGATGTGTCGCATATGGGCATTGTTGATCTCAGTGGTGATCAAGCCATTCCCTATCTTCGCTATCTCATCGCAAACAATGTCGATCGACTGATAAACGGTAAAGCACTCTACACCTGTATGCTGAATGAAAATGGCGGTGTGCTGGATGATTTAATCGTTTATAAAATTTCAGATACGGCCTTTCGCATCGTGGTGAATGCCGGTACTCGTGATCACGACATCGCGTGGATGCGCAAACACGCTGCTCCGTTTCACGTTGAGCTCACTGAACGTACTGAACTTGTCATGCTTGCTGTGCAAGGTCCTTTGACAATAGACAGGCTGGGAAAATTTCTCCCGCCTGACGCGCTCACACAAATAACGAATCTGAAAACATTTACTTTTCTTGAAATTCACGACTGGTTTGTTGCGCGCACCGGTTATACCGGCGAAGATGGTTATGAAATTATATTCCCCATCACGCAAGCACCAGCACTGTGGGAAGCTTTACTGAAGGCCGACGTGAAACCCTGCGGGCTCGGAGCGCGAGATACACTGCGACTTGAAGCAGGCCTCAATTTGTATGGCTCGGATATGAATGAATCGGTGACTCCTTATGAATCTAATCTTGGCTGGACTGTGAGCCTGGATCCGAAAGACCGTGATTTCATCGGGCGCAAAGCATTGGAAAAGCAACAGCAAGACGGCGTCAAGATGCGTCTGGTTGGGTTAGTGCTGGCGGGTCCAGGCATCATTCGCAATCATCAAAAAGTGACGACTGAGGAGGGTGGCGAAGGTGAAGTGACCAGTGGCGGATATTCACCAACGTTATCAAACAGTATTGCCCTGGCACGTGTGCCAGCTGATATCGGTACCACCTGTTTTGTCGAAATCCGTCATAAAAAAATTCCAGCCCATGTCATCAAGCCACCGTTTGTGCGTCATGGAAAGAAAATGTTTTCAATCGAGAAGGAACACAACCAATGAGCAACATTCCAGGAAAATTGCAATATACCAAGACCCATGAATGGGTGAAGAAAGAAGATGATACCATCACGATTGGAATTACCGATCATGCCCAAACCATGTTGGGTGATTTGGTTTATGTCGAATTGCCAGAAGTGGAAACGCATTTCGATCTCGGTCAGGAATGCGCTGTCGTGGAATCTGTGAAAGCCGCTGCTGATATTTACTGCCCGATACCAGGTGAAGTCGTCGAAATTAATGAAGCCGTGATTGAGAATCCGCAGTTGGTGAATGAAGACCCCTACGGTAAAGGCTGGCTATTACGCGTGCGACCGTTCGAAAAAGCGGATGCCGAGCTATTAACAGCTGGCGAATACTCCAAAGTAGTGGCATCCGAAGCGCATTAATTTCATTTGTTGGAGGCCGCATCATGCCGTTCATTCCGCATACTGAGGAAGATATACAGGAAATGCTGAAAGCCATTGGCATTCAGAAGATCGAAAATTTATTCGATGAAATTCCTGAATCGTTACGCCACGCTCCGCTGGATGGTATACCAGCCGGCGTGTCTGAAATGGAATTATCACGTGTTGCCCGTGAGCGTGCTCTGAAAGATGGCGGCATGCTGTGCTTTATCGGTGCAGGCAGTTACGAGCATCACATTCCCGCAGCGGTATGGGATGTGACAACGCGCGGTGAGTTCATGACCGCGTATACGCCGTATCAGGCCGAAGCGAGTCAGGGTAGTCTGCAATTGATTTATGAATTTCAGACGATGATGGCAAGCCTCATGGGTCTAGAAGTTTCCAATGCCTCTCTTTATGACGGCGCGACAGCACTCGCTGAAGCGATTTTAATGGCCGTACGACTCGGCGGAAAAAAACATCAGCACGCACGTGTGTTGGTGCCGCGCAGCATTCATCCGCATTATCGTGCCGCGGCGCATGCGATTGTCTATCAACAAAATATTGAACTCGTTGAAGTGCCGTATCTTGAGTCATCCGGCAAGATCGATATGGCAGCATTAAAACAATTATTGAGTGATGAAACCGCCGCACTCGTGATTCCACAGCCGAATTTTTTCGGCGTGTTAGAAGACGTGGATCAATTAACAGACTGGGCGCGTGAACAGAAAATCGCTTCTATTGCGGTAGTGAATCCGGTTGCTATGTCGCTTCTGAAAGCGCCAGGACAATGGGGTCGTGAAGGGGTGGATATTGCTTGTGGTGAGGGTCAGCCACTCGGTATTCCCATGGCTTCTGGTGGTCCCTATTACGGTTTTTTATGCAGCAAGAAAGTGCATGTGCGTCAAATGCCAGGACGTATTGTCGGTCGCACGGTTGATTTGAATGGCAAGCAAGGATTTGTGTTGACCTTGCAGGCACGCGAACAACATATTCGCCGCGCGAAAGCGACTTCCAATATCTGTACCAATCAAGGTTTGATGGTCACAGCTTCCACCATTTATATGAGCTTGATAGGTCCAGACGGGCTTCGCCAAATTGCAATCATGTGTCACGAACGCATGAATGAATTGAAAAGGGCATTAACGAGTATTACGGGTGTGAGCGCCGTATTTAATACCCCATCTTTTCATGAGGTGGTGGTGCGTCTCGCAAAACCGGTTGATGTCACTTTAAAAGAATTGGCAAAGCGCGGCATTCAAGGTGGTTATGCATTGAAAGATACTTATCCTGAGCTCGGAGATTGTCTGCTGGTTTGTGCCACTGAAACAAAATCCAGTGCTGACATCACGGCTTATGTGAAACAATTGGCAGAAGTACTGGAAGGGAGAAAGCTAGTATGCCCAACGTGATTTTTGAATTATCCCGCAAAGGGCGTCATGCGCGCTCACAATGGCCGGCTGCCAATCAGAAAACACCCGATGATATTCCTGCTGCATTATTGCGTAAAGATATCCCTGATTTGCCAGAGGTTTCTGAGTTGCAGGTTGTGCGTCACTATACCAATTTATCCCGTAAAAATTTTTCGATTGATACGCATTTTTACCCACTCGGCTCCTGCACGATGAAATACAATCCGCGCGGCGTGCACAAGCTCGCTTCGCTGGATGGGTTTTTACATCATCATCCTTTATCGCTAGAAGAAAACAGCCAAGGATTGTTGGCCTGTTTGTATGAATTGCAGGAAATATTGAAATCAGTCACTGGCATGAAAGGTGCGGCATTATCACCCATGGCGGGCGCTCAAGGTGAATTTGCGGGTGTCGCGATGATTAGAGCTTATCACCGTGCGCGTAACGATTTAGAGCGCGATGAAATTCTGGTGCCCGATGCGGCGCACGGCACCAACCCAGCCTCGGCGGTGCAATGCGGATTTAAAGTGCGTGAAATCCCAACTGGCCCTGATGGTAATGTTGATGTTGAAGCATTGAGAGCCGCGGTGGGTCCGAAGACGGCGGGTATTATGTTGACGAACCCCTCCACCCTCGGTGTATTCGAGGAAAAAATTGAAGAAATAGCCAAGATTATCCATCAGGCCGGCGGTTTGCTTTATTACGATGGCGCTAACTTTAATGCGATTTTAGGCAAAGTGCGTCCCGGTGATATGGGATTTGATGTCGTGCATTTGAATCTGCATAAAACATTTGCCACGCCACACGGTGGCGGCGGTCCAGGCAGCGGGCCGGTTGTTGCGAATGAACGTTTACTGCCGTATCTACCCATTCCGCGCGTGACGAAAGAAGGTGATCAATATCGCTGGCTCACGGAAAAAGATTGTCCGGAGTCGATTGGCCGACTCTCAGCCTTCATGGGCAATGCGGGAATTTTATTACGCGCGTATTTTTATGCACGGTTGCTAGGTAAAGAAGGGCTGCATCGTGTCGCTGAATTTGCGACGCTCAATGCCAATTATATTTTGGCGCGCTTAAAGGCAGCTGGCTTTACACCCGCGTTTCCCGCACGTCGTGCCAGTCATGAATTTATTATCACGCTCAAAAAAGAAGAAAAGGAATGGCATGTTTCGGCGCTGGATGTGGCGAAGCGCCTGCTCGATTATGGTTTCCATGCACCGACCATGTACTTTCCATTGCTGGTGCCGGAATGTCTACTGATTGAACCAACCGAGACAGAAAGCAAAGAAACATTAGATGCTTTCGTGGAGGCTATGATTCACATTCTGGATGAAGCGCGTACGGATCCGGCGCTGGTCACTTCTGCGCCACATACCCTACCTGTTCGCCGACTCGATGATGTGAAAGCGGCGCGTGAGTTAGACCTGACTTACAAGCTTAGCGGTCGTCACGCATAGGATGTTGGTTGACGTGAGTGGTGCCCCGCTATCATCAGTGGGGTGCCGCTCACCCGGCCTGATCGTATCTTTATTTATCATGCCCACATAGCGGCTCATTTAATATATACTTCGCAAAACCAGGCCGTATAATGTAAAAATATTGATCACAGATTCACTGTAAGAGGATCGCCATGCACGAACTAGCGCCACTCATTTCTGATTTGGCCATCATGTTGATGGTCGCAGGTATTGTCGTTTTACTGTTTCAACGCATTCATCAACCTGTTGTGCTTGGCTATCTGGCGGCTGGTGTGATTATCGGGCCGTACATTCCTCCTTATGGCTTGGTCACCGATATGGCCAACGTCAAAATTATCTCTGAGCTTGGCGTGATATTTTTGATGTTCTCGCTAGGCCTGGAGTTTAGTTTTCACAAACTCACCAAAGTGGGTTTCTCAGCATTAATCACTGGGGTGATTGATGTGAGTGTCATGGTGTTGTTGGGTTATCTGGCTGGGACGTGGTTAGGCTGGAATTATCATGATTGTCTGTTTCTTGGGGCTGCGGTTGCGATTTCTTCGACGACCATTATTATCAAAGCGGTTAACGAACTGAATTTGCGTACCAAGAAATTTGCAGAAGTGGTATTTGGCGTTTTGATTGTCGAAGATTTGCTGGCGATTTTATTGTTAGTGGGTTTGTCGACGACTGTCACTGCAGACAGTGTGTTTTCGCCTGAAATTTTAATTGCAGCGGTGAAGCTAGTCTTGGTCGTCGGTTCATGGTTCCTGGCGGGGTACTTTCTGGTGCCGCCGTTCTTTAGAAAGATTGCGCCTTATATCAGTCAGGAAACACTAACGGTAGCTTCCATAGGTTTTTGTTTGGGGCTGGTCGCTGTGGCGAATTATTTTCATTATTCCACTGCGCTCGGCGCATTCATTATGGGATCTATTCTTGCAGAAACCGTGCTGGTCCACCGTATCGAAGCAGTCATTGTGCCTATCCGTGATGTGTTCGGCGCTGTGTTTTTCATATCAGTCGGCATGATGATTAATCCAACGGTGATCGTTGATCAATGGCAGGCCGTGTTGTTGATTTCCGTGGTGTTAGTCTTGGGTAAAGTGTCAGTGATTTCGCTCGGAACGTTTTTAACCGGGCAGAGTTTGAATACCGCATTACGTTCAGGTTTTAGCATGGCGCAAATTGGCGAATTCTCATTTATTATTGCAACGCTTGGCCTTGCATTAGGCGCGATCAATGACAAGCTGTACCCGATTATTGTGGCGGTTTCGAGTATTACCACTTTCACCACACCGTATATGATTCGACTTTCGGGGCACATGAGTAAACTCGCACAGAAAAATATTCCTGATCGCATGAAATATTTTATGGATAGTTACACGGCCTGGGTTTATCGCGTGCAAACGAGCGCTCAAGGTAATTCACTCATTAGTTCGGTGACCATCCGACTGTTTGCAAACGGCATTGTGGTGGCCATCGTCTTCACGCTGACGAAAATATTCGTTTATCCTAACATGATTTCATTATTAGACAGTAGTCGTTCCGCGAAGATTGCCTGTGAGTTGCTGGCGATTATCATCGCCTCACCGTTTCTCTGGGGGATGTTGTTTTCGTATACGCGCGTCAATATTCCGGAATATGCTAAAAGCAAGCTCAATCCCATTGTTTTCGCCGTGTGGCTGCTAACGTTGGCCGAAGTCATTTTCCTGAGCGTTGTCAATTTCCATACGTGGGTGACAACCGCTGTGTTGTTATTAATTGCGATTGGATTTTTTATCGTATCGTATCGTCATCTCGAACGTTCATATCACTGGTTTGAAAATCAGTTAGTGAATAATATTGGTCCGAAAAATGTGAAGAAATCCCGCTATCAGGATTTGGCACCATGGGAAACGCATTTTGTTGAAATGGATGTTGGCTGGAAATCTCCGTTTGTGAGCAAGACGATGGGCGATTCACAAATTCGTCAGCGTTATGGTGTGAACGTTGTGGCGATCCATCGTGGGCCGAATATTATTCTCGCGCCGCGCGGTGAAGAAGTAATTTTGACCGGCGACAAATTAATCGTGCTTGGGAATGACGAACAGATAGATGAATTTCGTAAATGGGTCACCATTACCGCACCAATTGTTGAAGAGATTGCGGATACACCGGAAGACTTTTCTCTGAAGCCTGTGTTGTTGCAAGAAGGTCATTCACTGGTTGGGCAAACCATTCGCGGATCGAAAATCCGTGAACAATTGCAAGGGTTGGTTGTCGGTATTGAGCGAGGAAATATCCGTATGTTGAATCCCGATCCTGATACGATTCTCATGGCGGATGATCTACTTTTGATTGTTGGCAGTAACCAGATTATTAATAGCACCATGGATGGCGTGCATGACTCACACACTATTTAATGAATTTTCAATTCTGATTTTGCTGACTTTTGTGATGGGGTTCATCGCGTTCAAATTAAGGCAGCCGTTAATTTTAGCCTATATTATGGCGGGTGTGATTGCCGGACCTTATAGTCTTGGCATCATTTCCGCTCAAAGCGGGATAGATGTCCTGGCAAGTTTTGGGGTGACCTTACTGTTGTTTATTGTCGGGTTAAAACTCGACATGAATACGATCAAGTCATTTGGTGCGGTGGTGCTGCGCTTAGGCGTGATGCAAATACTCATCACGGCAGCGCTTGGCTTCGTGCTGGCAACGACGATGGGCATTGACAGGATAGCGGCATTATTTATTGCATTCACCCTGGCGTTTTCAAGTACGATTATCATCATTAAAGCCTTGTCAGATAAAAACGATATTGATGCTTTGTTTGGTCGAATAGCGGTTGGCATTTTGATTGTGCAAGACCTGGTAGTGGTTGTCGCAATCATTGTTCTGTCTTCACTTAATATTTCACATGTTGCGCCGAATCACATGATTTGGGAAATTAGCATGTTGATATTGAAGGGGCTGGGGTCGCTCGGTCTCGTCGTGTTGCTTACTAAGTACGTGGTGCCGTCTCTGGCTGCATCGGTTGCCAACTCGCGCGAATTATTAATTTTATTTGCACTGGCATGGGCGGTTATTCTGTCGGCTGGTGCGGAGTCGCTTGGTTTCGGCACTGAAATTGGCGGTTTTCTAGCGGGTGTGTCACTCGCCTCGACGCATTATCGCGAATCGATTGCTTCTCGTTTAGATACCTTGCGCAACCTGTTACTGGTTTTTTTCTTCATCAATCTGGGTGCTGCGTTGCAGTTTGATACCCTTTCTAATGAGATGATTCCCGCATTAGTTTTGTCTCTCTTTGTGTTAATCATCAAGCCGATGATTGTGATGGTGCTGATGGGGCTTGCGCGTTTTCGTAAGCGCACCTCGTTTATGACCGCCATGACCATGGGGCAGGTCAGTGAGTTTTCGCTGATATTGGCAGCACTGGGCCATAGTCTTGGTTACATCGACGAGAAAGTAGTGGGATTGATTATCGTGATCAGTCTGATTTCGATCGGTATTTCCACGTATGTCATCGCGAACGCTAGCGTGATTTATAATAGGTTGGCGCCGTTATTAGATATTTTCGAGCGTGATGCGCGTTGTCTGGAAGACCGCTATAACCATCAGAACCTGACCCCCATTGATGTCATCATCTATGGCTTTGGCCGGCATGGGCAGACTCTTGCGGAAATGTTAGAAGAGAAAGGCTTAAAAACAATGGGCGTTGATTTCGATCCACGCCGGATGTCATTACTTCCTGGCGAGGTCACGCCCATACGTTACGGTGATGCAGAAGATGCGGAGTTTATTAAAAACTTGCCGCTTGATCAGGCGAAGTGGGTGGTGAGTACCATCCCGCATTATGATGCGAACCATATATTGGTAGCGAGCCTGCGGGAACGGAATTATCATGGTAAGATTGCTTTAAGTGTGTATCACGAGCATGATTTAGAGCCCGCTAGAAAATTGCATGTTGATATGGTATTTGTACCGTACCGCGATGCAGCCCTTTCTGCGGCAGAACAGATTGCAGGTACGATCTAATTTTCATGGAGACGATAATCGAATGAATCGAGTTAAATACGGCTGCAAATTTGTCGCCGCGCTTATCCTAATTACCTTGTTGATGCACTGGCATATTGTCTTTCGTCCACTCAAAATTGTTTATTACCTGCAGGCCATGAATGGTTTTGCCATCATGCTGGTGGTGATGGGCTTGTTATTCCTTACCGTGAATCTCTTTGCTGCCGCTGGTATTTATCGCAGAAAGTGGTGGGGGTTTGTGATGACGTATCTCGCCATTGTGTTTTCAACCCTGATCTTTGCCGTGAGTTATATTCCGTTTTTCGATCGTCTTTTTCCTGTCAGATATGCATCACTCTCTCTGCTGCTCGCAAACTTTGGTGTGATTGTGTTGGTGATTTATCTGCAAATGCAATGTGATGCGAAGCCACCACGTATGAAAGTGTCGCGTGTTAAAAAAGAGGTAGAAAAGAAAATCAAGGCTAAAGCTAAGACTAAGAAGAAGTAATTGAAGCTGCACGGATCGCTTCGTTGCATACAATGCGCTCGCAAAGACGGGGCAAAAAGGCTGCCCGGATGAAAGGTGATTTCATCCGGGTGCTTTACAGGGGTAGGCTATTTATTCGATCGCTTTCTTTCGTGTTCCTTTAAGAACTTCTTGCGAATACGAATATTCAACGGTGTCACTTCAACTAGTTCGTCATCTTCTATAAATTCTAACGATTGTTCGAGTGAGAATTGAATGTGCGGTGTCAGGCTGATCATTTCATCTGAGCCGGACGCACGCATGTTTGTCAGCTGTTTGCCTTTGCAGCAATTCACCACGAGATCGTTGTCGCGGGAATGGATGCCGACCACCATGCCTTCATAGACTTCCGTTTGCGGACCAATCAACATGCGGCCACGCTCTTGTAAATTAAAGAGAGCGAATGCCAGCGAGACGCCTTGCTGGTTGGAAATCAACACACCGTTTTGACGGCTTGGAATTTCACCTTTAGCGGCTTCACCATAATGGCTGAAAACGTGGTGCATAATGCCGGTGCCGGATGTCATGGTCAGGAAGTCTGTGTGGAAGCCAATCAATGCGCGTGACGGGATGATGTAATCCAGACGCACACGACCTTTGTCATCAGACACCATGTTCTTCAAATCACCGCGGCGTGAGCCGAGTCTTTCCATGATCGGGCCCTGGTATTCGGTGGGCACATCAATGGCGAGGGTTTCATACGGTTCATGCACGGCGCCATCAACAATTTTCGTGATGACTTCGGGACGTGACACGGCGAGCTCATAGCCTTCGCGACGCATGTTTTCAATCAAAATGGATAAGTGCAGTTCACCACGGCCAGACACTTTAAATTTATCAGGGTCAGAGGTGTCTTCGACGCGTAACGCAACGTTATGCATCAATTCCTGGCTGAGACGATCGCGAATACGGCGAGTGGTGATGTATTTACCTTCTTTGCCGGCGAAAGGTGAGGTGTTGACCTGGAAGGTCATGCTCACGGTTGGTTCATCGACGTTCAGTGGTGGCAGCGCTTCAATTTTGGCTGGGTCGCAAATCGTGTCGGAGATTTTGAGGTCATCAAGGCCCGTGATGGCGACGATGTTACCTGCATGAGCAACCGGCACTTCCGTACGATCGAGGCCAAGATACTCCAGAACCTGCAAAATACGTCCTTGGCGCACTTTTCCTTCTCGGTCGATCACTGAGACGGGCATGTTGGTGCGTACGGATCCGCGGCGAATTCGGCCGATACCGATCATGCCAACGTAGCTGGAATAATCGAGCTGGCTGATTTGCATTTGGAATAAGCCTTCGGGTTCGACAACCGGTGGTGGCGTGTGTTTGACGATGGCTTCAAAGAGCGCCGTCATGTTGTCAGACGTTTCTTCCATGCTGTTGGTCGCATAGCCAAGCAGGGCAGATGCATAAATCACCGGGAAATCTAACTGTTCATCTGTCGCGCCGAGGTTATCAAACAAATCGAAAACCTGATCCATGACCCAGTCAGGGCGTGCGCCTGGACGGTCAACTTTGTTAATCACGACAATAGGATGCAGGCCGAATGAGAATGCTTTTTGCGTCACAAAGCGGGTTTGTGGCATGGGTCCGTCTACCGCATCAACGATGAGCAGTACGGAGTCAACCATGGATAAAATACGTTCGACTTCGCCGCCAAAGTCAGCGTGACCTGGGGTATCGACGATGTTAATGCGGAAATCACCCCATTTAATGGCGGTGTTTTTCGCCAAAATGGTAATGCCGCGCTCACGTTCGAGGTCGTTGCTGTCCATAATACGTTCGGTATTCGTGTTCTTTTTCGACACGCTGGACGTCTGTTGTAATAGTTTATCGACCAAAGTAGTTTTGCCGTGGTCAACGTGGGCAATAATAGCTATATTTCGTAATTGTTCTGACACTGGGATTCTCACCTGATTGCTGGGATAAAAAGTCGTCTATCATAACCGAACTCGCGCCAGATGGCTATTCCAGCGCTAGAGTAGACAGAAGAAGCCGTAGATGCTTATATTGTTCTCATATTCAATCGCATAGGCCTAAAACTGATCAAATTAAAACCATAACGAGCATCAAATAAAAGAACCAAATTAATCGTGCTGTTAGATAATGGCGAGGGAAGCATGGCAAATTCACGTAAACGCATGAATGTGGTATCGCTCAGTTTTGATGGTTGTGTTTATCACCACCACTACGATTTTCAATTCGATCCGAATGCGCCTGTGATCGATAATCAAAATCCTTTTGCTGGTGTGCCGAACACTGATTTCGATCGCCTAACTGATGAAAATAAGCGGTTGATCGATCATGTCGCCAGTCGTGTGGACGATGGCGGGTTTCAGGAAGTGGTGATGTTGGTCGGTTGCTTGCGCCAGGATAATGCGACGGAATCCGAAAAAAGAAAAGCCTTCAACCGTGGTTCCTGCGTTCAGGATTTACCTGTGCTGCGTGATGCCATCCAACAAAAAGTGACAGTGTTAAATCCTGCGAAAGTAGATATCAAATTTCGTGTCGATACTTACCTGTTGGCGGATACCTACGGCATTCTTTCCAATTTCGATTTAGCGGATGCCGGCACGCAAGATGCCGCTCGATGTTATGAGGCAGAGGCGCTGATGGCGGCCAATGCGGCGGATGATGCACTAACATCTGTCGCAGAGTTAGCGGATAAAATTAAAGAAGCTGAAGACACCATTCGATCGCTGAAAGAGGAGATCAAGGTTTCTAAAAGTTATTTAAAGAAAATTGAAAAAGAAGAGCAGGTCCGAAATCTTGAAGAAGGTAATATTGAATTTCAAAGCCAGGGAGTGGCGTTGCGCGCACACTCAAAGGTGATGCGGGAGCGTTCGACAAAAATGCGTGAAGAGCTAAAAGTGTTGCGCCGCAAACCGTTTGGTTATGGGCTTCTAGCCAGTATGGATCCCGCCGTTGCGGCATTGCGGAAGGAAATTGCGACACTTCGACGTAAAGCTAATGCCTTAAATAGCGATATTGATCGCGCGATGCGTAGCAGAAATCCTAATCTTGGCGCGCTGCAACGCTACAATCAGCAAAGAGCGATTTGCTTAGCGAAGGCAGAAGAATTGACGTACGCGACCGACGTCTACACAAAAGCCATGCACGTGGGCAGTACCTGGAATTCAATCTTGCTGGGCCATCAAGTGGATCAATTGCGCCAATCGGCTGAAGTGGCGATGAGTAGTGCGACCTACTACCGAAGTGAGGGCAGTAAATTTCAGTCTGTTGCGGATGATGCGCTTAGAAAAGCCGATTTGTATGAAGCGTCAGCGCAACAAGCCATCGCAAAAGGTGAGGTTAGCGCGGCTAATAATATGTACGCCAAAGCAACGCAATGGCAAGACGCCGCAAAAGAGCCATCTGCTCAGGCTGACGAGTTATATGGATTTGCTGCTGGCATTGCCGCCAAAGCGCAGAGAAATTTCGATGATGCCAATCTGTTGGCCTTGGGTCCCTATGCTTATTCACTGTTAAGTTCTTCAATATCGGCCCGAGAGGCGATTATCAAATCAGGGGGTAACCCCGATACCTATCAACCTAATGCATTTAATCACCCGACTTGTTTTGCTGACGAATCCAAATTAACGCTTCTGTATGCGCAAATGCATAAAGCCGCCGCTGAAAATCCCGAGAAAGAAATTGTTTTCGATTTTTATGATGCTAGACACGATGTGTTAAGTGGTCTGGCTAATTTTCTGGGGGCTCATCACGATTTGATGCCGGACAATTTAACTTTGTGCTTACACCAATACGTTGGGAATGATGTGGTGAAGATCGCAGAAGTGAAAGGTCGAGGCCCTGCCGATTATAATTATCATAACAACGTTAGATACATGGTTGAGCACGCCGGATTTCGCTTCATCAATGGCTATCGCGGCAATGCGCCGACGAAACCCACGGCTGATTGTTCGGATATCGGTGTGATGGCGGGCTTTGCGGTGTCAGCAAATTTGCGTGCATTCAAAAAACAGCGCGAATTTTTTATCGATACGTTAGATCACTGGCAGCGGCCGTATCATCTTGGAACCTTCGATCCGAAAATTTATCTCGGGCAATTATATGCCGATATTGAAAGTTTTCCGGAAGACGCTCACCATCTGCCGCTCAAGAATGCGTTGGCAAGATTATACGAAGAGTTACAGGCGGACATCATTGAACAAGTTCGT
This sequence comes from uncultured Coxiellaceae bacterium, assembly GCA_964527435.1. Classification (GTDB taxonomy): domain Bacteria; phylum Pseudomonadota; class Gammaproteobacteria; order DSM-16500; family DSM-16500; genus Aquicella. The sequence continues at coordinate 5,203 of CAZGPP010000015.1, read as the reverse complement.
AAAGGTTTGCCGCCCACAAAAATAGCGAAGAGTGCCGCAAAAGAAATGATCGAGATGACGCGCAATTTTCTCAATGAATTTAAAGCAGCGAAAACTGAAGAGCGCAGTGTGATCACCGCTGATTTTGTTAACCGCTATGAAAAAACAACACGCTTACGCACTTTCGGAAAAGTCGTCGCCGTTATATTTGCTGCACTGCTTGGGATGATTGTCGGTGCGGCGATTGGGATTGGCGTCGGTTTCGCGGCGGGTTTAATCACGGGACCAGGGGCTGTGGTCAGTGGATTGTGCGGAATGTTGGCGGGAGCGACGGCCGGCACGATTGCCGGGATAGCGGCGGGCTCAGTTATCGCCGGTGTCGGTTGTGGTGTTGCGGCGAAATTTGCTTTATTTGGTATACGGCCCGATGGAAAAACGCTCGCTATGCGTAGTGTGATGGAGGCAGGTCACGCGTATGTCAAAAGTTCTGTGGTGACAGCAAGGGTGGAAGAGGGGTCTCAGCCAAGTGGTTCGCGGCCAGCGCAAGTTTCAGTGGTTCCTTGTTAAAGGTATCATTTGATCGAATTTGCGGCACGCTTTAATGTTCGCCGCAATTTATGAGCAGAAGCTTATTAAAAGCAATTAATCATAGCAAACTAATTTCAGGCTGTGGAGAGGGCTTTGCCATAAAGTGTCGTTTTTAGGACAAAGGTTTGATATCCTTAGAAAATATCAGTGTTTCAATAAGGATGTTGATACATGAAGACTAAGCGCGAATGGCTCGCTTCTGCCGTTATTCTGTTAGGATCGGGGTCTATCTTGTCAGCGGCTGCACTAGCCACAACACCTTCTCCTCAGCAACCTGCTGCTGCGTCCAATGCAAAACCTGCGCAGGCTACTCCAACTCAGCGTGCGTCTCTTGCAGCGAGTATCGCGAGCGCAACAACGACCACTGCCGTAGTGCCCACCGTCCCTAACGTGACGACCGAAGCTGTTCAAGCAGAAGCGGAAGAATCGGCTGTGCAAGTGGTGACGGGCGATCTTAAGCAAAATGAATTATATATCTTTGCCGATAACGAAAAAATTCCGGAAAAAATTCTAGATGAGCATCCTGATGCCGCGATGGCAGTGTTGGGCGCCGACGAAAAGACAGCGGCAGAAAAGCAAGAGAGTTTTAACAAAACCGCAAAAATAGTGGCGGAACGTCGTGAGAAAGCAAGAATCGTCGCCGCCATACAAGCCGAGGCTGACAATCAGACTTTGCGTGAGTGGCGTGGCGGGCAAGTGACGCTTTCGTATGATCGAAGCATGAGTCATGAGAAATCAGCGTTAGCCATTCAACAGCATTTATATCCACGTTATACGCAGCTTGCCAATCTTCCAGAAATTAAATTATCGGATAGTGATGCTGTCGTAGTTCAGAGAGAAATGCAGAAGCAGATGGCGGCAGAGAAGGTTGAAGATCATCAGCAAGATAATGATCCGTCCGTCCATCAGACCTTGTCGATGATGGATTTCGACAAGATGGCGCATCATCTGAAAATTACCTTGCCTACTTATCGTGGCGTTCATCAACGCAATACGAAGTTAACAGAAATGTTTGCTGCGAAAGGAGCGCTTGCTGCAAACGGTCAGGCAAGTCAGGCGAACACGAGCGACGTGCATACCGCGCATGTCACCGTGGTGCTAGAGAAAAATATTCAGAAAATTCATTCGGAGACGATCGCGACACTTGCCATGAATAGTAAGTTGTTGGTGCCCGCGCGTACGTTACACCGATATGTTTTCCGCTTACCGACTTACTTACATACTACCGCGATCGTGCCGGCGGTCGAAGTTGCGACCATGAACGCAAGCGTACCCGTGCATCAATCGGTTGAGAAATCAGAAACGAAGCATGAACAAGTCGCGCCGATTGTGGCGTCCAGTTCAGGCAAATTAGTATTACCATTTCAGGCGCTGCATCGTTACGCTTTGCATTTACCAGAGCATCTTAATATGACTGCCATAAATGCACCCGTTGGAGTGGCAGGCATTCCTGAGATGAAGGGCAAGACGAAGGTCGTTGAGCGTCCAGCTATTCATGCCGCATCGTCTGCCATCGTGCAGGCGGCCATGATGGCCAAGGCAATTGAGGTGGCCTCTGTTAAGCGGTCACACGTTGGCGTGATCGGTACGGCATTTGAAGGTGCACATCTTGCGATGAGATCAGCGCGTCAGCCGTCGGCGTTGTCGGTGGCAAATCAGTTGCATCGCAAATCGATTCAAATGGCGGATACGTTGAATGTGGCGCTATTGGCACCCTCTGTGCATATTGAGCGTGTAGCAAAGTCGCACGATGCACCAGTGCCAAGTATTAAGCTGGCAGAGCGTGTCCCCGTTGTGATTCATCCCTCTAACACTGGCAATGCAAAGGCATCTGGTAAGTTTGCCACGGCTGCTAAGTTCGATAACATAAAACAAACGGCAATTAAAAGCGGGCCATCCCACAAGGCATTCATCATGACGTCGATGAAATCTGTTTCGGTGAAGCATCATGCTATCAGCCCCGCGCCGCTCCCTCGTGCTGTCGTTGCGATGAAGACCGTTAAGGCGCCTTCCGTTACGAAAGAAATGAGTAAGCAGAAATATAAAGCGAAGCCCAGATCACGTTATGTGGCGGTGACCCATCCTACGGTTAAGCCTGTTGTAGCTGCCGTGAATCACGCGCCGCGACATCATTATGGTGTTAATCGCGCTGCACAAGAACATGCGTTGACAGCTTTGGAGAGACAGCTTGCTGCAGAGCCTGCACCCGTGTTTCATCCTAGACGTGTCGCGACCCGGCGCGTCGATGAGCCGCGTGAGTTTGAGCAAGATGGGATTGTTGAAGAGTATCCAGCTTATCATCAGCAAGCAGCCGCTGCGACAGATGATTCTCCGCGCGTCCAACGTCATCACAGGGCGCGTCCAACGGAATACGATGTTGCTTCGCTCGATGGTTCGGATGAAGGAAAACAATCCGCTAAACGCTATCGCAAATGGAATAACCCCGCAGAGTTTTCCAAAATGATGATGGAATAATTGAATCGAGGCTCGATCCTGCGTCCTGCACGCAGGATCACCATCGTCTTCCCTCTGGCTCATAAAAATAATACGGTTAGTTTTTCCCGGCATGCCGAAAGGTCGTGTAGGGTTCATTATGATGAGTAAAGATGTAAAGGGGTGGGGTCGTGTGAGTGATGGGGGGGTAATGAAACTTTCAGGGACCACAAATAATTAGGCCCTGCAAGCAGGGCCTAATTTGAGAAGCTACACGATTACTTCTTAGCAGCTTTTTTTGCACGACGTTTGCGTTTTGCGGCTGGTTTAGCTTTAGCGGCAGATTTCGCAACTTTACGTTTTGCAACTTTACGCTTGGCTTTCTTGGCTGGAGCCTTCTTAGCCTTACGTACGGTTTTGCGCACCTTAGCTTTCTTTACAACTTTCTTTGCTACTTTACGGCGCGTTTTTGGTTTTGCTGCTTTTACAACTTTTTTCTTGCTTCTTGCCATGACGAGTTTCCTTCCTATTGTTAACAATATAAATTTAACATTAGCATTCATAAAAGTATAGAACTATTAGGGAAATTACTAATTTGTAAGAGTAAAAATCTTCAATTGATTTGCTACATGAGAGTTTAACATGGGGATGATGTTACTGCATTACGGAAAACTACTTGGTGTGTTACTGGTTTTTTTGAAATACATGAAATTTAAAAAAATGAAATGAGAAGTTAAATCACGCTGTTTTTTCGATGAATCAGTAACTGAAAAGTGCGATCTGCAGCGCGTCTTCGCCGCATGGGTTGAATCTGAAATATTTACTGGTACACTAGGCGCGCCCCTAACTATAGCTCCACTAATAATTATAAAATTGAGGCAATGACTTCGTAGCCCTGTAACTGAATCACTTAAAAAGAGAAAATTATGAGAATTGAACCGAAGATCCGCGGGTTTATTTGCACGACAGCCCATCCAGATGGGTGCGCTCAATCCGTTGCTGAGCAGATTAACTACGTGAAATCCATGGAGACATTCAACGGACCCAAAAATGTTTTAGTGATTGGTGCTTCAACCGGTTATGGTTTGGCAAGCCGTATCGCTGCAACCTACGGCGGACAGGCAAAAACGATTGGGGTCTTCTATGAAAAAGAAGCAGATGACAAGCGTACCGCCTCGCCAGGCTGGTATAACTCAGCGGCATTTGAGAAACAGGCGCATCAAGATGGTCATTACGCTAAGAGTATTAACGGCGATGCATTTTCAAATGCAATTAAAGACGAAACGATTGCGCTCATTAAGAAAGACCTGAAACAAATCGATTTAATTATTTATAGTCTTGCCTCGCCACGTCGTACACATCCAGTGACGGGACAGGTGTATGCTTCTGTTTTGAAGCCAGTAGGCCAGGCTTTCACAGGGAAGACCGTTGATGCATTTCGTGGTGAAGTGAAAGAGGTGGTGATTGAGCCGGCTAATGATGAAGAAGTTGCGAATACGATTGCTGTGATGGGCGGTGAAGATTGGGAAATGTGGATAGATGCTTTGGCAGAGCATCAATTGTTGGCGCCAGGTGTCAAGACTGTTGCTTATTCGTATATTGGCCCAGAGATCACGCATGCCGTTTATAAACACGGCACGATAGGTAAAGCCAAGGAGCATTTAAAGCAAACCGCAGACAAGCTGACTAAGAAGCTTGCCGCGTTGCATGGTGAAGCGATGGTGTCAGTGGACAAGGCTGTGGTCACGCAAGCAAGTGCGGCGATTCCCGTGGTGCCGCTCTATATTGCGATTTTGTTTAAGCTCATGAAGGAGCAGGGCACGCATGAGAATTGCATTCAACAAATGACACGACTCTTTAGTCAGCATTTGTATGCAGCGAATCCGCCAGCGAGAGATGCCGAAGGTTTTATTCGTCTAGATGACCTAGAAATGGCGCCCGCTCTGCAACAACAGATTGCAGAGATCTGGCCGCAAGTGACCACCGAGAATGTTAAAACGTTGACGGACATTGATGGATATTGCGAAGAGTTCTATCGTTTGTTTGGTTTTCATCTCGATGGCGTAGATTATGATGCAGAGACAGATCCCATGGTGAAGATCCCCTCGTTAAGTTAGTGAACGTTGCACGGTAGGTTGGGCTTCGCTGCGTGTTCAGACCGGGGACATCGGTAACACTTGTTCCGGGGACATAGGTAACACTT
>CAZGPP010000014.1:0-75306 GCA_964527435.1 uncultured Coxiellaceae bacterium | reverse complement strand
ATCACGCGTGATGCGACAACAAATATGTGTTCCTTGCAAAATGAAACCGTGATTATCCGGGATAGACGAACTAACAACATCCCGACGTTTCGTTGCGAAACACCCGATGCTAAACATAACAACTTATATTGGAACACGCTTGACGATGCTGCCAATGGCGGCTTTTCACCGAATAATGACGGCGTGTACAGCGACAAAATTGTGCGTGAAATGTATATGAAATGGTTCAATGTGCCCATGCTCGTAAAAAATGGCAAACCCATGCAAGTCACGTTTCATGTGCACGATCAGGATCAAGGCCAAAACGCCTATTACGATAATGGCGAAATGGTTTTCGGCGAAGGTGATGATGAATCCTACCCTGTTGTGGCACCGAGTGTGGTCGCTCATGAAATGAGTCATGGTTTCACTGAGCAATATGCAAATCTGCGTTACCACGGTCAATCTGGCGGTATCAATGAAGCTTTTTCCGATATGGCCGACAAATCCGTTGAGTATTACATGTATGGACAGAACAATTGGGATATTGATGCAGAGTTACTGAAAGACGGTGGCCACCTGTTGCGTTACATGGATGAGCCAACCAAAGATTGTCGTCCTAATGATATTCCCGGCGAATCTTGTTCCATCAACCACGTCAAAAATTATAGTAGTGATACGGATGTTCATTTGAGTAGCGGCATTTTCAACAAAGCATTTTATTTGATGGCGTCACAATGGAATACGCAGAAGGCATTTAATGTGATGGTGCAAGCAAATATGAATTACTGGACCCCCAATGCAACGTTTGTGCATGCGGCCTGCGGCGTATTGAAAGCAACACGTGATTATAAGTACGATGAAAAAACCGTGCGCGATGCGATGCATGCGGTCGGTGTTGAAACTACTAAATGCTAGCGTTTACGTTTGCGTGGCCTGATGATCACCTTGATTTGAAGGTGAATGTCAGGCCTTGTTTGATGCCCCTTAAAAAAATTTCCTGAGCAGCCATAACCTGATGATTGTAAGCAACAATTTATCTGCGATTTTCTGCTAAAATTAGAAGATAAGAACAATAATTAAGGATGTGTATGGAATCGACATTCTTCGTGATCGTCATCATGGTAATGATACCCGCCATCGCCTTTCTTTTTTTACAGCAAGGTGTGCTTGATTCGAAATTAAAACGACTTGAGGAGAAGTTTAAAAAAATCTCAGGTGAAGAATCAGTTCCTAGTATTCCAGCAGAGCCATCTCCTAGTGTAGTTAAACCTGATCACGACAAACCAATACCCATCAAAAAAGCACTAAAGCCGGTGGTGACGAAGCCACTTACAAAAGAGGGCGAATATTATTTCAGTGAGAAGATTGAAGATGAAAAGGAAGTTAAGATAGACGAATTTTCAATTCAATACCAAAATCTCAAAAATAATCATTATGTCGCACATTTCTTTTCTGGCAACCCTATCGCAAAAATAGGCATGTTCATATTATTTATTGGCGTGGCCTTTCTTTTAAAACTCGTAGCGGCGTATATATACATACCAATTGGCTACCGATTCATCGCGGCCGGATTGCTGGGTTTCTTCTTAATGATTGGGAGCCTTTCATTATTTGATAAACACAGAACTTACGCAGGCATTTTGGCAGGTGGTGGTGCAAGTATTCTCTATCTGACCATATTCACAGCCAATCAAATGTATGGTTTGCTTTCACCGTTCACGGCGCTCAGTTCTTTAGTCACTGTTGTGATTCTGGCTAGCCTCCTTGCCGTACATCGCAATGTCAGAGTATTGATGATAATGAGTAGCATCGGTGGTTTTCTAGCGCCGCTGATCATTCAAAGTGGTTCTCACGATATATTCGTTTTATTTTCCTATTACCTGATCTTAAATGTTGCGATTACGCTCATTATTTTCCGCAAGCAATGGGTTGAATTAGCCTTCATTGGCTTTTTATTCACATTTATAGTGTCTGCTTTATGGTATAACTTTCAGTATGAAATCTATCAATACCTGCGAACGCAATTATTTTTAGTGGCATTTTTCGCACTTTATCTCATCAATACTTCTATTATACGGGCGCAATGTAAACGGGAACCTTTATCAAGGGTCGAGTCATTCTTGCTGTTTGCAACACCTGTTATGTTTTTCATATTGCAATCACGTTTAATGTTGCCTTATGAATACGGCCAAGCGATCAGTGCCTTAGCTATCGCTGGTGTATATGTCGTTCTCGCAGGTTTGACATTTAAAGAGCTCTCACTTATTCGATTACGTGTGCCGTTTTTCGGTATTGCTCTGCTGTTTTTCACGATATCGATTCCACTCATATTTTCATTATTCTGGGTCTTCACCTGCTGGGCTTTGGAGGCTGTGCTGCTAATTTGGTATGGAAGCAGGGAGAAATATATAGGTTTGGAAGTGTCGGGATTAATCATATTATCTTTGGCTAACTTTTTGCTCTTGATGTCTTTGCCCAGTTTGACACAGGGATTCTGGCAGGCACTTGCTTTGTCTATTCATAATAATCTACAACTAAGTTTAGTTGGCCAACATCCTTTGTGCGCGGCCTATGTTAGATGGGTGGTAGATGGCATTAATGCCATGGCTGCTTACGACGTGCTGTCCCTATGGAAAATATACACCAATAGCATTGTTATATCGCTAGCAAATATCATCTGTGCCTATTTTATCGCGGCAACTAATCGCAATGATAATGTGACAAAAAACACTATTGAACAACTACTAGTGTTCATGGGCATCGTGTTTTGGTATCAAGCTAATATTTATCAAATCTATCGATTTATAAGTTTTGATGAATTGCATTATTATTTGTTAACTTTTGTGATCACCACCCATTTGATACTTTGGCTAAGCGGCGAGCGTTTAGGTTGGGGATTACTTCGTTTGTATGGGTTGGGTTTGTTACCCGTGCTGGTCGTCACAAGTGTCTGGACATCTTCGCACGAATACCACATGACATCACCGTGCATATTGTTGTTTTGGTTCTACGGGTTCGCAACGCTTTATTATATGTTATATCGATCTGAATATTGCAAGCAGAAAACCCTGGGTGATTACCATGTTGCTACGTTCCTATTCTTGACAGCATTTCTGACTCATCGCACGATTCTGCTTTCTAAGCTCTATCACGTCTCCACGGTGTTACCTGATTTTGTCATGGCAGGGATTGTGCCAGCCATTATGCTGATATTCGTTATCACTTTTATAAATCGACCAACAACTGTGTTTCATCAATACAAACAAGATTACCAATATCGAGCCGGTACACTTCTTGCCGGGTATCTGATGGCCTGGTTGTTGCTCAGTAACTTCAATGGAGGTTATGCCACCTATCTTCCGTACCTGCCGCTATTAAACGTACTCGATGTATCCATCATCATTGTACTTTATTGTTTTCAGAACTGGTTCAAGGACGCAAGCAAGGTCGGCACAACGTTCTCTCCAACCCAAATAGCGAATTACAAATGGTATCTGGCTATTTTAATTTTCGCCTTTATCAATGCTGTCTTATTAAGAACGCTATCCCACTGGGAAGGTATTCCTTATGACTGGAATAAATTATGGGGGTCGATACACGTACAAACTTGCCTTTCAGTGCTGTGGACCATCATTGCGTTAATCACCACTTTCGCCGCTACACGCTGTCATCGCCGCGATTGGTGGTTCATTGGATTTCAATTGATAGCAGTGGTTATTGTGAAACTATTCATGGTTGATCTTAGCCATTCAAACACCATGGAACGAGTCATTACCTTTATGGTTGTCGGGGTGTTGCTTTTAATAAACGGCTACATTTCGCCATTACCGCCCAAGAAGCAAGACGATAAAGATGAATTATTTAAAGAATAGATGGCAACCAACCCTATTCACGCCACCACTACTTAAATAGTGATATCGGTTGATGTTGCTGTCTATCACCTGGTTTTGACTGGCTATCGCTCTGTGCTTGCCCCGTGAACAGCGTCTCGACTAAATTAGACTTTGTAACAGGCTGCATCTTTTTCAATTCCAATAATTGACTAGTGCGAGCCATCTGCTTCGCATTGGATTTCTCATCAATGACTTTGCAACACGCATCCACCGCCCCAATGGTTTCCATTAATGCACATCTGATGGAGGGGTTTGAAATTCTAATAATGACAAACCTCTCTAAAAGGCTGTCCATTTCATTCTGGAATTTGCGCAAGGTGGCGGCGAGTGTTTTTTCATCCGCGGGTGGGTTTGCCATCGTCACTGATAATCGTGAGATGCAATCAAAGATGAAATGAACGGGGTTACATTCGTCGTAAATGGCATGCGACTTGGCTGCGAGGATGGGTTTGTAAGCATTCATGATGGTGGTATAGGCTGAGGGACTTTCGAGACGTGCATCCATGACTTCTCTCCTTAAGATGATTCCCTGATACTATAGGAGATTGAATTCAACGATGGCAAGGGAAAAAAACATGGCGTGCCGGCCATGATTATATTAAATTAAGGGTCGCAAACCTCTTCAACACGTGATAATGGAGTTATCTGTGACGAACGACAGCCCCCGTACACCCACCGATTCAGGCCAGCCATTGATTCTCAATCTGTCTACCATTAATGCCGCGCACGTTGCTATCGTGGGTGGTAAAAATGCGTCACTGGGTGAAATGCTGCAAAACCTGACGAAGCTAAAGATCCAGGTGCCGGCTGGCTTTGCGACCACAGTTCATGCTTATCGTGAATTTCTGGCTTACAATTTTCTCGATGACAAAATTAATGAAAAACTCGCGGCGCTTAATATTAATGATGTGAAGGCGCTTGATAAAACCAGCCAACAAATTCGTCGCTGGATTCTCGGTGGAGAAATATTTCCGGAATTGAAGCGTGACATTTCACGTGCTTACGCCGCCTTGAGTCATAAAACTGTGGCGGTGCGTTCATCGGCGACCGCTGAAGATATGCCCGAGGCCTCATTCGCTGGCCAGCAAGAATCTTTTTTAAATGTGAAAGGCGTTAATCACGTCCTGAAGGCCATCCGTATGGTCTATGCTTCATTATTCACAAGTCGTGCCATCTCTTACCGTTACCGCCACGGCTACCATTTTGGTCAAGTCGGCATATCCGTCGGCATTCAACCAATGGTCAGAAGCGATAAGGGCAGTAGCGGCGTCATTTTCACGCTCGATACGGAAAGCGGATTTGATCAAGTCGTCTTAATCACCTCAGCTTACGGACTCGGTGAAGGCATCGTGCAAGGCGGCGTGAATCCCGATGAATTCATCGTTTACAAACCGGCCTTAGCGGCGGGTAAACATGCCATTTTGCAACGCAAGCTGGGCAGTAAGGCATCTGAGGTGGTGTATACCAAATCAAACGCTCCGCATAATTCAGTGAAACTGGTCGCCGTGCCCAAGGTTGATCAGCAACAATTCTCATTATCCGATGAAGATGTTGAAACACTCGCGCGCCAATCTGTGTTAATTGAGCAGCATTACGGTTGCCCTATGGATATTGAATGGGCGAAAGACGGCATGACCGGTGAGCTTTATATCTTGCAAGCACGTCCTGAAACGGTGCAAAGCGCGGTGAACAAGAAAAATACCATCGAACGCTATGCCTTGCTGGGTACGGGCAAGCTATTAGCAACGGGGCAAAGCATTGGGCAACAAATTGGGTCAGGTAAAGCAAGAGTCATCCTCGACCATAAAAAAATGAATATGGTGAAGCCAGGTGAAGTGATTGTCACTGACATGACGGATCCCGATTGGGAACCCGTGATGAAACATGCCGCCGGTATTGTCACGAACCGTGGCGGTCGCACCTGTCACGCGGCGATTGTAGCGCGTGAACTCGGCATTCCAGCGATTGTTGGCTGTGGTGATGCCACCAAAAAAATTAAAGATAATAAATTGATTACGATTTCATGTGCAGAGGGACAGGTTGGCTACGTCTACGAAGGTCAGCTCGATTATAACGTCGAAAAAATAGCCGTCGATAATATGCCAAAACTCGCGGTGAATGTCTGCGTGAACATGGGCAACCCTGAGCGTGCATTCACGACACGGTTTCTACCCAATCATGGTGTTGGGCTGGCAAGACTTGAATTTATTATCAGCCACATGATTGGCGTGCATCCGAACGCTTGTTTGAATTATCAAAATTTGCCTAAAAAGCTGAAAGAACAAGTGGCGAAAAAAACAGCGGCGTATGCCAATCCCGTTGAATATTACATTGAAAGATTGTCGGAAGGGATTGCCATGTTAGCAGCGGCATTTGATCCTAAACCTGTTATCTTTCGTTTTTCTGATTTCAAAACAAATGAATACGCGAATCTTCTCGGCGGAGAATTATATGAGCCAAAAGAAGAGAACCCCATGATTGGCTACCGCGGCGCTTCACGCTATGCGAGCGATGGCTTCCGCGATGCCTTTGCGTTGGAATGCGCAGCTTTCAAACGGGTGCGTGAAAAAATGGGTTTGCTGAATGCACAAATCATGATTCCATTTGTGCGCACGGTTGATGAGCTTAAAAAAGTGATCACGCTGATGGAAGAAAATGGCTTGAAGCGTGGCGAGCACGGCTTAAAGATTTATATGATGTGTGAAGTACCTTCGAATGTCATTCTTGCAGATGAATTTTTGGAGCATGTTGATGGCTATTCGATCGGTTCAAATGATTTAACCCAGTTGGTGTTGGGTCTTGATCGCGATTCCAGTATTGTCGCCCACCTCTTTGACGAGCGAAATGAAGCGGTTAAAAAATTATTGCACTACGTTATTGCGCTTTGTAATAAAAAGGGGAAATACATTGGTATTTGTGGCCAAGCACCCTCGGATTATCCCGAATTTGCCGAATGGCTAATGGAAGCTGGCATTAAACACATCTCCTTAAATCCTGACACGATTGTCAAAACCTGGATGCAGCTTGCTGCAAAAAATGCATTAACGATGGTGGGAATTTAATAGCACATGCCTTGATCTATCATCCTCTAGCTGGTATTTTGCCACTCCATTATCTAGATAGACGACGGAGTGTGTCATGAACGGAAGAAAGGATAGTCAAGGCAACCATTTTTTCGAAGGTTTTACCAGTCAATATCCCAAGTTGACGATGAGCTTTCAATTAGGAACAGTCAAAGCGATCTCAGTTCTGCCAACCCAGTGGATGCAAGTCGCCATGCGCTATCAGCAAACGGCGTTGGTTTCCAATGCTGTGCCGCGGCTGTTATCCACTCGACAAGCATTCATGGAATTGTGGAATCATCAAAGCACACCGCAAGGTAGGCTCGCTACTTTTTTCAAAGGCACACAGCCTGCCATGATGAAAGAATTCTTTAAAAACTTCGCCTATAAAGGAGTTTTAATAGAAGGAGCCCCGCGACTAGCAGATAGTATGATCCCGACTGTTGTAAAAGAAGCGCTCTCAACCCAGCAAAATAATACAATCAAATCATTAATAGCAGGTACCATCGCCGCGGCTGGCGATGTATTTTTCGGTGGCACAATCGAAGCCTACGCGACTTATCGTGCGGCGGCGCAAGGAGAAAATTCAGGTGCCAGCTTTAAGAAAGACTTACAAAAACATAAATCGCCCTTGGCAAAATTAAGCTTTTTATATCGGGGCGCCGTGCCTAGCACATTTAAGGGAACGGTTGCGTTTTCAACTTTCTTTTACACGTCGCAGCCCATCAAAAATGCAGTGAATCAGTTTTACGATGTTCCTAAAAATGGTAAATCTCCGTGGTATGCGAGCCTTACCGCTGCCACGTTGTCAGGGGTGGCTGTTGCGATGACAAGCTCACCTTTCGATATCGCAAAGACTCAGGCACAAATGCCGAATTCCAAAAATAAATCATTGAGTGAAGCATTGACCTATAATTTTAAAAATTACGGCGTGCGTGGTTTGACGGCGGGTTTAACCTTGAAATCGGTGATGGCTGTCGTGGGTTGGGGGTTGGCGTTTGCGGTGACGCAGCGGGATAAGGTTGAAGCACCTTCTGCAAGTCCTAGCTTAAGACATCATTAAGAGAGTGATGATTGTGCCCTGGATCAGTTCAGGGCATAACAATTATTTTTAATGGGTCTTTTGTCAACATGGCGACTGCTGCGTGCTCGTGTCGGGCGCGCGGCAATCAATGTATCTTACTAATTATTTGATTTTACGCTTATTCCGGGTTGATCTGTCGCATCAAGCGTTCGGTGTGATGGCGCCGATATTGCGAAGATTTATCACGTCATAACACTATCTTCATCTCTTCATCAGATTACGTTCAGCTTACTGGTCTATACTCACATTAAAAAGATAATCAATGTGATACGAGGCTGTTGGGATGTCTAACGAATCTCTTAAAGAAAGAATTAAAAAATATAATCGCGAGGTTCATCGACACGAAGATGAAGTGTACGCTGCTGCGCTAAGCGAAATGGAGCGAATTCAGATGTTAGATGCGGATGCGACGCTTGAGGCAAAGCAGCATTTGCAAGGGTGTTTACAGGGCATTTTATCCGCAAAAAATAAGTATGAACTTGATTTATATCAACAGGCCATTTCAATCATCTTGCAAAATATTTTATGCGAGCTTGAGTTGCGCAAACATATCGAAGAATTATGTGCGACGCGCAGTGCTTATCTTCCTGATGGCGATCGCTACTGGCCGCTACTGATGAATTTTAGCTGGATGGCGATTGGCACGGCGATGATTGTCGTGGGATTCATTTTCACGAGTGGTATCGCGGCCTTTGTGCTCGGCATTTTAGGTATCGTTTACGGCGTGGCGGATCTTGTTCAATTCCTCTATGGCCCGCTTGCGAATCTTGTGACACCGACCATTGGTAAGCGTGAACCTGACAATGATCATTTTGACAAAGAGAAAGCATTCAAAATCATTAAAAGAGTAGTCTTGATTGCTTTAGGTGTCATTGCACTAGCGGCCATGGTAGCGGCTATCGCTTTTCCTCCCATCGGTCTTCCTATGGCGATTATCGGCGTGGTAACAGCCGTGATCACAACCGTCTTTTATGCCTATAAAATTTATAAAAATTACCAAGCGAAGAGAAGTGTCGATGATAAATTTATGAGTCTCAAAAATAAATACGCGGTGCCAGAGAAGAAAGGTGATGACCCCGCTGAAAGTTTATTACCTAGTGAGGTAGCTGCTGAGCAGCCTTCCGCAGTCCGTGTTGCTGCGAATACAGGTGATGATAAAAGATTTAAGTTATTTGCTAGCAAGCGTGCAATATCGCAAACAGGCGCTTCTCTTAAGCCAAATACTCAAATTAGACATCCAGTCGTCGGAGATTCGGGTCAAGAAAGAAGATTCAGTTTTTAGTATGACTGACATCTTGTCTGAGATATAAAAATTGATAGTCACCGATTATCTCTCTGCGTTATGATGAATCATCATGAGCATGGATGCCAACCCCACACAATCTGCCACAAAATTATCTAAACCGTTATTGGTCTATGACGGTGAGTGTGGCTTTTGCATTTATTCGGTGCGTTACTGGGAAAAATTAACCGGTGATCGTGTCACTTACCACCCTTACCAGCAAGTCATGCATGACTATCCAGAGATCAGTGTCACGGAATTTAAGCGCGCGGTTCAATACATTTCGCCAGAGGGGCAAGTAGCGAGTGGCGCAAAAGCGAGTTTTCTCACGCTTAATCAGGCTGAAGGCGGTAGCTGGTGGCTGACATTTTATAATCGCTTACCGGGATTCAGTTTTCTTGCTGAAAAAGCTTATAGCCTTGTTTCCACCCATCGGAATTTCGCGTATCGCGTCAGTAAGGTTTTATGGGGCAAAGATCCAGAACCCCCGACTTGTGATGGGGTGACCTGGTTATTCCTGCGTTTATTGGGTCTACTATTTTTATCCGCATTTTATTCATTTGCGATTGAAGCACAAGGATTGATTGGAAGCGACGGTATTTTACCCGTGGCTAATTTGCTTCAGGCCGCCTATTCGCAAGTCGGTGATCGGAGTTATTGGTTGTTGCCCACGGTGTTTTGGTTGAATAGTTCGGATCTTGCCATTCAAGTTGTGTGTTGGAGTGGTGTCGTCTTATCTGTATTTTTAACTTTAAATATTTTCCCAAGATTGTGTTTGTTAGGTTTATACGTTCTCTATCTTTCGCTGGTTTATGCCGGTCAGACTTTCATGACGTTTCAGTGGGATATGTTATTACTGGAAACCGCTATCCTCGCCATCATACTCATACGTTACCGTACCCTCGGCATTTGGTTACTGCGCTGGCTGGTATTTCGTTATATTTTTGTATCAGGTATTGTCAAAGTCGCGAGCGGCGATCCCGCGTGGTGGGATTTAACAGCGTTAAATTATCACTTTCTCACTCAGCCCTTGCCGACATCACTCGCGTGGTATGCGTATTATTTTCCGGAACCCATTTTGAAATTTGCGACCGGAGCCTCTTTATTCATTGAACTAGTCATGCCTTTTTTTATTTTTATGCCAAGACGATTAAGATTCCTCGCAGGCTTTTCTGTGTTACTCATGCAAACAGGCATTATATTGACGGGTAATTATAATTTTTTCAATTTCACGACGGTTGTCATATGTCTCACGCTTTTTGATGATGCGGCACTTCAAACATTGATTCCTACTAAACTATTTAAAAATATCCAGCAACATCGTTTGTCGAAAGCACCGTGGAGGCTGACAAATTTCGCCGTCGTGATATTTACGGTTTGGTCGGTCGTGATTAGTTTCGCAGAATTTAATCTTCGATTTATTGGGTTTGCACCCACTGTTTCGAGTGAGGTCATTGGTCTCCTTGCACCGTTGCAGATGGTGAATACTTACGGCCCCTTCGCTGTCATGACGCGCAAGCGCTATGAAATTATTATTGAAGGATCGAACGATGGTGCTAATTGGCGTGAGTACAAATTCAAATATAAACCTGACGAGTTAGATAAAAAGCCACGTTGGAATATTCCATTACAACCCCGTTTAGATTGGCAAATGTGGTTTGCCGCTTTGGGTCCACCTGAAGCCAGTCCGTGGTTCGCACAGTTCTTGAAACGCTTATTGGAAAATTCGCCTAGTGTCACCGCGCTGTTGGCTGACAACCCTTTTCCTGATATGCCGCCTGTGTTCGTGCGTGCACTCTATTTCGATTATACGTATACAACGGCGGCTGAATACCGCGAGACAGGAGCATGGTGGAATCGAAGCTTGGTGGCTACCTATATTCCTTCTGTCTCCCTGAAGTAGGGTGGCGGCCTGCCTGTCTGCAGATGGCATATTTTGCTAGACGAATCGTACCAAGCTGACAGTGCAGTAGTAATACACCTGTATTTTTAGTATTCTTGTCGACGGTACGCGGTTCCAATGGCGTTGGGCGATGTTGCGTTAATCGTCATTGCGAGGCCGCTTTTTGGCCGAAGCAAACCAGGAAATGCCCAAATTCCATGTTAAGAGTGTTTTCTGGTTTGCTTCGTCGCATAAAACGCTCCTCGCAATGACGAATAGGTAGATTCATCGAGTTGCGCAATAACGCCCGCTGCAATCTTTAACGACATGAATAATAGCCATATAATTTACAATGAGAGTCGACATGCAAGCCACGCCAGCGTTCACCACACCACAAAAACGCGTTTTGCTACTATCCTCTCTGGGTGGTGTGCTTGAATTCTATGATTTCATTATTTATATCTTCTTAGCGCCTTATATTGAAAAAGTCTTTTTTGCGAATAATTCCAGCTATGTGGCCTCGTTAAAGACACTGGCGATCTTTTCCATAGGTTACTTATTACGACCGCTTGGCGGGGTGATTTTCGCCCATTTTGGGGATCGATACGGTCGTAAGGTGGTCTTTCTTCTGACAGTGGTATTGATGGCCGTACCTTCGTTTGCGATTGGTTTGTTACCGACCACGGCTGAGGTCGGGATGGCGGCCCCGATAATGCTGCTGGTTTGTCGCATGATGCAAGGCCTTGCCTTAGGTGGCGAGATTCCGGCTGCCATTACGTTTGTTTCTGAGCATATTCCCGTGAAGCGCCGTGGCATTGCGATTGCAACATTATTTTTTGGCATCAACCTCGGTATGTTACTGGGCTCGCTCATTACCACCATCATGACGACTTTGCTGACCACCGCAGAAGTACTGGATTACGGCTGGCGAATTCCTTTTATCATCGGCGGATTTTTCGGCATTGCTGCCATTTATCTGCGTCAATATTTGCATGAAACCGCGGCATTCCGCGCCTTACGTCAACAAGACGTCCAAAAAATTCCACTGGTCAGTCTGTTACGAGATTCATGGCTGAGAGTGATCCAAGGTGTGCTGCTCGTGTCTCTGGGTGCAATTTCAGTGTTTTTCTATTTATACTGGCCGCAGTATCTGCACCAGTATTTACATTATGATTACGGCCAGCTGATGCGTGTGAATACCACTGGCACCATGATTCTAAATGGTAGCATTCTGATCGGTGGGTTGCTGGGAGATCGTTTTGGTTTTCGTCGTGTCTACCTCATCACCGCGATGGTGTTGCTAACATTTACTTACCCACTGTTTATCTTGTTCAATCTTAATAGCATGTTTTGGGTATTCATTAGCTTCTCTATTTTATCCGTGATATTTGGCATGATACCGAGCGCGTATAGCGCGATCTTGTGCGAACTATTCCCGACCGAGGTCAGGTATTCCGGTATCGCGCTTTGCTATAATTTGGCGTACGCCCTGTTTGGCGGCTTGAGCCCGATTATCTGTACCATTGCGATCAATGTATTCGATTCCGTGCTCGCTCCCGCCTTGTATATAATGGCCGTCACATTGGTGGCCGGTGTGACCTGTATTCTTGGCAGGCGCACGCAGACGTATGCACAAGCTGAAATCAATCTGTCAGAATACGCCGAGACACTTGCTTGAGTGGCCTTGCTGAGTGGTTAGTCGACGCTTTCAGGCTGATGTTGTCCATCGCGTTCTTTCAGAAATTTAAGTAGGTCGATATTCGCCGCAGGCTTGCTGATAAAATATCCTTGAATGATATCGCACTGATGTTCATGCAAAAATTTATATTGCTCGATTGTTTCTACCCCTTCTGCGATGGAAGTAATCCCAAGGGTTTTTGAAAGGTTAATGATAGCTGAGATCATGTTGCGATTATTGGCATTCGTAGGAATGGATTGAACGAGAGAATCATCAATTTTGATGCCATCGACGATCGCTTTTTGAAGGTAACTGAGCGATGAATATCCCGTCCCGAAATCATCTATAATAATTTTGATGCCTTGTTGTCGTAATAACTGCAGCTTCAGTAATGTCGTTTCAGGGATTTGCAGCAGTAATCTCTCTTTAACTTCGAGATTGAGAATGGAGGGCGGAATGCCTGTATTCTCAGAACTAGATTGAATCCATGTAGCCAACTCATCACACATAAATTGACGTACTGAAAGATTAATGGAGATATGCAATGGCCAGAAACCAGCTTCTTTCAGATCTTTGATTTGCTGGAAGGCCGTACGGATCACCCATTCTGTTAATGGAATAATGAGACCCGTCTCTTCAGCGATAGGTATCATTTTTTGCGGAGGTACGACGCCGATTTGTGAGCTTGTCCAGCGGATGAAGGCCTCCATGCCGTAGACGGTGCCATGGTGCAGTTCAATTTGAGGTTGATACGATAATTGAAATTCTTCATGAATGATGGCCGCTTTCAAGGCATGTTCCAGATCAAGTCTATCCTTCATGGTTTTCGCCATTTCAGGTGTACAGAACTGATAGTTGTTTCGACCTTGTTCTTTCGACTGATACAGGGCGAGATCAGAGTTTTTAATGAGTGTTTGATAATCATTGCCATCAATAGGATAAATACTGACGCCGATACTGGTGGTAATAAGGAAATCATTACCATTTATTTTAATGGGCTGTGAAAGTACGCTAATCAGCTTCTCGGCAAAGCTTGAGATATATTCGAAGTTGATGACATCTGTCATGACCAACACGAACTCATCACCACCAAGACGTGCTGCTATATCTGTTTTACGAATCGCATTTTTCAGGCGCTCAGCAACGGTAATGAGAATCTCGTCACCCACATTATGGCCGAAGGTATCATTAATTTCTTTGAACTTATCGAGATCCAGAAAGAAAACAGCAAATTTTTTGTGATAACGTTTGGAGTAATTAATTAAATTATTAATGCCGTGTTCGAGTTGCGATCGGTTAGCAAGGCCAGTCAGCGAATCATAAAAAGCTTGATAAGCAAGTTGTTCGGCTGATTTTTTTTGATCTGTAATATCCTGAACTTGAACGACGAAGTAGAGTGGTTCATTCGTGCTGGAACGGATCATCGAATATGAGAGGGAGAGCCAGACCGTATTTCCATTTTTATGATGATAGCGCTCTTCGCACTGGAAATAAGCGATTTTGTTGTCCAGCAATTCCTGGCGCATTTTGACAGCGTTTTCGAGATCCTGAGACACAATGATGGATTGAAAGTTTGATTTTAAAAGCTCATCCTCGGAGTAACCGAGAATTTTTCCTAATGCTTGGTTGGTCTGAATAAAATAGCCGTCATTCGACACAATGGCCATTCCTATCGCAGATGAATTGAAGGCAGATCTGAATTTTTCTTCACTTTCTTTCAGTCGAGATTCGATTATCTTTGATTGTGAAATGTCACGTATACAACCGATAAAATTTAACTCTTTATCAAGAATGAGTTCAGTCAGTTTAAGCTGAAGGGTAATCTGATGACCTTCTCTATGAATAGCCGTGACTTCGAGTGATCCATCTTGAAGAATCTGTTCAGATTGAATTTGTAAATAGTTCGCGATAGTGGTCTGATCATTGTTTCTGGCGAGTGCTGGAATGATGAGCGCGATGTTTTTATGACGTATTTCGTCTGCTTGGTAGCCAAATATATTTTGTGCAGATTTGTTAAATTCCTCGATGCTTCCGTCCGATTTGAAAACGATAGCGCCTTCCACCATCGTATTAATAATTGCGTTGCGTCGCTCGTTATGATCTTCAGCGTTGTTCTCTGTTGGGATTATAAGCATGAAGACAGCAAGGAAGCTCATTCCGCAAAGGATGAGTGTGGCGCCAGTCACAAAAAAATAAATTGCGCTTTCAAATTGAGGTAAGGCATGCGAGGAAACAATGACATTGGTGGTAGGTATGGAGTAAAACCAGGCTAGCATCACCACTGCGCCGAGGATTAGGCATGATGTGCCAATGATGCCTGATAATAAACTGTTTCCCTTTTTCATGTGTTCACCTGTGTTACTGCGGGTAGAATCACTAAATTAATACTTCTTCCTGAATTTTTTTAAATTGCTGCACAATTTTTTCAGCGGGTAGTGGATAGCTGAAATAATATCCTTGTACCATATCACAATTTTGCGTTAACAAATATTGCACTTGCTCCGCTGATTCAACACCCTCGGCGACCACATCCATGCTGAAGTTATGGGCAATCGCAATAAAGGAATTAGTCACGGAGATATCGTTCGGAATATGCGGAACACCTTTAATAAAACTTTGGTCGATCTTCAAGACATTGATGGGTAAGCGTTTAAGATGACTAATGGCAGTATATCCCACGCCAAAATGATCAATAGATATATGAACGCCAGTCTCTTTAATTTCAGTTAAAATGCGCTCTGTATTATCGATGTTCGTCATCACGACAGATTCGGATATCTCAATTTCAAGATAATCAGGCGGAAGACCGGTTTCATCTAACACTTTTGTGATAACTTTTGCGATATCGGGATGATTGAATTGTTTAGCAGACAAATTAACGCCGACCGTGAAATGTAAATAGCCTTCATCTTGCCAGGTTTTATTTGTCCGGCAGGCTTCTCTCAGTGCCCATTCACCAATCGGAATAATAAGATTCGTCTCTTCTGCCAGAGGAATAAAAATGGAAGGATCAATGTTTCCATATTTAGGATGATTCCAGCGAATTAACGCTTCAACGCCGGAAATGCAGCCGCGCTTTAAATGATGGCGTGGTTGATAATGTAAGGTGAGTTCATTATTTAATATTGCTTTTTGCAGTGCTTCACCAAGAATGATGTATTCGCGTGCTTCAACGTCGGTAGCTTTTTCATAAAATTGAAAGTTGTCACCGTTGGAACGCTTCACTGCATCTAACGCTGTATTCATATTGCGAAATAATGATTCGAGAGAAGTTCCATCCGTTGGGAAAACACAAATACCGATACTGGCTGTCAGCTTGAGAACATGGCCATCTACATTTAGTGGACGTGAGCACGCACTTAATAATTTTTCAGCCACTGTACTCGCGAACTTTGGTTTACCGATATCATCGAGAAGAACGATAAATTCCTCACCTTCAAGCTTCGTTAGAATATCTTCTGTGCGTAGCGTTGTCTGAAATCGACGAGCTATTTCGTTGAGTGCTTGATCACAGCCTGCAAGGCCAATCTGTGCTTTGATGGTGGAAAATTTATCTATGCTGATGGCGAGTACAGCAAAAATTTTGTTATGGCGTTTAGCGTGTGCAATCGCTTTATTCAGCGATTCATTAAACTGCATGCGGCCGGCAGTTGGTGGTGACGCTGGTTGATCGTTATTGGAGTTACTTTGATCAGTATTGGTTGATTTGTTTGATACCTGCTCATTAAGCCTGTCTTTATAGTATTGGTCATCTTTGATAAATCGCGCAATTAGTTGATTAAGAGAGCGTAAGCATGCAAATATTGCGATGGTGAAGAGGGTGACAATAACAGCATGAAAAATTGTTATATCAAGTAACTGAGTATAGGTGAGCGCCACAAAAGTGACCCAGAGTGCACCGATTAGGACGATCGATTTGATGCGCATTCTCACATTAATTCTCCTAATCTCAGTCAATCCATATAGTTAATGTTATGAATCGGATCGATATGAATCTCGTGAGAGATACATCCATGATATCATAATTGTATTGTCATGCGTGTTGTGCCCGCTTCTTGAATCTGTTATCTACCGTGCCTAAGTGGATGGGTATTTATGTTGAAAGTGGATACTCCAGAAAACTGTGAAAGCGTTGTAGAGACTCAAAAGAAGGAGTTTGAGGATTTACTTCTCTATATCGACAAACTAGCCACTCATAAATTGGGCTATCCTGTTTCTTTGCTTACTTATCTGGGAATTATTGATAACAGTGTGCTGGGTATTCAAGCCGGCAGTCTGGCGAATATTCTTATTAATAATGTGGGTGATCCCTTTAAAGACTCCGAAACATCTTTAATGGAAGTGAAAGTACATGAGCGAGCCATTATTTCCATGCTGGAAAAATATTATGGTGTTGATAAAGATCAAGCGCGTGGTTATGTGACGACAGGTGGAACAGAGGGCAATTTCGCAGCATTGTGGTGGTCTAAGCGCTACCTGATTAACAAAGCAATTGACTCACTAACCTCGACAGATAATTTGATCAAGCAACAAATTAAAGAAGAACAAGAGCTCATTCAATCGCTCAATAAAATCCCGATGAATTCCTATCAAGCCAGGGCTGAGCACTTGCAGAAAGTCATGGATCTGCGCAATTCCATTAATGACAATAAAAGTATTGTCCAACAGCTCATTACACCTACCGTTTTTTATTCGCGCAATCACACGCATTATTCAGTTCCAAAAATTTCTGAAATTCAGCGGTTTAATATCAAGCCAGTTACGGCGAATCCCAATGGCACGATGAATCTGGATGAATTTCGCAAGGAGCTCATTTTTCATTTAGCTTCACATCCGCATTGCCCCATTATTGCGATCGCAAATATTGGCACGACCATTACAGGTGCAATCGATGATGTACCCGGCATCAAGAAAATCCTTGAAGAAATAAAGCCAAAACCAAATTACACCATTCACATGGATGGCGCGCTGACGGGATTCGTGATGCCTATCATTAAACCTTTCGGTGACGTTAAGAATTATCTCTCTGCGATTGGTGCGAATACCCTGGTTTTTTCCGCGCACAAATATCCAGGTCTTTCGCAGCCATGCGGAATTATTCTAGCCACCCGCGAATTTTATGAAAAAGCATTCGAAAAAACTGAACGCGGCATTGACTACGTAGGTAATATTCTTGATGTGACCATCACCGGTTCGCGTTCTGGGTTGAATGTTTTAATGTTCTATAACGCTTTGCGTACATTTGGTATGGATAAGGGAAACACCATTCTTGAAAACATGGTGAAAGAAAATATTGAAAATGGCAATTATTTACGGAAAAAATTAATTGAAATATTTGGTGAAGATAAAGTTCAATTTCCCTACCACTTTAATATTCTTTTTCCGCGCCCATCGGCGGAGCTTGCGAAAAAATATCAATTGATGCTCACCGGCGAAACAGCCACCATCTGTGTTCTGACCAATGTCACCAAAGATTTGATTGATAAGTTCATTGTTGATTTGAAGGCTGAGATATCTGCAAAAAATTCTACCAAGGAGATCGCTATGACAAAAACAACAAATCCTAAAATTACTCCCATCAATACAGTATCAAAAAGTGGCTATCAGATTATGCGGATGGGCAGAGAACATATGCAGTCAACCGTCGATTTATTTATTAAGACGTTCTGCGATGATGAACCTATCACTAAGCATCTTGGTATCTCCTATGCAGAATATGAACCGTTTGCAATGGCCGTTGTACAAAAGGCAGTGAAAGATGGTTTAAGTGTTGTTGCTGTTGAACCAGGTACGAATAAAGTTGTCGCTTGTGCGATTGGTGAAGATATCGCAGATGTATTCCAACCAGACATGAAGCTTTATCCGAAGATGGAGCCTATTTTTGCGTTGATTGATCAACTATCGATGCCATTCTTCAGTAACCGTCAATTTAAAAAAGGTAAGGTCGCCCACACATGGATTGCAATGGTCGATAAATCCTGCCGTGGCAAAGGTGTCTCAACTGATATTGATCTTGCTTGTACGAATCTCATTGCAGGCAAGGGCTATGATTTCACCTATGCTGAATTTACCAACGATATCAGCGAGAAGATAACTTCGCATTATGTGGTGAGCAAAAAAATTAATGAAATCCTTTACGACCAGTTTTCGCATAAGGGTAACTACCCATTCAAAGGCGTAAAAGGAGGGTCTGCTGCCTACGTGTTAGGGATAAAACCCGGGGTTAAGATAGATTCTTTGCAAGATTGTTATATAATGGATAAAACCACTCAAGGATGATGGGGAATTATTGATGGACATTGCCACAGACGAAAAGAAAATATCTGAGAGTGAAAAAGCTCAAATAGACCAACAGGTCAAAGCCGAACTCATCGAGCATCTTTATAAAGGTTGCTTGCCAGGAACGATCGGTGGTATCCCCGTTGGCATTGCCTACTTTTTTAATTTCTACGGGCATACTTCACTCACAGCGCTTGTGGCATGGTCCATCTATTACACGCTCGCACTCGTTAATCTGGGCGCACTGTATTTCGTATTCACCAAATATAAACAGCGATTTTCACTTTCAACCTGGCTGAAAGCGTATTCCGTTGCCATGTGCATGTGTGCGTTAGCATGGGGATCGAGTTCATTTTTAATTCCGTCCGATGTTGTCTTCCGACAATATGTCGCAATTATCGCCTTACTGATATTCGCGAACAGTTATGCTGCTGGTACGATCGGTGTATTTGAGTTATGCGTTGCAACCTTGACCATTATCATGGCACCCTTGGTGACATGGTGTCTCATACAGGGTGGAACGCTTTATGTCACACTGAGTATTTTCACCGTCGTTTACTTTTTCTTTTTATTGGGTATCAATCGCCGTAGTACACAGTGGTTCATCGACTCATTGAAATTGAAATTAGAAAACACATTAGTCAGTTATCAAGCTAATCACGATTTACTCACTGGACTGCCTAATCAACGCTTATTGCCTCAGTATATTGAAACGGCCATCAATACCGTGAAAGATACGAGTAATACTTTCGTATTGGTTTGCTTTTCTTTAAATCGCATGGAAACGATCAACGATAGCCTGGGCCATCAAGCCGGTGATTTAATCATTCAAAATGCTGCGAAACGCTTGAATGATTTGGCCGCGGCTTTTGATAAAACGGATCGTATCAAATATATTGTCACCATTTCGCGCAAAGATGCTTTCAATATTTTGATCTTACCTCTAGATCCCAATGAAGTAGAAGAAAAGGTCAATGCTCTCCATTCGATTTTGATTGAACCATTCTATTTGGAAACACAGGGCGTCAAACTTACCGCCAGTTTAGGTGTGAGTGTATTCGGTAAAGATGGTTCTGATGCTCAGGCCTTGCTGATGAGTGCCGATGCCGCAATGCTGCAAGCCAAGCAATACGGTGGTAACCGCGTCGAGTTTTATCGTGCGGAAATTAACGAACAATTACCCAAACAGTTACAGCTTGAAACAGATTTGCATGATGCTCTGAAAAATAATCAATTACAGGTTTACTACCAGCCCTTGATCGATCTGAAAACTGATCGTGTTTGCGGCATGGAAGCGTTAGTGCGCTGGCCGCACCCGGTGCTCGGGATGATTTCACCGGTTCGTTTCATTCCACTCGCTGAAGAAACGGGTTTAATCATACCTATCGGTGAATGGATTTTACGTGAAGCCTGCAGACAAACGCGTATCTGGCATGATATGGGATTTAATAATTTGAAAGTAGCCGTCAATTTATCTGAAAAGCAAATGCGTCAAAAAGATTTGATTGATGTGGTGAAGCGCGCGTTAGTCGACACCAATTTTGATCCCAATTACCTCGAACTCGAAATCACAGAAACGGCCATTTTAGATGACGCTGTGACAAATGTCATCAAAGGCTTCAATGGCATGGGTATTCGCCTAGCGGTTGACGATTTCGGAACGGGCTATTCAGGTTTAAGCTACCTCAAGCGCTTTCAAGTTGATAAATTGAAAATAGACCAATCTTTCATCCGAGATATCCCAGATAGTAACGATAGTATGACAATTGTTTCAGCTATCATCGCGATGGCAAAAGAGTTGCAAATTAATACGCTCGCGGAAGGTGTTGAGACCATCGAGCAACTTAATTTCCTGCGCTCGAAAGGCTGTGATTTCATCCAGGGTTACTATTACAGCAAGCCATTAGAAACGAGTTACTTTACACAGTTCATGAAGAACCGTGAGAAAGTCACCGAGGTCTAATTATCTTTGAAAATCAGAATGAGACATGCCACAATTTTTGTGGCATGTCTTTTCACGCCATACACCCTTGACACCCACTGTTGACCGATTATCATGAAATTTTCACGAAGAGAGAATGGGAGTATTATGACAACGACAAGAAAGAAAGCTCAGCAAGAAGACAGCGCGCCGATGTTAGGTCTTGCACAAAACGCTACTCAAAATTTATGTTCAGGAGAGGTTTGCAGTGTCAGGGTGCGCACACCTGCCGGTTACACCTCGCCCTTGCAGGGTGTAGATATGCGCGGCCTACAACTGGAACAAGCCTCACTCACTGACATCGTTTCGCCTGAATACTACCAGGCTATGATGCAGGCTGCGAAGTTTGGATTCTTATATACATTTTTGACAGCAACGCCTAATGATTTATTGAACCGTCACTTTGTCCGACAAAAATTCGATAGGCATCAAATCTATTACGCCAAACAATGTATCAATGCTTTGACCATGCTTGCGCTCTCGTCGTATCTTGGCATGACAGACGTACGCTCTCTCTTTCTCTCCATTGGAACGCCTGCTGCGAGTGCCAGCTTACACTATTCAGGTTTCAGTGAATCCGTCTCCACCATTTTACCGGCAGGCTTATTAATTGCGACGCAGTTTGCGACTGACATTGCACACTCAGGGCAAACACTTTTAACGCTGCTCTCCGGTTTAGGCGGCGGCTTGCTTGGCAAGAAAGCAGCATCCAGCTGTTACAGGATGATGAATGATCTATTTGTTTATGCGACAGGACGAGCTAGCGCCGTAACGGCATTCGTCTCAGATCCTGCTATTGCTAGACAGTCTCAATAAGTGCGTTATCATCCGCTAAAGCGCCTCTACCATCCGATACTGGCTGTGATTGACGACGTAACGGTTACCTGTGCCCTTACGGGTGCAAGCTCGACGACTCATACGTTTTCAGTGACGGGTACTTTGTAATCTATCGGTGCGTGAGCGCACCGATAGCTCTGTTTATCTGATTTTATTCAGTTAGTTACTAAAGTGACAAGGAGTTGGCTCCCTGGTCATTGCTTAAGATTCCCTTAAGACGTCTGTGCTATTGTTGGCCAATAAATATAATAATAACTGAGAGCGTCTTTATGCAAGACAGAGACCCTGTATCTAATAGTAGTGATGAAGTAGCAAATATTCGACAGTGGGATACAATCAATCTGGGCGAACTAAACTACTCTCGTAATAATATATGCCTG
This sequence comes from uncultured Coxiellaceae bacterium, assembly GCA_964527435.1. Taxonomy (GTDB): domain Bacteria; phylum Pseudomonadota; class Gammaproteobacteria; order DSM-16500; family DSM-16500; genus Aquicella. The sequence goes on along the minus strand of CAZGPP010000014.1, from coordinate 52,966 downwards.
GTCCACTCAACTCATAAGAACAAACAATCCATTGTTACAAACGAATCACCTCTATTTGATATACTTGCTATAGCTTTACACTTGCGCAAGCTTTCATGCGATAACAGGCTGCCACTCGCGTCCCGATTATCAACAGAAAATGAATCAAGATTGCTAGAAGCTGTTCTAGCATGGATTAAGTGGCAAATACCAAAGCTGTTGAAAAGATCAGATAACTCTTTTAGTAATTCATTCACGCAAGATGAAAAACAAGATTTGATGATTGTCTCCGCAATATTTGAATATCTATCTGAGATTTTAACGTATCTCGCCAACTTTGGTTACAAGCATAAACTGTCCATTGAGTTTGCCAATCATCTAATCTTTGCCGTTAAAGCGATGCGAAACGCTTATGAAAATGATCCATTTTTTCAAAAAAAGAAAAACAAAAATATAGTAAATTCATTGCTGAATGTGATGGAGTATGACACCGTTCTCAATAAATCCTATCTTTTAATAGAACATGCACAATATATCCTAGCAGAGTCGTATTGCAATAAAGCCTTAGAAAAGGTAAAGAAAATTTGCAATACTCAGCGCGAAGCGCAGCGTATTTTGATTCATATCAATCTTGCCTTGATAAGTTCGAAAAGGGATGATCTCGATTCAACCATTCATTATATTCAAACATTTATAGAGCTATACGCACATAAAAAAGATAGTAGTGACATTCTCTCATTAATTACTCATCATAAATATTTGTCTCGGGCCTGTGAATATGTAGCTGACAGATTATGTGCCATGAAACAAACATCACAATCATTATATTTTTATAAATTAAGCATGGATTACCTTTCTGCCGTCGACACTGAAATAAACCGTTTAAAGGATAAAGCAGTTTCACTAGTTCCTATGCTAACACTCGATCTTGAAAATGCGATTAAAAATAAAAAATACCTTGGTCTTTTGAGCGAGGTTAAGGCTTACCCAGACAAATATTTACTATGCTTATATTTCGATTCAGAACTCTATGCTGAAAAAGCGCAAAAATTACTGATCGACGCTCACATCACTACGTCTGGTTTTCAGGCAGTTCCCGGAAAAGAAAAAAGGGCTGGATTTGCAATATGGCTGGACTATGAATTCAATATCAGCGAAGTGATTGATGCACTTAGTAAAAGTTACGCATTGATGGAGAAAGATAAAAGAATTCGCGCATCGGAAGCTAGTCAAAAAGATAAGCAAAAAGCGCTAGCAGTCACTTCCGCTACTGTTCGCAATGACAGTTCTGTATCTTATGAGAGCCACCCGAGAGCTGCTAAATCGAAAGCTAAAAAAATACCTAAAGCAGTAGTGGTTGCCAAGGTTGGTCCAGCAAGATGGGGGATGCTTGATATCATCCGAGCTAAACCAGTACAAGCTGTCATATTTGAAAAAAGTGGTAAATCGTTCGACCCCAAACAGCCTAATGGTGTTGTTTCACTGCTACTAAATGGTATCTCAGGCAGATGGTTTGCCTGTCTAAACCCGAAATTACTAGAACTTTTTGGGAACAATAAAGAATTGCAGAAGATCATGAATCGTTTTATGAATGAATCTGAACTGGGCAATGATTGCTGTGTGCCCTGCTATAAAGAAATGGAAACGAAAGAGCGAATGCAGGGTGCCTCGTTTCCCTATGTTTTCAAAATCCGGCTAAAGGGCAATGGCAACGGTGATATCAGGCTTTATGCGAAAATCATTGAGGTCACCGCTGACGGTAAGACGCTAGTGGCATTCACGGCCTACAATACCAAAGCTCACTCGAAATCTACTCGTCCGACTGAAATTGCAATGCCAGAAATTGATAGGGAGCCAAGCCCGAGATTGGGGGAATAAATTTATTCAATGATTGAGTAGCATTTTCAAATCTGAATAATTAATTTCCCAAAGTTCCCACCCTTCAGTAATTTAATGAATGCGGCAGGTGCGTTTTCAATTCCCGTCACAATATCTTCTTTGGATTTCATTTTATTATCTTGAATGAGCGGTATCATTTCATTTAAAAATGTTTGGTAGTGATCCGCGTGATCAGTGACGATGAGTCCCTGCATTTTTAATCTCTTTCCGATCATGGAAGAGAGAATGAGGGGCGTATAATCGAGGTGTAAGAATAGGCGTATAAAAGCCATTATTTTTGCGAAAATGGTGGTTAGTTTGAAGCCGGGTTCTTGCAATGTTGAGCCATCGTTGTAATAGGTAATAGCGCCACAGACCGGCACACGGGCGAAATTATTCAGCATGGGTAAAATGGTTTTGAAAACGCGACCACCTACATTCTCGAAATAAACATCGATTCTATTCGGGCAGGCTTTTTTAAGCTCGCTGACAAAAGTCTTTGCTTTATAATCGATGCAGGCATCATAACCCAATTCTTTCACGGCATATTGGCATTTGTCTGCCCCGCCTGCGATACCGACCACGCGACATCCTTTCGCTTTGGCGAGTTGTCCGACTACGGCACCTACTGCGCCGGTCGCTGCTGAAATTACCACGGTTTCGCCAGGTTTGGGTTGGCCAATTGAAAGTAATCCGTAGTGGGCGGTTAAACCAGGCATACCCAGTACGCCTAAATATAATGACGGTTTAACCTCATTTGAAAGTTTAATTAAGACATTATTCATCGAAATGGTTTCGCCAAGTTTGCCTGGTAGCACGGCATAAGTCTGCCAACCGGTGGCGCTCAGCACCTTGTCTCCCACCTTAAGGTCATCACATCGTGATTGTTCTACGACGCAAACCGCTCCACCATCGAGTGGCGTATGGAGTGGGAAGCAAGGAATATAAGAACCTTTCGTTTCATTCATGCGCGGTCGCATGTAGGGATCAAGGCTGAAATAAAGAGTTTTCAGCAATACTTCGCCGTCTTTCAGTTCAGGTACGGGAACATCTTGAATTCTGAAATTATTTAATTCGGGAATACCATTTGGGCGACTGGCGAGTACGACTTGTTTGTTAATCAGGGTCATCGTGGTTCCTTTTTTCGCTGAGTTACACCTTCATCTATCTTATAGGATCTTGGTCATTATCTCTAATTTACTGCAGCGTCTCAGGCTGAAAATCCTTTCAATAAGACTTCAACGATCATATTCGTGTAATGCTTCCTGTTATCAGGCTCGTTCTTAAAAATCCCCACATCATCCGAAATCATGCCTTCAATGCTGGAAATAATCCAAATCATAATGAGTTCTGGTTTGAGTTGTGCGTTCAGTTGTTTGTTCTTTTGCAGAAATTTGATCGCCGGCAGCCATGAATCAGGTGAAAACGGGCTAGGTGTAGCGCGGGTTAAGCTTTGCCGGTTTTTGACTGGCTCAAGCCGTTGCCAGCCAACCAGCTTACTTAATTGTGGGCAATTCGTATAAAGCGTGACACGTTGCGTGACCGCGTCTTGTAAGAAATTGAGCAGGCTAGTGGGTTGCTGATTGATGGGAGAGGCTTTTGCCTCCGCTGCAATCGCCGCTTTTACCTGACCCCAGAGCTGCATTTTGTTGCCGAAGTGATGGAATATAAGTGTCTGATTAACATCAGCTTTTTCTGCTAATTTGGCCATTGAGGTGCCTGCATACCCTTGTTGCATAAAGAGTGTTAACGCCGCATTTAAAATCTTGCTGCGTGTGATATCCGCGCTCGGACGCATGGGTCTCGCTTTAGGCATTGCTTATTCCCCACTTAAATTAGTTGACTGACCGATCAATTAACTATACGCTGAGTTAGTTGAGTGAACAATCAACTAAATAATAATTAGAAGAAGAGGGCGCGACCATGAACGTAAGAGTTATCGATCACAATACACCCATCCTAGAAATCGGGTATGCACACGCACTTTCGCAAGCCATTTACATCGCGGTAAAAATGCAACTGCCTAAAGAGCTGCAAGGCGAAAGAAAAAGCTGCAATGAGTTAGCTGAATCACTCAAGGATCGCATGCCTGCGATTGATGAGCCTAACCTTTATCGTCTTCTGCGTAATCTCGCGACGATTGGCGTATTTCATCTCGATAAAGATGATAAATTCTCACTAGGTATTTTAGGTCAGGAGTTACTAAATTTTAACGTAGAAGCATTTATCTTAAATGATCTCAGACCAGAAAATTGGATGAACGTCACACAGCTCGGTGAAAATAATTATTATGAACATTGCGATCAGTTACTTCGCCAAGATAATCCAGGTCACCTGTCACCAGCATTGTTTGAGTGGGTGAACGGATATCGATATACAAAATCACTTTATTTATTCGCCAAACTCCACATCGCTGACCGCATGGGTGATAATGCTCTTACAATAAATCAGTTAGCTGATGAATCACAGCAAAGCGGACCGGCAATAGCAGCCATCTGTTATTTGCTTAGCGGAAAAAACATTCTTTTTTGCGATTCAGTGGGTCGATATTCACTCACAGAATCTGGAAAATTATTAAAAATTCATCATCAAAATTCATTATTAAATTTTGTTTTACATGAAAATATCGCCAGATGGAAATCGGTTGGAGCGCTAATCTCTGCCGTGACAGAAGGAAAAATTCCTTTTGAGGTCGCAAATCAAAGTAAATTATTCGATGCACCTGATCAAAGTGATCCGAATAGCAAAAAAGAATTTGATATTTTCAATCAGGCAATGGCTGAAATTTCGAGAATCGAAAATAAGGCGATTGTGCGGCATTTAGAGATTCCATCACATATTGATTGCATCATGGATGTTGGAGGTGGTACTGGCGCGTTGATGAAAGATCTTTTACGCAAACATACGCGTCTCGATGGCATTGTTTTCGACCAGCCAGACACGGTTCAGCGTGCTACATTTAATGATAAGCGCTGTCGATTTGTTGGGGGAGATTTTTTCAAGAAACAAACCATTCCTCACGCTCAAACGATTATCCTGAAGCGGACACTCCATGACTGGTCTAATGAGAAAGCGATTGAGATTTTGAAAAATTGTGCTGAAAAAAGCGATAGTTTGCGTGTGATTGAATGGCTATGGGTAGATAAACCCTTTGTCGCATGTCTCGATTTTATATTGATGGGTGTCGGCGGTAAAATTCGTTCATTGCAGGAATTTGAAGAAATGATGCAGGCCGCCAATATTAGTTGCCGAGGCGCGCAAGAAATAGCTTCGGGAATATTTATTCTGCATGGAGATGCCGCACAGTTAGAGTATTCTCTGGAATCTCAGAGCCGCCCGACTGTTTTTAGCAAGTGATGATAGTCGCTATTACTCAGGTCTTGTTTACGGGAGCGGTGATATTTAGGCAAAAAAAGACCGGACATTTGTCCGGTCTTTTTATCTGTTGCACACTTAGATGTCGTAGGTAATACCAAAATCCCAAGCGTTGACACGTGTATACACTTTACCTGTTGCACGTAGACCTGAGGCAATTCTGAGGTCAATCGGTGCATTAACAAAGGGGTAGGCATAGATCAGTTTAGCTTTTAAACCCTTCGCAATCATGTATTCCGCACCGACTGCAGGTGTGTAACGAGTGTAGGTAGGTAAGCCAGGGTTTCTGGTATAGGTGGGGACAACGTTTGGCTCGTAATCAAATGCCGCCAAACCAGCCCATTTATCATTGAAGTTGTAATGGGTGGCAAGTTCGTATGAAAAGTTATCGTAGAACTTGTTAGGAATGGTGACAGTTCTAGAGGCGCCAGGTAAGGCGGTATTTTGTAAAACGAGATATTGAACGGAATTCCAATTGGTATAACGTATGGTTCCGCTAACAGCCCAGATTGGTGAGAGCATTTGAATCACATTCAAGATTGCTGTCGCTGGTAATTTTACATCAGCTGAGAAGCCGTTGTTTGTGAGTGGGCCCCATGTGCTGACACCGTTTGCATGTTGAATGATTTGTGAATAGTAAGCGAGATTGATGAATGTGCCTCGGGCCGCTACATAAAAGAGTCCAAGGTCAAATCCTGTTGCCCAGCTATCTGCTCTATTCGTAATAACGCCAAATGGTGGGGCGCTAAAGTTCAATTGACCATTGTAAATGTTATTGAAATCTAAGCCGGCGCCTAAGGCTAATTTTGGATTAACCTGGTAGCTTATTTTGGGGCTGATGTTCGTGTCACGAACGTATGTTGACGTTGCAAATGAAGAAAGCGCAGTGCCCGTTGGGTATGCAATGTCTGTAAAGTAAGGCTGCGTTATGTCAACACCCACTACGATTTGTGGTGATAAGCGCATCGCTATGCGGCCGTACGGAAGAAATGGCGTAGTCCGGCTAGTCGCATTTGTTGGGACTCCTGCTGCGGTTCCGGTAAAACGCATTTGTTGGGCAAGTGTTAAACCACCAATCATGATTTCAGCTTGTTTAACCGCATTTAATGCTGCTGCGTTTGCAAAGTTAGGTGCCGGAAATATTTGATAGGAAGTTGCATAACTAGTCGACAGGGCGGTCAGTGAAACAATGCTGCTGAGTGATAGGGCAGTAAATTTAAGAAGCTTCTTCATACCATGAATATCCTTTTCAATGATCAATGTTTATTGATTATATTATTTTTATTTTACTTTTGCACTAGTCTTGAGCAGGTGCACTGGATTATTCATGGGATTGTTCGATTAGAGTTTAGGATTTAATGGTCTTGCCTACGATTTAAATCGCATAACATAATGATATTTATATAAAAAATTAGCATCACAGCGTGTTGGTCTGAACGACTTGGAATTTAAGACGCCTTATTGCGATAAGCGAATTTGACTGAAAAGCCATCTATAAAATTGGCAGAAATCGCTAATCAGGTTATCTTAGGCGAAGCCTCGGTCACTGAAGTGATCACGCAGTCATGAATAACCCATCGCATGGCAATAGACCTTGCCGAACTGAGAGACAGGAACGATTTGCAATGAAGGAAATACAATTTATTCGCCGTGAATACGGCAAACGTGCTTTGCTTGAAACAGAAATGCCAGCTGAGCCGTTCACAATGTTTGAAAGCTGGTTAAAAGAAGCCTTAGAAGAAAATATTTTAGATTGCACCGCCATGGTGCTCGCCACCGCCGATGAGAATGGGAATCCTGATGCAAGAGTGGTTTTATTGAAAGATTTCGATGAGCACGGATTTGTATTTTTCACCCAATACACTAGCCCGAAAGCGATCCAGGCGGAGTCTCGCGGTAAAGTGTCATTAAATTTTTACTGGCGCGAATTATCACGACAAGTGCGCATTAAAGGTCGAATCGAGCGCGTATCACGCGAAGAATCGGAAGCCTATTTCGCAACTAGACCGCGCATGAGCCGCATCAGCTCGCTCTCGACACATCAAAGTGCCGTGATCGGAAGTCGCGAAGAACTAGAAAAACACGTGAAAGAATTAACCGATAAATACGAAGACAAAGAAATTCCCTGCCCGGAATACTGGGGTGGTTACCGAGTGATGCCTTATGAAATGGAATTTTTCCAGGGCAGAGATAGTCGTTTGAGCGATAGAATTCGCTATCGTTGCGTCGACAATAAATGGGTGATCGAAAGACTGAGCCCGTAACGAAGGCGTTGGCCTCACTTTAAATAAGTTGCATCGAAAAATTAGCCGCGACAGCCATCATGATGGTGCCACTGATGGCGTCGACGATGCGCCATAAGTGTTGTGACATGAGTCGATGGGATAAATATCTAGCGAAGAGTGCAAGGCCCATAAACCAGACGAGACTCGCAGTGATGGCGCCAGTAATGAAAAGATACTTGGCCGTGTCGACGTAGTGGTTTGCGCTGCCGCCAATAATGACGATGGTATCAAGGATGGCCTGTGGGTTCAGGAGACTGAATGACAGGCCCAATAACACCAGTTTGCTGAGTGAGTTCACGCTGACACCTTCGACGGATGTTGAACGGATAGTCTGAATATCTACGCCTCCGTGCCATGCTCTTTTGAGGGCGGAGATGCCATACCACCCAAGAAAAATAATCCCGAGTAACAAAATAATGATTTTAAAAGTGGGCACTTCCAGGAAGACAGTGCTCAGCCCCGCAACTCCCAGCATGATTAAAATGACATCGCAGGTGAAACAAAGGAGTGCACAGAGATAAGTGTATTCGTTACGCATGGCTTGTTGAATAATAAATAAATTCTGTGCGCCTATCGAAATGATAATGCTAAGGCCTAACAGCATGCCTAATTTAAATGTGCTGAACATCGAGATAACCCCCAGTTTTTATGTGTGTCAGATTTTAGTTTATTGGAAATCGCTATATTTATATAATTAATAATATTAATATATAATAAGTATAAATAATACCGAAGGTTTTATGCTTGATTATCAGGGCATTTTAGCGCTTGCGACTGTCATTGAAATGCAAGGATTCCAAAGCGCAGCGAACCGCTTATGCATTACACAATCCGCTGTGTCGCAGCGAATTAAATCACTGGAGCACTATTACGGTGAGCCGGTTTTGATTCGTACGCTGCCTTACCGACCGACCCAGCTAGGTTTAACCTTGCTAGGGCATTACAAGCGCGTGACATTGCTGGAAGATGCGCTGGTGGCGAACTTAACCAAGGCTGCGTCTGTCCCGCGTATTTCTATCTCTATCAGTCGCGATAGTCTGGAAACCTGGTTTGTCACGGTGATGGAGCAATTCAAAAAACTGATGCCGATGACGGTTGAAATTATTGCTGACGATCAGGAACATACGCTCGACTATTTGCAAAAAGGCCTGGTATCCGCTTGTGCCTCCACATCAGGAAAACAACTTACAGGCTGCAAAGCCGAGTTTTTGGGATATTGCGATTACGTCATGGTTGCTTCACCGGAATTTTACAAGCAGTATTTTGTTAATAAATCGACCGTGAAGCATAATTTGCTAACCGCACCGACAACGATATTTGATCAAAACGATAAACTTCATCTGGAATATTTGCAGTATTATTTCAATATTCCATCGATTGATCTGAGTCGCTGCCATGTTGTACCGTCTGTCGCCGGCTTCAAACAATTTGTGATGAATGGTTATGCCTATTCACTGATTCCTCATCTTGATATTCAGAGCGAATTGAAGCAAAAAAAGCTCATCAATATTTTTCCTGATAAAGTCTGGGCAATGCCTGTCTATTGGCACACGTGGGAGATTGAGACCCAAGCTTATCAATCATTTAACGATCTCGTGGTCAGATTGGGACGTAAGTTGCTTAGGCAGGGATAGGACTCGGTCAATTCAATTTTCCTTCAACTATCCGACGGATAGTCATGCGTATCGTATTGTTTAAAGCAAATAATTATAGGGCGCCAGTGGTAAAGTTGCCGAATCCATCATCGCTTATTCTAGCCACTATTTTGTAACGCGTATTTCCCTGATTTCTTGTGCTAAGATGAACTTATTATCTCATCGAAGGCATTCGCCAATGTGGTATCTGCTGATTTTTATACTATATTCAGCCACCGCCTGTGCTGAACCGTCCTCGGCAGGGGAAGGTATGTCATTCTACCCATCAAATCAGATTGTTAGCTGCGAAACCTATGTCCCAACCACCGATCCTGGTCGCGTGCGTGATGAAAAAGTCTTTGGTCGTCAGTATGGGGACACCTCCGCAGAGGTCAGAAAAAAATTGTCGGTTGTCTACTGGATGCCGCACTATTTTGGTCGTAAATATCCTCTCTATATCACTACCGTGAATCATGTCGATCGTAAAGTCGCAGAAGTTTCCAATCGTCTTGAGCAATTGGTGAAACAGCATCCCGATTATCTTCCCTATCTCGATCATCCGAGCGGTGCTTTTTATTGGCGGCACATTCAAAATACTGCACGTAGAAGTCCGCATAGTTACGGCATCGCCATTGATTTAAACACAGAGCATACCAACTACTGGGTATGGGATACGGGCATCAAGGAAAATGAAATAAATCAGGTCGATCATTTTGCGTATAAAAATACAGTGCCGTGTGCGATCGTTTCGATATTCGAACGTGCAGGTTTTATCTGGGGTGGTAAATGGATGCATTACGACACCATGCATTTCGAATATCGTCCTGAAATGTTTCATGACAAAAATTAAGTAATATGTTTTGATACATATCATCATCGAAATTGTGTTGAGATAGTATATATGAGCGAGCCCATTAATATTATTTTCTTGAATGGCGTCGGTAGTGCCGGGAAATCTACGATAGCGAAAGAACTACAATTAATCTTGCCAGAACCCTACCTTCATGTCGGCATTGATACATTTCTTGAGATGCTGCCAGAAAAACACATGAATTCACCAGACGGATTTGAATTTATCTCGTCAGAAACGGATGGCTATCCAGTCATCGAGATCAAAGTCGGCAAAGCTGGAGAAAAATTGCTGAATGGCATGCGTCAAGCCATCGTTGCCTTGGCAGAGCAAGGCAATCATCTCATTATCGATGAAGTATTGATTGGCCGTGATCGTGAAGCGTATGAATTGTTATTGGCACCTTATCAGGTTTATTACGTTGGTGTCTTTGCTCCACTGGAGTTACTTGAAGTGCGTGAGCGTGCACGTGGTGATAGGTTGATTGGGCTGGCACGAGGCCAATTTGATCTTGTCCATCAAGGCATGCGATATGATCTCCAAATTGATACATCCAGCATGTCACCCGAAAATTGCGCTGCATTAATTGTTAAAAATTTTAGGATGTAAAGTATGACCAATAAAATACGCTGCCCATGGGTTGGCGAAAACAAACCTCATTATGAAGAATACCATGATAAAGAGTGGGGAATCCCCGTACATGATGATCTTAAACATTTTGAAATGCTAATTCTCGAAGGTGCACAAGCCGGCCTCAGTTGGGAAACCATTCTCAAACGTCGTCAGGGTTACGCGAAAGCATTTAAACGCTTCAATCCTAAACTCGTTGCCAAAATGACGGATGCGGAACTTGAAAAATTAATGCATGACGAGGCGATTATCCGTAATCGTTTAAAAATATTTTCAACGCGTAGCAATGCGGCCGCCTTTTTGAAAATTCAGCGTGAATTCGGTTCATTCAATGCTTATGTGTGGACATTCGTCGGCGGAAAGACGAAAGTGAATCATCCCCGCTCGATGAAAGATGTGAGCACGCGTACGATAGAGTCAGATCTTTTATCAAAAGATCTGAAAAAGCGTGGAATGAAATTTGTGGGCACGACCATTATGTATGCCTATATGCAGGCTGTAGGCTTGGTCGATGATCATTTAGCCGATTGTTTCTGTAAGAATAAACAAGGATAGTAAAATGTTTAATACTACTTGCAACATTGATAAAACCGATCGAATCAATCGTGCCGTGATAGGCGCCATCATTTTTTTAGCGGCGATCATCGGATTCGGTCCCGTCTTCTTTTGTTTGCTGGGATTGGTGTTGGTCATTGAGGGGATCATCGGTTGGTGTAGTATTCCGATCGTCACCGACTGGATTAAAAGTAAATTTAAATAATGCTCGCGGTTATTCACCTGCCGCGAGCATCTTGTAAAGAATTACTTGGTCGATGGCATTGGGCCTTGATTGGGGACGTGCGTCGTTGAGTAATTCGGTGCTTGTTGCGTAGCTGTTCGCACGACGGTTGCGAATACGCCAAACATGAATAGCGACGGCATGCCAAGCGTCGTGATTGGCGCACGTTCTTGTAAAAACGGTGTATGAGGTGGTACATACGGTTCTGGCATTTCTACCGGCTTCTGGTGTTTATGTGCTTTTGCGCGCCAGTCTTCTTTCGGTGGATGTTTAAGACGTGCGATGAAGTGATCCTTTTTATTGACTCTTTGCATTTGACATTTCCCTGTTAATGATTGACAAGCATTTACGCGATAATCATAACCTGCAAGTCAAAAAATAATCTAATAAATATTGCGCTAGAAATATTCTATCGTTATGATCGAAGCTTAATGGACTTTATTGCAAGCTTCTGAGGCTCACTCTATGAAATGGATTTTTCGTCACGCTCTCATTGTTTTCATCATCTCATCATGTGCCACCCAAGCATTCGCTCAAAGTATTCGTGTTATCTCAGGCCTCGATGCTGCTAGTCGTTATCAAGGCAAGGCGAATGGCCAACTTTTCATACGTACTGGCAGCTTCACGCATGAATCGAATGCCGTCGCTTATGAAAAACTGATCCGATCAAGAATTTCTTACCCCGTTAAAATGAGTTTCAGTCACGGCTATTATGTGGTGACGATTGGCCCGGTCGCTAATGCTGCAGAGGTTCGCTCGACCGCTAGTAAAATTATGCAGGGAAGAAAGCGTGACAAGCAGACATTCGTGAAGACCACAACGAAATCTAGCAAGTCTGCCAAGCAGGCCAAATCCAAACAAACCAAACACGTGAAACCTGCTCCAGCCACCGCATCCAAGCAAACGAAATCAACCGTTCCTGCGGCGCCAGTCAATGTTCCTGTTCATCGTTCAAATGAACCCGTCACCGCCAAGCCTATTATTATTCCAGAGCCAGCGCCTGCACCTAAACCTAAACCAGTCTTGCCAGCGCAGAAACCAGCGACCACAAAACCAGCCGCACCCTCGGCTACAGAAACCTTGATGAGTACTTTTAGCAGCATGCTGCCAGGTGAAAAATCTGGGCCAGAACCCGTAGACATGCCTGCGAACTCCGCCGCGCCCCCAGCGGATGTCATGAACGTAAAACCGGTGAGTGCGACCAAATCACAGCGCGTTGCCAAGCCTGATCATAAGGTGAAGTCGATCAAGACGATCAAACCAGTTGTTACCAAAATGCCAACACATCCTGTCGAGACGCTAAATTCGCCAACACCCATTGTTCACGACACTGCCTCCTATACAAAGCCAGTGATGCCGCCATCGACACCGTTATTGTCTAACGACGAATTTTCCCGCGCGAACTGGATAGTTTCCGTTGGTGGCGGCGAACAATTCCCCACCTTTAACAGCAATATGACTGTCAATAATAACTCGGGCTTCCCAGCGCCGTTTGATGTCGATGTCTATGCTACGGAAAAACAAAATCAGTCACTCTTTTCAGCCTATGCCGGTCGCCGCTGGTTACGTGATAATCAATGGTTTCCCGCCATCACACTGGCCGTGAATTATGAATACATCCTTGGTAATGACACGGGCAGTACGATTACCCAATATTCCGACCCAGAGTTTTTAAATTACGACTATAGCTGGAATGTGTCATCAAACGTGTTAATGGCATTATTGAAAGTGAATGTGTTTGAGTACAGCAAGCTATCGCCGTATATCGCAGCGGGGCTTGGTGGGGCTTATAATCACACCAATAATTACAAAGAAACCGCACGCGCCAATGTGACACCTCGTACGAGTCCTGCTTTTAGTGAAAATTCATCATTACAATTTGCCTATACCCTCAAGGCTGGCATCGACTGGGAGGTGGCTCATCAGGTCATCGCTTCTGTCGAATATCAATATCTTGATATAGGCAATATGTCATCGGGGCATGGTGATGGTCCGTGGTCAAATTCGTCATTGAATCTGGGGTCGTATCGGTCCAATGCGGTGTTAGTGAATGTTGGTTATTATTTTGGATCATAACCGTTAAAGAGATAATCAAACGTCGTTGGTTATCGATTAGCAAAGTGTTATCAAGGACTTATTCATGCGCTCTTTTTTAAAGTGTTATTTTTTAATTTTTCTCAGTGTTATTTCTTCGGCTACTTTTGCCGGTAAAGATCCGGTGAGTTGGACGCTGAGCGGCGGTTTTCCACAATATGTCCTGGCAGGACGCACTTATACGGTCACTTACACCTTTACCAATAATCTGCCGTTGACGTTAGTCAAACCATTAGTGATAGAGAAAAAAGCGACACCACTAAATGAATTTACTTATGCGGATGCGTGTACTGGTGTGAGGTTAGCTTCACACGCCAGTTGTACCGTTGGTATTACGCTAGTTCCGACATCGCCTGGCGCTAAATCCGTTCAATTAATTATAGGCGGTTATGATGATAATCGCGTGCCTGTGACCGCACTGACTACAACGGGCATCGGCAGTAACCCAGCTTTAACACCTGTCACGGCGGTGGGGCAAATGTCATCTACCTTGACCTTGGGGCTAGCCTCGAACTATAGGTTTACGTTCACGAATAATGGTGCGGCGAGTATTAGCGGTGTTTCAGTCGCTGTCGCTCAAACCAGCGGAACGCCCACGTATACGGGGACGTCTAGTTGTTCATCGAGTATCCCCGGTAACGGTGGCACCTGTACCATCACGGGCTCGTATATTCCAACCTCGGCTTCACCACTCACCCAAACGGTGACCGCGACCATGCATTATTCTGGCACTAAAACAATCGGCAGTACTGTCAGTGGGTCGGTGACATCTGTCTCTGGGGTCATTCCATCCTTCACAGGCCAGAATTATTTCCCCGCTGTGATGGTGGGTGGTCACACACAAAAAATTCAAATCCAATATTACAATAATACCGGGGGAGGCATTACGCCAACCGCGAGTACGCTTGTTCTGACCCCCACAGCGGCAGGGTCATTCGTGACTGACGCGAATGGTGCAACGAATAATTGCGTGACGGGTGGTTCATTGCCGAATCACGCCGCCTGTATTATCACGGGCACATTTACCTCGAATACTGTCGTCGCTGATACTCAGGCACTGGTAACCGGGCAGATGACTTATACCGGTGCTGCCGGCTCACCGGTTTCGCTGGCCGGTTCCACTTATGTGGTTCCCTCCTTGAATCCTAATCGCACGATTACTTTAAAAAATAGTTGTGACTTCCCAATCTGGGTCTCATTTTCTGGCGGCGGTCAAGGTACTTGCCCTTGTCCATCCGGGCAAACTTGCGGACCGAATAATATTTGCTATTGGAACAATCCTCCGATAGCAGGTGGAAACTTGATGAATGCCGGCGCACAAACGACGGCAGTTATTACAAATTACGGCACTGGCACTAACCCCACGCTACAGTGGAGCGGCGCGATTTCTGCGAGCTTACGCTGTGATTCGGGTAATTGCTTGATGGCACCCTGCGATAATGCCAACGGTACGACGAGTTGCGGGCTAGGCAAAGGGTTCGTTGGGCCAGCAACGATTGCTGAAATGACATTTGGTTTGAATACAACGGATAATTACGATGTGTCAGTGATTAATGGCTACCATCTTCCTGTCACCATTACCCCTGAGTCATATACGACACCTAATAATTATAGTTGTGGAATTGCGGGTGGTTTCACCGCCGCCAATAATTTTGGCAGCTGTAATTGGCAAACGGCTTCCGTACCAAGTCATGGTTATTATGTTGTGACACCGGGTGGTCAGCCATGTAACGTGGCCAGCCCTTCAACGCCTGCCTGTCCGACCAATCAGTTATGCGGTGTCACCAGTAATTCCACCGTGGGTTCCATTACACAGTCATGCGGATATTTTCTGGGATACTGGACTGCCACTGAAGTTTGCGGAACCTTGCAGCCAACCAAGGGTTCGACGCTCGATACTATGTTTGGTTGCAGCACGCCGCTGCCAGCTGCTTATGCGCCTTATGTGGGTCCAGGCGAATCCAATAACCATACGGCATTGATGTTATGTAAGGTGCCGACCGGTGATCAGGCGCCCGTTTTTAATAGTTGCTACAATAGCTATGGGGCACAATATAATTCGCTACTCTCCCTGTGCTGTGGTTGTAATGATTGGTGGAATACCATTCCTGGCGTGAATTCAAATACGGCTGCTAGCTGCCAAAATGTCACGAATCCAACCTGGAATCAGAATATGCAACTGCAGGTAACCTGGATTAAAACGGCATGTCCCTCTGCCTATGTTTATCAATTCGACGATAAAACCAGCGGGTTCAGCTGCAGTACCGCGCCGCCACCACAAGAGAATTACACCAATTACAAAATTGAATTCTGCCAAGGTAATTCAGGATTGTCACAGACAGGCAGCGTCTGGGACGGTAGGAAGAATCCGCCGGCAGCGCTGAAACAGCAGAAAAAAGCAGGCTAAAATAGAGAGCGACAGGTTTTACAAAACCTGTCGCAATCTTTGGTGTGATCTGCTGCTCCCAAAATGGCATACCTTACACTTATGTACAATTTCTTTGTGATTTGCATTTTTTGTGTAACAATACCGCTTCAAAATAAACAACTCAGGAAAGCAAATGAAAAAAACATCTAATACTTCTGCGACCATTAAAAAATTAACTTCCGTCATCAAACAAGCCGGCATTGAATTAAAGAAAATGCGCGAATCTTTGAAAAAAATGAAAGCTCAGGCGAAAGTCGAAAATGCCCAGGCGAAAAAAGCCGCGGTCGAAAAGAAGAAAGCTGCTGTTGAAAAGAAAAAAGCGTCTGTTGCCAAAAAGAAAGCCGCTGTTGCCATGAAGAAAGAAGCTGCGATGAAGAAGAAAGCGGCTACGAAAATGAAATCCTCAAAGAAATCCGCAAAAAAAGCGGTTGCCGTTAAGAAGTAAACCCTTTTAGCGATAGTGCCTGGTGTGAGCTTTGCCGAATGGCGAGGTTCACAACGGCGATCCCCTCTAGATCAAATCTCAGCGAATTCTTGTCAATTGCATTTTTCTGTGTATAGATGAATAGTGGCTCGTGGTTGCGAATCCATGAATATTCACATTATGATAACCAGGGAATAGTTAATAATTGAAAGGAGTCTTAATGATGCATCGAGCTTCTCACGCGCAGGCTGATTTACCTGATTCAGAAAAGACACTCAATTTAAGCGATGTTTTACAAACGATATCCAATATTATTTGCCTGATGGAGATGGTGAGTGCTGATAAGGGACTGCAGACCGAGATATTTACGCTCTACCATCTGTACGCTCGTTGCGCGCATTTGGACGACATTCAACATAAATTGGCGAGCGGTGAGTATCAATTAAATTATGATATTGATGAGAAGAATAGTCTTGTTAAAGAAGTAGATAGTAACTTTATGGAAAAAGATTTGGAAAAGCACCTTCAGGAGATGAGTGATTTATTAAAAGTGGCGTCAGCTAGCCTTGAGGCTTATCCCGATGAATTAGTTTCAGTCAAAAAAATATACGATTACAATGCGAAGAAAAATCTCGAAGAAATCGCGCGAGTGGTCGATGTGGTGAGGCGTGATACAGCGACTTTCCATCTTTCCCGAATGTTTTCCTTGAAGCGTCTCAAATCCGAAGAAAAGATACCGGCGGATCAATACCCCTTGATAGGGCCTGGCTCGACAAAAAAATAATCAAATTCATAGGGTCGATATTGGGTGCTCGCTATCTTGTTGCAATGATAGATGTCGCCCGTTTGACCTGATTATTCTTGCATTCTCTCCACTATTATGTGAGGTGTGATCGGTAACAACAATTTCTGAATTTTCTTCTCATACGATGTATAAAAGCGTGCGATGAAGAGGATAGTGATACCTAGCAAGACCAGTGCTAATGGGTAGCCAAGGCTATTTGCAAAGACATCGGTAGAGAGATGGCCGAGGTATAAAAGTATCCCGAGTATGCCCGCCACAGCGAATATCCGCCTATTTAGCATGGCACTGCAGAAAATAAGTAACAAGTTGATCAGGCAGACCACGAGTTCGCTTATTTCCGATGAGGTGAGTTGAGATCTCAATCCTACCCAGAAGATGATAACGCCGACCATATAAATCCATCCGGCGTAATTAGTGCGTTCATCAATTTTGAAATCAACATAGATGGCTAAAGTCGTCATGACTAGGCCGAAAATTAGATTAAAATTTGCGAATTCCGACCCAAAACTCCACGAAGGTGCACTGGAATGATAGTCCTGCAGGTACAAATGATAAAAATCAAGGCTAATCAGCCAGGCTAGAACACTCAGCGCCAATATAATTAAATTAGTGCGATAGATATAAAAAAGGATGATCCCAGTCACGAGTGTGCTGACTTCCATGAATGTTAAGCGCCAATCGATCACGTCGTGAAAAATGACATAGCCATTCGACGCCTTTGGGAAATAACCAAAGAAAATTTGTGCATTGAAAATGGCTAAGGGTACGACTACCAAGCTAAATACAGCCATTAGTCCTGCGGGGAGAGATAAACGACAGTTTTGAAAATATTGTGTGAGCGAAAGACCGAGTATGAAAAGGAAGGTGAACAGTGTCAGCAACATTCCACCACGCATCGCTTCCCAGGCATTAGTGATGAATAAGGTAATGGCTAAGACCGCGATGAGACCACCCAGATAATAGAGGAGGTGTGATAGATGAAATGAAGGTGTCTCAGGTTGTTGCGATTCGAGGAATTGGCATAATGCCGCAGCTTGCGACTTTGTGATAATTTTTGCCTGAATGGCGGCGTCGATATCCCGTTTGCTAATATTCATTCCTTGTCCTTAACTTGCAATACTGACGTCAGTGTTATTATTCCATTATCCTTATTAGTTTAATAGTGCCGCCTTTGCGATGGATCACAGCCGTATAAAAAAAACAGCTCTATCGCATTACCTGCAATTAAGCTGAATCAATCGAATGAGTAGAATCTCTATTCAGAAGGTGCTTCAACCGTTGGTTCGTCGTCTGCTGGCGGAGGCGGCTCTGGTGCTTTGATGGCAGTCTTAGGCTGAATCTTTTGCAAGCCAAAAACTTCACGAAATATCACACCAACCAAGATTGCCCACATGGCGAACAAGGGAATATAGAGCATGTATGCGGTATATATTAACAGCGGAATGGCGACTAATATGGACAGTACTTTAGAAATTAGTCCAATGACGAAAGTGACAGCCATCAAAAGAATAATAACCCCACATGTATATAAAAATGCAATGATGGCAAAAACAATCGAAGCACCGAGCGCTGGCAGCCAATAATCAGTCATCTTATCATAAGCGATAGACAATGATTTTTTTGCAGATGTTTTGCGTGTGATGGCAAGCGGTATCGCGAAAAACTTAATGGGTGTCACAATGACAAAAACGATGAGATAAGAAATGATAGATGCGATAATGTACGTCATCAATGGTGGGGAGTCGCCAAGTACTAATTCGTTCAGATAATGAAATACAAGCGGTATATACGCAGCAGCAAGGATAAGATAGATGAGTTCTGCGTGAACGGCATTGCATTCCTTTTTAACTAATGAAAGTTCGGTGGGTAATCCAATTGATTTTCGAACGCCGAGCATGATTAAGGGAACGGTGAAGTATTTCGTCGAGATGTATGCGGATAAAACATAAAATCCAACGTAAATAATCGACGGTACACTATCTGTTGGATCGGAATATCTGCCAACGTTACTATCAGCTGTCATGATGAAATAGACTACTGCGACGATCATCAAGATGATGAGTGGCATCATGATGGCAATAAATTTTAACGCAAGCCACAAGACAGGAGAGGCTATTTCATTTCTATGTAACCAGGATTCACTGATGATACTGCCAATGGATAGATTATTCTTATTATTAGAATCCATGATGCCATCCTTACGTTATAGATACGAGGAGCGTATGGAATAGTGTGTTATGCCTTGATTATAGCAGAAGATAGAGTAGGTGTTGTTTTGCTTACTGATTGAATTTATTGAAAATAATAATTTATTTTTGCTGTTATATTCGCCATGCCTTCATTTCAGCGAAAGAAGGCATGACGATATACACCAGTGTTAGTTTACGTGACGCATCGCTGAATCAAGCTGATACATTTTTTCCGCTAATGCTTGCTCTTTTTTACCTTGTGTTAAGAAAGAGTGAGCGCGAATACCTGAAGAAACACCCACCAATCCCATCAGACCTGCACCGCCAATTAACATGGGTAAGAGTGTTAAGCTAAAGCCATAAGTGACAACAGACATCACACAGGCGGCAATCACTGCTGCCATCACAAGTGTCAGTTGCAATGCGGTAAAAATGCCACTTAATTTATTATTTCTACCTTCGCGATGGAGGTCGTTAGCGGTCGCCGTAAATTCAGCCGAGCGTTTGAAAAATTCAGGCCTGAGCGAGTTATTGGGTTCAACGGTGTTAAGCATCGCGATGCTTTTATGAATGGCATCGAATAATGATCTGTGGGAAAATTCTGAAAAACGTTTGTCAGATAAACGTTGTGTGCGCAGTGTTTCAATTTCATTGTAAAGTGCCCGTGCAATTTCATGACTAGGGTGTGATTGTGCTTCCAGTCTTTCAATCTGCGCGTTCAATTCTGTTAAATAATGCTCATACAAAATTTGAAATTCTTCTTTCGCGAGAATTGACAATAGTCGCTGTTGATCATGGTAATTAGTTCTTTTATATAAATTAACCAGATTGTCGGGATTGTTGTCTTGGGATTTGTCATCGCCCGCAGAGGATGAGGTCATGCTAGGATCATTAATAGGTGGTTCAACGGTGAGAGTAGCAGGAGCAGTGCGTGGGTCCATGATTATTTCCTTATAAATTTTATTTTGACTCGTATGCAGAAACGTCTGCATGTCCGAATCATATATCTCAATTTGAGCGTGTTCAAGCACTCTAAAATTGACTGAAATATGATCGAGCAAGGTTTGGTCTATGATAATCCTTTTCATGCCCGGGATGGTGAGTCGACCAGTGATAGGTTAAGATTGAGTTTGAGATTCAAAAACAGAAGCCTATTCAAACTTTTGCTAAATGGATTTAGCCCATGAATAAATGGTTCAACTATACCAAGCGAGCGGCCTTATCAGTGATTGAATTTTTATTATTTTCATTTCGCTGTCTACAAGGCAAAGCCATTCTCCCATCACCGCGGGGAACAATACTGGTCAATAGAAATCTTGAAAGAAAAATTAATATCGCTTTAACTGTGTTATCACCTGTTGTGATAATTATGGCGGTGATATATGCCATGGTATCACTGATAACAATCTCAGTTGCGGCTGTGGTAGGAACTTTTGCGCTTTTACAGGTAGCGATCAAGCATGTATCCAATAGGCGTTCAAATGTCGATACACACATTCATTCTAGTCATGCCACGCTTACCCAAGTGTTTAATGCTTCCACTGAAGTAAAAGCTGCAAGAGTTGTCACCGTTCACGATGCGGCTCCTTCCGTTTCAAAAATATCTTCACATGAAGTCACTACATCAGCTGAAGAGAGTGAGGAGATTTTAAGTCAGGAATATGACACATCATTGGATGTGGATGTCTCAGGAGATAGTGAAGAGTTGGAAAGCATAAGCTTGTGTTCGATCCAATAGCGATGTAAATCTAAAATTTCAATCAATGCCTAAAGTTCATTCTTTTGCGTGCAGGATAGCTCAATGCCAGGATCTTTCACAAATTCCTTAAATGGTTCATTGCTGCGTGGGTCATCTCCCCAATAAATAGCCTTATATTCGGCAGTATAGCCACGACTATTTTTCTTATATCTAACCGTATCAGGTAGTGCGTAGAAGATTCCACGATTATTATTTTCTGAGTTGGCAAATGAGATCGTGAACACATGATTAAATAACGCATCAACAACCGTCAGGTTTCCGTAGTTATTCTTCTTCGCACACTCGGTATCATCACAGACATCGGTATAACGGATGACGGAGTGATCAATCTGGATTTTCAAATCAAAATATTCACCCTGTGGAACGCCCGAGATCGTCGCGTGTCCAGTGGGTGATTTACATTCTAATGTCATGCTAGGTACACCTGCTTGTGCGTAGGGTGTGAGGAAGGCCGCTGTGCCTACTAACGATAAGGCAATGAGTAGTCGCTTCATCCTGCCATCCTTTTAGTTGCAGACTTCAACACGTGCCGCATTGCGCCCATGACGGTAAGACATTTCCGTGCGGCATTGATACTGATGTTCGGGATAGCAATATTTCACGCATCCGCAGGGATAGTCGTTGCTGCGACGCGATTCGCAATACGACGGTGAGTAAATATTACTGCTGTAGTAATAGCGTTTGGAGTGCGAGGATCGGTGCTTGTTGCAGCTGTAAACCGTTTTAGTCACGACGGTAGTTGTCGTGGTGGATGCGCTCACATTGGCTGAAGCGGTGAAAGCGAACAGTGCAGCCACTGCCACGCAGATGAGGGACTTCATGGGTGATTCTCCTCAATTCTTATAGTTATTATTTGACTATTATATCATCTTCCCATAACTGGGTGGGGTGGGGGGCGGTTAGAGTTGTTTGCAACTATATGTATGTTATGAAAAAAATATCAAATATGCGTATCAGTGTGTCTTTAACATCTATTTTTATATATAAATTGTATGTTTAGCATATTTATGGCAAAATAATGCACAATAACTATTATAATAATAAACGAGAGTCCCCTATGCAGCGTAACCTATCCGATATTGAAAAATTACCCCTAGACCTGCAAATAAAAATTTGTGCTGATTTCGACATACTTTCAGTAGAAGACATCAAAGCACTAGCGGTCACCAGCAGACAAAATTACAGGCTGTTCACTAGTGATAACAGCCCGTATTTATGGCGTAAGTTACTTGTTCGCGATTTCTGCGTGAACCCTGGAATATTTGAGAATCCTAAGCAAGCGTACATCGAACTCTACCAGGAACGTCAGCGTATGATTGCCTATGCGCATGTGCTGACTAGTTCGGAACAACGCCCGCAACTGGCCCCTGTTGATTTTTTGAGAAGACGTCACGATCGTCCAGAACATAATCCTGAAAACCATTTATCTCGTCTCTTGTTGTTGCGCAAGTATGATACGTTTCTTCAAAGCGCAACAGAAATGTTGGCGACGCTACCAGTAGAAGTGCGTCAAGCTCGTCACCATGCGATAAAAGCTGCCTACTCAGCTTTATTTGGTGCGAATCCTGAAACAATTAACACTACACTTGCTGCCGCTTTAAAAGTCATTGATAACGTGGTGAATCGTGACCAGTTACATATTCCTGAAGACCAGGCTGGTAATATTGCCATCTTGATCAGTGTCCTCAGTAAATGCGGTGCGCATACTACATTGAAAATGCTTTTCAGCAAGTTGGATGGAGCCAGCTATTTTGAAATGATGAAACTCTGTGGTGCCGATCTATGTCGTGACGCAGTCATGTTTGGTCAGAAGGAGATTGTCCAGTTATTATTAAGACATCAGGATGATCATGAGACCATTGGTGTGAGACCGGATGCCGAAGCTTCACGCTCACTCCTGTTTGATGAACATGAGTTACTCTTATTACCTTGTGCTTTGCTATCGTTACAATCGCTCTGTAATATGAGAGAAATTCGCCAGCTGAATGAGGTTGATCGCGCAATAATTTTTGGTGATTTTAGATATGTGATAGGTAAACTTTGTATGGCAGGTGCTAATCCCTATATGCCGCGCAAGGGACACGTTGTCGGCTTTCTTGGTGTAGGTGTTTTATTAAATGGCAACTCACTCGAACTTGCCAGCATGATATCAAACCAAGTTGATGGTATGCTTTTAAGCGGGAAAGATAAGAATCTTGTGCGAATTGCACTTGAGCCAGTGTTAGTGAAGCGTGTGAATGAGAGTATGGAGTCACATAAGCGACGCAATTCTAGTGACTCTCATAAGCAACAGAGGGACGAGTTTAGCGAAGATGAAGAATCTCTCGAGGAGCTTAGAACTCCGCCTAAAAAAAGCAGGGCATCCTCTGAAGGAGATATTGAGTTTGCCTATTCACCTGAAGCGATGGATGAGCGTGATGATTATGATCCTACCTCACCTTTGAGACGTATGAATATATAATAATACCGATAGAGAAAGGCCACTATCGTGAACTAAGGAGCGTGACAACATGGAAGATAAAGAAAATATTATACATTTTCTGAAAACAATTGAATTCACGGTTGGGATGAGCGATCCAGAAATTGAAGTCCTGTGGGGCAGTCTGAAAGTACGTCATTTCGAGCCCCAGGACGTCATTCTGAGAGAGAAAGAACTCTCCGATGATATTTACGTCATCTTGCATGGCAAGGTCAAAGTCTTAGTGACCGATATCATTTCCCAAAAGCAATATCGTCTGGTGGAATTAGGCGAGAAAGAGCGGTTTGGTGAAATTTCATTTCGCGATGGGCTGCCACGCTCTAGCACGGTCAAAGCGCTGGATAAAACATCCGTCATCCAGATTAGTAAGAAGAAATTATTAAGTCATTCCATTCTGGGTCAACGCGTCATCGACCGCATCATTTTAAATACGGCCGTTCAATTATCAAAGCGCATACGCGTCATGGACGATACTTATGTGGAGATGTTAAAACATAAAATCGTCACATTGAATGATCGCATACACTTTAGTCGGTTGTTTGTGATGATCACGATACTGCTTGGTTTATCGAATGTTCTTGATTCGATCTTGACTCGGTATTATCCCGCGTTCGATGTGCGGAGTTTCTGGTTTAGCTGGAGTTATTTGCTACTGTTATTCGTTCCCTTTGTCGTCCTAGTATTAGCCTCCCCGTACCCTGCCAGTACTTTCGGATTAACCGCCAAACATGCAAAAAAAAGTTTAACTGAATCTCTCATGATCATTGCCGTGTTCGCGCCGGCCATCGTTTATTTATGCGACTTTAGTGTGGCGGGTGTGCTGAAGCATTTCCTAGATCCGATGGCTCTTGCCTACCTCGCCCATACCTTTATTCAGGAATTTATTGCGCGTGGTGTGATTCAATCAACCATTAGCCATTTTCTGTTTGATCGAAAAAATATCGTATCAATATTTTTAGCCTCATTTTATTTTGGCATTTTTCATTTACACATAGGGTTCATGGCGTTTTTACTGACGTTTATATTTGGATTACTCTTTGGATATATCTTTTACCGACAAAAGAATTTGCTCGGTGTGACACTGGTTCACTTTACACTGGGTTGGATTGTGCTGGGTAGGTTGGTTTAACTGACAGTCGTTTCTCATCTCGTCCCGCACTTGCGCGCGGGACGAAAAAAAAGCTTAGCAATCCTACTCACGACTTCTTACAAAATACCCAATGGTTGCCGCTGTCACAATGGCAGCGCCTGCTGCGGCTGTTGCGAATAATAGATTTCTACTCGTTGCATATTTAGCATATTGGGCAAGATTGTATTTGCTCGGCTGGTTCTCGGGAAGATCTACCGCAACCCCTTTTGAGGGCTTGTCTGAAACAACGGTACCATTATTAGAATTATCAATGGTGAAACAACGTTGTAGCGCATTTTTCATGAGAATGACTGCAGGGATGACTTCTGGATTGGTATTTTCAACGAATCGTTTATCATCAGCGGCTTTATACTCGGACGTGAACATCGTGATGGCTCTTTCTATCGCTTCTCGATCGGCGGCCTCGCAATCAATGTAATAGTTAAAAATGGATGATTCGCCGTCTGTCACGATAGAGCGAGAATTGACCGTGACACCATCTGGCAGTTCATCAACGATGATGGGTCTTTCGAGTAACTTGATGGATTTGGATGGTATGCCGAATGTTTCGTTTGTGCTCGGGTAGGTTTTTTCAGAAAATGACAGTTGAATATACATGGTATCGTCCTTAAATGATCACTAGAGTTAAAACATAGGCGGCATCTTACACCGGGATGAGTACGTCGGCAACGCTGGATTTCATTCTGAGTTGCTACTCTATTTTTCTATAAACAGTACCATCAAATGTCATATAGTGGTGGCCGCTCTTGGCTTGATAAAAACCAATGTGAATGCCATGCCTATGATCTTTTGTAGCGGTGCGGTAAAGCCCGTGATCATACACCACACCATATTCAACCATCTCTGGGTTACGAATCGTGATGCTCTGGGGGCTGACGGTAAAAATCATTTCTAGCTGACTATCATTAATATTAACGCGATGATAATTCCCCACGTATTCATCTGGAATGGGTCGTTCTTCAAAGTCGTAGTGTTGTTCTTTCAAGAATTTTCGATAAAGTGTTTGTGTGTGATCAGGAACTTTATCAAAATCAGAATAGCCAAAATGGTCGTAAATAAGTGGGTATGCGGTATCTTCATTATCTGTAAAAGTGAGATAGCCTTTTTTAAATTTAGTGGAATACGCCCAGATATTACAGCCGCTATATGAAAAACCTTCATACCCGTAAATGACATCATCTTTTACGATGCGGATTTCAACGGTTAAACCATTCATGATGGTCGGTGAGGCGGCGCGCGCATGGGTGATATCAGTCATCACAGCAAATACTGGGTTTGTGAGTAATTGTTCGACTAATGATTTCTCATCATTTAATGTCGTAAAAAATCCATTACTGTAGCAGAAATAACCGTGATCCATGATGGCGATCGAGGGGTAATCATAGTGATTGGACAAATCAGTTGTATAGACATGCTTAGGTCTGGTGCGTGAAAACAAACTTGATTTTAGATGAAAGGCATCAATAACATATTTTTGATAAAGGCTCTCGATCGTGATGTCGTAAACTTTTTCAATGAGATAGCCAATAAAAATAATGGCGAGTTCAGAGTAGTGAAATTTACCTTGATTCGGATCAATTTGTGTAATGTGGTGTCGGCACAAATTCAGAAATGTCGCTTCATCCATGAGGCTATGATGTTTAGACGGAAATCCAGCATCGATGCTTTCGATTTCTGCCGCGGTGACATCAAAAGTGTAAGGTAGTCCATTATAAAACGAACAGACATCGCGAATCGAAAAGCGGCTACCGATGACATTTTGAAAAATGTGCAGAAACTCTTTTGAGGCTTGTGTTTGGCAGAGCTGATCCAGAAAGCTGTCATCATCGAGAATGGTGGCTAAATCGTGTTGTTCGGATAGTTTTGAGAGACAGACAAACGTCGTCAGTAATTTGGTGAAAGAACCCGTGCAATACAGTCTGTCTTTATCAACATTACCAATAATTTCGATGGTCACGTCTACATCATCCTTGAATTAAAATGGGTGCCTATTCGGTCAACTCAGGCGTCATCAATGATCTTAATGTCGTCGGTTCTATTGTCAGTAAATTGCCTTCGTTTGGCAACTCATCGAGGTATGAGACCTGGAAATATTTTTTGGCGGCTTGTGACGTGAGGCTAGTATCTTCCGGGTAAACGCCCAGTAATGGAAGCAAGACAGATTGGCCGATCACGGCGCGTCTAATCGCAGGTTTCGGGCTTAGGCCCCACATGTTTTGATAAGTCATCGGCATCGGCGCGTTACCGACGTATAACACGACGTGGCCACCAATATAGATGAGGGAGAGGAATTTACGCCCGTTCTTTTGTAAATAATCGATACGTTCGGGTGGGGTCGCATTCGTCAGATCGGCTATTTTGCCGACGTAGACTTGATCGGATGAATGTCGTGGTAGCCAGATACCAAAGGGTGCGAAAAGACTTTTAAGTTCTGCTGAGCAATCATTATAAAAATACAAACCACCCCAGCCATAAGGTCGGCCAATTAAGGTGCGCATGATGGTTGCAAAGTGATGTGGGGTCGCCGTTAAGGGCATAATGGCTGCCGCTTCACGTGAGACTACAGAAGATTTAATCATGGCCTGACGGTCATTGTCAGCGACCGGAATCATTAATTTAATCCCATTTTCTGACTCCGTCGCAGGGAAGACTGAGCCTACGTAAGTCGACAAGATAAAATGCTGACGTTCGTCAGTGATAGCCGTTTTCGTCTGCGTGATGGCTGCCATTTTTTTGCGTGCAGCGGCTGACCACGTTTTGATGAAGGGCTCATCCACGTAAGCAATGCCGTTCGCTTTGACCCAGGCAACATAATCCGGTGAGATGACTAGCATCCACTCATGATCGCGTGTTTCACCGAGGATATAAACCGGTGTTCCTGCCCATAACGCCGACATTTGCAGGTTATCAAAGGGGTAGCCTTGTCCTGCGAGGGTGTGGCTATAAAACGAAACGTCGTCGGTTGGCAAGGCGCGGGCGTGCAGGTTATCAATCGCAATGCCGCGTTGATTTGCGTGATAGCTGGGGTTCATGAACTGCGAGGCGTTGATATTGTCAGCGATCTCGTTGATCCACGCTTCGGTATGGGGTCGAAAGTTTTCACCGTATTGAATAGAAGTGCCGGAGTGATGGGTATTATTAAAATCTGCAATAATATTCCGTTCAATCGAGGCTAAATCATTCGGTGCAGGTTCCTGAATGATGCGGTTGATGTAATCCGCATTCCAGGGTGAAGACTCACCGAAGGTGCGGTTGTAAAAAATGGAGAGTCTTTTTAGCTGTGCTTCAGCGGATAATAATGGTGTGTCGTAATCAGCGTCATTAGGTTTAATGAAATTAGAAAGGTTCTGATCGTAATGCGTCAGTGGAAAAACGCTCACAACGTCAGGGTCAGCATGGATCATGGACGATGACAAGAACGCACAGAGCGCAAATAAAATAAATGCTAAACGTTCTCGGCGTAAGGCTCGGGTTAAATGCATCATCTTACCTCTCACGTGCGCTCTGCAAAGATGTGGGTCTTAGGCGCTGGCATTCCCACTGTATTCATTATCTTTGGCCTGATAGTTTGTGTTGAGATCGAATAAGCTGAAATCCGTTTGTTTGTCGTAAATTTCGAGTTTTTCAACACGTTTGAGTGTATTGGCCAGCATGATGGAAGCCGGTATGCCAGCGATCTCAATGCCCATTTTGACGCACCACATGGTGATGACTAACGAGAAGAGATTCGCTTGTGTCATCGTTCCGTAAAAGGCCATCACGCCAAAAATGAAACTGTCGGCACCGGAAGCAAGAATGGTGGAAGCCAGAAAGCGCAACCATAAATGTTTGCCATTCATTTTAATTTTTAATTTCGCCATCACAAACGAGTTGAGTGGTTCAGAGGCGAGATAGCTAAGACTCGAGGCCAGAATCACTTTCAGGTTGGTGGTATGCAGTGTGTCAAACATCTCGTTATTAGTCGGGTAATCCGGGCTTGGCATGTGGACGACCGTTTGGCCATAAAGAAAGAACACGAGATTGAATAAAAATCCGCACCAGATGGCTCGTCGTGCATGCTTGTAACCATAGACTTCGGTGATGAGATCCGCTAACAGGAAGGTGAAGGGAAATATCAGCGTGCCCGCATCGGTCGGATAACCAAAAAGGGTAATCAGGCGCGGATCAAACCAATTCGCCAAAATCATCACCATGGTATAGGTCAGGGTTAAAAACCACAGGATGTCTGATTTAACTTCCATCTTAATGATCGAGCTCACATTGCTTTGCATAAATTATTATCCACGTAGTGATATCATCAGCGTCAACCCGATCGTCTTCAACCAGATAGAGCGGCATGGCCGATGATTCATTGTTATTGTTAGTAATACGTTTTGTTTTGCGCTCTACGGCTGGATAATGATCAGCCCAATTTCATAGCGATCAGCATTGTAGCGCAAACATTGTTCATGTGCGAGTGTTTAGCACCTGAAATTTACGGTTTGCACGTAAAAAAAATTATTAATCAAATCAATAAGTCAGGCCGAATAGATGACAATTTGGCCATTATACCGTCAAGATGATCAAACTTATTTTAGCCGGCTATCCTGAAAATTTTGGGGTGGACAGTAATTGTTCCTGGCTTTTCGGTAAGCGTGCGTGACAGCACTCTCTTCTAAAATATAACCTTCAGCCTCTATATTGACAGCTTAGAAGGCAGGCTCGCAGGGTGCCCAACCAGTGCTAAAACTGTGACGCAACCCCACCTTGACAAGATAGACCATATTGTATATTATATGCACAATAAAAATTAAAATAAACGAGGTTTATCAACATGTTACGGCCAGCAACCAGCTTTGATCCTAACCTAATTGCACCTGAATTCAACCCCGCACTGGTATCCTGCTTCGATCATGAATTGCCTGACTGCAATAATAACTTCTACGATGTGCTCATCACGGCCTATGGCCAATACGAAGACATGCTACACGCCTATCTCTATGCAAAAGAGACTATTTTACCCTGGATCAAGAAAAATGGCGTCCATGCGATAACACCGGAACAACTGTTGGGGTGGATTAAGAAAGCACACTCCCATATTGCGTTATCTTTAGGTCATCAAATGGGATTTATCCCTGGGCAATATACAAGTGGTCAAGTATTGCGTTGGCAATGGGGCTCATCTTCACAAGAGTGTGTTGGAAATTACATTTTTGGACAAGATACCCAGGGAGAAATTATCCAAACTGCGCTAAATCACAAATGGACAACTCAGGAGATTAAGGACTTATTCCGTGCGCTAGATAAAATCAAATTCGTCGGTCAGCCCTTACGTGATCGCATGCTGAAAAATGCTAAAATAAAAAACTTCACCTGCCTCGATGAAAGCGCATTGGGCTCTATCATGCTGACCGAAGCATATTATAGCGAAGACCTTAACCAAGAAGAAAAGGCTATTATCAGCAAAATGGTGACTGTCTGTTTACGACCAGAACAATTCCCTGCAGTCATGCAAGATTTTGCTGAAAAATTTGTCGCTGCATGGAAAGTCTGCGACCCGAGCAATGAAGAACAATTTTCATCACTACTGTTAGATGCCTACAATGGCGTTGCAGGCATTCATCCCTTCGCTAATTGCAATGGCCGAACTGGCACGTGGCTATTAAATCTGATTTCAGTTTCCCTCGATAAACCCAGCTTTTTATTAAGAGAGCCGGGCGATAAAAATAATGCTGAATCAGCATATTCAATGGCTATTGATACGATTAATATCGATCCAGCCCTATTCAAAAAATATATACTGTCTGTTATCGCCAAAGCGGAAGCCGGACTAAAATTTGATGATAGTAAAAATTATGAAATTGCTATGCGAAGAAATCAAACGTTGACATGCATTCGCGAAATGGGAAAATTTGTTCCACTCGCTAAATTAGCCCACATGTGTCGTGCCAATCTGA
Organism: uncultured Coxiellaceae bacterium; assembly: GCA_964527435.1. GTDB lineage: Bacteria > Pseudomonadota > Gammaproteobacteria > DSM-16500 > DSM-16500 > Aquicella. The sequence goes on along the minus strand of CAZGPP010000014.1, from coordinate 22,293 downwards.
TAGAAATTCAAAAAGTTATCATCCCCGAGTATGGTATTGAAAGACTAGAAAAAAACGAAAGGGACGTGATGTTCGTTTACTCTGAATTAGAGCTAAGCTTATTTACCAGGACATTGGAGGAAGCCAAGAAGGAGGCCTCCACCGTCAAATTGAGTCAATTTGCTGACCGAGTAACATCCTCCAAATTATCCAAAGATGAAATTATTGAACTTAAAAAAATATTATGCGCTATCACCGGTTGTAATGATTGGAAAGATTACAGGCAGGGAACTGATGTGAGAGTTCTGTTTGATGATAAATCAATGGCTATACCCTGCATGTCTCTTATTAAAAAGGCAGATGCCTGTACCATGAAATTAATGAAAGACTCGACCACCCAAAAAGCGGTCGTTCAACTAACTGAGATTAACTTGAATAAGTTTAGAGAATTTTATCAGCGTGTTTCAGTCAGTGCAGCCATTGCAAAACAAGAGAGTCAGTCTACTCATATGGCCAACCACTAAAACCGCAACCAGTCTGGCCCTTTTATGGCCAGACTGGATCGCAATATGAGCTTGATTGGGGTATAATTAAGTTATATCTAAAATAATAACTCACCTGTCACATGGAGATGTCACTATGCGTAAGTTATCAATTATATCCCTTTTATTGGCATTACTCATGACCCAATCCTCCTTTGCTGACGAAGACAAGATGAGCCCAGCAAATGCTAAAGAGGGTAATGAAATGAAACCTTGTGCCATGATAGCCAAAGCCTGTGCCAAAGCTGGCTTTGAAAGGAAAGGCGCTGATGGTAAATCATTCTGGAAAGATTGCATGCAACCCCTGTTAATGGGCAAAACAGTTGCCGGTGTTGAGCTTGATAAAAAACAAGTTAAAGCATGTAGAGATGTGAAAATTTCTAAAATGGAAAAAGAATTGCAAGAGTTAAAGCAGGTTCAATAATAAACCATTAAAGATCAGCTAAATATCTAACTATGAATTTTTAACCACTTTAGTGCCGTTCTTTCTTCGGCATAAACGGGTTATACTGCATTATGAGACGATTTGATGACCTACCATGTGATGTTAAATTCCATCTATTTTCATTTCTAAATACCCGTGATGTTGTAAGCATTACCTCGGTCAATCATGCTAACAGGCAGCTCCATGAAAATAGCGTATTATGGCGTCAACGTACATTTATTGATTTTGGCATGACTATTCCGCCAGAACATGACGCAAATTCTTTTTATATTCAGCTAGTCAAAACTCGTAACCAGGAGCGCCGCGTTATTTGTCTTGATGATATTTTAACGTCACTTCAAAATGGTGAACCTATCCTTGGTGAGCAACCTGAGTATAACCACTCTGAATTAAAGACAGATTTAGAGGTTATTAAACGCGAATTAATACTGGGGTCACGACTTAAGTGTATTACTTTAGCGGAGAATAGTGTTCGTCGATTCGCTATTAAGCCAGATAAAGTAATAGATTTTAATAAACTCTATACATCATATACAGAAGATCTTCAGAAGAAAATGTTAGTAATAATTAACCAACTTGTGAATAACAAATGTGTAGACACCCTTAAAGATACAGCACAATTGATGATGTGTTTTGCGAGAAATAATTCCTGGGTATCTTTAAGGGAATTCTTCTGCCTGATACCAAAAGAAACACGCACAGAAATTATCATGTCAGATGATGGGTATCGTATATATTTTCAGGCACTATATTATGGCAACTCTGACATCATTGAAACATTACTTAACCTCGGCATGAACGCCAATGTAAAGTGCCCCTTGTTTGGATACCGACTCAACCCCTTAAATTCTGCCATCATTGATTTAGAACGTTGCACGGGTAGAATGACGCAATTAATTTATGAAGCATGGGCAAGCGGACAATTTATTTACGCACTAGACCTTCATCAATATTATTTGTTTCGGATTAATGGTTACAAAAAAATAATAGCCACATTACTGCACCATGGCGCAGACTCGGATGTGCCTGACACTATGCTATCTGACCCTATAAATTCTCCGCCAGTAGGATCACCTCGTGATCACGCGATCAGAATATCAAGTGAAATTGAGACCCACGGCAGGGATTTGCTACAAACCATTCAGCGCACCTTGCAGGATAATGGCTGGAGATGGGGTGTTTTGCTTGTTACTTGCGCTGAGAAAATGACAGGCACATTAAGTCAAATGATGCTTGATGCTGATAGCGTGTTGCAGGTGATTATTGATGCGCCAAAACTTGAAAATCAACATTCAGCTGCTAGCACAAACTTTCGTTTGTGCAGCATGTAAATAATCTGGAGACGAGGAAATTGAGTTTACTGTGTACACTACACTAGCGGAAAATTTGTATCCGCTCAGCCTTGTACATTGCTGAACGGATACTGTTTGACACTGACTCTTCAAATATCGATTGGATTGCTTCGTCGCAAAAAGCGCTCCTCGCAATGACGAATTTATGCATTCATTGATTTACTCAACAACGCATTATGTGTTGCTACCCTGAAAATTTTGGAGCGGACTCTAATTGTTCTTCTACACGTTCAAGGTAAATATGATCACTAGGTCGCCAGAATTTGGCAGTCTGTCGTGATTGGTGAGACTGATACGCACATATCCCGGCATAAATGCCTAAGGTCACAATCGACGCCAAGAGATGTCCAATGCAGGATAAGATGTAATAATCGGGATCTTTGTTATAGAGCGATTTCTTTTTTTCAAGCATCACGGAGAATGCTTTAACTTGGTCAGAGAATTTTTCAACGCATTCTTCAGGTTTTGTGAAATTGTTTTCGAGGTCTTCCAGCTTTTCTCTTAATTTTTTGTTAGCCTTCGTTCTCTCTTCAGAATGCTGGCTATCATCTTTAGTCAGTAATGCTACGGCGCCCTGTAGTTTCTTGTAATAGAGATCCATGAGTAAGGCATTATTAACCCCGTAACTGGCAAGTATTTTATAATCATCTTTGTGATCGACAAGTTCTGCCAACATTTTATCATGGGCATCTTTGTCCGAATATTTTTCTTTTAAGCTCATATCTCTACGACTGAAATCATCACCTTGAGAAGCAATCCATTTTTTTGCTTCAGCAATTAATTCGTCCATTTTTAGCTTTGCATCCGCGTTCTTGCTGGCAATCTCTTTGTAGAATCCAAGATAGGTAGAATCAAAATTTTTTCTAGCGCGAATGATATCGAGGCAATCAGCATCATGCAGTAGTGTCGCTTCAATTGTGAATGGTTTGTTAGGCTCACCGCGTACAATGGCTGTAGCGAATAATTCAGCATTTTCTGTATCGAACTGTAATACTGTGACAAGGTAATGGTAGAGCAGAATTGCGCTATCTTCTTCCCAGAGATCTTCGCCATCAGCCTCTCTGCCGGCATCATGGAATAGGGCTACAATTTGTAGAGTATGGATATCGTCTGGTGTAAATTCTTGAGCACGTTTATCACCAAATTCTGCGAACAACTTTTGCCAGATAGGAATATACATGGCAACACGAGTGACATGCTGAATGCCGTGAATGGAGCGCGGATGTCCATTAGGGTAGTTGACAGAATAAATATTCTCATACACCCACTGAGTGTGCTTATGAATCGAATCTTCAAAGTCGATTTCGTCGCTGTCTTCAAAGAGTTTCGGATTTAAATGTTTGCGTTCCAATATTTCTTTGATGTCACGCGTAAAGTCGATAGTCTTGTGCTGCATGCCAAGCTCCCAGGATAATGATGTCGTAGTCTAGTCGCTACTTTCATTACTCGCTCTGCCGGTTCTGCTTATCGATAGCCAGCTTTGGCGAGTATGAATAAATAATTCTTATGGAAGAGGATTGTATACAATATGAGCATAAAAGGCAATATACACGAGATATTATACGGCAAGTTATAATAAATCAACTAGTTACCGGCACAGCTGTTTTCGCAATAACGTCCAACCTGCTAGAGAGGCTCTTATACGCGCCAGGAAGTCGTCTCGCGAGGCTCATTTTCACTGTTTGCTGCAAGGCTGGTGCTGGCATGGGGTGACTCTGTTTTGGACTCTATCAGTGATCTCGCAAGCCAGACTTCCAATTGTAGAATCAAAGATGAAAGTGGCATTCTTTCATCGGCATTAACACGAGCGCCCCGTTCAAGGAAAGTTGATAGGAGTGGATAGATAGAAAATGTTTCAAGACACATGGGCTGACGAATGAGCATGCAATCTAAGCAATATTTAATAATGCGAGAAAAGATATAAACATCTTGATCGGCTTTCGCAGGAATTTTTTGCGCTGCTTTTAATTCAGGCGCACACCAAACGTTATCACCTGAGAGAACATATCCACCCGTTAATTCGTTAAATTGACAGCAAAGTTCGTAATCGATTGGCACAACGCTGAAAGATGGTAATCCATATTCAAGCGTGTTAATTCGTTCGACTAACACATTTCCGCCGTGTAAATCACCGTGAACAATGCCTTGATCGTGTAACGCTTGCAATGCTTTGGCAACGTGTAAGGTCAGTAAAATGAATTCAGGAAATGTGGTGAGTTTGCTTGCCGCGATATACAGATCTGTTCCTGGTACGTAAGGCATGATGGAGCGGGTTTCAGTATGATACGTCACTTTATTCAGCGTGTGTTTAAACGCATAAATTCCTTTGATCGGAGAGAATTGCTGCATACGACTTAAAGTTTTTGCGCGCTTTAGACCATCTTGATATTCTTGAAAGGCTGTGACTTGATGTGATGCCATTTTTTTGACGACGACTAGGCATTTAGAGGGATCTTGTAAAGATCGATATAATCTTGCGGTGGAGGTTCCGCCTTTGCCGATTGCTTTTTCATCCACAAACGTTTCTACTGTTTTTTTCGCATCTTTTATTTCAACAAGCGATTGCGCTCTGCCTAATTTCTTGCTTCGGTGACGGATAGTGCCGTCGCCATGAATGTAAAGCGGGTTGTCTTGATGAGCGGCGATAAGGCTAGCTTTATTTAACAGAAGGCCGCCACCAGATTCAGAAATGGGTGTGAGTAACCATTTCAATACGCGATTGCTCTTGCACTTGGCGGCAAACTCAACGAGGCTTTCTTTCTCGTAGATAAACGGCGGCATACTCAAAGCGCGGGCGCCATGAGGCATGGTGGCCGTGATCTTGGTAAGTTCTTCGAGATTGTCTTTCGCAATCATCTCTCGAACTAATTTTAAGCGTTCATGTATGTCGTGTGTGCGGTGCATCATAGTATTACGTGCCAGAAGTATAATGAATATTATTTGTCCATATAATATCTTCCTGAGCATATGATGTCAAATGAACGATCGGCGAGGTCATTGTTGTAAACAATCCGATACACCGTGACAATGATTTAAAGAATAAAGGAGATGATGATGCGATCTACGTACACTGGGTTTGTGGGATTAAATACATGGATAGACAATTTCAGCGAGTATGTGCTGACATTTGAAGAAGTGAATGAACTATTCGCAAACGGTGTAGCTTTCGATGCACCTTATGCCTATCCCAAGACGGTTGCGCAAGGATTCGATGAGCCACCCGTTTTTTCCGCGTTAGCCATCAAAGACAATGCGATGACGTTACAAGCAGACATTCACACGAATCAACAAGCAGGTTGTCTGCCATTTTGTGCGAGATTGGTATTACCCGAGCGGTATCGGGCCCGTGATCATTTGGTTTTTTTAGAACGACCCGATGCTGCCTTCGGTCCGGGTACTTGTCATCTCACGACGGTTGATTGTCTGTTACCCGATGACACCAAAGCCGCGAGTGCCGAAAAGAAAATTGCGGTCGTCAATCGCCCCGCATTATTTTTAAAAGTGCCCGTTGGCGGACAAGCCAATACTTATTATCCCAATATGATTATTTTCTTTCCGGATAAAGTACGTGGTTTATCACACTTACCTGTCCGAAACGGTGAAGCCTTTGTCTTACTCCGCCACGGCGATGAGATGACAGAAGCCATGCTCGCCGATCTTCATCACATCTTTCAAACCTTGGTGAATACGACAAAATATAAATGCGGCAATGATTTATTTTCAACAACGACCAAGCAACCCATCGCGCAAGAATTAGCGAGAGGTGAATTGTCCCGAGCAAGAAATATTATGGACTGAAGGTCATTCCAAAGAAAATATCGGTTGGGCAGAGCGCCACGCGAAGCCCAACAAAATCGAAATATAAAAAAACAGAAAGAAAAGTAAAATATTTCGCTTTATTTGAGGTAGTTAAATATAAGTGGTAATGATTTATGGACAGATTGTCGGGCTTCACATTCCGACAAAACGTCTCTTACTAAATTGACTACGTCTCTCGCACCAATAGTGGGAGTGGTAAATACAATGCTCCACAAATGAGATGCAGCAAGTCTTCTTCCTCACCGGTAATCATTTCATCGTGACTAATCGCCGTTACAACGCCCTCTAATAGTGTTTGTTTAGCTTGCAGGGTAAGCGTATTTAGCTTGGGCCATATAGGATCCAGCGTCGCGGCGAAATCTCTCACTTCCTGATAAGCAATCTCATTCGAATCAGTAACGACGCGCATGCCTGTTTGATATGCCAGCGATCTTTCTTGTTTATCAGCATGGCCTGCCATTGACATGACTGACATCAGCTGACTAATTTGCGGCAGAACATCTTTAATTTGGGTGCTACCGTAAGTGGTAGATTTAGCTGGTGCCAGCAAGTCCGTGATTTGTAGGCTGATAAGATGAGAAAAAGCATAGTTGTAAAGACTTACGCTGGTATCAGCAGCTATAAGCTCCAGCAATGTCTCTTTGAATAAGATTAATTTGTCTTTGGAATTTCGTCTTAATGCAGGGGCTGCTAATAAGGCTAGCGGAATTTTTTGTCTCGGATTCAATGACGACAATTCTTTAACAAACTCTTGAACTGCGGAAAGTATTTTTTTACTAAAATGCTTATTGATGATGGCATCTTGCTTATCTTGAGTATGTGGACTCGGTGAGTAAATCAATGCGATTAGCAACGGTGTTACACCATAAAAATTATGCACGACTTTCAAGAAATAATCCGGAATGCTGTCGATCAGATTGTGAGCGCGCAAGCACTGATTGGCAGTGAGTGTGCCAACTTGCTTGCTTACATTTTTAGCTTTGGCTGGCATTAATGGGATATCTACCAGTAATCCTGAACTTGTATCGAAAGGTTCAATATTATTATCTTCGTCTTCACCATCAGGTAATGTTTTCCTCCAGCGAACGATTAGCTCATTGAGATCGTGATCCGTAAAATCAGGCTCAAGTGCTTGTATGCGTTTAAGAATGGGTGGATGACTATCTTGTAAACCATACAATGACCAAAAACCTCTGCTAAAAAACATATGCGAATATTCGATTGCATTCTCGTTGCTTAGTATGGAGCCTTTATGTATGGCTGCTATTTTTTTTAAGGCACCGGATAGTCCCAGATTCAAGCGTGTGAATCGAACAGCATAAGTATCGGCAAGATATTCCCGATGTCGATTAATGCCTGACTTGATGAGTTGGCCGCAATAGAAACCTACGTATCCAATCGCGGTTATCGTTAGGCCAAAAAGAAATACAAATATAATTATTTCTCTAGAAGGTGCCCAGCGTGCTACATACTGCACTTTTTTACCGAATATACCGATAAAAGTTAAGCCAAATAGCAGGCCAACGAGCTTCATATTAAGTGCCATATCACCATTAAAAATGTGACTATACTCATGTGCAATAACACCTTGTAGTTCATCTCGATTGAGTTTATTTAATGCACCGCGTGTCACAATAATAACTGCGTCATTGATACCGAATCCCGTGACTAAGGCGTTGATGCATTCTTCTGTGTCCAAAATATAAATCATCGGTGCGGGTGTGCCAGAGGCAATCGCTATTTCTTCAACAATATTATTTAATCGAATTTCTCTAGGATCAGTCATATGTTCAGGTAGTGGGATAGCGCCCAGTTGAGCAGCAATTTTATATCCGCCATCGAGGAGCGTCAGCATGCGGTATATAGTCGCCACGATGATACAAAGCGCAACTAGGCCGCATGTTTTTAGATACGCATGAAAGGTATGGTGTCTTGCAAAAAAAAAGAGAAGTAATGCGGTTGCGGCGATTGTTATTACGGATACAACTACAAATAAGACAAATAAAAGCTGGGATTGATTACGGGCAGATTTTTGTCGCTGAAAGAAGTCCATTTTGGGCCTTTGGGTGTGTAGTTGATACTGCAGTTATACTATACCAAGCATGCGCCAATCTTGCTATCTCCATGATTTATAGACTGAATCTCTGCAAGGTTGGACAGAGCGGAACGCAAAGCAAAGCCTGGGCCAAAAGACAGCAATGCTTCAATATTATAAGGGCGATCTGATTCCATTTTACGCTTTTTGTTATTTGTAGGTTAGGCCAAGTGACGGCGCGGCTGACATGAATAATGGCAAGACAGCGAGCTCATCAAGCGTGAAACATATGTTTATCCCTTGTGCGCTCGCTGTTGATTTAACAAAATCTCGAACTGTTGGATGATGAATGAAAAAATCATTTGGTTTTTCAGTCGTGAGAGGCGTCTCGGCCGTCGTGATCTGATTCATCACTGCAATTTTATGCGTAAACGATTCGCGGCAGCGATGAAGTGTCTGGCATTCGTTGCAATAAAGACTGGCTAGTTTCTTGAGTTGAGTCGCAGCATTACTTTCAGCTTTTCGATAAAACTCTTGAGATAAATGCATAATAGGAATGATGGCATCATCACCATGCGAACCGTAGCCGATGATGACTTCTAAATGATGACCGATCCTGTCGATATTCGCTAATGCCAGACTGTGCGTGATGCCGAGGCCAGTTTGGCAAGTGTTATCGAAAATAATGACCTGACACTTTCTCTTTTTTAGGCTGTAATTTATTATCTGAGCTAGCATGGTCCAGTCGAGCTCAACGCAATATTTGTGATTAGCCGGGTCGTGTTCATAATGGCCGTCAATGTTAAAGATACGGAATGTTTTAGCAAGCTGGTTTAAGAAGGGCGGAAATTCTTGATGAGAGGGTTTTTGTTCGCATTGGCTGCCGATATTAAACAGCAACACGTCTTCTGTGGCGGTGAAGACATCGTTTCTTAGATGAACAAAATGCTCAGGTGCGGTATGCGCAAACATTGATTAATCCTCGTGTGTACCGATTGATGATGCCCATGCATCATGGATCTCGTGATCAGTGGCCAATATATAATTCAGTACTTAGGCTAAAAATCGTTTAATTATTATTTTAGAATGTTCAATCGTTGTGCAAATATATAGTATCTGTCGGGAAATAACAACAGTAAAGAGTCTCCTGGTCGAAGACAATGAATCTGGAAATGCACATTAAATCAATGCTATCCTCCGCCCCTATAATAAAAAATAACTAGAAACAGACGGGGAATGAAACTGTGTTACACAGAGCAAAAGAAAAAGATGATCTGACCGATGCTGAGTCAATACGCCGTTCTCGCCTAGCCGCTGAAATTAAGCTTATTCTGGCACAGGATAATATTACTATCCATCCAGGCATTCTCTCCGAGTGTTTAAGCGATGAAATGATTGATCTGATGTATTCCTTACTCATAAAACTTAATCATGCTGGCTTGTTAACAGAAACGATTATTAAGCTGATATTTTCCGCCCCACGAGAATATTTAATAATTTATGCTGCTATTAATGAGCATGCGAATGTTATCCATTTGCTCTTTACCCATCATATTAGTTTTCAAAATGTTAAAGACTTTGCCGAGCTTGTGGTCGCGAATGAAGTCACAGAAGGTGAACAGAAACATTTAAGAATGTATGCTCCGTGTTCATGGCTGAATGATAAAGTATTTATATTGATAGTTGAAAACATTCAGCACGCGTTCGTCATTCTCCCCATATTTTTGAAATATCGCATCGCTCATCAACTCCTTGAAAATGATTCTGACTACCATCGATCGTTTGAAGTTTTAAATACACTGTTTTGCATGGCGCGAGCGGGTGTACGTCTTGATAACCATAACGCCAAAGTTGCTTTTACGCTACCATCAATGGGCGTTGCTTACGAACTTTGCGAGATGAATGGCTGCTTTAGTGATAGTAACAATCTGCTACGCATGTCTCCCATCGAGGTTATGGTTCATTTAAGCCAGAATCCTGATTTGGTGAATGGCTTGATAGAATTGAAAGACATCCATTTAATGGCAGGTGTGATGAAGATCAATGTTAAGAACGCTAATATTCAACAAGAAATAGCGATGCTATTTGATGCGACTTTCGATGATGTTCCCACCCCTGGTGTATGTTTGGGATTATTTAGACGCAGAGCTGAACCGGACACTATAAGAAGTGTTTTGACCGCTATCCGGGCTAAATATCACATTAATGAAATGATGCTCTCGCCAAGGAATTAATGTTAATATTTCGAGTGTTGTGTAGATTAATTAATGATCATACTTGCTTAAATTTGACCAAGTACGTATAGTATGTCTACCAGTAATCTGTATATTATTGATACATAAATAAAAATAATAATAAATAAAATCAAGTACATACAGGAATCGATATAGTATGCCTATCGCCAGTCATAAAAAAATTCTGCGCTCTTTCACTAAAATGCGCTGGAAGGAATATATTCAAGACGCTGATGAGACGATGAAGCTGCCTGAGCTTTCCGTCATTCCTGGGCGTAGTGCCAGCACGCGTATTGATACATTCCATAAAACCCTGGTAGGTGGTTCTAAAGACGCTCATCACGTTAAAGTCATCACTAAAAATGATAGTCACGCCGCTTTCGTTTGGCAGACATCCCCCGAAAAATTGAAAGAAGCCGTGCGCTGGGGTGTGGTTCACGCTGAATCGATCACTGGAAAAGTGATGGGTGCCCTGGGTCAATATCGCGTGGCGGCACATGAGCTAATTATCAAAGGCATGATTAGCAATACGCATGCGACTAAAATTGGATTACTGGATTTATATCAGGATCGAATAGAAAAATTAGAAAAATTAGAATCATTGGTGAATCAAAAAAATTCTGCGAAGGATTTGATCGCGGCGTTAGAGTTTTACATCGTAGAAATGAGTACCATCAAAGACAATGTCGCGATCTTTTATTTGGGAAGTAGCGATATCCACGGATTAGCACCTAATGCGATTAGTCAAATACATGGCGATATCGATGATGACATCAAGCGCGCTGTAGAGTTTATTCAGAAAATAAAAAACAACAACATTTATTTAGACGAAATTAATCGCGGTCGTGGATATCATTCCATACTCGAATTTGTAAAGACACAAATGATGTATAATCTTTATGAATTTCAAGGTATCAATCAAGACATTTCCTACTCGCTGAATCGAACCACGGCATTCACGCGCGGCAGACTCAATGACTTCATTGAAGATGCGCGTAAAGAAATTAATGATCACCATCCCGATCAACGTAATATGGTGGGCAAAAAACATCACGGCCAATTCGATCAGACAGAAAAAGTCATTTACGATTTCTCACACGCACATTTAACGCCTGAAAAAGAACGTAAAGCGATGATGGCCGTCAGTTTTATTGAAGGCTGGGATAAAGTGGAGTGGACGGCTCCAGGTAAAGCGAAGGTTGTAAACCGTTATGGTCAAGCTGAATTAAAAGAGATTGCCGCCACACGCTGGCAGGTCACTCGCAACTTCGGTGCTTTCCTCAGGAAAGTCGGTGTTACCCTTGTGAATATGGCAAAGAGTTTGTTTGTTCAAACAAAACCGTGGATTGCCGATACTTGGCATGATGAAAAGAATCCTGATTTTCGTTTAGTCACCGATGATCTGTTTGATAAATCACGTATGAATAAACCAGTGTGGTATACACCGTGGACCATGCTTAAAAAAATCGCAACCAGCTTGGTAGATATCTTTCATGGCATTTACGATGCGGGTAAATCAATTTTTAATATCCCGGAACAATTCTGGTTCGATTGGTATTCCACTACTGAATTGCCTCTACTGGAAGATTTGCAGAAAAATGTCATGGATGAAATTTGTTTCATGGTCACCACTGAGGAAGAAATAAAAACTGAGCTGTTGCAGCATGTGGTAGATGTGAATAACCGCAAGGAAACGGAAGAAGATAAAAAAATCAATTTAAATACTTTCATGCAAAAAGATAATGAAAGTGATTTGAGTGGTGTTGCGATTGCGAATCAGGATTATCATTTAACTGCAGGCGAGACTAACGATATTTTGAATTCGGCAGTACGTGGCCTGACAGAATTTTCCGAATTTTTTACGCATGAAATATTTGCAAAAAATCCGGTTGCTGGTGCGCTCTTTCTGACAGCTTATGGTTTGGGTGGGGCTGCAATTCTCGCGCCATCATATGTTGCTTTTTTAGGGCCGAAATTCCTGGCGATTGAACAAGCCATCGGTTACACTTTGGGCGGCAGTCAATTTTCTGCAGCGATTGCAGCTGGATCGATTAGTGGTCAGGTTGTTTCCATGGTCGTTGATGGTGTGCAGCACGGGCCCGGCAGCACGCTTGGAAACGTTCTGTCTGCCTTCACTCAAAATCCTACCGAGCTCGCGGTTATCGTATCGTTCGCCTGGGCGACTGGTTATCTCTTGGCAGAAACGGGCATTCCTATTATTGGTGATATTCTCCATGAAGAAGTGAATGGCAGTTCATTAAATTATATTATTTTAGGTGCCAAGACCGCACTGATTTCTCAAGCGCTCTTTCATAAGCAACAACAATATAAATTTGTGAATTCACCGTTTGAATTTAATGGTAACGAGATATTAGCGAAGAATAAGGCGCTCTATGAGGCACATAAGGAGTTCATTGAGCGATTTAAATTTATTAAATGGTTGTCAGATAATCAAAGCCATTTACCAAAATTGTCTGCTGAATCGCGCTGCCACCTGGAGCGCTATATCGATAAAATGTTTACTAAAAAGAATGAAGCGGATGCATTACGTAAACTTATTCGAAAAGAAAAAGTAAGGTCCATCGCTTACCAATTATTAGCGGTTCCCTTGAATTATATACCGGCGATTTTGCGGGTCATTGTGTCCTTATTTGTTGGGATGGTCGCCGCTATTTATCGTCAACCGCATCCTGTGCAGCCAATTATTAATGCACTCTCCGCGTTATATAATCAGGTACATAAAGATTTATCACGATTAGTCATTTTCGCAGCGGAGCTGACACGTTGGGTGGTATCGGTCGTGACGAGTCTCATCAAGATGACGGTCTTTCTTGTCAGTATGGCGGCATCGCGATTAGGTGCGGTGTTGGATATGCAGTCGGGCCATGCCATGCATCGATTTTTTGCGCACGCCCATGTTGGGTTACGCAAATTAGGTGAAATATTTTATCCGAATGATATTTCGCGTGATATTGTCTCTGCTCACCCAAAAAGCACCGTCATGCAATACCAGACAAGCTATGGCTTGTTAATGGATAAGGCTTTCAATAAAGCTCATCGTGATGGTGAAGAAGTGGAATGTCTATTGGTGACAGAAGATGCAAAAAAAGTAGAGACGAATGCACAGCCAGCAGTGCAACCGAACACACCGGAAGATCCGATTCAGGTGGCTGGTTTGGCATTCAACCACTAGTTGCGAGAAATGTTTCGTAGAGATGCATAATATAATAATAACAATAAATTGAGGGTATAGCGTATGTTCAGTGCTGCCAGATTGCCTAATCCAAAAGGGTTCGAACCGTCTTTTCTCTATAGTTTAGAAAAATATTATCGCATTTGGTTTAGCGACAAACCTGAGGTTTTTCTCGGGACGGAAAATGAACTGAGGTTCATTCGCATGCGTGAAGCTAATCCAGCGGCCCAACTCTATTTCATTTATAGCGGCAGATGTTTGAGTGCGGCGGCTTTTGCAAGAATGAATGATTTCTGCCAAACCCATCGTATTACGCCCATTAATTTTGACGATCAAGTTCGTGGACTCTTAACGGATCCACTTGACATTAAAATGTATGAATTAGCTGAGGCTGAAATTACGGCTTGTATCAAGCCAGACGAAAAATATCACCATGGAAACTTAGCCGCAGCAGCGGATTGCACTCGCTTATTAGTTCCTGTGATCGAAAATTACGGCATTTATAGTGATTATGATGTCACGCTGCATTTGTCAGATCTAAAACAAACGCTATTTGAAATTAAAGCACCCTTATTGTTGAATGCTGAAGTTAAATTCTTTGAAGGGGGTATGGCTCTACCTCACATCAATTCCGATTTTATCGCCTTTGCTGTAGACAGATATAATCAAAGCAAGATCTGCAAAGAAGCCTTGATTGCGGTCAGGCAAATTCAAGATGAAATCATCAGCAACTATACAAAGCCAGTGACATTCACCACATTTTGTCGTGATCAATCTGTCTTGAATAAACTCAATATACCGGGTGCGAAACAAGCCTTTGCGATGTTCTCAAAGCTTTATCAGCAGGACCCCAGTGTATTTAATTTCAGAAAGTTTGCTTCAACGGTGACGATCCCAGGCTTGTCTCAATTAGAAAATAAGTTATTACAGGTGTATTTGTATAAGGGTTCTGTCATCAGTGTCTCCGGGCCCGGTGTTTACACAGCGATGTACAAGCAGTTACTACCGAAGGGCCATGACTATTGTCCTGTTATGATTCCCAGTCAGAAAAATGAATGGCACAATTACTTCGGCATGTATCGCAAAAGTAGTTTGGGTGAATACGATGCCTTATATGATTGCGTTGATACTACTAATACATTAACAGCTTCCAACAAGACAGTGAACGTTAAAACTGGCGACCTTTGTGATTCATCCTGGACAAGCGAAGGGGTGGCCGCGAAAGCGAAGCGTGAAGAAAAAATGGTGCGGGCTGCGACTTGTATTTCTCGACTATGGCGCAACGGTATGAGTATTCATGCCAAGTTGTTGTCCAAAGCTAAATCATGCGCCAGTCCGCAGTATTTACAAGATCTGCGCGATAAAAAATATTCGCTCGTGCTGAGAAAAGCCAGTAATGATCTCAATCTGGATTTGATCAAGCTACTCTTGGAGCTAAAAGGTCGTGGTGTCGGATTTGATATTAACGGATTATCGTCCTCTAAGCCTTACACGGCTTTAGATTGGGCCGAGAATGCTGTGACCAAACATCCAAAGATAAAAAAAGAAGTGATAAAGTCATTAAAAGACGCTGGCGCAAAATCGGCAGTCGAGATTGATAGCGTTAAAACTGAAAAAAATAAACTAATTTAATTCATTACGAGGTTCAATCATGCAGAGATCTGATAGATCGGTAGCGTTTTTTTGTGGTACTGGATATGACTTTCACCCAGGCAAAGGTGCAAATGTAGACGTAAGTTTCTCTTTTTTAGAAAAGAGTATCAAAAAAAATAAAAAAAGTAATACTGAAATATCCACCGATGTGAGCGGCTTTGATGGTTGTCACAAACGAGGTGGTGGATTATTTGCATTCGGGATAGAAGAACCTGCCGATGAACTTTACAATAAAGTTAAAGCGCAACTGGCAAATGACAATGATCCGTTGGAAATGGTCATCACGGCTCATTCGCGCGGATGCTTGTCTGCATTATTATTTGCAAAGAAAATTCAAGCCGATGCCACATTGCGTAACCGAGTAAAGATAACCTTGGATTTGCGTGATCCCGTTCCAGGTAATTTAAGAGCCGCTGCCACATTAGATGTCGCAGGCATCACTACCGTTTCAGGCGAGCTTTTTGATATGTCGGCAATGACTTGTATTGAGGCCGCGCATATCACTATCCAGGAAGAAGGATTCATAAAAGGTATAGGGTTTGATGTATTAATACCGAAATTTCCTGCCAACACAAAACTTGAAGTAGAGTACATTCCAGGTGTGCATGACATCCAACAGTGCCCAAGTCGTGTAATAATTGAAGGAAAGATACAAGACTTTCAATATAGCCTGCCTCAGTATGGTAGGCTCAATAGCCAAATGTCAGATAATGCTCTTCTACTTTTGGGCTTTTGCAAATCACTTGAGTTATACCTCACCCATGGTTTCAGCGTTTCAATTAAGAAATTAGTAAAATGCTTAAATGAGTTTACTCATCTAACATTCCGTGAGCATACAAGTCGCCAATTAGAAATATTGCAAGATCTCAATAATTTAGCAAATCAATACCCTGAAGCTAATGATGCAGAAAAGAAAATTTCGCTGCTTAAACATATGCAGGTTAAGCTTTATGACTTGAGTTTGTCTTACATTCGTGAAAGAGATCTAGCCAAAAATCCATTACAATCACGCGGAATTCATTTCGGTGGCTTCGTCGCAAACATTGATGATAAAGACCAGGCAACACATATTAGTAACCGCCATGCTAGACTTTCAAACGAAATCAGAAATATTAAATTCAAAGATGCAGAAGTAAAGACGTTATTTAACTTTAAAGGAAAACGTCAAGATGTTGATCCACGTGATGTCATTAGTCGTCACTACGATGACCTTGTTAAACAATGTAATGATTATTGGAATCATTTGCTGCCCAAACGACAACAAACGAAGCATGAACAAGGCTCATTAGATTACATACGAATCGATGGTCAGTTTAAACACGTTAATAATCTCAAAAATATACTCGTGGATAAACCTTATTCTGCTGAAGAAATGTTAGCAAAGATGCTAACCTTCAAGGTTGAATTTGATAAGACTAAAGCATTCTTTACTGGCTCCTACGGCGCGAAATTCAAAAGTAATGTACTCAACGTGTTCTTATCGATCGTAACTTTAGGTGTCTATGCCGCTGTTCGTGCAATCGATTCAAAAATAAGTCGCGGTTATTTCGCATTCTGGAAACAGCGTAAAGAAGTGTTTCTGCAGAATGGGGAGGAGGATCTTGCTGCGATTAAAAAATTCGTTGGTTGATAAGCCAGAATGTCATGTTTTGCCAGATCGCTCAAGATTGTAGGTCGAGCACTATCTAGTGTGGTTACGCATCAATTATGTTCCGAGCTGCATAACATGAACAACGAACAATATGGCGGGTATATCCCGCCATAGTCAGAATACCTGAGCTTTGATGGTGTGATTCATTCGGACATTTGACTTTAGTTGGTTAAAGCCTTCGTATTGGAGATTGGTGCGTCAGTGGGAGTATGATCACTCTGTTGAAATAATCCAAAACTTAGCGTCTGTTTTTCATCGTTGGGTGAGCTAGCATTCTTGGTATATTTTAAATTAAATATTGGCATAACGTGCTCAATATTTGTATCTGATAACCCAAGTGTACTCGCTAGCTTCTCTAAATATTCTCTTGTAATGTCAGCGTTATGATTCGTCATCACAGATTCGCTTGCTTCGCCATTTAGCATCAAATTAATATCTAATATGTGAAAGTATAATGCCGTTTCAAAACTGAGATTGTATGTATTCATATGTTGAATAATAGAGACGTAATCCTGATTAATTTCATTGATGATTGCGTGAACTTTACGCGTAGTGATTAACTTTGGCTCGATGAGTTTTTGAACTAAGTCAGAGTCTTGTAATAGTCCGTAAAGTTGTACGGTATCACTGTTATTGCTTATGGCGTGAAGATGTTTTTCAGCATGAAGATTTCTATATAGATTGGTGAGTATTTCAATTTTCAAGGCAGTATTTTTAATAAGGTTGTCGCGAGCCAGTTGTTCAGCAATTTTATCGGCATGTTTCGTGAATCCGCCGCTGCGATACCCGCGCTCCAGTTCTTCGAGTTTGACCTTGCCACTCTTAAGGAGTTCTTCTACTTTATCATGCTGGCCTTGTTGAGCGTATTCACACGCTAACATACTTTGATTGACTTCTTTGCCTGCTAGCTTTGTCCTGCTAAGCAGTTGTTGCAGGGCGTCTGTGTGGTGGTAGTGTGCATAGCAAACGGCTGCTTCATTGTGGTCACCACCGAATTCATCTATTAGTAAGTTGACACATGAAATATTCCCGGTGGAAGCTAAGCGTTCAACGGCTTCAATGATTACCGATGACTTGTAGGTCGTAGGGTAGATCGCTTCATCTAGTTCAGCCATCTTTCTTCGAAAATCATCAAACTTTTCTGCCAGTAGTAACTCTACCATATCTTCAGTAAGGGATTTTCCAGAAGATCTTGAGTTTCGCATGATGTCTCCAACATTGAGAATATGTTTGAATAAACGCTGGTTTTAATGTCCGTGTGTATGGCGTAACGTTTGGCTTTTATAGTGATTACGTTGTTCAATGAATTGCTTCGGCAATTCTGATGAATGCTTTTTAAGAATCACCGCCAATTTCGCCGAATGAACCGTTATAAAATCTTCTTCACTGTATACCACCGTTTGACCTTCGAGATCATGTAGAAGTTTTTCCGCCGCCTTAAATTCCTTATTTGATTCTAGATAAAGAGCTCTAACCATTGTATTCGGCAAGTTGGCTTGCTCTGCCCGATAAGTTAACGTTAACTCCGTTAAATCAGCCGCGAGCGATTTTTTACTTTTACGCAGTGTCCCAAGTTTGGTTCTAAACATACGCATCCTTATGTATGAAAAGTGACAGGTCATTGAAAAACTACAGTAGTTTGTGAGCGAATACAATAAAACCCTCCAGAAGACCGTTGTGATACGTTAATTCTCAGTAAATTTGCTGACAATATCTTCAGCGGCGAGTTCAATGGGGTCAACGAACTTTGATTTGCTATGTTGTGTGGCGACACTAAATTCTGTGCAGCCTAGTATCACCGCTTTATCACGTGCTAAGTCCTCCAGCCAGTTTATGGGTGTGTCTATGCCTGCTAAAATGGCATCGATAGCAGCTTCTGATTGATCGCATTCAACATATTCGCATTCACATTCAAGATATTTCGGGTGAAGATTAAATTCACGCGAAGTTTTACTGGCGACCACCACGACCGCTTGTTGGGTCGCTGCTAGCGCTTGCTTTGTGAGATCTAATAGACTCACAACTTTGCAATCTGTTAATTCATTCGTTTGTAAAAATCCATGGAGAGTCTGGCAGGCAATATAAACGTAATCAGAGAATCGTCCCACCTGCGCGAGTGCGGCGAGTAGTTCATTCCTGACCTGGCTATTATTTATATCGCCTGTTAGCATTTCAGAAAATGGATAATTAAGTAATGAAATTTCTGGGAACTCACTATCGCGTGACGCGCCTTGTTGTTGTAATTTTGTAATGACTTTTTGATAAAGTAATGCGCCAGCCATGGGGCCTGCACCTGAGATAATACCGAATCTTGGTTTCATATTAGTTACCCAATTTGTAAGTTTGTTTAAGTTCGTCACTATTGACGACATCTGACAATGTCAGCTGTTTTTTCGCAGGTAAAGTTTTCGACGGAATATTATACGGCCTGTGTGAAATATCATTCCCGAATATAAAACAGTTGACTTCGATCGTCAGATTATCGACTTGTCTATTGCGCGCTTTTAGAAATCTCGTCAAATCTTCGATCAATGCATCGTTATAATATTTCGATTCATCATTGGGAAGAATAAACTTTATCGTCTTCACCATGCCGTTGCGTTTCTCTAATGCCATTTCAATCAGAAATAATATTTCAATGTATTGCAACACGCTATAGCTTTTCGCGCTATCGAGCTCATAGATAGCCTCAATCGCTGGACATTCACGATTGAAAAGTGTGCCGATTGTCATGCCAGACGCTTTAAACGAATCGGACGCCAAGCGTAGTGATTCCCGCAGGGTTATTTCTGCGAGAAGTGGAAAGACAGGATCTTCACATTTAATATTCCGCAACCTTGCAAAATAATCACAGCAACGCAGTGCACCTAGTTGTTCGCCTTCAAGACTGATCGCACTCTCGTGGTATCTTGCGAGTGCACGTGTTTGATTGGCTGCGCCTGAGAATGCTGACCAAGCCGATAAGTCTACGAGAACTGGCATGGCTCCTACCTTGATATTCTGAGTCAACGCGTCTTTATAGAAATCTATCGCCCCCTGTTTTAAGCCGTGTGTGCCAACATACCAATAGATGCAGACATCACCTGGTTTAACTTCGCTTAAAACAGAGGATAACTCCAGTCCGCTTCTTTGCTTAAATCGAAGGGGTGGGCGTGCATTCTTTTCAGGAGATGGATTAAAAAAAGTCGCGGTAGAAAACATGAGAGGCGCTCCTATCTATCTGATTTAAATTTATGATTTCGTTTTGGATCTAACAATTTTTTAACGTAGGAATAACGGGTAGCTGAACTACTAGGATGAATGATGATGCTTGTGGGGTAGGGCGGTTGTTCTAATCATGTGCTTCTCGGGTAAAAGTTCTAACACAGAAATTGTCTATATTTAATAATTACAATATCTGAAATTATTTAGCAAGCATACTTTACAAAAAAGCTTGAAAGACCTCCGCAGTGATCGGGTATAATCACTGACAATAACTATAAAACGAATACCCATGCTAAGCTCCCAACAAAATGTATATTTATGCCGCCGTGGTCAGCAAGGTGAGGACAGGCTAGCCATTCTGAATGCGGCTAACCGTTCACATATAGAAGCCCTCATTTCAAAACTCGATGTGCAGCCTGGCATGTTCGTGCTCGATGTGGGCTGTGGTGCAGGGCAAATTACCTTGCAAATCGCAGAAAAGCATCCGCAATCTCACGTGGTTGGCATTGATTTTGATGGTGAAAAAATCAAAATAGCCAATCAAAAGCGTGATGCCATGGAATGCCATCGCGTCACATTTCGTGAGATGTCAGTGGATGATCTTGTGTCTCTTGCGCATGAATATAAATTTGATCGTATCTTCATTCGCTGGGTGCTCGGGCATTTAACCGATCCAAAACAAGTCATCGCCGCATGTAAAAATTTATTAAAACCAAATGGTTTGATCGTTTGCGAAGAAGGCAATATCGCGACCCACCATTCTGAGTCACCTCATCAATCGGTCAATGATCGCTATGGTTTTTTTGTGGAAAATGTTTTGAAATTACAGAAACGTCGCGGGGTGAACCCGCAAATTGGCGCCAATTTATGCGAGCTTTTTCAGTCTGTCTTTGGTGCCGAAGCCGTGATACTCACCACAGAACACCAACTTATCCTTGATCATTCGCGAGAAAAACAAGCTGTGACGACCGCATTTTTAGATGAAACGGCCGATAAATTTGTGGAAATGTCCGTTTTGTCGGCGGATGCGCTGCAAGAATTGAGGTCTGATCTTGACCAGATCGTTCATGATGACGAGGCGAATATATTTTATACAAAAGACATAGCCGTTGTGGTCAAAAAGCCGTAATGGTGCTCGATGGGCGTAATCTCCATCAAATGGTCGTGAACGGTATGAAATTCCGCGATAAGTTATGCTATTCTATCCGCTTAATTCGGCCAGAAATCCTTGTTTTGATGATCGACTGAGGTCATCTTGGCCGTCACTAACACTTAAAATGCAGGTTTTACTTATATATGTCCATCATCAGCAAAAATGACAATGTTCCATCGGGCCTCATCAAAACTCCTGATGAAATCGAGAAAATGCGTGTTGCCGGCCGTTTGACGGCCAGAGTCCTTGAGGCTGTCACGGAGATCGTTAAGCCTGGCATCACCACCATGGAAATTGATGAGTTTTGCGAGCGCTATATTGTCGAAACCCTGAAGGCCATCCCGGGCAGTAAAGGCCAGTACGGCTACCCGTATTCCGTGAATACCTCCGTCAATAAGGTCATCTGCCACGGCATGCCATCGGCTACCCAAATCCTGGAGAAGGGTGACATCGTCAATGTCGACGTCACCGTCATTAAAGACGGCTATTTTGGCGATAGCAGTAAGACACTGTGTGTCGGCCCGGTTGCCACCCACGCCCAGCGCTTAGTCGATGTGACCCAGCAATGCCTCTATAAAGGCATCAAGGTCGTGAAGCCAGGTGCGACGCTTGGTGATATTGGCCATGCGATACAAGAACACGCCGAGAAGCACGGATACTCTGTTGTCCGCGAATATTGCGGGCATGGCATTGGCAAGAAGATGCACGAAGATCCCAACGTCGCGCATTTTGGCACGCCAGGCAAGGGCATGAAACTACAGCCCGGCATGACCTTCACCATCGAGCCCATGATCAACCAAGGTAAGGCTGCCATCAAATCGGTGATGAAAGATGGCTGGACCATCGTCATGACCGCCGATCGCCGCTTGTCCGCCCAATGGGAACACACCATTTTGGTGACAGACTCCGGTTTTGAAATTCTGACCTTACGCGATGACGAAAAAGATTTGTTACCCGTATTATTGGCATAACAGGTAGGTTGGGCTTCGCTGCGCTCTGCCCAATGGTATGGACCCGCTCTACTTAAACGGTA
>CAZGPP010000013.1:0-76486 GCA_964527435.1 uncultured Coxiellaceae bacterium | reverse complement strand
GCGTGATCGCGCCACTCGTCGTTACCCCGTAAGTGCCACTCACGGTTGAAGTGCCAAGAATTAGCGAGTTAGCATCAGTCAAGCCAACATTTAAGCCCGTCGTAATACCAACGGTAGAAAAATCATTACTCGCATTATTTAATGTAATACTATTCGCCGCACCGGCAGCAAGCGTTGTGACGCCCGCCACACTCAACGCACCCGATTGTGTCATCGCACCATTCGTCGTCACACCCAAGGTTCCGCTCACCGTGGAGGCGGCAAGAATCAAGGCATTAGCATCCGTAATACCAACGTTATTACCACTGGTGATGCCGATGGTACTGAAATTATTGGCAGAATTAAGCGTAATATTATTAGCCGCACCCGCTGCCAAAGTTGTCACACCGGTTACCGTTAACGCACCGCTCTGGGTAAGCGCACCAGTTGTGTTGACATCTAAAGTGCCGCTAACCGTTGATGTTCCAAGAATCAAGGCATTAGCATCCGTCAAAGCAACATTCAAACCGCTAGTCGTTGCCACGGTGCCGAAATCATTACCCGAATTATTCAAGGTGATATCATTCGTGGCACCGCCAATCAGTGTCGTCACCCCAGCGACAATCGCACCGCTTTGCGTGATTGGACTATTCGTTGGCGTGTTGTTGTTTTGCAATGACAAGGTACTGGTGGTGGCAATACCGGCAACATCAAAACCGGTCGCATCACGATAACTGATGGCGCCTGCTGCATTGGCAGTATCTGCGGTATTTCTTGCTAGTAAATTAATGGTATTAAATTCATTACCAGCAGCAATATTCAACGAAATCGCTGCACCGCCATCTAATAATGTTTTCGCTGTTAATGTAGTGCCCGTCATGGTACCGCTTTGCGTAATCGTATTACGAGCAATCAAATCAACCGTACTAGTGGTGTTGGCAGCTGCTACTGTAACTACATTCAGATCAGTGTAAGCAAGCGCACCTGCCGCATTGGCGCTATCCGCCGCATTACGTGATCTCAAATCTATTGTCGTAACATTATTCAGAGAATTTGATAAGGTAACAGCACCGCCACTATTATTTTTGGTCAGCACTGTTAATGTGCTACCAAATATCCCTGTACCTGCACCAGAATTTTGTGTGACATCACCTCCTGCAATCAGTGATATTGTGCTGATGGTTGCAAGTGAATTAGCGATATTAAATCCATTTTCATCTTGATACGAGATAGCACCTGCAGCATTACCTGTGTCAGCTGTATTTCTGGCACGCAAATCGATGTTATCGACCTTATTGAGAGAGGTATTCAAAATGATTCCCGCACCGAAATCAAGCAAGGTCTTAACAGTCAAGTTAGGTACTTCAATCACACCACTTTGAGTCACTGTACTACCCGCTGTTACGGTAAAACTGTTTGCAACATTTGTCGCACCAATGGTTAACGGACCAGATTCACGCAGCACAACATTGTTAGCACTAGTGGTGCTCACTATATTAAAATTATTTGTTGCCGTCGTTAAAGTAATATCATTTGCCGCACCTGCAGCGAACGTCGCCACACCCGTCACTATTAACGCACCACTTTGTGTGATCGCGCCATTCGTCGTCACTCCATAATTCCCACTCACGTTTGATGTGCCGAGAATTAACGAGTTAGCATCAGTCACGCCAACATTCAAGCCTGTGGATATACTAATCGCACCAAAGTCATTACTGGCATTATTCAGTGTGATATCATTTACCACACCAACTGCCAATGTTGTTACGCCCGCTACACTCAATGCACCACTTTGCGTGATGGCTCCAGATGCCGAGACACCCAAGGTACCACTCAGCGTAGAGGCAGCAAAATTCAAGGCATTGGCATCAGTAATCAACACGTTATTACCACTAGCGATGCCGAGGGTACTAAAATTATTGGCAGCAGTAAGCGTGATATTATTTGCAGCTCCAGCCGCTAAGGTCGCCGCACCAGTCACCGCTAATGAACCGCTTTGCGTGATCGCGCCACTAGTATTGACATCGAGTGTGCCACTTACAGTAGATGTGGCAAGAATCAAAGCGTTAACATCACTTAAAGCAACATTCAAACCATTAGTAATAGCAACTGTGCTGAAGTTATTAGCACTATCATTTAAGGTAATACTGTTTGCAGCACCTGCTGCCAGTGTTGTCGACCCTGTCACTGCCAGCGCCCCTGTTTGTGTGATCGCGCCACTTGTTGTCACCCCGAGTGTACCGGCAATCGTTGATGCGGCTAGATTCAACGCGTTAGAATCGGTTAACGCCACATTTAAAGCCGAAGTAATCCCAACACTATTAAAATTATTACCGGCATTATTTAGTGTAATACTGTTCGCAGCACCTGCGGCGATGGTAGCGTCTCCCGTTACGACCAATGCTCCGCTTTGCGTCACAGCGCCAACCGCTATCACGCCCAAGGTGCCACTGATTGTCGACGCACCCAGAATCACAGCGTTAGAATCGGTAAATGCGACATTGTTACCATTAGTGAATCCTATCGTACTGAAATTATTAGCTGAATTTAATGTAATATCATTCGCTGCGCCTGCCGCAAGTGTCGCAACACCCGTTATCGTCAACACACCGCTCTGCGTGATGGCTCCGCTTGTTGTCACACCGTAGGTACCACTCACGGTCGATGCACCGAGAATGAGTGAATTAACATCAGTTAACGCAACATTCGCGCCCGTGGTTACGCCAACAGTTGAAAAATCATTACTGACGTTATTTAAAGTGATACTGTTTGCTGCCCCCGCTGCCAGTGTTGTGACGCCGCTGACACTTAAAGCACCCGATTGTGTGATAGCTCCATTCGTCGTTACACCCAAGGTACCGCTTACAGTCGATGCATCAAGAATAATTCCACTTGAGTCTGTCAATGCAACATTGTTACCACTTGTGATGCCAAGCGTACTGAAATTATTGGCTGAATTCAGTGTGATATTGTTACCGGAACCAGCAGCAAGGGTTGTCAGACCGGTTACCGTTAATGCACCACTTTGTGTCATCGCACCACTCGTTGTCACACCTAGCGTACCGCTAACGGTTGATGCACCTAAAATCAAAGCGTTAGCATCGGTCAGCGCGACATTCAACCCACTTGTGGTCGCGACGGTTCCGAAATCATTACCAATATGGTTGAAAGTAATATCATTCGTCGCACCACCAATCAGCGTCGTCACACCCGCAACAATCGCGCCACTTTGCGTCATCGGACTATTCGTCGGCGTGTTGTTGTTTTGTAAGGATAACGTACTCGTGGTCGCGATACCTGACACATCAAAACCACTGACACTGCGATAAGCAATGGCACCAGCCGCATTCACCGTATCGGCCGCGTTGCGTGCCAATAAATTAATAGTAGTAAAAGCATTACCCGCAGCGAGATTGAGTGTAATCGCGGCCCCGATATCCAATAATGTTTTTGCGGTTAAGGTGGTACCGGTCATCGCAGCCGTTTGCGTCATCGCACCACCTGCGGTGAGCGTCACCGTGCTCGTGGTATTTGCAGCCGCGACCGCAAGCCCATCCACATCACGATAATCAATGGCACCCGCTGCATTGGCCGTATCCGCTGCATCGCGCGCACGTAAATCAATCGTCGTTAACGCATTGAGTGCATTCGCCAATGTAATCGCGGCACCCGTATTATTTAATGTTTTGGCGGTCAGCGTTGTGCCGAAAATACCGGTACCGGCACCACTACTTTGCGTGATGGCGTCCCCTGCTGTCAGTGTCACCGTGCTAGTCGTGGCAATCATATTGGCAATATTAAATCCCGTAGCATCGCGATACGCGATCGCGCCACCAGAATCAGCGGTATCGCCGGCATTGCGTGAACGTAAATCTAAAGCATCCACTTCATTAATCGAGGTATTTAAGGTAATCGCTAAATTAGTACCCAATGTTTTAGCAGTTAATGTCGGCGAGGTCAGCACACCACTTTGTGTAATCGCACCACCCGCGATCACACCGAGACTCGTCGCGGCCGTTGAAGCACCGAGAATGATCGCGCCCGAATCACGCAGAGTGACATTATTACCACTGGTAATACTGACCGTACTGAAATTATTGGTTAACGTGGCAAGCGTAATATCATTGGCAGCCCCAGCGGCTAACGTGGTCACACCGGTAATCGTTAATGCTCCCGTTTGCGTGATCGCACCATTAGTTGTCACGCCTAACGTACCACTAATTGTCGAGACTGCTAACGCCAACGCATTCGCATCGGTCACGGCCACATTTAAACCCGTCGTCACACCCAACGAACTAAAATCATTACCCGCATCATTTAATGTAATACTGTTCGCGGCACCCGCTGCCAGCGTTATCGCACCGGTAACTGATAGCGCACCACTTTGCGTGATAGCACCCGCTGTCGTGACACCCAATGTTCCACCTATCGTCGAAGCACCCAAGATGATGGCATTCGTATTAGCCAACGAAACATTATTAGCACTGGTCACACTCAAGGTACTGAAATTATTCGTAGCCGTTGCCAGCGTGATGTTATTAGCAGCCCCCGCATTAAATGTCGCTGCACCTGTCGCAATCACGGTACCACTTTGCGTGATAGCACCATTCGTGGTGATATTCATAAGGCCGCTAGCTGTTGTCGTACCCAAAATCAAAGCGTTAGCATCACTCACAGTAACATCTAAACCCGTTGTCACACCGAAGGTACTAAAATCGTTAGATACATTATTCAAGGTGACATTATTACCCACACCTGCTGCCACGGTTGTCACACCCGTCACTGCCATGGCCCCACTTTGTGTGACAGCTCCAGCCGCCGTTACCGTGAGCGCACCACCAATTGTAGACGTTCCGAATTGCAAGGCATTCGCATCACGAATCGCAACCGCGTTTGCACCGGTATTATTGAGCGAGACCGCTCCAGAAAAATCATTACCCGCATTCGTTAACGTAATCGCATTCGCACCGGCATTAGCTGATAAAGAGGAAACTGTTAGCGCTGCCGTCTGAGTAATGGCGCCACCTGAAATTAAAACAAGATCCAATCCGCCGCTGGTAAAACCAATCGCTGCATTAATGGCGATGGCTCCTGCGGCATTCAACGTTAATTGCGGTGTTGTCGCACCGCTAGATTTAGTAATCGCGGAACTGACCGTAATCGTACCAGCCTGAGCACCGCCCGCTCCGGTGGTGATGACGACACTGGTACCTGCATCTAACGATGCATTAATTGTCGCGGCATTCACCGTGGCCGTATCCGCGGTCGGTGTGAAAGTATTGGGACTGCCGCCATCAAACGCGCCATTTGCAGTGGCACCCACAATGGCAACATTATAGGGATCTAACAACCATGAACCATTTGCGCCATGCGGTGCACTGGCTGTCACCAAACCATTCGCGTTTAAAAATGCTTTTCCAGACGTTTCAACCCAGCCGCCATCACCACCATCAATACCGCCACGCGCAAAAATATTTCCATAAAAATGTGTCCCGATATCCGACCATAAAACAACTTTACCGCCTTTGCCGAGCTCGCGCGCATCTGCGTAGATATTCACATCACGACCTAAAAACGCATAAGCAGCATTTTGCTCAGGGCCAGCACCGTAAGCATTGCCACCTATCAAAATGGTACCGCCGCCTGCTTTACCTGAAGCATCCACCACCGCGTGCCCAGCGAGCACCACTTCATTACCTAATATCTTGATTGTACCGCCCGTTTCATTGCGTTTATTACCGGCTGTTTGGATGGTGCCAGTCACTGTGACGCGCCCGTCGCCAGCCGACAAAATAATCTCACCATTTTTCACACTCACAGAGTTCGCTACCGCAAACCCTTTCATGTTAATTGCTTCGTCCAACACACCTGCTGCGGCATTCGCAGTCATTTGAATTTTGCCGCCATTCGCTGTGATGGTTCCTGAATTTTCAACGACATGCTTCAAAGGTTGGCCATTTTGGTCGGTTGCAAACTTAGTCACTTCACCGCTAATGGTGAAATTCAGCAATGAATCTCCTGCAAAATCAATCGTGAAGCGCTGTCCGGCTCCGAGGACGACCGTACCCAGGTTTGCCGTAATTTGTCCTTTATTCACCGCACCAGGCCCGACTAATGCAGCAAGACCATGATTCATCACGGTGATATACCCTTCATTAATCACCGCACCATTCCAACCTGTTGATTGTACGAAGTTGTACTGTCCCGCCATAAAATCAGCGTTACTAATATCAGCCGTCGTAGCCACCAGACCGCCGACATTCACTCGCGAATTGGGGCCAAACCAAAGACCCGCTGGATTGACCAACCATACCTGCCCATTGGCATTAATAGAGCCATAGATTTGCGAAACACCACTATTAGGATTGATACGATTTAAGGTGATGGAACTACTGGAAGGCTGGTGATAATTGACCTGTTCATGCTGGGCGACGTTATAAGATTCCCAGTTGACGATCGCTTTTGCAGAAGTCTGATTGATTTGCACGGTATTCGGGGCAGAGGATTCAATCACAGCGTTACCCGCCGCCACGACCCCGCCTGCAGGAAGGGCAAAAGTATCATTAGGATACATTACCGCCCAGGCGATGCTCGTCATGCATACCGCTTGCACTAACTTAATGTGCGTACGTCGCAGTAACCACCGCATTCTCATCAGAGTGCATACGTTGGCGCAAGAGTCATAACCTATCCTCCTCATAAAATTGAAAAAGCATCTGAATACATGTTAAGTATAGTTCATTATTGAGCACACATTATCTATACTGGCAATTTATTTTGCACCGCAATAGGTTGTTTTATAATGATTTTATTTAATTTTGTAACTTACTGTTTTTAATGCATGTTTTACATGATGATCATCTTGTAACGACCTGTCTGAATACATGCTAAGTATAGTTCATTATTGAGCAAACATTATCTATACTGGGAATTTATTTTCCACTGCAACAGGTTGTTTTATAACGATTTTATTTGATTTGGTAACTTACTGTTTCTAATGCATGTTTTACATGATGATCATCATGTAACGACCTGTTTATACTACGCATTGGTCAAATTGTATTCAGTCATGTTATGATAGTAAGACTAGAAAAGGATGCCGCCATGAAATTATCTGCCTGGATTTCACTGTATGCTTGCCTGACGATCAGCAGCACCTGCCTCGCCCTTCCCGACACACTCACTTGTCACGGCGTCGATCAAGCAGGAAAAAGCGTGGACGCTTTTATTGATCGAGACGTGGCCACCATGAGAATTAATGGGAATTACCTTGATATCGCCGCAGGCGAGCGCGGCATGAATAACATCACCACTGAAAATTTTCGCAATGAAAACGGCGTACTGGTTTATGACTCCGTGATGATTGAAGACGATTATGTACACATTAATCAATACGATGCCTGCCAGAACGATTTCATCATGAGCGCCGAATTATGCTGCCGCAAACACCTCGATAGTTAGTGCGATGTTCCACGTGGATTCTTGCACTTTTTCCGCAAAAAAGAGGTTTTTTTTATCATTCCTGATTATTCATCATGATAGCCAAGCCCGGCCATCACAGTGACGTTTGGGGCCAATCAGAACAAAAGGATTCGAAATTTGTGATTTAGCGTTTACAATAAATGAACTATCAGGGAAGCGCGCATCAACGAGGGACAGCATGGACAACGATCTTCAGATTAAAGCACGATTACTCGCAGCGCTTTTCGCCATTCAAGCGGTGCTGAACTGGCTATATGTACTCTGGGTCAAAGCCCAACCCATCATCAATAATGCCTGGTTTGTCGTTCTGCCTTTAATTGGTTTTTTTTACTTCGCCTTCGCCTTCATCGCCTGTGTATGGATCGTGACGCGCAAAACGATTGGTATCAATCTAGCCTATTGCGTACTCATGTTCGGGTCGGCCGTCGACGTCCTGTCCTACAGCCTGATCTACAATAAGGACAGCTTCATCGAAGCCATGATGCTGCCACTACTCATCACCAACTTCATTGTTGTGTTTTACATCGCCTCCAAGCAGAAGTATTTCCGCAACAATTAACTAACACCAGCTCAGAGCTTACGAACTTGCAACACACCCCCAATACTGGCAATAGCATTCAATTCCTGACTTGTCACCTCGCCTTGCACATCTAACAACGTGTAAGCAATGTCATCTCGCGATTTATTCACGAGACTTAAAATATTGAGACCCGCCTCACCCAACACATGGGAAATCTGCGCGACCATATTTGGTACGTTACGATTCACAATGGCAATGCGCTCGCCGCTATAATTTTGCGAAACTTCGACGCTCGGAAAATTAACTGAATAAGCAATCGCACCGTATTCAAGAAAATTGCGAATTTGTTTTGCCAACATGACGGCACAATTTTCTTCGGCTTCACTGGTGGATGCACCAAGGTGCGGGAAACAAATGACAGAAGGATGATCTTTGAATAAAGCATTCGGAAAATCGCAAACGTAAGCAGCGAATGCTTTTTGATTCAACGCTGCGAGCATGGCGGCATTATCGACAATCCCGTCGCGTGCGAAATTTAATAACACAGCATTCGGCTTCATGAATTTCAAATTCGACTGATTGAGCATATGCCGTGTTGCATCCATCAACGGAACATGCAGACTAATAAAGTCAGCCTCTTCCAGCAAATCATTCACGTGATGCGCCTGAATCACATTGGATGATAACTCCCAAGCACGATTCACTGAAATTGTTGGATCGTAGCCAACGACGCGCATGCCAAGATGAATGGCGGCATTGGCCACCCTCACACCAATACTGCCAAGACCCACCACACCGAGTGTCTTACCCATCAATTCATGGCCACTAAATTGCTTTTTATTCTGTTCAATCAGCGCATCCAGTTCAGCGTCATCACCCTTTAAATGCCGCACATAATCCCATGCCGCACAGAGATGACGCGTTGCGATTAACATGGCAGCAATCACCAGTTCACTAACGGCATTCGCATTCGCACCCGGCGTATTAAAAACAGGAATTCCAAGCTTGGTCATCGCCTCAACGGGAATATTATTCACCCCCGCACCAGCACGACCGATGGCCTTCACTGAACCGGGAATGGTCATGTCATGCAAAGATTGCGAACGCAGGATGATGGCATCGGGATCTTGGATATCAGGAGAGACTTTGTATAATTCATCAGGAAATTGGCTTAAGCCTTTTTCTGCAATTTTATTGAATGTTTGTACCTTGAACATACTCTCTCCCTGTATGATAACCAATGTCTCAAAATTTAAGGTAATCATACTATGCCGACAATGCCAGACTGGCAACTGCAAAACCCCATCGACGCGGTGATCTTTGACTGTGACGGCACCTTAAGTAGTATTGAAGGTATTGATGAACTGGCCGACATGAATCACACAGGGCCTGCAGTCGCAGCGTTAACCCAAGAAGCCATGGAGCGTACGGGCCTGAACCCCGACATTTATCGCCAACGCCTACAACTGGTCTTGCCAAGCAAACAACAAGTTCTTGAACTGGGTGCGCGCTATCAAGCAACACTGGTACCTGAAGCGAAATCTGTCATCCAAATTCTTAAGCGCCTCAACAAACCCGTCTTCCTCGCCTCAGCAGGCATTAAACTGGCGGTGGATCTCCTCGGTGAAGCCTTAAATATTCCATCTAGCCATATCTTTGCCGTCGATGTCACATTCACCCCCAACGGCAGCTATCTCGACTTCGACACTACCTCACCGCTTACCCGCTCTAACGGGAAATGTGACATTGCGCAGCGCCTCAAAAAACAATATCCCGCGCTCGCTCAAGTAGGTGATGGCATGAATGATTTCGTGGTACGTGATACCGTCACGCGTTTTATTGGATACGGTGGGGTTTTCTATCGCGAAAATATTGCGGCCGGTTGTGAGTTTTATATCAAAACACCCTCCTTGGCATCGGTACTGCCTTTACTTCTCACCCAAGCTGAAGCGGCAACTCTTTCCACGGCCGAGGCAGCCATTTATCAACAGGGCCTGGATCATGCTGACTATATATAGCTATATTTTATAATTTCTAGCCACTATTAGATCAATGCAGCGCAACACAGGAAAGCGTTTCACTTACTTTCACAATCCATGCCAATAGATTGAATAAACAGAATATTTTCTCACTTTTCCTCACTCAAAGCGTCACTCTATTAACCACTGAAATTTATTTATCGCTTTGTAAGCACATGTTAAATAATGAAATAAAATTCGCCCTCTAACACCATTCTGGCGAATAAAGCATTGTTAACTAATACTTTAAGTTTCATTTTCAACCCTCTGTTTCAGATGATATTCATTATCTATTTTGCGGTATAATAATCGTATAAGAATAAAAAAATAGGGAGTGGCTGCAATGACGCTTATGACCAAGCGAGGAAAAATCATTGTTCTAATAGCGCTATCAACTATCATTACCTCTTGCGCAACCAGCTCATCCAGAGAGTCCGGCTTCGGATCTTCCTCCTTAAATATGAGCTACTCTGCCCGACTACCACAAAGCATCGACTCCACGGCAAAGACGATCGTCGTCGACCCGCGTGTTCACGCATGGGGAGCCTATGAGAATGGGCAACTGGTTAAAGCAGGCCTTGCCTCAGCGGGAGCTGATTATTGTCGAGATATACACCGACCCTGCCATACGCGTGCCGGCACGTTTCGGATTCAATCACTCGGCGGACCTGACTGCGTATCACACACCTTCCCACTACATGTCGGCGGCGCACCGATGCCTTACTGTATGTTCTTTAACAATGGCCAAGCCTTGCACGGCGTCCCACCGCATGAAGTAGGCGAGGGCAACTACAGCCACGGCTGTGTTCGCCTGCATGTGAGTGATGCGGAATGGATACGCTACGATTTTGCGAATGTCGGGACGCGGGTTGTAGTCAAACCTTATTAATTCATCCAAGCCTACCCAGGCCTAACATCACCGCCGAGTCGGGGCGGTGGTGTTAGTTTTTGTCTGCTCTTGTCGATGTTGCAACATTTCCCGTAACCACGCCGCCAGCTCTTCAGACGAAGTAATCGACAAATGCGCATCATCCCTGCATTCCAAAAAGTGACCCTCAGGCGGCACCCCCTCATAGGGATGCCATGAGGTATCTTCAACAATAATATCTTGTAGCGCCCCCACATAGAGATACCGAATCGGCGATGCAAAAATCGCTCCCCTGAGCTCTGATAAAAACTGGCTATCCTCCCTCATCTCCTCTACCGACTGAGACATCCATGCAAATAACTTCAACGCCTTACGCGAACCCTTGAATGGCCCACAGATGGCACTCACAGTATCTATCTGAATATGATCCTTCTCAGCGAGAAATTCGGCATACCAGGCACACACCAATGCGCCGCGTGAATGCCCCATCAAAATGACATGCTTATCTTGAAATCCATTAATTTTACCGCGCAACTGTTCGGCATACGCTTTAATAGAAAGCCCTTCAAGACGCCCATCAAAGGAAGCCAGATAAAATCCGCGAATATGAGCAGGCAAATCCGGCAACATGGCATTCGCTAACCGGAAAAAGGCCCAGGAGCGATCAGCCGTGCCGTGCACACAAAAGATAGTAATGGGATCGACGGTCTCTGGATTGAAATGCTTATTAGGAATGAAGGTATCACACGAAGGAGAGATTAAAAAATCATAACAGTGCGTCAGGAGCCCCGTAAAAGGAATTGCGCCTCTTAACATGTGCCATCTCCGAATATGTTATATTTATAACCCAATATAGCATAAACAAGAGATTTTTTACACTTACAGAAACGCAAGGGCTACGAGCACACCGATTATACAACCTGACCTGCCGCCCAGCCTGATGACCAGGCCCATTGAAAGTTATATCCACCCAACCAGCCAGTGACATCGACCACTTCGCCAATGAAAAACAACCCGGGGATATCATTCGCCGCCATGGTCTTCGAGGACAACGCATCGCAATCCACACCGCCCAAGGTCACCTCGGCAGTACGATAACCTTCCGTACCATTCGGCCGCACCGTCCATTCGTTGAATTGGCGTGCAATCTCTTCTAATTGCAGATGCGAAAAGACTGCCATCTTTTTTTCGGCATCCGCCTCAATCACAAAAATATCGACTAAGCGCTTTGGCAGCCATGCGGCTAAAGCAGTTTTTAATTGCTGATGGGGATGCGTGGTTTTCAGTACTTTTAATTGCTGGAACAGATCGAGCGCCGGCAACAGATTGACGCTCACCGCCTCACCCGGCTGCCAGTAAGAGGATATTTGCAAGATAGCCGGCCCGCTTAACCCACGATGCGTAAATAAAATAGATTCGCGAAAGCTAATCCGCTCATGACTCACGAGACTATCCACGCCCACGCCGGAAAGTACCGCAAATTTTTCTTTATCGGCCGTATGCAGCGTCAATGGAACAAGGCCTGCTCGCGTCGGCCAAACTTTGATACCGAACTGTTCGGCGACATGGTAACCAAAGGGGCTTGAACCCATCGTCGGAATAGATAAGCCACCCGTCGCAATCACCAGCGACTCTGCGTGAAAATGACCGCGACTACTCGCAATTTTAAAATGATGATCATTCACTTTTTCAATTTTCTCGATAGCCGTTAAGAGGCGCACCTCAACCTTGACGCTCTCACACTCCGTCAGCAACAGCGCGAGAATGTCATGTGACTTATGATCGCAGAATAATTGCCCCAATGATTTTTCATGAAAGGGAATACGATGACGCTTCACTAAATCAATGAAATCCCATTGGGTATAACGACTCAAGGCCGACTTGCAAAAATGCGGGTTATGCGAAATATAATCAGCAGGCTGGATATGGTAATTCGTAAAATTACAGCGACCACCGCCAGACATCAGAATTTTTTTACCGGGTTTGTTGGCCTGATCGAGCACCAGCACTTTACGACCGCGCTTGCCCGCCTCAATCGCACACATCAATCCGGCCGCACCAGCACCCACAATGACAACGTCAAATTTTTCCATCAGCAACCACACACCCCAAAATGAAAAAGGAGGGAGATTCAGTCATCACTGACTGCGTCGCCCTCCGTCACAATGCCTGCTAAACGGCAGACACTTTAGATTTATTTACCTTTCTTTTCTTTCTTTGCAGCGCGCTTTTCTTTCAGGGATTTAGCAGGTGCTTTCTTCTGGTTTTTCTGGGTTTTTTGTGACTTATCGGCCATGTTAGTACTCTCTCTTTTGGTTAACGTTATAACTCATATCATATCATACATTCGCGGCCGCAATGACCGCAATAAAAATGGCGCCGTAACGCTCAAGCTTGCTTTGTCCGACGCCCGAAATCTCAGCAAAATCATCCAGAGATGTTGGTCGCTGCGCGTGCATGGCCACCAGACTGCTGTCGTGAAAAATAACGTAAGGCGGCACACCCTGCTCTTTGGCAAGCTCCATACGCTTGCCTTTTAAGGCCTGCCAGAGGGCATCATCAGGTGTCGGACCGTGTTTCAACTCGCGCTTCACAACAGCCTTTGTCTTCTTTTTCGGCTTATCCGGATCAATGCGCAGGGAAATGGTTTGTTCGCCGCGCAAAACCGGTGTGCATTTTTCCGTGAGGCGTAGCGTACCAAAACCGCTCATATCAACGGTCAACATATTGGCAGCGACTAGCTGACGATAAATGCTCTGCCACTGCTGACCACTGAAGTCTTTACCGATGCCAAAGGTTGAGACCTTCTCGTGCTGAAAACGCTCAATCTGCGGCGTCATCTTGCCGGTTAAAACATCGACCAGATACTTCACACCAAAGCGCTGACCCGTACGGTAAACACAAGATAAAGCCATTTGGGCTGGTATTTTACCGTCCAATAATGCCGCCGGTTCCTGGCAATTATCACAATTCTGACAAGGGCGAGGGTACGCCTCCCCAAAATAATTCAGTAACACTTGTCGACGGCACAGCGTCGTTTCACAAAACCCAAGCAAGGCATCGAGCTTGCGCCGCTCGAGACGTTTATGCTGCTCATCCGCTTCCGAGGTATCTAGCATACGACGCATCGTAATCACATCACCAAGACCATACGAAAGCCAAGCCGCGGCCGGCAAACCATCACGACCCGCACGCCCCGTCTCCTGATAATAGCCTTCCATGCTTTTCGGTAAATCCAGATGCGCCACAAAACGCACATTAGGTTTATCGATACCCATACCGAAAGCAACCGTCGCGACCATGATCACCCCTTCCTCGCGAATGAAACGCTGCTGGTTCTTTTGCCGAATCGCGTTACTGAGGCCCGCATGATACGGCAAGGCATCCCACCCCTTTTCGCACAACCATTCCGCTGTTTCTTCGACGCGTTTGCGTGAAAGACAGTACACAATACCGGCATCACCACGATGATCAGCCTCCAGGAATCGGTGCAACTGCTCACGTGGGTTTTGCTTTTGTACGATACGGTAATGAATATTGGGACGATCAAAACTGGTCGTAAACTGTCTGGCAGAAGATAGACCGAGGCGTTCGATGATTTCACGCTGGGTTGGCCCATCGGCGGTCGCGGTCAAGGCTATGCGAGGGATCGTTGGAAACTGCTCGTGCAGCAGCGATAATTGTACGTATTCAGGACGGAAATCATGGCCCCACTGTGACACACAGTGCGCTTCATCAATGGCAAACAACGCCACCTTGGTTTGCGCTAATAGCGCCAGAAAAGAAGGCGTCAATAAACGCTCAGGGGCGACATAAAGCAAATCCAACTGACCCAGAACCAGTTCGCGCTCCACACTACGCGCACGTGACGTATCGAGACTGGAATTTAAAAAAGCCGCTTTAACGCCCAACTGAAGCAAGGCTTCCACTTGATCTTGCATCAAGGCAATGAGCGGTGACACCACAATACCGACACCCTCGCGCGCCATCGCAGGAATTTGGTAGCAAAGGGATTTACCACCGCCGGTTGGCATCAAAACGAGCGCATCATTACCCGCGATTAAATGCTCAATCACCGCTTCCTGATTACCGCGAAACTGGTGATACCCGAAGACCTCTTGCAGGATTTTTTGCGCTTGCTTGATCATTTTTACTCACTTTTCTAGCGTTAAAACATAAACGACACCCCTGCCCCCAAGGCACGATTCAAGCCCAGCA
This sequence comes from uncultured Coxiellaceae bacterium, assembly GCA_964527435.1. Taxonomy (GTDB): domain Bacteria; phylum Pseudomonadota; class Gammaproteobacteria; order DSM-16500; family DSM-16500; genus Aquicella. The sequence continues at coordinate 61,401 of CAZGPP010000013.1, read as the reverse complement.
TATCGCCACTGATACGATGACCGAATTCCACATCAAACGCGAGGCTTGGTGTCAGTAAATACAAGACACCCGCATCCATCGCTGAAGCAAAACCCAGCCCAGGCGCGGGCTGTGTGTAACCATAGACCTCTGCATACAAACTGACATTATCTTTGAGTGAATAGGTCAGCACGAGATCAGGATTCGTAGTGGTAAAACGCTGCCCACCTGACCCACTGGGCGCTGTCAGCGTCACGAGACCGAGCATGAATGTAGCACTTAATTGCTGATTGAAGGTATACGTAATAATACCATTGATGGCCGCGCCAACTTCATAGCTACCGAAAGCTGAGCTACCGCTCGGCAAAACAAAGAGCGATTCCACACTGCCTAGCCATTTTTCGTTATAGCCAATTTCATGCTTGATGCCAACCGATGTCGCCGTGGAACCTGACACTGAATCACGTGATTGATGAATATACGACGGCAATAACATCACAAACTCATTATCGAGCGGCAAGCCTACACGCAGAACAGCTTGTGGATAGTTATAAGCATCACCTGAAGAGTGAGTGAATTGTGCGTAGGTATAGCCCGTCTCTATCACAACGTGTCGATACGGTACGACGCACGAACTGTCAGCCACACTCGGTCTGTTGAGGAGATTAAGCAAGGCATTAGGCCCACCACATGGATCCGCAAGAGTCGACGCCAATGACAGTGGCGGCGCGAATAAAACAACGATTGATAAAATGAGAGCTGAAGAGACTATTCGATTGAATCGCATAAAAAATCCGTCAGTTTATGAGAAGAAGGGATGCCCGTCATCATAACAAGAAAAGCCATCTCCTGAGAAGAAGGACGGAAGGACGGATGTATCAGCAAAAATAATTTTGCTATACTGTGAGACAACCTGACACTCTTAAGGAATGAGATGAAAACCACCCAAGGAACCCCCTCTACACCTCTTGCGTCCATCCCTCAATCCGTTGCGAGATTACGTGATAATTTTAATAAGGGCATGACGAGAAATCTTGCATTCCGACATCAACAGTTAGACGGATTATTGCGCTTTGTGACGGAGTGCGAAGATAAAATTTTCGCGGCGTTAAAACACGACCTCAACAAATGTCAGATTGAATCATTTGGCAGTGAAATATCTTTAACGACAAAAGGTGTCAAACTGGCGCTAAAAAATTTGAGCTCATGGACCAAGCCCCGCAAGGTGTCAACCGCGTTATTAGCCCAGCCTGGCAACAGCGTCATTGTTCCCGAGCCATTAGGCGTTGTTACCATCATTGGACCCTGGAATTATCCTCTTTTTCTCGCTCTCTACCCACTTATTGGCGCATTAGCAGCGGGTAACTGCGTGGTACTGAAGCCGAGCGAAGTCTCTACCGCAACCAGCTTCCTGCTTGCCAATGAACTACCGAAATATATTAGCAACGAATGCCTGAGCGTGATTGAAGGTGGCGCAGAAGAAACGACCGCGTTACTCAAAGAAAAATTCGATCATATTTTTTATACGGGCAACGGAACCGTTGCAAAAATTATCATGTTAGCTGCCGCGCAACATTTAACACCTGTCACCCTGGAGCTAGGCGGAAAATCACCGTGCATTATTGACGCCACAGCGGATCTCGCCAATGCAGCACGTCGCATTGCCTGGGGAAAATTCATGAACGCCGGTCAAACCTGCGTTGCGCCCGATTATGTTTTGATTGATGCCAGCGTAAAAGATAAATTTCTAGAAGAATTAAAAAAAATCATCATCCATTTTTACGGCGAGCATCCAGAGTTAAGTCCTGATTACAGCCGCATCATCAATAGCCGTCATTATCAAAGACTCATGAATCTCTTACCTGGAAGCGGTGATATTTATTTTGGCGGCACAGGCAAGGAAAGCGAAAATTACATTTCACCCACGATTTTGCACAATGTTCCAGCCAATGCCCCGGTGATGGCCGATGAAATCTTCGGACCGATTTTACCGGTGATTACTATCAAAGACACAGAGGAAGCCATTGCGTTTATTAACGCACGACCCAAACCCCTATCGCTCTACCTCTTTTCAAGTGACCAGAAAAATCAACAACGCATTATTCAGCAAACCAGCTCCGGAAGTGTCGGCATAAATGTTTGCGTTATCCAGATCGCCGTCTCAACACTGCCGTTTGGCGGCGTGGGTGCAAGTGGAATGGGGGCGTATGGTGGCAAATATACTTTCGATACCTTTACTCACTACAAATCCGTCTTAACCAAATCCACCTGGTTTGATTCATCCTTATTTTATCCGCCTTATACAACGAAATTTTTGAAATTACTAAGATGGATATAAGCCTGACGATCAGCCTGGATACTTTTTTGTATCCAGGCTGCTAATGACAGAAAAAACAAATTACACCGTTACAACAATTTTGCCAAACTGTTCGTTTGATTCCATATAACGATGTGCATCAACGATATTAGCCAAGGTGAATGTTTTGGCGATAACAGGCTTAAGACTTCCATTTTTTAATCGATCAAAAATATATTTTTGTGCAGATTGACGAACGTCTGGCTGCGCGAGAATTTCAAACAAGGTGTAACCGCGCACAGTTAACCCTTTTGCGAGCGCTGCAAATAACGGGAACGGTGTCGGTTCCGGGGCGAGCACACCGTATTCGAAAATAATAGCGTGCTGAGACGCCGCCTCAGCTAAATGCTCGAGACCCTTCCCACCTACAGGATCGAATATCAGGCGCGCACCTTTGCAGCTTGTAATTTCATTAACACGCTTGGCGATGTTTTCTTCATCGGTCACAATCACGTGATCGGCACCAAGTGCCAACAAGGCCTCTCTCTTTGCCGCCTTCCTGGTCACAGCAATACTCACCGCACCCTCAGCTTTTGCTATTTCAATAGCGGCGATACCAACGCTACTGCTCGCTGCCGTCATCATCACAAAATCACCACGTTTCATTTGACCGTAATGAATCAAGGCACCATAGGCAGTAATATATTGCATCCAGATGGATGTGGCTTCAGATGGGGAAAGATTCTCGGGGTATTCTGCCAATGCATAGACCGGCACAATCACCGCTTCACCGTAAACACCGTAAGTACCCAAATTAAAGCATGGCACAGTGCTGAATTTTTTATTTAAAAAGCGCTTATCTACATCAGGACCCACCGCCTCCACTACCCCAGCGGCTTCATATCCATTGGTTGAGGGTAACACAGGACTAACCAGGTATTGGCCTTTTCTATACATGACTTCGGCACGATTCAAACCAATCGCCTGCACACGTAATCTCACTTCACCAGGACCTGGCTGAGGCAGCGGCATTTCTTCAATCTTCAAGACTTCCGGGCCGCCTGTTTCGTGGAAGCGAACGATTTTAACGGTTGAATTTGACATGATCATCCTTATCAGCAAGAGAGCATTTATGAAGCGGGAGCAAGCGGCACAATGATCCAGAAAATGATGTAAAGCAATAATGTGCTACCAGCGAGTAAGAGAAACAGCACAAACAACAAGCGTATCCATGTTGAATCAATACCGAAAAACTCACCTAAACCACCGCAAACACCGGCAATCTTGGCATCACTGCGCGAACGATATAATTTTTTTGGAGTAGAAGATGGAGACAACATAAGATAGGATTCCGAATATTGAGTGAACGTCATCATATTAACGAAGGTGCCAACATGAAGCAATGTCCCTGTGGTAGCGGCGAATCGTATCAACACTGTTGCGGTAGTTTTATTGACGGCGGGAAAAAACCCGCCACACCCGAAGCATTAATGCGCTCGCGTTATACCGCTTACACGCAAGCCAATATTCCTTACATCATGCAAACCATGAAATCACCCGCGTCTGATGGCTATGATGCCGAATCAGCGCTCGCATGGGCAAAACAGGTGACATGGCAAAAACTGGAAGTGGTGAAATCCACGCAAGATGGCGCAAAAGGATTCGTTGAGTTTATTGCTTACTTCAAGGATCAAAAAGAAAACCAGGCCATGCATGAATTAAGTGAATTTCATTTAATTGATGATGCCTGGTTTTATGTTGATGGCCAGTTACCCGATGACGATCAGTGCTGCTGAATACCTTCAGTCACCCATTGATCGCTCTCTGCCGGCTTACGGAAGTGCCAGATTTCAGAAAATGAATTAGCTGTCGCATTCACATCTTCTTTAATGAGACCGGAAAATTTAACGCTGGCGACGGCATCCTGGTACTCGGTGGACACATCGAGTAGCTCAGCATTTAAAGCAACAACGTCGGTCAGATTTTCCTGATTGCCACGCTCTTGTAACTGCATTTTGATTTCAGCAAAGACATCAGGCGAAGTGAAAAGACGGATATCTTGTAGATTTTTCTGATCGTAAGCGGCCTGTAAGCGGATAAATTGCACCTTAGCCTTGCGCAGAAAATCGGACTCATCAAAGTTGGCAGGATAAGTACGTGCATTCAGCGGCGCACTTGACGACTGATTAAACCATTGCTGCGATGAATGTTCGCGTGCTGCATTTCCCTGGAACAAATTGTGTGTAGTCAAATGAGGATGAGACGCCGCATTCGGGCGCGAAAAACCACGCACCAGATTCAAGAGCAATAAGACAACCCCACCGATTAATAACCATGACATCATACCGCTTGCAATACCATTACCCATGAAGAGACTCGCCAACAAACCACCTGCCGCAAGACCTGCCAGCGGGCCAAGCCAGCGATTACGATTAGGCGATGCGGTATTCTGTAGAGGCGAAGAGAGTGGCCGCGCGCTGGAAAATGTACTCGCCGAACGTGACACACCAAAACTTCTGCCGCCGCCGAAACGCTTTGCTTGTGCTTCGGTGATCACCATTCCAAAACAGACAAATAAAATAAATAGGGTAGAGATTATTTTTTTCATTGCGTGAATCCTGATAAAAATTGTTCCTCATTATACATATAATCAGTGGTGGAGAGAAGGCACCTCCTGAGAGTGAGCAGGACCGGTTTATCGCTGAAATAGAGCTCAAGAACCGGTCACACCAGTGAATCAAGATTGCTCATGAATGAGATCGCTAATTTTTTCAGCGATCATCATCGTTGGCGCATTTAAATTACCTGAAATATTGGACGGCATAATCGACGCATCGACCACACGCAAATGCTCTACCCCATAAACACGACCGGCCGAATCAACCACGGCCATTTCATCCACGCCCATCTTGCAAGTTCCGCAGGGATGATACGCACTGTCTGCCTTGGCTCGAATAAACGCTTGCATCTCACTGTTAGATTGACAGTCAATACCAGGTTGCAATTCTCTGCCTTTGTAAGGGCGAAAAGCTGGCTGATTAAAGATCTCTCTCGTCAACGGAATAGCGGCCGTCAGGTCACGCAAATCATTCTCACTCTGCAAATAATTGGCGTGGATTTTTAAAGGCGTGAAAGGATCACTTGAAACAAGGCCGAGACTCCCCCTACTCTCAGGACGCAACGTGCCTGCGTGTACCTGAAACGCATGGCAATTTCCCATCACGCGTCCGTGATCACTGACAAGACTCGGTAGAAAATGATATTGAATATCTGGATGCGGCACATCAGAACGGCTGGAGATAAAGCCCCCGGCCTCAAGATGAGAAGACGCAGCAAGACCCGACCTTGCCATAAACCATTGAACACCTACCGCTAATTTTTTAAATGGATTCGCCATAGAATACAAAGTGACAGGCTGGCGACACTCGTATTGCATATAGAATTCTAAATGATCCTGTAGGTTTTGGCCGACGCCGGGTAAATCTGCCTTTACCGGAATATTGAGTTGGCGAAGAACATTCCCATCTCCGATCCCTGACAACATTAAAAGATGTGGCGAATTAATCGCGCCACCCGATAAAATTACTTCGCGATCAGCGTAACAACGCTTGATTTTCCCTGCCTGCAAATACTCAATACCAATTGCTTTGCCAGATTCGATGATAATTTTTGTTACGAATGAACGGATATTAAAATTCAGATTACGCCGAGCGCGCACCGAGGCATCAAGATAAGCCGTTGCAGCACTACTGCGCTCACCGCGGTGAATGGTCATATCAAAACGGCCAAATCCTTCTTGTTGCGCACCATTCACATCATCCGACGCAGGATAGCCAGCCTGAACACCCGCCTCGATAAACGCATCAAACAAGGGGTTTTCGGTGATTTTTGCGGAAACTTTGACAGGACCTGAATCACCACGATATTGATTGCCACCGCGACTGTAGGTTTCTGAACGCTTAAAATATGGCAAAACATTTTCATAACGCCAACCAGCAGCACCTTCCGCCTCCCAGCGATCGTAATCTTTGGCGTGACCACGAATATAAACCATCGCATTTAATGCGGATGAACCACCGACTACTTTTCCACGTGGCCAATATAAACGACGGTTATTTAACCCGGCTTCAGGCTCTGTGTGGTAAAACCAATTGTGTCGGTCATTTTTAAGATTATAGGTGAGAGCGGCTGGCATCATCACCTTCCATGACCGATTATTTCTCCCCGCCTCAAACACGGCAACCCTGACATCAGGATTAGCTGACAATCGATTAGCAAGCACGCAACCCGCAGAACCTGCACCAACGATAATATAGTCTACCGCTTGTTCGTCTATCTTCCTTGACATATGAACCTCACTTGATTAGATCATTCGTAAGTACTCTCTACTGCATTTAATTCAACATAAATACTTTTTTCCTGAGAATAATTTCTTAACGTCGACAATCCATTTTCGCGACCAAACCCTGATTGCTTGCGACCACCGAATGAGAATCCCACCGGGGTAGCGTTGTAATTATTCACCCAGCAAACGCCGGCTTGCAGGTGATGAGCAACACGATGACCGCGTTTAATATCGTTCGTAAAGACGCCTGCCGCGAGACCAAATGGCGATTGATTAGCGCGATGTATCACCTCGTCTTCTTCTTCGAAGGTCAAAAGACTTAATACGGGGCCGAAGATTTCTTCGCACACCAGTGTCATCTCATCACGACAATCCGTAAAGATAGTCGGCTCAATGAAATTTCCCGATCGTAACGATGCCTGCTCGCACACACGACCACCGTGACATAACACTGCACCGTCATGCTTTGCGCCATCAATAAAATCCATCACTTTTTGCAGGTGTGCACGACTAATCAGAGCGCCGACTTGTGTCTCGTGATTGAATGGATTACCGATTTTTAATTGACTGACGCGTGTGATCAATTTTTCCAGGAAACGATCGTGCATCTTTTTATGAATAAAAACGCGTGTACCATTCGAGCAAATCTCCCCTTGCGTATAAAAATTCGCGAGCATGGCACCGGTGACAGCTTGATCGATATCTGCATCAGCGAAGATAATTAAAGGAGATTTACCACCCAGCTCCAGCGTCACGGGGAGGAGTTGCTGGGCGGCCTGACTCAGTATTTTCCGACCGGTTGCGACCGAGCCGGTGAATGATATTTTGGCGATACCAGGATGAGCCAGTAATTTTTCAGCGACCACCCCGTCACCCAACACCACATTAAATACACCAGCAGGCATGCCAGCTTGAATAAACACTTCAGCCAAAACGAGCGCCGACATCGGCGTCAATTCTGACGGTTTGAATATCATTGTATTACCCATCACGAGCGCTGGCGCCGCTTTCCAGCACGCAATTTGCAGCGGATAATTCCATGCGCCAATACCGACACAAACGCCTAGTGGTTCTTGTCGGGTATAAATCAGCGCCGTTGTATTAGGAACGACTGTTCCGGTTTCGGCTAATGCGATTTTCGCGAAATATTCCAACGCATCGGCTGCTGAAATCACATCAACACTTAACGCTTCCGACACAGGTTTACCCGTATCCCATACTTCAAGATGGGCAAGCTCATTAACACGTTCGCGCAATAGTTCAGCCGCACGCAGTAAGACGACACTACGTTGGTTCACAGAAAATCGTGACCATATGGTAAATGCCGCCTGACTGCTTTCTACCGCGCGGTGTATATCTGCTAACGCAGCATAATCAATGACGTTAATAATTTCATTGGAAGCCGGGTGATAATTCGGCACGCCGTTATCACCCGCTGTTTGTTGATAGGCGCCATGAATATAACTATGGCAAACCTGTTTTAAGATCGCTTCCTGCATAAGTGACATCCCTTTTAAAAATGATTCCTATTTTTTTCGCGGTGAATGCGCCTGACCCGTGTAATCATCTAGCTGCAACACCTGTGACGGACGGTGAGTGGGTAGTTGTCGCAATAAAAGTGGCGAACCTGAACCAAAAGAAGCATTAACTTTATCAGGATCACTCGCCACCACAGACATACTAGCAAAGTCATATAACTTATCTTTAGATATCGCCGTATCCACCATCTCTTCAGGACTCGTTGGTTGGTGATAATCAGCGGGTAGATTTTTATCAGTGATCACCAGCACTTGCTTATGGTGTCCATTCGATTCGCCGATAGGGCTTTTGCTGTGGGAGGTTTTGGTGTAATAACGCAACTTTGGAAGCTGCACGTTATCTTTCAGGTCAAGATGATAAGCAAAATCTTGGTTAAGCTTCGCTATCTCAAGCAGTAATTTTGCTAAGGCATGTTGACGCTCAGCTTCTGAAGGAATCACTTCGCCTTCTTTCAGCTCCACCCAAATATCAAATTGCTCCGCACCGCTCTCATCTTGGTAACTATAAAAGGCGCGTTTAACGCATTGATTCCCGATATCAATATTGGTCAGCGCGCGCTCAAGATCCGTAAACGCAACTTTTGCGCCGCGATAGGTGACGGACGAGTCGCGACCCCAGACGAATAACAATGGGAAATTAACTTTAGGCTTTAAATCATTAATACCGTATTTTGCCAAAATTGCTTCAATGTCACTAGCTGCGTAAACGCGACCTTTATCACCCAGCGCATAACGAATACGCGGTGATGAACGATCATTACGATTACAGGTGAAGAGCAATTCATCGGTATCGTCTGATTCAATGTGATAATTAAATGGATCGTAATGAAATACCATCGGCACACCCCTGCCCTTGCCATACAATTCTTCGGCAAGATCGGGATGCGTTTCCAACACTTTTCTAAATTGCATTTCAAAATCAGTTTCCATCCCAATATTGATATCGCAATCTGACGCCCCATAAGATGAATTAATTTTAGCAAACCCTGAACCGACCAGCGCGTCACGCATGGCCTCTGAGATAGCCTGACCACCCACCACACCACGCGCCTGATATTTGCTGAAATCAATACCTTTATCTTTCGCTGCATCAACCAGGTCTTTCAAAAACGGTGGATAGCCCGTGATCAGTATTTGTGATCGGTACGCGTCGATCTTAAGAATCAGCGCGGATAGTTTACGACGCTGGCCTTGAATAAAATCAACACCCGCACTTTCAAGTTCTGATAGACGAGCATTGATGTCATAGTCGCTATTTTTAAATTTTTCTTCCAATATGTCGCGGATAAGTTTATTCAATGCTTCTTCATTGCCATCAAAATGTGGCGCACATTGAGAAATAAAGAGATTGATATCATCATCAATCTGTCCATTCTCTTCACGGTACATATCTTCAAGATTATCCAGTATTTTCGCCACATCAGGTGAGGATGCAAACACACTACCGGTTGCGCGCATCATCTCATAAGCCGTCATGCCCGTCGCCCAAGGGCCCAAAGCGAAAGCATTAATGTAATGCAATGGACGCTCGCCATATTCAATTTGCGCCGCCACTTTCAGCGATTTTTTCACAGTTCTCACCTCTTTGGCGCTGCGGACCCATGACGTTGGCTTACCTGTTGTTCCCGTTGAGGTATCAATTTTCTTTTTTCCTACGGGGTACATGCCATGTCGATGAAGATGCCTGTCATGCTGGCTGTTAGCTTTAATATAATTATCTTTGGTCGTTACCGGAATGTCACCGAAGGATTTCACTTCCTTATGCGTGAATTGCTGATCGTTACTAATAAATTTTTGATAAGCAGGCACTTCTTCTACAGCTTTCTTGAAGCGGAATTTAGCGAGAATTTCACTGATATTAAAATAGGATTTTTCAGAACTCGCAAAGAAAAAACGCTTGCGCAATGCAGATAAAGTTTCAATGGTCTTCTGATATAGCCAGCTAAAAAATCGCCCGCGCAGATTATCAATGAACGTATAACTATCTAGCAAGCGTTGATGATGTTGCCCCGCGTGACGTAAAGCGGGTTTAAATGTTTTGTCATCCAGCGTTGCATTCAGCAATTCAACCAGCTTTTCGTCCGTGATGGATGGATCAATCTGCTGTTGACGCGTCGCGCTTATGTATTTCATCAGGCTACTGCGATTGATATTCATATCCCGGTTGGCTGACTCACCTTTTTCCAATAGAACTCTTACCCTCACCTTGACCACTGACCGCGAAAGCGCCGCGGCATCATTATGAAAATCGACACCAAATTTACCGAGGAGATTGCGTGGATTAATACTGCCCTGCGTGAAAATTAAACGCGAACCATGTTCCTTGTGGTGAAAAATTCTTACCGGCGAATCAATGATCAGCTGATGGGTCATGTTGTACTTCCTGTTCTACATTTTGTTATTCGATCGCAAATATTAGCACTCCTTTGCAATAATAATATAGGCGGTTAACTGCACGATTATTGATCTGATTTTCGGATAGAAGCGAGATTTTATTCTTGTTATACTCGCCCCACGTTGGCAATTAACCTTGGAAAGCTTCTCTTATGCCGTCAATATTAGCGCTGCTCATACTTTCACTCGTCACCCTTCAAGCTTCGGCTGGCCCCATTCAATACATCGATCTCAGTCATGACTACTCAAACAAAACCCTGACATGGCCGACGACTGCTCCATTTAAAATCACCCACGAATTTGCCATTATTACACCAGCAGGCTATTACTGTGCAGCACGTGATTTTGAATCAAATGAGCACGCCGGCACACACATGGATGCCCCCAACCATTTCTCCAAAGGCCATCCAGGCGCCGACCGCGTACCCCTTACTGATTTAATTGGCCCAGCCATACGCGTCAATGTGCGCCATGAATCAGCCAACAACCCTGACTACCTGATCGGCATCGCAGATTTCCGGAAATGGGAAACAGCTCACGGTAAAATTCAACCTGGAACGATCGTGATGCTAGACACCGGATTTAGCCAATACTGGCCAAATCTGGCGGCTTACTCCGGAAGCCCCAAGACAGGCGAAGCGAGCGTCACGGATATGCATTTTCCAGGGCTAGACCCTGAAGCCGCCGCTTGGCTGATTCATGAACGACACATCAAAGCTGTCGGCATTGATACCTTCAGCATCGATTACGGGCAGACAAAATTATTCGGCTCGCATCAACGCCTGACCCACAACAATGTCCCCATCTTTGAGAATGTCGCCAGCATGGAAAAACTGCCGGCTAATGACTTCACGATTTACGCCTTCCCCATGAAAATTAAAGACGGCACCGGTGCGCCACTACGAATCGTGGCCGAAATCAATCACTGAACGCTAGCGGACAATCCATAAACCAACAATAATGCTATAATACTCTTAAGGAAGAAGAGGTTATCGCCATGAAATACGTCTTTATTACGTTTAGCGGTCTTAGCCTGCCGGTTGCCTACAAACTGCAACTCGAAGGGAATGAAGTGATTGTCGGTCAGATTGAAAATATCAAAGACTACGTCATGGAAGAAGAATCACGGCGCGCGACTGAAAGCGACGAAGCGCGCGAACGCCGCCTGAAACTTTTTAAGAACATGCTAAAAATGCAACCCGCCGAACAAGTCGTGGACTTACTGCGCAACGCAAAAAACCCTAAAGAATATTTTGTCTTTTTCGAAGAAAATAATTTGTACCGCTGGGCCGACAAAGTGCGTGATCTTGACGTAGAAGGAAACTTCCCTACGAAAGAAGATTACCTGTTTGAAGTGGATCGCGAGTATGCCAAAAACTTTGTTAAACAGCATTACCAGCGCTTACACACACCTGAAGTCAGGGATTTTAGCAAAGTAGCCGACGCCATCAATTTCCTGAAAGATACCGATGATATCTGGGTATTAAAAGGTAAGCATGATCGCGCGAGAACCTATGTCCCGACCATGAATGATGTGGCGCTGGCACGCGGTCAGATTATTGAAATGCTGAATAACTTTCCGAATGATTATGAACGCATGGGGTTCATCCTGGAATTATTCATCCCTTCCATCATCGAATTCACGCCGGAAAAAATATATTACGATGGTGTGCCACTCTGCACGACGATGAATGTTGAAAATAAGTCATTTGGCAGTGGCAATATTTCGATTCAAACTGGCTGCGCGGAAGATTTGATTTTTCCGACCGAAATGGAAGACAAAATTAATAAAATTTGTTTCCCACCCATCATCGATGAAATGGCCAAGCAGCATAAAGGATTATTCATCTGGGACGCCTCCATTCTTGTCAGCAAACGTGAAGGCAAAATGTATTTCGGGGAATTTTGCTCCAACCGACCCGGGTATAATTCCTTATTCACTGAGCTTGCACTAGCAGGATCCGTCACACGTTATTTTGAAAAACTTATCCGCAAAGAATCACCCTTCACGCTCGGCACGGTGGCAACCTCGGTACGGCTTTTCAATTTAAATCGCGACGAAGACACTGAACAAGTTGCCGCGAATATGACGATTGATTACCGCGCAGAAATAGAAAAAGATTTATGGCTTTGGGATGTTAGAAAAAACCAGCGCGGTAAATTAGTCACCGTCGGCTCAGACTGGAATCTTGCTATTATCACCGGCGCTGGCAAATCTATCGATGAAGCGGTCGGAAAGATGTACCGCAACGTTGATGGGTTTGCCTTTGTAGGCGCGTATTACCGATCGAAAGATGATTATCTTTCACTCGACTATCCAAGCTCAATCATCAATCGCTTGAATTACGGACTTGAGCACGGGCTATATCGATTACCGTTTGACGTGAAGGTGGGCGAAATTCAGACTAAATAAGGACGCCATCCTGCCGACTAAGACGTGCAGGATGACTGCCATCAAAACCATAAAAGTGATTTATTTTTCGATTTTATAACCTTCTCTTTCCCAAGCAGTAATGCCGCCTTCAAGATTATAAACATCGAGATCTGGGTTGTTTTGTAATAATTTTTCACACGCAAGACCACCGCGCTTGCCATGCAAACAGTGAATAATTAACTTCTTACCTTCGAGCTCTGGCAACAAATGATTATCGATGATTCCGACTGGAATTAAAGTTGCCCCTGCAATATGCATGGTATCGAATTCTGATTGTTCACGAACATCAACGATGACAGCCTCATTGTTACTGACCCATTCATGCGCCATAGCGGCATTGATAGATTTAATTGCGGACATAATTCCTCTCTTTTTCTCTCAGGCTTAACGATTAGTAAAATGAGCCTCACAACGAGCCAGATATAAATGGATGACGGCATCCTCCGGAAATTTGACCGAAAGCTCGCGTAGCAGCTCGTTCGAGAGCTTATATTGTTTTGCATGAAAAAGTCGATAGGCATCAGTGAATAATCGACATAATTCAAGCTGCTTCTCTGTCGGTGCGAACTCATCGTGACTGTGTAATTGCGCGACCAGCTCATAGATGGCTATGAATTCATTTTTACCCTTAACCTGAACAATATCTACCGGGCGAAACAGGAACTTGTCTCGAGTTGCCGCATAGACGGATTCACTCACCAGTATCTCCGTGGAATAATCCTTATTCGCTTTTTCAAGACGTGCGGCTAAATTAACTGCATCACCAATCGCGGTATAATTCAATCGATCCGATGACCCGAGATTTCCAACCGTTGCAATACCGGTATTCAAACCAAAGCGTGTGTGAAAAACAGGTTTACCAAGCGTACTAAATTCTTTATTCAATTTTAATACAGCACGTTGACACGCAAGCAAAGCTAGACAGGCATTTTCATTTTGATGCGTATCTGCGTTTGGCGCACCCCAAAAAGCCATGATCGCATCACCTATATATTTATCGATGTTGCCCTGCCGATCATGAATACATTTCGTTAAGACATTCAAATATTCCGACAAATACAACATTAAGAGATTCGGGTCAGCTTTTTCTGAAATGGTTGTAAAGTTCTTAATATCGGAAAACATAATCGTAATTTTTTTCTTCTCGCCGCCAAGCTCAGCAATCGTTCCCACACGCAAAAGTTGATCAACGATCATTTTCGGTACATATTTAGAAAATGAGTGCAAGGCAGTTTTCGCAATATTCAACGCAGTGACCATCACCTGCACTTCGTAAATATGGCTTTTTATTTCAGTGGTTTTACTGAAATTGAAATGCTGCATATCTTGCGTCTCTTCGGCGATCTTGATAATGGGCTGCGAAATCCGGTTCGAACTCAAAACAACCAAAATGAGGCCGATTAATAATGTTGTTAATGAAAAGATTAACGCGCGTTTATTGACGCTGCTGATACTTCCCACGAATACATCCATGGGAATAATCGCAGCAATCTCCCACCGTTCGGCATCGCTGACCGAGTAGGGTTTAAAGTGCGCAACGTAGGTGACGCCATTCAAGGTAAAAGTAAAATTCTCAGCCTCTGTGGCAACGTGCAATTTATAGGCTTTTTTGATGACAGGATTATCGGAGGTATAGACTGAAGCATGAAGACTTTGTTTTTCAAGATCAACGGCATCATCCTGGTAAGCAATGAATTGGCCATGATGATTCGCAATAAATACTATACCTTTCGTATCTTCAGAGAACTTTTCCATTGCTTCGCGGACAGAAGAAAGATGAATATCAGCCGCCGCCACACCCATAAATTTACCATTGGTATAGATAGGAAATGCAATGGTGAGTATCGGCGATTTCATTTCATAAAAGGGATAGACGCCAATCCATATTTTCTGTTTAGATTTTTGCGCACTGGTATACCAGGGGCGTATACGCGGGTCGAATAACGGCTTAATGGTATTATTATCTTGAACAGCATCGCCAACACGATCTTTAAAAATATATTTAACGCGGGACCTACCCTTCTCGGGAGTCAGCATCTCAGACACGAATACGGTACCTGTTGGAATCTTACTTTTATCGATAAAAGGAATCAGCTGATCAGATCCAGGAAGATCGTTCACACGATTTTCTATGAAGATATTGCCATTCGTATCGGCTATATAGACATTTACCAATTGCGGATAGGCCTTCAGCACCACATGCATATAGCTCGCAAGTTCATTCATATCTGCAAGATCAAGCTGATGGTCATTCATAATTAGACTGGCAATGCTAAAGAGCGGCGTTGGTTTTAAAAATTCATCCATCTTTTGCGAGATTGAATCTAGCGTACGATTAATAAATCCATTAGCAACTTTCAAAATAGCTTCATTGCTACGCGTATAAAAATAATAAGTAATCCCTAAAATAGAAATAAGGAAGAGCGTGATGAATATTGTTAAAATATCCACACGAAATTTTCTGCTCGTGAACACAGACACGCCCTGTCCTCGCTTATCTAATTGAGATCGTGATTGGGCGTCGATTGATTTTGGGTAAAGGCATCATTACCCGCAAGGCACTGACCATGACCGCCGCGACTACTCATAAACTGCGCGTAGCCAATCGATGCGACCATTAACAAGGTGAGAAAAATAGCGGTTAGTTTATTGGTATTCATGTCAAATTCTCCATCGTCCGTGAATTAATGAACTGCCCAGGTTGCAAACATTGCTTTCGCAATAGGATAATCCGTGTCATAACGCTGAACAGGTGATGTGTAAGCCCATGCATAAAAGGCTTCCTGATCACCACGTTCAAATACAAACTGCATTTGTTTGAATTTCACACCTTGATACGTATAAGTGAAAACCATATATCGACCATTCATTCCGATCGAATCAGCTGTCGCATCGATACTGATGGGTTCCTCAGACAGAATTTCAGTATCATCGGATTGTTCCAATGCCTGATTCTTTAAGCTATCCATGAATTCAATAACGTTTTTGTATTTACCGCCTGCTTTCATGGTGAGAACCGTTTGTATGTTTACGGTAGAATCGTAATCTGGTGAACCTTCTTTTCCACCTATGACAACGGTTGCTTTGTCCGGCTTGGAATATTCCCAATTTGCAGGATAATTAATGGAATACTGATTTTCCTTACTTTCGTAAACATTCGGCAACTTGACTGCACCAGACTTTGCGTTATCCGATTGTGTGGCATCGTCTGAGTTGGTAGATTCTGAACCGCTTTTAATCCCCGCTCCTTCTGGATTAATTTTTATATTCAATATTTTCCATTTGCCACTTTCTTTGATCAGTGTGTATTCAACATTCGTCCTGGTTCCATCCTTACCCGTGACATAGCCTTTCACTGTGCCGGTACCATTATCAATCGAACGCTCATTAAATGTAGAATCGACATTATTTTTAATTGCAGGGAATAGCTCAACATAGCGTTTAAATTCTTTTAATGAAGTAGACTGTTGGAAATCTTTCGAGGTCAGCGCATAAGCTTTAGCAAGATCACCCTCTCGAATCGATGCTAGCTGATCACGAACCGCACCGGTAACACCACTGGTCGCATAAAAAACGAAAGCAACCAATGAAATAACGAAAATAGAAATGCCAGCGAACACGATCACTAACACAGTGACGATTTTTTTAGCGACAGACTCTGAATTTTTATTAAACTCTAGCACAGCACCATCTTTATCTTTAAATGCTCCACAGGCGATATAAATCAAATCAATCAGCGCCCAGATTCCTAATCCACCCAAAGTCAATAACATCAAAATCCCGGTGCCAACTTTGCCCACGTAAAAGCGATGAATTCCTAAGCCACCCAGGAAAAGACATAGCAATAGAGCAGTGGTTGCTGATTTATCGCTGACCTTCACTTCTGACATGACCGCACTCCTTGCATAAACTATAATGATTAAGTATTTATTAGCTCTTCGATCACTTTACGCGTCTCTGGAAATGAGGGATCTACTTTCAATCGCAGCATTAGCAAAGTCACGATGATAAGCAGTAATAAATTCAGAACGAATACCATAGAAACCATCAGCATGAGACTCACATTCAAAGTATGCAGATAGACCAGCAAAACTCCCATGCCAGAAATCCACACACTAAGCAGCAGCACGAAAAACATCAGTGACAACAGAAAGAGCATGATCATTTGCTTGCGCATCAGCAATACTTCAAAACGCGCATGCGACATAAGATTGGCGGCAAGACTAAATAGCGCAGGAATGATCATCACTATCTTGATGATATTCTTTGTCAAACCTGCGCTATTCTTTTTTTTCATTTGAGCATCCTTGTTCACTTTGTCGAAATTAACGGCGGCGCAGCAAGAGCCCAACGGCCATTCCCACTAGCAATGCAATGCCGATTGTTTTAAGTGGTTTTTTAGCCGTGTACGTTTCAACTCTTTGTTGAACTTTGACAGATTTCTTTTTGATGCCATCGACTGAGTGAGATAACATCACACCGGCTTTATCACGTACATCAGAGGCCGTATCGGAAAACACATTTTTAATTTTAAGCCAATCATTTGATAATGCATGGCCGTTGCGTAATGGTCTTTTTGTGCCTTCTCTCATCACCACTTCCTCCATTTATTATTATACTTCTATGGCTATTATAACCTCATTTTATGCCGAACCCGTTTAATCAGTGTTAACTACTTGTTTCAAAGACGTATTTATAGTCTCGCCATCGAGACGGAATTAATGGTACCCTACGTCATAAATTATACTAACGAGCAACCCCTGACATGACCCAGCAACCTACCACCCAAGCCGAGCCACGCTCATTTTCAGCCCTCACCTTACGCGAGCCATTACTCAATAACCTTGCGTCTTTAGGCTATGAAAACATGACGGACATCCAGTCGAGAAGCCTACCGATGATGCTGAATAATCAAGACGTCATCGCGCAAGCAAAAACGGGTAGCGGCAAAACAGCCGCATTCGGATTAGCTATTTTAAATCAATTACGCGTTGACAATTTTGCTGTTCAATCTTTAGTGCTGTGCCCAACTCGCGAACTCGCTGAACAAGTCAGTCAGGCGCTACGTAAACTTGCCAGACTTCTGCCCAATGTTAAGGTGTTAAATTTATCTGGTGGTATGCCGATGAAACCACAGCTCGATTCTTTACGTCATGGCGCGCATATCATTGTCGGAACACCTGGACGCGTATTGAAGCATCTAGAAAAAGATACTTTGTCATTACGCCAGGTCACCTCACTTGTACTGGATGAAGCAGATCGCATGCTTGACATGGGCTTCATCGATTCTATTCGTGACATCATCAAACTCTGCCCCAAGCAAAGACAAACCTTATTATTCTCTGCCACCTATCCAGCAGAAATCAAACAACTTGCCGCCGAGTTCATGCAACAACCAAAACATATTGTGGTGGAATCGATCGATGATGTTGTGGATATCGAACAACGATTTTATGAAGTCAAAAATCAGGCTGTTAAATTCGAATGCCTCATTTCATTACTACAACACTACCAACCATCATCAACCTTAATATTTTGCAACACGAAAGAATTAACCACGCAACTTGCGAGCCAATTGGTAAAAGAAGGTTTAAGTGCCATCGCCTTAAATGGCGACATGGAACAATATGATCGCGATCTCGCCATGATTCGCTTCAGCAATCAGAGCTGCTCTATTCTAGTTGCTACCGACGTCGCAGCTCGTGGATTAGACATCAAAGAATTACCTGCTGTGATTAACTACGAGCTTGCCTTTGAACACGACGTACACATCCATCGTATCGGTCGCACCGGCCGCGCTGGAAGCAAGGGTATCGCATTAAGTCTTACCACACCTGCCGACGCTGAACGCCTTTGCATGATTGAAGACCACCAAAAAAACGAGCTCACCTGGGGTGATCAAAAGGAACTGAAAGCTGGCACCTTACAATCCATCAAGCCAGAAATGGTCACGCTCGCTTTAGGTGCCGGCCGCAAAGATAAAATTCGTCCGGGTGATATTCTAGGCGCATTAACAAAAGATGCCGGCCTTGCCGGTGATAAGGTTGGAAAAATCGATGTTGGTGCGATCTATTCTTATGTTGCCATTCACCACAGTGTCGCCGAGAAAGCTTATCAGTATTTACTAAACGGTAAACTGAAAGGCCGACGCGTTGACGTGAAACGCTTAAAGTAACGACCATCGTAGCGCCAAGTCATGAGCAGATCATTCAATAGCCATGCTCAGTGACTTGGCACCAACAACGTTTAATTGAAGCGAGGATTACTTAACTGCCTGAATGCCTCTAACCCCCTATCCTGCGCATAGAGGTTATCTGTCACAACCGAAACATCTTCCAACTTACCGTCGAAATAAACCAGCATTTCGCATAACACCGAATCACATTTATTGATGAGCGCCATACGAGCAATCTCGAGCATAAAGTTTTTAATGAAGCGCACATCAGCGGGTGATGGCACATCTCTTGTCTGCAAATCAATAAATTCCTGAAGTGACCGTTGATTGTCAGGTTGCGCAAAAAATTGAAAGGCGTTTGCTTTACGTTGAGTGCTGTCTTTATGATTGACGATGGTGGGCACGCCCTCCGCATGACGTAACCCTTGATTGGCCACCACCATCATTTGCGGCCGGGTGATATCTTCCGGCAATACTTCCACCTCATGCTGACCCAGCGTTTCCTTGTTCTGATAAAAATGAAATGATTCAGTGTTATCTCCATCTGAAGCGGTCAGGTGGTACGCACTCAGTGGTAGCACATCGCGTAACACACGATGAATATCCGTGACCTTCTCTGCATGCTCTGCGCAATATCGATTCATAAATACGGCGGGCATCCCACTCGGTTGCTTCACTTTATCACCGTAAGCAATATTCATTTCAAATAACGTGCCGTGGGCATTCAGCACCGTCAATGCACCAGAGAGCAATGGAATCCCTACATCGATCGTACGTGCGCTCCCACTGATATTTCGGTCGACTTGAATAAAATATTTGCCCGCTACATCGTGTGACGGCCAGTCAAGCACACGCTCCACAAAGGTGAATTTACCGAGCCGCAATACAATTGTCGTACAACCAAATAACTGCGGCATCGACGGCAGCTTTGAAGATAATTTATTTTCAACAAATGGATTGTAGTTATGCAAATCAGGCAGTAACTGATATAACACATACTGCGAAAATTTTAACGGCTCATCATTTGGATGATTTTCCTGTAGCCATTTGTTATAGCCATCGACTTTACCCTGCATCTCTTCTCGATATTTTTTCGGCGTAGCATTCAAGATAGGATTGAGATACGCCATGAGATTATCGTCATCGACCGGTGCACCTAGCAACACACACATGATGGGGTAAAGAAACGCGGTTTTTTTAAGATTCACCTTGATCGCCTCACCGCAAATATAACCTTCCGCATAGCCTGCGTCGTAATGATTTTCAGCATCTATGCGCAAGATTGCCAAATGCCCCTCTTGCGTCGTGATTTCAGCTTTCGCTGTTCGATAGGAATAAACATCGGGATGGTAAGCGCCGTCAAAATCAGTAACGGGCAATCCATACAACTGATGCTGCGCGAAATGCGAGGCATAGGCAACCACTGCCATGCCAGCCCCTGCCACGGCAGAAACCGTTCGACCAAGCGGCGCAGTCACTGCGAGCGTCAATCCCGCAATACCTACGGCATCAACCAATGTCGTCATAAACACGGGATGGTCGTACGTCATCTTCATGAGAAAATCAAAATAGCGGTTAATGACACTGGTGGGATGGGCGTACTGAGGTTTGACACGCTGAACTTTACGGTTATCCATAATTTCATCCTGATTTAGTCATCCTCTATCGATACTATGCCAGGGGTTTTTGAATGTAAATTGTTAATGTTTGATCAAGCACTGCTGGGTTATTTTGGGCGGAGTGACCTTGATACGCTATCAAGAATGATCAGTAACGTATCAAGGTGACGGAAACCACCATCCGCTCAACGACTCACTTAGGTCACAACATCATTGATCGCTTGAAATATATTCAGCGGATACTCAGCAATGCGATTACACAAATATAAATACCACTCACGCCCGTAAACGAAATAGACCTTCGTATTAAATCCCTCCGCTTGCAATTGAGCTAACTGCTCATGACGTATCCCGAAGAGACTTTCGAATTCATAATTTTCAGGCAATGCTTTGTGTTGCAAAACAATCTTCTTCAAGGTTTGTTGCAACGCATGATCGTGGGTGGCAATCGAGCATTTATGCTGCGCCGCCAGCAACTGACTCACGAAGTCAACATACACCGCATCCAACTCGGCACCGCGTGGAATGGAAAGCCCTTTGGGTGTTTCAAATGCACCTTTCACAATGCGAATACGACCCGATTCTTTCATGAGTGATTGAAAATCATCTTTCGAACGATACAAATAAGCCTGCAGAGTGATCGCGAGATTATCGTGCTTTTTAATGGCCTGCAGATACAACTGCATCACCGCATCGGTCGCATCATGCCCTTCTGCACTGATGATCACTTCCGTATTGGATTTCTTTGCCTCATCACAAATGGAACTTAAATTCTTCGCGCACAACGCTTCTGATACTTTGAGCCCAATATGCGATAAATCGAGGGACACCGTCGAATAGAGTTGCTGCATTGCAATCGCCTGACAAATTCTAATAAATTCATTCGTCGCCTCATCGGCCTCTCTTTCCGTGCTCGTGTTTTCGCCCATAAATTCAATGGAACACTTAAACCCTGCGGCATTTTGCTGCTTCACCTTCACAACCGTTTCTTCCAGCGTTTCGCCGCCGATATAGCGATTAGCCGCTTTTTTAAGCGTCGTAAACAAGGCTGGGTTGGATAATACAAAATTTTTTGCCGTCTGGTTTAATGCCGCTTTTCTTAATGCTTCAGAGCCCATTGCGAGCAATTGTGATTCCATGATGATTTTCCTTATTTTAACTAATAATTGACCTGGCCGTCGTGCCGCTGCGGCTAGTTTTTTTTACGATGAAAGATCACCTTTAAACTAACATTGGAAACTCAACAAAACAACCGACTCGCGGGTTGCATGTTGCCAGCCACTTAGTTGATAATGCGCCTACTTTCATCATCCATTTCTCACAGAAAAAGAAGTCACATGGCACAATATATATACACTATGCAAGGCGTTGGGAAAGTCGTTCCACCCAAACGTGAAATTCTCAAAAATATCTGGTTATCTTTTTACCCTGGCGCCAAAATTGGAGTGCTCGGCTTAAACGGCTCGGGCAAATCCACCCTGCTCAGAATCATGGCCGGCATTGATAAAGATTTTATCGGCGAAGCCAAACCCTTAGCCGGCACCAAAATTGGCTATCTCGCCCAGGAACCCATCCTGGACCCGACCAAAGATGTTCGCGGCAATGTCGAAGAAGGCATGGGCGAAGAGATGGTCTGGCTGAAGCGCTACAATGAAATCAGCGACCTTTTCGCAAATCCCATGAACGAAGATGAGATGACGCGACTCCTTGAAGAACAAGGCGCACTACAGGAAAAGATTGATATCGCAAATGCCTGGGAACTAGAACGCAAACTGGAAGTGGCCGCCGATGCGTTGCGCCTGCCAGCCTGGGATGCCGACATCAGCACGTTATCTGGCGGTGAAAAACGCCGTGTCGCACTCTGCCGTTTACTATTATCCAAACCTGACATGTTATTGCTCGATGAACCCACTAACCACCTTGATGCTGAAAGTGTGGCCTGGCTCGAACGCTTCCTCCACGAGTTCCCCGGCACCGTCGTTGCCGTGACTCACGATCGCTACTTCCTCGACAATGTCGCCGGTTGGATCTTGGAACTCGATCGCGGACAAGGCATTCCTTATGAAGGCAATTATTCTTCCTGGCTAGAACAAAAAGAGAAACGTCTCGCACAAGAAGAGCGCGCAGAATCCGCCTTCCAGCGCGCGATCAAAACAGAACTGGAATGGGTACGCACTAACCCCAAAGGTCGTCACGCCAAGAGCAAAGCGCGTCTCGCACGCTTTGAAGAAATGAATTCCCGTGAGTTCCAAAAGCGCAGCGAAACCCAGGAATTATACATTCCGCCTGGCCCACGCCTCGGTGACAATGTGATTGAAGTAAACAACTTAACCAAACGCTTCGGCGATCATTTGCTCTTTGAAAACCTGAATTTCCGCATTCCACCCGGTGCTGTCGTTGGCATCATCGGACCGAATGGTGCGGGTAAATCCACGTTATTCAAACTGATCAACGACATGGAAAAGCCAGATAGCGGCGAGATCAAAATCGGCGAATCCGTGCAGCTTGCCTATGTCGACCAAAGTCGCGACCAACTGGACGGCAATAAAACCGTGTGGCAGGAAGTGGCGAATGAAATGGAAATCATGACAATTGGCACGTTCCAAATGCCATCGCGTGCCTACGTCGGACGCTTTAACTTTAAAGGCACTGATCAGCAAAAACTCATCAAGACATTGTCTGGCGGTGAACGTAACCGCGTGCATCTGGCCAAACTGTTAAGCAGCGGCGGCAACGTGCTATTACTCGATGAACCGACTAACGACCTCGATGTGGAAACCCTGCGCGCGCTAGAAGAAGCCATTCTAAGCTTCCCTGGTTGTGCCGTTGTGATTTCGCATGATCGCTGGTTCCTTGATCGTATCGCCACGCATATCATCGCATTTGAAGGCGACAGTATCGTGACCTTCTTCCCGGGCAACTATACCGAATACGAAGAAGACCGCCTGAAACGACTGGGCAAGTCCGCCAATCAACCACACCGCATCCGCTACAAGCGGCTTGAGGCTTGATGGCCGTCAGTTTAAAACATATTATTAATGAAACTTATGTAGGGATGATGACATGAAACTTTCGAAAGTAACTTATATCTGGATTGACGGCGCCACCCCAACCCAGGCTTTACGTTCAAAAACCAAGATTCTGAAACAGCCATCGAAACCCTTCGCGCCCAAAGATATTCCGAGCTGGAACTTTGACGGCTCCTCCACCAATCAAGCTAGCGGCCACGATTCCGATCTGACCTTACGCGCTGTTTGCGTGGTCAGCGACCCGATCGCCGGTGAAGGCAACTACCTGGCACTCTGTGAAGTACTAAACCCAGACGGCACCCCACACCCTAGCAATAAGCGTGCGCGATTGGTGCAACTAATGGAAAATGGCGGCAAAGCACAAGATCCATGGATGGGCTTTGAACAAGAATACACTTTATTTAAAGGTTTACAGCCACTCGGTTGGCCGGAACGCGGCTACCCCGCGCCACAAGGTCCATTTTATTGCGGCGTCGGCTCAGATGAAGTATTTGGTCGTTACCTGGTTGAAAGACATGCACAAGCCTGTATCGATGCCGGCATCATGATTTACGGCACCAATGCAGAAGTCATGCCCGGTCAATGGGAATTCCAAATTGGCTATCGTGACATTGAAGGCGAATCAGCCGATCCGTTAACCGTTTGCGATCATCTCTGGTTGGCGCGGTGGTTACTCTATCGCCTTGGCGAAGAATACGACATCAATGCACGCTTGCATCCCAAACCAGTGAAAGGCGACTGGAATGGCGCCGGCAAGCACACCAACTTCTCTACCCGTGCCACACGCGACCCAAAAACGGGGATGGATGCCATCCACCAAGCCATTAAAGCCCTGGAAGCCCGCCATCATGAACACATTGCTGTTTATGGCGCCGACCTTGAATTACGCCTGACCGGCAAACATGAAACGGCTAACATCCACCAATTCATCGCGGGTGTTGGCAACCGTGGCGCCTCGGTGCGTATTCCACGTCCGGTTGCTGAAAAAGGTTACGGCTATCTGGAAGACCGTCGCCCAGGGGCGAATGCCAACCCATACGAAGTGGCCGCCATCTTGGTGGAAACCATTTGTGGCGTGAAGCTACCTGAAAAAGAAAGCCACCACGCCTAAACTAGACTGCACGCGCTCATGATGCTTCATCCAGCATCATGAGCGCAGGCAAGAATCACCGGTCGACCCCTCTCACTACATCACCGCGCACCTAACCACATCACAACACCCTGTCACTGTCTTCTCTTGGTGAATCAGCGGCGTTACTTCATTCACAGGCGGAACATTCGCGAGATTAAGATAATATCGATGTATTTGCGCCAACAACACCGCCAACTCGCAATCACGCACAGTGGCGTACCGAATTACAACGAGATGATAACTTGCCTGATTATTTAAAATTTTGATCAGCGCCTCGGCTGCCTCAATCTCAAGATTGCGTACAGGCACGGATTCTGGCTTTTGAGTAAATAATCCGGACGGATGAGGCCTCACTTGAGAGCGTTGGCCCTCAATATAAACGTGAAGACGCTGCATTAAAATAGCCTTCACCATTTCTTTGTGACGAATATTCGCGGCGAGTGTTAAAGCAGAATCTTTCTTGCTCGAACACTCGTCGTTGATAGTCGAAACAAACGGCAAAATAAGTAATACGACGGCCAGATGGCCCGCCCGAATAGCGGCATGCAAACCTCGTGTTATATTTTCCTGGGTCACCGGCTCAAGTGGACCATGCACATCCTCGGGCTGATTCCGCAGCCAAGGTTGAATTAAATCGACGCTGCCTTCACTGGCTGCCACAACAAACAGTGAGTCACCTTTTTTGTTCGCGACAGCATTCGGGTTTTGCAGAAAAAGAATTTCTTGCGGCAAATCCACATCCATTCCACTTAACATAACAGCACTCCTTCCTTTGCAGTGATCGCTGGGAGTGTCATGCTAGTCGCAAGCTTTGACCGGGTCAATGTGTGCCGGAGCGATCAAAATGATAGATCAATTACGCAACAATTTCATGTCACGCATCGAAGCAAGCATATTCGGCGCGAATTTCGTCTGCACCCATTTACTAAAATACGTAACCGCCCAGGGATGCACATCAAGAAGAGAGGTAGCGAACATGTTATTATCGACCTGTTCACCGGTGTAGGCGAGATGCGTATCAAATTCTTGATGGTTATTCATATTCACCACGCGGATGGTCATGGCGCCGTACATTTGCGTACCACGATAGATGGTTCCTTCGCGTTGTAGAAAACCATATCCGGCAATATTTTCTTTCGGAAAATTCAAATCATCAACGGGTGCCTTTGCAAGAATGATGACACGATCCACCTGCCGACCGTGCAGGATCTTATACAAATAACGAAATTGCTGCGCATTGAGCGGGTGCGATAACTCACCGATATTAGTGAGAGGACTATTGGCGGGAACGTGTTCAACCGTTACTTGATAGCCGCTTTTTCTCAGGGACGATTCGATCGGCGGGATGAAACTGGCATTCGGATAAAC
This sequence comes from uncultured Coxiellaceae bacterium, assembly GCA_964527435.1. Lineage (GTDB taxonomy): Bacteria > Pseudomonadota > Gammaproteobacteria > DSM-16500 > DSM-16500 > Aquicella. Next base: position 35,092 of record CAZGPP010000013.1, on the reverse strand, counting down.
TTGCGGAGCTTTATATTGGAATGACGCGTTCATATATTCGGTCGATCCGACATACTCAAAATTGATAACATTATCCAAGCCTGAGATAACTGCAACGGAGCTGCCCGGGGGTAATTGCTTGACGCTTGGGACTGTTGCACAGCTAGATAAAAGTGAAAGGCCAATCATGAGTCCGAGATAACGCACGCATTCAATCCTTGTATGGGGTTAAGTGTAAAGATCACTCTTCCATACTCTACTCGCGGGCAGGAACCACGGTCAAGTCTTGCGCCACGGCGACCCATATCATTACCTACAACGGGTATATGCAACACGATATCAACAAGGCTAACAACACCATCGACAGAGCAAACAGGACCATCCCATAAGGCCCCCAGGCAAAATAGCATAAATATGATATGAAAACATGCGGTTACAGGTTAAACCGCAGCGACCCCCTTCACACTTGCCCATATGATATAATTATTATAGTACCCAAGTAGACCGGCAAAAATAAACAGAGCACCGCGTGGCGGGGTTCGCCGATAAGGAAATATCTACTAACATGCGTGTCATGAAATTTGGTGGATCATCAATTGCCACTGCTGACAGAGTTCGCCGGGTCAGCGATATTATTTTGGCCGCCGTAAAAGAAGAATCTGTGGTCGTCGTTGTCTCCGCCTTTCAAACCGTATCGAATAAATTAATTGCTTGCGCGAAACTTGCCGCCAACGCTGACGAGAATTATCACACCGTCTTGCGCGAATTAATTGAACTACATCAAGACATGATTCGCGAATTGATTCCAGAAAAAAATCAGGCTGTGCTGAAAACCTGTAATCGCTTATTGCAGGAATTAAATGAAATCCTCGAAGGAATCTTTCTTCTTAAAGAATTAACGCTCGGCGCCATGGATAATATCGCAAGCTTCGGCGAACGCTTGTCTGCCAATATTATTGCGGCTTACATCAATCATTATTACCCAGCGCAATACGTGGATGCGCGGCATTTTATTTTCACAGACAATCAGCATACAGCCGCGAATGTTTTATACGATCTTACCAATCCTGCAATCAATCAATATTACGATGATCATTTTGCTAATAACCCCATCGTACCGATTATCACTGGATTTATTGGTACGACAACTGATAAACGCACCACGACACTAGGTCGAAACAGTTCCGATTATTCTGCCACCATCATTGGCGCCGCATTAAATGCCTCGCGCATAGAAATATGGACAGATGTTGATGGCGTCTACAGCGCAGACCCCAATCTGGTTTCAACCGCCTTTATTCTCCCCCACCTTTCCTATCTTGAAGCAATTGAACTTTCCTACTTCGGCGGTAAAGTGATTCACGCGCTGACATTCAAACCTGTTATTGAGAAAGATATACCGATACTGATCAAGAACTCTCTCAACCCGGATTGCCAGGGAACTTTCATTGTTTCAAAACAGAAAAGCCTGAGTGAATCAAAATGGATGGCGAAAAGCGTAACCGCTGTCAATGACATCACCCTGCTGATCTGGAAAAACACCGGAATTGCCGATGTCACATTCATGAAAGAAAGACTATTCAGAACATTAACGATGCAAAATATTAATTATTTTTTACATCTTGAAGGCTCACCTAACAACAGTGCTTATATCGCCATTAAGACAACCGATCTCGCCAAAGCGCATCTTGCCATCGAGCAAGAGTTTCATCTCGAATTCGAGCACAAGCTGGTGAAGCTAGAAGAAAAGAAATCACAAAGCATCATTGCCATCATCGGTGATGAAATGAAAAAATTACCACCCGAAACATCGGGTAAAATGTTTCAGTATCTTGGCAGTATGGGCGTTCGCATTAATGCCATTGTTTACGGTGCATCTGAAAGAAATATCTGCATCGTCGTCGATGACGCACAATGTCATCGCGCCCTCAATTTAATTCATCAAGCATTTTTTTCGGAATTCAAAAAACTTGCCGTATTAATGATAGGCGCTGGCCGGGTTGGGAAAGCACTACTACATCAACTCTACCAACAGCAACTTGCTATACTCGAAAAGAAACTGGAAATCACTTTTTACGCTATCTCGAATAGCAAGAAAATGATTATCGATTTAAATGGCATTAATCTCCTGCGCTGCAATCAGGAACTCAGTGAATCAGAGATGCCTTTTCAGGTCACGGCTTTTTTAAAGTTGATTCCACATATTAACTGCAGCAATATCGCTTTAATTGACTGTACTGCGAGTCAAGACATCGTCGAATCCTACCCTCTCTTTATTCAGGAAGGTGTGCACATCATTACGCCAAATAAACGTGCCAATGTTTTACCCTATGCACAATATAAAGCGCTCATCGGTCAATTTAAACGTCATCACTCGCACTTCCTCTATCGTGCGAACGTTGGTGCCGGCTTACCCGTCTTATCGATCCTGAAAGATCTGCTCGACTGCGGGGATAAAATCATCAAAATTGAAGGTATTTTTTCCGGCACCTTAAGTTATCTATTCAATCACTACGATGGTAATGCCGAATTTGGTCAAGTCCTTCAGAAGGCACATCAACTGCAACTCACCGAACCCGACCCACGCGAAGATTTATCGGGTATTGATGTCGGACGTAAGTTATTAATTTTAACCCGACAAATGGGCTGGCATACAAACTTGAATGACATCACCGTCGAAAGCCTGGTACCGGATACACTGGCTAGCGGTGATTTCACGGAAAAATTCTTCGATGATTTCCAAAAATATGAAGCAACAATTAAAGAGCGACTTTTAAAATGTCGCAAAGAAAAAAGGGTATTGCGGTACGTGGGCACGATAGACGTAGAAAAGCATACTGCCTCTGCTCGCCTGGAAGAAATTCCCGAGAACCACCCGCTCGCCCTCTCCTGCTACGCCGACAATATCATCGCTTTCACCACGCATCATTACCTCGATGCACCTTTAGTGATACGCGGACCCGGCGCAGGCGTCGGTTGTACAGCGATGGGCGTGTTTTCTGATATCCTTGAACTCATGGGTTATTTACCCGAATAAGTGACCATCATGAAAAACAAACAAGTCAAAGTGTATGCTCCTGCCACCATCGCCAACGTCGGCGCAGGCTTCGATGTGCTGGGTGTCGCGATCGACGCACCGGGTGATATCGTCACGGCAAAGCGCACCTTGGAACCAGGTCTCATTTTCAGACTACATCAAGGCTCTACGGATGTTCCTGGCGATCTCAATAATATTGCCGCCCATGTTGCGCAATTACTCTTAAATGAATGTCATCCTAATTTTGGCGCCATGGTCACTTTACATAAAAAAATGCCGATTGGATCGGGTCTTGGCAGCTCAGGCGCCAGTTGTGCCGCGGCAGCCGTCGCCGTCAATGCGCTACTCACGAGACCATTAGCGAAACAGGATTTACTCGCGTTTGCTGTGGAAGGAGAACGACTCGCCTCCGGCTCACCACACGCTGATAATGTCGCACCCTCATTACTGGGTGGCGCATGCCTCATACGTGATTATCACCCACTGGATGTTGTGAAATTACCCATTACCAATATTTTTTATTGGGTCGTCGCACACCCGCACATGATTGTTGAAACTCGCGCTGCACGCGAGATACTGCCAACATCATTACCTCTATCACTTGTCACCACACAAATGGGATATCTCGGCGGCTTAGTCACAGGACTCATTATCGGAGACGGCCTCTTGGTCGGCAGCTCTCTCAAAGATAATATCGCCGAACCCAAAAGAGCACCGTTGATTCCCGGTTATGATCAAGTCAAGATTGCGGCGTTACACGCAGGTGCGATAGGCTTTTCGATTTCGGGTTCGGGTCCCTCTGTTTTTGCCATCACCACCTCCTTAGCAACTGCCAGAAAAGTAGCGCAAGCCATTAAGCGAACCTTTCAGCAAGAGGCAGGATTGACATCGACACTCTATGTTTCCAAAATTAATCAGCAAGGCACCAAGATAATTGGATCGTCATCATGAAATTTATCAGCACGCGCCATGAAAAATTAACCGTAACCTTTGAGGAAGCTTTATTTCAAGGATTGGCACCGGACAAAGGTTTATATGTTCCTGCTAAATTCCCACACATCGATGCATCTGTATTTGAACACCTCCCTCACTATTCATTGCCCGAACTGGGTGAAGTCATCATGCGCCACTTCATTACCGACATTCCGCATAAACGGTTACACGACATCCTTCATCACGCACTTTCATTCCCTATTCCACTGGTGCACCTGGAGAAGAATATTTATTTATTAGAAGTTTTTCACGGCCCCACACTTGCATTTAAAGATGTCGGCGCACGCTTCATGGCGAATGTACTCGCGTATTTTTCAGAAGCTAAGCAAAGAAAAATTAAGATTATCGTTGCGACATCGGGCGACACTGGAAGCGCGATTGCACATGCCTTTTACCAAGCACCGCATATTGAGGTTTATATTTTATATCCGTCTAAAAAAATCAGCGCACTTCAGGAAATGCAAATGACCACGTTTGGGGGAAATATTCACGCGATTGAAGTCGCTGGCACCTTCGATGACTGTCAGCGCCTGGTGAAAGAAGCACTCTCTGACGACACACTCAAAACCGATCAAACGCTCACTACCTCAAACTCCATCAATATTTCAAGACTGCTCCCACAAATAATTTATCACGCATGGGGGCTCGCTCAGCTTCAGCAACACGGTGTTCACACTGCACCCGATCTCGTTGTGCCTAGTGGCAATCTTGGCAATCTAACCTCTGCGGTTTATGCAAAGCGTCTTGGTTTTAAGATTCATGAATTTGTTTCGGCCATGAATGCCAACCACGTCTTCGGCGACTATCTTCACACCGGTGAATTTCATGCGCACCCTTCATTAAAAACTTACGCGAATGCCATGGATGTTGGCAACCCCAGCAACTTTGAGCGACTCCAGCAATTATACGAACATCATCCACACCAAATGGAACGTGAAATTAAAGGGATATCGATCAGTGATACAGAAATATTAGCCGAAATTAAATCTACTTACACATCGACAGGGACTATTCTTGATCCTCATACAGCGGTGGGTGTCGCTGCCGCAAAGCGACATCATCAAGATCACCAACCTGTCATCGTGACCGCCACTGCTCACCCAGCCAAGTTCCCTGACGTGATTAAAAAGGCTATCGATAGGGATGTTCCATTACCAGAATCACTCGCTAAATTGTTGCACCAACCCAAACTCTCAACCCCGATTAACGTAGACTACCGAGCATTACATCACCTGCTGATCAAGCAATCAGAATGATGACGCTTCTTTACTCAACTTCGAACAAAGTCACCTCGCCATTTGCGGTAGAGATGTCTAAGCCTTGTCCGCCTAGCCATTCGCGAAATAACAACAGCATATTCAAAGGCGTCACATCGAATTTATCACCCGTCGCCTCCAGCAGTAAACGCAACTGATGAACGGTTTTAATTTCACCGTTTTGAATTTTCGCCAGCAGCGGTGCAAAAGTTTCCACCTCATCAAATCCAGCCATGGCCGTGCTCCTCTTATTATTCAGAGCCGTATAGTGCCGCGACACCCAAGACTAGGCAAGGCATAACTGCCATGCTAACCTCTTTTATAACTGTCTTTCATTCACGAAAAAGGTGACACAATGCTTGCACGATTTTCTAACTTATTTTACAGCGAGGCGCCCGCCGTGACACGCTTTGATAAGTGCATACAATTAAAAGAAATTGCCGCTATTCTCGCACAATTGCGCACCAAAGAAGCCGAGCTAGCGAGTGCACAAGAAGCTAAAGGCGCTGCATCGATTGACTACGGAAAATACACCATCATCTATGCATTACTATTAAGTATTGATGACGAAATAAAATTATACAATGAGAAAACCGAAGAACAATCTCGTGAAGCAGAGCTGGTTGATACCCGCGCACTCGTTGCCGCCATACTAGCTATCGTTAACAAGACACTCGTTGATCACAAAGAAACTTTGAATAAATTTCGTGATAATGCCCATGAGTCACTGGCAAAAGCCATCAATGGCGCCTCATTTCTAGCCACCGTCACGGCTATTTACGTGTCACCGCTTTCAATCATACCAAAACTCGCTCTCTATTGGGGCAGCACCAAAGTCATGCCAACAGTCAATGACACCATCAAAGAAAACGCAGGATTAAATGAAGAACAAACACGTACGATGATTATTCTGACGGGGCTCGCGGATGCGTTAACGCAACTTGATGAAAATCTTGGATTGATCCTTCAGAACTCACGACGACTATCTAATAAACTCTAGCCTCTCCAGCAAACTTGTTGCCGCGACAAAACGCGGCAACAGACGATGCAACAATCTTCACTGATACGCTTATCGGACCCCAAACACTGCACCACCAACTTTAGGCTCACTCTGAGCACGCATACTTTCAGGCGCCGATCTGAACATTCCATGCTGAGCAACACTCACCACATCCGATTTATAAGTCATTAACGCCTTTTCTGTGCGCTTTGGTCCACCGGATGCGACCAGTGCAAGACCACTACCAAAAATGATACCACCCAAGGCGAGACCTGCAATGGCTAGTGGCGAAGCAAAACCCAATGACAACAAGGCCGCATAAGCTGAGAGAACCATCATGGCAGCACCGACAATCATCAATACTGAACCTACGACTTCCATCACTTCAGAAGCTTTACCATCGATATTTCGCTCTATCAACTTTGATAAAACTGTTTGCTTTTCATGATCGCCACAATCAGCATGTACTTTTCTCGCTGCGTGCAACACTTCGATGCGATAAGAAAATCCAAGTGAATTTGCCTTATCTAAGGTATGCATCAAGTGATAACCAGCTTGATTGAGTTGACGTCCGTGATGATTGAGCTCCAAGGCTTGAGAGCGATCTAATTCAGTCTTCAGCAACTGACGAGCGGCAGCATAGCGCTCCATCATCTTGCCAACGATGTCTTCGAAGGTACGCACTGGCAACAGATCGGGCGCGCCTTGACGTAATAAAAAATAGGCTTCGATCGAGTCATCAGGATCGACACGGTTGCCGTGCAGCATCGCTTTAAACAATGCTCTAGTCTCATCATCAATGCGTTTATTGCTGTACGCGTGATAGATGAAACCACGCAGTGCTTTCAATTTATCTGACCAAGCAGCCGACTGTTTAGCCTCTTCACTATCTTTGAATACAGCGATATAAGCCTGCAAATCAAGTAACTCTTGCATACAGATATCCGATTCAGAGAATGGACTTTCAATCTCAGCATAGGCACGTTGCAATGCAGTCACTTGTAATTCCCACTGAGCCAATTGCTCATGAGCAAGCTCCAAAAGATGACCTTCTCGGACCTGCCGCTCAATATCAGCCATATCTGATGAGATTTGCTTGATCCGGTGATCGTGCGAGGCAATTTTTCCTTCAATCTCCTCTAAAACTTTCCGAGCCCGCCGCAAATCATCATCGACCGCTTGACGCGTGCGTGTTGAATACGAAGCGCCGCGTAATATCTTTTTATTTTGTTGATAAAGTTGATCATTAAGATGCATGCCTTCAAAAGCAGCATCTCTCTCCGCCCTTGCTATCTGAACAAGATGATCGAGCCGTACCAATTCGTCATTTAACTCTTTGACTTGCGGATCAACGTCATCAAGCTGTTGACCAACCGGGGCGACCTGCACCGCTAATAATCTGTTCTTAATTGAGTTCACGCTCGCAGACAACTCACGTAGCCTTAAGTCTGCGGCCGTGTGCGCTTTTTTAAATGCTTCCGCTCTTTGATTAGCCTCATAAGTTTCAACCGCTAACTGAAATCGCTCCACATTCTGTTGCGCGACATCCCGCTGATCGGTCAACCCATCGAGCTGACTTTCCAATAATTCTTTTTCTTCTGCAAGATCATCCAACCTTGTATTCATAGGCAGAAACTCCCCTTAGTAGGTATAGGTAGCACAAATCATTCGGACCCTTGTTTTATCCAGCATGAACCGTCGTTTTTGCTACCAATTTATACCGCCAACTTTACACAAACAGCCCAGAAGATGCCATATCGATAGTGATCTGGTCGCGTTTTATCCAGCCCGAACAACGTATTGATTTATAGAGAATAGTTGGTTAGCCTGAGAGAATACTTAACCAAGGATGGTGCCGATATGCTGGATTTCTTTTATAAAATCTCTGACACCTACGTCTTTCTGTTCATGATCGTAATCACCACCACTTTTTCATTGCTGTTAATCTTCCTCAACAAATATTTTATATTTTATAAACTTCGCTACAAAGACAATACCGTCACCGCGAGTGTTGGATCTTTGATTGGTATTATTTACGGCGTGTTAATCGGATTCATCTGGTTATATCTCATTAACGTCAATGATCACGCCTCGGCCGCAGCACTGCACGAAGGCACGGCAGCTGCGAATGTTTATCGCGATAGCAAATGGCTGAACCAACCACAACAACGTTTAATTCAAGATAAATTGAGTGCCTACATTAATAATGTCACCACCATTGAATGGCCGGCGATGAGTGACGGACAGCGTCCGCACGATGGCAATGGATACATCATTAATGACATGTCAGATATTTTGAAAACGTATAAAATCATCACGCCCGCCGATAACATTATCGTCACCGATCTCCTCCAAGAATTAAAAACGCTGTTGAATGCACGGCAGGATAGAATTTTAGTGAGCCAGCAAGGTTTAAGCAGCAATATCTGGGTGGTGATATTACTCGGCACCATTCTGATCATTGTCATTAACTACGCTTTTCGCGTGAATTTTTACCTGCATATTTTCAGCATTACCGCATTCTCCATTATGGCGGCTTCCGTCTTGTTTTTATTGATTACACTCGATCGACCGTTTCAAGGAGAATTCGTCGTACAACCGGATGCCTTGCAAGCCGTTCAAGCGATGATGAAGCATGACGGCAAATAATGGGTTGCAAACACTTTGCGAAGCATGTCATGGTAATGAATCAAACTATTTTATGGTGCTGAATTTTTTGGGAGAAGGAACTTGTTCAATCGCGGAAAAGTGAAAAGCAAAGAGAAGAGCAACAAAGAAATCCAATACATCGAGATTCCCAATCCCGCCTACGACCCCAACCTTATTTGGGAACACCAGGCTAAAACAGCTGCTGCCAAGGCCAACACAACAGAGCAAGAAAATTCGGCATCTAGCAAAAAATGTAAACGCTAAGATGTTCACCTAAAAGAGCAGACAAGCCTCAAGACCTTCTTGTAGCGGTGATTTTATTTCGAGATCGACTAATGTTCGGCCGACAACGGATGACAAAATGATGTCTTTGACCAGCTCCCTCACTTCATTTTTATAGAGCAGATCAAACTCCGCTAACACGGCGAGACATTGTTCGTGAACGGGATGATCGGGAAAACGGCACATCTTGACCAGCTCAAAGAAATCAGCGGGATGTGTTTTATTTAATTGATTGACGCGATGCATGGCTTCCATTAATTCGCCGTGCGGATGCTCTGCACCATTCTTTAACTTCTTCATTCTTCTGCTGAATATTTCTTGTTCTGCTTGCATAGCCCCTTCCTCGCGCCGTGAATAAAGTTCGGACACGTTTACTATATATGATTATTATTAAGGCACCATTAAACTTTCTTATTATGAGTACGCGACTGCCACGAAGATTGTATCAGGCGCAAACAAATGATAGCGTACGCCCACCTATTAAAAAAAGATATTTCCGAGGAAAACCCACCCATGATGATGACCGGCACCGTTAAGCGCTTCAATAAAATTAAAGGCTATGGCTTCATCACCCCAGATGGCAGTGAAAATGAAGTCTTCGTCCACTTTTCCGAAGTAGAAATAGCAGGATATAAAGAGTTAGCCGTGGGTCAACGCATCAGCTTTGAGCTCGAAGTTGGCGAAAAGGGCGAATTTGCGACGCACGTGAAAACCATCTAGTTATTCCTTTTATTCAATCAGTTACAACTATCAAACCGCCTCATGGGTGAATTCAGGTTATAATATTTGAATGACTCAGGAGGGTTGTTACATGCGTCACTTTCAGAAAATTAGCCTCACACTACTCTTAACATCGTGTGCGATAATAGGCACAAGTCCCAGCACTGCCGCAGACAGCCAATCAGGTTTTGAATGCACCCTGACGGATCAAGTCAGTGCCAACGACGTACCAGGTGGTGCCAAAGAGAGTTTTTCACAAACAACCCCCACCATTTACCTCATCTGCGATTCAGACAAAGTGAGCAAAGGCGAGCAAGTTAAAGCCACCTGGATCGCCGTTGATACCCATGATGTGGCGCCCGCCAATTATAAAATTGACGAAAAATCACTGACGGTCGATAAAGATATAACCAACGATCAAACTTATACCGCTAATTTATCCTTATCAAAACCCGACAAAGGCTGGCCGGCCGGCACTTACCGTGTGGATTTGTATGTCAATGATAAGCTTGATAAATCGGTTCCGTTTAACGTTAAATAAGCGTCGGGTAAAGCGCACCGATTTGAATGTATAACAAAAATATGGGCATGAAGAAACAAACGGTGAAGACCTCCTTCGACAGTTAAGTCACACCATGAGGCGCACCAGCATTGCAAGAAAGCATCGTTTCCACCCAAGATGCGACGGAAGACCGGCCATGTATTGCAAACCTGTCACCCACTATCGACTCGCCATCAACTCATCACTTAATAAATAGATCACGCCGCAAATAATACAAAACAGAGCCCTTCAAATACCCACGCCGCTCAAACTCGACGTGGTATCCCAATTCTTTATAAAACGCCAAGGCCGCGGCATCCATGGTATTCGCTGCCGCAAACGTACATTTTTTTTCGCTTCCGAGATTTTCCGCTGACAGCATCAATTTCGAACCATAACCTTTGCCGCGTATCGATTCAGCGACCCACAAATGATTAATGTAAAGACACCCACACCATATCTTGCCATCACAGCCGCCGAGAATTTTATTATTTTCATCGCGAACAAAAAATGCGAAAAATTCAACGGGATCGTGACCGCGCTTATCAACAGCGTCTTGCGTAATTCCATTCTCCAGCATGCGCACATCAGCAGCCGCTGGATTCATTTCAAACGTAATTTTATAGGTCATACTCTATCCTTTATCCCTAACAGGCCATCGCCATAAAACCCTTACCACAATCATGACATAGCGATTAGCTAGCCGTATAGTGTAGAATGCGCGAAACCAAATCGAGGCGCAGCCTATACATGACAGACATTCAGAAGTCGCAACTCATCAAAGCTACCAAAGACCACTACGCAACCATTGAAAATATGTCGCGCTTTTATGCCTATGACATGTCGCGCACGTGTGGGTTTATTCGAGACTGGGACTGGTCATTTCCCGCTAACGGCCTTTACGAGGGCTGCGGCATCAAACGTTATTTTGAAGAACAGAACTGTCATGCTTTTTTAATTAAAGTCGCCGATGAATTAGCTGGCTTCGTTTTGATTCACCCCAAAGGCACCCACCCAGAGACAGATTGGAGTATGGGTGAATTTTTTATTGTGGCAAAATTTCAAGGTAAAGGTATCGGCAAGCAAATCGCCGATGAAGTGTGGCAGTTATTTCCCGGCAAATGGGAAGTCACCGTGATCCCAGAAAATATTCCCGCATTAGGGTTTTGGCAAAAGTGCATTCACGCCCACACCCGCGGACACTATCAAAACGAATTAAGAAATAGTTACCCAAACAAATTACAACCACTGCGTCACGTCTTTCATTTTACCACTCATGCGAAAGCAACCTCATGACGGCCATATCAAGTCTTATCACTAAAAAAGCCATGGCCACCTTAGCCACCCTGTTAACCGTGAGCACCGCGGCGCCCATTTACTCAGACACTTTTCCCGCCAATACTAAATATGAATTATGCTTCACGCCCGGCAGTAATTGCACCGGACTTATCGTCAAAGAAATTGATCAAGCCGCGCAATCAATTTTCGTACAAGCCTACAGCTTCACTTCAAAACCGATTGCAAAAGCCATCACACAAGCTCAATCACGCGGTGTGGAAGTGAATGTCATCCTCGATAAAAGCCAGTCGAAACATAATAAATATTCCGCGGCAAAATATTTTATTCATCAGTCCATTCCCGTTTGGATCGATGACGAACCCGCGATCGCTCACAACAAAGTGATGATTATTGATAACAATACGGTGATCACCGGATCATTTAATTTCACACGCGCAGCCCAGGAAGATAATGCGGAAAATGTCCTCATTATTCACGACACAGCATTAGCGAAACGCTACACCACTAACTTCTTATCCAGAAAAGCCGTGTCAAAAAAAATGCCGGGGCCGCGCAGACAACCCTCGTTCTAACTAGCGACACGCGTCATGACAGTCTTTTGCATTTAGATCTGAATCTGAGTATTATTCAATCTCTGCCAACAAAAAAGACAACCTCATGATACGCATGTCAAAACGGCTACTCTTTGCGGGACTCCTCCTTCCCCTGACTTTACACGCCCAATCACACCCTTATGCAAGACTCTCAGGAGGGTTGTTGCTAGCAAAACCTGGGCAAAATCAAACCATCCACTTTCAACCCAGCTACTGGAAAACCAACATGGCTGACGATAGTTGGCGCGCAGACGACTATGCCGGCCTAGCCGCCGGATTACGCACGCCTCTCACGGCACGTGTTGAGACTGAAATTGGTGCAGGACTATACATAGCCGCACCCTTCACAGCTAGTGGCAGCATTTATCAATACAACGATCCGCGCTTTAACAATCTGAATGACACCTATCAAATTCAGCATTCACGCCTCATGCTGGAAGGTAAATTATTATCGATCGGATCCGGCCGCTATCATCCTTACCTTTCTGTCGGCATCGGTATCAGCCGCTTACACAGTGGTGATTACCAGGAAACACCGACCGAAAGCTATGCTGTGGCCGACCCTGCTTTTACCTCGAACACAGAACTCTGCCTAGCCTATTCGGCAGGTCTGGGTGTCGACGCGGATATCACCGAACACTGGCGCGTCGGTGGTGGATATGAATACACCCATCTTGGCACCGCGAAACTAGGCAAAGCACCGACACAACAAAGTGCACAGCGCCTAAGCTCCGGCCCTCTCCATGCCAACCAGTTCATGCTTCAATTTACTTACGCCAGATAACCCCATGAAATCAGAGGAAAGACATGCACACTAAATTCAAACTATCAGCCGCGCTGACCCTGGTTTTATGCGCGCTCTCTTCGTGGGCAAATGCTCAACCCTTATTGACGATCACACCCGCTGACTACACCTATCATGACCCAGCGGCAGCAGCAGGCTCCACCCTAACCATCGCTTACACCGTTACCAATAACACACCCGCCACCCTCACACAGATAACCGCCAGTCACTTACCCACTGGCATGACAGCCACCTCCTGCCCCAGCCTAAGCGCCAATGGCGGGTCGTGCACTGTCACCATTACGATCCCAGCCGCGCTGACCCAAAAACCGGGAAAACTGCGCAGCCAATTTCAAATTTGTGCCAACCACCAGGTGGGGTGCACCTTAGTCAGCCGCACCGACCAAATCAATATCACTGTGAGCAATAACAACACCTTCCTGGCCATCACAGACATCCACATCAAAAATAATAATTTCACGCCTATCACTTACGGCCAGGATACGAACGTTGCCCTATGGGAAAGCACTCAAGCAGAGCTGACCACCCTCATCAGCACCCAGTCACCGAAATTTATTGTCCTGCTCGGCGATTTACCTGCCCATCACAATCAACCGCAAGTACCCTCAAACATCACCACCATCCTAACCGGATTAAGCGGTTTACCTGCCATTAGCAACAATAATATGCCGGTTTTTTATGTCTACGGAAACAATGACTCGCTAGTTGTAGACTACGGCGCATTTTTCGATGGCACCCACAATCTGTTTTATTTAGATCCGGCACACAACTCGCCCGCCATTAAAGGTTGGCCAACATTAAACGCCAATGCGGATTGCACGATTTCACCCAATACCGCTTGCACCTACACCACTAGCTCACCCATGCCTGCTGACCACGCCAACGATATGGCACACGTTGAAACCGAAGGTTATTACAGCGCGTACCCCTTAGGCAGCGCAACCCCACTACGATTCATCGGCATCAATAGCGTGATTTTTTCCCATGAATATCTAGGGCCCGCCCAGCTTGCGACGGCACAAGTAGAAATGGATTGGCTAGCCGATCAGCTTGCCAAAGCGAGCGCGAACGGTGAAGCCGTTTATATTGCGATGCACATTCCAGTTGGCACTGACGCCTTTAATCACGGCAATGACATGTGGAATGACACTCTGGTATTAAGTAACGGTAAAAAATTCCGCGATAACTTCCTCGCCCTGATGGAACAATACAAAGCGAATGTGCGTGGCGTCATGAGTGCGCATACGCATCTTGGCGAATTACGCACACTTTATCCGAGCCAGACTTTAACAAGCATGTCTGTGCTTAACGTTGGCATTCCCGGCATCACACCACAACATCTTAACAACCCAGGCATGCAGATATATCTCTACGATCAGCAGTATCAGTTAACCGAAGCTAAAACATTTTTCACAACACCCACACCCGGTAGCTGGAGTAGTTATTCATTTCAAAATGATTATGCATGCCCAACCGGTAGCACACTGTTTGCTTGCGTGACCACGCAAATTATTCCGAACCTGCCGGCATGGAAACTAGCCCCACAACCCATTCCCAACAATCCTTACCAGCTAGATTACCCGGTGCGCGCACCTGGATATACACCGATTCCATACAGCACTTGGCTTGCCATTTTGGAAGCCATTCAAGTTGTACCGATTGCCTAACCAGACAATCGATACAAGGGATACCTCACCATCCTTCTGAGGAAATGTTGGTACAATCATCTAAAATAGATGCTAATATTATTCATTAGAATGTAAGCGGATTGATTGCAGGGAGCATTTTAAATGGCATCCAAAAACCTCATTCGAAGCCTGTCATTCATCAGCTTGATACCGTCAGTGTTACCCTGTATGCCTCAACTGACAGAAAAGGTGGAGCATCTTGGAAAGAAATGCTGAAATAGACACACTTCGCGGAATAATCACCATCCTTGTCGTTGCCGGTCATCTCTGGCTTTTTTTATTTACGGAAAACAGCGCAGATTCCTTCGGGCATGGGTTTGGAACGACTTGCATTGATTTATCACTCGCGATTTCTGGATTTGTCATTTCATCCATACTGGTAAATCGCACCGACCAACTTAAAGGCGATAAAGCCAATTTAACTCTATTCCTCAAGGCATATGCCATCAGTCGGTTCTTTCGCATTTACCCCGCGATGTGGACTGCCTACTTCTTGGTATTATTACTAAGCTTCAGCTTTATCAGCATAAAAGGGTTCTCTACTCCGACTCACGTTTTCAATAATAGCTTTTATTTAATAACCTCTACTTATAATTATTTTTTTATAAGCCGGAATTTCACTTTTTCACTGCTGCCCCTTTGGTCTCTCATGATAGAGGGACAATTTTATCTAAGCTTCCCTCTTTTTTTGCTCCTGACAAAAAACAATCAACAACGCATTAAAATCTTCATCGGCATGATTTTACTCGTCACCTTCGTGGTGCGCCCCATCACCGTCAATTATTACGGCCTGAAAGGCATTTACTTCACGCAAAGCCGCTGCGATGCCATTTTCTACGGATGCCTCATTTATCTTTTGTCTCAACAGCGATGGTTTGTTTACTTAAAGCCTCAAATCAAAATGAGCCTATTGCCGCGCATGATGATAGCCGGCTTGCTGCTCTATCTGTTAATAGGCGTGACAACGATTGGTTTACCACCCGCCATTTACCTGACCTTGGGTAACTTAATAGGATCAACATTATTAATATCAGCGGTATTTAACTGCAGCATTCTCACATTCCCTAAACTGATCCAGGAAGGCCTAGACTTTATCGCTCCGCGCTCGTATTCGTTATACATTATCCATTCGCCCATGATATTTGTCGCGGATGGGCTGTATAACCGTTACTCGCTAAATTTGTTAGAACATTCAGCATGGCCGAAAGTAGCCTTCGCTGTCTGTTTAATCCTCGTGAGCAATGAAATACTGTATCAATTCGTTCTGAATCCTGCGATGCGTAAAGGTACAATGATCTCACGCGGCTTGACTGAAAAAATTGGCAGTCAAACTCTTATCGCGAATCCATCAAAATAGCGTGAGATCAATACGAAACTCACACCCTCTATTTCGAATGAATAAACTTCAAAAAGAAAATAATCGCTACAGAACAATCTCTAGCGGAAGAGCATCATCTTGCGGCGCTGCAGCACTAACCGCCGCACCTAATGCCTCCATCCTGTTAGCAATCTTCGTTTCACGATAAGCTTGATTGAACAACCCCACCGATTTCATACCTGTATAAATACCGAAACCGAATTGACCACTCATGTTGATGATGCCAAACGTAATGACGCTCACCGTGAGAGCCGTCACTGCGAAAGCGCCGAAGGTTAACACGCCAATCATAATACCCGCGAGCAGAACAAGGCCTGTCAGCAAGGCGTAGCCCGCACATTTTAATGCTTTCGATTGGCCATCAGAACGAATACCGCCCATGACGCCTGAAAATTTTTCAGTGATAAGAATGAAATCATCATTCAGCGTATTATCTTGATTCAATGGTGACGTTGAAATTAACTTTGCCGTGACGTGCAACACATCGAATAATTGCAAATCATCAACTTTAAAATCCTCATAGCGTTGAAGTAGGCTATCGTGCGCAAATTTAACTTGATCCAGAACATCACGCGCCAATTGTTTCAACTCATCATTTTGCAGTTTCTCAATGGCAACATCTAGCTCAGCAATATAGTGCTTGTATAAGACTTTACGCTGTTCATGGTTATAATTCATGAGCGTGAATTTTCGCAAGGTATCTTCTGACGCATCATATTTTTGAATAAGCGCCTGATGATACAACTGAGTTGACGAAACACCCGCCAACAACGGATCTGACTCTTTTTGCTTTTTTAATACTGGCGAACCAGCCAATGATTGAGCGACAGGCGGAACAGTCGGAGCCGAGGGATCTACGCTCGGAGCGGAAAGTGTCTGCTTCCCCAACAATGCATGAGTAGAATGACTCTGTATTCGTGAGCTTTGTTGCTGAGTGACATCACCACTTCCCGTTGTCGCGGTTGGAGTATTAGATGGTGGTACAGTCTTATTAGCTCTTTTTCTGAACGAAGGAAACTGGATTCGTCCGCGCATTTTCATGCCCCCTATGTGTTTGGCAAGATTATAGTCGTCAAGACAATGATTCAGCAAGTTTGCCGCATCCACTCGATCAACTTAGCCATTTCCTGTTGTATTACTGGTAGTTAGAGCTGCTTTTATTATAATCAATTAAACAGGCTATTCTTCTCTGCTTGGCCTGACTTTATCTGCCCAATAACGCTCCATCTCCGCCTCATCTTTAAAAATAATGCGATCAACGCATTCAGGGCCGGCGAAATGATCTAAAGCACCATCAAATAATTTACCGTCAAGATGATCCGTTTCATGCTGAAAGACTCGCGCCTCCCAGTCTTCCATGATGCGCTCCACCTTTTCGCCCGTTGGTGTGTCATAAGTTGCAACGATTCTTACAAAACGTGTGACAGCACCCGTTGTTAACGGCACTGAGAAACAACCTTCATATGCCGAAGATTTTGCTGGCACCGCCTCACCCGGAAGTAAAAACGGCTTATAAGAAGGATTCAGCATCACTTCCATTTTCTCACCAGGCTCAGAACCATTCGGCGTAAAAATAAAAATTCTCCGCTTCAAGCCCCATTGATTCGCAGCCATGCCCGCCGCACTTTCATGACAGGCACGCGCCGCTTTTAATTGCTTGGGCAAAATGGAATAACACATGTCAGCAATGGTTGCTTGCAAAGCAGGATCGTTGAAATCACGCACAATTGGCATAGTTTCACGTAAAATCGGATGTGATTTTGCAACAAACTTTAGTAATTTAGGCATAATAAATATATAACATGTCAACGCCATCACATCAACATTGAAACCCTTAGGTAACCCATATATGATCTTTATCGCAAAAAATGCACTTTCATCACACAGGATGTTCCTATGAAATTATATGCCGCATTTTCCAGTCTTGTTTTATCGACCACCCTACTTGCTCAACCTGCCCTCACCCCTGCTACAAAAGTTTTCATTGACGGCAACATTTACACCATGAATGAGAAACAGCCGCACGCTGAAGCCGTCGCTGTCAAAAATGATAAAATTATTTTCATCGGTAACAATGTTGACGCGAAGAAATATATAGGTAAAAAAACAAAAATCATTAATCTGCACGGTGCGACGCTCTTACCCGGATTCACCGATTCGCATTATCACTTCATAGGCGTCGGTGATCGCGAGATGAAACTTAATCTTGCCAATACAACAAATCTCAACGAGTTTTTAAAAGCGGTCGAAGCGCGCGTCGCTAAAGCAAAACCTGGCGAATGGATTCTAGGTGGTGGCTGGAATGAAACCTTATGGAAAGAAGGCATCGCCCCCACGCGTGCCGACCTTGACCGCGTTGCACCAAATAATCCAGTGTATCTCGACCGAACAGATTGGCATTGCGCAGTCGTGAACAGCGCCGCACTGAAGCTGGCTGGAATTGATAAAAACACACAAGATCCCTTCGGCGGGAAAATTCAACACGACCCACAAACGGGTGAACCAAACGGGCTGTTATTGGATGCAGCGGTGAAAATGGTCACCGATCATGTTCCGTCAGCGACGCTAGCGCAGATGCAAGAAGCCATGCTGAAAGCACAACAACGCAGCTTTGAAGTTGGCTTAACACAAGTGCAAGAACCAAAAGGCACATACAAGCATGTCGATCTTTATAAAAAATTATATGCTCAGCATTTATTAAAAATACGTATTTATAAAGCTGTCAGCGGACCAGGAAAAGAAGCTGATCGGCTGTTACGCGATGGCCCGATTATTGAAGCCTATGATCATCGCTTCAATGTACGCGCGATAAAAGTAGTTTCGGATGGGGCATTAGGCTCGCGAGGGGCTGCATTATTAGCACCGTACTCCGACGCCGCCGACACCACCGGCTTAATGACGGTTAAACAAGATGACTATCAACGCATGCTCCAAAAAGCATTACGCGTCGGTATTCAAGTTCAGACACATGCCATCGGCGACAAAGCGAATCGGTTTGTCCTCGATCAATATCAACAAGCCTTTGAGGCGGTTCCTGTCGCTGAACGTAAATATGCGGATCCACGCTGGCGCGATGAACACACGCAAATTGTGAATCCCGTCGATCTGCCGCGTTTTGCAAAAATGGGCATCATTGCCTCCATGCAGCCTTCCCACGCGATCGGCGACTTACACTATGCATCGCAACGCCTCGGCATGGAGCGATTGAAAGGTGCATATGCCTGGAATACCCTCATCAGCTCTGGCGTTAAAGTAATTGGCGGCTCTGACGCACCGGTTGAACGCGGCGAACCCATGATCGAATATTACGGCGCCGTGGCACGCAAAGATTTGCAAGGCTTCTCAGGTGAAGGCTGGCACCCAGAAGAAGCGGTCTCTCGCGAAATCGCATTAAAAATGTTTACCCTCTGGCCGGCATACGCGGCTTTCGAAGAGAATTTACGCGGCTCAATCGAAGTAGGTAAACTCGCCGATTTCACCATTTTATCAGCAGATATCACAAAAATTCCGGCACAAGATATTTTAAAAACACAATGCATCATGACCGTCGTCGGCGGTGAAATTGTCTATCAACGTTCAGCAGGAAAATCTTATGCAAGTTAAAGCAGCTGTTGCTTACCAAGCGGGTGCTCCACTCACGATTGAAACGGTTGATCTGGAAGGACCAAAAGCGGGTGAAGTCCTCATTGAAATCAAAGCGACCGGCGTCTGCCACACTGACGCCTATACCTTGTCAGGCCAAGATCCCGAAGGCATTTTTCCGACTATTTTAGGTCATGAAGGTGCCGGCATCGTCGTCGAAGTCGGCAAAGGTGTCACGAGCGTAAAACCCGGTGATCACGTTATTCCGCTTTACACACCCGAATGTCGGCAGTGCGAATACTGTCTCTCACAAAAAACAAATTTATGTCAGGCCATCCGCCCGACACAAGGCAAAGGGTTGATGCCAGATGCCACCAGTCGTTTCAGCATCGGTGGAAAAAAATTATTTCACTACATGGGCACGTCAACATTTGCGAACTACACCGTGCTACCTGAAATCGCAGTGGCTAAAATTCGCGAAGACGCGCCTTTTGATAAAGTCTGCTACATTGGCTGCGGTGTCACCACTGGCATTGGAGCCGTCATCTACACCGCCAAAGTGACGCCGGGAGCCAATGTCGTCGTCTTTGGTTTAGGCGGCATCGGCTTGAATGTCGTGCAAGGCGCACGGATGGCGGGCGCAGATAAAATTATCGGTGTTGATATTAATCCTGCGCGGGAAACACTGGCGAAAAAATTCGGCTTAACGCATTTTGTGAATCCCACTGATGTCGAAGGTGATCTGGTTGCATATCTGGTCGAGCTCACCAAGGGTGGCGCAGACTATAGCTTTGAATGCGTGGGCAACACGACTTTAATGCGGCAAGCACTAGAATGTTGTCATAAAGGCTGGGGTGTTAGCACCATTATAGGCGTCGCGGGTGCCGGACAGGAAATTGCTACCCGCCCATTCCAACTTGTCACGGGCCGCGTCTGGCAAGGCTCAGCTTTTGGTGGCGCACGCGGGCGCACCGATGTACCCAAAATAGTGGATTGGTATATGGAAGGTAAAATAAATATTGATGATTTGATTACACACCAACTGCCACTACACGAGATTAATAAAGCTTTTGATTTAATGCACGCTGGAGAATCTATACGATCAGTCGTTGTCTATTGAGTTCTTGTATCGCGTGGATTGATTATGTCAATCGTCATTGCGAAACTGATGATTAATTGATTGACGAAACAACGTCGTATCCCGTTATAACGAAATGATGCTGCATCAACATTTACTAATTATTGTAAAAAATGAGGATTTAAAAATGAGTCAGTCACGACAAACAATTAACGCAATTTCACTGGATTTCGACGGCTGTATCTTCAATGTTAATTATGTACAAAATCCTGAGCACGACAAACGAGTCATCACATCCAACAATGACTTGATCACCGCCATTACCAACAAGATCACCGCACAAGCGTTTACGAAGGCCATCTTGCTAGTTGGTTCTAATCGTCAAGATAAAACAATAGACGACCTCAACGCTTATTCACATAATAAAGGATCGGCATTTCCCGCCCTGCGAAAATTACACGAAGAATTCACCCTGCGACTGAGCGACCATGACGCAACCTGCGAAATTGACGAATATTTGCTGGCAGATAGTTACGGCAGAATGCAACCAGGCGAGACTTTCAGAGCTTGTATTGAAAATAATGAACACTTCATCCATCAGCGCTGGTTTTTCGACGACCAAAAATTATCGCTGCTCTATGCACAGATGCACAAGATTTCCTCTGAAAACCCGCATGCTGATATTACTTTTGATTTTTATGATGATCGCCATGATATTCATGATGCGCTATCTATTTTTTTAAACGAACACCCAAACTATATACCTAAAAACATAAGCTTGAATTTAAACCACTATGATGGTGAGCATATTACCCATCGCGATAGCATTCAAGGCACAGGCATCATTGATTACAATTATCACGCCAACCTTTTCAAAATGCTTCAACATGCAAAAATCCCACACGAACAAGACAAAAATAAAAAATTAATTATTAATGATGACTTCATCGCTCGTAACCAGAAAAACGCAAATGTGTTACTTCATTTTAAAAAACAGAATTGCGCGAAAGATTTTATCACGGAAGTTGCCGAAGATAACATCAACATGGCACTTGGCGAATTATTAGAAGCAATATCCACAACTGCTGACCCAATTACCGACCCCACCACAGAAGACGCACTGAAGAAACGTGAGTTATTACTTCAATACCAATCCCACTTAAAAATCCTGTATGACAAGCTTGCGAAAGATATTCAAAATCAAGTGACAGCTGGCGCTTCGTCAGAGGCTATCAACGACAGCAGCGCCATGCAAGTTGCGCGTGAAACGACTTTATTACTTAAAAATTGCCGATCACCCAACCTATCACAAGCAGAGGCGCTACAACATATCAACACCTATGAAGCAAACTGCAAGAAAACCGCGCGCTGGACCAATTTCTGGAAGGCGATTGCAGTCGTTGCCATGTTTGCCGTGGGCGTCGTTGTAGGCGGAGCGATAGGCATTGCCATCGGCATTGCCGCTGGTGCGTGGACAGGACCAGGCGCTGTTGCGACAGCGTTAGGAGGCATGTTTATGGGCGCTGCAACCGGTGCCACGATAGGCATTGCCATTGGATCCGCTGCAACCGGCATGGTCGCAAGCGCCGTGACAGCAGGATTATTATTTAGAGATAATGAAATTGACAAACATGTATCATTAGTAGCCGATCAATCAAGAAACATTGAGGCAAGCCGCACAACTCTCAGCAGCTAAAAAAAATTGCGCCAGCAAGAAATGACTGGCGCGCTTTACTCATTTACTTTGCACCTTCCGCGATGCATTGTTGACTCAATTTCGCGACAGCATCACTGGATGTGCCGATATTTTTATAGCAAGCTTCAACATCTTTTTCGTAACCGCAATCAGCATACTGAATTAATTTAACTTTCAACTTACCCGCGACACATTTCGCATTATTTAACTGCGCCTTACAGGCATTGATGAAGGAAAGAAAATCAGCATCAGAAACACCCAAACATTTAGGCAAATCTTTAGCATCGCCGTTGGAACATTTTTCAATTTTATCTTGTGCGATGCCCGGTACTTTTTTCTGAATATTGACCGTCATACATGCGCCAATGACGATGGATTCATCATTGTTAGGCTGACTTTCTTCGGCGTATACATTCATCGTAACTGTCATTAGAGAAACAGCGAGCAAAGCAACGATCGATTTCATTTTCATTAAGGCCATCCTTTGCATGAGCTTGGTGGGTTCACAGGAACTTTTTCAAGAGATCAAAGATAATGTATAATTTGATCACAGGTTAGTCAATCAGAATGCTCGCGTTACAAAGGCGTTTCTGTACACACTTTCGGCAACTCGACAATCCCCTCTGATTTGATTAATCTTGAGCTGGAAACATCAAGATACCCGACAACCCATGTAATGAGATGTCACGATAACAATGAAAATAACAGATTACCTCAGCACACCTATACATTCTGATGAAGATTTATATATTTATTTTCAACCTGTTCTGGAAGATTTGAAGCTGCCGCGTACTGAATTTGTGCGGAAATACCACGATTTTCCCATTCCAACCATGCTCTTGAATATGCACTTCTCAAAACATAAAAATTCAACAGCCTTACACCTTCTCACTAAAGCGTGCGCCAAACTACCCGAGCACAGCAAAGTGAACGCCACTGACGTGATGCTGTTTCTAATGAGCCATGGCGCCGACGCAAACACCAGAGACCAAAAAGGCCGAGCTCCTTTACACCTTGCCGCTACGCGACACGACCTAGCCAGTATGCAGCTATTATTGAATAACGGCGCAGATCTCAACGCACTCGATAAATTCAATACGTCGATATTTGACTGCGCCATTGCAACACGCACCAGCGATCCAGAATCCATTGAAGCCACGAATGATGCAACCTTCATGCTAGCTCAATACGGCGTGAAAGTGCCGCGAAGAACGGCGCACCAACTCAGCAAAGCCGAGTTCACAGCACTGGCTGAACATCTTGATTCAGATGAACTGCCGAGCATGGACAGTGACTCAAGCTTTGACATGAGCAGCATGCAAACTCGCATTGAAATATTGGAAGAAGAAAACAAACGTCTCAACCTCACGCTGCATAAACTATCGCAAACGGTGGATACACTGTTAAAACGCGCCCAGCAAGGCGACGACCATGCGAATGCGGATCACAAAACATCCGCACCACTATCGCCAAAATTGTTTTAAGAGAGCGACACAGACTGCATCACCCAACAACGTAAACACAACCGGTCTGCGCACCTTCAACGCTCTTACTATAAGCAAGCGCAACACGCTCAGCCGGCACAGACTCATAACCACGGAAGTACGAACCCAATTTATCCATCGACTCGGTGAGCACCGTTGGACTGACAATATTAATACGCATTTGGCCAGGCATCTCAATCGCAGCGGCCTTCACAAATGCATCGAGCGCGCCATTCACCATCGCTGCGCACGCACCGAAGCGAATCGGGTCACGACTCAATATGCCGCTTGTTAAGGTGAAGGAACCCGGTTGATTAATATATTTCATCCCTGCCAATACAAGATTCACCTGCCCCATCAGCTTACTGTTTAATCCCAAGTTAATTTGTTCGGTGGTTAATTCAGCCAAAGGACCAAAGTGCACACCGCCCACCGCACAGATCACCGCATCAAAATCTTTCACTGTTTGATACATTTTCTCCATGGAATGAAGATCGTTGATATCAACTTGCACATCACCGCTTTTGCTTCCCGCCAAAACTAGCGTATGACGCGCCGCGAGTTCCTTGCTAATCGCCGTACCGATTGTGCCTGTTCCACCCACAATAATGATTCTCATGCGCTCTCCTTAAATTGATTGCTCAATGTAGCGCAGTGACTGGCGACGTGGCAAGGCAGATCAGATCAACTGAGACCTATGTTTCAGCTCGATATTCATTAACAAACCCAGGTTGCTGATAAATTCAGCAAGTGGTGGTCTTGCGACTGAATCACCGGACGATGCTCGATTAGCAAAATCTTTCAAATATTGAATGAGGCCTGGATACTGCTCTTTGATTTGTGGAAATTTATCACGCGCGACAGTGTAAGCGTAATAAACTATACAACCAAATGAATACACATCTTGTGAAAATTCTGCCACAGGAAGTGTCGTATTCGCTCTGAAAAGCTCTGGCGCTTGATAGATAACATGAGTGACAAATGGCAACTTGACACGACCCACCATGCAAGCAAAACCAAAATCAACAAATCTCACGTTATAATTGGGAACCACATCACCCTGACCCGGCAAGTCCGCCACCATGATATTAAAAATTTTGACATCTCCATGAACAATATCTAACGCATGAATGCGCTGCAGTTCCTTTGCTACAGAAAACAGCAAATGAAAAAAATGCTCTGGCCGGTGCGCATCTTTAATGACCTCATGCAGACGCAACCCGGGGATGAACGGCATCACGAAAAGAGAACTTAATTGCCGTGTTGCTCGATGGATGCTGTGTTTATAGCGAAACGGTTTTAAATCCGGATAAGCCATTTGCATGTAAAGCATTTCTTTACCACACTGACTCACACTGTTAAGCATATGCACGCCGGAAACTGACATATCCTCATTCAAATGCAACTGCTTTAACACTACTTTCTTTTCGGGTTGGTTAACGCAACGAAATAAGCGCACACTACCGAATGATCCTTTTCCGAGTTCACTGTCATGCGTATATATTTCTGCTGCGCCGGTGAGTGGATCGGTATATTCAATAAAAGAATGTTGTCGGGTTAACTTTTTCTTGCGATACATGACACCCGGTACCGCACGCATATTCAAAGCACTGTGCCCCAGTAAAACATCCAACGCCACCTTATCAAGCGATAGGCCAAACCCATCGCTTGCAACAGGCGTCAATAAATGCAACAAGATATCACGCCCTTCGAGTGAAGCCGCGACACTCACAGGCGTTCGACCATCGAGGGCTTTCACATCGAGTGACCACCCGTAGCCACCCTCTTCTATCGGTTCGCGCAACTTACACAAAATATCCAGACGACCTGCCGCGACGGCACGTAAGATCAACTCAATGCGCCGCTCTTTACCCAGACCAAGCATCACCTGCTCTAATTGGTGTTGCTGAAGCTCATCGACTGAAACAGTGCCTGCATCATTCAGTAAATGCACCATGTCTACCAGTAACTTATCCTTCTTGTGCAGTAGTCTCGCCTGCTTACGATGAGGCTCGGACGCGACCTCTTTAGTGTTTCTGAACATGACGTAGCTCGATTCAAGTTAAGGTCAGAATTTTAGCAAAGAATGCTGCCACATTCAAAATTTAGTCACCTCCTGGCGCAACTCTCCCAGAACATGTTAAATATTACATATAATCAACCAGATGACGGCAACCGACAAACGCCGCATTGCCGTGAATCAGCTATACTTAAAAGGTAGACAGGAAACCTCATGAAAATCTGGCGTGATGACATTGATATTCCCTGCGATTCTTTTTATCTGTCGGGAATATTACAAAGTCCCACACCCGCTTCCGGCATCGTGATATTTGCTCACGGCAGCGGGAGCAGTCGCTTTAGCCAGCGCAATCAATCAGTCGCAGAGCGCTTGAATCAAGCGGGTATGGCTACCTTGTTATTCGATTTATTAACACCTGAAGAAGAGCAAGCGGACGAGATCACTCGTGAGCATCGCTTCAATATAGCATTACTCACCACACGCCTGGTCGCTGCAACGGACTGGATCAGACAACAATCACCAACTCAAGGCTTGCCCATCGGATATTTTGGGGCGAGTACGGGCGCGGCGGCAGCATTACAGGCGGCAGCCAAACGCAGCGATTGCGTGAAAGCAGTTGTATGTCGTGGTGGCCGGTCAGATTTGGCAGGCGCACTCCTATCGCAAGTGGAAGCCCCAAGTCTACTCATTGTCGGCGAACTGGATACTGTTGTCATGGAGTTAAATGAAGCGGCGATGTCTCACATGCACGGCGTCGCCAAACTGGAAATGGTTGCGGGAGCGACACACTTATTCGAAGAGGCTGGCACACTAGATGAGGTTGCACGCCTGACGGAGCAATGGTTTAACCACTATTTTTAAGTGTGATGATTTTTAGTGGCGACTTGATAATAGCCACCCGTTTGCGATAACCGCAAACGGGCGACCTCATGACAAAGTGTGTTAGTTTGGTCTTGGTGATTCAGCTTTAACTTCCTCCAAGACATCGTCTGTCGGCTCCACTTTCACGATGACAGGCGCATCCGCAACATCAGGAAGCGCCTGCGTATTCATCTCTACAGTTGGAACAGCCACCACAGACTTATGCAGTGAGAAAAGCCCAGGTCGTGGTGATTGCTTTGCGTGAATCACGCCTGATGTCAGCACTTCATCATATGACATTTTATGTTCCGTCATAGCATGACGCAGCGCGCAGGCCTTTTCGACCAATTGAGTCGCCGTCAGCTCATGTTGCGCATGACGATAGGATCGCTTGAATTCATGCATTAATACGCAAAAATGCTTAAAGATGACGTCATCCTTCGTACTCGCAAGCAACCTCAGCATTTTGGTTTGGTCTTCAAAACATCCTGCTGTTCCGTAAGCGCCTAACGCGCACGTACTTAGCAATTTGACGTGATCGATTTTCCTTTCTAATAATTTCTTAAGAGGGTTAACCGATTTTCCTGTCAGGGTCGTCATCAATGCTTTTTCCTGCGCAACCTGCCTATCTAATAATTCAGCACCATGATGAATGAGTGCTTCGGTATTATCGGTAAAACCCGCATAGGCACTACCTTCTATCGCAGAATAAGCAGCGCCTGATTTAATGTCTTCGCGCTTGAATAAATCAAGAAGCGCCGGGAGATTACCCGCTCTTGCAAAACCATAAGATGCATCACCAATATTCGCACCACGCTTTAATAAGT
This sequence comes from uncultured Coxiellaceae bacterium, assembly GCA_964527435.1. GTDB lineage: Bacteria > Pseudomonadota > Gammaproteobacteria > DSM-16500 > DSM-16500 > Aquicella. Next base: position 7,324 of record CAZGPP010000013.1, on the reverse strand, counting down.
TATTCACGCGATCAATCGCACCAGCGAACGCATATCCCCGAACAGCGCGATCCATGACATTCCACTCGAGAAGATATGCCTCGACTTTATCGACGCGATTGGCACGCGCATAACCTTCAACAGCGTCAACGATCTTCGCTTTGAATTTATCGATGAGAAACGCGACAGCGTTGTCATGTCCTTCTTCGGCCATTTGCATCACGACTGTATTAGAATCAATGAGGGTGTTATTTTTCCTCACATCAATCTCTACCCGACGCTCAAATAACACTTTATAAACACCTGCTTCATTCAATTGCCGAGCCGCATCACAGAGCAATGTAAATGTTTCTTCATCTCTCGTTTTTATCTCCGCTAAAATGTCTCTCGTTGCTTTTCTTCCTTGCATGATTCACATCCTTTGTCATTTAAGTTGCATACCATTTACGGTGAACAGCAATAATCGCTGCTTGTACTACTCCAAGAAAAGATACCTTAACTAATTTATAAAAAATAGGCATACGGTATTGGATAGAAAAGACGACTTAGTACGTCAGGATTGATTGTTTCCACACCAAAGTAATGATAACTTAATGCCTACAGCCTGCTCGTTATAGACAATGTCCAGCCACACAGGATCATGCGAATGCGAAACAAAAAATGGATTTTTTGGTTTGTCACGCTATGCGCGCCAACGCTTACTCTTGCCAGCCAAGCGGAAATCAACGATCACTGCCTTTTACTCGGCACGCATCCTTCGCTTATTGTCAAATTTGCCAATTTCCCATCAAGCAAACATGGCCGACTACCCGCACATTTATTACAACAACTCACCAGCACTAAGGCCACTTTCATTCAAGCAAAAGCCATGTCGGGTGATGCATTTATTGTGTCATTTAAACCAAGCACGGCCTTCCTTGCGAAACAGCCCACGCCCGCGTGTTACCAGCCCCATGAAATTGATGCACTGATTGATGAACTCACCCAACACTCGAATGTCATCTACGCCACCCCCAACTTATTAATGAAAACAGCGCAATTAACGTCAACTTCACTCGTGCCCGTGATTGGTGCGAAGCAATGGGACCTCAAAAATCCACCGGGCGGCATGGATGTGCAAACTGCCTATAACACGACAACAGGCAGCGCCAATGCCATCGTGGCTGTACTCGACACCGGCATACTGCCTAATCTTTCGTTAGCACCCAACGCATTAAGTGGCGTGACCTTCAATAACGGTGGCAGCTACGCAAATGGAGCTAGCCCGTCATGCGACGCTACTTGCGGCGGGTATGATCACGGCACTCATGTTTCCGGAACGGTGGCTGCCTCCGGCACCTTAGCGTATACCGAAAATATTTACGGTGTGGCACCGACCTCTAAGGTATTACCGGTGAATGTCTTCACAAAATTTACCGATCCCCTCATTTGCGGGGGACCAAGCGAAACACCGTGCCTACTCGCGTATAACTCTGACCAAATCAACGCCTTTAACTGGTTAAGCGGCACGGCCTTTAGTGGACTCATCACCGCGCCCAACATCACGACAATCAACATGAGTCTCGGTGGCAGCGGTACGTGCTCGGCACCATTTCAAGATGCAATCAATAATCTATTAAGCATGAACATTAGCTTTGCGATTGCGGCAGGGAACGATAATACGAATGCCGCATTTTTTACACCGGCAAACTGCTCGGGAGTCATGGCAATTGCCGCAACGGGTCCCGATGGTTATGGCTCTTTTTACTCGAATTTCGGCAATATCGTTGCCTTTGCAGCACCCGGTGGCAACAGTCCTAGCGGCGCAGGTTCAGAGATTTACTCGACGATCGCAAACGGTTACGGCTACAAACAAGGCACCAGCATGGCATCACCCCATATTGCGGGCTTGAGCGCCTTACTTTACTCAGTCGACCCCACTTTAACGCCGACGCTTGTTACTAATATCATTGGCTCGACAGCCACAGCCTTCCCTGTTGGCGGCCCCGGCGACAGCTGCACGCCTACAAGACCCTGCGGCACGGGCATTGCTAATGCGAATGCAGCCGTTTTAGCTGCTGTCTCACAAGCCCCCGTGCTCACCTGGACGCCCAATATCAGCGTCACGCCCGGGGCATCGACTGCACTGGTGCAATGGAGCTCGGCCGCATGGAACCCTGCACGGACAACCGCCTTCAGCTACACCATTAATGTTAATGGCAGCGATGTCGCCGCCTGCACTAACGTATTATCCACGACATGCACGGTTCCAGGCTTATTACCGGAAATCACGTATACGCTTTACGTGAAGGCTAGCGATTATCGTAACATCCTGACACCGACACAATCTGGGCCTGTGACCTTCACAACCGGAACGTTTACCGCACCAACTCTCACTGTCGCGGTACGCAATCCACTGCTGAACACACAAGCATTTATCTATTACAGCAGTCTTAGCAATGTCACTCCAGATACCTATACGGTGAACAATCTAAGCAGTGACGCTAGCGTTACTTTTGACAGCGCTCACCAACGATTTGTTGTCAGCGGCATCAATACGCCGCGACGCGTCAACAATGTGAGCATAACGGTGACCGTCGGCTCCAATAGTAAAACTTCGAATTCCATTACCATCCCCAGCATTTTATAAGGAAAGATCGTGAAAAGATCAGCACAACTCAAACTAGCTATCAGTATCATCGTCACCGCCGCGACCAGCGCACAGGCCGAACCCTACATCGGCGGAAATATTGGCGGAAATATTACGACCATCTCAAAAAATGTTTCTTATCTCGATACCACCGCGTCTCTTTCTGATAAATTCTATGGCTTTAGAGGACAAGCGTTAATTGGATATAATTTTCATTTCAGCACATCGAAAGAAATGTTTGGTACCGGTGGAAAATCTTATCGTGCCGCGGGTGGCGATTATTCTGATCGCGTTGAATTAGTCGATGACGATTTTCAACAAAAGACTGTTTATAATGATGAGTTCTTTTTCGCAGTGGAATTAGATGGGGCCTACAACTCTGGAGAAGCGAAAGAAAGCATTAATCCTTGGTTTTTAACGACATCCGCTTCCGTCAGAGAAAGACAACGTTACAATGTTGATTTTTTCGCCCTGGCAAAATACCGTTTACAACCCAATTTGATTTTATTTGCAGGCCCCGGTATGACACGCGGACAATTTAGCGTCGACACCAACACGCAAACAGCCGGCAATCTCGGCATTACCGGTGATACGTTTACGTGGTTAAATGGATGGACACTGAAGGCGGGCCTTGAAATTCCCATCATGAATTCATTTAATCTGGTTGCGACTTATCAATATGCCAACTATCAAGATGGCAAATGGACACGCGTCGAACCCCTGACTGGCGAGAATGTCACAGTGAGTTATTCACCGGTGGTGAGCTCAGTGACGCTTGGGTTAAATTGGGCGATTTAATTGATGGACCCGCAGCCAAGATTTGTATTAACTTCTTGGCTGCTAATCCTACCAGGATTTATAAAAATTTATACGTGCGGTTATATTGGCACGGCAAGACGAGATCTAACTATTACTTCTTTAAGGTTTTAGCCGGAGACTGGCCATCGTTCAAACTCTCAGCCTCAGCGCCACCCCTAGCCATGCGCTCTAACATAGATAGCTCATCCACTTTCTTAATGACAGCTGCCACCACTTGCGCGATAAATTCAGGATAAGCCTCAGCGCGTGCTTGATGCGAAAGCTCCCCTAACTTGATGGATGCACCGATCAAGGGATGACCTGGCATCATCACCCTGCATTCGGCATTACTCGCCGCGAGCAAGATGGTGTCCGTCAAGACGAGCTCGAGATCACGAACATAATTTTCGACATTCGTGACAATCACATGACCATCAGCATTAATGAGCTTGCGCTCAACCAGACCGTTACGTGCAGCCTGTTTGGTGGTGAAATCATAAAAATATAAATGTAATCGTTGCGCGCGTGTGCGGTATGAATCGCGTTGATCCAGGAAATAATTGGGTGATTCCAGTGTATCTTCAATAACCAAATTGAAAGTATCTGAGGTGAAATGAAAATTGTGCACAGCAAGCAAAGCGACATCATCCACCAAATCGGTAAAGATTGCGCGCCAATATTCTGGGCTTCTCACATTTTCTAGCACCCCAAAGAGATCGGATGAACCAATATAAACATCGGTATCGATGGTTTTAATCTTATAACCTCTGGGGGGAAAAAGATTCACGAGACATATTTTTTCTTCTGGCACCCTTTTTCGATCACGCACCTGTATTCCGTTCAAGATCATGTTACTGAAACTTGGCGCTTTGATGACTGACAGCGGACAACCATTAACGGTGATCTCTGCTGCCTCATAGGATTGAGCTCTTAACCCAGACTTGATGACCTTCCGCGCAATCTCAACTTCTGCCACGACCATGCTCTCCCACTGCGCGGCATCCGGCCTATCTACATCTAAATTAGGCAGCATGATGACAAAGCCATCATTGAGATCAAAGACTTTCTTACTACCACCGTGACCAACAAGATGATTTAATTTGACGGGACGACCCTCTAGCATCACCTCTAAAGATTCGAGGCTTTCAGCCGCTTTAAGCAGATCAAGAGCACGTTGAGCGAGAGCCATTTTATCGCTCGGGTTCTCATCGAATAATCTTACTCTCAGACCTTCACGACTGGCTCTCATTAATTTTGCCTCTTTCTGGGTAGCTTAAATGTATTGTGCGCACATTTAAATCATATATGGGACTATTGTCAATATAAATGCATTGCGCGCATCATAGCACAATTTGCAAGCTTTGTTTAGCGCGTTGAATTATATGAAAAAATGAACCACATGACCAGTTTATGCGTGATTTACCCCAGTCAGAAATAAATAACCCTGAGGCCATGCAAAAAATGGATGACCTTTTTGCATGATTAACGATTTCAGTGTGAAATGCATATGACACATTGCGACATGCACAATGAGAGACAGGCAATTTACGCCTTCCGCACAAACTCTGACTTTAATTTCATGGGACCGATGCCATCGACCTTACAATCAATATCATGATCACCTTCGACCAATCTGATATTTTTAACTTTCGTCCCAACTTTCACCACCAGCGACGAACCCTTTACTTTTAAATCTTTAATGACAGTCACCGAGTCACCATCCTGAAGCAGGTTACCATTCACGTCTTTCACAACCAGAGCGGATTCTTGCGCCGCAGTTTCTGCTTCACCCGTCCATTCATGAGCGCACTCAGGGCAGATAAAAAGCAGACCATCTTGGTAAGTGTATTCAGAGGAACACTTCGGGCAATGAGGCAAGGTCATAATGGGCTCTTATCGAATAATTTGGCCTGAATGTATTATACAAGGTTAGCAAATGCAAGACTGTGAATAGAGATGATATCTTGCGTATGTGATAAAGCATCTAATTAAAATGATTAGGCATAGTAATTCCCCTAGCTAAACCCGCAGGGTTTACCCTGACCTCACTCTGTATATGTCGTTTCGATCACCGCTTACCCGATCAAGATTAAATTATAATATTAAGATAGATATCATGCGCGCCAATAACAAGGATCTCTCAATGACATATTTTAATCTTAGCAAAGCTGCTCTTATTTTCTCGCTACTAGCCACTTTATGCATAAACGGTTATGCAGCTGACAAGGAAACAACGCAGGTAACAACGACGACAACTCAATCACCTTCGGGCGATACGGTTGTAAAGGAAGTGACGAAAACGACGAAAATCATCACTCCCGTACCTGCCGCGAAAGAAAATGTCACCGCACCAACAGGCTATGTTACCTGCTTCAATGTTGAAGAAGGCTGGTTCGATAATGTTTGGGTTCCCACTCACCAAGTTTGCCAATATGAGAATTCCGGTGAAGGCGTGGTATGGGTCGGTGGTTATTGGGGTTGTAACAAAGCCACACCAGAAGGTGTCTGCTCTAACTGGGAATGGAAAGTGGGTCACTGGGAAAAGAAGCTAGTTGTTTATTAAACCAGAATGATATGACAGCGCACTAGAAAACTTTATAGTACAACAGTTAGCATAGTGCGCTATCATCGATTTATTAATTTTACAAAAGGAATTTAACATGTTGCATTGGGTACTCACTTTTCTCGTCATTGCACTCATTGCAGGTGTCTTGGGCTTTACCAGCATCGCTGCGCAAGCCGCCGGCATCGCGAAAATTCTTTTTGTTATTTTCCTCGCTCTTTTTGTTCTTTCTCTCATTATGCATATATTGAACGGTCGCGGATAAAGGAGCAAAACATGAAAGGTCCACTTTCACTATTAGGTTTAATTTTAATTATATTTGGAATCGCCACCATCGCGTATCAGGGCTTCACTTATACAAAGCATGAAACGGTCGCACAGATCGGTGATATGAAAGTGACTGCTGACACACAAAAGACCGTCTATCTCTCACCCTTAGTTGGCGGAGCGGCATTAGCAGCAGGATTGGTGTTAGTCGTGATCGGAAGAAGAAACAATGATTAAACTTATTTATATCATGACCGCGCTTTGCCTCATATCGTCATGCACAGTTAGCCATTCGCCGGGTTCAAGTAATGCCACCTCATACACACTTGACTCACTGAACCCGCGATGACAGTTGCTAGCTAAATTCTTCCCATTAGAAACAAGATTAACAAGATCAGCAGAATCGTACCCACCAACCCTGTTGGCCTGTAACCCCATTCCCTGCTATGCGGCCAGGTTGGAATGACGCCCAGCAACACGAGGATAAGAATAAAAATTAAAATGCTACCTAATGACATATGATTCATCCTTTAATTTAGTTGCAGCGAATACACACACAAAGCTTCATGACACAAACACTGATCCGTGTCCTTCAGCATATCACTTGTGTTAGCTCTATCACTCTAGTGATTACCCTCGTATAGCAACAAGTAAAAACCCTCAACGCATTCGCGGAATAGCTCTAAAGATTGGTGATGTTTGAGAGAATAAATGTGCGAAATTTAACATAATGAAAATATCAAATTGCTCAATTAGTTTTGCAGCTGGATCAGCTATGAAAGCAATACGAGAAGATTAACAGCGATAAAAGGAACAATATATTTTGGGTCAACATATCTTGTTGTTTACAGACTATTTTGACTAATCCGTGATTTTATACACAGTTGAATTAGGAATGTTACGTAACAATCTGAATTTTTAATGGGCCGCGTTGGGATCGAACCAACGACCCGCTGATTAAGAGTCAGCTGCTCTACCAACTGAGCTAGCGGCCCATCGTACACGATGGATGGAACTTTATACTTGAATTAGGTGGGTGAACGACGGGGCTCGAACCCGCGACAACCGGAATCACAATCCGGGGCTCT
>CAZGPP010000012.1:0-79216 GCA_964527435.1 uncultured Coxiellaceae bacterium | reverse complement strand
ACAGTTTTACCTATGTCCCCGGAACAAGTGTTACCGATGTCCCCGGTCTGAACACTGCGCTCAGCCCAACCTGCCACTGAAACAAGCTAGATTGCCAACTATCTGTAATTACTACACTTTCATTTTTTCATTGGGGGTTAACCCTATACGGGTTTCACAGAATTCCCGTCAATCTTTGCTATACTTAAATGACAGATAATAAAAACAATAACATTGTCGTGCCACACTACTAAGCGGGGTGGAGCATGAGTGTGACCGAGAGAGATAAAGCCTTACAACGTGGTGATGTCACGGCTATCGCCATGTATATCTACCGTGCCAAGCGCGACGGTCAGGAGAATATTGATATTCCCATTCATGGTTTTACGTTTCAGTGCAATCCGAATGTGGGTGTCATCAAGCAATCACTTCAGCAAGTCGGTGGCATCAATCAGAAGTTAGGCGAGAAGAGTGCAGAAACCTATGTGTTTAATATCCAGAAAGGGTTGATGCTCGCCGCTAAAATACATTTGCTACTTCAGTTAAAGAAGCACGATCCCGTTCTTCGTGCGATGATCAATATTAATATTGAAACAGGCACTAACCTCGATGAGCGCTCAGTCAATACGATTCTCGGAAAACTGGTGCAGGCGAAGGGCTCGACGTTGACGACACTAGTCGGAATGTTTGCAGCGCGCCCACCGCAATCACCTATCATGAAAGTGATTCGGGAGGAATTGTCGAAAGCGGCTCTCAAAGGAATACATTCCTATCAGGATGCCGAACAAATATATGAAAATATCAGCAAGACATCGCCCCAACAGTCTTCAACGTCAACGTTCGGCCAACCCTAGTATTTTTCATTTTCCTCAGCTAGTGGTATATATACCTCTAAGGGAATTAAATTTGTAATGAAGAGGGATGCGTTATGCAGAGAATCTACAGTTTGTTCTGGTCAGACCCTGAGGCTGACAAGAGCCGAGATGTGAAACCACAAGATCAAATTCTGGATATTCAGAAAGTAAAATTTGATGTCAATAATGAAACTCACCGCGCTTATATTCAGCTGAAACTGAAAGAATTTTCCGAAAAGAGTGATCAGTTAACGGATGCCGATCAAAAAATTGCGGCCGCTTCCGGTCTATGTTTATTGTTCTGTGTAGGCGGTTACAGTAACTTTTTATCGTTGGCGGGATATGGTTGCCTAATTTATTTTGCGACGCAAAAAACCCAACGTAATGAAAAGAGTAAAGCCTTTTTTGCGGCTCTGGATGAGATCGCTCAGCTGAATAAGTGGTGCCGCCCTGAAGACATGGCGACTGCGCCTTGTCATCCGTGTGTCATCGATCTTGCGAAAGCGATGGAGCCCTATAATTTAGATAAGATCGACAAGAGTAAATATACCCACTTCTTTGATACGGCCAAGACGGCTGCCGCGACAACCAAAAGTGCGTTGGTGCTGACAGTGTATGGCAAACGATTTCACTCGCCCGATCATGAAACACTTTTACCATCATTAAAATAGGTGGGGTCCGTGATGCCAAAAATCGCATTCAAACTAGTGGCGTGGGTCATCCTGCTTGTGGCTGTGAATGAGCTCACAGCGTGCACGAATGTTGCCGTGTCGGGTGCGCAAGCCGTCTACAATCATAAACAGCTGACGAACAATGTGAATGATACTGTCCTCGCATTGAAAGCAACGCATGTGTTGAACCGCCCACGGTTCAAAGACACGAATATTTCCATCGCGACGCTTAACAGTGAAATTTTGTTATCGGGCGAAGTACCCGAAGCCTGGCAAAAAGAACAAGCCGGTGAGCTGGTGCAAGGGGTTGATGGCGTGAAGCAGGTTTATAATAAGCTGCGTGTCGCGGCACCGGCTTCGGCGTTGTCTCAGGCGAGTGATACCTGGATTACTGCGAAAGTTAAATCAAAAATTATTGCTTGTCGGGACATTGATGCCACGCGTATCAAAGTCGTCACCGAAAACGGTGTGGTTTATTTAATGGGCGCACTCGAACCTGATGAAGCCGAAGCTGCTGTGGATATCGCTAGCAACACCTTCGGCGCCACCTCTGTCGTGAAATTATTTTCTTATATCAAAATCACCAAGACTTTATAAGCCTTAGCGCGCACCTACGTTACCGAAGGCTTCGCAATATTTATCAACAGACATACAGTCATTGCGACCGACATTGGGGTCGGTGCACTGACATTCTGTGACATACGGCGATCCAGATTGGCAAGCTCGACAGGATGTGAACTCTCCTGAACGGTAACAGCCGGCGAATGATGAGGTGACGAGGGTGAGCGATAGACATCCAATCAAAACACATAATAATGTTTTCATTATGGGTACTCCTCCGTGTGTTTGGCATTCATTTTTTTATAGGTACTTTGCCAATATGAATATTATACCATTGAAGCGCAGGCGGCAGATTAAGATGGGTATAAGTAATTGAATGATCGATGATTTGTCTGGTAGATTAAACTGATTTGGGGGGTCTAAAACGCCTTACAGCGTCGCAGAGTGGGGCGGTAATAATTCTTCATCATTCTCCTCTTCTTCAACCACCTGTTGCGCTTGCTGGCGTGCGCTTGAAAAGAGGCAAGACCAGCAGGAGGAGGCGGCCACTGAAATTTTACGCAAGAACCATGGCAATACGTCTTCGTAAATGCGTTCGGCGCTGGTACTGGCAAGACAAATTAAGGCGGTATACGTCATGCGTAATTGATCGTTTAATTCTTCTTTATCTTGTTGCAGTTGACTGCCGATTAAATTGGCGGTGTAGGCAATCGCAAGGACAACCGCAACGCGACCCGAATACCAAAGTACCACTTTGACGTTGTCGCATCTCGCGGGCGTGTGCGTCAGGCTATACACATTGCTGCGACTTTCTTCATAAGCTTTGAGACTCGGAGACATGACGCGCTTTGGTTGATCGTCTTCATCGGCGGGTTCGTCGAGTAACGGTTCCACATCAGGGTGTACAGCATCTTCTGCGGTGGCGAAAGGATAGCTGTCATTATACGGATGATAATTTAAGGCAAGACGCTGAATGATATTCACGTTTACCTGATCAAGAATCGGAGCGCCCAACGGGAAGTGTGGGTGATGTAAAGGTAGGGTGGTGATTTGTGACAGACTAATGCGATAAAATTCATAACTCGTCGTGGCATCGTAGATGCGAAAACCAAAACCAGCGATGCGTTGTAGCCAATGCAGCGGTGGTGTCTGGTTAAATTTGAAATGTTGAACGGGGTAACAGTAACTAATTAGTTTTCGCGCGCCGGTATAAATGACGGTGCTCAGAATGGCGGTGATAATGCGTGACACATACGGTGAAGCCAGCACTCTTAACACGGGTTGTTGCTCAATTTGATTTTCGAAATGCTTGATTAACATCCCCTGACCGAAACCATAGGCCATGACGGGAATATTACCCACTAAAATTTTTCCGATATTGGCTAGAATACCGAGTCCCGCGTGTCCGCGACCTTCGAGGCGAAGGCGCTCGGCAATATCATGAATATCTGAAGTGAATAGGTACGAGAGCGCAACGCCGAGCTCGCGATTAGGATTGACTACCGCTGCATCCAGCAAGCTGCGCCAAGGTTGGGGCAGGAGGGGGTTGCGCGCATTGGAGGCGACGTTTGCCATGGTGAAGAGCCAAAGTAGGGCAACGGTTTGCACAGGGCGGCGGCCGGTAGGTGGTGGGTCTATCGTTGGCCGAATTTCAATCATCTCTTGAAATCGTTCTAATCTGTCGGCGTCGTGTTGTGGCGGCGCCTCGGTGTTGGCTGGTTCTGGCCTCAGCAATAATTCTGGCACGTACATTAAGGCGTTGCGCCATGGCTCGACGATGACGTGACTCTCTAGTTCGATAGCGCTGTCGTCTTCCTGGTCCTGGAACGCATCGTGGAGACGCTTGAGAGTGTCACTTCGGAGAGACATGAATGATCCTGAGCCGGTTATGAGAATCGGGTTGAGCAAACGGGCATTCTAGGGATGTAGTCTTAAGGGAATATTAATAGGTGTCCGCGGGGGTGATGTTGTTGCCAGCGCGTCGCTCGCCCCGCGGGGGGCGAAGAGATGCGGTGTGCAGAATCTGATTTAACCGACATCGTCACGTGTGCGGTGTTTTTTTAGTCCCTGCCACGGGCCCATGCTGGTGATTTGCATGACGGTGTCTTCGTTGGTCCAGCCAATATGTTTTAAATTTGCGGGAATGAAGATAAACGTTCCCGCGGCTAGTTTCACTGCTGTCGTTTTATCTGGCTTGTCGCCTTGCGTTAAATAATACGAGCCAGAAATAATGGTGTCATATTGTGGCGTCGGGTGATGATGCAACACATCCGTGTAATTTTTTGGCATGCGTAGCCGAATCGTGAACAGGCCATTTTTATTTGGATTGCCTGCTAACACAGAGTATTGTAAGTTTGGATCGGCCGGCACTTTTATCCAGTGCAAAGATTTATCATTTAGTACTACAGGAGTTGCAGCGTTTGCACAGCAAACGGTTGTCATGGAAAACAAAATGGCGAATATTAAAATTGAGATTCCTTTCATCGATAGACGCATTACCTGTTTCCCCCGAATTCAAATCACGAAGTTTATCACGACTTAATCAATAAGGAACGATGAATGCAGTTGCGTACTAGTGCGGGTAGAAGAAAAAAAATTGAAACGCCGAGTTTAAAATCGCGCAGAGAATTTAACGAGGGTTTGGGGCAGGAGCACAAACTGCAATATGTCGAAGCCTATTTATCCTATCGTGCTGCAGCCAAGACGCTTGAAGATGTTGGTCCGCAGCAATGGACGCGCGAAGATTACATACATCTGATGGGCGTATACAGTAAGTTGCTCGATATTATCGAAGATGATCTACTGGAATATAACCCAGTGAAAGGTGACAGCGCACAGCAACACCGGGCGCGTGTGCGCGATAGTAATCTTAAAATCGCGACTTATTTTGCTAAGCGTGCCTGGAATATTTATGCCACATCACCCGACATCAAAGCTTACGATTTTTGTTTGACCGCTATCCGTGCGTCACTGATGATGGAGGGTCACTTTTGGTATGATGTCGTGGTAGATAATGATCCTAAACCGACAAGGATGCCCGACTATTTAGAAAAAATGGCAACGATGCTCCGTGAGTTGCTGGTAGCCACAACCGCTGAAACAGTCCTTGAAACAACGAAGAATGCACGCATCTATTTGGTCTCGCGCTGTTATTTGATGATGGCAGCAGGCTATTTACGGTTAGCTGATATCAATACGGCAAAAGATTATTGTGTGTATGCTGCCTTACATGCCATGAGAGCGACAGAAAAAAATGGCGACTATTTTGATATTTTATTTGTCGCATTTAATCATTTGCATCAACACGCCAATTTTCATGAAGAGTATGCCATCGTTAGTTTTGCAAGACGCGTGCTGTGTATGCCTGCGTTGTATAACCCAACCTTTCTGGATTTGTCAGCACAATTTCAAGCTGTCTGCAGTGGTTCGGAAGTCACTCATCCCGGAGGTCTCGTGTTATGGAAATTATTGTGCGATGTCATTCAGGAGCGTCTTGACGCCGGTGCGTTCACCAAAGGTCGCGATGGTCAGTATGGGGCGCTGTTCCCTGACTCGGATTTCAAAATCGCCATGGAGCATCCTTATTATCGGGAACGATTCGAGCATATGCGCAAGGTCATTATCCAAAAAGAATATGAACACACGCATCCCGTGTTAACGCCAGCGTTGTCATCCGACCATGATGAAAGAGAAGAGATGGTTCCCGTCAGTGTCATCTCGGGTTTGATGATGAATAGCCGTTTATTTTCACCGACACTGCGCCGTAATTTAAGCAGTGAATGGCTTAATTGGGATGAGTTTAATGGTGAAGAAGAATCAGAAAGTAAAAGAACCAAATTTGGAATGTGAGCGCAGCGTTGTTGCATTACATGCCCGTCATTGCGAGGAGCGCTTTTTGCGACGAAGCAAACCAGAATCTTAACTTTGTTGCTTGTGTGGTGGTATCGCTATCATTGTAGATGCCTGGATTCAATAGAGATAGTTGAGGAAATACGTGAAGCTATACAGGTGAGGGTCAGATAAAAGCGAGAGACAATAAAAGAAAGCACCTTCTCATTGAATCAATAAATCCTGGGTTGCTTCGTCGCAAAAAGCGCTCCTCGCAAAGACGGGCGCTTGATGTAGCAACTCTTTAGCAGGCTTGACTCATTTTATAAAATCCAAATAAGGCGCCGCAGAACATCAAGAATAAGAGAGGCATGAGAAAGGTATTAACGGGAATAAATCCAAGGCCGAGTACCACTACGGTTGCGAGTCCCATGTTAATAAAATTCATGACCGCGGAGCCGTGCGCTTTATCGGCCACGTCACCCATGGCGATGGCAGAGGCATTCGCGAGAATCGCAGAGAGGCCAAGATAAACCACCATCATCGGAATAAAAATACTATTGATGGGTGACGCCTGCATGTAGGTCGCCCATAGCATGATGGTCGCACCGAGCGCCGCAATGGCGGCACCACCGCAAATCATGGTGCCGCTATCATAGGCTTCAGTTAACTTGGCGGATGTTAGCGAGCCGATAATCAAGCCAATCGAAGGTAAAATATTGGCGAACCCATATTCTGTGCTGCTCATGCCGGCAAGATTAATCGCAACAAAAGGTGCGACGGCGGCAAAGGTATAAACAAAACACGTGGAGGTGCCCATGATCAGTGCGCCGCAAACGAGGCGGCAATTTTTGAATTGCGCGCTATAACTGCTGATGAGGTGATGCCACTTGAGTGCCTGGTGGTTCGGCGTGTGTAAAGTTTCGGGTAATCGTGTGCAAAGCAGTAATAAAATAAAGCCGTACACGCTGCCAACATAGAAGCAACTCATCCAGCCAAATTGTTGATTCAGGATGCCCCCTAATGCCGCAGATAAACCCGGTGTGATCGCGAAGGCGAGGATGAGGTAAGAGATCACTTTGCTGGCTGCTCTTGGCTCATAGCATTCGTTCACGAGTGTGAAAGTCATCTTGAGGCCAACACCAGAGCCGAGCGCTAATAATAAGCGTCCACCGACTAAGACTGGGTATTCATGCAAGTGACCGGAGAAAGCGCAGAGCAGGCTGCTTAGAATTTGCAGGCAAATCCCGCCGTAAAGCGCAGGCTTACGACCGAAGCGATTGGCAAGCGGTCCGTAGACCAGTTGACCCAGAGCATAACCGACCAGAAACCAGGAGATAGTCATTTGAGCGGATTCATGTGAGATCGCGAAATAAGTCGCGATATCAGGCAGTGCTGGCGTGAACATCACGGCGTTGACGGAAGCAAACGAGATCATTAATAACAGCGTCAAGATCGGCAGTGTGGGCTGCGTAGTCATGGGTGCCCCATTAGTTTGGAACAATAGGTGGTTGATAGGGCAGTATATATCATTTTGATATCCGCGGCGTAGCCATAGCCTGCCAAGCCGCGGATGGTGAGAGCTACAAAAGTTTGCGTGGAAGTAACGCCTGCATTTCGCTTGAAGAATAATCTGAATCACGCTCACTATCACTATTAGATGAATAGGTAAGATTGGCTTTGAGTGAGGGACGTGGTGTGTCGGGGCGATGACGAACAGAGCCGTACAGTCTCGGCGAGTGTTGTGAGGAGTGTGATGAGGTCATAGATTCGCCGCTATATTCGTTATCTTCGTCTTGATCATCTTCATCACCGCTGCGATCTGCGTAGAAGGCCTGCTCGTCTTCTGCATCAGAATCATTGTAACTTAGAGAGAATTCTTCAATGGTAACGTCTCGCACGGTGCTGACGTGTGATCGCTGATCTTCGGTGGAGGCATTATCTATTTCAATGGTCACGGCAATATCTGATGCTGACAGCTCATCTTCTCTTTGCATGGTGTTGGTTTGATACAATTCATTGACCCATACTTTTTCAGCATTCGCGAAATGAGCCTCGGCGATGGCCTCTTCATTCATTGTTTCATCCGTAAAGAGGGCGTCTGTAATGCCAAAATAATCGTAGCTATTTGTCTCTGCTGTTTTGAGCAGGAATGCATTCAGTGTTTCTTCGCGCATTTCGGCAGCTTTTTTTTGTTGGTATCTCAGGGCTGTCAATCTGTCCTGGTTGTTTCTGCCTTGTTGTTCCAGTGTCAGACACAATTGATCTATTGAAGCATTCACTTCGCGAATTTGTGACACCACATCACGCAGGTAAGCCGTTAGGCTAGACACCAGTGCTGACGCTTCAAAATGAAGTGCACAGTGCGTCAGGTGCTTCCTGTAATGCGATAAATAAATAATGGCGGCGTGTAATACCTGCATACCACGATCATTATTGTCTTCCAGAAAATCGAGTGTGCGGTATTTCTCAAACTCGTCGATACTGTGTAACAAGATAGCGAGTTTGGATGAAAGTGATCGTTTAGAATAATGCTTTTGAAGAATCTCAGCGTTTACCCTGATTTGATGAATCTGCTCGACCGATTCAGGTATGGCGAAATGACGGAACATGGCTTACTCCTTGATTTAAAACATCCATTTAAAAAAACAAAGGTAACCCTGATACTCTAAACGGGAGATCTTAAGGTTTTATTAAAGGCGGAGTGAACTTATAAAGTTGGCGCAAACCGAAAAGGGCTTGCGCCAACTAGCGATGGCTAATGTTTGCTGCGTGACGGGGCATTTTTACTGCGAGTGTTATATCCGACTTGTGGGGGTGGTGACTCTGTCATGGCGACTTGCTGCGGTGCAGAAGCGAATTTCGAATTGTCACGCAGCGCAGAACGACTACTTTTTGAACCTCTGGGAGCTTTCGGGTCTTTTGCTACTTTGTCAGATGCGGCAGGTGTGAAGGGTTCTTCTTTCACGACTGTCGCGGTGTCAGTTTTGGGTGGCGTGGTGCTTGCCGAACTGGCCGCTTCCTTTTTGTCTGTAGCAGTGGCTGCCGCAGCGTTACTATTCGCTGGGACCTGCATCACTTTCTTCATCGATTCCGTGACTTTTCTGCATAAAGTACCGGGACGCTTACCCTCTTCAGCATTTTTCTTGTAAGCATGAATATCGGCTTCTTTGAGTTCAATGTATTTCGGGTCGTTTACCATGATTTGGTCGACGAAGAAATCATTGAGGAAATCGCTGCCTATTGTCACGGACTCTAGCGCTTTGTTTGTTTTCTTTAATTCAATTTGCGATTCAATCAGTTCGTTAGGATTGTGACCTTCTTTGTGTTTTTCAAGACGATCGACATCTGCTTCATGTTTCTTTTGTGTTTCTTTAAGCGTTCTTAGCGTGTTGGTAAACTGGTCATCAGTCACGAGGCAGGTAATGATATAGCTGCGAATCGCGCGAATGGCATCTAGCAACACGTGCTGTTTACCAAACCATTGGCCTTTGTATAACTCCGCTTGATTCACCTCATGGTCGTGCAGCTCTTGAACCAGATGAATCCATTCTTTGATGTCAATTCTTTTAGAATTGGGATTCATATTGAGAATGATTTGCAAAATTTCGTTGCAGACTGCAATTTTTTTACCTTCCCAGCTATTAGGATCTGGAAGGCGAACATTACCATTCTGCAGCTCTTCGAGATTCCAGTCAGTTTTGCGGATGGTGAGATAAGATTCGAACAGTGCGATGACGACATTGATATTTGGTTTTGTCATTCCCTTGCTCCTTGCATGGTTAGTTGAAGAATTGTGCCACTCACGGTGTTTAAATGCAATTCAGAAATTTGTCGATCATAGAGCTAGTTATTTCCTGTTGCGTGTACTGTAATGATGAGCTGTCTGTCCTGCGCGCTGAAGTGCATCGACATCATGATTCAGATATTTACTGAATAGCATGGGCGGCATTTGTTTTTTGTTATGGGCGGTCAGTGTGGTCTCTACGGCATCTTGAATAGCTTTCAGATCATGATCCGTGAGTGGTAAGTTGTCGCGGCGGGTGATGCCAAGAAAAGGCTGCGGTGATTGATTGTAATGATCGATATAAGCAGGTTGATACTGTGTTTTTAGTAAACCTTGCGTGATGATCGGTACAATGACACGTTGCATGTAAGCATCATAAGAAAATTGATTGTTATTTGGCATGAAGGTGCCGAATTCTACGTCTTCATGATCGTAAATTTTATTTCCGGATGAATAAAAAATATAGGCACATGCAACGCGGGTGTTGTAGTCGCTCCGAAAAAGTTGGCAGAGTTTGAGGGGTCGCATCGTAATCTCCTTATTGCAATGGAATGAATGTTTATTACCTTCACGTATATTTTTGATAATTGCAATCATATTTCGCTAGCTGTGTGATAGAAGCGAAAGCTGGTCGTCAGGGTTGAAAAATGCTAAGGTTTCGTCTGCAAAGAGCGGCCATGCGTGAATGATGAGACAGTCGCCATTTGCTACTGTTGCAAGATGTTCTGATGCAACACCATGAAAAAATAAAAAATGCTAGTAACGGCCGCACACCTTGTGCGACATTTTTTACGCAAATAGATTGACCGAGCAATGACTGAACACAAGAAAAATATCTTCACCTGGCTGCAAGGTAGTACCATTATTAACCACTCCGCACCGGATGATTCCTCTGTGTCTGCCATGTTCGTGCCACCGTTAGTCTAAAATGGGAGTCTGACATGAATGTATTAACCATCGATTATAATGCTGCCAATGCACCCGAACTTTTTGCACGTTCACTGCGCGAGACGGGATTTGCGGTATTGAGCTACCATCCTATTTCTACGGATTTGATCAACAAAGCCTATAGCCTCTGGCGAGATTTTTTTAACTCCGATCACAAAATGCAGTACCTTTATCAAAAGCCGAGTCAGGCGGGGTATTTTCCGTTTCGTACCGAAAATGCCAAGGGCAACCCGGTGCGTGATCTGAAAGAGTTTTACCATTATTATTTGCATGGAAAAAATCCACCCGAATTAACAGAAATCACGACGGCTGTTTTCCATCAATTGAGTGACATGGCCTACACATTATTAGAATGGGCCGAAAAAGATTTGCCACGTCATGTTGCCGCCAAGCTCTCTATGCCGCTCAGTCACATGAGCACGAATAGCCCGGGCACAACCTTACGAATTTTACATTACCCACCGATCGACGGTGAAGTTGAACAAGGAGCCGTTCGCGCGGCTGCGCACGAAGATATAAATTTGTTGACGCTTTTACCTGCGGCGACGGCACCTGGTCTTGAGGTGCTGGATGTCAAAGGAAATTGGCACTCCGTGACGTGTGACCCAGGCAATATTGTGGTGAACGTCGCCGATACCTTGCAAATGGCTACTGATAATTATTATAAGTCGACGACACATCGCGTGGTGAACCCCGAAGGTGATGCAGTACGTGAACCACGTTTTTCCATGCCAATGTTTTTGCATGCGCGCCCAGAGGTAAAAGTGTCACCAGAATACACGGCAGAAGAATATTTACATGAACGACTTCGCGAAATTGGAATTTACTAAAAAATGAAAGTGGTCATAGTGGGTGCGGGCATCGCAGGTTTAGTCGTGGGACTGGCCTGTCAGCGTGCGGGCATCGACGTTAAAATTTATGAGAAAGCAAACAAGCTGGCAAATATTGGCGGCGGCATTTTGTTGTGGCCGCACGGTCTGCGATATCTGGACGATTTAGATTTGCTGGAATGCCTGCAATCGGTGTCGATGTCGGCGCGTCGGATGAATATTGTGGGTCATCGTGGTCAGGCAATTTTAAGTGAAGATCATGAAGTGCTGTACGGGCAGCTAGATGGTGAGATTTTGCCCATTGATCGTAGCGAATTGCAGCAACGATTACTCACTTTATTGGGCGACGATGTTTTAACGCTGGGGAAAGAGTGCATCGCGGTTTCGAATCAGCCTGATTCAGTACGTTTAAGTTTTGCGGATGGGGAAAATGTCCATGCGGATCTCGTGATCGGCGCAGATGGCATTCATTCGGCAGTGCGTGCGACAGTTAATCCGAAGGCAGAGCCAATCTATACCGGCTTTTGCTGGTGGGGTGGCATCGTTGACCGTGCATACGTCCCACATTTTCCACGCGATGAAGTGCAATTTATCTTGGGCAAAAATAAAATTTGTTCCATTTGGCCGACACACGGTGACCGTTTCATGTGGTATTTGCCGGTGAAAATGCCGTTAGAAGATTACAGTCGAGAACGGGATAGTCAGATTGAGGCGCAAGAGGTTTGTCGTGACTGGCACCCAGATGTCATCAAGATTATTACGGCACCGCAGAATGCCCAGCATTTTTACCTGCCCATTTATGAGTTGGCACGCGATGCACCAACGACATTCGGCAGAGTCGTCTTGATAGGTGATGCGGCGTGCGCCTCCGGTCCGTTGCTTGGTCAGGGTGCCAATAAAGCCATCGAAGATGCTTATGTGTTGGCGAAATTGATCGGGCATCGCCCCGCAAATATCGTAGAGACATTGCAGCGCTATGATGTGTTGCGCTATCCGCGACATCGTCGATTTCTGGAGTTGGAACATTTTTCGGCGGATGCGTTGATGCATGAAAGTATCGAGGCACTAGATTTTTTTGAAGAACAATTACCGAATATCAACTTAACCATGATGTACCAAGATATGATCCCGCTAGTGAATAAGGCGGCGTGTGATGAATTAGTGGTGGAGGCAATAGAATGAAAAAAATGATGATCCTGCTTTGTCTGCTTTGTGCGAGTGATGTATCCACGGCATTTGCTGCTGAAAAAAACGTGCATACGGCGACACTTGATTTCACTCTGAATTATCGTACTGATGCGGCTGTTCCGCGCAATGAGCACATTATGAAAAATACGGTCTTGCTCGAAAATAAATGGGTCGTTGCAGGTAAATTGCAATCCGTTAAGGATAATCAGTCATTGTTGTTTTTGGTGAGGATGATTTCGCACAAAAATAATAAATATAATTTACAGTTTATGCTGGTTGATTCCGATGAGAAACACACGTATATCACCGAGCCACGTCTCGCTGCGATCACCGGATTGCCTGCCAAGCTGAATCAGCAGGCGGATGGCAAAAGTTTTGAGTTAAATGCCCTCGTTAAACTGGGCACGGCCAATCCTAAATTGGCTTCATAAATTTCAGAATGGTTTTGATATAACCCGCGTGTGCATCGACAGCTAAAGCGTGTCCGCAATGGGGAAAAACTTTCAATGTTGACTGTGGAATGTGTTTCGTAAGGGTTTTGGCTTGGTTGGGCGAGCAGATCCAGTCATCTTTGCCGGCTAGCACTAATGTTGGGCAAGTAATCTTTTTTAACTTCGGTATAAAATCAAAATTTCGCAGAAAGCCGCCGAAGCCTTCGTTGAGAGCATCGTGCGAATAATGGGGTGAGGCAGAACGATACGATTTTTTCGCATTATTTCGTGCAGTGATTGAGTAAAGGGATTCGGTCGCCTTGAAAAATGCCATCACTTCATGATGATTTTTGAAACTGCCGTTCCAGAGTTTGTCGCAGGCTTTGATTTGCTTCGGTGTTGCATGGTCAGCTAAATATTGCTTGGCTTCATCGAGGAAGCGATAACTGGGTGCAGTGACGACTAAAATTAATTTTTCGACACGTTTAGGGTAGCGAATGGCATACCCTTGCGCGACCATGCCGCCGTACGAGGTGCCAAGTATGGAAATGCGTTCAAGTCCGAGGTGTTTGCGCAGTGCTTCGATATCTTCGATGTTATTTTCCAGTGTGTAGTCACTGCGTTTGGTTTTTTTACTCTGACCGCAACCACGATGATCCACAAAAACAAGTTGTGCCACTTCCTGCAATTCTAGGGAGTGCTGTTTGAAGCGGGTGTGGTCGCCGCCTGGTCCGCCATGCAGCATAAATAATACGGGTCGCTCGATGAAAGCTTTACCTTGTGGCTGTAATTGCATGCCGGCGATATCAAAATAAATTTCAGTTCCGCGAATACTGGCTTTCATGGGCTCTCACTTTTGTTGACGATTAGGTCATTATCACTGGGGTTGACGATCGTTCTGCATGGCAAAGATCGCGTCTGCCGTTTATTAATGTGTTCTTCCTTCAAACTTGCCGCCGAATGCGGAAAAGGCGCAATTCATGGTTAAATCTTTAATTTCGACACCCTGGTCTTCAGTAATTTTTTCCAGTTCACGTTTGTTGGCAGCGACTTGACATAAAATGTTGGCGAGCAGTAATTGCGAAGTTTTAATTAAAACCAAGTTGATTTGTAATTCTTCGGGCAAATCTAAAAATTCTTTTAATAATGTATCGCCGAGTTTCTGGGTGATGTTGTTAATGGCATCAGTAATCAATTCATCTTGTTGTTCGTCGGACAAGGTGACACTCCTTAAAAAATGAAGGCGGCAGTATCAGCTGCCGCCGACAGGTATTAACGATTAATGAACTTCGCAAAGATCGGTATCGATACCGACTTTCGTGAATGCAACGCGAACATCGGAAAGATTGTAGTTATAATCTCTCGTTGCTGCGAGCACACCGCAAGCGGCTTCTGGCATGGTTTGCATGCTGGAGGTCCAGTAGTTCATGTTAGCTTTCACCATGATGTTGAAGGCTTTTTGGATATCCCAGCCATTCGTGGTCGCGATGAAATAGAAGGCTTTGTTAAACACACCGGCGCCGCCGTGGGCTTCTGTGTTGTCAAAGTCCTTTAAGTTATCAATGGAGCGGCCATCTTTCGTTGGGTTGTCGAGATAGCGTAATGCACCTTCACCTTTTTTAATTTCACGACCAATTTCCCATTTAACGTTTTTGGTGTGATAGTACTCCACCGCAACGGCGGCCATGTCTGAGAAGGCTTCATGTAAAGCAGCCATTTGTGGGAATTCACCAGAAATACTCGAGTGTTGCGAGGTGAAACCATGGCTGATTTCATGTGCTGAAACGCCGATGGAAGTGAGCGGGTAGAACAATTTTCCACCGTCACCGAATGTCATGACTTCGCCATCCCAGAATGCGTTATCGAAGCTTCGGCCGTAGTGGACGCGCATGACCATTTGCATGGGTGTTGACCCATCTTCCTGAACGAGAGCAGGAATGTTGTACCAGTCTTGGTAGAAATTTTTGATTAAGGTAGCGGCCGAGAAGGCATCGATGGAGGGTGAGAAGCCGCCATTCATCACATCACTTTGCCAGCGCGTCAGATTTTTATCCATGCTCATCCACGCAACCCCATTATGCATATTAGGGATTTTCACGCAGGCGGTATAAGCCGGTCTGTCACCGTAGGAAACATCTGTCACGACAATGTCATTGGTCATGAGTGCGCAGATCGTCATGGTTTCCGCTTTGCCGGGAAGTGATTCATACGTGAAATCTTCAGCGACAATGTTTAATGCCGGTTGATTGTCGGTCATGCCATCGTGAATGATATCGCCTGATTTTTCATTACCACTCACACCGCCGGCGGTGATTTCATATAACTCGCCTTCACCTTCTTGCAGTTTCGCAATCGCCGCTTTACCTTCTTTTGATTCAAGTGGGTTGCTAATCGTCATGACCTGATCCCACGTGCGATAAACATTTAAAGTGGTCGCATCAATAATGGTGGCAGGGCGGTGTGCACCCATTGCATGATCGTCGGCGTAGAAGCTGACGAGCCAGGCGAAGCGTGCTTGCTGGTTGTCATCAATGAAAATAATTTTTTTAGCAGAATCTTTTGTGAAGCTGATGGCGGGCATGCCGGTTTTTTTCGAATAGGTAGCTTTGGCAATTTGCACGGCTTTATTTTTTTGTGTGTCAGATAAAGCAAAAGCAGGCGTGTTGTTGAGATCTTTTTCCAGGCCTTCATAAATCACACCATTCATGGAGGTTTCTGCGGTGGTGTTCTTTAATAAGCTGTGAGCATTAGATGATGCTGCATGGGGTGTGTGTATCACGCCCGTCGCATTCCATACTGGAATGCCAGCATAGGTTTGTTGAATGCGGACATGTGCGGTCTGATTGAAATCGAGATAGGTACGCGTCGGTGTAAGCGCGGTTTTTTGTACGGCTAAATGTTTTTGCAGGTAGGCAGCGGGCTGATGTTGCAAGTTAACCGCGGTGGCAGCCGATGCAGAATTGGCCATTAATAAACCGAAAGCAAGAAGTGATAGCTTATATTTCATAGTCGTACATCCTTATTCAAAATAATTAAAATCATCATCCACCCGGATGCAGATACTAATAGAATCAAAATGAGAAAGATAGCGAGATGGGCTGGCCACGAATAGTGATTGATGTCAGTGAAAGCCGAGGCTATGATTTGTGCCTCGTTGCTCCCATTCACATGATAAGGTATGACCATGAAAAAAATGAGCTTCCTCGCGGCAATGCTATTCACCACCCAGAGCTTTGCTGGTTCACCGAGTTTAATGTTGCATAAATCACCGGCAGCGCTCGATAATTATCAAGATGTCTTGTCAGCGGTTTTAGATGGACAAGATATTCGCTTGGCGTTGGCGGTCAATGAATGCACGGTTGATGGCAAGAAAGTGGAAAGACCGATGTTTGCGTTAGGATTATTTACACCTGATGCTGTGATCGTTACGAATGATTTAAGTATTGCGGCATCCATGCACCATTTCACCACGAATGACGCACATGCGGTTGGCAAACCTGTATATCAGTTTGTTTCCTATCGCATTACACCGGATAGCACGATGAGTGTTTCAGCGCAGGTGTTCGACGCTGTGTATCATACGGCAATTAGCAACAAGGTGACTTATCAGTGCAAGCTGGGTGTATCGGCAATGGTATTTGCGAAATAAGATAAAAAAGCCGGACATCACGCGATGCCCGGCTTTTTATTTAGACCATCACTTCTCTAGAATCACGTTCGGCTGTTTTGGTTTGTGGTGCCGGTTGATGATTCTCTTCGACGACTGTTTCACTCATTAAATCAAAATTAAGCGCAGGTTTGTCAATCACGATGTTGTCTGATTGCGCCAATGTTTTTGTGTCGTCTAATTTTGTGGGTGCTGGCGCGCTCGATTTACTTTTCGACGCTATCACTGGTTTAGTAGACTTGGCATGAGTGGCCTGTGCTAAGGTGCGAGATGTCGATTTCTGTTTGGATTGTGCGAGTTTTTTCTTCGCAGATTTATTTTCAGCAACCTTAGGGGTTGCGGCTTTCTTGATTTTTTTGGTGGTTGTTTTTGTTGCGAGCTTTGGTTGTGCGTGCGGGGTCGTGGGATGCACGGCCATCACGGCTGCTTTTTCGAAGGTTGTTTGTGAAGCGATCGCATTCACTTTTACCCCAGAAAGTTGATGGACGGGTTTGAATGTTGCAAAATTATCGACTGTTCTGACGGGGTGAGATGAGCGAGTGTTGTAACCTACGGTCTGCTGCATAACAGGTTTAATGCTTTCCATGTGCTGTGCTGGCACGGATCTAGAAGGTACAACAATCACCGCCGGTGCAGGTTCGCCACCGAATGAATAATCAACACCCAGGAAAAGAGCTTGTTGTGTGGGAATCTGTCTAATGGTGACATCATTGTTCGACGTTAATTGTGCGCCCGCAGTGTTGCCAGAATAAATGCCTTGGTAAAATGCGCTGATGGTCGCGTGATCAGAAACGCTGATGCCTAAACCGAGTTGTAGTTCAGGGCTTACTTTTTGTAAGGAGTCTCGAGAGGAGTCTCTGTTATTCAATTGTAGTTGGCGATACGCAATACCGCCTTTCACAATTCCGAGAACGGGATAATGATCCGAGAAGCGCAGTTTCAGGGTGAGGAGAAAATCAGCCATTGTTTTCAAGCTCGCTTGCAGCGGTAGACCGCCGGCGGTCGCGATCAAGTTTGGGTTCGCCTGCAGCCGGATATTATTCCCGGACTCCACGCCGAGTTCCCCACCCACGATCGCCGAATAATATTCAGCGCCGTTTACGCCAAGCGCTAGCCGGCCTTGGACCATTTGGCCGTCTTGTTTCACGGCGCCGCTCAGGTTGCCATAGCCGCCGTATGCTCCGATCGTGTAGTCAGGCAGATTCATGGCAAAGGCAGGTAAAGAGAGTGAAAAGCTAACAAGGCTGGTAGTGAGAATTCGTTTCATGGCGCGTGATGCATCCTTTCAGAGTTGGTGGGGGTTGCCTCCGAGGCAACCGAACTTCGACTGAAGAGTGTAACAAATTCGTCTAGACGAAGAAACCAGATTGGGATTACATGCGTAGATCAATGCCAAGCGGCGAGGGTGAGGCTGGTTTGATGCCTAAGTCTACTGCGACGTACTGCTTTAATTGAAGAGCGACCGCTAACGCATTTTCGTTTTCGTGATTGAAGGGGGGCACTTTTTTGCCTTTCACCGAGCCATCTATTTTAACCGTTAGCATTTGTTTCACTGAAGCGTTTTTGCGATTACTTTTGATAAATGATTCAAGATTATTGGCCATGCGCATCAATTCAAGTGAGCTAGTGAAGGTCGCAGTTTGCGGCACGGTCTCTGGCGCATAATTGGCAGGGTATAGCGCAATGTAATAAAGATGAATAGTGACCGTTAATTCTAGGTCGTTCTCGTCGAGTCGTGACAGCATTCCGGCTCCCTCTATTGATAAGCAAGTAAGCATTAAGTTTGATTGAATCATGAATTTGTGGGCAATATATCACCACTTTAGCGTTGGGTCAATTTCACTTTCACTCTTGAAAATTTATCAGACGATCCCCAAACGTTTGATAGATGTCATTGATCAGAGGAGAACTTTATGACCAAAGTAATACCCAATATTGTCAAATTAATGAGTGTGTTAAGCGTGACGATAGGGAGTGCCAACTGTTTGGCGAAGTCGCTGAACCTCTACGAGCAGCCACAGCCTAACAGTAAGGTGGTCGGCACCGTGGATACGCAGGTTGGCGTGATGACCATTTTCACACCCAAAGGGAGTGAGTGGACGAAAGTCGCTGACCCGCGTAATGGCAATGTCGGCTGGGTGATGTCCAAGGAGTTAGGCAATACCGGTGTCACGTTTAATGTCATGACGTCAGGTGATGGTGGGCATAGTTATCGTTACTATCAATACGGCGGCACAGAGACCTATTCGCCAGAGAAAATGCAGAAACAGTACGACGACATGATGAAGCGTCAGCGAGCCATACAGAGCAATATGCAGCATATGATGGACGATATGTTTCAGACTTTCTATTATCCCACGCCCATGTTTGTGCCGGTTGTGTATGTGCCGGTAGAAAAAGCAACTAACAAGCCGGCGAAACCAGCGGCAGCAACCCAAGCCCCAGCCAAGCCTGCTCCTCAGAAGGTTGTCGAGCCGGCGAAAGATAAGCCTTAGGTTGTCGGCACTTGAGTGGGAGGGTCACGCACCAGTCGGGCTTCATTTGCATTGGCGGGGTAATTATCCAATAATACCGGCCACCCTGCATGCAACCGGAGCCCATCATGTCTCATCAAAATATGTCGACCCTCTCTCTCACTGGTCAGCGCGTGTTAATCCGCGAAGATTTGAATGTGCCTTTTGATGATGCTGGTCACATCACGAGCGATGCGCGTATTCGCGCCGCGTTGCCCACCATTCAGCTAGCGCTCGATCAAGGTGCGGCGGTGATGGTGTTGTCACATTTGGGTCGACCGACCGAAGGTCAATACGATGAGAAATTATCGCTCGCGCCTGTTGCCAAGCGTTTGAGTGAGTTGCTCCAGGTGCCGGTGCGTTTCGAAAAAAATTATTTAGACGGTGTGAAGATTGAAGCCGGAGAAGTTGTACTCTGTGAAAATGTACGCTTCAATCTGGGTGAAAAGAAAGACGATGCAGCGCTCGCCAAAAAAATGGCATCTCTTTGCGATATATTTGTGATGGATGCCTTTGCCACCGCGCATCGCGCGGAAGCCTCCACCCACGCTGTTGCCAAGTTTGCGCCCATCTCTTGTGCCGGACCTTTATTAGAAAAAGAATTAGCGGCTTTGACCAAGGCATTGAAAAGTCCAGCGCATCCCTTATTAGCGATTGTTGCGGGTTCCAAGGTTTCAACTAAATTAATTGTGTTAGAACATTTGCTGGAGAAGGTGGATCAATTAATTCTGGGTGGCGGTATTGCGAATACATTTTTAGCAGCGCAAGGTTATCCGGTTGGAAAATCATTATATGAAGCGGATTTATTAGAGACCGCAAGACGCTTACTGGATCAATCCAAGAAGACGAAGCATCAAATTATTTTACCCACCGATGTCGTCGTCGCACGCGAATTTTCAGCCTCAGCAACACCTGTCATCAAATCACTCGCAGATGTGACAGCGGAAGATATGATTTTAGATATTGGTCCGGCTAGCGCAAAACATTACGCAGAGATCATTGCTGCCGCAGGCACAATAGTCTGGAATGGCCCGGTGGGTGTCTTTGAAATGGAGCCCTTTTCTAAAGGAACCGAAGCGGTCGCCAATGCGATTGCAACGGCACGCGGATTTTCATTAGCGGGTGGCGGTGATACGATTGCAGCGATCGATAAATATCACATCGCCGATAAAATTTCGTATATCTCAACGGCTGGTGGCGCTTTCTTGGAATTCCTCGAAGGAAAGAAATTGCCAGCCGTAGAAATATTGCAGGCGGATTAAATAGCGAGTTTCCTCGCCGCAGCTAAACCGCTGCATTTTTCATGTAAATTTCAAACCGATACAATGGCTGGCCATCAATCGTTGCGACGTAATGGTAATCTTTCCATACTCGTGCGAAATGCGAGTTAATGGTGAATAGCTTAATGTAGTTCATCTGGTTATTGCCAAAATATCCTAGCTTGCGCTTTTTGTCGGCCTCGCGTCTATCGACTAAAATCATTTCCGGGCGATAACGTTCAATATCGCTGGCTACGGCGCTGGTGATGAAATCCATTTTGTATTTATTTCGCAAGTAGGCGATTTCATAATTTTTGTCGGCGTCATCGTAACGTAATACGGGCAGCCCACCCAGCGCACCGAATCGGGAGGCAAAAGATTGGTGCGTGTAATCCACCGCAGGAAAGGCGAATTCAGCGCTATCGGTCAAGAAGGCAAGTGTTTGGTGCGGGTATTTATTTAAATCCGCCAGTAAGTTCTGGTAGAGATTTTTGTAAGCAATATTGCCATTATAAATATACGAGACTTGATAAAAAGGGTAAGCCAAAAACAAGGTTCCAATAAAGCTGTAGAAAATAAATTGCAGCTTGATGGGTGTCTCTTTGGCAGGGATAAGCAGCGCGAAGAGTAAAAAAAGCAATAGTGTGCACGCGGAGAAAAGCCAATGATTCCAGATGCTGAGGTTGATGTTTTCATAAAAAATAAAAGCAATATAAAAAATGATAGTGAGCAAGGCGGTCATTTTCAGCAATGATTTTTTGGGCGAGGCGATATAAAACAAATATGCAAAGATAGAAAAGAAGACGGAAAAATAAGAAGTGGTCTGCTGAGCTGTCATTTGAGTAAGGTAGCTGAAATGATAACAAAAGTAAGCGAGCACCATGGCACTGATGATGCTTAGGTTAATGGCGGTATCGAAGTCCAAATATCGCTTCATTAATTCAGAGAGTGACATGGCTATTAAGAGCGTGCTAAGCGCAAGCATGGGATAAATGTGGTAATACCAATGTGTCCGTTGCATGAGATATGAAATAAAAAAGCCGATAGTTGCGCACATTAAAATATTTAACAGCACCTGCTGATCACTTTTTTGAAGAGACAAAATAGAAGTCAGGATGGCAAGCACAATGAAATACGTGTTGTGATTGAATATCAGCAAAGACAAAGACGAGCTGTACGATTGATAATAGTATTGCGTGATGAACGGTAAGATGTCAGTCAAGTAATCACGATGAAATAATCCGATAACAGCGATGTATGCTGCTAATACGCACAGTACGGCGATCGTTTCCGTGCGCATACGGCTCGCACGTGATCGACGGGAGGTTGCAAGGTAGCATTCAACCATGATAAACGGCGCATAAAAGAAAGGTTTAATCGCGAATCCAATTCCTGCCATGATGCCAGTGACGAGTGCAAGGCGAAGTGTAACAGGTTGGTAGGCCTCAATGCGGCTCGCTGCCAGTAAAAAATACGGCATGGTTAACATGACCAGTAGATGTTCGCGTTGACCGAGATCGCTAAGTGGCATCATGAAATAAATCGCAGCGAGCACTAATAGAAAGACTGCGTGAAAGGTTTTATTGGTTTGCGAAACGATATGACCAAGCAATCGATGGCAGACGAATAATGAGACCAACCCGATTACAAATATATAAATTCGCGAGGCCAATTGATTTTCCAGTCCCAGAGATTTGGCAAGCAGTACCGGCGGAATGGAAAGGTAGATAGTTAGCGGCGGATTCACTTCGAAATAATCTTTCGCATACGTGCCGCCAGATAATAGCCGATCTGCGGCGTGCATGAACCAGCTAACATCAGAATTCATCAGCAAATGATTTTGGGTGTTCCAGCCCAGCAAGACGATAGCGGCGAGCCATAGCAAAAAAACGATAGCCTGTGAGTGGCGAGCATAGAATGAATTCAAGCGTGGCATCCTTGCACTGACGGAAAATTTGAAAAAATTATCGCATAGTCTGTTCGCCATGTTAACAGCTATAGTCATGAGCGATCAAACCGAGATATACTTGCTAATCGAAACACGGAGGTGACGATGCAACACTCATTCATTCAAACGATACTTGCCGCTTCATTGCTCTCCCTTTCAACCTCTGTGCTGTCTTGCACAGATATTCAGGTCACTGCCAAAGATGGGTCGCAGATTATCGCGCGCAGCATGGAGTTTGCCTTGGCTTTAAATTCAGATCTTGTGACGATTTCACGCGGCACAGCGTTCACGCCGAGCACGCCCGATGGTAAGCCAGCGCTGTCATGGAAGAGCAAGTACGGCTATTTATTATTGGATGGCCTGAAGCAAAAAATCGTGGTCGATGGCATGAATGAACAGGGCCTTGCGTTTGAATATCTCTACTTACCCGGCAACACCCAGTATCAATCGATCCCGGATGGCAAAAATACGCAAGCCATTCCCTATTTATATTTCGGTGATTGGGTGTTAGGTAATTTCAAAACGGTGGATGAAGTGCGTGCTGCACTCGCCAATGTTTACGTCTATGAACAAACACTGCCAGCTTTAGGTAAAGTCGTTTTCCCACTGCATGCCATGATTCATGATGCGTCAGGTAAAGGTATCGTGGTGGAATTTGTAAAGGGTAATATGCAAATTAGCGATTATATGGGTGTTGCCACGAACTCACCGACCTATGAATACCATGTGACGCAGTTAGCACAATATTTAAATTTGTCGCCGTATAATCCTAATCCTGTGCTAGTGAATGGCGTGTCGTATGCGGCAAACGATCAAGGTGCCGGCATGGTGGGCTTGCCGGGTGACATTAGTCCTTCATCACGTTTTGTCAAAATGGCCTTCATGCGCCAATACGCCTATCAAGTGACAGATGCAGCCGGCGCCTTGAATTTGGCGCAACACATTATCAATAATGTCGATATTCCTGCAGGCGTGTCTCGTGCGAAAGTGAACGGTCAGGAATCGTTTGAGACAACAGAATGGACTGTATTTAAGGATTTAACCCATAAAATTTTCTATTACCACTCTTATCAAGATCTGACCTTGCGTGCCATTGATCTCAAGCTCATTAATTTTTCTGAAAAAGCGCCGCAATTAGTGATGCCCGTGGCGAATGCGCCGTATGTCATTGACATGACCAACGAATTTAAAAAAGTCAAAGTGGCGATGCGGGCCGAGGAAGACTAGGCCGCGCGACGCCTTGGGGCACTATCAATAAATTTATCGTGATGATTAATATCAGGTTTTCCGATTCATGCTTGGCAAGAGCGGCCCATTAAGGTAAATTGAGGCCGCTTCATATAAGTTAAAATAACATCTTGCGAGAAACCACATGCAGTCACTCAGAGGCATTGTTGCCAGCACTGGCGACATCATCCATACGTTTTTGCGGCGCAACCCACAAAATGCAAACAAAGTGGCGCAATTTCTTGCGCAACTTCGCACTGACCCTTTCATCTCTGACTTTCTCGATGCGATAGCAAAAAATACCTGTCAATTAAAAGCGGCGAAAGAATTATCACGAGCGATTCGTGAGGGTGAGCATGCGGCGCATATCTTCTCTGATCCGAACTGCTACCTTTATTTAATTTATATCATCGGTGAAGAGTGGATTGCATTCGAGCACGGGATGACGGTTTATTTTTATTTGATGGCCTTGCAGCAATTCACCAAGCAACAACCTCTTGCACCCGAGCATGAATCCTATCAGTCTCTACGTGAGTTATCGGTCGTGAGTTTGATGCAGGGGCAGGAGCTTACCGTAGAAGGCGCGAAATTTTTACGAAGCATGGCGGATGATCTTGCGTGTTACACGAAAAAGAATTGTTACGAAGACTTTATCCAATTCGTTAAGCAATTACCTCCATGCGAGCGCTGGTTGTTGAGAATGCCTTTTTCACCTGAAGTGAGTAACTTGCTGTCGTGGAAAGATTATCAGGAAGATGTTAAACGTAAAGGCTTCGATATTTTGCTGGATAAAGTTCTTCGTTATCCTCCGCTGCCTCAATCTGTTCCGTATTTTCAAATAGACGTGCAGCCGAATCATCAAGCGATGATTTTTAATTTTCCTTCGCAATCAATCATTCGCTTTTGTTTGCAACAGCTTGCAGAAAATCATCTTGAACCTACGTATGTCATGGGTTCAGTCGATGCTGCAGCGTTACATGCGCATCATCGCGTTGGTCGGCAACCCGTCTCGCTATATGCCTATCATGGTCAATGCAAGGTGGTGAGCGTTAATAATCAGGACTGTGGTGGATTCGGCGTCGCTGTTCGAGATCTTGTCCATCTTTGCTGGGGAAGTCAGATGGCGCACTCATTTAGAAAGCGGATCTATGATTTTTTAGTTCCGAATTTTTGCAAAATTATAAAAATCGCTGAAGGTCATGGTGATGTGGTCACAGCGGCCTGTTTGCAGAATATCATTGATCAGTTGGGTCATTTCGATTTCATAACGGTGGCAGAGATGACCCCAGATATGCAAATCGCTGAGTACCTCGCCCATGTGTTAACCAATGCGGGTTTTTATCGTTGCAACGGCCAATCAAGATTAGGCTGTCGACAGTTTGACGCCATTTATTTTCTCCTGCAACAAGTGAGATGGCAGCATGAGAGCTGGACGCCTGAAGAAAGAAGGTGCTGGGCGATTCTTATTTCAAGGGTGCAGCCGTACATC
This sequence comes from uncultured Coxiellaceae bacterium, assembly GCA_964527435.1. GTDB lineage: Bacteria > Pseudomonadota > Gammaproteobacteria > DSM-16500 > DSM-16500 > Aquicella. The sequence goes on along the minus strand of CAZGPP010000012.1, from coordinate 54,036 downwards.
GATGTGAATCGCGGTATTCAACTCAATGCTCCCACCATGAGCGCCATTCTGACGCGGTTGGCCAAAGAATCGGTGCGTGAAAGACCCTTGGGCGAACCTTTGTACTCGAATCATCGCATTAATTGGCCGGCATGGCTGGATATCCTGTATTCAACAACTGATAGCGCTGAGATTTGGGAGCGTGTTTTACGTGATCACCATGCTGAGCTGCTCGTATTAATTAAGAAATCACATCTTAATTTCTATCACCCGTATTTACCGATGACGGCAGTGAAGCGGCAGGAATTGATATCTTTTTTGCGGAGCGAATGGCTGAATGTTGTCGATGCGCGGCTAGAGGTGCCTGTGTCGAGGTTGGCGGCGCATGCGAAGATATGACTAAAACCTGCCCTATTGCGTTTGACTAGTCTATATAAAGCTCTATAATAGGTATGTCTGCATAAAAAAAAAACAAAAACAGGGGTGATCATGAGTTTAGCGCGATTTGCCGAACATGTTGAATTAAGTAATGTTTACAATCAATATGTTGACGCCTACGAGCAGCTTCAGCAGGCGGAGCAACGGCCCTGGGGCACTGATGACAGTTTTCGACTTATCCGTGCTGCAGATGGGGCTGCCGTCTATTACACGCCTGAAACAACTCTTTTTGGCGGTTCTGATCAACGTAAACAATACGCACCCATTGCAAAAACCATCGGTAGCCGCTTGATGGATTGTGCGGCATATTTTCTCGCACAGGGCATATCCGTCGATCAGATACCGGACACGTTGCGTATCTCGATGGCTGTTTGTCATGGCAACGTGCATTGGACCGGTGCTGAAGTTAACGTGACCACCTTCAAAGCGGCCTACACGCATTTAGCTAAACAGTTTAAAGATCAGCAATTCAATTCGTACAATGATGCCAAGAATCATATTTATAGTTATTTGGGCATTGTCTTGGAGTACCCAAAGCCTGGTCAGCGTGTGCCGACTGAAAATGAAAAAATGATCGAAATCGCACGATTCTTTGGGCAAGGGAAAAAAATACAGGTTCGGCATTTTGATTCAATGAATAGTGATGCTTACCACACGAATGTGAAAGAAGGGCTGAAGATAATTAAGGGTTTTGTAGATTACAAACCTGAGTCCTGTAGTCAGCAAGTAAGCAATACGTGTGGCGATCACACTACGGCTAATTTGTTTATGTCAGGTGTGATGAACGTTGTACCTGTCATCAATAGCAAAGGTACCGGTGTGACATCGGCTGACTTACGTGCGGTGACCGATTTTGTTGGGCCGACTAATCGAAAGTACGAGGGTGCTATTACGCTGGTTTGTGCGTTGAAGAACAAAGGTGATGGTGACGAAGATCTTTTAAGAGTGACCAAAACCAATAACAAGAACATGAACGCGATTGCTAAAAAAGTTAACGACTATGTTTCAGCATTACGTAAAATCGACAAAAAAATGACAACGGATATTATACGGCTGGCTGCTCTAGAGGTACGGCCACTAGAAGGCCAAAGTCAGCAAGCTTTGGTGCGGAAAAAAGTTGCCATGAATCAGGAGCAAACGAAAAGATACTATCAATTAATCGAACTGTTTAATGGGACGCATAAAATTTTTGAGAAAAAGCAAATTCCCAAAGAAGATAGAGTCGCATTTGGATTGTATGCTGAAATGATTGCCGATGATATCTGCCAGGAATGGGATTTTAAGGATGGGGCAGCTGATAGAAAGAAGCTCGAAGAAGAGGCCCGCAGGCAGGAAAAGGCGCGCTTGCAAGCAGTAGAGGAAGAAAGAAAGAGAAATGCGGCGAGTAAAAGTTTAGCGCTGAAAGCTGCACATGATAAAAATGCGTTAAGCGAAAAAAATGCGCTAAAAAAAAGGAATACTTTACGTGACAAGTTTACTCAACATATAGCAAATATTTTGGAAGAATATAAAAAGCAGCCAGAATTTTCTGAGCAACCGAATAAGTATACGGTTGAGATGATAGACGAGTTCAGAAAAGATATAAAAATACGAGAAAAAGTGATCAATGCCGAGATAGAAAATCCAGGCGCAATGACCTATGAAAATATCAAGCGTCTACTGCTGCTTTACAATTTCAAACAGATCAAGATGGCTGAAATAAAAGCATCGAATATAAAGGCCACAAAAAAAGGATCGTATTCTCAAAGACTAAATGAGTTTCATAACGATGCGATGGATATCTTGCTGTCCAAGGAGACAGCGATATCGAAACCGCAGCGTCTCACGGAGTTAGCGGAACAGAAATTTAAGCATACTGCGCTTAAATTACGATTATTGGCGGATGTTTTGCTGGTGATTAGCTGCTTATTTATAGTCGGCTTCGCCATCGGCGGTTATCGCCTTTCACAAAATAAGACTTTTTTCTTCAGTCAAAATAGTGCTGAGAAGCAATTTGAAAAAGATGTGATTGACGCGTCACCGAGGTTTGTGGGGTTGCGCCCTCCAAAGTCATGATTCGGTTCTTGCCGTCATAGTGTGAGAATTGTAAGATGACCATTCGAATTCATTACGCTAAGGATGGTTACATGAAGTCACGCCACAATTTTACCTCATTTCTAGATGATCTCGATAAAATGCAACCTTCAAAACGCTATTCGTATATCGAGGGGTCGCTCGCGGTGTTGCCTGTGCTATGGGAGCAGCACGGCGACAGAGGCTATGGCATGAAGTTAACACTTGAAGCTTTGCCGACTTACGAAGAGCGCAGCGAAATCGCAGAAAAAATTCGTCACGCCATTCAAAATAACGATGAGTTGAATGATGTGCTCAATACCCTGCATACCACACAGCAGGAAGGCTATAAGTTTAAGCAAAGAGAATTTTGGCGAACACTGCCTTGTCATCAACCGGTTGAAAAAATGGACGTGAGTGAGTCACCGGTTGTTCGTCGTCCCCGCAGCAAAAAAAGGGAGTTGCCTAGCCCTAAGTTTTTCGCAAAGCCGGTAGAAGTGGTCCCTGTCGTTAGGAAAAAACAGAAAGAAGTCGTGCGTCGCACTTATGATTTACGTCCGCGTGGCAAATAGATGGTTAATGTGCCCTGGGATTACTGCAGTTTACGTACGGGCGAAATATGATGCTCGCATTTAGGCAAGTGCTGATACAGATACCAACTCGATGTGTTGGGTAAGTATTCTTCCAGGAAAGCATGACCCAATGAACCCTTGCTACTGAATTCTATGAGGCGACTTTTTAATTCCGCTAATAAAACCGTCACAGGATAACGATGGAGACTGTGACGGAGCTGCTCGTGAAATTTAACGACCGTGGCATGTTGGTGGTGGGCTGTGTTGCTCGCAATGCTATCGAGATCTATGAAGTCACTTTTAATCGCTTCTTTAAAATCATCCAAGCTGGGGTTGCTGTAACGAATACTGAGTGCTATCTCCATTTTCGGCATCGCCAATTGTGGCAGTAAGTCGCTGGACGCCTGACTGGCCAGCAGGGTGGCTGCATCTTGTTTATTCAGGCTAAATTTCGCAACGATGAAATCATGGGCGTGATTGGCCTCGTGCAGGAACATGCATAAGTACTTAGCGTCATCATTTCGATAGATCGTGTGTGGAGGCGTAGAAGAAGCGGGGTTGAAAATTTTTTGGTAGGCGTTCGGTGAAGAGGGCATCACGATCGTTTTGAACTGATGCTCATAAAAACAGATGGCACCGAACTTCTGGAAGTGGATCCCGTCGATGGCTGATGACGGTGAATATCTGAGTTGGCACAGGCCCACTTTCACCAGCATATCAAGGTGAGCGAGGATGGGGGTCGCAAAGGGGTTGTGCTTAAATTCGTAATCGAGATTGGCATAGAATCGCGTTTGAAAGGGCTGGTTCACGACAGGAAAGAAGCTGGCTTTAATATGCGGTAGCAGGGTCGCCACGACCGTGCTTTGACTGGCAAACAAGCGAAAGTGAAGTGAGGACGAGCGTCGATGCATAAAGGTGACCGTTTTATAATTGTTATTTGAAGAATGCTGAGATGATAGCGGGTGTTGAAATGAGAAGCAAACCGGCATTGTCTTTAAATTAGACAGCACTCTCATGTATACTGGATGCCAACAGGGAAGTGACCCGTCATGCTGACACTACTATTCGAAGCTGTTTCCGTTCTTGCTGAGGCCGCCGTGCTCTTTTTGGCGGCGACGGTTATGTTTGATCTGGTCCATATGGGCCTCCACCGTTGCATGAAGTCTCGCCATCCTTTTTTACGACGTCTTGCTGCCATTCATTTGCCGCACCACCGGTTTTTCTCCTGCCATCTCAAAATTCATAAAGAGCACACCAAAGCGAATCTCTTTTCACATGTCATGTTTGAAAATGGTGTGCAGTGTGTTTTTATTTTGCTGGGGTTTTTTTTCTTTTCGCCCATGGCTGTTTTACTGGCTGTTATCTTTCAAGCTATTTTGTTTGTCACCGTTTATCGCATGCGCGGTGTTGATCCGCACCATCAATCCTATGACCATTTGCCGGCGTATCACGGTGGGATATTTGTCAGTGCGGCCTACCATGCTTTGCATCACCATTACTCGTCAAACTACTATAGTTCCTATATTAAGATCGTCGATTTTATTTTTGGGACAGGTCATCATCTCGCAAAGAAAAATATTGTGATGACCGGCGCGAGTGGTGCATTAGGTTCACAGATGAAAAAATTACTTGAGCAAGAAGGCGCGAAGGTAACTTCATTTAAATTTCGCGAAGATTACGATTACGATCACTATGAGAAATTGATTCCGGCTTTGAGTAAAGCTGACATCTTGTTTTTATGTCACGGTAGTAAGGTGAAGCTCGCACAGGCAGCGAATTGTGATTCCTACGTCAAATTAATTGAGCTATACAAGCAAGTGCGGCCACACGGATTGTTGCCGTTGGAAGTGTGGGCGACGGGCTCAGAGATTGAGTGCCATCCCTGTTTTGGTATCCCATCCATTAAGGTGTACGCAGCTTCGAAACGAAACTTCGCTAAATACGCACATGTCTATTATGCTGATCCTAATCTGCAGTATCGACACTTGGTGCATTCAGCGTTTATGTCAAAGATGGGACCAGGGTTAATGAGCGCGAAATTTGCAGCATTTATGTCGCTTTTTTTAATTAAGAGAGGTTGCCGGTATGTTCCCGTTAGTTATACGGGCATTGCGTTTGTAAATTATTTTCGATTTCTCTTAAAGGTTTAAGCTGGAATTCGTGCGGTAGCGCATGAGTGATCCCCGATGTTTGTGGATGTGTATACGACAAGGATGTCATGCCATGAAACTGTTATTAATTGCGCTAGCCATAGGTTGCACCGTCACGTCAGCTTATGCGAATCAGACACTCTGCACGAAATTCAATCCTGCTCAAAATAAACAATTCAGTGATACGTATAATTTAAATTTTCTGACGGTATCACGCGCGAATAATAGAGTGTCTGGTACGTTCACCCATCAATTCGATAACAAAAAAATAATGACTGCGAATGTGACAGGCATTTGTACGGGAAATCAAATGTCTTTTTCGTGGAGTGTGGCGAACTACAAAGGTCAATTCAGCGCGACTTTAACGTGTGTTAATAATATCTATAACCTCGTCAATGTCATCGCTAATATCAATAATGTTAGCGTCTATATGAATGCGATGGTCTCCCCCGCTGGCTCATGCCCCTAAGCTGAATAGTGACATAGTACAAAATTATGTGGGTAAACCCATGAATGCATACGAGTATTATTATTATAATTTTGTTTATACTAAGAATATATAACTCTATTGGAGGTTCGTATGCGTGATGGCAGAAGCCCGTCAGATGAGCCCGATATCAATAATGATGGTAACGAATACTGGAAATTACTGCCATTAGACATCCAGAAATACATTATGACTCTCACTGATCGATCATCACTGTTTGCCGTCTCCAGAGTCAGCAAGACAATGAATACTATGGTGAAGAGATACCTGACAGGCATGCCAGCACCACAGTTGCTTAGACTGCTTCCGCTATGGGATGGAATCAACTCGGGAGATGAGGCTTATAGAGCAGCCAGAAGAGAGATGTTAGGATTCAACCTACTCCTTCAGTCAATTGAGATGGACAAGGGGTTCCAAAAATTTAATACGATGGAGGAAGGAATATTAGCGTTGATAACAGTGCCACGTGAGCAGTTGAATAGCGATGATGTCCTTAAACTTGTATTTGGGCCCGGCGGCAACGATGCGAATATAGAAAGCGAAGGACAATCAGAGATAGCAAAATTTATTTCATCACATTTGCAAACTGAGATTAAAAAACTAGGAGAGGATCGCGTCAAAGAATTAGTGAGTCAACTAAAAACCCGTAATTCCAGATCACCTGATCCTGAGGAGTCACAACTTAATGTGCGTGATGATCAATACTTAAAAGTGATGGCAGTGATGATTCTGCGTGCTAGCAAAGATGAAGTCATTCACAAACATTTAGTTGAGTTGCATTGCACGCCGTGGAGCAAGCTTGTCGAGCCGTTATCGCGATTATATCAATATGCCAATGAGAACAACAATCAGAGAATATTAGAAATTATTGCATGGTTAATTGAAGTGAAGATAGAGGACATCCAGCCTGCTTTAAATAAAATGATGGGCACCCCACAAAAGGCTCATAAAACATTCATACTACATAAACTCGACTATTTGCTCGCCCAACCTGGCTGTCTTGACTTACCTATTCCACTTGAAAAAGATAGTTCAGAGATAAGGCAGGCCCTGCTAGGTCGATATTCGTCATCGCACAACGATATATCTTATAATTATACCTTATGGAGTTGTGCGCTTTTATTTGGATCCTTTAAAAAGGCCGATCATCTATGGCAAACTATTTTCATGCAAGTCTGCTTGAGTAATGATAAGAAATACAGCGGGCAAAGACACTATGTAAGTATTAGAAATGGTGACAGCCCATCTTTTAGCAATTTTAGATTGTCACATGTTAACCCATATCTCCTTCAACATAGGCATGAGTTCTACTGTGATGATTTTTCTGAAGCAACATTCGGAGCGATAGCTGGTGGTCCTTTCTCAATTTATAAAGAATTACTATTTGAAAGCTGCCTAATGAACAAGGCCGTTTTATCTGATCTGAATTTTCAATACTGCTCATTTGTAAAAATGAAAATTGACGGGTTACTCTGCCAAAGAGCTAAGCTAGATCATTGTCATTTTAATGATTGCACACTAACGAACTCCCTGTTCGACAAAACAGCTATGATGGCGTGCACATTCAGTAACTGTGATTTCGGCGTTAATGTTAGTTTTAAAGACTGCCTGTTTGAGAAATATCAAGGTAACCCGATTATTTTTACATCATGTCAGCTTGATGCATCATTGCTGCCTAAAAATATCAAAAATGTAATATTTATTAATTGCGAATTTCAAAATAAAGAAAAATTACCAAAAGGCATTAAGTGCTTCACGACGAATCACAAGGACATGAACAGTATTGAGGGGTTGTACGAAACTTTCAAGATTCTGGTGCAAGCGAATGCCGATGAACAGATTAAAGCATTACAGAAGTCATTAATGGAGATACTCAGTAACGCACATGCTCAGAATAAAAAAGAGATTAACCCCTTGCAAGATCGTATGTGTAGGGAGATTTTCGGCCATAACTTCACATTTCTTCAATCAATATCTGCCACCATCAAGGGGGCGCAACCAAATATATTGTTAAGATATATCGGTCTGAATTTATCTGTTACGCCAGAATCGACCTTGGGACCAAAATGATCAGCCCGTGTGTATGCTTTCTGCCATGTCGCTGCTTTGGCGATCCATAAAAGCAGGCTCGAGTAAAAGAAACTCCATCCTTTAGAATCAATCAAGCTTGAAAATTAAAGTCTGGTTTGCTTCGTCGCGAAGAGGGCTCCTTGCAATGACGGGCGCTTGATGCAATAGCGCCCATTATTTCTATAGTTTGTTTATCGGAATCTTCACATATTGGCAGCCATTATCTTCTGGGTGGCCGAACGATCCCGCGCGTAAATTAACCTGAAGCGATGGTAGCAAAAGTTTGGGCGGTGCCAATTGTCGATCGCGCGCATTACGTTTACTGATGTAGTCGTTTTTAGAAACAGTTGCGTTGATGAAAATATTCTGGTTTTTTTGCTCTTTAACCGTGGAAAGAGATTGCGGATCTCTGCCACTCGGTGGGTAATCATGGCAGGTGAAAATACGTGTTTCATCCGGCAGGTAAAAGATGCGTTGAATGGAATCGTAGAGCATCTCCGCGCTGCCGCCGGGAAAGTCCGTGCGTGCGGTGCCGACATCGGGCATGAAGACTGTGTCGCCAACGAAAATGGCATCTTCAATGAGATAGCTCGCACATGCAGGTGTGTGGCCAGGGGTGTGTAACACTTTTATTTGCGTGTTGCCAAACGGCACGATTTCATTATCAGCGAAGATGTGATCAAACTGTTCGGTAGTGAGTGGGGTATCAGCGCCGGTGTTAAAAATGGGTACCCAATACTGTAATACGTCTTTGATGCGGGAGCCTATTCCAACTTTGCCGCCGATTTTATCTTTGAGATAGCGCGAAGCGGATAAGTGATCGGCATGGATGTGCGTTTCGAGAATCCATTCTGCTTTTAAATGATTATCTTTCAGATAAGCGATCACGGCATCGGCTGAGTCCGTCTTCGTACGGCCCGTAAATTGGTCGTAATTGAGGACAGAGTCGATAATCACTGCCGTATGCGTTGGCATGTCTGCAACAACGTAAGTGAAAGTCGCTGTGTCAGTATCAAAAAAAGATTGGATATGTACGGCCATGACGCCCTCGCAATAATTTAGTCGATGTTAAAGGTGAGTTTGAGTGCGACGGCGTTACCAGAGGATTCATTGACGCCGTTGACACTATTCAGTCGATTACTGATATGAATATTTTTATTCTGGGTGAAGGAGTGAGCATAGCTGCCATCCACGAGCATTTTTTTGAATAATTGATACCCTGCGGAGACGCCCACTAACAGCGTATTGCCATTATCGATTTGATACTGGCCACTAGACGGCGATTGTACGAAGCTGGCCGCTGCACGAATGATGAAGTCGGGAGAAACGCGATAGTGGTTACCCAAGGTGAATACCCAGGAATTATGAAAATGATAAGGAACGGTGGCGCTTGGGATGATGGTCGGCTGCGTTCCTACGCGCGTAGCGATATTGTAAACGTGGACGTTTTTGAAAATGTCCCATTTTATGTATTGCACAGTGCCAATCAAGCCAAGCTTGCGTGTTAGAAACTGATTAATAGAGAAGACGCCACGTGCCGGTGTCCAGTATTTAAATTGATAATCATTACTGGTCAGGCTTGGGTTAGTGTTAATGGTGCTGCTGCCGGATTGGCGATAGGCGACAGCACTGCGAAAATTGAAGCCTAATACGGTTGTCGTGCTGGGCTTAATCAAAATACCAATGTCTCCACCCCAACCGTTGCCGCGAGTGTTGTTACGACTTTGACTATCGGGAATGTTCAAGCTGGGTAAACCCACGATGGGCTTCATCAAAAAATGCGCGCGTGACAAAGTTAATCCCGCCCCGATAGCGATGCGTTCACTGAATTGGTAGGCAATCGCAGGCACGAGATCAATCGCTTGAATATCATTACCAGCTTGCACGTAGCGTAAAATGGAATGCCCTTCCACATCACGATTGAAATCATTATCGATCAGCGCTACACCGCCAAATAGTTTGGGTGTCAGCGGCATGGCAGCATAGAGGGTCGGTAGGAAATAATATGAGTTGGCACGTGAGGTGCCAGCTTGCGTCAAGCCACTGCTGGTGAGTGTGGAGCGCCCCGTAAATTGACTTTGAAACGACGCGAATGAACCGAGGCCAATTATCTGTTTGGTGGTGAGTAGTGATAGCGCTGCTGGATTGTAGTAAGTGGCGGTTGCGTCATTGACAACAGCCGCCCCAAGCGTTGACTCGATAAAGGAAGCGTGTGCCGAAAAGCTTGTGAATAAAAGCGCTGTGATGAGGCGCAGCTGAGAAAGCTTTATTCGTCGGGTAATGCTGCGCTGAAACATGAGGACCTTGTTTGCTTTTCTGGGAAGGTAGTGATTATCTTACAATAGCGGTTGCTTGCATTCAAACCCTCTCGTTTTGGACAACCTTGAAGCGATCTTTATTTCTTAAGCACCCTACGTTTTTTTGTTGCGCTGCGCGTCAGCATTTTCGAGTCAGGTTCAGGCGTAGGTGTGATAGTAGGAGTCGCGTACAGGCGAAAAATACGTTGCGAATCGAGTGTTTTACGTTCAGCATTTTTTTCCGCAGCTTTCAGATGAAGGTAGGCGGCAAGGTTATGATGTGCGTGTTCCTTGGCAAACTCTGCGGGTGATGTTTGCTTAGAATCACAATTGCGCGGGTCCGTGCCGTTTTCAATAAGGATGCTGCAAATTTTTTGATGCCCTGCCGCTGCTGCGTACATCAGAGCATTCATGTGCAGATTGTCGATGGCGTTGAGGTCGAATTCAATATGTTCTTTTTGATGGCTTAGATTGTATTGCTTCATGCATTGAATAATTTCATTTACAACAGACTCATGACCCTGCATGGCGGCGAGCATGAGTGCGGTTTTATTTTCTCGTTGTGAGTCACGAATGTCAGTGAAAACATCGAAGGGGTGTGTACTTTGAAGAAAATTTTTTACCGTAGCGAGATCACCTGCAGCGGAAGCATCAAGAAATTGACGGATAGTTGTAGGGCGTTGCATGGCGAACCTTTTTGGTTGGCGAATCATCGTTAGGATTTCTGGCTAATTAATATAGTGAGAAAATAATAATATTTCAAGGCTAATGGTGGCGACTGATTTTTACGCCGTGGAGGTGGCATGATGCAAAGACGAAGCCGTGAGCCTGTGCGATAGCAAAGCCAATCACAGTCAGCTAAGGAAGTATGGAAGTATTTTGATGAAGTGTTAACAAAGAATTTGATAAGGCATGCTATCAGCAAAAGCGATGTAGCCTTATTCGATTTATATTAAGCACTCGCAAAATTATGCGCCATATGTGAGTGGGTGAAAGAAATAAGAATTGAAACGATTGATAGGAGTGTTAGCGCAATTAGAGACTGCCTATGGCAATCAGAGCGGTGACGCATTTTCAATGGGTCTCGGAAAGGCAATTTCAAGTGGCGCTATCAGGCCGATTGAGATGTTGATCAGTGGCGGTCTCAAATAGCAGAGCGAAAAGATAATAAATTGCGATGAATAGTTTTAACCCTATGATTTATCCAAGAATAATAAATCAAGTGAATCAGCGCTATGAATGAAATTATGTAAATTATACCTTATAATTCAGATGAATCCTTGGCTAATGAGCCGGATCAAGAAGAGTGGATCACCACCATGAGTCGTAGCCGTGACGATAATTATTTCTTTAAGAAAACTGAAAGTAAAAAATCAGAGGAATTGCTTGCGCGGGAAAAACAGGCGGCACGGCCAGGCGTGCTTGGAGACCTAGACTCCTATCTCGCAACTACTAATGCTAACCGTACGACCTTACGCCAAGGGCTGATTGAATATACCGCCACATCAAATTTCCGCACGAACCATTACTCCTTCATGTTAGAGCATGACTTAACCTTGTTAGGTGAAATAAATCCCACTCACATTGACTCTGAAAGCGAGTCTGCATGGCAGGCTATTATGCATGTTGACAATATCGGGAAATGCTTTCCTGCCGGTAGTAATTTTATGTCAATCACTGATGATGATGGTGTGAGTCACCATTATCATTTCACCACTCCTTACGCACTAGGTGTGCGTGAAGATCAATATTTCAATATCATTGTCTATGCGGTGGATACCGATGAACGAAAGGCGCTGGATAGAGGTGTGACCGGTGCTGTTTACCCTGTGATGGGTGCGGTGAAATATCGTATCGACGATCGTCCAGGCTTAAAATTTGAGGAAGATGGTGAAAAAAGTGCGGTGAAAATCGGGAGTGCAACGAATCACAGTGATTCATATAAAAAGACAGTGCGAGAGGAATATGAAATCGCAAAGCATACGTCACATTTACGTCCACGCGAGCCTCTCTTTGGCGTGTCTCGCGATAAACAAACTATTTCATGGCTGCAAATGCGCAAGCTGCGTGGTAAAAGCCTCCTTGAAATATTAAATGACGACGTGATGTCAAGCATTGATCCTGATCGACGTGCATTAACGCTGCAAGATCGTCTGCAATTATCGATCGCTTTATATCAACAACTCATCACTCAAATTCATGCGAAGGGATTAGTGCATTCTGATATAAAACCCGAAAATATACTTGCCTATCACGATGAGCACGGTTGGCATGTGAATATTGTGGATGTAGGGTTTGCAAGATTAACTTCTAATCAAACGGCTAAAAGTGGTGGCACAGCGGCCTATCAAGATAAAGATGCCATGAATATGCAAAGCTCTGTGCAGGGTGATACGTTTGCAATGAGCCTGGTGGTTGGCATGATATGGCGTGATCGATCACAATTGAAATTGCTCCGTGAGACGAGGAACATGTCTGAAACATTCGTACCTGAATTTATCCAGGCGCTGCGAAGCAAGCATCATTGGAAAATTAACTTCGATTTATTCGATGGCCTCGAAAATGTGCTTGATGAAGACAAACAATCAGTCATCCGTATTTTGAAAGAGGGTACGCACGAAGATAAGAAAATGCGTGCCACGGCCAGTGATTGTCTGCGACGCTTCGAAGAACTTGATTTTTCCTGGCGTAAAAAAATGTCTGTGATTCCCGCAGCGGAACACGCGGCTGCTGATAAAGGCTTTACTGTCGCTCAAGATGCACGGCAAAGATTGCTGAATCCTATTTATACGAATGGATATCTGGCGGAAGAAACAAGAGACGATCTTAAGCGCGAAATGGCAGCAATAATAGATACATTGCCCGATCATAGTGAGCGTGCACTCCATGAATTTACGCATACCTTAGGTGTCATCGCGTTACGCGGCATCCATGATAAAAAAGATTTAAATGATAAGATAACCCATATTTTCGATAAATATTTTCACCGCTATGACAAGATAAAAAATATTTATTCTGAATTGTATGAGATGTCGTGCCAGTTGGAGCAGATACCGCACCAAGATGTCAAAGCCCATGAAAAAAATTTAAATGAACTCTACAGATACCTCAATCAACTCAATCAATTTTGTGAAAAAATGATTGAGAAAACACCCGCTACAATAGATGTGGTGGTGAAGCAAACTGAGCGCTTGCATGAGAAATATCTGAAGGTGAAAACAGCAAAAAATCATTTTGTACGTGTTTTAAAAGAAGCTCAGTCGCCCAAGCATGTCAGTCAGCAACATTCCAAAAAATAAGTGCTAAGTTTATAGATTTTACTGAGAAAAATCATAGCGTTAACCTGCATCAAGCAGTTTGTCTATTCTCGCCTATACTTAACTATATACCATGATAATTGTGGCGGGTTGACTATGGAATCAAGACCGGGTGACGAGGTTATAGCAAAGATTAACGCCACTAAAGATTTGGCAGAAAATAATGCGATGGGTTTCGATCCCGTGCGTGTGTTGATCGCTAATTTTGTTGCTGCGGCTCCTGTTGATAGCAGAAAAAAAGATTCTCAGAAAGAAAATCGCTTAGTGCTTTTGCTTGATGCTGCGGTGGATGCGCAAAATATTCAAGCAGTCAGAATGATTCTAGGGTATCCAGAGCTTTCGAATGATAGCAGAAGAGCTGCAGTAGATCGTGCAGTGCAACTCGCAGAAACATTATCTGACAATGGTGAGGATGCTAAACGAGCTAATCTTATCAAGAGGGAAATAGGTGGCTCCTATCTCAGTAAAAGTAATGCAGCACCAAAGCTCTCTGCTATCGAGAGAGCGTCGATGTTGCTCAAGGTGGTAACAGCAGATAGAAAGGCGACTCCCTATGACAACTTAGTGTATGAATTACGTAATATTGAAAATGAATATATGAAGAAGGGGCTTTACTTGGAGGGCAAAAAGCAACTCGATAGCTTGCTAAAGAGAACAAATACCGCAGAACCGAAGCTATTGAATAAAGCTGCAGACCTAATCAGCAACTTGCAAGCAATGGCTGAGAAGGGGATTCCGGGTCAGATACAAAGTGTCATCAAGGACGCTATGAAGCTAGCTCAATCCAATCCAGAACAAGCTCAGAGTAATCTGCATAAATTTAAAATCGAGCACTTTCAAGCGCTCTCTACACACCGGGAAGCCAGTCAAAAATTTACGACAGTCGAAAATATGATAGGAACGTTAGTAATGAGAAGTAAATCTCTCCCTGTTGAGCCGAGCGCGAAACCTGCCATGGCGCCACCATCACCGAGGTCGTATAGTTCGCCGCCAGCTATGGGTGGGGGTAACAACAATAATGCACCAGCTTCCCCTCCTGCTGAAGCGGGAAGGCGTGCTCAGGAAGGAGCGGGTTATAAGCGGGTTGAAGGTCGTGCTGCTATTGTAAGGCCTGCTGCGACTGTCTCTGCTCACCCAGTGAGAAGAATGCCTGCGGCGTCACCACCAACACCGCCAGAGAGCGATCCTGCGCTAACTTCGCCGAGGTCTCCGCGAAAAGGGTGAGTCTAATTTTCAAGAGCTCTTCTACAAAACACGCCTTACCTGTCGTAGACGTGCCTATCTAAGGCATACTAAAATCATTCCTTAGTCTTCCAGCGCGAATCTGGCCTGAATCAACAAGACCATAAAAGGGCTTACATTTGAATATTTTTAAGAAATTAATTGTACTAGAAAATGAAGCCACCGATTTTGGTTTCAAGTGGGAAAGACCTCATCAAATCAAACAGCAAATCATCAGCGAGCTTGATGAAATCGAGGTGCACCTCCACGATCACGATCGCCAAAAACTACAGGAAGAAATCGGCGACTTGCTGCATGCCGCTTTTTCATTAACAATCTTCTGCGGATTCGATGCAGAAGAAACATTGCAAATGAGTTTGAATAAATTTGAGCGAAGATTAACAGCGGTAAAAGCCATCGCCGCCGAGCGCGAGTTCGCGACATTGGAAGGAAAATCATTCAATGAACTCATGCAGATTTGGGAGCAGGCCAAAACGAAAACTTAATACTTTCCTCTCATTCATGATGATAGAGTGCTCGCAAAAAAGTGTTGCAGAATAGAAGACTGATATGTTATCCCTAAAGAACAGAACAATATAAAAATAAGGGGAATCATCATGAAAGACAGACAATTGACCAACGATATCCTTAAGCTCATCGCGAGCAAATATCTTTCCGTGAGGAATGCGAGCCGTCTTTGGCCAAGCATGTAAGTTTTATCATCGCGCTATTTTTGACAAATCACCCGGGTTAAATGAATACAAAGCCGCATTAGTTAAAAAGCTAGTGCAGCATGTTGTTTATGGTCAGCAAGATGAAGCGGAGGCCATGCTGAAGGTCTACCCAGGTTTGCTATTATTGCGGGCGACCGTTGTCGATTATTCCGGGCGTATCATTGAAAATGCATCAGCATTTGAATGCGCGTTAGGGGCTGATGATTTAGATATGGTGAAAATGATTGAGCCCTATTTCGACAAGCTAGCTTATACGAATGGCGAGCAGGAGAAAGCAGCGCAATATCGCAAACAATTTCCTGCGGGGCTTGAAGCTGATCCATTATATGATTTTAGTGCGCTGGCAGATGTCATCGCGAAAAGCTCTGAGGACGATATCCTCGCAGAGCTTAAGCATGAAGATCGCGACTCAGATCTCAATGCAGCGTTAAAGTCGTTTCGCGCTAATTTTGCGAGACGCACGATTACGACCGGCTACCATTTTAATTACGGTAATATCATTCGTGCTCTTGGGGTGTACGGGTTCAAAATTATCCGAGCCGGATTAAGCAGTAACCACCGTGATCTGTACTGGAGGCAAGTATTTGGCTATGTGGAGACATTTCTATCGGCTTATGATGCTCAAACACTTTGTTGCGGATTATTATACAGGTTTTTTACTGGGGTTAACTCAGTGGTTCGCACATTAGAGCATAAGCGTGGTCATTTGTACCCGCTTCCAGCGAATGGGGAGCATGTCGGCGTAGGTTTCGATGGTGCGTTACTCAATGGCTCATTTTTTCATACATCTTTTAACTTAAGGAATTTATCAGAGGGTGCTGAGGTTTCTGTATTCTCTAGCCATGAGGAATATAAAAGAAAGAGAATGAACTTAATTCATCGTCGTTTAGCGGCAATTGTGCCCATCGAATCGCTTACTTCAGATCGGTTGCGCCAGTGAGGAATCACTGGCGTATGCCACGACACCAACCCTTAAAACCCGCGGCGTTGCTCTCTCACTACCAAGTCTTCATCCTCCTCCACGCCAACAGCGATCATGCCTCTCTTAAAGATCGTGTGGGTAACCAGGCAATTTTTATAAAGCTTGCTCATTTCGATACGGTCTGGAAAGTCGTGCCGCACCCGGTTTTCGGTGTTTAGTATGTCTTTCATGAGTTTTTCATGGGTAACGTGATCCGCTTGGGCATTTAATTCGATGGGGATTTGACTGATGGTTTTGTATATACCGAACAGCACGACTGATAAAAGCACGACGAACTTCCAGGGTGTTTTCTCATGGACAACGACGAAATATAGCAATAGCGGTAAAACAATAGCCGCTTTGATTTTTGATAAATAAGGATGACGATAACTTGGCTCGGCGAGATATTTTCGATGGCCTGATTTGAGGCGATGCAGTTCAGCGAAGACAGGCGTGATATGCGCATGACGGCCGGATATTGCGACTTCCTTGAAAGTGGTTGGGCCGTTGACTCGTGTCAAGATTTGACGCTGAACGATGATGTTGTGTTGATGATGCGCGTAAATATTATTTTTGAATGTACTGTGGGTTAATAAGGCGCGTGGCAAGTCTTTGGTGGGTAGAAACGAAAAGATGCGTGCCAGCACTTCGTTTGGCAGGGTTAAAAATTCATTGAGGGTGGGGTCTGGGTTTAGTCTGCGCATTTTATTCTTCTTATATCTTGACCATAATATGCACGATTGCTGCGGTTCTGTCAATGATGTTGCCTTGCGAGTCAGGTAGACGTTTTGGGGTTATATTTTGTTATTTATTTTATAACTATATGTATTTATATAACTCAAAGTATATGAATATAATAAAATATAACTTATAATAACCTTATCTCAACCAGTGTGTGTAGGACGCGTGTGATGAGTTTGCAAATTATCCAATCGATCGATGGCAGGGATGAGTACGTCTTGCTGCCTATAGCGGTTTATCACGCCCTGCGCGACCAAATTACAGACCGTGTGAGCCGATTGCGTCAGCACAAGCCCTTGCTACCCTTCGATCCAGCGGACTATCTCGATAACCCTGTCGCTGTGGCGCGCATCAAGGCAGGTCTCACCCAGGCGGAACTCGCGCGCCGCATGAATGTCTCGCAAGCCTATATCAGCAAAATTGAAACGCAACAGAAGTTGACAGCAAAAATGCTACAGAAAGTAAAACTGGCCATTGAACGGAACTAAAGGAGAAGATCATGATGCATGATTATGATGGATTCGGTGTTCGCATTCAGGAAGCAGATAACAAACTGATGGCAAATTTTGTGGAGTTGCCCGAAGTGGCGGCCTGTGGTTCGACGGTTGTTGAAGCGTTGATCGAGTTGAAAATGGTGTGGGAAGCGACGAAAGAAATTTATATGCGACAACAGCAGCCGTTTACATTTTAGGCTAATGGTGGCGAGGGCTTTTAGGTGCGGGTTGATCGTCAGTGGTTGGTGTTACTTTGCTACCGATGTTAGCGCCGGCACGTATGGTGGGCGCTTGCGAGTGAACTGACAATCGACCAGCCTCTTGTGCGCGTTTATTCCGTTGGCTCGGATCATTGGTTGCCTGAAAGTTAGCCGTATCTTGTCGTGATACCGACAGTAGCGGTGTCTGGAGTGGTGGCATCGTTGTTAGATATTCTCGATAATGCTGAATTTTTTCGTTGATGATGGCAAGGCGCGGATCGTTGTCGGCAAGATTTTCGTTAACATACGCTTGTAAGTTCGTCACGTAATGGGCTAGGCGTGCTTCGTCACTATGTTTTACTTGCTCTAGTCTAGGCATACCTTTGAAGAAAATTTCCGTGACAGCGGAACCTCTACCTTTGGCTGGTAATCCCGCATAGAGAGCCATGGCTTCAATCATGGCTATTTTGCGAGAAAAGACGTCCGTGCGAAGGCTCACCCCTGTTGGTCCTTCCTTATTTCCCAGGCCTTGCAAGGATGCTTGGTCATAATAATAAACCGAAGGCGTGCTGATTGATCGTAATGCCCCATCGTTTAATGCGACGCCAGTTGTTGGGTCGATTTTTTTTGAGAGACCAAAATCAATGATTTTTTCCTGCTCGTTTTCAGCCATCATATAATTTCTGAGCGCCGTATCTAGATGTATCACGAAATCAGCATGTAATTTACTCTGTGCGTTAACGATGCCAGTAAAAATTTTATCGAGGAATTTTCCGTCGATTTCATTCATTGGCATATCTGAATCTACTGAGCCACGTTCCAGAACAAACTGTTCTAAGTCCGACTTCAGTTGATTCGTTTTGTCATAAAACACACATTCATTCATGATAAATTTCGCGCCTTCCAGATCGGCGACTATAATCTCAGGACGATATAGAGTCTCATTATCTTTGCGATCAGCCTTCTCGAAAACAGATTGTATAATATCGATTTCATTGTTTGTTGTAATGATGGTGTCTTGCTTGGCATCATTCTTGGCGAATTTGATGAAGATCATTTCATCGTTAAATTTTTCTTGGAATCGTGGTTCGGAGCCAACATATTTATAAAAGCCGCAATCACCGCCTGCGCCAATGTTTGCATTTCCTACGCGTACAAAGCCATTGTCGCGTAGGATATCTTCGTGGGTTTTTGCTTTGATGGTGGATGTATTAGCATCGGGTGATGATGTTAGTGCGTTAGGCGTGGCTTGCGTGTAGCCGCCAGCGTCTGCCTCGACGTTTGTGTTGCCTGTGGGCTCTGGGTTGACTTGCGTGTAGCCGCCAGCGTCTGCCTCGACGTTTGTGTTGCCTGTGGGCTCTGGGTTGACTTGCGTGTAGCCGCCAGCGTCTGCCTCGACGTTTGTGTTGTCTGTGGGCTCTGGGTTGACTTGCGTGTAGCCGCCACCTTCTGCCTCAGCGTTCGTGTTGCCTGCGGGCTCTGGGTTGACTTGCGTGTAGCCGCCAGCGTCTTCCTTACTATTGTCGTTATCATTACGACCACTTGTCATGATAATTGCTCTATTCTGATGAATATCATGTTTTTATTGTTATTCGTATGTTGGAGTGTTTCACATAAAGTATAGTTGATGTATCAAGTAAAAATGTGATGTGAGTTGCTATAATGAAGGTATAAGAAGAAAGGAGAGTGTCGCTGTGTTTTCTCAAAATGATAATCTTTACAATCAATTAAGAGCCATGATTGATGCCTGTGACAGGCAGGTGATTGATTATAATGATAAAGACGATATCGCAGCGAATGTGGTTGATGCCCTGAATGGCATTCAAAAATTTCTTATCGCAACCTCACCTAACACCGTGCTGAGTCGCAACCAAAACGAACTTATCACACCTGAAAAGCGCAAGCAGGTGCTTGATGCTGCGGGGCGGGCGCTGGTACAGCTTGGCGCTTACAAAGAAGAACATGATGGTATTTATCAAAAAAGCATCTCCATCGTTGCGGCGCGCCTCAATGAAATGAGTCGTAATGGCGACCGTATTTATACACTTTACAATCAGTCTAATGATCTGAAAAAGATTCTGGAAACAGCTGAAACACAGAAATTTAAGCTATAAAGTAAAATCAACCGTATCATATTTTACAATCTCCTCCTTATATCAATAAAAACATGAGGTTGCCCGTCAGGCAAAATCGTGGTGACCCACTATACTTACCATATAAACATTCATCTATTTGAGTCGCTTGCTTGATACGCTCAAAAATGAGAGGTCCAAATGACGGGTCGAAAAGAGCCTGATGTGATTGCGGTCTGTGACGAAGCTATCCATAAATTAAAAGAGATTGCAGTCTCCGGTCGCTACGATAGGTATGAGATTGAGCCAGACATGCTTCGTTCGATCATCACATCGTTTATGATGCTTAAAAGAATGATAGGTCAGAGAGAAGCGGTTCCTCTGATTGAAAGCATTATCTTTCGCATGGATTTTGAAATAGATCCGGGTTTAACACCAAAAGAAGGTGAAGTATTTTCGGAGTTATTACGACGTTTGGCGAAGGGTGTGGTTGAAGATATTAAAATGAAAGAAAACGGTTCAGTCTTTGAAGTGGGTACGGTGACTGATTTAGATTTATGGGCTGAAGGTGTTAAGTTGGTGATCAAGCCTGAATCGGCCGTCGTCGCGCAAGCTGTCACGGCACCTAAATCAGTGGCGAATGAAGAAAGTATATTAATGACTAAGCGTGAATTGGGTGAAAAGATTCGATCTAAACCCAAAACCAGAGCGGAAATCAGGGCTGAAATTGTACGAGATGTACAGAAGGGCAACGCTGAGTTAAGAGAAAAAATGGGAGTGAAGCCGGGGGAGAAGGTGTATGCAGGCGGGCAACCCCGTACAAAATCAGCGGCAAATCCTTACGTTTTTTTTAAAAATTCTGCTGAAAATAAAAATGAATCCGGCAATGCGAAGATGTTACCTGTCAAAAAAGACGGTAAGAAAAACACGCCAGGTTGATGAATCCTAACAATTATAGAATGGATGAATTAGCTGACTGTTGCATTTATATTAGAATGTGCTAATTTAGATGATATGAAAATACAAACCAAACAAATGAAAAATAACGCCGACAAAGCCACTAAGCTGCTGAAGACATTAGCGAACCCGGCAAGACTCATGATTTTATGCCAATTAATTGGCGGAGAGCAGAGTGTGGGAGACTTGTGGTCTAAGTCGGCGCTCAGTCAATCCGCTTTTTCGCAGCATTTGGCCGTTTTACGTCGTGCCAAGATCGTCGCCACCCGCAAAGATGCGCAAAATGTTTATTACTCATTGCTAAATGATAATGCTGTTAAAGTACTAGAACTTTTGTATCGCTTGTATTGCACCTAAAAAAAGAGAGCTCACCCATGAACGAAATGAAATGCCTCACTGATCATGAAATAAAAGAATGGTGCAAGGACGGCAAGCTGCCCAATAATGTCGTCGTGGTAGATATTCGTGAACCGGGCGAATATCGGCGTGAGCATATCTCTGGCAGTAAGAATATACCGCGTGCTGAACTCGGCAAAAGTGACTTGAGTGCCGAACAAGACAAGATAGCCATTTTTCACTGCGCTAGTGGTAACCGTACGCGTCAGTGTCAGGAGGCCATTCTTGCTTGCGGATTCAAGGAAACCTATTGTCTGCCAGAAGGGATAGCGCAATGGAAGCGCTGTCAATTACCAGTTATCTACGATCGATCCGCACCTATCGAGATTATGCGCCAAGTACAAATCACAGCCGGCAGCCTGGTCGTTATCGGAATTTTATTAAGCACTTTCATTCATCCTTACTTCATTTTACTAAGTGCCTTCATTGGTGCAGGTTTAATTTTCTCCGGCGTTAGTGGAACCTGCGGGATGGGGAAAATGCTTTCATATATGCCGTGGAATCGTGTTAACTAAAAAGGGTGATATTTATGAAAAACAGACACGCCTATATCGTCGGCAGTACGCGAACCCCTTTCGTCAAATCCATGACGGTTTATCAAGATGTCAGTTTACAAAACTTGATGACCGCTTGTTTACAAGATCTCGTTGCGAAATTTAAGCTCGAGGGCCGTGTGCTAGGTGATGTGGCTCTCGGTGCCATTATCAATAGCTCCGCAAACTGGAATCTGGCACGCGAGTGTGTATTAGGGACTAAGCTTGATCCGCATACGCCCGCTTATAATTTACAGCGTGCGTGCGGCACGAGTCTTGAAGCCGCCAATCAAATTGCACTTAAAATTGCGGCTAACCAAATTGAAGTGGGTATTGCCGGAGGTTGTGATAGCAACAGTGATTTACCCGTGATGGTGAGCCGGGCACTCACGCAAAAGCTACTCGCGCTGCGAAATGCAAAATCGATATTCGCTCGATTAAAAGCTTTATCCTCATTTAGGCCTGCTGATTTCAAATTTATTTATCCGGCTGTCACGGAGCCGCGCACGCATTTATCAATGGGTGAACATTGTGAAAAAATGGTACGCGAATGGAAAATTTCCCGTGTGGCGCAAGATCAGTTGGCGTTGAAAAGCCATCAATCAGGCGTGCAGGCTTATGATGATGGTTTTTATGATGATCTTGTCTTTACATTTTCTGGCATCAAGCGTGATAGCATTTTGCGAAATGACACCACCATCGAAAAATTAGCGCGCTTAAAAACAGCATTTGATTTCACTGAGAATGGAACCCTGACTGCAGGGAACAGCAGCCCCCTGACGGATGGTGCCGCTGCCGTGTTACTCGCCAGCGAAGCCTATGCCAGCGCGAACAATCATCCGATACTGGCGCGCTTTGTGGATGCGGAAGCGGCAGCCGTCGATTTTGTACACGGCGAAGGATTATTAATGGCGCCGAGCATTGCGGTCAGCCAGTTACTGATGCGTCATCAATTAACGCTACAGGACTTCGATTTTTATGAAATTCACGAAGCCTTTGCGGGACAAGCATTATGTACGCTTGCTGCCTGGTCGTCGGCGGATTACTGTAAAAAAGTATTGAATCGCGATCAAGCATTGGGCGACATTGATCCGAGCAAAATGAATATTAAAGGTGGCAGTGTGGCCTTGGGCCACCCGTTCGCCGCGACCGGTGCAAGGATACTCGGTTCATTAGCTAAAATGCTAAATCAAAAAGGCAGTGGCAGAGGCCTTATTTCCATTTGCACCGCCGGTGGAATGGGTGTTGCAGCGATCTTGGAGCGTTAACACAAGCTTGCTGATGTGTGGCTAGGCGCTTGCTTGCGCTTTAAATTTTACAACTAATTCACGTAACCACTGGATTTCATCTGGCGTCATAATTTTGGTGTGTGCTGTGCCTGGATTCAGTGCCCAATGAATATTACCTTGCGTAATTTCCGCGACCACATGGCCTGGTAATACGGTATATGTCATCGGCGTTTGCGCCCATGAGGAAAGTTTATCTTCTGTGTCAAACACCATGAGATACGTGATGCCGTCGACGTCAGCCAAGATGGGATTAAAGCTGTCCGCTTCGGTGCTCTCATGCGTGGGAATATAAAACGAGGTATTCACCAGCAGGCCATAAAAAGCATTACGCTTGCATTGGCTGGTTTTGGCACCTTCTAGTGCTTGGTCTAATGGCGTCATGGTGCTTTACTCTGAGCAAAAAGGAGTAATTGTCATGATCTCAAGAGGCGGTGTCAAGTTTAGCTCGCTTAACTAGCGGCGCTTGGGTTGACCCGAAGCTGAACATGTTGATAGTATTCAAAATACTATGGAAATTTTGGAGTGACTATGGAACGGTTTAAACTTCGCATACTATCTTTGGTCTCATGTTTGGCTGTGACGGGCACCATGCCACTGCATGCGGCAGTGGTTCAATACTTATGGGATAAAACCAGTAATGTGCCAGCGCTGAAGCAAGTCACCGTGGTGAATCAAGCCAGTTCCCGCAAAGAAATTATTCCGCCCCAAGCACAATTATTTGACCTCGGTCATCCTCTTAAGCGCGGTCAATACGAATATCGACTGAGAAACGCATTCATCGATCCGCAAAAGGTGACCCACGCTCGTTATGATGAGTATTATCGTCATTTACGCGTCTTGTGGGCAGATACCGTTGTTCATCGGAAAAAATCACAAAGTATTAATGGCACTTTTGTCACAGACATTGAGAAAGATGTTCCCACGATTCAACCAAAACTATCAGCTGATGCCGCCGTGGCGATTGCTAAACATGATTTCTCAAAGAATGTAGCGCGTAAAAATATTGTGAATGTGAAAGCGGCTCAAACTGAATTAGTGATTTATCCGTATGGGAAAGATGCAAATGGCAGTGATGTCGCGCACCTTGCCTATTATGTGAGTTACTATGCCAACTTGGATAATCATAAATTATCCAATCCAACTTATGTGATTGATGCTAATACCGGTATTGTTCTGACTTATTTTGATAATCTGAAGCGACTGGAGCAAGAGGTTGGTAAAGGCCCTGGTGGCAATACCAATCCTGTATTAACGAATGGTGTTTATAATTATGGAGTAGGTGCTGCGCCGTTGTTAGGAGCACTCTTGATTCAGACCGATACGCCAGCCGTTGGAACATGTACGTGGGGTAATCGTGGGGTGGCTGTGGTTGATATGGGAAATGCGACCAATAACCCCAGTGTTTTTCCAATCATGCAGGATAATGAATTTAATTATCCTGTGCGAACCATCACGCCATGTAATCTTGGCACCAATTATATTAATCCCGGTGATGCCACACCCAATGGTGGCTATTCACCTATCGATGATATTCTTTATTATGGTACTCAAACCTATAATTTGTTTGTCAATAATTCACTGCGCAATCCGCGATTCCCGTTTGGAACGAATGTCCCTGCTATTCGCTATTATGTGAATCTGGATTCCACCGATGCCTTTGCACAAAATTCCGGTTGCGGTAATGTTCCGGATTCTTGCTACAACCAACAAGCTGTTTTTGGGAATGGGGAGACACAGATGTATCCGCAGGTTGGATATGATGTCGTCGGCCATGAAACCGCACATATTTATGTTGGGCTTACTTCTCAGCTTGTGTATGCGAATCAGTCAGGTGCACTGAATGAAGCTTTTGCAGACATTACTGGCGCGACACTCGGCGCCTATATCGGGCAAACATACACGTGGTTTCCGCCTATTTCTTCGCAAGCGCCGCTCAATAATCCTTTGGGGATTTCTTTCTGGACGCAAGGTGCGCTAGACAGCAAAGTGTCGCCGGCGCTGCGCTATTTATATAACCCGCCTCTGAATGGCAGTGCCATTGATAATGCTGCTAATTACACACCGGGTATGGGCGTGCACGATGGCTCAGGTGTTTATAATAAAGCGTTTTATAATATGTCGGTCAGTTTTGGAAGTGGCGCTATCGTTAATTATCCCGCAATTTTGCGTGCATATCGATTTATAGTCGCCGCGAATGACACATACTGGACAAGTAATACCGATTATAATCATGGAGCGTGCGGCGTGATGATGGCGGCAAATAATCCAGCATTAGGTGGTGGACCTGCGTTTCTAAATGCCACCAGAAATGCATTTGCAGCCGTTGGGGTGCATTGTACTCGCGGGTTAAATAATATTTCAGTGACGGAATAAATAATTGAAAGGGAAAAAGTGATGATTTTCACTAACGATAAATGGGCTGGCAAGGTTCTTTTGTTCGTCGTCATGTTTCCAGCTTTCGCTGCCGCTGCGAACACGGACATGCTGAAGGGTTTTTACGTGGGCGCGAATGTGGCCGCAACATCAACAAACATTAGTAATGATTTACGTTTTAATTCACAAGATATTGACGATGCGGATCTCTATTTTCGTAATCAATACGGTAGTCATACACAGGTACAGCCAGGTGTTGTGGTTGGATATGAATATATTTATGCAAATCGCTGGTTGGTTAGCGCAGAGGTACAGGCGAATTTTATTAAATCCTTTATCAATATGGGCGCCACTGATTATGTTAGCAACATTATCGGTGCGAATAATCAATATGCCGTGCAAGCCAGGGTTGGTTATAATTTTACTGAAAATGATAATACGCTTTACGCTCTCATTGGCGGCGTACGAACCAATCAGACTGTCAAAATTATTTTTGATAACACTAATTTGACGGTAGGTGCGCTGGGCGATTTGCAGCTGAGTTCAGTGAATGCCTCTCGTCAAGTCAACGGGTTAAAATTAGGCGTCGGTTATGAGAAACACGTTAGCGATCGGTTAGGTCTTCGGGTCGACTACAGTCATATCACTTATGACAACTACAAAATCTCATTATATGATTCCACTTTCGCACCTATACTTGGTGCTAGTGGTACCAGTAATCTTTCACAAGCAACGGAGATGCTAGTTGTTACACTCTTACTGTTCGGCTAAAACATCACTAGACAATTGGGTGGCGTGCTTGGATTCAGTGCTAAATAGAGGTGGCTTTACATTATTTCTGTAACTCGCTACCCAAATTTAAATCAGCATTCAAATGGGTTAGAAATCTTTCCAGCTGCCTGGCACCTTCGCAATAGTCTGCGTGCTAGCGTAATTAATATGAGCGCTATCAAAAGGGTAACGGCAACCGAACTGGTTGTTTCTCACGATAGTCTCCGCAATACTACCTTCATTTTTGCTTTGCGCTAAATAAACAATAAATCTCTATAGCTATATTATATACTGTATTGTGGTGTCACGATTTAATCGGTGGGATGAGGTGGCATTACTTGCTGCGTGATAATAACTGCCTGAAAGGACAGACTTTTCTTTTCAATTTAAATAAATGCATGATTGTCATCAACAGGAGTCTGCCGTGAGTGTGAAGCAATTTAATGTCAGATATCACCCCAACGATGACCGTATTATCTTCCGATTCAATACAATGGATCAGTGTGAATATATATTCTGGCTAACGCGAAAGGTGACGCATAATATATTGCTAGCGACAGGTCAATTCATTGAAAAAGAATATGAAAAATCTACGCCTTCTATCGAAAATGTCATTTCTGAAACGCATCAAACAGATAAGCAGGCTACTAATTTCACCAGGGCTTACGAACCAGGATTAAAATATCCCATCGGCGGTGATGCGATATTGGTAATGGATGCGAAATGTCAGATGATAAAAATTGAAGAGCAAGATGTCTTCTCATTAGATTTCCTCTTGGCAGGTGGTGCCAATCTCAATATCAAATTACCGGTCCCTGTGATGAAATCGCTGGTATTGCTATTAGAGGAAGTGAATATTCAAGCCAAATGGGGCAATCCGATTGGCATGAAATAGGCGATACAGCGAAAACACAACCCTACCTTGCAATAGAGAATATGAAAACTCCTTTTAAAACAAGGGTTGATTATAGGTAACATCATCAGTGTGTCACGCTTTAAGATTAAGTTAAGGGTAGACCGGTATAGTACGGCCAACTTATAAAAATAATAACAAAGAGAAATAAATCATGAAGTCAGATCGCATTGATTTTTATCGTGAAGCCCAGCGCATTATTGAAGAAGAGTATCTGAATTCCTATCCCGAATATGATCAGGAAAGCCACTCATATCAGCAGTTTGATAAGTTCGGTAATCGAAAAGATGGTTATATTGAGCGCCAAATTCATGGTGGGATGCATGTGGGTCGTGCGAGTCTTTGGGTGATTGCCTTGCACAAAATGATAAAAGATCATTTTCCTGGTTATGTGAGTCTTGCATTAACCAGTATGAAGCAGTCCTTCGAATTGGAAGAATCCGATGTGATTGATTTAACACGATTGGCGGTCATTTGCCACGACTCAGCTCGTTGTAATGAAGGTCGTGATTATTGGGATAAGCAAAGTGCCGAAAAATTTAAAAAGCAAATGGCACGTCATCCGTATTCTGAGAAAGTACTTGAAATATTTGCCGTAGCCTCCGCGAACAAAGATAAAGAAAATGCTTTCTCTCTGTGGCTTGCCACCAATCACCAAGATCAGGCATGTCATTATATCCGCCAGTTAATCAAGCTCGCAGACTGTATTGACATTATTCGCTGTTGTGGCAGTTATCAATTTGATGTCATCTTAAATGAATTCGCCCAAGTAAAAACAACCAGCGCTTTACGTGAAAATTTTACAAAAGTGATGATGGAGTTCGCTAAAAACGTTCATCGTGCGATCTACCTGCAAGGCGATATGCTATTCAACTGTCGTATCAAGATGCCGGATGGTAAGGTTATGCAAACAGATTATCAAGGCGATCATTTTGTTTTGAAGCAAAAGGTAAAATTCGAACATGCCGATAATGTGGTTTCAGCCCTTGCTGCTGATATTATGCAGCAAACGCCGTATTTTTCTTCATTTCTTTCAGATGAACCCTTGCTAAGCACAGAGCTTGCAATCGTAAAACCTCAGTTAGATGCGTTTATTCACGGCACGCAATCTTCCATGCTGCCAATGATGGAAAAGAGTGGCTTTGTCATGGATTCACCCCTTGGTTTGCTACGTAAGCAATGTACCAGCGTGACGGGTGAATTATTCCGCTCTTGTGGCGCAACTGAAATAAATATTAGTCCATTACCTTGTTTTGGCAAGCTGCATACCTGGAGTGGCTATGGGTTTTCTGAAGTCGTAGACAGATATGCGAAATTCGATGGAACGAATTTAACGCCTGAAGACCACCAAAAAAATGCCGTTGAAATGTTTCATAAATCCTTGCAAGCTGCGCGTAAGGATAGTTACAACTCTATTAAAGCTTTGCAAATTTATTATTTGCGCGCGAAATATTTCGGTGCAGACGATACGCAATTGATGGATCCAACGTTGTTATATAACGAATACAAAGCAGCTAGAGATGTGTACTACCTTTTGATGCTCATGGCCGTTTACCTTGAGGTGCCTAATGATCATCCGTGTAGGTTTGATCTCAATGAGATGACGCGATCACTCTACCAGTTTAATCACGTGCGTGAAAGAATTCAGAAGTCTGGGTTAGACCTTGAAGAGATTTACGACCATCCCACTTCAGAAAATTTGCAAAAATTACTCCCTCTTTTCCCAACACTAGAAAGTACGGATGAAAATCCATCTTCGTGCGTCAGGATTCTGCCCGTGCCGCGCGATTGTGCCAATTTCCAAAGCGATGATAATTTTGATAGGGTGACGTATATGGGTAGTTTTCCTGTGAAGATGTATACCTTTATATATTCAGGTGTGGTTACTTCTTGTTTTTATCCGGCGAAACAACATATCGAGTTGATGAACGAGCATCTTGATATATTGAAAGCGTCGACATTACATCAACCTGCCAATATTTTTGATCACCCGCAACATCGTGAATTCCTTTGCAGAAATTTCCCTGTTGTGCTTGTTTGTGATGATGCTGAAGCTGTGACTCTCGCAGGTTCGCAGAGAGAATACCGCGCCAAACGTCCTTTACAGCTTGGGGTAGACATTAACATGGTCGCAACCGATACACGCGAAAATGCCGCTTTACTGAAAAAATGGTTAGATCAGCACGGCTTTCATCGTGTTGCGGTTTTATTGCTGAGCGAGCTTGCACGAGTGCGAAACAGCGCTGCGCATCCCAACCCTGTTTACCAACATAGCGGTGGCTTCCCACGTTTATCGTGGCTTGCTGCGCAAAAGGTGACTCCTGAGCAGGCAATCGAGCTAGAGTCTTCAAAAAATGCTGCTGAAACTCAAGCCGTAACTTGTCGAAATGCTTATAGACAAGCGCGAAGTGAGGGTGTGAATTCGGGAACTCGTAATGAATTAGCTAGAATATTTTCAGCCGCTGATCGCGTCAGTAAACGGGTTGCAGCAAGTTTTCAAATGGTTGAAGATGCAGCGCTTTACAAAAAACCAAACTAACTACCACACGATTTTAAATAATTCATTTTATGTAAGGACGCGAAGTGCTTTACAATGAGCATGAAGATCACTCGTTTCATTTTTTTGAATGGAGTCAGAAATAAAATGGAATCAAGAAGTCTCGATATTGAACGCAATAGGCAAGATTCCCTTTATGTCATGCCTTGGGTAGCTGGCAGGCCGCGTGGATATTATTTTGTTGCACATCCACTCGAAATCAATGCTTCACCAGCCACGGTGTGGGGAGTTGTTAAAAGTATCGATCAATACCAAAATTTTTCGAATGGCTCGGTGACGGCGAGTCTTCCTCAGCATGAATTAAAAGTGAATAACACGATTCACCTCGTCTTATATCAAGATAAACTCATCGGCAAATTTATACCGGCCAGTGATGAGAGAATTAGTTTACTCGATGACGAAAAATATGTTGTGGCTTGGGAGCGCGAGCTTCCGTTTAAAGGTGGCATGACCGAATGCTACAGGCTGCTTGAGCCGATCGATGAAGGTAGAAGAACCCGATCTCACATCGCTTTAAAAATTCCAGGATTCGCCGGTTTTTTTACAAATACCTTTTTGAAAAAATCGGTAGAAGGCGCATTCAATGATGTCAACGCCGGAATTAAAAAAGCCGCAGAAGAACACCAGCCAATGATTTAGCAAGCGAAGACCGTGGGAGTAGCCTGTATAAACGCGCAGCGTTTATACGGCTTATCGTCAATCATGGGGTCAGTGTCATTAAATAAGAACGATGAATAGCAGTAGTTTATTTGTGTCATCAGGAGTAGTGCTTCTGCCAAGCGAGATCGATGACGATATCCCGTATAACGCTGCGCGTTAACAGGCTACAGAACGATAGTGCGTGTGGCATTACTCGCAAATATCGATTAACGCGGAAAAATATTTGGGTTGTTGATGTCTTGGGAACCAGGCAAGTACTTGTTCGTGGGGATATGTTTTACTTTTATGGAGAGCGCAAAGTTGATTATTGGCAATATAGGGTTTTGCAAACTCAAGAGGGAGGACGCCGTATCCGAGACCTTCGGTAATCATCAACGCTAAGGTATCGGTT
Organism: uncultured Coxiellaceae bacterium; assembly: GCA_964527435.1. Lineage (GTDB taxonomy): Bacteria > Pseudomonadota > Gammaproteobacteria > DSM-16500 > DSM-16500 > Aquicella. The sequence goes on along the minus strand of CAZGPP010000012.1, from coordinate 23,411 downwards.
CGGTTGGTGAAGTGACGGTCCTTATTCGCCGATGTGAGAAGATTGAATTTTGATAAGTAGTCGAATGTCATCCGATCATTCGAATCGAAATCGATGATCCTCTCGTTTTTGACGACATCTAATATTTTCCGATTCCGCCATTCGGTAGGGACGACCAAAATATAGTGCTCTGGTTTAAGCGATTTATATTCCATTTCTTCAGAGAGTTGAGAGGGTTCTATAATTGCAAGTTGGCTTTTTCCGCTACGTAAAGAGGAGGCTCTGTCATCATGATCGTTGATATCGAACTGCATCAATAGATTCAGAAACTTCTTCATGACGGCAGAGCATCTCGGAATGATGCGTGAACGCAGAATGGTGGTGGGGCCTGTCATGCAAATCGATATGGTCGATTCTGTGCCAGCATTCATCACATGGCTTAAGGCTTCACCTTCGAGTTCTTGAAAGGAATAGCAATATCTCAATAATGCTTGCCCCTCGCTTGTTAAAATCATACCTTTTCTCGAGCGCACAAATAACGAAGTAGATAAGCGCTTCTCCAGAATTTTGATGCGTTGTGTGACAGCCGTTTGAGTAAGATGCAGTGCATGCGCAGCAGCATGCACCGTGCCAAGTTGTGCCGTCATAAAAAAAGCTTGTATCGGTGGACTCAATAATTTCATGTTGACTCGTTGTATTTTTACCTCACAATGACAAGAAGAGTCATTGTCCAAATTTATGATATAGTTCACAGGTGACAATGGTACCACTATAAAATTCGGAGAGATTGGTAATTTTCAACTCGCCTTTTGGATCAATGTTAGTGCCAATATTCTCCTGCCCGTATTCCTCTGTACTCATTAATACAGGTATTTTCTTTATCACTTGGGCGGTGTTGTCAGTAGCCTTCAATTCAGCTTTACCAAGCGTGCTGCAAAATACGGCGTAGAAGACCCATTCAAGTTCGCGTGTGATGAACCCACGCGAAAGATCGTAGTGCACGATTAAGCTATCGCCCGGGTTTAGGTGAGTCACCACCTTGGGGTGGTTTTTGTTAAGTTCATCAGTGATGATCGCGGCTGATGCGGGCGTGGCTGTGCATAATGTCATGAAAACGACGGTGTAAGAGAGAATTTTCATATGGAACCCTGCTCGATTGAGAAGGTTATAAAATGAATGAATTGTAGACGGGTGGATAATGAAATGAATGAATCAGCTGATAAAAAAAATGGAGGATGGGGCGTGAGCGTATTTTCTATACGGGACGTTTGCTTTTATAATACCATTTCATCATATCCACCGTGGTCCCTTCATCTATGTTTTTCATTTTATCGAGTTCTGAATTCAATGGAAGCGGCTTCTTAATCTTCCATTGATTATCCAGTCGACCGAATGACCAATACTCAACAAATAAACGGACCCCGCGGTCCTCTTTCACAACCTTGTTATTTTTTCGCAAAGTCGTTTTTGCTTGAAAGCTAACACGAACGGTGAATTCATCTTGATTAGGATTATCGTAATTCTGAACATTGATAATTTTCACGTTTCTCACGCGCAAGTAATGATATTGAAGGGAATAACCCTCAGCATGGCTTTCAGCGATTCGTTCTTTCAGTGTCTTGATCACCTCAGGATAAAGATGACAGGTTGTGTCTGTGCTAAGTTCGCCCGATTCAATGTCAAGATGAACACTCGTGAGGGCAAGACTTGCCCGGTCAACCATGGCTTGCTGACTCCAGCTGTATTCGCTTAAGACGAGAAAATTTAATAGTCGCTCTGCTTGAGTTTCCATTAATTCGATTGAGTCCGGCAGTAAGGCCCCAGGCATGCCAAGTATATCGACTGCCCCACCGTAAACTTTTTCGACTTGACGATCGGTATATTGCTCGAATAGATTTTCTCTTATTAAATACGTCGACTCATTGGGTTGTTCAATGTTGCGGAGCCGCCATCCTGAAGGGTGCCATTGAAATGTCCAGAATTCCTGAAAAGATGAGCTTTCGTTGTCGCCGATAATGAATTTTCCTGATCGATCTTCAACTATATAATTAACCGCATTGGCGGTAATTAATGCTGTAAATTCTCGTTGATGTTTATGATGGGTATACCGCAGATTAACGATGTCAATATTTTCGATAATCAGTGAGTCCAGTAAATTCATTTCATGTTTTTTAATCATACTTGCTATTAACAAGCTATGCTCATTGAAGATGTCAGGCATGAGAAGATCTTTGACTGGAGCGTAGTCTCTGCCTACCCAGGCTGCTTGCACCTTCAGGAATGTAGAGAGAGCTACGCTCGCTAGAATATTTGCCGCCATGGCTTTGTCTTGAGCGGCGATGAATGCTAGTAACTTTGCGGTTTTGTCAGCTTTACCGAGAATTTCAAAGCGAGGAAAGGGGGCATAAGAGTAGGGTGATATCGGTTTTTTGCGAAGGGGATATTTAGCCGGATTATGCCTGTGGAGCATCATGTAGATACTCATGTAAACCAGCATAGGTAGGAAGAAAAAAATCGTATAAAATACCAAATATTCCATGAATGCCGTCCCTTCTTGGGATGTGTCTAGACTAGTGCCCCGTATAGGCTGTTTCGAAGGAAATATGCTTAAAGTATAGCAAATACAGGATATTCTTATTATCAGAATATTCAGCTAGTTAGTTAGGCGTTAAGCGCGTTTCTTTTTTCTGTTTACTTCATCTTCACGTACAACTCTTGCAAACTCTGGGTCATGCAGCTTTCGTATACTTTTCATGTCGCCGTATCTTCCGCCAATCAGTCTCGCGAATTCTGCTAAACGAAGGTTTCTCTGCGATTCCACATGATCTTCTGCAGTGACCAAATAGTCAGAAATATCGCGAGCTTGCTGTTTATTCGCATGTACGGCAGCAGTTTTGTGATGATTGTCTTTCAGGGTAACGTCCATGAAGCGAGATTCAACAAACATTTTGACGATAGGCATGTTGCTTGCCATGGCCGCACAGATTAATGCAGTTTTGCCATCGCTATCTGTTTCAAGATCAAATGCGACTCTTCTGCTTTCGGCCAAGCCAGAAGAAACAAAGAAGTTAAAAATAATTTTCGTGATCTCAGTATGCCCGCTGGATGCGGCAGCTAATAAGGGTGTCATGCGAGACACGTCATCCTCTCTGCGTAGAGAGTGAAACGTTTCAATCTCAATCGGATTAGTAGCATCAATTTGCGAAAGATAGTCTTGGACAATCGCTGCATTACCTTCTGAAATGGCGGAGAATAATTCGTGTGTGGTGATATGTCTTTGCATTAGTCAGCCTCATTATGAGTGTTATTTTTATTATTATTAATTTGATCACCATCATTTTTTTTGAGTGCGCATGAGCGTCTTTAACGATGGTTTGAGCGTAGCATAGGGTAGCAATTAATTAAGCAGCACATCAAGTATTATTGGTGATGCGGGTCGTGCGTGGGCCGATCTCTCCATCAATTTCACTGAACTAGCTGATTTCGTTGGTAAATTTTAAAGTAATCCTCCATTAGAAATGCGCCATAATTTAGTCTTAAGGTTGGCATGCTATGATCGGATCCACTAAAAATGGGCATCCAATAATGATAACAAAACGCCTCGATAAAACTAAAAATTGCCACTTGGAAAACTTGCCTGTCGATATGCTCATACTGATTATGCAGTCTGTAGCGGAAAGCGATTGGCGTGATTTGATGTCGTTATTTCTATCAAGCCCCAATTTATATTGGTTTTTTAACCAACATGCATACATGAAGCGAATTGAAGTCACTATTCTTCATTCAGGATTCTTCGGAGAATATAAACGAATTAATCTTGCGAAGATTAATCGTGTCTTAATGGCAAATCATTATCGCGAAAATTTGAAATTCCCTGAATTGAATGCGGCTTTGGAAAGATGTGGGTTGGCTCGCAATAATAAGGATTACTACGATAAAAATGTCCTGGTGAAATTAAAGCAAGGTATGCAAGGGCAGAAGGCACAAATATGGAGAAGAAATGTCGGCTCAAACATAACAATATTTTTGATAAGTGTTCTTGCGTTATCATTTATCTTCGATTTATCTAAAAGCATCCCTTATTTGTTTTCTAAGGAAGGGTTAGAGATGAGCGTCGTACCAAGTGCTATATTCGCAAGCATTCTTATTGCAATATTCGCTCAAATAGAAGACAAAAGAATTCCAGTATTATCGACCCCCGAAGTGGATAACCTTGAGCATCTCAAGCATATTGTTAATACGGTCAATCACAGACGCAGGAAATTTTATAGATCAAAGACGATGGATATGAAATTATTCGCGCATAGAACGTATACCAGTCTAGAGGATCTTGAAAATAATAATATTCTCTATCGGCTAAACATGAGCAAGGAAATATTAGCGTTAATAACTGATTATCGCGGTGAAATATTAAATGACTGTGATGTGAGAGGAGCGAATAATAATTTCATGTCACTGTATTATTACAAGGCTCTCCATTTATCTATCATCAATAATTTAATCATTTGTTATAGTAGTGATAATTCCGCCGAAGAAAAAATGGAAGCGCTGACGCAACTAACGATTAGTTTAATTTGTCCTGTGACTAAATGTTTAATGTCAGAACCTACGCCTTTGTCGACGGGTTACTTTGTGGATCAATCAGTATCACTCAGTCTCACCCATTGCCCTGTTACAGGTTTGGCCCTTGCGAAGTATGAGCCTACGTCTGACTTTCTGATTCAAAAGATTGCGAAGTTGTTCCCAAAGATTACACAAGAAGTTACTGATGCAATTGATAAAATCAAGTCTTTCAAAGCGACGATAAGGTAGGTTGGGCACGCAGCGAAGCCCAACAATTTATTCAGCTACCGTTATGTTGAGCTTCGCTGCGCTCTACCCAACCTACTCTTGCTTATTATATGTTAGGCTTAGGTCCAGTGACTTCATCCCTGCATGAATCAATATTATGCCGCATCATAGCAAAAGTGTTTTTATCAGCAGATTTCGCTTTTTCGGCCTCGATGTGTGCGCACAGTTTTTGGTAGCTTTCTTCGGAGGGATTCTCTTTAAAGTAAGCTTTAATGACACTCATTTGGTTTGCTAAAACAAACATCCCGCTACCAAAATTAGGACCATTTTGCGATCTTAGGATATAAGAAACTAATAGCTCTTCGTCTGATTGTTGTTCTTGAGATTGTCGCTGCATTTTTTAACCCTTTATAATTGATTATATTATTGTCAGCGTAAAATTATCAGGTTTAGAGCTGAGCTAACAGGGTATCAAATACCCTGTTGCTACGCCGGCTTCTTAAGGCGAAATAATTTCTTCTTTCCACTGGCCCTCAATTTTCACATAACGCTTCACCTCAGAAAAACTATCACTACCCAAGGTGTAAAAATTGATAAGAGACGGCACAATTCGATAGCCGCAATAACATTCACTCATGGGTACCGTTGAGTTCTCATAACGCTGAGTGAGCGCGTGGTAGGTATCATCAAGGATAGCCGTTGATTCAATTACTTGGCCTGATGTCGGTGCGTAGGCACTAAAGCGTAGTTGTCGTTCACGTGGCATGGTTTGCCAGTAGTGTAAATTCTCTTCGGCAGTCAGCGGTTTTGCGATGCCTTCCACGGTCACCTGCCTCTGCTGTAATGGCAGCCAGATGACGCCAGACACGTGCTCGTTAAGAGAGAGTTCTGTTACCTTGCGTGTGCCGCATTGCGTAAAAAATATAATACCTGTTTCATTGATTTCGCGGATGGCGACGACTCGTGCACTGGGTATGGCTGCTTTGGAGGAGGTCGCGAGTATGATTCTGCTAGCGTTTGCAGGGCTTAGAGAGCTTTCATTTTCAAGCCATGTGTGAATGTTATGGATAGGGTTCATGATCAGTTTCATCTGTCGTGTCAGGGGCCTGCATGATACTCAAACCATGGCTTATCATCAATGCAATCGATGTTTGGGGTAGGTTTGCACTTTATACGGTGATATTATTTGTTCTGGGTTAAGAATATTCATTGCAAGGAGAGATCATGAAGTCCACGGAAAGTTTCAATTTTTGGTATCGCTGGTTATATGGTGCATGTCTATTTATTATTGCTTTTGGTTTGTGTATGGTCGTATTGCCCACTTTTACCTTCCAGTTATTTAGCTTTATTCTTTACGGTACGCCAGACGTTCTTCTGCAATTCGAATCAAACACTCAGACTTATATCATGCTCATTCATGGTATAGCAGGTGCCATCATGATTTCATGGGGCCTATCACTAATCTTTATTTTGAAATGCTTATTTAAGACCACGCAGAAAATAGGTTGGCTTGCGATTTTTTGGGTAGTAACGATTTGGTATGTCCCTGACACATCCATCTCTTTGATTTACGGATTTTGGCAAAACGCGCTATTGAATACTTCTTTATTCGCATTATTCATGATCCCTCTTGCCGCTACTTATCGAACTTTTTATTCGCCACAGATAATCCAACATTAATCGATGATGAAGGTTGGGCTGAGCGGCACTGCGCTCTACCCAACCTTGCTATCTCCTGGCTGATATCAATTATGTACCTGAATGGAAACACGGATAAAAAATATCGGATGTTAAATTTCTACTCTTGATGTAGCCCGCTTGGTTTGACCCGCATCAAGTATTTCAGCCACTTCTACCAACTTATTATAGTCAGATGCGCTGATTGGCTGCACTTTTTTAGCGTCGAGAGCTTTAGGTAAATTAACTAGGTCCGCATCTGCTTGTGGGTGATTGGCTATATAGGCATTGGATGCAGCTAGATATTTGTTTACGAAACCAGTATAGGCAGAGGTTCCATCCAGGGTTTCACATTCTCCTAAATCAGCAAAATGTGCATTTGGCTGTCCGTGTGAATCTGCACCAAATTTTGTGATGATTGCCTCACGTAAGTTTTCTTTAACGCGTACATATTGTATAAGCTCCAATTCATCGCGAGCTTTGCGATATTCTTCAGGGCAGGTATCTTTAACCGGATCACGCTTGGTGGATTTGGTCACTTGATGTGTTGCTTCGTATCTAAATCGATGTACCTTGTCGGCAAGTGAAGTACCCGTGAGTGTTTGATCGCCGAGATGTTGCACAAAGCATTGATAAGGACCTGACTGTTCGAATTTCTTACCTGGTGTAATGTGCCATCCGGTATATTCCAGCAATTTTTTAACAAGCGAAGATAATTTATTGGGTAGCCACGCGGTGGACTTAATCATATCCACAACAACAGCCTTGAATGATTTAAAGGCATTATTCATGATAATGCGTAGCTGAATTTGTGATTGTTCTTCAAACTGTTTTTTAACTTCAAGCGCTATCCCTGCACCATAGCAATCTCCTTGTAAAATGATATCGTCTGGCTTCACCCCACTTTTGATTAAATCATTGACGACTGCCATTCCCGCATTAATTAAATCATTCAATTCTGTCACCTCACCCGTGCTGGCACCTGTCCCGGGGTAATTCAACGCATGTACCGTCGCCCCAGTCTCTTTTGCTGCAGCACTGATATCACGAAAGCAAGCTTGGTAATAAGTATTTGCACCGGGAAAATATACAATATGCTTACCATTTCCAGGTAATTTAGTATTTTGCATTTGCGGCGCACATTTCATCACTTCTAATTTACAGGTTTTATGATTGGTTAATTGAGCTGGTACAAAATTTAATGATAAATCAAGCCCTGAAAATTCATGATAGTAACGCGCTTTGGGATCGCGTTGCTTTTCTGCAAAATCGTTAAAAGCATTTTCTGGAGAAGCCTTAATGTGCTTCGTACTGGATCCATATCCTTTTTCAGCATACCAATCGCCAGCGCCCACTGGAAACAGAAAATTACGCACAACACGTTGCATCTTTTTACGAATTTTACTATCTTGCCTACGGAAAAAAGTAGCGGCGGCCATAATATAATTCCTTCTCTTATGTTGTTATTTTTCTATTTAATATAAGTATAGCACATGGATTATTTAACATAGATTCATGAGGTTATGTGGTATACGCTCCCGTGAACCCATTCGGGTTGGGTAAGGAAAGATAGGAGTTGTCAGCGAAAAATTGAGGTGTCAGTGTCAGCCACAGATAGTAAAATCATTTCCGCGCCTTTTTCAGCAATCATCGTTGTAGCCGCATTCGTATTGCCACTAATCACCGTTGGCATGATAGACGCATCGATGACGCGAAGATTTTCGATGCCGTGAACTTTCAGTGTCAAAGGATCCACCACTGACATCGCATCCCGTCCCATCTTGCATGTACCAACAGGATGATAAATCGTTTCCGATTCTTTGCGGATATAATCTTTAATTTCATCATCCGTTTGCACTTGATCACCCGGCTGGAATTCTTTCAAAAAGTAGGGTGCAAAGGCTTTTTGTGCCAGAATTTCGCGGGATTTTTTGAAGGCTGTAACCATGGTGTCTAAATCAGATTCGACAGATAAATAATTGGGATCGATGAGTGGTTTAGAGAGAGGGTTTGCATCGCGCAACGTAATGCGGCCACGGCTTTTGGGGTGCAAGTGACAAACCAATAACGAATAACCGTAGTATTTAAAAATATTCGTGAGATTGAGTGCCGTATACGTATAAACAGATGCGGTGAAATGCCACTGAAGATCCGGCGCGGGTAGTTCAGGTCGTGATTTCGTGAACCCGAAAGCTTCGGCATAATTACTCGTCAGTTCACCGTCGCGCTTAAAAAGATAATGATATAAACCACGAAATGATCGCCATAAATAACTTAAGCGAAAACTGATGGAGGTGCGTGTTTTATCGAGGCATGAAAGATGAATATCAAGGTGATCCTGCAAATTTTCACCGACGCCAGGTAAATCGTGAACTAATGTCAGGCCGTGCTTATCAATTTCTGCGCGCGGACCGACACCGGATAAAAGTAAAATTTGCGGTGAGAGAATACTGCCAGCCGAGAGAATGATTTCTTTATTTGCGTAGAGCGTCACTTCTTTTTTATTTTGCAATAATCGTACCCCAATGGCACGTTTGCCCTCGAAAATAATCTTGCTAACATGTGAATTCGTTTTAATTTCGAGATTTTTTCGGGATGCAATTGGGTGGAGATAAGCACGTGCGTTACTGCAGCGCTGCCCATCTTTCTGCATGACGTGAAAGTACCCGACACCCTCCTGCGATTCAGCATTGCAATCGGCTTGATAAGGATATCCCGCTTGCATGCCAGCTTCGATAAAAACCGCTGTCAAAGGATTGGCGTAGCGAAGCTTGGCAATATTCAGTGGCCCGCCCACTCCATGATAATCACTTTGGCCTGGTTCGAAGTTTTCTAATTTTTTGAAATAGGGTAAGACCTCTTGATAAGACCAGCCTTCACAACCGAGTGACGCCCAATGATTGTAATCATCTGGATTACCGCGTGAGTAACACATGGCATTGATAGAAGAGCTGCCGCCCAGTGTGCGACCACGTGGGCAAAACATTTCACGATTGGCGCAATGGGGTTGGGGTGTTGTCCAGAATTTCCATTCGATGACATTGCTGCGTAGATTGAACATAAGGCCCATGGGCATGTGGATAAAAGGGCTGTTATCACGCGGGCCTGCTTCAATGAGGCAGACGTTCAAATCAGGGTGTGCGGAAAGACGGTTCGCTAGCACGCATCCCGCTGAGCCGCCGCCAATAATGATGTAATCGATGTGGCTTTTTGGGTGGGTCATGCTGTCCGCCTTGTGGTGTATTAAAGTATAGCAGAGTGGATAGTTGGCCAGCTGGTTGCCATTAACCTCTGGTAGGGTGGGTGGGGTGGCTGTTGGGCTCCGCGTGCCGCTCTGCCCAACCTACACGAGCTGAATTGCCAAACCGCAGAGCCAACAAAAGAAATAAAGCGGAATAACGATGCCCCGCGCATAAATCAATGCGTTAGCATTAACCCATTGATTTCATGCGCGGCGCTTATCATGATGCCAAACGAATTGTCATCTGCGGGGTGATCATTGGTATAATAAGTAATGCTCCGAAGAAATCCGGCTCATTCGACATAAGGCAATGAAAAAATGAAAAAGCCCGAAATTCCTGTTAATGAAAGTGTACGATTAGAGGCTTTGTATAAGCTCAATATTTTAGATACGCCGATACAGGAAGGGTTCGAACGTATAACGCGTTTGACTAAAACATTATTCAATGTTCCGATTGTTGCTTTCAGCTTGGTCGATGCTGAGCGACAATGGTTTAAGTCCATTCAAGGTCTGGATGTTTGTGAAACGACGCGTGAAGTTTCTTTCTGTGGTCATACTATTAATCAAGATGGTTTATTCGTGGTTAAAGATACGCTGTTAGATGAGCGCTTCGCAGATAATCCACTCGTCACCAACGAACCAAAAATCAGATTCTATGCGGGTTATCCTGTGTACTCGCTGGACCGAAATAAAATCGGCACGCTTTGCATTATTGACACGCAGCCAAGATCATTCACAGAGCAAGAACTCCTTCCACTAAAAGATATGGCCGCCTTAATTCAAACTGAAATCTCTGCGAATAAATTTTATTTAGATAGTTTTAAGCTAAGGCAAGAATTAACTAGCGTTAAGAAATTATCCTGTATCGATGGCCTAACAAGAGTGTTGAATAGATCCGGTATAGAAGAGTTGTTGAATGAAAAGATCCGTTTTTCAAAAGAAGTGCAGAGGAATTTCGGAATTGCCTTGATCGATATTGATAACTTCAAGAAAGTGAATGATAACTACGGACATTGCGCGGGTGACGAGGTGCTTCGTCAAGTTATTAAACGACTACTCAGTGGCTATCGTGACACGGATACCATTGGCCGCTGGGGCGGCGAAGAGTTTCTGGTGATTGTTGATTTAAAACATAATGCGAATTTATTCGATTTTGCTGATCGCGCGAGAAAGCTTGTTGCATCTGAGCCCATTACATTTTCAGGTAAAAGCTTAAAGATCACCGTTACCACAGGTGTCGTGCACTTCGATCATGAAAACCCAGTCGATATTTCAGTTCTGTTACGTAGTGCTGATAAAGCGCTGTATAAGGGAAAACATAACGGAAAAAATGTCGTCGTGACCGGAGATTTGTATGTGTACGATCATATCAGTACGCTGAGGTAAATAAGAAAAGCGTACAATTTCCGTGAATGCAACGTTATCCAATGGGTATTATTTCGTCAGTGGCCAGTAGGTTGGGCAGAGCGGCACGCGAAGCCCAACAACACCACTTCCGATATAATAGAAAATTAAATATATAATATTTATTTCGTTCATGATGAATGTATTAGGTATCGTTATTGTTTGCGAGAAGATCGTTGGGCTTCGCGTGCCGCTCAGCCCAACCTACATTTGCTGATTTGTTAAATTTAGAATAGCAACAGGAAGTCTGTCACATCGATTTTCTTAGATCGGCGCTGGTATCACGGGCATTCAAAATCCATGAGAGTTTGTTTTTTATCTCGTCTCTACGTTGGATTAGCGTTGCCATTTCAGCTTCATAATGTGCTAGTGGTTCTCTTAACACTTGAAAGTCGCAGACATAAGGGTTTTGATAAAAATGCGCTTCTTTGCCGGCATCCTCTGCTGCGCGTTTGCATTCAATCATTCTGGATAAGGTATCAATGCGCAGCAGGATGACTTCTCCTTCCCGAAACAATCTGGAATAAGCATCGTCGACAGGTGGTTCAGATTGAAAAAAATGATTATAGTTATTTCTTGTTTGTTGTCTTTGCATGTTACATCCTTTTAAGCTTGGTTCATTCGTTTATATCATTCAATACTTCTAGCAACCCAGTATCGCGTCTGTTGGGCTTCGCGTGCCGCTCAGCCCAACATTCCCCGATAATTTTCAATTTATTTGACGAATGACTATCAACGCCCTTCTGTTGCGGAAGCTGGTTTGCCTGTATTGCCACCCGGACAAAACGTTACTCTGTATCCCACTGAATTAGAACCGCTAGCAACATCACTGCAGCGGAATGTACTGCTGACATCATCGTAAGGATAGGTGTAGTAATTCGGACAAGCCGCTTTCATCCATTGAATTTTCGGCTGAACTTGACTGGTCCAGATGGTATTTGATGTGTTTTTGCAAGCGGTTGTACCGGATGGAATCGTAATACCAAAGAGATTCCAATTGGCGCAGCCACAGCAATCGGACGCATTGAAAATATAGCAGGAATTCAACGGTGACTGATTAGCATCAGGGGTGACGCAACCATACAAACTGGTCATCTGATAGGTGTTTGCTGGATAAGGTGATCCGAGATAATTGGTGCAGCCAAAGTATGGTTGCGCTTTGGTGGGGTTCACTGCACATGCGTTATCAGCGCTCCAGTATCCGAGGAAGTTGCCGCAAACACGATCGACATTACTATCGAGACCGCACAGCTGCCCGGCAACGGCGCAGGTATTATCAGGTTTACACGATGCCAGATTCGTCACCCAGTAATACGCATAACTCGGTGTGGGAACCGCGGCAGTTGTCCAGTTACAACTGCCGAATCCCCCGCCCGCTGTGGGGTTGCCAGGGATGCCGCAGTTATAATCATCGCCAGGGATGTTATGTGGTGAAATCGGCTCTACCTTAATGGGGAGATGAAAGCCGTTAATCACTTCAACGTCATAGTAATCTCTGTCGTTTTTGATCATGGTAATTTCAAACTGTGTTGCCGGCTGAGAAAAACCCTGACCTACCGAGCAGGAAGCGCTGCCGCCTTTATTCCCGCAATCTGCGAGACCACACTTTGTTGTGCCATCACACAATGCGCTAGCAGAAATATTTCCGCTCCACTGCGTGTTGGTATCAATTGCGTTACTGGCAACGGGTACCGTCACACTGTTTGAGTTGACGCCGCCCAATGCTTCCAGCTCATAAGGATTGGCCGGTGTGTTGGAAGGGTGGGCTGGCGGAGTGGGATTAATCCAGAAACACAATCCCTTGCCGCCATTTGCCGAAGGGTCACATGCGGTGCCATTCGGACATTGTGCGTCCGAAGTACAATCAGGACTATTTCCAATCGAGCCGCCATTCATTGAAAACCAGACTTTAAAATTACATTCATTGATAAAATCTACGGTTCTTGCGCCGCCGGCTGGTACCACCGTGGTGCTTGTTGATAAGGTGCTTGAGGTTGGACCAGGAGACGCCGCAGCAGCAGCCAGTGTCGAAGAGAAAGAATGACTACCGATTGCAGTCGGCGTAAACAAGCCAGTCATATAGCATGAAGCTCCCGCAACCAGTACGCCTGTCACAACCGGGCAGGTATTGGCTTGTTGCAGATAAATGCATGATACGCCAGGACAAGTACCGACGTTAGCTTGTGGCGCATTCGCCGTGATAGTCATGGGTGTTGGATTATTATTGGTATAGTTATACGTGACCTGATACGAAGCACCGACAATGGTAATCGATGGTAACCCTGAAATAGTACCGGTTAATCCGGTTGCCGGGTTTACGACGGTTTGTGTCGTCGCGACAACGGGATCACCTTGCGCAAATGAAAACGTACCGGTCACCGTTTGAGTTGAGGGCGTAGCCGATGTTGGAGTGAATGAACCGCTGATTTGACAAGATGCTCCTGCTGCCAACGTTGCAACGCAGGTGGAGGAGTAATTGCTGGAGCTTGAGCTAGTCGTGATACCCGTCGCTGAGGCGGCTCCCGTATTCGTGAACTGGAAGACAAATGTATTAGATGTATTGACTATCATAGAAGATGGTAACGGGGTCGATACCGATGAAGTCATCTTAACGCCTTCGCTTCCTTGAGTGGCAGTGGTAGCCAACGTGGGCAGTGGCACCTCATTATTATCATAGCCGGCTATGGTCAACTGAACGGATTTAGGGCCAGTGGTGGTTGGATCTAGTGTTATCTTAACCGTGCAACTTTGCCTGGGGGCCAATTTCAAGCCGGTGCAGTTGTCTTCGAAGGCAAACTCATTTAGAGGGCTAAAAGCTTTTTTAATGTTGATGGGTTTAACGAGGGTGTAAGGGAGTTCGCTGGTAAACGTATACGTTGTTGAATAACCGGAGCCGGAAACATACACCGTACTCGGGAAGGATTCACTTAAGGACCAGTTAATAGGATTAATGGCAAACACTAATGGTGACGAAAACAATAACATTAATCCAGTAACAAAACGACGTAACATGCAGCTTCTCCCTGTGCATTAGCAAACGCGGTGAATATGAATTTAAATGAATTAAGATATCAAGGAAATTTTCCGATTTTACGATACTAGAATCGTGACGATATGTCACTAGTAAGCTGTAGCTTGGGCAGAGCGGCACGCCAAGCCGAACAATTCCTATTTATTTCGTCCCCATCGATATGCGTTCGTTCATTCTATTTTTATAATTGCCAATGATAAAGATAGCATTGATTAACAATCCCTCATGAATATGCAGTACATAATGGTTAGCGATTTGCAGAGAGATAATAAAGAAAAACGCAATTAAATAATAAGAGGGACTGCTTTGTAATGCTTGGCAAGAGCGTAGTAAAAAAAGCAAAGGCCGTAAATGCTCATGAATACTAACCCATCAAATTGTTCCTTGGACTTAATCATAGGCACAAGGCTCAAGATTGCGCTCAAGATCAGCATGGCAAGAATGGCTTGGAGTGTTGTTTCGATCGACTTTGTGGGTTTAAAAGAAATAGCTTGTGTCAGCACGCCTAAAGCGAACATCAGATGTGCCAGCTTCAAGTTATGTTCCGAGATCATGGGCGTGGCGGACGATAGCATCATGCTAGTGCATATTCATAATGGGGTCAGTCATAATTATATCTGTGGATCTATGTAAGGTAAACAATCGATGAAATATAGATGATGAAAGCGATTTTTTAGGCGGTGTTAATAGATAGATCGTTGGGCTTCGCTTGACGCTTCGCCCAACGCTCGCTGAATTATTCCTTGGCAGGATTATTCTTTGGGTAGACTTTCACTTCTGAAATCTTCGTGCCATGCATTTTCTCAATAATCGCGATAAATTCATCAAACTCTATCCTGTCATCTTTTATGGGTAGGCCGCCTAGTTTGTTAGTAATTAATCCATACAGAGTTGTGACGTTTTCCTCAGCATAAATATCAATATCTAACGCTCTTTCGACTGAGTATAGGGGGCAGCCGCCTTTCATTAGATAGCCGCCATCTGGTAACACTGTCCAGTCATCTCTAGTTTTATGAAACTCATCTTTAATTCGCCCCACGAGTATGTGCAGTAAATTATCTAATGTGATAAAACCAATCGGCGATTCTGAACGTTGATAGATGACTGCAAAATGCGGCATGCCCGCTCTAAATTTACGTAATAAATCTAATGTGGGTAGGTCGGTCGTTACCTTTAAAATTGGACGAATAATTTCTTTGAGAGAGGTAATTTGCTTTTGGTCATGTAGAGTGCTAAACAAATCTTTAACATGAACAATTCCAATTATGTTTTGATGGGTGCCATCTATGATCGGGTAACGACTGTAGTGTGTTTCCATGACAGTTTTTAATAATTGATCTACTGGTAAATTTATATTTAACGTTACCATTTCGTCGATAGGCCGCATAACATCTGTCACTTGAAGGTCAGCAAAGTCGAGCGTGTGTTCTATAATATCCCTTTCAGCTTTTTTTAGCTCTCCATGGAGATGACTCGCGTTTAATATTAGTTTTATTTCTTCAGAAGAATAGAAATTTTCTCCTTTATGTACTTTATGCAGCTTGAATAATTTAAGTAAAAAATTAGAGCATGTATTGAGTAGCCAAATCGCGGGAAACATTAGCCAGTAAAATCCATATAGGGGCAACGCTGTCCACACAGAGACTTTTTCAGACTGACGAATCGCTAATGATTTAGGCATTAATTCACCGATAACAATGTGGAGAAACGACAAGAGTGAAAATGCGATAAAAAAAGATAAGAAATGCACCATGGCAGAGGGGATTATTTCGATGAAATCAAAAAACGGCATTAGCAATGCTGAAAATGCGGGCTCGCCAATCCAGCCAAGCCCTAACGATGCGAGGGTAATACCTAGCTGGCAAGCGGACAGGTATACATCTAGGTGCTTGTGTACGCGAGCAAGAATTTTCCCGCGCAATCCATAGGTTTCTTGCATGACTTCAACGCGAGTCGGGCGGAGCCTCACCATCCCAAACTCAGCCGCCACAAAAAAGGCATTGAGGAGAACTAAAGAGAGCGCCATTAAAACCCATAAAAATCCTAACATATTCAATGTCCTTTGAGCATTTTGATATAGTTTCAAGCATAGCGAATTCGTATGCTTTACGCATGTGGTTTGTTGCTCTGTGATCACCCCGGGGGCTGCCCAGTCTAAGTGAGCTGCGCCTGCTACATGGCCGATAATTTCCATTTCACTGCCACACACCAAGATAAACTAAAGAAATAATGGGTAGAATTTGATAGAGTGCAAGTGATGCCGTGTCGAACAGGGTGGGTACATTTCTACGAGTTGCCGTATATATAATAGCTAAAATATAGTTGGGTGTTAATGTGAAAATGTCTCTTTCTAGCTTCGGCTTTTTCAACAGCCGTTTAAATCAGTTATTGATTATCTTTTTCATTCAAGGATGTTCAATCACTGCTTTTGCCGTTTTCTATTCTGGGTTATCCATTTTCCTCAGCCAAAATAAATGGTTGAGCCAGGAGTCTGCGGCCTTGATTACCGGGATTTTTTTATCGCTAAACTATGTGCTGCCCTTAATCGGAGGCCTCATCGCCAATCGCATCATCTCATACAAAAGACTCTATTTCGTGAGCGTCATATCAAGCATCATCGGCTGCAGTTTACTAGCAAAGGGTGGATTTATTATTTTAGGCTTATCATTTTATCTGGCAGGAAGCTTGGCTAATATTTGCTTGAATTTTTTTGTCACCCAGCAATTCACCTGCGATCAGACAGTAGAACGCAGAGTCGCTTTTATGTGGAATTATTTGAGTGT
The DNA here is from genome assembly GCA_964527435.1 of uncultured Coxiellaceae bacterium. Classification (GTDB taxonomy): domain Bacteria; phylum Pseudomonadota; class Gammaproteobacteria; order DSM-16500; family DSM-16500; genus Aquicella. The sequence goes on along the minus strand of CAZGPP010000012.1, from coordinate 6,505 downwards.
CAATATTGGATTCATGATTGGTTACCTAATGACGGGTTTCTTTTCATTATCAAACAGCTACGATCTCTTGTTTTTAATGATGGATGTTTTGTTACTCGTGTCAGGGGTGCTAACTGCCGTATATATTCGCGAGCCGATCTTAGAGAAAAATATCCAATCCTCAGCGTCTAATCAGTATATCAAAGGTTACCTTTTCTTGCTGACACTTGTCTCAGTCATTTATGGATTATTCACCTATGTTGAGGTCATTCATAGCTACATCACGATCCTCTCACTGGCAGCCTTTATCGTTCTAATGAGTAGTTTGTATTGGAAAACCAACGATATCGAAAGAAAAAAATATTTAGCCTTTGTCGGCTTTTCCTTTTTTTCCATCGTATTTTGGACCTTCTATTTGTTAACGCCAATCGCCATGATGCAGTTGATCGATTACGGTGTTGACAGAACAATACTGGGCATCACGTTAGCGCCACAATGGTTTGGCAATATCAATTCGATTCTGATATTAACCATCACACCCATGCTCGCTCTATTAACCAAAAGAGGCATGACGCATAATCGAAAAATCAAAAAAACCACGTACTATTTTTCAATAGCGTTAATATTTCTATTGTCGGGTTTTTTAGTATTACATGCGGGATTCAGCCTATACCATGGGCAACCTAAACTGCCAATTTATGTCATGGTTGGGTATCTGGTGTTTTTGTCACTAGGCGAGATAGCAATCTCTCCCGCTAGCTATGCCCTCGTGGGTGAATTGATATCTGAAAAGCATCGAGGAATAATGACGGGCGTCCTAAGTATGAATATTGGTATCGGTGGCTTGTTAGCGGGAACCATCGCGAGCCGTTATATTCTTCCCTATGTTAACAATGTTGGGCTTTTGCTGTGTGATGCTATAAAGTTGCAGGAAATAACCCGATATATTTGCTGCTTTTTAATGATATTTATTATTTCGATGTTTTTTGCAGGTGGTGGTTTTTTAAGAATATTTAAAATAGCCCCAGTAAATAATCATGAACAAGATGTAGGTTGGGCAGAGCGAAAGCGAAGCCCAACAATATCATGAAATATGAAAATGAAATAATAAATTTATAGCGATGGATTTTCTTGCTAATAAAGATAAGTCATAAATTTTTAGGAGTTGTTTGTAAGCATGCCTTGTTTAACACTCCAAACACTTCGTTATTCTTCTTTATTCGTGGTCTTAAAATATTTAGCAATTATACCTTCTAAAATTGCTGTCAAGCATGCGACTATCATGTAGCAAATGAAAAAGATGACACAGAAGGCGTAGACAAACAGCATGTTTATTCGCTCCCTACCGAATCCATTTCTGATTGACTCAAAATGAAGGCCTAATAGATTGAGAATAGCAAATGTTATAACTACGGTTACAGTCACCACCATTATTTTGGTGTATAGAGATGGCGGTCCTGGCTTTAAAGGGTTTTCCATGCTGAATGTCCTTATATGAGAAGTTATGATATATTTTATACAATAACATGGCAACCTTGAGTATCCTTTGTGATTCTTCGTATCATTATCGATGCTATTCTGTCGGTGTTGGGAAAAGCGGCGATTGCTAAAGAATGACATTATTCTTATCAAAGAAATTCGGAAAAACGAGTTAATGCGTTGTCGATTATTTTAAGCGGGCGAATCATTTAAATTTCCAGAGTCTGTATGTGAATATAGCACATACATTATCGCTGTAAGTTATAGGGAATATCAAAGCCTTTGCGAGCAGCGTGCATGCTGAATATATTTTTAGAACAGAGTTTAGCGGTAATTGCTGTAGATAAAGTTACAACCATCATAATGGGAATGATTGCTGAAAAATCACGTGTAATTTCGAAGCCGAGAAAAATAGCAGTGACCATCAATCCTGTAGAACCAGACACTAAGCCTGCCATGCCTGCAATGATGAAAACTACTGTATGCGCATGCCCCGGAAAGAAGTGATCTAAAACCGCGGCGTAAGCGGCGCCTAACGTTGCTCCTATAAATAATGCGGGTGAAAAAAGACCGCCTGATCCGCCTGACCCAAGTGTCAAACAGGTAGCTATCATTTTACAGGCACAAATGATCAGCAATAATCGTGGGTCTGTTAACGTCAGTTGGAAAAGATCATTAATCGTGGCATATCCAACACCTAGCACATAATAGTGACCTGTATTGATAGCTAAGACGTACAGCATCAGCCCGACTAGCGCCATTCCGGTTACATGGCGGTAATAGGGATTGTGAAAATACTTTTCGAATAGCGTTTCAGCCTTATTCATCGAATAAATAAATGAATAGGATGCTATTCCCACTAAAGCAGAGAATGGTAGTAGCGAGAAGATCATTTTGAAATAATCAAGCGTGTCAGCATTCATATTGGATGAATGCACTAAGAAATCGGGTGCATTACCAAAAATGAGATAAGAAACAGAAGATGCACTGACAATTGCTATAACGATGATAACTATATTTTCTATGTTGACTGTCACTAACATTAATTCTATTGCAAACACCAGCCCCGTGAGTGGTGCCCCGAATGTTGCCGCGATACCGGACCCCGCTCCAGCTGCAATTAACACAATTCGTTGTGTGGCTGGCATGAAAATGATTTGGCCGAGTGTTGACCCCAGTGATGCGCCTATTTGAATGATAGGACCTTCACGTCCTGCCGAGCCACCTGTACCGATGGTAAGCGCAGAGGCCAATACTTTTATAAAAGCTACCATAGGCGAGATGATGCCTTTTTTGAAATGAATGGCATACACCACTTCCGGTACACCATGACCTCTCGATTCTTTTGAAATATGCGTCACTAGAAAAGTAACAGTTAACGCACCAAGAATTGGAATGAGAATAATTAAAATGCCATATTGTAATAAGGGTGTGTGATGCATTGCATCGGGTAAGACCAAGCTTTCATGAGTATGAAATGCAATATTGCGGATCATGTTGATAAGCAGGCGAAAAACAAAAGCACAGATTCCGCTCATGATACCGACTCCCGCGCCGAGGAGGATCATATTTAAATAACTTAACTGAGCGGCTTTCGTATGCATAAGCAGGTCCATTCGTAATGGTGTGTTCTTTTCTCCCTGATCTATTATCATCTCATAATTACATTGAGTTAGGGAATGAGTGGCCCCACTTAGGCAGGGTTGAAGGGGCGGGCCGTTATTTGTAAGTGGCTAAATACAATGAATAAATTGGCAAAAAACGCTATTTTCATCACTTTATACTATAATATAAATAATAGTCATTAATGACAATAAGGTCTCTCAGCATGAGTATGGCTTATGATAAAAATACCAATCAAGTTAATGACGACACGTTATTTTCTTCATTCCTCAAGTCTATCGTTGCAGGAGATGAAGATCGGGTGATGGCAATACTGGAAGGTGTCAATACAAGTGATCTAGAGCGATTGCTGCTGCATAAGGGCATCGTCACCGATTTCTCTGGCCGCTCCATTGAGGGAACTGGATTACAAATTGCGTTAGGTGCAGAAGATGCCGAGATATGTGAAATCATGGTGCCTTTTTTCAAAAGAATTCCTCATGGTACCGACCATCAATTGCAGCAGTATAACATTCAATATCCAGCCAATGACACGACTTCAAATACCACACAGGATATGCAGGCAATAGAGAAAGTGTTCGCATCTATTATATCTGCCAAAAGTGTTGATGAATGTGAGCCTGCGCTCACAGAATTCAGGAATTATTTCACGCCAGTCTCTGTCATCAGAAAAGGCCGACATTTCGATGTGATGCTGCTAGTAAAAGCATATAAAATGTATGGAAAAAATTATATTCAACTCGGTGACTGGAATAGCAACATGAATAATTTATGCTGGACGAATGTCATAGGTTATCTACAACGACAGTTACCTGCCTGTTATGCGCAAGCATTTTGTCAGGGGTTAGTTAGTATTGTCGTTAACAAGCAATTGCTGCAGCGAAGTTTTCATTTTCTCGAAGCGGATTATGAATTATTCCCGCTCGATCAAAAGCCTGATTTTCGTCTTGGTTACCATTATGCAGGTGGACAGTGGGGTCTTTGGGATGGAAAGTCTTCAGCAGAGCGAGCTACTTCTAGCGCTGAGAGTTTAGAAATTTATATTGAGCAAAAGCAACAACGGTTGGCTGCTATTGGCAAGGTCTAAGTCTAGGACATCAAGGTGCCAATGTTGAATGATCACCAAAAATTTTCCATGAAGCCTTGATTGTATCGGAATTATAATTGGATATTAAGGCTTAGAGACTGCTAAAAAGCAGCTATACTTTCTCATATATAATCTGACTTACACGTGAGATATCACTATGCAAAGATTCGGTTTAGCCCATGAGCAGCTTAATAAGTCTTTAGTGGAAGCGCTTGATCAGGCCGGTCATGGAAAGACAGAGCTCGCGAAAAACATAATTGAAATTCTAGAGGCGGGCGCCGATCCGCTTATCAAAGGAAATTTAAATACTGTATTAACAGCCGCAATAGTGTACGGCTTGGATGAATTAACCGAATATATATTAAAAAAATATCCCACGGGACATGCTGTATTTAGTACTCGAGATACTTTTATCGGCAATACTCCGCTTAGTCTCGCGATAAAACGCGGACAGTCTGATTTGGCTGTTAAATTAATGGAAAAAAAATGCGACGTAAATGGCAGGATAGGGAACGACGAATTCGTTATCTACCCATTACATTTATGTGCTTTTTTGCTTGGAACATCGGATGATAATAACAAGGAAGTGGAGCTTGTTAATGTTATAAAACTGATGATAGACAATGGTGCGAATTTAAATGAAAAACTGCACTGGGGGCAAACTGCTTGCGATGTTTTAATGTTAAATTTGCAAAAAGAAGATTTTGAGTTATATCGAGATAATCGTGATTATTTCAACTATTTCAGTGGTGATTTATATGATGCAGCAGATATAGCTATAGCCGAAGTTATGCTGGAGGTACACAAGGAAATAGCCAGCACTAAAGAGAATATCGGCCAGTTACAGGCTGAGGGGAGTGATGTTAGTTCATTAAACGCAATACTTCTTGATCTCGAAGATGAGCTTTGCGGATATGTGGATAAGAAGCCATCTATTACAGCAGACGTTCGCTTGTATATTGAGTTTCAACTAATGATAGACGATTTTAGAGTGGAGAATTGCGCCACATTGGAAGAAATACAAACCTACGCAAATGAATGTGCAGATAAGAACCCGAAATTGAAAAAGATGGCCGAGTATTTCAATAGGAAAAGTGTTTATTCCGTGTATGAGCTACGCGAAAAATTCGCTGGGGATGTTCCAAAAGATTTTTCTCTGATGACTGGATTGAGTCTTACAAATTCATGGCATCCATATTTACCATATTCATTAGTGGAGCATTGTGTCTGGCATCGTCGTAAATTTAATAGAGAAACGGCGAGTTTGACACGAAATGAATATTTTGCATCTGCGCCTGGAAGAGCTGCGAGAAACGAATTGTTAACGATCATGCAGCCTAGTCTTTCCGCTAATTTTAAAAAATAAGATTATGATCAGCAAGTTGTAGGGTGGGTGGTGGTAAAGTGCCGCTACCCAATCTGCGGTTGCCCTGTCATTCTTAAAAGCGGAGCTGTTCAGTATATTCAAGTTAAATGCTAAATTAAGAAAGTATCTCAATCCGCAATATTAACAAGGAGCTCAAATGAAAAAGATGACAGGGACGTTAATGGTATTAGTTAGTATGTTCACCGTTTCTGCTTATGCTGCAAACCCGGCATCTAAGGACTATGTTGATACGAAAGTTCGGACATTAGAAGCAGCGGATAATAGCCTACAAATCCAGATAAATAATATTGGAAGTAGCGTATCAAGCGGCCATTATCTAGGTGAGTTTTTCCAAGGCGGCGTTATCTATTGGCTAGACCCGACATCTACCTCACACAATACGCATGGATTGATTGCAGATATAGCCGATAAGCCAGGAACCTTTCAATGGAGCGCTATCAATACCACCACAGGCGCAACCCTAAATGGTGCCTATAAGGGGCAAAACACGGGCACATTCAACACTGCCAAAATATTAGCAACGGGAATAACAACATACGCAGCCGCGAGTGCCTGCGCCACAAGCACAAGCCAAGGCTATTCCGATTGGTACTTGCCATCCATCATGGAGCTGGGCGTTATGTATAATGAGAGAATGACGATCGAGGAAACAGCCATAGCGAATGGCGGGTCTGCATTTGTACTGGCCCAGTACTGGAGCTCTACAGAGAGCAGTCTATCTTCCGCATGGAATTTCCTCTTCGGTGATGGCTATCAGTTCACCATCACTAAGGGTGGTGCCTTTGCGGTGCGTTGTATTCGGGCGTTTTAACTATTTTATTAACGCTGAGGGGTCTTTTTTTATGGCACTTTACCATCATCGCCCGCCCCATCGCGTCATCATCGAATCAGCGCGTGTAGATACTGTCTTGAAATTCAAGCCATTCATGCAAAATTTTCCATGAATGGCT
>CAZGPP010000011.1:0-94774 GCA_964527435.1 uncultured Coxiellaceae bacterium | reverse complement strand
AGTGTGTTAGAAATGGTGGTAAATAAGCAGGAATTACTAAGAATGGATACAAGTCCGTAAAGTTAATTTTCATGGGCGAGCAAGCATTATACTCGCCCATGGCGAATACGTAAGCGTACCGTTATTAGATCAGGTTTGTTAAGAGACTAGATCTGGATAAACTGCGGCAGCAGTTTTCTGTAATCTTCCTCGGTGAGGCACTCACGAAGTAAGCGTGAGAGAGCGATCACCCATCTTGCAATTTATTCAAAGCTGGATAAACTGCGGTAGCAGTTTGCGGTAATCATCTTCTGTTACACAATCACGAATACGACTAAGCATTGCGCACAAATATTTATATGGTTCAATGTTGATTGCCTTGCACGTTTCAATCAAAGAATAGAATATAGCACCAGCTTTTGCACCGGCAGGACTACCATTAAAGAGCCAATTTTTTCTCCCCAATGCAAAAGGTCGAATAGCATTTTCGATTAGGTTATTGTCGATCTCGACGCGGCCATCCAGTAAGTAGTTATTTAATTCATTCCAGTGTGACAAGCAATAACGAATAGCTTTTCCAATCGCGCTTTGTTCAGGTGTTTTATGAAGATGATGGTCCAGCCACTTTTTAAAAGCATCTAGTATTGGTATCGATTTTTCTTGGCGTAATTTAAATCGAGCTTCTGCGGTTAGTTGATTGTTACGTGCGTCCGTTTCGATAGCATAGAGCTTTTCATAAAACTTAATCGCATCATGAGCAAGCCCCGTCGTGCGATGAGTCTTCACAATCTCGGCAAAAGGTCGTCTAGCATGTGCATGACAACCAACATGGACGATATCATCAGCATCATCGGCCCAGTTGTAGCCTGAGAATGCATCGCTTTGCAGATAACCTTTAAATCCATGTAAAAATTTCTGGGCATGATAACCGCCCCTTGTTTCCTGATATTCATAAACAATACTGGGCTGGTTTCCTCCACCACGATAAACCCACATGTAAGACTTGGTACGGTTGTCGCGACCGGCCTCATTTAGAACTTGCACTCTTGTTTCATCCACTTGGGCATAGTCAGAGGTTACAATATTTCGTTGCAGTTGATTGATCAACGGCTGGCTTAATAATGCCGCTTTCAACACCCAACCGCATAAGCTACTGCGAGGCATATCAACGTCCATGCGCGCCCACATTTCTTCTTGCCGGTAAAGCGACAAGTGATCGCAATACTTTGAAACAATCACATGGGCCACTAATTCTGGTGTTGCAATGCTCTTTGGAAGCAGCAGTGTCGGCATTGCGGCAATCTTCACATTTTCCTGGCATGGCTTGCAGGCATACTTTGGTCTGACGTGCTGAATCACGCTGATTTTTGCAGGAATATATTTCAATTGCTCGCTAACTTCCTCACCAATACGTACTAGGTTCTCGCCGCAAGCGCAGACTTTTTCATCTGCCGGCAGGTCGTGAACAACGACTTCTCGCGGAAGATAAGCTGGCAGCGCGCGGCGAACAGGGTGCTGCTTGCGTGTATGAGACTTTACTTCAATTTCTTTATCTCGCAACTGCGCTTTTACTTCCTCAGGTAGTATAACGCCAGCTTCATCAAACATATCTGGCTGCAGAATATTTTTCTCGGAAGACGGCGCAAAGCGTCTGGTTTTTAAAAGTTTGATTTCTTCGAGAAGCTGAATATATCGTGAATTCTGCGCAGTGATTTCCTGTTGCTGTGACAGGATAATTTTATGTAATTCTTCAATCGAGTTTGGCAGGTTTTTTATATTTATTTTCATGCGCACAATATAACAAATTACAGCTATATTTTCGATATTTCCTTATAAAAAACTTTCCATTTGATGTGGCTGCATTGCCGCAAATCTTGAATATTTGTCACTCGCCAATAGCCACTTAAAATGCTCGGCACTCATCTCGATACACCCATCCATATCTCTCGCAAAAACAAAGCGGCCTTTCTCAAGGCGCCGATACCAGAGTGTAAAGCAGTTCATCTCATAATAAATCGCTTTGAGTTTATTGCCACTTCTGCCGCGAAAAAGAAACAGACTGCCATCAGCAGGATTCATCTTTAACTCTTCTGACACCAGCATGCACAAGGTATCGATAGACTTTCGCATATCTACGGGGTTGCTATAAAAATATATTTTTAAATTATCAGGATTTAGCATGACAACAAAGCCTCAACCAGACGCTTCACCTGGATGACTTCAGTGCGATCGGGAAAGATACATTGAAATCCATTTGGCAGAATAAGCTTGATGTTGGCGGATGGTGTAACACCTTCGCTCGTCGTAACCTTGACTGGCGTGAATGATGCCTCTTTTGCGGAGAATCCATCTTTCACTTGGCAGCGATAATATACAAATTGCGATAAAACGAGATCATGTTGTCTGCAGAATTCCTTTTGAGACAAGCCACTAGCCTGCTGTGCCTCAACCAGCTTTTTCCATTGTTCACGTTTTTGACTTTGATTGGGTTTCGTCATGATAGCGCTCCTCTAGATAAATAGGGTGCAAGCATGATGGGGATTTATTGAGTTAGAAAGATGTATTTGGGCGAACGATTACAAAAATGATCAAGACTTTCCTTTTTGATAAGCGTTATCATGTATGATTGACCACTGACATCAGTTTCAGACAAGGGGGTTTTGATAATGATTCCCAATAAATTATCACCAGATAACCCTTCTGTTTTAGCCTTAAGTTCATTCAATTCACTAACATTTATCGCAATGATATTTTCTTTCGCAAAATCCGTATTTTTCACGATGTGATCAAAAGATAATGGATTGGGTTGCTCTCTAAACATCAGAAGGTATCCTTATTTATTATTATTTTTTGGATTATATCTTCATATATTATAACACATGCTAATTTTAGTCTAAAAATCATGGTCTTGTATCACTCTAGCCACTAGGGTGAAATCTTCAGGTTAAAGCGTGCCATTACGGTAGACGACCTAGCTGTCCTCGAGGGTCAGATGTCACCTTGCTTAGAGTGTCAGATGAACAGTGTCCTTTCGGTAAGCTTGCATAATTACACAGGCCTACCGAAAACACACATTTCTTTCAAAGATAGTATGTTTTCAGCAAGCAGATTTACTGCAACTGATCGATAGCGCTTGCATCATTAAATCACGACGCTCCGATGAAACACCGATCTATCATTTAAGGAAAACAGGCTTTGGATTTTTTACGACGAAGCGTATTTGGCGATTTCTCAGTGTAATGCAGGTAGCGGATAAAGACTTCGATGGGTTCGATAGGCCTAAAATCATCGTCCAAAACCAGCCAGACATATTGGTTCTTGGCCACCAAAATTCGTTGAACTTTCATGAGTATATTTCGTCCATTTGTTATATAAAGGGTCATTTATATAACGTTGTGGACGTTAAGTACACTTACAGATCATGGTACCAGTAATGATATTTACTGGAAATATACTATAGAAAATATTCCTCAATCAGGCTCAATAAAGCAAACCATGTGAGCTGTGTCAGTTTGTGTACCTATATAATAAAATCAGTATAAGATCAGTTGTTGGTACTGGCATCGCATCAAGGGAAAAAACTTTTAAAATGTCATTAATACACAGGCTGAGTCATCGTGTCTAAATCTTATATTTCCCTGCTTCCCTTATGTGCCTCTCCTACGACGTTGTTGGTCGGTGATGCTTCCTGCAATCTATCAACAAGAATTGAACCGGTTCCTATCAAGTATATTTTGGGACAGCTTAAACGAAAATCATGGATTGAAGGTTTATATGTAAGAAAAAATGATCTGGCGCAAATCAAGCGCTATAAGAATGCTGACGGGTCCTACAGAAATAATTTTAGTGAAATACAATTCCTTAAATGGATTGAATCGATTCAGTCTAATTTAGCCCTATGTCCGATGCGAAATACAGAAATCGGAATGGGTGTTTTTGTGTTACCGCGGGCAACCTTATCTAAAGGAACCTTCATTCCATCTTCGGGTATTATCAAGCTGAATCCAACACGAGAAGAATTAGAAACTAAAAACCACTGCTCTGCTCTTCAGGATTTACATTTAGCTAATCGTGAAATTTACGGATTGATCGATCCGGGAAAAAAAGGCGGAATATTAGACCTTATTAACCATGCGCCGGATAGTGATGAGTTAGCAAATTTTAATTTCAGAAATGAAGTTATAAAAGACAGAGTCGATATTGCCAATCTCAAAGGCGTCATTAAATTTTATGATGGGTATGCCATCATGGGTGTGGAAGCATTTGAAGATATTGATGGCGGAAAATATGGGAAACAACTTTTGTGGTCATATGCTATGCCAGACGAATATCTAACACCGAAGAATAATGGATCGAATAAACCAACACTTTATTTATTTGATAATCGTGCTAATCACTGCGGTGAAATTATTGACCCTGACCAATATACTTTAAAAAAAGTTACTATCTTTCTGGATGCCGGAAAACCAGTGCTTCGCAAAGTTGCCACATTAACTCGCTGGGAGATCATGCAAGCCTCTCCGGAATCAGACCTCGCTATTTCATTAGAGGACCCGTACTCGTCTATTCAATCGGACGAAATCCTATACCCAATACCTAACGTATTTCTACAAGCATATTTGAAAAGAAACCCTGCAGCTGATAGAGTGATTATAGAATTGCCAGCCTCGATGAAAAATTTCTAAACCCGCATAACGATAAGGATGCACCATGATAGCCATCATTGAAGCGTATCGTGCCGGATTACTCAAATCAAAAAATTGGCCTTCTAATATCGTTGCAGGTTTAATTGTTGGTATCGTTGCTTTACCGCTCGCAATGGCGTTTGCGATTGCTTCTGGTGTTAAACCTGAGCAGGGTTTATATACAGCCATTATTGCTGGATTAATTGTTGGAATCTTTGGTGGTAGCCGTGTACAAATCGCAGGCCCAACGGGTGCCTTCATTGTTATTTTAGCGAGTATCACCGCGCAATATGGAGTCGATGGTCTGCAGATTGCCACCCTCTTCGCCGGACTTATTCTTGTATTGATGGGCATGATTAAACTTGGGAGCGTCATCAAATTTATTCCGGATCCGGTGATTGTTGGTTTCACGAGTGGAATCGGCGTTATTATATTTGTAGGTGTGTGGAAAGACTTTTTTGGATTGCATGTCACCGTGCCCTTAGATGCCTATTTCCATATAAAGTTATTAGCATTACTAAATTCCTTGCCTAGTCTTGATGTGGTGACAACTACTTTAGGTTGTTTAACACTATTGCTATTATGGATTAGCCCAAAATGTTTAAAGCGATTACCAGGGCCATTAGTTGCCATGGTCGTCGCGACTGCCCTTCAAGCTATCTTTCAATTCAAAACTGTTGCGACGATTGGCTCTGCATTTGGAGGCATACCGCAAGCGTTGCCAAGATTTCACATCCCTACTTTAGAGTTAAATCAGATATTCAGTTTAATCGGGCCCGCATTCACGATTGCACTTTTGTGTGCGATTGAGTCTTTATTGTCTGCCACCGCCGCCGATGGGATGATGAAAAAATCGCGTCATGATTCTAATCAGGAATTAGTGGGGCAAGGCTTGGCAAATATCATTGCCCCTCTATTTGGCGGATTCGCATCAACGGGTGCGATTGCTCGAACCGCAACGAATATACGAAACGGTGGTAATAGCCCGATAGCGGCAATCATTCATTCGCTTTTACTACTTCTTGTTATCTTGTTTTTATCACCTTTAGCAAAAAACATTCCGCTTTGTACCTTGGCCGCTATATTGTTCGTTGTAGCCTACAATATGAGTGATATCCCGCATTTTATTCATATCACAAGACACGCCCCACGTTACGATCTGCTGGTATTATTCACAACCTTCTTTTTGACGATATTGACGAACCTTGTTATTGCCGTCAATGTCGGAGTGATTTTGGCGATGTTACTGTTTGTTCGGCGCATGAGTGAGATTGTTTCAGTCGAAAAACAAGACCATGAAATATTGAAAAGCGATTTAGAAATGAATGGTTTAGTGATTCCAGACAATACGATTGTCTATTCCATTCAAGGGCCCTTCTTCTTCGGCGTTGCAGAAAAATTTGAACGTGCTTTTGCTATCACGAACTCTGACCCAAAGAATATTATATTTCGTTTGAAGGACGTCCCCTTTATGGATATTACTGGACTGCAAACATTTACTGAGATCATTGAGGAATTTCATAAAAGAAAAGTAAATGTTTATCTTTGCGAAGCAAACCTAAATGTAAAGCAGAAAATAGAAAGTATAGGCATAACACGCTGGACTAGTGGTGGACGTATTTTTGATAGCCTGAACGAAATTGTTAAAGGACTAAAGTAATGCCTCACGATACTAGAAGAAGGTGAAATAATTTCAGGACTGTTTATCCCTGAAACTAACGGTATGATATTTAGACAGGAAAAGTCACCTGGGTAACACAAAGTCACCCAGGCTCGTTGTTATTGCTTTTTGGTCAGTACACAGCTCATTGGGGATTGTGCGGTTTCAGTCGCATCTTCGAGCATCGTCGCTTTGCCTTCCAGCGTGATTTGGTCATTGGTTTTGCTCATGGTGAATGAAGTCAAATCTACATATATCGTGGAATTGTCAGAGTGTATTTTAAAAACATCGACACTTTTCATTGTTAAAGCGGAACCATCTGCATTCCACTCGAGCGACGTGTGGTCAAAGCTAGTGAAATCATTGCTTGAATCCGAACGGCTTTCAAGTCCTTGACCGATTCTGAATCCGAGACCATCAAAAGTAATGGAATCACTATCGTTCTCGATCGTTGTCGTAATGGTCACGCCACCATCGCCACAAGTTCCCGTCCATGTTCCGGAAAAGTCGGTGAAGGCATGAGTGGCATGCTTAACATTCTTATGCGCCTTGAGGCTAGAGGTAGCTAAGTTGTGTTTAGGGAATAGTTTGTTGATGATGGTGCTGCTGGCAAACGTAGAACTTGCAAAGCTGGTAGTAATTAATAATAAAGCTAATGATTTTTTATCCATGATAGACGGTTCCATATTCAAATTTGAATTTGTGAATAAATATACTGCGCCGGTGAGTTTACCCATGTTGGATCTATTCAACAAGTTCTATTCTAAGAGGTAATGAAATATGATAAACCATTACTTGTTATGACGCTCTGTGTCAGAGTTCTCATGAGTGGTTACCATTCGTGAATATTTTTGAAGCGCGGGTAAGATTCTTGATAAATTATCTGATAGCGTCATTGCGAGTGTGCCGAAGCAAGCCATCATATTTAATGCAGTTGAGTTTGATAAATAGGAAAATTTAGGTTTAAAGATATATAGATAATACCTACTCTGCTGTTTTATCGGCTGGTTTGCGTCGCAACGCTCGCGATGACAAGACTTTGACGTTAATGTTAGGCCAGTATCTGTCCAATTCTCCTTGGCGCTGCAACATCAGCGAATCGCATTTGATAACCGAGGATTTCTGGTCTATAATTCTGCGTAAATAAAATAACTAAACTACATTTCACCACAATATAATAAAAATGCAAAGACGCAAACGTAGTAACAGTTTTCTATCACAGCCTGTCACGGAATTACCTTTTATCAGGAAGCCGATTGCTGGCCTGCAATATTTAGTACCTATCGTAGAATACGGTGGTCCACTAGGCATGAATCTTAGCACATTGCGCGTTGAACTAATTTTTTCTGATGCTCAGCTTGCTGCTGATTTCCGCGATCAACTCTATCTGCTGTCACTATCCTATCCAGATTTATGCGTGCTATTTGGTGTGAAATCCAAACTGATGGGTATCGCTGAATTTCCCAATAATCAAAATGTTGTCGAAGTCTATCTCGCGCCTGAATTTAATCACCTCTCGCAACAGGAGCGTTGCGATATGATCCAGTGCAAACTAAACCAGATCTACGATCTTACTACATCTGGAACAATACACTGGATGCCAAGTCAAAAAACTGTCATTGATAGGTGTGAAGTGTATTGTCGTCCCAGGCCATAATGGCAATAATTAAATTGATTGCTTATCCAGCAAATCTCTTTGCAGGTAACGTTAGTTCTTAGGGGTATTAACTTTAGCGAGCCCGGGTGAAATAACAGTGTCACATATGTTTCAGAAGAAAAAGTACTCATAAGCTCGATTTATTCAGATAAAAACTTCATCTGGAGGCTCTCGATTCCAAGACCATTAGCATTTTTCGCTAGTGGTTGACGATATACAACCACCGTACAAAGGAGATTCATGGAGTAAGTGTTTTCATTATCGTACGGTGGTACTTGGTAAGTATTCGTGATTCTGACTTCAAATGTCCAATAATATACACCGGGTGATAACCAGGGGAACACTCGAGGTGAGGTGCCTTCAGCTATAAGATTAGGTTGATTAACTTGAGTTGCTGTTACTTGCATTTTTCTCTCGATCACAGCGTCTAAATTATGTGACATTTTTACATCGTCCATATACTTAGACCAACCTTTAGCGGTAAAAAAATTTTCTGCAAGTTGAAATTTGCTTTGATAATCTTCGTAGTTATAAGTGTTGATGTTTTTAAGAACCAGAATTAACCAAGATGCCACCTCTTCGGTTTTCATATTCGGTTGATCTGGTGGAGCATCTTTACCCTCTTGATTCTGTATGAGGCTTACAGATTTTGCATCAAGTACAGCTGGTTGTGCAATGATGGGAGTGCTGCTTAAAAACAGGCAAAGTATAAAAATGAACTTTGTGGAAATCGCCTTTATCGACACTAATTATTTCCTTGTTGATGGCAGATGAAATGGTTGATTACCAGTACAAATTGTACCTGCATGGTAGGGTCTAATCCAGCCACTCATTCTACCTCCAGCGTAAGCGTTCGGGATAATGCTTTCCCACGAACATCAGAACTTCACACAATCCGACTGCTCATTTGTTAGGCGGCGTGGGTTTTGATGTTGCAGCGATTACTGCATAATATCTCGAAAAATTCTTGCTTTTGTGCGACAGTTGTTCCAAAAATCATCGCTATCAAAGGCCGACTCCATCCTAGCATATAGAATCCCGCCTGCGTCGCATTGAAAATATCAACACAAAAATCCCAACCGCAGTCGTCAGATAAAGCCTCATCATGATCTACTAAAAAGTCCCGGCATGGCTTGAAAAATTGACCTTGGCTATACTTAAATTCATATGTTCGTGCTAATACTGCTGCGGGGTTATGCCTGACTTCTACCATATGCCCTGTTGCACTACTTTGCCTGTCTGTCACACGACGACGAAATATGAATCCTACCACCTGCCGCCATACTAAACGATACTTGTCATAACCATCTTCATTGTTTTCTGATGCCATTTTTAACGCGTCAAAATTCTCATCATACAATTTTAAAACTTCGTGTATCGTTGCATAAGGACACACAAGTCTATTCGTGATGACGCGCATGGGAAATTCTTGCCTATATTTACTTAAGCTATCTCGTAGTGTACTTTCATGAGTGAACACTTTAGTAAGTGCTGCGGTGACATCAGCCGTACTGCTTTCCTTTATAATGTCGATTATCCATTTAAAGCTATACCGTAATTCTTTGCCAATATTTTCCAGCGCATCTTTGTATTTCGCTAATTGCTTTTGTTTTGTTTTTTCACCACCTTCAATCAAATCGAAGAGTGGCAGTACAGGCGAGATCATATCAGCGTAATGTTCACCAAGGCTTAGCATGCATTCGAGTGGTTTTACGTCCCATAGGAGATCACCTGTTTGTGTTATCACATAGCCTGATTGGTCTAATAAAGCTGGATTGGCTATCAGCATGGCGAGGGCGTTGGTTGGATCACCCAAAGCAATATAATGCAGGACACGATTAATTTCTGATTCGGGTAATCGGTTTTCTCCATCGGCACCGTAATTTTTAAAGTAGAAATAACGAATCACTTTGCGCGCACCAAGTCGGCACAACAGTACACCACTTTTATTATATATATCGCCAATCTGATCTTTGCTGCCGTTATTTTCCATAACGAGATACAGGCCCTTGCCACTGACTAGCTCTTGATGGGCTTTGATTCTTGCATCTTGATCGGATATTAATGGCAATAAATATTCATCATCATGAATCACATAATGAGTGGCGCTTAACCTGTTAATTTGAGCGAGAACGCCTTTAGGCATGTTGGAAAAAATAGTATTTGGCTGCTTATATAACCAAAACTTGAGTTCTCGATTGTTCATGAGATTTTATTTCTAATTATTATTGTATTTAAGTTGCGTAATGATAGCACGAGTGATATTTCAAGGCAATGCGGTGCTTGGTTGCATCAGCTTATTATATGAGTATGAGTCTGATTAATGCATCTGCAATCCCACTCTGCTTGTGGCTCGTCCTGGTAGCCCAGATCATCGAGCTAGTGAAAATGACAACAACATGAGCCGTATAAAATTATTTTTGAATCGTTACTTGTCGGTGATGGCCATGAAATGTTATTGGGAAATTCTATTTTTCAAAATTACATCAGCAGTGTCCCTTCCACAAGCCTCCTTTGCATACCAGCCTTATAAAAGGAGTCCCCACCAACAATCCGACCAGAACGTTGACCAGAAGAGAATGGCATGCCTGCAATAGACAAACCTATTACTGTAATACTTGGGAAAATAAATAATCGCTTGCGATACAACTTTTATACAAGATGAATTTCGAATGTTCACTGCACTAAGTTGAATAACATGATGTATAGATTTGACTACGTACTGTAACCTTGTGATTGAGTGATCAGAGTGTGATCCAAAGAAGATAAGTGGTGCTAATTTATATTTATTTGACTGGCTTATCATGGCTACCTCACGCTTATATTAATAAGTATAGCGGCTGAAACTAGCGATTTTCCCTGTAAATTAGGTTGATAAAAAAATGCGGATTTTTGTGCTGGTGTCTATAACAGGTGACATCTGATCTCCCCCCGGATCCTCGTTTGAAAGTAGGGAATTTTCAATAGCTTACGATATCTGTTCATATTTAGTCGCCACATCTAAATAAACCTACCTGTCTCGGAACGATTTATTTTGGTGCAATGACTTGTTTTTGGGCTATTTTTAAGAGTATTTCAGTCGGATTTTTAGCGCCGTAATTCGCGCCAGATCAGATTGCGAGTAAATAATACTTGATATGCTATACTGAATTTTAAGATCACATTCAATAACAATAATGAATAATCTAAAGAGGACACCCATAATGCAAAGTGAAAGATTGTTTGATAAACAGCACTTTAGATATGTCTTATCACTGCATGGCTATACATTTGAAGGGGCTCGTCTGCGTCCAAAATCAATAGACATGGATAATTATCAGCGCGCGCTCGACGCAACTCAATTACCGCAGTCTACAAAATGTGAATTGAAGGTAATATCAGCAGGTGAATGTAAAGCCATTGCCACTTTTCAGGATGAAAGTGCAATATCATTTCGACAATTCATGGCGCAGTGTAAGCAAGACCTGGAAACAGGCGATTTGCTGCAAGAAATATATGTTAAATATCGTGTTCCAAAAGACTTTCAATCACTACTTTCCAAGTATGTTCCTTTAATTACCCGAGAAAAATGTGAAAGACTCATCTTAGAAATTATCTTGAACACCAATGTATCCGCGTTTAAGCCCATCTCTCAAGGAATATTTTATATTGGCGCTCCACTGGATCAATTGCTTATGTTTAAACTTCTGCCCAATCGGGAGATAGATGGCGTTCAGATTTTAAATATAGCTAATTTCGACAATGCCATTGACCTCAGTGAAGCTGATAAACAAATGATGGCACCTGAAATTATGATTAGTGGTAAATGCGATTTAACTTCAGATATCTGGGAGATCGGTAATATCATTGCTACCCTGCAACGTGAAAAGTGTCTTACTACACAATCAGAAGAGTTTTGGAATAAAATCGTAAATGACTGTACAATAACCGACAGAAAGAATAGAGCTCACGCCAGAGACGTGCTCGTACGTGTTCTAGTTCATCTCTCTAAGAATGTGAATGAAGAAGATCTTGAAAACATTAAATCGAAACAACTGTTTGAAATGGTTGAAAATCTTCTCTATAAAAATGCGGGTAAAGAAAAAGCTCTCATGTCGAAAAAATAACGATTAAAAGAACAGCTTGTTAGTATACCTTTTTGCCTCATCTAACTGAGCAGGTTGTCTGACAGCTGGTTAACTTGATTTCCATACGACGAGTACGCTTATTCGTAGCGATCTATAAAGCGTAGAATTGCGCGAGGACTGATGCACATTTCAATGAATTATTTTCACCCCAAAATATTGGGTTTTTTGCTCGAAATTGTTTGGGTTTGGAATAAATACATTATAGAGACACATCGCCGCTATTCAAAAAGCATGGCGAACGCGCCGAGAGTTATCGTAAAGCTATTTTCAAATCAAACTCCCCCATCGCAATCCGTGAAGAAATTACAAGACATACTCTGATGTCAATTCATCCGTCTCTTTTCGGCAAGCGTGCGTGACATCATTCACTTCTAAAATATAACCTACAGCCTCTATATTTACAGCTTAGAAGGCAAGCCCATGCATAACTCTACGTTACTCACATTGAATGATGTTAAAGATCATTTTGATCACTGGCGTGCAACGCGTACCAAACGTGGCAAAATTCCAGCATGCTTATGGGATGAGGTTAAAACATTGATTGGTCGCTATCCTACCAGTCAGATTGCTCAAACATTACGTGTTAA
The DNA here is from genome assembly GCA_964527435.1 of uncultured Coxiellaceae bacterium. Lineage (GTDB taxonomy): Bacteria > Pseudomonadota > Gammaproteobacteria > DSM-16500 > DSM-16500 > Aquicella. The sequence continues at coordinate 82,079 of CAZGPP010000011.1, read as the reverse complement.
TGCTTATCAAATATCATCTGGCGTGAATAACAAGATCGATTTCACTTTTGTTCCTGCTCGTGTTACGAATTCAGCATCAACTCCAGCTAAGTCAGCTTTATCAATCTCTGGTGTTGATGATAAATATACCTGCACGTTTGAAATACGGCGACAAAGCGGCTGTGTATTAAAGATTACGTGATATTTCGGTATTCATGTGAAATTTACACAGACTTACCGAAAGGTCACGATGTAGAAAATAATATGATTAAAGCCTAGTGTTAGCACCAGGTTGGATGCAGTTGAAACATCAGTAGTCAATATGCGTAGTTATCACATTTTTACCGCAAGCCCAGAGACATCAAACATCTTCATCCGATGCGGATAGATGGCTCGTGTAATTACATGTGTATTTGAAATTTGATATCCACCTGTCCTTCTCTGACACCACATGTTTTCTGGCTGTCTGAATAGTCGCCGTCAAATAACTTTAAACCCAAGCGCTTGGCTGTTGTTCTTGCACCAGTGATTTCCCGCTGTATTCTCTCGTACTCTGCCTGATCATACGTGTAAACCTCAGACAACACGATACCGCCTGACTCGCAGATGGGTTTGAAATTGTGGCTGCCACCGAAGATAACAACGGCGTTATAACATGACTTTTTACTAATGTTTGATTCATCTTCTACAGCTGATTTAACGTTATCGATAGCTGATTTTTCTCGTGCTGAGAATACAATTTTATTTTGCGTCTCAAATATATCATAAAGCTCTGCTAGTTCATTTGATGCTTCCGGTATGGAAGCTTCTTTCATAGCCTCATTAGTTGATTGATCAGCAAGAAGTCTTTCACTTTTTCCATGCTGACCGTCCATGTAATTCATGATCATTTGTTGCTTCATCAATGCTACCTGCGCGGATATATTCTGTGCTTCATTCGTTGCGGGATATATTTTTTTAACTACGCGAAGTGCAACAGTTACTATGTCTGCATGGTATTCATAAAAACATTCATATTGATCCCAGGTTAAATCTGAATCTTTTTCCGGTAAGCCATTGGGAAAAGATGCCCTGATTTGCGTGATGATTTTGTCTGGAATTGTCTCAAGAGAAAGAGGTGTATCAATCCCTTCTGAAATGATGATATCTGGATTGTGTTTAATCAGATACTCGGCGATCTTCCTTTGGGAGTTAATAATCATAGATTGTAGGACAGGATGCTCAGTTAAGATGTCAGGAAAGGGGTGCTTATGCAGCTGCTTCAAATGACATAATACAAATTTATTTTCTTCTGCAGATTTTCGTACATACATTAAAGTTTATCCCCTTATAAGGTTTAGACTTAAGAAAAGTTAATGCTTCGTTACGATGATTAATCGCTCATATCAGCAAGCTGTAGCAAGCTTTGGCAGGGCGCAAGCGAGGCCCAACAATACCATGAAATATAAAATATGGAAAAATGAATTCATAATGTCGATTATTTTTGCTGCATATTTTAAAGGTGGTTATGCTTGATGAGTGGATTATTGAGCTTCACGTGCCGCTCAGTATATACAACAGTCCGGCCTACTCTCACTGGAGTGAATGCAACCCAAGGTCACCGTAAGGTCACAATCATTATTAAAGATGGAACCCATGATGAGCTTATAGCTAAAGATCGTCACTATGCAAAAATGCGGAAAATCCAAACGGGTGGATTTTTGCCTAAAACGAAGAGTTAGTTTATCTCATAATAGGAAAACAGATGAACCAGGATCACTTAAGCTCAATTTGCACTCCACTTAATCTTGGTTCACCAAGAGGGCTCATAAAGAATGTGCCTGGATCTCGTGGTGGCTCATTCATTTGGTAGGTTAGTACCGATCTAGGTAGCTATGCTATTAAGCAACTCGCATCTGCTATTGACCTTTCAGATCATAAGATTATCAAAAAATATGAGCAGCGCGAAACAATTTCTCACCTATTCAAATTGCAAGGAATTCCAGCAGTTTCTGCTATAAGGAAGCCAGGTAAGAACCTTTTCATTTTCGATAAAATACAACGTTACGACAACTAATTTAAGATAACGCTGTTATCTCGACAATACTCTGGATAAACGCTCGACGTTTGTCCAGGGTACGTTATGACTACTTATTGCTTGGAGTGGGATTTGTTATATCTATACCTGCCAATCTTTCTTGCATAATCCTATTGCCGATCACAATATCCAAGTCACGAAAGACTCGCATATCCATTTTTATTTGATCTTCATCCTCATGATGTGAGCTAACAGCAGCAGGATTGAATAAATATTGAATTTGAAAATTATCTGACGTCATATCTTCGCCGTCTGAGTTGATATTGCCTTTCTCTTTATCAGAATCCTGTCCACTATGTAGTAATTTCTTCAGTTTTTTTCTTGCTTTTAGATAAGCGGAATAAATTGCTTGTTCACCACCTTCTCTTTGAAGAATATTATTCAGATAAGACTCACGTTCAAGTAAAGATCTTTCTTTCACCGAGAGATAAGAGATAATAATAGCAGCATTGTCTTTCTTGAACATGCTTTCTTCAACTAACGCTGTCATTGGCGCTTTTCTTAACATATCTGCTCCTTGTCATAAAATAATATTTCCATGTGGGAGTCAGATTAATATGTTCAACTGATGAATTCAATCATTAAATAATTTGATCACAAAGATAGCTCGGGCCATATTGTTCCTTTGTTCACTGGATGCTTGCGTATATCCACACACACAATTACTGTAAGCACACTATCATCATGCCGAAATTGACGATTAGTTTATAGAATGTGGCGCCAGCCCTTGCACCTGATGAGTTCCCCATACACATCCAGTTCTTACGTGCAAGGGCGAACGGGTGGGTTACGTTCTCTAGCAGGTTGTTATCAACCTTGATGTAAGAAGAGTCAGTGTCATATATGGACTCTCCATTTTAATTGAATGAACGTTTAACAACCCTCATTCTGGCTCATTACGAACCCTTATGTAAAATGGTAGGGTCCATACTATTAGACATGGATACCCGTCCCTTAAATCCAATCATTCAATACATTATGAATTCCACTCTATGGTTCAATGTATCCTGTAACGCTCTGATTTCATGGTAGTTTATCTTGAAAATTAAGTTTCAGCTCTCGACATGCAAATTCCATAGGGTCACCTATACTTTAGATATGAGAACCGACTGGACAACTTTGTATGATCTCTTTAGAGAATATTGATGAAAACATACGGACAGAAGATCTGAAAAATTTTGTAAAGAGTGACGCATTCAAATCTTTGATCGCTCAGTATTATCCAGATAAGAGTAAACGCGACCAATTTTGCGAGGGACTGCAAGGTATTCTCGATGATAAGAACTCAAAAAAATCATTCATATTACTCTTAACAGAGATCAAAAACAATGAAGAGTTAAAAGGTTCTTTAGAATCGCTGGAAGAAGATATCCAGATCAGAAAAGAACGCCAAGTACCACCCAGCGAGGCAACAACCTTTGGAAAATTCAAGACAGATTTTGGAAAGAATATATTCCCTAGCATGAAGAGCAGTATGTCATTGTATGGCGTTTTAACTGCCGAAAAGACGGAAGGTAACAGAAGTATGCGTTCAAGATTCCTTGACGCACTATTAACTACGAATTTAAGATTCTCAAAAGATGACAAAGATCGCCCTAATAAGTTTAACTTATTACGGTTATTAAATCCTGTGACCTATGTACAACAAGCATTATTAGCTACGCGTGCCTTGCTAATGTCGATACTTGACGCACCCTTTCCCTTACAAAACATTCAGCCAATCTCTCTGCCTAGACAGATCATAAAATATATTTTTACTCTCCCTTTCACTGCGGCGATCGCGCTGTTAGATCCATTGGCCAGAATTGATATATACGCTAAGGCGGCAATAAATGGTGCCAGAAATAGTTTCAAACAAGACAGTGAGAATAAAAATGCGATGATTCCTGATGATAACAGTAGACTGATGACAAACTCTGACACAGAATCAATGTCTTCAGATGATGAAGTGGCTGCACCACAATCACAACGTAAAGATAAACATCAATATGGAGATATTGAAGCAGGTTTTAACGGCACTTCCGTTATCATCTCATCACTAGCCAAGTCTGATGGGCGCGACGCCTCCCTTCCAGCAGCAAAGAAGTCTGAGGACCCAGCTGTACTCGAGATCAAAGCTCCTCAAAAAAATGAGAATGTTAAAAATACTTCTGCCAGTGGCAAAAGCATGGGAGTTGAAGCAGAAAATATGAATAGAAGAAGATATCCCTGAAAATAAATATTTATGTGTCACCTTGTTATATTTATTACACAGGCAGTATACGTAAAAAATTCAGCTTTTTCGTAGTGCAATCCCTTTCTTTTTGAAAATCCTGGCCCCTAAAATATTCACCATCAATCCGCCAAGAATCATGAGCGCGGCCTTCACCTTCCAGCTTTGTATCGGTTCACCTAAAACAAGGTGTGAGCTGATGATGCCAAAGATAGGCACCGTTAAAGTGAATGGAGCAACCAGTGAAACTGGGTAACGATTGAGGAGCCATGACCAGACAGAAAAGCAAAACAAGGTGGAAGCATAAGCAATATATAAAACAGCGAAAATACTGAGTAAGCTTAAATGCTGTAAATCATTGATGACCGATGCGGGTCCGTCTACGACTAACGTCATCGCAGCAGCCGGTGGAAAGGCCATTAGATTCCCCCACACCACAAAGGCAAACATATTAATATTGCCAGCTTGTTTAGAAATCATATTGCCTAGTGACCACGCAATGGCAGCTGACAATGTTAGTAGAAAACCGGCTAGCGTGATGTCACCGCCGAGGTTAAATCCAATCAGACTAATGCCAAGGAAGGCAATCACGATGCCAGCAATTTGCGATGCCGATGGAATTTCTTTGAAGACCATGGCGCCAAACAGAATGGTGAAAAATACCTGGCTTTGATAAATCAGCGAGGCAAGGCCGGCGGGCATACCGAGGCGCATGCCGGTGAACATGAGGCCATATTGCAAGGTATAGTTGATCAGGCCATAAGCAAGCAATAGCTTGAACGAGACCTTAGGTCGCTTCACAAAAAGCGCAAGAGGAAGGCTCGCAAAGAGGAATCGCAAGCAGCATAGCAAGAACGGGGATATGCCTTGGAGGCCTATGTGTATGATAACAAAGTTGAAACCCCATAATGCCATGACTGAGATGGCGAGGATAATATGTAAAAATCGCATGATGCTGCTTTACCAGAATTATTATATTTATAAGAGCAGGAAATATAGCACATCTTAATATCGTACTGAAACCGGCTAGTAAACATTTGTTACCCGAGTGAGCCCAGTGTGATGCCAGGTCTTTCGTCGGGATCGGGGTCAGGATGATGGGTTGATTTAGAATCTTTAAATAAAAGACTGAGAACACTGGGTGAGAGTTTAATTTGCGATTTATTCGTAGCAGCTGGGTCTTCAGTAGTCATGGCAGGAGGCTCGGGTTTTTTGTCATCAGCAACTTTATTTTTATTTAATTTACCGATCGTTTTGGCATAAGTCGTTTGAGCATAAGTGCTAACTTTATCAAAGCCAGGTTTGAATTCATCACGCTTAAGCTTTGCTTGCGATTTTTCTTCATGGATTAAATGAAATTTATTGACGTGATGGGTGGCGAGAATGGCAACACCGATACAAAGTACGGTAAATGAAATGATCGCACCAATCGGCATCGTCGCAGGAATTAAAGCCAATATCACCCCAATTAATCCTGTTACCGCTAGGACTAGACGAATGAGATTGAGGCCTCCTGTTATTTTATCCAAGGTGCGGATGCGTTGCACTTCGAGTTCTTCTTTCTTTGCCAGTGCAGTGAGCCATCCAGTCGTCGTAGATTGATATTCTTTCTCAAGTTCTGTGATTTCTGCTGCGCAAGTAGCGGCTAAATCGATGTCATGATTTTTGATGGATTCTTTGTACAGGCTATTTTTCTGATGTATCTCACCATGTAATGAATCTCTCTTTGTGGCTAGCTCGATAATTTCCTGAGCGTTCTCTTTAATTTTGCGCTTCAGTTCAAAGTAGAAATTAAAGTACACCGTTACTTTAAAGATATTACTCGCGAGGCTATAAAGAGAAAAGGTAAGCCCAATCCACATTGCTGTAACGGGTACCGTTAAGGCAACGATGCCAAGGCCAAACAAGATAACAGCTGGAATGAAATAACGCAGACTCCACTTGTTAATAATGGGATCATCACGACCTAGAGCAAACCGTTTATAGAGCGGTGTAATAACGGAAAGCATCAGGTAGGAGAAGCTAATGACAATACCCATAATTTGAAATTCGCTCAGCATGATCGGATGCTTCGCGTCAGGCGTGTTCGATGGGTTGGGTGTGGTGGGGTTGGCTCTGGCAATTTGTTGCGTAATTTTGTTACCTAGGGAATTACCTTTATCTGCGGCATCCATGAGTACTTCAATCACTTCGAGCACGACGTCATTATTAACGTCTTTGAACCAGGTTTTATTATACTTATAAGCATCGATCACTTCTGGCGATAGATGGTGTAATGCATCTTCGCGGCTAAGTGTATGATGGACGTCTGTGATTTCCGTCAACTCTTCTTTGATCGCATGAATGATGTCTTGCGTGTGCTCACTGTTTACATCTTTGTTGAGGCGATCATGATGAAAATAATCCGCTGCTTTGATATTGCGCTTTCTAATGTGGGCAAAAATTCGCCGATAGAGGCGTGAATAAAAGAAGCCTAATAAGGTGGGTTCATATTCATCGCCACTTAAAATATCAGCGATGGGGGTTTCAAGCAGTTCATCTTTGACCACTTCCATGTAACGACGGCAGGCTAGCGCATTGTCATTGTCATTGGCGTAGGTAAAAACAGTTTCGAGTAGGTGTTGGTGATATGCATCGGGTGCGTCCACTCCCATCTCTCTCCATAACGGGTTGAGATAGTCGTCAAGCAAGCTGGCACGAGGTATCCGTAGAAATGACATCAACCGCTCTCGTTTTTTATTATTTTGGCTGGATCTTTTATGGGGGGTATCTTACAGGTGCTGTGCAAAAATTGGAATATAAAAATGCATGATTAGAGCGATGTTTTTGATGATTTTCATTAGACATTAAGTAAATATAGAGATAGTATGTAAAGCATACGATAATAGGTGCAGTATGTGGACTAAAAAATACACAAAAATATATAAAGATATCAACAAGACCCAAATTTGGCGCCATTGGGCCGATGTGAATAACTGGCCGAAATGGGATGATGAGCTGGAATATTGCCGCCTGCAGGGACCCTTCGCGGCGGGTAGCCAGTTTATTCTAAAACCGGTGGGTGGCCCGAAAGTGACTATCACGCTTTCACACGTCGTTGAAAATGAACGTTTTACCGATTATTGCCAATTTCTCGGTGCGCAGATGGTCGATGATCATTTGCTGGAAGAAACGGACGAGGGTTTGCGCTTCACTAGCACGATTACGGTCACGGGCCCCCTCTCCTTTCTCTGGGTGTGGTTGGTGGCGAAAAAAGTAGCGAATTCTTTGCCGAAAAATTTCGATCAATTAGTGAAGATGGTGGCAAGGCATGAAGAAAAAAGTATTTAGTTACGATAAGTCTCAAGACAGCCCGGGTATGCTGCTTTGGCAAACGACGATCACCTGGCAGCGCCTGATTAATAAGGCACTCGCACCCTACGCGATAACCCATGCACAGTTTGTGATTCTAGCCATCACCTTGTGGTTTCAGACGCAGGAGCAGACAGTTTTACAAAGCATGCTGATCCGGCAATCGAAGCTGGATAAAATGACCGTATCAAAATCATTAAAAAATCTCGTTAGCGCCGGTTACATTCATCGTGTGGAAGACATTCAAGACACGCGTGCCAAAGCCGTTACGTTGACGAATCAAGGCGAAAAACTCATAACAGAGTTAATACCAGTCATAGAGCAAATTGATGAAAACTTTTTTCAGCCGATCACGTTATCCGAGCGTCAGACAGTGATGGAAGTTCTGGGTAGGTTGGTGAAGGTGACTGAGTGATCGTTGAATTTGATAAGAGACGTTCATGAGATTGGGTTAGCGCATGGCGCCAACCCAATCGTAAGGCTTAGCGTTTAGCTTTGATCGCATCCAGGTTGATAAGCGCTGGATTGAAAGTAAGACCTTGCTGTTGTTGTGCAATGGCCATCACTGACATGCTGCCGGCTTCGGTGATGTAAGGGCAAATGTACATGCCTTGCTGTTCAACGGGTTGTTCCATCATAGCCATGGAGACGGATTTTACATCGCTCGTGCCGCTGCTAAATGCTGCATCAAAACCAGCGCTAGAGGCTTGGGTGACAATCATCCAGCTCAGACCCGAGCTGTTAATGGCAGGTTGTGCCGATAATACGAAATAGGATTTTTGCGATTGACGAATCACGGCGTTTAACGCTCTGGATGCGCCCTTGATTTGATCGACGCTTGGGCAGGAAACATCGTCTCCAGCATTTGCGGTGGTGATCAGACAAGATGTGGTAATAAGAGCTGCAATCATTCCTTTAATGCTATTGCTAACGATCATTGTTGTGTCCTCATATATAATTTTGACTCTCAGATGATACAAATAAAAGCCTAACGAACGTATCATGATTTTCATTACAAAAAAAGAAACTTTATCCAGGCAGCAGTTTGGTTAAACGTCAGTGTCGCGCCTCATATAACGATTTAATAAACAAACTATTTTCAATTGATTATTGTCTGTGCAGCGCATGAAAAAGTGCTAAAGCTCGACTCATATCAACCGCTTTTGCATGTTATAATGGACGACTGATTAACTTGAACAGGATGACAAATAAATGAAAGTAAAATCGCTATTAATTTTTTGTTTATTAGCCGTAGTAGAGTGCGCGGGCTGTACGCCGTCAGCCACTGCACCAACCTTGCCGCCCATGACAACGGCGCCAATTGAATCTCAGGCACAGGCAGCTATTATAAATTCCAGTATCATTGATCAAGATGCGGCAGCAAGTAAGCCCGCTAATTAATAAGGAATGTTATGTCACTCACCATGTACCAAGCTTCTATCCCTGTGTTTATTCGCGGGTTAAAAAACTTATCTGCGATCATAGGCAAGGCAGAAATGTTTGCCGCAGACAAAAAAATTGATGCTGCCGTTTTGATTCAGTCACGTTTAGCGCCAGACATGTTTCCCTTCTCACGGCAGGTACAAATTGCGTGTGATATGGTAAAAGGCTGTGCCGCACGACTGGCTGAGATTGAAATACCGAGTTACACCGATACCGAAGCGACGTTTAAAGAGCTGCAAGAACGTATTGCAAAAACGATTTCATTCCTGGAAACCACACGCGCAGATCAGATTGATGGCAGTGAAACAAAATCTATTAAGCTGCGGTCCGGTGGCCATGAATTAAGCTTTGCAGGCCAACAATATTTATTGAATTTCGTTTATCCTAACTTTTATTTTCACTGCTCCATCGCCTACGCTATCTTGCGACATAATGGTGTGCCGATTGGCAAGATGGATTTCCTTGGCGCCTCGTAACAAGAGGCGCTTCACCTACACGTTAATTCCGCGCATCTATTTCATTTTGAAATGCTGAACAGCGCTCATGCTCTCATCCAGGCGATTCGCAGTTGAGATTAACTCAGCTGCTTGACCCAGTAAGGCTTTGTTTATTTCTGAAAGATGAAACAGGTTTGGCAGATCGGCACAAATAACCGCTGCTCTTTGTCGTGGTGTTGTTTGATAAAATACCGGACCTGCGATTAGAACGAATGGATTCGATAGAATGTCGGAGTATTCCAGGTCAGGGTTTGCTCCATGACTTAGAAGCTCTTTAACGATCTCGATAAATACGCTAATTTTATGACTGATCTTCATGTGCTCGTCAGCGTCTTTTGATCTGGTTAAATCAATGGCGCCCCCGCTACATCTTGTATGTTTAAGTAAGCCCAGAGCGGCGATAGCAAGCAGTGGACGACTGATGATTTTTCCATTTTCAAGTGGTGTCATGCAGACAGCATTGGGGTTAGTGATTTTCACGAGCAATTCTTTGATTAAATCAATCTGACCATAAATAATGGCGGGTTGAAGCATATTAAGAAAAACGTATTCCGGGATACTTGCACCTGGTGCGGAGGCCACTTTGTTATTGAAAGCCCGTAAGGATTTCGTAGCGCCAAAGATGCCTATTGCTGAAATAAGATCAACGACGACAGTCAAATTCTTGATTGCTTGTTGACTCAGTGGCACTTGAGAGATGTCATCTTGAATTAATGTCTGAATCGTTTCCCATGATGATTCTGATTGTGAAATAACGATTTCATCGAAGGTGTGGTATAAAGCCTTCATCATCTTTGTGGTGTCGACGATTCCGCTACACGCCTCAATTAAAGCCATTCCTGCAGCATGAATTTCCTCAGCAAAACCCGAAAAAGTATTATGTTCAAATGCCATATAAGCTAATTGGATCATCTCTGTGAGTGGTATGTCTTCAGTGTTTTTGATGATCGTCTTGCAATGCACGGCCAAGAGATACGTCACCACCTGCGTGCGCTCCTCGCGCAGAGCATAAAAATCGCGTGCCACGAAACCCGTTGGGACCGCTGTCTCCATTTCGGAGACAACTTTTGCTAGCCAATATTTGGGATCTTCTTTTAATTTGTTATTGACTGTATTTGTGGTTAACACTGCTTTCACATCACGATCAGATAGGTATTTGAAGAAAATGGAAAATTTAATCTCTTTGGGTAACAAATCAAAATAGTTTTCATCGCGGGAAGTCTTCATGGCAGATCAACTCTTGTTATTATATGGGTGGCAATTTGCCACAAGTTTGCCGCGATCACAACAAAAATGCCAATATCACGATGGTATTTTGAGAAATTTCAGATAGTTATCTGTATGAATAATCTCATCAATAGGTGCTAGTCATGCCTTGGAAATTGCCGGATGCACAACTATTATGCTAGACTGCCAGACTTATTTAGCATGGCCCTACTCTCACTTAGAGCGGTAAATATTTCATATTTAAAAAACCGCCATGAAACACTTAGCAAACACACAGGCTGCCCCTATGAACCCGAGACAATATTACAAGAACATCTACAAAGCATTATATCAAGACATCATCGCGTTAGAGTCCAGTTGTATGGGTCTCACGCTGGAAGGTGTGATGCAGCAATTCATCGTTGATAACGAGAATCAATCAGATGAACTGCTGACGATGATGCGCAATTTATCCAGTGCAGAATTAAAAGCTGGTGTGTTATTGCATGATATGAGTGGTATTGGCCTCTACATGTTAGCGTATGTCATTGCTAACGCGTGGGCGGATGAAACGATTCTGCAGCAGTATGAGTCCGTGATTGTTGTTCCCATCGAGTGGATGCAGATGAAAAATGATTTAATGAATATTTGGGATGAGAGAGATGCTAACCTTTCCGTTACCGATCCGCAGAAAACGTTAATTATTGTCAGTGGTTGCTCGGCACCTGAACTAAGAAGTAATGAGCGCTCTAAAGAAAATAAGACCGCTTTGGAATGGATTGATAAAATCGAAAACTCTGGTTTTGATTATATTGTTGTAAGTAACTCTGCACACGTCCCGTATTTAAAAAAGCAGCCTCCGGTTATCAAGCCGATCGCATTGCAGCCGATGAATTTAACAGTACGTTATCAATGCGAAGACAAGCAAAAAGAAGTGAGTCTACCTGGTAAGGTTATTCTGAATGTGGCTGCGACAGCAACTGAACGCAATTATGCGCACCGCGACAGAATGGACGCGCACGTCGATTACACCCCAAATTGGAGTGTACAGTTGATGGATGCCATGATAGGAAAAAGAATGCGAGTCGATAAAAGCACGGTAAAACCCGAACACCTTTATCCTGCATTAAAACCACAAAAAACAATTCAAGTAATATTGGATCACATTGAAAATCGTGCACCGGATGTCCTTCAGCCGGATGGGGTTGTTACTTTCACGACGCCTGTTACCTGGTATTCAGCGGCCGTCACGACCTTAGTGGAAGCTGAAAGCAAGAATATGGCCTGTTACCGTGTTGGTAATTACCTGATCGTTAGGAAGTTAGGAAATCAATACCTCGCTTGTATTGATTTAGCTGACAATACGGCAGTTAAACTGCCAGAAAAACTAAAGACAAAATATGCAGAAAATGAAGTAAAGCAACTGACTCAGTCTTTACAAACATTAATGGCAGAACCCGATTTCGATACTTTGCAAACAGATGCCATCATTCATCGGCTAGATAAGATTGCGTCCGCCCAGCGTCAAAAGAAACAAGGTCTATTAAATAAATCCAGTGAAAATGCACTTAAGGTCGTTAAGGATCATTTGCGTAAGGATGATCCTGCACAAACTCGATTTAACTCCCTCTTTGCGAGAGGCAAAAATGACTTGGCCTATCATTCCATTCAGCAGCAAGTGAACGATGAGTTACAAAACATAGTCAACCCAACCGAACATGTGCGTCAAATTATAAGTGGTCAACGAGATATCGTTGAAAAAAATCTTATTAACGGTTTGGCCGCCACATTTCTGAGCGAAACGAGTCGTTATCGTTTGAATTTCATTACAACGCTTTGTCTATTGGATTTGATCGAAGGCTCAAATAATGAATCTGCACTGTGGCGAATATTCTTTGCGCATCGCAATCATACTCATGACGGTCATCCTCGGACGATAAGAGAAGCTTTACTCAGTGATATGGTCCATATACTGGGTGGATTACAAGTCATGTCACAAGGTAATTCCTATAACCAGGTAAAAGAAGGCGTCGCCAAACCTAAGGTAGGTTTGCATTGGGTCGATTTTAAAGCGCATCTGGTACTAGCTTGCTGGTTAAGCAAGATTATTCGTTGTGAGAAGGACGTTCATCCGCATTTGTATGCTGCGGTAACAAGTGAAGTGCGCGGGACTGTCGTCGAGGATATGTTGCAAGGATTCAATAAATTCGGACAAGCTAATCCGCATATCTACGATCGACTTTCACGTCGACTGGATTCGTTTAGCTTCATGTTGATTGAGAGATTACCACTTAGGAACATTCTCTCGGGTAATTATGATGAATTGTCAAAATATTTGACGACATTCCAATGCGCACCCTTTTATAGAGTGATGCTGCCCGATATGCCAGGTGTTGTTGACTCTCAACAAAATAAATCTTCCTGGACGATGGCCGGCAGATTTTATATGGGTGTTTCGCTTCAATCTAATGGAAAAGAGAAAATTTCCGCACTTTCGTTTGAAGATGGCAAGCATAAAGAGTCTGAACTATCGATAGACTTGTATCGAATGGGGCTCTTAAATTCGTTACTCGAGGTTGATCCATTATTTTATGCGGTGCACTATTATTTGGCAGCACTCTACATGTTAGATCTGCATGAAGCTAATAAATCCTATTACCATATTATGCAATATTTTAAACATGCAAAACCATCTGATGGGGATATATTTTATAGCGCAAAACATATATTAATGAAATGTCAATTAGCTTTGAAGATGACATCAAAATTTTATATCGAAGCAGAGAACTACTTCCAAAATTATTATGACCCTGCCAATGAAGACTACTGGCTGACTTATTTATTACGTGCCACCGCAAGTCATGAATATAAGATTGGTTCAGCCAAGTGTATTGAAAAAGATTTACAGTTGTTTTTCCAGAATGTCGCTTACCGTGACTGGGAAATTTATCATGCTGCGATTAATGTATTGCTGGAAATAATTCCTGAAATCTATCAGCGTGGGTTTGATTCCTCGTCAAAATTTAGAGAGAGCTTGCGCGTGATGGCTAATAAATTGACGGAACATAAATGTCAGCTCTATATCCATAAAGACGGGTTTTTTAGTCCCAGTCGTTATGCCAGAAAGAAACAGCCACATGGGCCGTTTAGCGATTATCTTTGTATTGAGGATTCACCAGCTGTGAAAATTACGAAGGAATTTAGTGATCAAGTGTCTGGGTTGCATCATAAATGATAGATGCGACAATCATAATCATTGACTAGTGACCCCGACGAAAATAAAAAAAACGCTCTAGTGCAAAGGATCCAGCGAGTAGAACCACCATGGTATACACCGCACTAGGCGAATGTTGGAAGGTGTAACATTCAAGTATGCCAAATAAGATAATACATAACATGCATGCGATGAGCACAAGCGATTTTCTGGCGCCGGTATGCGATAAAATATTAAGATGTCCGGCATTCACCGCTGCGTAAATTAATAAAAAGGCACCACTGCCCATCATGGTGACGCCTGCCAGATCGAAAAATAATATAAAAATGACAACCAAGGCCGTGGTAATGAGTAAGCCACCGGTCGCATTACGCCATTCTGAGCGATCAAAATAAGCTGGTAATTCGCCGTCGCGTGCCACCATATACGACACATTCGCTGCACCGAATAAGGTCGCATTGATAGCGGAGGCCGTTGAAAATAAGGCTGCGATGGCGATGAGTTTGAAACCGTACTCGCCGAGAAAGGGCTTGGCAGCCTGCGCTAATGCATAGTCACCCGCAGCATTAATTTCTGCGGAGGATAAATTGCCGATGACCGTGACCGAAACGGCGAGGTAAATAATAATAACCATGACAACACTGGTGTATAACGCGATGGGTAATGATTTCTGCGGGTCAGCCATATTAGCCGCCGCATTGGTAATCAAACCGAATCCTTCATAGCCTATAAACAAAATACCCGCTCCGAAGAAAATCGACGAATACGGCGGCCAGGTCGATACACTAAGATGATCAGGTTGCACATAGCAAAGCCCAACGGCTGCGAATAAGATGAGAATACTGACCTTGATGATGACAATCGCTAACTCTGCTTTGCCAACTGATCCTGCGCCTAGCATATTGATGAAAGTGAAGAAGAGGACAATAGAGATAGCGACTATTTTATTAATGGTTGGCGCGGCAGTCTCATGAAAAAATGTCAGGAAATAAGCTGAAAAACCTTGTGCATATAACGCAATCGAAATGACATAGCCTATCCACATAAAGACATTCATACCACCACTGATAACGCCTTTACCAAAACCACGCACCAAAAATTCAACGGCACCTCCGGCTGTAGGATAGGTGGCACCGAGTTTTGCATAGGAGTATGTGGAGAATGAAACGATGATGCCTCCAATTAAGAAGGATAACCACATGGCAGATCCTGCGGCATTAGCGACAACACCTAGAATGGAAAATATACCCGCGCCTATCATGCCGCCTATGCCAATCGCTATAGCGGCGGGCAGTGAAATCCTTGAGTTCAGTTGCATATCTATCCTTGAATATGATTGATCAATTATAACTTAATCATGCTTGCTTTAAAATCAATCATTGAAGAATGTGTTACAGGCTGGATAATTGAAAGTCATCAATCGTTAACTCATGGCGAGTCGTATAAAAATGACAGAGTGCTGTGCGGAGGGTGCTGGCTCGCTCATTCAGTCCTTCTTCGCAGAAATATTTAACTTGTTCGTAGACATTCAATTTGAACTGTTCAGTATCGGCTTCACTACCATTTAAATTATCAATGCTGATACGAAATTTGGAACCTGCTGCTTTTGACAGTATCCATTCGAGTGCTTGAGGTTTGATTTCGACACGTTGAAAAATTTCCTGTTGTTCGGCGGTGCGACCATCGGGAACGTACCAATATCCAAAATCGACTAACTTACGGCGTTCATCACCGGCGATAAGCCAATGTGCACATTCGTGTAAGGCGCTCGCGAAAAATCCATGCGCAAAGATAAGTTCATGATGAGCTTGTTTGTCATTCGCAGGCGTATAGATTGGCTCGTCACCACCTTTCACGAGTCGCGTGTTGTATTTTCCCAGGAAGCAATCATTGAAAATCGCGATCAAGTCTTGATAGTCGTGCATGGTGATGGAGCTCTTATTTTATATCTGCACGCATTATTGATGATGGCACTGATGGGGTCAAGCAGGGGAACGGCTGGTCGCCGCCCCTGGTCTCGTTGGTATTATTTTTAACCAAGAGATTTAAAAATCCCCAAAAATGCTGTATAAAGTACGCAGAATTATAAGAATTACCAGAATGTAAGGTGACGAAGATGCTACGCTCGAAAAAAAGACCCTCGCCCTCAGTGGGTGCCAGCGAATATTTAACTGCCTCCCAGAAAGGAATATTGGATATCGTTCAGCGCTATCTAGCTGAAAATGAGGACAATTCTGAAGCGGTGAATGTGCGCGACGAAGAAGGTGATACTGCGGCGACGCTCGCGGCACTACATAATCATGCTGAGATTGTTGTTGAGCTCCTCGCGGCTGGATGTAAGGTCGATCGCCGTACGCAGTTGATCGAAGACGCGAAAAGTGATGGCGATGAGGAAACCGCGCGCATTTTGAATGCTTACCAAATACGTATGAATTTCATTAAAAAGCTGACCGACGAGCAGCATCTTAAGCTTGGCAAACAGTCTATTCGTGAGATATTAGCACTTTCAGATAAACGCTATCTCATGCTTGCCGATAAAGTGGCATTTTTGATGATGTATGCCATGTTGAGCGAAGAAACATTCTCGGTTGAATTAGCTAAAGCTTTGATTAAGTTTCCACGAGTTCAAAAAATCAAAGTGGACGAGATTAAAAATCTACATCCGCACAAGACCGAATATAAACTTTCTCCGCAGCGTAGTTTTTTCACCGATAAACGTCCAGTTGAATATGCCGGTGGACAAGCGATTGTTAATGCAGCTTATAAAGATAAGGACGATTTAAAACCGTCTTACGGTGTGAAGTGGTTTAGGCGTCACAATAAGAAAAATACCAACTATCCCGACAAAGAGCTTAGTCGCGAAACGAAATATAATCTTCATTTCACTCAGCGCGAAGAATCATTTTATTTCGAGATTAACGATCGTATGGGCATGTGTTTTCCGTGGCAGCACGGAGATCAGTTAGAGAGATGTACCGAGAGAGAGCTAAGTGGCCGAACGCCGGAAACACGTGTGAAATGTTTGAAGACCCTGTTGGAAGAATTGAATTTATTACACGGGCACGAGCGATGTCATAACGATCTTAATCTGCTGAATGTCATCGTCAATTTTCAGGATGAAACATTGCGATTAATTGACTTCGGTAAAGCGAAGAAAGTGAGTCGATTATTTGATGATGACCAAAATTACAGTAAAGATATCTACGACCTTTGCAAGATCGTGCGGAAATTATTTCCAGAGCTTAAGAAGAAGACGAAAAGCCTGCATATTGAAGCGATGAAATATTTAGATCAGGCTCTTTTCCATAGAAATTCTCAGTACGTGTGTACCACCGCGCAAGCGCTGGCTTATTGCGTTGAAGTGATTAAGTTGCCGAAGTGTGGCTACAAAGACGATAACTGGAACGATGCTGTTTTAGCATTGAAAGCGGTGGCCGATAAAACCATCAATTCACCGGTATTAACGACTGAGAATCTTCGTCGCGGATCGGTTCGTGCGGCGACATTTCATTATAAATTATAGAAAATATCTGTGTCGTGTAACTCGAAGTGGAATTGCGCGAAATACGATTAAATCTTTTACTATATGATTTTATTATTAAATATTTGTATTCGTCGGTTCTATCGCTTTCAGCTAGCAGCGCTATTTATAAGGAATATCTCTTATTTTTCTCATTTAAGGGTTTCTTAATTCCTGCATGCTAGTATTGCTGACTATAAGAATAATAAGGCTTTTGTATCATGCTACGCATTAAATCCCCTTCATCACCCTCACCTGATCTCGTCGAATCTGATTTCGACAGGGTGTGTCGCTTTGCTCGAGAGGGTAATATTAATGAACTCAAAAAGCTATTAGGCATCCCTAAATTCTATTTGAAAGCCAATGTGCCGCTCGATGAGTTTGCTGCAGACTTTGAAGACATTCCCTTATTGCAGGATTCGAACGGCCAATCACCACTCACGCAACTTGCTAGAGAGGGTAGCTATAGCGCCTGCATGAATTTATTTCGCGCCTTGCTAGACAAGGAAATACCCGATTGTATGCCAGATCATCACACCTATTTTTTGTCATACGTTATCAAAGGTTATGCGCAAGGTGGCAATGACGCTGCTGTGCGACATATTCTCAAATGGAATGGCGATGATGATAATGATTTAATATCTAGTGTGGCAGCAGGCTATGCTTCGGCCGGTGGCATATATCGGGCGGAGAGATTGATTGATCAACGTGGTGCAAAACCAGCTGGCGTTATTTACGAAGCGGCCATGCTACAATCTTTAGAAGTTATTTTGAGGCTTATTAAAAAATACAGCGAAATTGATAATGATGTAAAACCAAGTTTAGTCGATGAAGCTGCTGCAGGCTTCGCTCATGCGTCTGGAGAAAATTACAAAAACAATGTTAATGCACTGCTAGGAATGGGTGCAGATATTGATTATGTCACTCGTCATTATGCACAAGCGGGAAGAATTGGAGACGTCCATGAGCTGATTATTCGTGGTGCTGATCCTGCTTGTGCCTTATTTGGATATCAGAAGTCCCGCTGTCAAGCTGGCATCGAACACTTACTTGAGTATAATCTCATTGAAAAAAGCGATGCGGTATATGACAGCGCATGTCAACATTGGTTTGCTATGGCCCAGCAAATAATCGATTCAACCAGCGGAGATGAAAAGCAAGCATTAATCGATTCAGCTGCGATGGTCTATGCTTGTCGCGGGTTGGTCGATCAGGTCAACCACCTTATTAAACTCGGTGCCCAAAAACTTCCTTTGATAAAATATTACAGTGAACATCGCTGGTTTTCTTATTCCTCCGAGTTGATGCAATCGACTAAGCAGACCATGGGTCTTGTTAAAAATATTCAAAAATGTCCTGATGAATCTAATATTCTCTGGTTATCTTATGTGAATAATGCGAGGTTTCTCGCAAGGTTAATGAGTAAGGTAAAGAATAAAGATAAAATCCTACCGACCATTCAGTTAAATAATGCTATGATGAATACCTTTGAAATGAATCTTGATCACATCACAGAATGTATGGCGGAATATCCTCATAAGAATTTCACGAAACTTGTGGAGGTTTATCAGGAGACCCAACTTTCTCTGCCCTTCTTGTTAGTTCTAACACCATCAATCATTATTTGGCTATTGCAAGGCAAAGGCAGCTGTTTTCCGAAAGACATCGTATTTTTAATTGCCGAACATGTCACAGAACTAAGCAGGAAGAGCACGTACGACTTACATGCTCAAATATGTAAAATTACCTATCATGGCGCAAGAGATTTATTGTTTGCTAAAGGGCGTCAAGCACAATTAGCAAATTTGAATGCCCGGTATCAGGACAATGGTTCTTACCGTTCTGGATGGCAACCCCAATAATTCCATTGCCCAACCTACTTCATTTATCACCTTGGCTTACAGGCCACATTCACAGTTGACTAAATCGCTTGTTGGTTGATCAGCTTGATAAGATTTTCAATGTCAGGTATGACATCGAAGTTTTGGTCTTACCTACCCTCCCTCCTGTGTTGTCCCGACTCTTACGGTTCCGCCCATGCGTCAGCCAGAAAACAGGCTAACGGATACGACTCCAGTTACGAATACACAAACAATATGGCTCGTTTTATAGCATTGCCAGGCATGCTAACGCTGCTTTATTGGCATTTGTTAAAAGAAAATATATGCGCAGTAGCGATAGTACCTGTATGATATGATAAGAAGATTGCGAAAAACGAAATTGGAGAAATCAATTGAATACGGAAATCACTCATAAAGTTAGCAAACACTTACAAGAGATTGACGATTTGCTCAAAGAGACGCTCAAATCTGAAATTTTACCCGATAGAACCTACACCCTCATTACCGGCAAGATCGGCCACCTTGATAGCACTTATATGAATGGTCAGTTTAAAACTGACGATCAAGCCTACTATCATTGGGTAAAATCTCGCTTAGACAAACTGAGCGGCTTACTGACCAACTTGAAAAAGCATTCGACCACCTCATTTAGTATACCCAATGAAGATCTTATGCATGTGACAGGTGATTACTACAATGAAGATAATAGCATCACGCTGACACAAGACATAAAAGATGCCATTCACTCTCTCATCAATGAAAAATTTACGAATTGAGTCAAGGATCGTGGTAGCACTATCATGACTAAATACAAGTTTTGCATCCAATGTGGCAAAAACTCAATTAAATTTATTATTCCTCGTGGTGACACACTCTATCGCCAAGTCTGCGATCATTGCGAGACGATTTTCTATGAGAATCCTAAAATTGTTGTCGGTGCCGTCACCACGTATCAAGATAAATTTTTATTATGTAAACGCGCTATTGAGCCGCAACGAGGATTATGGACTTACCCGGCAGGATACCTGGAACTGCAAGAATCCTTAGAGCAAGGTGCACAAAGGGAGGCCAAAGAAGAGGCGGGTGTTAACATCAAACTCAATCATTTACTGGGAACTTATTCACTTACTGCGATCAATCAAGTCCATATTATTTATGCGGCAGAAATGATTGGTCCTGAATATTCAGCGGGTGACGAGAGTCTTGAAGTTCGCATGTTTTCACAAGACCAAATTCCCTGGGATGATTTGGCTTTTCCAGTCATCCGTTGGGCCTTGGCTGCATATATACAAAATGAACCTGGAAGCCTCGAGAGTAAAGTGAGCCATAAGCCATTTCCAGATTCTTTATCTGACGATTAACTTGGGATGTTATTCAATCATGCAAGAACAACCTTCAGACATGCTTATCAGTGAGAGCTATTCTATGCCATCTAAAAAAATGGCTTATCGTCTCTTGCTGACCCTGACCTTTGCCGGTGTGATTCCATTCTTGTTGCTGACCATTCTTTTGTATAACCATTGGGTGGCACAGAGCAAAGTGCTGGCCATGCTCTTTAGCTATGCTGCGGTCATATTGACATTCTTGGGTGGTATACAATGGGGCATTGGTATTGTGCGACTGGATGCTAATACACTTAAATTTAAGCATTTATTCACACTCAGCATTCTACCCTCTCTTGCTGCATGGTTGTTGTTGCTAATCGATTTCCCTAAGCTACAATTAATCGGTTTTATCATCAGTTTCGTGAGTGTGTTAGTCATTGATACGCTTTTAACACTTAAAGATATAATGCCTCGCTGGTTTTTATTATTGAGGTTTGGAGTTTCGTTAATAGTGATTACGCTTTTGATTTTTTGCTACGGTCCGTTATAACATGATGATGTAGGTTGGGCAGAGCGCAGCGAAGCCCAACAATTCTTAAGTTTACTGTTATGTTGGGCTTCGCTGCGCTCTGCCCAACCTACCATCCCTTAATATCATTTCGGTGTTAATGGTTAGGTTATATTTACTTAATAACAAAGGTGACGTGATGTCTAACTTTCTCATTATAGCTGGCAGCAGTGATATTGGTTTTGCTACCGCGAAGAAATTAATTGCAAATGGAAACAAAGTTTATTTGACAGGAAGAGAGAGTGGCAGCATCGCTGAGCGCGCCAATGAGATTGCAGCGCCTTTTGCAATATTGGATGCCAGTGATTTCCATGCCGTACTCGATTGTTTTTCTCGTGCAAAAGAAGAAATGGGCTCGATAGATGGCGTAGTCAACTGCTCTGGTTCACTGCTTTTGAAAGCAGCGCATCAGACGACGCAAGCCCAATACGAAGAAACGATTAAAGCTAATTTAACAACAGCATTTGCTGTCGTACACGCTGCCGGTAAATGCATGCTTGAAAATGGTGGCTCGGTCGTTTTGCTTTCCTCAGCCGCAGCGTGTGTTGGCTTACCTAACCATGAAGCCATCTCTGCAGCAAAGGCAGGTGTCATTGGTTTAGCGCTTGCGGCAGCAGCTAGTTATGCAAATAATAATTTACGCTTTAATGTCGTCGCACCAGGCCTGGTAGAAACGAAACTTACTACGCAACTCACAAAAAGTCCGCTAAGCAAAAGCGCCTCTGAAAACATGCACGCACTAGGTCGGCTTGGTAAAGCTGAAGACGTCGCCTCTGCCATTATATTTTTACTAGATCCTGCGAATAATTGGATTACTGGACAGGTACTCGGCGTAGATGGTGGTCTGAGTCATGTACGGCCTAAGATGAAAGCATCAAGCTAGTAAGTTGGGCTTCGCTACGCTCTGCCCAATCTACATTTTATATAACTTGAATAGCATTGAAGGTTGCAAAAAAATCTTATCTATTATCCGTTTGTCACAAGCCGTGTCTTGTTGACTAAGCGTCTTGGGTTGGTTTATCTTGCCCGTTGTTTCAGATAAGATGCATCCGAAATTTACTTAACTAAACTAACTAAGTTAGAGGCCTCAACATGAATAAAAAATATATCGTATCTGCCATACTCATTTCACTAGGCATGAGCAGTGCCTATGCCGGCTTGAACACCCCTATCGGTAGCGGCTCGATTGATGGTACCGTCAACAAGGTTGCAAACATTCCACTAACGCCATTGCTTGACATCAGCTTCCCCTACGACATCCATTGCAAAGTAACCGATGCAACCGGTAGCCGTGCGCCTGCAGTCGTTAGATTTGAACCTCCAACTGGCCCGTTTGGTATGGTTATTTATGCTGAGTTTGATGATGTAAGACTTTCATCCAATCAGGCAAAGTTAAAAGATAGCAATGAACATAATTTTTCGATTAGCGGTATCACTGGCAGCTCATTAAATAGAGATGCAGCGATATCATTAACCTGGGTCGCCGGTGATGATGCTATCACGCCAATTAGCTATGCTTGTTATATCACGCCAACTGTTGGGCTTAAGAAATAGTTTGCCGAATGACAGGAAAAATTGGGTGTTGGGTTGAAGTATATAGGTTGGGCTTCACTGCCCAACCTAGTTTCTAATGATTACTGTAATCCGTTTAGAAAATGATACATCTTTCATTTCGTTTGCAAGGAAAAAGAGAAGCAAGCGGAGTGAATTCAACTTCACTGAATGTCAATCTCCGACTATCCGGTCCACTCGTATTTCCGAAAGATCCCGCCATTAACCACTTCCCGAATATTTCAATGAAGCTTGAACCAGCTAGTTGTGTATGGGTAATAGATTCATGGTCAACATTAATTTTGGTGAACACATGACGATTTACATCATCACCCGTACCCAGTCTTCCGATATTATTATTTCCGCCTACATAAATCCCGTCTTCGCAATGAATAACCAGGTGTGAGCTTGATAGATAAACTTGCTACGCTTAACGCTTCATCAGCTTTAATTTGCTGAGGCGATTTCCAAAATTTACAACTGTTATTCGAATGATACGAGATGGCAGCCATCACACCCGCATAGATACCTAGCGTTAAGATTGAAGCAACAAGATGGCCTACGCATTTCCATCCATAATGATCAGGATCAAACAGGGTTGAATTATTTTTGAAAATCGTATTAAATCTTTTGACATTCTCAACTATTTCTTCTTTCTTATCAGTTTGCGGCAGTGTATTTCGCAATGCTTGGTATGTCTTTCTCTGTGCGTCATCCATGTCATCGATAGGGTTGGTGAGTTCTATTACTTTTTCACGCAAGGATTGGTAGCGTTGCAATAACTTGGCTGTGTTTCGATTTGCAATATTCACTCTTTCTACAAATTTATCATATAGATCTTCTTGCATCTCATGAATTAGCTCATCTATCTGCTTTGTATTGCCAGGTTCTATCATTTTAAGTACGAGCTTATAGGCTTACGGTGTTAGAAATCCTTCCTCCTGCTTTTGATTTAGGGTGATATCTAAATCGTTTTCCCCGGCCAATTGAACCAACCTGATTTTCAGCGCATTAGTGGCTTCAAGTAATTTTCTAAATGCAGCGGGCTGAGTGCCAAGTGCCCATACGATTTTCATCAGATCTTCGTCATGACGCATTCTTATTTGTACCATGCCCTATTACCTCTATTCTTATAGTTATCAAATGTCCGTGTATTGTATACAAATAGAACAGTCACGTCAATGCCTAAAGTATACGGACATGATGTACAACCAATTGAATTTTATGAATAATTACTGCATAACGATGATCTGGGGTGCTTTTTGCGCTGTTCTAGTTAGCACTGGTGTGTCCGTATTCCAAGCTCTTCACAAAATCGCAGCAAATATCCATCTGGATCCATGACTAACATCTGGCGCTGCCCTATCTCCTGATCATGATAACGGTACCATTTTGTTTCGGGTTCTAAGTGCAAAGCGATAGCATTCAATCTTAACCGACTAACGATGTCATCAAGATTACTAACTTTAATTTGTAAATTCATGCCTCTTCCAAACGGATGCGATAACTCACTCATCTGCCAGGTGCGCCCTTTGCCAATTTCATCGAGCATCAGTTGTGCTTCACCAAATTGCAAGAAGGCGAAGCCTTCTTCAATGCGCTGATAAAGAATACTAAAACCAAGGATGTCGACGTAAAATTTAAGGCTATCTGCGCATTTTGATACACTGAATTCCGGTACGAGTTGGTTGATGTGAGGCATAATATTATTTGTCATCATGCTGTCTTAGTGCAGGCATACACAACAACGCCATCGTTCATGTCGGAGGAATATGGCTCGTATGCTTTGTGACGTGTAAATTGAAAGATTCCCACTTCGGTCAGCCACTCATCCATTTCATGATCTTGATAATATCTAACAGCGATATCTTCAACTTCAGTATCAGTGATGACTGAATTTATGGTCATGTCATAGCGACAAGTTGTCGTGACGATTTGGCTCTCATGATCGTAGCTAGATATAATATCTAGCGAGAGCGATTGATGATTTGGTTCAATCTCGATAGAGGATTGATGATGTTGTCCGAATGTCGTCGGTAGCGCTTGCATCGTTTCAACTTCGAATACCAATTTACCTTCTGGCAAAAGGTGATCGTATAAAATCTTCAGGCAGCGTTTCGCTTCGGTGACATCAGTGAGCAAACCAAACGAACCACTTGGAATCAAAATAAGGCTGAATTTTCGATCAAAATTCATTTCCTGAATGAATTGCTGATGAAGCTTCGCGGTGATATTTTTATTGTGACATTTATCTTGGCATACGCCCAGCATGTGACGGGAGGCATCTGCTCCCTCAATATCATAGCCTTGTTCGAGTAGCGGAACTAAAAATCGTCCTGTCCCACACATGGGCTCAAAGATAGGTCCGTCTGCACGTTTCGCAAACTCGGAATAAAAAGTGAGTGCTTCGCGAGGTGCATGAGGCTTGTCGAGTTCATAATATAAAGTACAAAGGTTCTGATATGTTCTCATTCACATCCTTATCTGCTTGCTTAAGCGGTCCCTACAATTTTCCAGTTGATACTGCCGGGTTTATCCCAGAAATATGATCCTTCCAGCGCTTCGTAACTCGCTGCAATGTGAACCGGCGCTGGTGATAAAACGATGCCGGTAATTTTCCCTGATTTCAGGACGCATGCATTTTGCTGGCTATTAAATGAAATGATTTCATTACCGCATTGATAACTGAGCGTAATAGATGGGCCGAAACCGGTTTGCATCATATCAAAGCGTTTTGAGTCATACGGTAAAATCGACATGGGTGGTGAAGTCATTAAATTGCCGTGAATGACGGCGTGATTCGTTAACACACACGCAGTGTTGGTCAGATTAGTAATTTGTAGATGTAATTGCGCGCAGCCATTGGTGTCGCCCGCATAGGCGCTATTGAGAATGGTTGAACTAACTAGTGCAATCAAAAAATATTTATTCACTTTTTATTCCTTATATGAACGATGAGGCACTTTATGCAAGTGGTGCTTCATTGTCAAATCAGTGTGTCTCGCTGAAGATCAGATGATTGAAAAAATAATCCGATTAATTTCAGTAGGTTACAGTCACTTTAGGGTTCCTGATCAATTTGTTGGTATACTGAGGAGATATAATCAGGGAGCTTAACGATGAACTACATGGACTCACGCCGTCAATTTGCGATTCTCTCATGGGTGTTAATGGCAGCATGCTTGCCTGCAACCGCTGCACTCGCAGATCCTGCCGCAGCCCCTGCTTCCGCTGTACCGATGTCTGCTACGCCTCCTGCTGCCGCTGTCGCACCAGGTCCGGCGCAAACACCGGTTTCAACGCAATCGAATACACCTGCTCCTGCCAGCACCACCACGATAACCCCTGCCGCAGCAAACGCACCTGCCACCACAACGACGACTACCCCTGCAGCAGCGACAGCGACAGCACCAGCCACCACCACAACCACGACGACCTCTGCTGCAGCACCTGTCGCTACGACTCAGGCGGATGACGCTCACTGCCCTTGCGACTATAACCCAACTGAAGCCCTCGCTAATTTCAACGCTGTCAAACATGGTGCAGAAACCTGCTCCGTTGGTGGTGTCATCATGATCGGAAGTACAGCCGTCAATAACACGGCTTCACCGGTTGCTAATACTGCTTTGTTAATGACGATGGACTCCGATAAAGCCCAAGGGTCAACCAATCGTGTCGATGCCATGAAATCAGCGATGACAGCCTGGGAGGCTGTTTACGGCGGCAATGCGGAAAAAGATGCCACAAATTACTGCTTAAAAAACCGTTGGGACCCGTCAACAAAACGACCACTGACGTCATTAACGCAATATCAAGCATGCGTGAAAGATATCAAAGCGGCAGCCAAGGCGGTTGGATTGACTTGCGGCGAGTAATGGAAAGAGTTTAAGTCCGCAACCAATAGGCAATGATGCACAGCACGATCGTGCCGAAAAATATCATGACTGAAAATTTAATCAGGCTGATGGTGGCGGGCGAGTAGGCCTGACTTTCGATATCGTCCAACAACTCAATTTCACGTTCGGTTAATGGCTCAGCAACTTCATGCTCAGGGTTCTGCAACAATTCCATCGCATCGGCGTATTGTTCATCCATGATGACCCAAATTTCAATCATGGGCGGCCGATCAAACATATTCACGACCACTTCCGCATCGGGGTCACGGTTACCAATAAAATTGGTAATGCCGCGTGATTTGAGCAGGCCAGTAATCGCTTCTGCTTCATTCATGGTGTGTACAGTGGTTAACTTCTGCATGGATTATCTTTCATTGTTTAAGGGGCAATAGAGGGCATTATACTGAATTTGATGGACGAACTCATCTAGGATACGGTGCGACGGAGAACATTACACATCTTCAATAGCGGCGAGCAGGGTTGTGCGACATCTTTGGACTTGATGATAGCTTGTTAGTCCCATTATCAGGTATGATTCTCACGATTTTATCGCTGTTTGATGATTTGCACAAAATATCTTCTTACGGAGCTTTAGCCCGACTGGCAATAAGTCTTTAATCCTTATGAATCTGGATATCTCGCATGCGTCATTACTTCAACACTATCTGCGGTTTATTTTTGTTCGGCCTTGTTCAGGTGGCTGGTGCTGAAAGCAAGCTATTACCACCGATTACGCAACCTATTCCTGTCGCTCAACTGACTAGTTTCGCCACTGATGACCCCGCTGTAAAGGCTCTCATTACAAATGCGTTACTGATTTCTAAAATGAATTTAACATATTTATATGGATCCTCAGATCCAAAAAATAAAGGCATGGATTGTTCAGGTACTATCTATTACTTACTAACGCTAAGCAAAGTAAAAAATATTCCACGACAATCAGATCAAATGTTTGATTGGGTTCTGAAGAAAGGTTTGCTTTATAGAGTGGGTAGTCATGATATAAATTCGCCTGAGTTTTCTCATCTCAAGCCTGGAGATTTATTATTTTGGTCGGGAACATATACCACGAATCGGCATTCAGCGATTTCACATGTCATGATCTATCTTGGGGAAAATAAATCAAAACAACATCTCATGTTTGGTTCTAGCGATGGTCGTACGTATCAAGGTAAAAAAATGAGGGGTGTTAGCGTTTTTACCTTCACACTGCCAGATGTCTTGGATAAATCAAAATTTGTTGGATATGGTTGTATACCAGGGTTAACCTGCAGGCCTGAGATGGTACAGTAGTTACAAATGCCTCGCCGATAAGATCTGTCACAAATTAATTCAGAAAACTTGTGCAAAGTTTGCTGCCACACATTTTAAAAGAATTCGACACTAAATATGAAATGATGTGACAGATTCGGCTTGTATTTTCTCTTGATGAATCATCTGAATCTGCGGCCACCACAATTCCTGAAGGTGATTGATAAGCTCATCTGAGACATAGAACCGACACAAGCTGATGAATTTAACACAAGTGATATCGAATGATTTTTTATCAGTAACTAGGTCATCCACTGAATGTTGGTGGATAAATTCAAAGAAAAGCGCGTCAGAAATGAATTGAGCTCTGAGACTTTCACGTTTGACAGTCGTCAACGGAATGAATTGTTTATCCTGCATTCGTGCATCGGTTAGTACGCAGGCCTGGCGGAATAAGGCAAGTTGGCATAGTGATAATTGTGGTAATAAATTCAGTATAAACTCTGGGGATTGTGCGCAGAATACATCGAATGCTTCTGTTGCGAATCCACGCATAAATAGTTTATTAAACTTTGCGATGCTTAATCGGTTATTAAGATAGGTAGTGAACTCTTCTCTGGCTGCATTCATGCTTTCTTGAATCGCAGCTTTAATAGGAATGTGGTAGCCTTGTTTTTTATATTTGGTAATTTTGTAAAGACAGTCGAAGATTCGCTCAGGATATTGTTTAAAGTAGGCGGTTAAATCCACGCTAATATCTGTGCTTAAGACATCCTCTACATTCAATGTTGGTACATCTGCATTGCCGCGTAAGAACTGATTTAAAGGATCAATGAGCGAACGCTTGTCGGCGAATACTGTTTTAACGCCGAATCCGCGGGTAAATTTTCGAATGACTTCTGAGATATCTTCCTTGGCTCTAACGGGTAGATAGGCAATTTCAAGCTCTTCATCATTCACATCTACAAATCGCGTGTCGAATTGAATGACGAACACGGGACTTGATTTATTTTTACGATAACCTGAAATATGAAACTTTTCTTTATGTTGCAAAATAAACTTTTCGATCATATCTTTGCTACAGAAGCACAAAAAATCAATGTCGCGATACGGCACACCAAACAGCGCATCTTGGACGGCGCCGCCCTGAATGATCGGATAAAAACTACTTTTTTCCAATTCATCGAAAATGGATTCTTGCAATTTACTTAAAACAATTGCGACCGGGTGAGGCTTACGCATTTCATGAAACGGGTCTGGATTCGCCACTAATGGTGTCCATACCGCAGGTTCAGGCTTTTTGGCGCGCAATATGGTAGCATTTGACATGAGGCGAAGATTTTCGGGGTCATGAAAAAATGATGTTTTCTTTTGTTTAAGTCCCTGGCTTTTCAGCTTCGGCGGCGCAGTCGTTTGTACAGTTGGAACGATTGGTGCGACAGTCGTTATTGCTCTTTGGGATGGCAGTTTGGGTGCTTCTATCCACGGCTTAATGAATTCCTGGTAGCGCTTTTCCAGCGCATCAATATCGTCTACATGCATAAATGAGCGAGAATCTTCGAATATCCGTGCGTGATTTTGGTCTAACTTTTTGAGTATTACTTTACGAGCGGCTGCATTTTGCATGTGTTGCAGGTGTTGAGCGAGGCCCATGAGTGTTTTGATATTTTGATCGCGCTTTTTCCCAGTTAAAGGTGCTTTTTCATATTCTTGCAAGAGTAAGTCATAATTGCCGTCTAAACGATTTAAATTTTCCTCGTAGGAAAGGAAGATATTAAATTCTGGTTTTTTAGGCGTAGTCGGCACAGCAGCTGGAGCTGATGGTTTGTGGGAAGTTTTGCCGGGAGGCTTCGCATGGGTAGCAGGTTCATTTGCTGGTAGAAACGAAGCTTTAGAATGATCGAATCGCACTGGTTCATAAAGCAGTTTTAGTTCCATGTTTTCTTGAAAGCATGCATTCGTAAATTTGTGCACTACTTTATAAAAATCATTCATGGGCTCCATTAATCGAGCAGCAACCCCTCTTTCTTTTTTATTTTCCGATTTTGACAAATATCCCAGAAAGATCGCAATATGATGGATGGCAAACACTCTAAGCGTGGTATTAATTCTATTAATATTAATGCCTATCATGCTAACAAAATCTTTACATTTATTCAGTAACTCAATCTTTTCATTATTATCGAAAGAGTCATAATAGTTATCATCAATTTCGTCAAATTTCATGCCAAGACGTTTGATACGCATAATGATGAAATCAATTAATGCATAAGCAGGGTAATTCTGTAATCCTTGCATGCGTTCAATGATAAGACTATGCAGCTGTTCATTGATAAGTATTTTAGATTCCGCATTGGTTTGGCATTGCAATAGGCTGGTGTAATAAAAATCAAGGACAAACTGACTGGAGAAAACTTTCTGATAGGGATTGAAACATCCCTGATCATGATCAATCTTTACAAACAAATCGATAATTGCCACGGCGATTTGTGAAACGAAGTCTTCACGAGACAAAGTTGACGTTTCACCATTCAGTCGTAGAAAGGTATTAATCTCAAACAACATCCCTAGATTAACATTCGCCAGTTCACTTTCAACGTCTTTAAAATCAATGATATCGTGTTGCATGGACTTGATGTTGTCGAGAATGGTGAATGACCACTGGTTGATGGTTGGAATGATTCCTCTGGAAGCTTGCATCATATATTGCATGCCACCGAGTGTGCTGATGAGTAAGCTATAGGCTGCTTTTAGTTGTTGATAGCGATTGATACGGGTCATATATTCGGTTGGTGATTCCGTCTCAAGCTTGTCAGCAGATAATTCATATGAGTGTTGCTTGACAAGCCTCACCTTAAACAGCATCACCTCGAGATGATGCATGAGTGTCAAATCATAATTTGTATCATACTTAAATCTACCAGCTTTTAGCGTCAGTAAATAACAATCCAGAATTTGAATGTAATCCATTCTGGTATACAAATTCCTGATGGTATTATCAAGATAGGTGTATAAGTCATCAGCAACTGTATTATTACACCAAAGCATAATATCAAATGAATGATTACCTCGCGTAAATCGCCGGGCTTGCTTGTCGAATTGTTCACGCTGTTCTGGTGATTTCTGCATATTCAAACGGCGCATAACTGAGTCAGTCTCTGTCATCAATTGACAAGTCTGGAAATATTCAACGGACCGGACCGATTTACTGGCGAGCTTTTTCATGCGTGCTTCGAGCTGGAGATGAAGCCTCATTAATTTTTTAACAAAAACATCTGCAATAAATGCGGCATAAGACTGGCTTTTATTCTTCGGTTCTGTGTCGTAGATCAAGACGTAAATGAGGCATTGTAATTCCTCAGCAAATACATTATCAATGTTATTGACCCGACAGTTTCTTAATTCGCTAAATGTTTGCTTATATTTAACAATGCAATCGAGTATCGTCATGGCGATAGAAATAAAATCTTCCGCATCAGTATTCGTGTATTCTTTAGAGCAATCATCCAAGATTAAAACTTCAATGGCAATGGTCGTGAATAAATGGATGGCATGTGCTATGGGGTGTGTCACACTGATTTCTGTGTTTAACTGGTAGCGCATCAAAGCGACGTCTTTCTCGAAAGCCGCTTCATTTATAGATTCACCAAATGATTTGAGTTTGAGACCACACATCACACGGAGCATGCGCAACATGGCGCCGTCTGCCGAATATAATGAGATTTGATCAGATGTGGGTGGAGAGGAATGAATCCCGAGGGTGTCAGGGTTGAACTGAATCCCCATCTCACGATGTTGTGTTTCATAATGAGTAATTTTTGGAAATATGGCCTTTAACACAGCCGCATTGACTGCCCCATTGATATACGCTAATAGCTTAAAATACTCATTAAAGAGATTTTGTTCGGGCGGGTATTGGAATGAACGTTGTGAAGAGTGCATTTTCCGGTGGCAGCAGGCTGATTGATTTGCGGTAGTTTACCCTCATGCCTTGCCATCGCCAATATATAATTCCCCAGCTAAACTTGAGCCTATCGCAACAATAAGGTAGAATTTGATCATATTAAAAACAACACAAATGAATATATTCAACTAGTTGGGTAAAATTTATGCTCTCCGACAGACAAGAAGCACCGTATGCGCCAGAAGAGTCGGCCTTTCTGATTGCTGGCCTAAGGGGTTTTATCAAGAAGAACACGGCTATCCCGGCGTTTTTCGCTCGCGTAAAAGGCGATAGTAGTCTGCACGCACCCTTGCTCGAACAGCTCATCACGGCTATTGAACAGGCCGACATCTCACATGACATTTTCGCTCATCCGGACTGTATGGCATACCTGCTATATATCATTGAGAATATGTCTGAACGCTTGCCCTTCTGGAGTGCGGTGACGGCCTATCATTACCTGGTGGCGCTTGCACAATTCACGCATAAGCAAGATTTAAAGCCACAAGACATGACAGAAGTGAAACATATTAACAACGTGAAAAACATACGAAATGTTAATATGGTTTCAGTTGTTGATAGAGATCTTAACGCACTGAATGATGTGGGAATCCAGTATTTTCAGCACGTGAAATTTCAATTCAAACGACTTGGAATAGCAGTTGATGAGGAGGATTTCAAAGAATATATTTTGGCGCTCCCACCCATCGAACAATGCGTGTTGAGAGTCACTAACTATGAAGCAAACATCAAGATTTATCAGGTGGATGAATTCATGTGGAAGGTAAGGGAAAATGTTCCCTTTTTTCGAGATTTGAATAAAAGCATTTTCAATTTACCCTCGGCAAGCTTGATCAATTATTTTTTATCATGCTTATCGCCGCATCCTATTCGCATGCGTCCCGTTTTTGGAAAGATCTCACTTGCATCCTTGCATGATGTGCATCTGCAGCGTCAGCATCCCGTTACCTGGTATTCTACGCTCGTCAAAGATACATTAATTGATGTACATGACTATCACTGCGGTCCTTTCGTCGTGCTAGTTCATGATGTGGGTCATTGCTTTTGGGGAAGCTGGATGAGTTGTGAAGATCGCGCCATTATCAATCACATTCTTATTCCAAAACTGCAGGAATTGAAATCGCTCCATCAGCATTTTGCCATGACATCAGCGCTCGACGTCCTCTGCTCGTCTCTGACTGATTACGATCTAACCCCAGCCATGACATACAGTAATCCCGCCACTCGGTTCGCCTTATATGTGGGAATGTGCCTCAAAAAAGCATTTAACCTAAGTAATGCTTTTCAACTTGATCATGAACACATGACGAGTGTGATTGTTCTAATACGTGATCTTGCCGTTGAGAATATCAAGCATGATACCGTACACCAATCTTGGTATTGTTTAAGCAAACAGATTGATAAAAATTACAAACATATATTAAGACCACTCGTACCCGAAGAAGATCTCGATCTCAAATTAGTGGCACGCACAGCAACTGAAGTCTTGGAGCTCGTTTTTTCGCAAGATGAACAATCTGCTGCCAAAGAGGCTGCAGAGCCAGAGCAGAAGAAGTTGAAGCCTGGTCTTTGATGAAATAAGCTTTTTTCAGGCTTACTTGCATTATCTTTATTCAATGTGTTATATCTCCATTTTTTGAATGGATAAGGCATTGGAAAGTCGCGCCACCATGGAGGAGGTAGAGCCAAACGAACCCGAAGCTACTGAGGGCTGGTCGTTCAGCAATCTTTGTAACACAGAGTTTTTGAAAACCGTATTGACCGTGCGCGATATGTTTTGCCCTGTCAGCTTGAGAAAGGTTCTCTGGTTTACTTCATTAGCCATTGTGTTGGGTGGCGTGATTGCAGTGGAAGTCACCACAGGGGCTTTTACGACAGCTGCCACTTATGATAACTATGCCATCATGGCTTTGTTATATGCTGTTGACCCCGTCATGCAGCTTGCCTATATCACCACGGCTAAATATCCGCCCGCTCTACTACCACCCGCTCCACACGAGATTGATCAGGAAGTGCCGCCATCACGTAACAGCAATAGTCGTGTTGCGATTATCATACCCACACATTATGCAGCAGGTATCATTGAAGACACTGTGCGATCCTGTCTTGCGCATGTGCATGCCAGGCAAATCTTTATTCTTGATAATGGCAATAGCGATGTTCCACTCGATAACACTCGAGAAGTGGTGAGAAATATCGATCGAGCAATCAATTATTGCTGGGGACATATTGGCAATAAAACCTTTGCACAATATGTTGGAACACTTTTGGCGAAAGAATTTGATGTGATCTTTACGATCGATCATGATATGCGCTTGCCAACATTATTTTCGTTTGAAACT
Source organism: uncultured Coxiellaceae bacterium (assembly GCA_964527435.1). Taxonomy (GTDB): domain Bacteria; phylum Pseudomonadota; class Gammaproteobacteria; order DSM-16500; family DSM-16500; genus Aquicella. The sequence continues at coordinate 47,842 of CAZGPP010000011.1, read as the reverse complement.
CATTTACTGAATGAGACTGTCAAGGCACTTTGTTTTCCGATCAGGGCTGTGCATCCGATTAAAGGCGAATCCAATATTCTCGTTCGCTGGCAAGATATAGAATACTTGTTGGCAGGTTGTGCCAAGCAAAGCCAATCGCGATTGGGAGGCGCATTATTCCCACATGGTGCCGTATCGTTATGGGATAGAAATGTCTTTCTGGAAGTGCTTGAAAAACATGATGCCGTTTTTTATGCTGAAGACGTCAAGCTTGGGATGATACTGAAAGAGCTAGGCTACCGCATGGATATTGCCGGGAGTGCTTATCTTGACACCATTGCTCCTGAGACATTGTTTGGGAATAAACCGAACTTTTATGAACAACGTGTGCGATCATGGGAAATGGGCAGACAGCGGTATTCGCTTAAATTTATGAAGCAATTATTCACCGTTTTGCCACCCTCGCGAAATCCAGTGGATTTTAGCTTCTATAAGCTTAATGAATTTTATGCAGTGTATACAAACATCGTGGACTGGTGGCGATTACCCATGTTTATTTTGCTGGTACGTTACCCCAGTTACTGGATGCGCATGGCCATTATTATAGCTGCTGGAAACATCCCTGTTTTGCTATGGAATTATGTAAAACTGCCGCTAGCGGGTCGTCAAGATTTACAATGCAGTTTATTGGATATTTTAAGTTATCCCCTATTTAAATTATTAGAATCAGGTATGTCTATTGGAGGTCTTGCGCGTTTAATGGGTGTTGTTATTCCTAACTATACCCCTAAACCTGACATGCAAGAGCTTATTTCATCGTTTCAAACAAACCGTGAAGCTTTGATGAATGAGGTTATGCAAAACGATCGATCCCTTGGTGCGCCATTAACCTATAAGAGAGTGATGGTTGATCGCTTCTTCAAACCGGCGGTGAGTGTGGATGAAATATTTGAACAGTTTGATGCGTCTAGTTTCTTTGTCCCGTGAGGCAGATAAAAATATATTTATAAGGAAAATCAAGTGACTCATAAGGTTTCAGTGCGTATGTCAAATTCGACAGATTCGCCAAGAATTGCAGAAATATATTTAGCTTCACGAAAGATGTTTTTACCTTTTGCGCAACTAGCACATTCAGATGAAAGAATTTATCAATGGGTACTCGAAACACTTATACCTTCGGGGCATTTATTCGTTGCAGAACAAAAAAATATAATTATTGGCATGATGGCGCTATCCAAAAATGGCGGGATTGGTTGGATTGATCAATTGTATCTTTCTCCCAACTATACTGGGCGCGGAATTGGTTCGTTGCTAATTCAATTTGCAAAGGAACGACTTGGTTCCCCTATCCGTTTGTATAGTTTCCAAAGAAATGACGACGCACGAAGGTTTTATGAAAAGCACGGTTTTCAAGCCTTGGCATTGAGAGATGGATCGGAAAATGAAGAAAAGTGTCCGGATATTCTCTATGAGTGGCGAGTTGTAGCAACCTGACCCCATTCTGTAATATGATCAAATGATTTCAAAAAAAGGACTGAGCTATGTTTATACGAAAAAGAGCTGTCAAAGATCAAATGGAAGAACAACCCAGGGAACGTTCACGCGTTGTCTTTCTCTACATCAAAACAACTGATTTTTACAAAGAAGATCCCGATAATCAGGATATTGATCGTTTAACAGAAGTTTCCATGCATGAATATATTGATGGGAAGAAAACGAAAGATGAGTTCCATTCATTTGTTCATCCCGGCGATGATGCGTTTCTCCTACGATGTTTAAAAGCGTATCGTGATAATCTCGAGCCGGAACATGCCGCTGCATTATGCAAAGGCATGAGCACCGCGCCACGCTTTAGCGAAATTCAACAGCCATTCTTCGAGTTCTTAAGAAGAGATAACGCTAGTGTGGTGATTCATACCAAGCCACGTGTTTTGAAATACTTGCGTAGAGCTTCCGATGAACATGGTGTTACTATTTTGAAAGATCACCGTGAGTACATGATTGATATCATCATTGAAGCTAAGAAACTCGCGAAAGCAGGACTTTACCATGCGCGTAAATACAATGCGGAAATTGATAAAGATCGCGATGCCGTTTTAAAAGACACTAAAGCTGGTTTCACATTTACTGAGATTTGTGAAGAATTAGGACCAAGAACCATCCGCCGTGACACGTGGAGTTCTGATTACGATGTGGGTCGTTTAGCACTTTCATATATGGAATGTAAAAAGCGTCTCGATAACTTGCAGGTTGCACCAGAAGCATCGTCTATTAAGAAGAGAAAATAACGACGAGAAGTATGTGTCAATCAGTTTGATACTGTCCCGGGTCACGTGCGTTTGTCGTTGCCCGGGATTTATTTGGTGGTTTTAATTGTTATTGAGAGATGCTGCAGGCGCTGCATCAATCCGGGCGCGCTGAATGTCTGCCAACAACTCCTCGGTATAACCCGCTTTTTTAAAAGCTTGCACCACTAGTTTCATATTCTGTCTTTTCTGCAGGCTTGCAGAAAAGACACGCTGCAATAATGTATCCCTGTGTGCCTCAAGCATACCTTTAAGATCTTAAAAGATGATATTTCGTGAAGATTTCATCTGTACCCCGTAATAAATTTTGAAATCCTTTCTATGAACATAGTTTCAATTTAATCTGACTATCAATTTTACCTACCAAATTTTGACGTCTTGTTTCAGTGACAAACAGGGTACCTACTGCTATCTTCATAGCCACCATTACAATTAAACCAATAACGCTCAACGCTAGGATGATGTGTCCGATAATATCTCTTAATCTTCTATCTTCTCCCATTGCAAATTTGCCGTTCTGTACCAGTTTTGAAATATTCGTGGATACGACTTTCTTGTCAGATGCAGCCTCATAAAAATGATTAACCTGATTCTGTATGTCATTAGCTAACGCAATCACTTTGTTTGCTTTTTCTTTTTTGTTCGCCAACAATGATGCCCCATAATCTCTAAGGTCTTTAATTGTTTTCAGGATATGATCTTTTGACGGATCGCTTTGATAGGTCGGCGTCAGTGATTTGTCTTTCGGTAGCTCGATTTTAGGCTCAACTTCAGGCTCGATTTTAGGCTCGACGTTGGAATTATTTAATTCTGCAAGATGTGTTAGTACCTGCAATTCTTTCTCAGAAAATAAATCTTTCTCAATCGATTGTTTCGAACTAATATAATCCTTACTCAAATGAATATCTTTTTGTGGTTGAATTTTATGATAGCCCGGTTCGAAGGGGATCAGCACATTGACACGGGCATTACTCTTCTTTTGATGGCATCTAAACGCGAACAATCTATCAGGAATTTCATACGCTGGGTAGGCAGCGCCAGAGTAAGCGTCAATCACAACAGCAGAGTCGTTCCAGGTTTTATAGTCAGTGGGATTGCTATTAGGGTCTCGATTCATGACCACAAATGCATGGTCACCATTCTCAATGCAATATTCTTCAATATTTGAAAGATTGGCACCCATACGCAAAAGTGTGTCTAACACTACGTAACTATACTCTCGGCACCTGCCTATCTTTCTAGCCTTGATCTTGTCGACAATACTTTTTAATCTGGTTATTTGCGACTCATCACTACTGCCAGAATGATACTGATTGACTGCATTGTACGAGGATCTCAGGTCATGGCATTGATAGACCAGGTTCTCAAAGTCCTCAGGTTTTAGCTGATTAGCAGATGGATGGGTGGAAGATTGAAGTATCGCTCTTCTTGCGACAGACACCGCCACATGAGCGTAAATCATGCTCTCATATAGTGGTCCATGATACTTGTTTGCTAATTCATCTTTGAGACAAATCAAATCTACTATTTCGTTGACAGGAGGAATCACGTAAGGTTTCGTCAATCGGTCTTCTAAGTCAATGCAAACCTCTTGATGTGAGTTCTTGTTATCATTTAGCAAATCAATGGCCAATTTTCCCTGGCGCGTTGGCTTTAAGGTTGCCTTATTAATCTTGTGTCCCAAGGCATCGACAATCAATTTGTAACCTTCTTTATCGCAATAAGCTGCCGCGATATGCAAGGGCGTGCGTCCTTCAAGATCTGAGATATGCAGCACGCGGTCACAGCATGGGAAACCTTTCAGGTGATTAAGAATTTTCTGGCATATGTCATTGCTTCCATACTGCAATGCGATATGTAAAATGGTCCTTCCTTCGCTATCTGTTTCCGCATAGATAGCCTCATCGATCAATTGTAATAATTGATCAACCTGATGAGATTGCTTGGATTTGATGGCGTTGATTAATTTGATAAAAGCCATACGACATAACCTGTTATTATTATTTTTTTAGCATCATAACCTAGTTTTATTAAGCTATCATTAAATTCGCTCTTTTTTTAGGCTGATCAGACGTATCTTATTGATTATTAGTGTTTTGCTTCGTAGCAATAAGTGTAATTACTAAAATCGAATGAAATCAAGATGTTGATAATATGATGAACATGCGCACTTTTATTATGAAATGCTATCAGATCCAATTGCATAATTTAGCTGAGCCAACGTCACATGATAATTCCGTACAGCTTCGATATGGCGATTTTTGGCTTCGGCCGTCGATAGCTCGCGTTGATTTAATACGAACAAATTACTATCGCCGTTTTTATATTTTATATTCTCCGCAGACTCGACTTGACCTGCCATATCAGCTTCTTTTTGCGTTAAACCACTAATTGATTTGGCTGCCTTGAGCTGGGCTAAAGATTGTTTGATCTTTACAACAATCTGCTCGGATTGCATTTTACGTTCTTGGTCAATTTTAATGATTTCATTATTCGCCGCTTCTATCTGGCCTCTTGCATCGCGTTGGTAGAAGGGTATATCGAATGTCAGTTCGTAATTAATGGTGGTTCGATTAAGAGGTGGATTGCCACCACCTAAATCTTGAGCGAGATAGAATTTATTATTCAACATTGGCAGTAGGTTATTATTGGCTTGTTTTAAGGATACCTTAGCGAGATCGTAGCGTTTTTCTAATAATTGAATACCAGGGTGCGTGACAACCGCAGCATCGATCATGTTTTGGGAATTGGGTATGGGCTGTAGACTGCCATTAACGTCACTTAATGCCGGAATTTTATTAATATCTGGCAAAATAGGTTTGCCTGAATCATCGCGATAGTACAAAGACAGTAACAATGAGCTTTTCTGAAAAGTTGCTGTAGCCCCTTGTACGGCTGTTCTACGCTGCATAATAATTCGTTGGTTATCAATTGAATCGATTTTAGCAGCATCGCCTGAGTCAACACTGTGATCAAGTGCTTCCTGGCGCTGGAGTGCGATGTCAAGCATCTGTTTTTGTAAGATTAATTGCCTTCCGTCGGCGACCCAGTCCCAATAACTAATCGTCGCTTCAAGATTCGTTTTAAGTTTAGTTAACCGATATTCATCGCGGCTTATATTTTGCGTGATACCCGCTTTTAGTATTTTCGCCCGACGATCATCTATATTGCGATTACGATAAAACGGCATTTCAACGCCCACTCTTACTTCACCGTAATTAAACGTTTCCCGATCTTGATCGTACGGAGGGTAATTACCACGGCCTATACGGTAGCCGGTGAACACACGATTTCCGGAATCAGCAACAGGAATATTAAATTCCACACCAGCCAATCCATTTTGATAAACCCCGTTTGGGGAAACCAATAAATTCGAACGAATACTCGGATCAAACGCGCCTTGCGCACTGAGATATTCGGCTTGAGCTTTCATGATACTCGCTCTCGCTGCTCTGATGAGAGGAAAATGTCGGTCAACAGAATGGAGTACTGAATTCTCAGTAATAGGCTCAGCGTGGAGTGTGCCCATACTCGTTATAATGAATATTAAAAATATTCCTAAAAGTCTCATGTGTCCTTCTTACTCTGCGTGGGCGGAAAGCCGTTAAATCTCCGCCATAATTCAAACCATAAGGTCACCTGCCCCAGCAATACCCAGCCATGCGCTCTAACGCCCTGCCGTAAATATCTAACCTCTGGCCAATCACTGGATTTTTCAGGGACGATTAATACTCTAAATTGTCCTGCACCGTTATCAGTAGCATCAATGACCGCTACAACCCCACCATAAGTTCCGATGGCAACAGACGGCCAACCACTAAATTGTATTCCTGGCCAACCTTCAAATTGTAATCTTGCTTTATCGCCAACATTGATGAGTGGGATATCGTTACCATCAAGCAGCATTTCAACCGCTCTTGACATGGTATCCGGGACTAGTTCAGCGATAATATCGCCCGCTTTAACTTGGACGGATTCTTGGCCAGAGGAGCGACGAAGAATGGTGCCATTCATGGGTGCGACCACTTGCTGGCTGTACTGCCTTGATATTTTTACCTCCATACGCGCGAGCTCTGCTTTAATATTCTCTTCTTCGCCTTTTAGCTTTGCATAATCAAGTTTAGCCTGTTCATATATTTTTCTCGCAGCGATCCCTTTTTCGTAGAGGAATAGTTGTCGATCAACATTCAGTTTTGATGTTTTCGCAGCTTCATTAATATAAATGAGTTTATTTTTTAGGGCGATTTGTTCGGAAGTAAGATTCTGGATGATGCTGGGGTCATTATCATAAATTTCAACAATCAAATCCCCTTTTTTAACATGTGAGCCTTCTTGCACATGCCATTTACCCAAACGACCATCAACAGGCGCTGATATGTTTTGTTGACGTTCAGTTGGGGAATAAGCAATGACTCGACCCACACCCGATGCAGATTGTTGCCATGGCAACACTGCGAGTAGAAGAATAATGACTACGAATGCAATGGATATTTTTTTGGCAGTTCTGCGAAAACTTTTTAAGTTCGTGATAACCCGATAGGATTTAGTATGTTTAAATTTCATATTTCAATCCTATTATCAAATAAGTTGGCAATGGTTTTCTTTCTAGTCAATACGATCAAGGTGAGGCTTCGACAGTGTTTTTTTATCTCTGAGATGATGATCTCTGCTTGTGATTTGGTTAACGAATCAAGAGCCTCATCGATAACCATGAGCATGGGTTTAGTTAATATTTCACGTATAAACTGCAATTTTATAAACTGACTGTTTGAGAAAGGATGGGTTGAACCAGACAATACGTAATTCAATTTATCCGGGAGTAATTGGATGGTCTCAAGTAACGTGAAGTCACGTAATATATTGGTAACCTCATCGATGCTAATCGATGCATCACCCATAGTAATATTATCGAGTAATGTTCCATCGAAATAATCAAGATTTCTTATTAGAGACACTTTCTTTCTAAATTTATTCTGGTGGTAATTCATAACAGGAATATCATTATAAATGATTTCTCCTGATATAGCTTCCCGTAAGCCCAATAAGCAATCCGCTAAAATATTTTTACTCATTTGTTCGTTCATAAGTACTACTGCTGATGAATCGGCTACCACGTTGAATGATATTTCATTGTCGTAACTTAAATTCGGCAATAACAACTTTTTAACTTCAAGTGTGGGAGGTGTGACCAATTCACTAGCGCGAGTAATTAATAAATGAGTGGTTTCATCGGATTCATCGACTGGTATGGTTATTAGCTTGTGAACTTTTTCAGCGGCGGCACGTAGATCGTAATATTTTTCCATGTAATTCGGTATTTTAGCGGCACTGGCGCCTAATGCTGTGGCGATAATTTCCGCGGCAACCAGTTGCCCCAGCGTCATTTGATTATTTAATACTAATAGACCACCAATTAAAAATAATGACGAAGAAACGAGAATCTGTAAACCGTAAGCACTCACCATATGTTTCAAGATAGATTGAAAATGTGATTTTCTGGCTTTTAAATAGGTCACGACCATATCATCTGCTCTGTCAAATCCGAACCTGCCATTTTCATGGAAATGGAATAAAGGTGCGACACGCGCCATTTCTTCTAGCCATGCTGCGACATCATATTTTGCATTCGATTCAGTGATTGCTGAATCTAAACCACTTTGGTAGGGTAAAAATATGATAAGAGAGACCGAAATGATAAAGATAAGGTCGTAAACAATTAATACGGGGTGATAGAGTGCAAATAAAATCATACCCACAGAAGCTTGGAGAATAAAACCCGATAACGCAGGAATTAAACTGGATAATGTTTTTTGAATCGTCATGATATCAAAATATTTATTCAGTATCTCGCTACCGTGATTATCATCTAGGGTCACTAGCTTAATTTGCGGTAAACGACTTGCAATTTTAAGGGCGCTGGATGCGAATATTCTTTGCTGAATGGTTTCAATTAAAATATTTTGTAATAAACGAGTCACGGAGGAGAACGTCAATAATACAAAGACGACGATCACCAATACGAACAGTGGCTGCCTGACTGTACCAAACGATACAATGGTCACAACGCCTTGTGCCGCGATGGGGACCACCAGACTTAACAATCCATAAGTCATCGCAAATATGATAATGGTGATAATATCACGTCTATTCAGTGTCAGGAGCGACAACAATTGCTTATGTGATAACACATGCTCTCCTTGTGCGACGATGGTTCGCAGTCGACTTCCTTGTTAAATTAATTATAGCTCAACTTTCGTCAAATGAGCACGCACTTATTGCAATAATTACCCGTTAATTCATTAGATTAGCCGATGTCACCTATCATACGGATTGCCTCCGAGTAATGTTGGTCCAGGGTCACTCTATCGGCCTCACAGATGGTTATATGCCCGAGTTTACGACCAGGCAGGGGATCCTTGCCATACCAATGGTAATGCAACCCCGGAATGCTAACGAGGCTTGCTGGGTCAGGCTTCGTGCCAATGATATTGACCATTCTCGATAGCGTCGTGACGGCGACCGAGCCAAGTGGTAGGCCACTGATGGCTCGAATATGATTCTCAAACTGGCTGGTATGCGCTCCTTCTATTGTCCAGTGCCCGGAATTATGGACGCGTGGCGCGATTTCATTCGCTAATAACCGTCCATCAACACAGAAGAATTCAATGGTCATGACGCCTATATAATTAAATTTCTCCATGATGCGTCTCGCATACGACTCAGCACTTTCTTGCAGCTTACCATTCACAAAGGGAGCCTCAGATACCCTTAGTATTCCATCTATGTGCTTATTTAAGGTAAGGGGATAAAAGCGTATATCGCCTTGCTGATTCCTAACCGATATCAACGATACTTCGAAATCATAAGGGATGCCCTGCTCTATTATTAATGGAGACTTAGGCATGCGGTTGAAGGACGTTTCTGACTCATCGATATGATTTACTCTGATTTGACCTTTGCCATCGTAACCATCCCGTCTTGTTTTGATAAAAACCGGCGTGGAATGGAGATCGATAAAATTCTTGATGGCTTGAGCGGTATCTATACATTGATATTCAGTTGTCGGAATATCCAGCTCAGTAAATAATTTTTTTTCAAGAAATCGATCTTGTGCAATGGCAAGAATATCGACGCTGGGATATATAGGGAGTTGCCTGGCCAGTTGCTGAAGTGACTGGATGGGTAAAGCCTCTAATTCATATGTCACGCAGTCAATATTTTTTAAGTGAGCAAATATTTTATCGACCTCTGAGTAATCAGCACAGAAAGTAGCTGACATATTTTTTACTGAACAATCTAATTTAGGATCGACACAAACAATCTCAATCCCCAAGGGATACGCTGCTAAACAAAGCATTCTGGCCAGCTGACCACCGCCTAAAATCGCAATTTTCATGGGTGTGATTGCCTTGGATCAGGTTTAGATAAAACGGATTCTGTTTGTTGTTCCCTGAATTTGAATAATGCCGTTGCCACGGAATCGTATTTATTTGCTAATATTGCCGCCGCGAATAAACCTGCATTCTTTGCTCCAGCAACACCAATTGCCAGTGTGGCAACAGGCACGCCTGCTGGCATTTGCACAATAGATAGCAGTGAATCCATGCCACTCAAGGCTTTCGATTGAATAGGCACACCTAACACCGGTAAAGGTGTGATAGCGGCTAACATGCCAGGTAAATGAGCCGCCCCCCCAGCACCTGCAATGACCACCTCTATTTTCCGCTCCTTCGCTGATACAGCAAACTCATAGAGTTTATGGGGTGTCCGATGTGCAGAAACCACATCAACCTCATAGGGGATTTTTAATTGATCTAACATCTCAGCAGTATGGGTCATCGTTAGCCAGTCACTTTGTGAGCCCATCACGATGCTCACTAACTTATGATTCTCATTCATGGTTATTCTCTTGATTATGGGTTACAAAACGGACAATGTTGTTGGTCTGCAAAACGCAAGCCATCCTCACGCGGTGTGATTTTTTCGAAATCGCACTTTACACATTTTAATACTTGATATTTGTAAAGATGGGTTTCAGTCAGGCAGAATGAACATAGTAATTTTCCTCTGCTTGAACTGGCGCCGAACCCTGGCGTGTGACATTGCTCGCATAAACATTTGAGACGGTTCGCTAGTTTAAGGGCAAGTTCACGAATAACATTCATTCGAGTCGGATTCATCATGGCGCGCATATCTGCTTCAAGACGTATGAGGGAATATTTCTTAAAAGCATTCACTAAGATTGATTCGAGTTCACTTATTTTTGTCACTCCTTTAGCCAAAACAGTTTTGTCGTCGAGACTACTGATCATGATGCCATGTGATCCAAATTTTACATGGCGCAGGAAATCGCTATAAAAACTATCCTGACGTATATCGATATGCGAATAATTGGTATCGGTTGTGATTAACGTCTCCACTACTTGTAAATGATGCTTGGTGTCGATAAACGACATCAGTTCAACACCGCCAGGGACAAAATGAAAAGTAGGATGAGGGCCAAAGCTGCCCTCGCTTGCAATGGCATAATCATAGCCATAGAGGCTGGAAGCACGCTGCGCTTTCTTGATAACCGTCTCATATGCGCTTCCAATTCTCTCTATTTCACCACTAAAAGTACCGAACTGATCTGTATCAAAACCTTCAGGGACAATTATTTGAGCTTGAAGTATTTCCGCAAAAGGTAAGCTAATAGCTGCTTCCTTTCTATGCTTCGTTGCTAAAATAATGTCGGCATTTTGATACATTAATTCATTTCCGGCAGCTGCTTAATATGCTTCCAGGTTAAATCTGGTTGCAGCTTATACATTGCATTATCTAGCGGATCGATGCTGATTAATCTAACCCATTCGTTACCAAATAGTTTTTGCAACACTTCCTGGTTAGCGATGATATTATCAATCTTACTGCGTGGCGCCATGACAATCGTCAGTAACCTGACTGCTTCATGGTATGGCGTTGTGTCGTTGCGATAAACGGATTGCAAAGCAAGCCCGTGCATGAGGTCACTGGCATTGCCTTGCATAACTCCGATTTTGCCCGCGACGTTCTGTGTAATCTTGCTGCCACCTCCGAATGCGACATTGTCGAGAGTAGAAAATAAATATTGGCCATTAATCCATTGTGCTACGACCATGGGTGCAGTCAAGATAGTCGTTAAAACTTTACTATCTTCATCAGCTTTCCAGTCATACGAATGCAAGAAGGATCGACCTTCCAGATTAATCTTTTCAGTTAATGAACGTGGACCCACGATAAACGCAGCATTAGATGCTAAGCCCCACTCGGGACGTGTCTGTGACCAACTGGTGCTTCTGTTTTTAATATGCCTTGTGAGATCGGCGATGTTATCAGGCAAGATGTCCGTTGAGAGTTGTTGATAACGAATTTTATTACTGATCTTTTTTGCAACCGCCAGATCACGCCTCAAATCCTCACATTCTTCTTCAGTGAAAAGTGCCACATCATCGGTGGTCGTGTTGTGTTCAGCGGCGATAAATTGAGTTTTTGCAGGGATAACGATGCCTTTCGTTTTTAAATAGCTTCTCACCTCAGGTTGATTGAGCATTGAGACAAGAACTTTCGCATTCATATCTCCTTGATGGCCACCACAAGCCCCACAATCCAATGCGGTCGCATAAGCATTATTTTCTGTCTCACTGCCATGTCCACAGATCACGACATAAGGTGAAAAATCTTTCGTAATGCCAATCATATTCAGAATCGCTTCAGCAAGTGTACATTGTTGCTCAAGTGGAATACCAAATCCGACTGCTGATTCTTGTAAATTAGGAACGGTGTTCGTCTTTATTAATGATTTCTTAGTAAACTGCCTTTGTAAAGAGACCATCGCAGATGGGAAAAACGTCTTTAATCCCATCCAGGCACCGCTAAATGGCCCCATTATTTCTACTAGTGTAAATGGAATCGAGAAAGTATATTTAAGGCTTTCGTAGGTTCCTTTCATCGACTTTACAAAATCTATTCTTTTCTGAATGGAATGGCTATCGCACACGGCGTCATTCAAGCAGCCACTTACCTTATGAGTTGGCTTTAATAAAACAGGGCAAGAGCTAAATGATTTCTGTGTATGTTGGTGATGAATTTCAAGAGACATACCAAAAAAACCGGCAAATCCGTAAGTTTCATAATGACCGATGGATTCTAATGATCTTCTGAACTGTTCAGAACGAACGTCAATGCAAAATACAAATTGTGCAAAGGCTGATTTCTTTGATGGCCTTAATGCATGGTGAGAATTTCTCGCTATCTCAGCGACAATATGATCTTGATAGCTGGTTTCACTTTCATGAATTTGCTTCATTCTTGCCGCAAATAAATCATAATCATGTTCAGCATCCCAATTTAAAAACTCAGCAGCTTTTGGCCACAAGCAGGTTGTAATCACCAATCGCATCGCCAGAAATTCTTCAGCCGTGACGGGGTGTTGATTTTCAATAACGTCATCACACCAGCTCGTTCTGTATTTAATGTACCCGCACCAACCAGCGAGTGTCGTCAACATCAAACTAAAGAATTGTGTGTACTTATCATTCGGAATTTTAAGTTGATACATACATTGACTGATAACATCCATCGGGTCTGTTGAAAGTCGTGACAACCACAGACGTGTCGATTTATTTTTGCCATACAGATTTTTATCGTGTTTCGCCAATAACAGCCATGATTGAAATAAGCCCTTCTCACGAAACGGCATGGCGATTCGCGCTTGTCCTTGATCAAAATACGCCTGGCACCACTTGATAGTTTCTCTGTTCACGGCTTCCATTTGCAGAGGAGCTTTTTGCATCTGAAAATATTTCAAAGCATCTTTCAGTGCGGCATCAAACTTCATATTTTCCAAACCTTGCAGTGGGTTAACTGCAATCATGTTTTTCATCGGCCAAACAGGCGAGATTTTATCCCACGCCTTATCAATACTATTCTTCATGGAGAACACTTTGCGATTTTTATTAAATTTATTGTCGCTGCTAACTGCAAAATCACTCATTTCGTTTTTAACTTGCATAGTAACCTCACTCTTGTCTGTGATTAAATTCTAGTATTTGTATTGGTTGCGAAAGCCAGTCACCGTTGATGGGTGGGGTTGGCTCGCGTTCAAAGCTTTGACATAAAATTTAGAGAACGTGTTTGAGCTCATTAGTTTGCCCTTGAGGTTGTCTTTGAAGAACATTAACAACCAACCACCCAGAATCGCAACACAGCCGATTATATGCATTATATTCAGTGGTTGCGGCTTCATTAACTCTAGTGATGACATGAGATAATCGCTGTATCTAACACTCATGCCATAGACAATTGCGAGCAGCAACGATGCGAAAATCGCTGATAGTAGGTTATATTTTTTGTTGGCTAATAGGATCGAAGAAGCCAACTGACACGCCGTTATAAATATCATGCCTAATAATAGGATGCTTGTGTCTAGCGCGAGTCCCATACCATCGTTAATATAAGCAAACACACTCGTTGCTAGTGCTGCACACAATACGGCTGAGATAGTAGATTTGACCGTGACAGGAACATTTTCCATTTTCCGCTTTTCAACACTGACACCGGCCGAGCTTAAAAATAAGTTAGCTTTAAACAAACCGTGCCAAAACAGATGTGCGAGGGCAACCGGGAATAGGCCGAGACCACATTGCATGAACATAAAACCCATCTGCCCCATGGTTGAGCAGGCGAGCATTTTTTTAATATCGTTCTGCATGAGTTTCCATAAGGTGCCGATCATGGCAGTGATGAGACCGAAGATGAAAATGCCAATCAGCATGTCAGGTTGATAAATGAAAAGCGGTGCGAATCGAATCAGCAGTAAGCCGCCGCCATTCACAAGACCTGCGTGCATAAGCGCTGATACGGGTGTGGGCGAGTTTAATGAGCTCACCAACCAGCGATGGAACGGCCATATCGCCGATTGCGTCATCGCTGCTACTAATATCAATAAGGTAGGGATAAACAAGTCGGGGTTGGCATCATCAATTTTCTGAAAGATCAGTTTGATGGAGGTTTCGCCGGTTTCGGCATAAATCATCCCAAAAGCAATCGCTAGCGCTACAACTCCGATTAGAAATGTTTTAGCTGTTAATAGGCCCGAATTCTTGGCGGCTTGCCATTCGGGTTTATGAATCATCAGCTTGACGAGTAGAAAGTTGCTTAAGGTCCAAGTGGCGAGCAGGAGGGGTAAATTGTCTGCTGCGGCCATCATCATTACCGATATAATGAGCAAACATAGTAAGATCATGAAGCTCTTGTAGCGGCGGTCGCCTTGCATGTAGGTGCCGGCGTAAACAGTCACGACAGAGCCTACAAACAGAACGAGTGTCATAATGGTGCACGTGAGTGCGTCAAAGTTAAATAATGAAGAGATTGTGTTAATAAACATAATATTACCTTTTTTATTATGAGAAAGTTTATCTTGTATAAACATTAATAGATCAGGTATTATTAGTAAACTTAATAATAATAATCGTATCCATTAGGAATTCTTATGATCATTAACTCCATTGTTTTACATTGCTTTTTGGCCGTTAGTGAAACCGGCTGCTTTACCAAAGCCGCCCGACGAATTGGGCGAACTCAATCGGCCGTAAGCCAAATAATTGCGAAACTTGAAGATCACCTCGGCAAAGCCTTATTTACGCGGGGCAAAACCGTCACCATGACCAGTGATGGCGAGATCTTCTTGGGCTATGCCAGGCAACTCTTTGCGCTGCACCGCGAAGTCTTGGATCGCTTCCATGAGCCAGAACTCGAAGGTGAAGTTCGCTTTGGTATGCCGGAGGATTTCGCCAGTGTTTACCTCTCCGACGTGCTTTTGGACTTCATTCGCATCCATCCGCGCATTTCCTTAAAGATTGAATGCGACCTCACTTTGCACTTGTTTGAAAAATTCAAACGCAACGAATTCGATTTAATTTTAGTGAAAATGAGCAAGCCTAATGAATTTCCGAATGGCTTGGATGTTCATACCGAAAAGCTCGAATGGGTTGGGCATAAAGATTTATTTTATGATAAGGATAAACCGCTACCACTCGTGCTATCTCCAGCACCGTGCGTCTACCGTGCGCGCGCGCTTAAAGCGCTCGATGAACTTGGCATAAAATGGCGCATTGTTTTTTCCAGTCCTAGTTATGCAGGAACGATTGCGGCGGTGAAAGCAGGTCTTGGGTTGACTGTCTTGCCAAGAGCGATGATGCCGGAACAATTAGAAGTGCTGAGTGTGTCGCACCATTTGCCCGTTCTTGACAATACTCATATTTGTCTCTTAAAACACGATAATACCAATCCGTGTTTGTTGTCCTTTCAGGAGTTTGTGCTGGCTAAGTTGAAGCATTGAGGGTCGAGCGTAATATAATAAGACTCTCTTTGGGGTCTGCTGGATTTTCATGACTCATTTCGCATAATACTTATATTGTAGTGCGGATAACAAGTTCAGTGATATTGTCCACAACATGGCTGGGATGCATATAATAATATTAATCGCTGCGAATGTTACAAAGAACGCTACGATTGATTCTACGGCGCTTTTTGTGGATGGTTCAAGCATGAATACGGTAGACATAAAGACAAAGAGAACAGTCGTTACAACAAATGAGCTTCCGATCAAACCAAGCACGGCTGATTTCAATATACCATTTATATTAGATGGCATTAACATGACGCGATAGCCATGAGCCCATCCGAGATAGAGTGTCAATAGAAGTATAAAGACACAATATGAGAATGAAAGCCAAGAGATCAGGAAAGATAGGCTGGCAGGGAGAGCAAACCATGTCATGGCGATGACGCGCTGCGCTGTGGATGGTGATTGACTACGGTAGGCGATCGATTTTGGATAAAGAAACATGCGATAAGAGTAAGTCATGCCAAATGTTATAGATAGGATAATACAAGTTATAAAAATAATATCCTTCTTTAAAGTGGGAGCTAATCCTGGGTCAACTTTTTTAATAATGACCGAGGCAATGAGGCATCCTAAGCAGCCAAACCATGAGGTAGCTGAAATTTTTACGATGGGCAAGCTAATATAATCAACTCGGTGTAAGTGAGATGAAGAAAATTGATAACTCAATATGAAAGTACAAACTGCCGTTACGCAGGAGACGATAAATGTTCCTGTAAAAGGATGAGGCGTTGTTTGCAGCATGTATGGTAAGAGAAATCCTAATAACCCAAACCATATCCCGTAAAGAATCCGTTCAGTCTTATCCGTCACATAAACTCCCTTCATCACCATAGAAAACATTATAATCAAAGACTAAATTAGTGTATCTTAACCGTTTGAATTTGATAAGCGGTACAGTCGAAAAAATGAAATCCTTACGTGTAATACTTTGGGATCAGCTGAGCCATCAGGTTAGCTCGTTAAATAGAGTTGATAAACAGAACGACACTATTCTCATGTGCGAACTGCTTGAAGACTGCACTTATGTCAAGCATCACCAAAAGAAATTAGTCTTTCTTTTGTCTGCCATGCGTCACTTTGCTGAAGAGTTGAGGAATCAAAATTATAATGTCATTTATGTGACGTTAAACGATCCTAATAATACTCAAACACTCGCGAGTGAAATCGAGCGTCATTACAACATGATTCAACCTGATGTCGTCAAGATTACTTGGCCAGGTGAATATCGCATACTACAAAATCTATATGCATTACAAACCAAGTTGGACCATAGCCTGGTCATTTTAGAAGATGACCGATTCTTAATTTCATCTCGCGAGTTTGAAACCTGGGCCGATGACCGTGCGTCACTCAGAATGGAATTTTTTTATCGAGAGATGCGAAAAAAATACCAGATATTAATGAATGGCGATTTACCTGAAGGTGGCAAATGGAATTATGATGCTGAAAATAGATCATTTCCCAAAACTAAATTCTCTATTCCTGCTCCACATGCTCAATCATTAGATAACATTACGCTCAGTGTGATTGATCTCGTTCAGGAAAATTTTAGTGAGCATTTCGGTGATATTTATCCTTTTCATTATGCGGTCACACGCAAAGAGGCGCTGCTTGTCTTGTCTCATTTTGTGAGTAAGCGTTTAAAAATGTTTGGTGATTATCAAGATGTCATGATGATGAATGAACCCTGGATGTTCCATTCTCACTTGAGCCTTTATCTCAATATTGGGCTGTTATCGCCGCTGGAATGTATTCATGCGGCCGAAGACGCGTATCGAAAAGGTAAAGTTGCTCTTAATGCTGCTGAAGGATTTATTAGACAGATTCTCGGATGGCGAGAGTTCGTGCGCGGCATCTACTGGTTGAAAATGCCAGAATATAAAACGAAAAATTTCTTTGAAGCCTCACGACCATTGCCAGAATTTTTCTGGACCGCCGAAACCAACATGAATTGCCTGAAGCAATGCGTTACGGAAACAAAGCAAAACGCCTATGCTCACCACATTCAAAGACTGATGGTGTTAGGTAACTTTGCCTTATTAGCCGGTATTGATCCGGCACATGTCAATGAATGGTATTTATTAGTTTATGCGGATGCCCATGAGTGGGTCGAACTCCCCAATGTCACAGGCATGATTTTGTTTGCCGATGGCGGTTACCTCGCAAGCAAACCGTATGCCGCCAGTGGCGCTTATATTCATAAAATGTCGAATTATTGCGAGAGTTGTGCCTATAGCGTCAAAGAAAAAAACGGTGACCAGGCCTGCCCGTTTAATTATTTATATTGGCATTTCCTCATTAAAAATCGCACGCTACTGCAGCGTAATCAGCGGTTAAGTATGATTTATGGAACATTATCGAAAATGAGCAAGGATAAGATAGATCTCATCAATGATGACGCCACTAAGTTTTTGGCGATGCTTTAAATTAGATTGTCTCAAATGTGTAACAATACCATTCACAAATCAGGCATTGTGCATATTTATTATTCCTCTATACTAGCATCAACCTGATCAAGGGTTACACAAACAAACGAGATAAATCAGAGGAGAATCCAATGAAAAACGCATTAATTTTGATTGATATACAAAATGACTACTTTCCTCGCGGTAAAATGGAATTAGTGGATATCACACAGGCTGCCAACAAGGCGCGCCATATGCTCGATAAATTTCGAAAGATGACTGCACCCATCATTCATATTCAACATATATCAACGCATGAGGGTGCAACTTTCTTTTTGCCCAATACCGCAGGCGTTGAGATCAATGAAGCGGTCAAGCCGTTGGACGGTGAGACAGTGATAGTTAAGCATTCACCGAATAGTTTCTTAAACACTAATCTTGACGAGTTGTTAAAAGGCCTCGGCGTAGATACTGTAATCTTACTGGGTGCCATGACACATGTCTGTATCGATAGCACAGCACGCGCTGCATTTGATCTCGGTTATAAAGCGATTGTGATAGCTGACGCATGTGCTACGAGAGATGTGAGTATGAATGGTATTGACGTACCTGCCAGTCAAGTTCAGGCAGCATTTCTCGCGGGTCTCTCATTCGTTTTTGCTGAAGTGCAAAATGCTACTTAATTTTATTTAAGTATTTTTTAATTAGCTCAATAAAAACTCGCGTTTTGTGTGGTATCTGAAGTGTATCTGGATAAAGACCATAAGCATAAATCACGGGTTTTTTAAATTTCTGAAATAGTTCAATTAATTTACCAGATTTTAATTCTT
The DNA here is from genome assembly GCA_964527435.1 of uncultured Coxiellaceae bacterium. Classification (GTDB taxonomy): domain Bacteria; phylum Pseudomonadota; class Gammaproteobacteria; order DSM-16500; family DSM-16500; genus Aquicella. The sequence continues at coordinate 28,896 of CAZGPP010000011.1, read as the reverse complement.
GGGTAATATAATAGGATGGTAGACGCGCAATGCAGACACCTGATTCCGCCAGTTGCTTTTGTAAATCATAGCTATCGGCTTCAATATATTTTTCCAGGGAATAATTAACTATCTTTTTGCCTTCATAAAATGCCCATGATGGTTTTACGGAATTTATATTGCGATTGATGTTGCTCGAACACAAATGATGTTTTAGATCTTTCGGGTTTTTGGGCGCCTGATTGTTTTTAATATAAGCAGGTGATGCACATACTATTCGTTGAAATTCCATTAAAGTGACCATACGTAAACTAGAATCTGGCAATTTGTTGGCGATTCGAATAGCTAAATCATATTGACCGTCTGTCAAATTTTCATTGATATTTGTCAACGATAAACTAACATTCATTGCTGGATAGTTTTCGCAAAACTCGCTGATGACAGGCGCTAAAAACTTCACGCCAAAATCTGTTGGGGCCGTTAATTTCAGGGTGCCGCTCATCGCTGAAAAATCACGTTTTAATGACTCGATGGCATGCCCGTAAATTTCCTCAATCCCGCGGCATGATTCATAGAATTGCTTGCCTTGTTCAGTCAAGGAAAATGCCCTGGTCGTACGATGTAGCAATTGTATGCCAAGCTTTTCTTCTAAGTCTTTTACATCACGGCTTAGTTTAGCCTTTGAAATACCCGTACGCTTGGCCGCTTGAGTAAAGCCTGCCGCGTTGACGACTGCAACAAAAGACATAGCATGATCAATCATAAGCGTCTCAGTGGTGGTGATGTTTATTGGAAAAGAGTAACAAATAACGATCTTATTGCAAAGGAAGAACGGTATTAAAAGGGTAAAAAGTTCATGGTTGAATATCTTACTGGTATCAATAAATTATATTACCGTTCCGACCACCCTCTAAATATATCTCATTTTCTAAGTTTATTCGGTGATGCACTGGGTGATGTATCCGATGATGTACTATTTGCAATCTCGTCAACCCTATTAGAGTTGGCTGCATTATCCGCTTCATTCGACTTTCTTAACTGAGGTGGTGAAGATGATGATCTAGGCGTTACAGGGTTGGCATCTGCTTTAGGGCTGTTAGACGCAGACGCTTTTTCTATGGCCGCCCTTCCCTCCGCTGACCCACCCACACCTTTCATCATGCGTGCATTAACACTTAAATCAGCGTCACTGCGTGCTCTTTGTCGATCAATAGCAGGCTGATCACCCTCCCCTCTAACCGGTAACCCAAACGGACCGGTTCCAACAGGTGCAGTTTTTGCTTTTCTTTCTGGTGCGCCACTACGCGCACGCGCCTCCTTCGCCGCCGCCTCTAGGTAAGCGGCGCGCTCTGATATTCGACTACCTCTATTTACGTCACCAACCCTGGCATTAAGCTTATCTTGATTTTTGACTTTTTCCGCCTCAGAAACTCTGCCTATATCTTCAAATAGTCCATTAAATTTACCATCCTCACGACTTTTTAAGATATCAACTAACATACTGCTCATGTTAATCGGATCAATGGCCGGATTCTCTCTCATCGCCACGATACATGGCGGGGTGCTAGCTATACCGCCTAAAATTTTTGCGATATTTAAAATACTAATATCTTTGCTACGTTCAAAACCCGGTACCTCTGCTAATCGATTCGACAAACTTAATGCTACATTATAAAGATACCCGCCCATGATCATGTCACGAACACGATCTAAATCCTGCCGATCTTTGAATATAGGAATTGTTCTTAATTTATCGTCAGTTAATGAAGAGGATACTCGCGTCAATATGTCTCGCATGGTATCAATATATCTAGCCACAATCATATCTACATTACTGAATGTAAGTGCTTCATTTTTGGTTTTGGATGGGAGCAAAAATCCTCACATATTATTTCCATCGCTCGCAATGTCGCGAGCACATGCATCTATTTTCCACTCTTTTTTCAAGTCCTGAAAAATTCTACCTATTAAATGCTCATCAGATTTTCCATTAATATTCATCTTTTCAATATGGCTATTTGTTGCAATATGTAATCATCGTTATTATTGCTACGCATACCCTCTCCTATTGACAGGAACTATAATTAACATAATTATAGCACTTGGATTGTAAAATATTATTTATTTAACTCATTGAATTTTAATAACTAAATAATTATACGAGGTTTCACGGATTCATTTAATACCTGACTGGTCTATAATAAAATTTATCAAAATAATAAAAATATGGGCAACATTAAATGTTACGAGGCAATGAAACACAAATAATCGAAGTTGATCCTGCTGATTTAAATTCAGTGACCTCGTCTCTATTACATTACTTACTGATACAACACCCAGACCATCCATTTTTTGATGCATTAGAAAGCGACGGTGAAACTCCTATCACTTACAACGTTAAAATTCCCCATCCATTAATACCTAATAAAACATTAGATCAAACAATATGTTTGACACATACCTTAATAAGATTTGCTCGCAGCCATGCACATGATGAATATCGTTATGCAATCTGTGACAAAAGGGCATTTCAAAGCGGTGGAGAAGGACTAATCTATGCTTCATACAGTACACTTAAACATGATGTAATTGATAACCTAAACTTTACCATTACCTACAAGACAAAAAAGAGCGGGAAGGAAAGAGTCTTAAAAGAATTACACACATTCAACAATCAACCGAAATCATCAGTAACGAATCGTGCCATGCGCGAAGGACAATTTTTACGTGCAACCAGTATCTTCCATACTAAAAATCCTATTCTCTGTGCAGCCCATGAAAGGGCTGCTTTATTAATGCTTCGCATTGAAGGTGAAGAGTTATTAACTTACGCCATTAAAGATGCAGGTGAAATCGACGCGCTTGACAATTATATTGAAGGAAGCGGTAATATTTTCACTGTCGACCAAAGACTAGAATTAACCATTCTTCTTGGTGATGCACTATTAGATCTCCATGATAAAGGCATCATTCACCGTGATATTAAAGCTGAAAATATTATTGTAAAGCTAGATCAAAATAATAACCCGAAATCTGTTTCATTTATCGATTTAGGAATTGCTAAGTGGGAGAATGAAGCAGTAGACGAACTTATTGGGACGGTTGAATGCATGGCTCCTGAAATTCTTTATGGCTATCCAGCGGACAAGTTAACCGACTCTTACTCATTTGTGCAACTTTTAAATGAAACACCCTGGCAGAACATAGATGATGCTCGCTACAATTCACTATCCAGTGATCACAAGATGAAAATTAAATCCATGCTTACAGAAGGAAAAGAAAAGCAACGTGAGAAACGTATGCCACTTGAAAGAATCATCGATGAATTCAAAGAGATCAGAGCCAAACGAAGAGAATCATTAGGTCTACAAAATCGCTCATACAAATAATCCATGGCGTTGGGCATCGTTGCGTGTTCTACCAAATGTGCTAATTCACAACAGTCCCAAGTTAAATCTTGTTTAATAGCTGCTATCTAGCGCGACCTTTCTTTTTCCGCACAACGATGTTTAAAAGCTCAACAGAAAGCGAAAAGCCCATCGCAAAATAAATATAGCCTCTTGGGATATGCGAATCGAGGCCATCTGCAATCAGAACCATACCGATCAATATTAAGAAACTTAAGGCAAGCATTTTAACGGTGGGATGCTTTTCAACAAAGTGACTGAGTGGTTCACTCGCGAAAACCATGGCTAGAATGGCGATCGTGATGGCTGTGGCCATAATGGAGAACTGATTGGTTAACCCAATAGCCGTCAATACGCTATCCAATGAAAAAATAATATCAAGGATCGCTATTTGCGTAATGATCCAATAAAAATTGACGCTCTTTGTCCGGCCGTTTTTTGCTGGCAGACTTGGTTCCATTTCACCATGAATCTCCTGGGTCGCTTTAACAAGCAGAAACAGTCCACCCACTATTAAGAAAATATCACGCCAGGAAATGGCATTACTGAAGATTGTAAACACAGGCGTCGTTAACTTTGTCAGCCAGATAGCTGAAGCTAGCAGAATCAAGCGTGTCACCCATGCTAGCGTTAACCCAAGTTTTCGGGCACGGCTTTGCTGGTGTTTCGGGAGGCGCTGGGTAATGATGGCAAGAAAAACCAGATTATCAATACCCAGAACAACTTCCAAAATTGTCAGGGTAGTTAAACTTAGCATTGCGTCGATGATATCCATGATGCTCTCGTTTGCATTCCTAATCGTTTAGAATAACCAATATTTGTTCACTCTTCAATCAGAACAATGAGCAATACGATCACCTATCGAGCCAGATTCTTTAATGTGTGCGTGGCGGTTGATCACTTAATAATTTCCGCATGGTTCTGAATAATTTTAGGGTTTTACTTTTAGCTGTCTTCGTATCGCTGTCAGCTTGCATCAATCGCAACTGTTCATAATGATGTATGAAGTCTCTCAGCATCTCAGTTAACATCGGCGCCTGAATGATTAGCGCGTCACATTGTTGGAGCAAGGTCATAGAAGGATCCGTAGAAATATTAAACCTTCTAAATTCCTTCTGTAATAAATGATATTCTCGTAGCAGAGGATCTAACATCATTTTCTGGCGTCTCTGATAAACGAGCCAGATAATTAGAAAAAAGACAGGGATAGCAGTCACCGATAATTGCAATAACGCTTCAGATGACCATTCTCCCAGTCCTATATTCTGAAATAAACTCTGCTGAGTATTCCGATTATAAAACACAAACCATCTTTCTGAATAAAAACGCATGGAGTCAACGATGGCGCTTAGTTTTTGTCGCCATGGCATTTCATAAATACTGGTATAACCTTGTTGTCCTGAATTGGCGAGTTCACGATTATAAACAGCTGGATCAATTCTCGTCGGAGAAATGAATGATGTGGGGTCAACCTGCAGCCAGCCTGATCCGGGCTGCCAATATTCAAGCCAGGCATGCGCTGTGTTTTGCGGTATGGTGACAGAGCTTGTGAGTGGATTCCATTTGCCACCATAATATCCCAGTACAATGCGCGATGGTATACCCACTGAGCGCAAAATAAATGTCACCGCACTGGCATAGTGCTCGCAAAAACCTTTTTGGTAATCAAACCAAAAGGTATCCATTTGGTTTTCGGATGAAGCTAATGAAGGAGGATCGAGTGTATACCAAAATGATTGATCATGAATGTATTGACGTAAATACTGAATAAATGCGCTTGGATTTTCGTGGGATTGCTTAAATTTTTCTTTCGCCCATGCGCTTAATCTTGGATTGCTATTGAATGGTAATTGCGTCGCTTCCGAATACTCACTCGAGCTTAATTCATGATAAGGGGTGGGCTTCGATTTAATGCTGTAAGCAAAGCGTTTTGTAATGATTTCTTTACTTGCACGAACTAATCCATAATTCGGTGAAAATAATAAACTCGCGTTACTTGCAGCCGGATAGCCTCCATAGGTCACCCATTTGGTGTGAGTGGGCTCTAATAAAATTTCATAATCTGCTGTCTCATATTCCTTGAGGCTATCTAGCGGGTAGTAACTAGCCTCATTTTTAAGGAAGGGGTACCAGGTTTCACCTGTGTAGATACCCAAGATCATCATGCGCCAATAACCACGTAAAATGGGATTTTTGGCGAATGTGATCTGCATGACCGTCGTTTCATCATTAAAGAGAGCCGAAATAGAGCCTGGTGTCATTTTCTCTTCAAGGCTTGCGTTAGCATTTGAGATGGTTGGTATTTTCCAAAGTGGATCGATTCGTGGGAAAACGAAGAATAAGATCACGCTCAGTGGAAGTATAATTAGAAGTTGCTGGCCGCTTTTACTGCCTATTTGTGAGAGAGTCACCTCTGGCGCGCTTAATTTAATCATGACTGAAAGATTGGCAAAGATAGCCACGAATAAATAGACGATGATCCACATATCTTGTGTGACAATCAAGGCTGAAAAGATTAACAAGAAGTTACACAGTATGAGTACTTTTAAATCCCTGGTCGTTCTGATCTCCAGACATTTTAAAATAATAAATGCCACCAAGGCTCTTATAAAAAATCCACTAGAAAATACATTTCCACTTAGCAAGAATAAACAGGCGATCACGATAATTAAGCGTATCCACCAAGGTAATGCTGGTTTACGCAAATAATCCGCCAAAAATCGATACCCGATAGCCGCTAAAAACATGAGAAACAACCAAGCTGGTTGCGTTGTGATATGGGGGATATAGCAAATGAAGAGCACGATCAGCGCATGCCGTTTCAATTTTTCGAAATGTTGCTGTGGTGATAACATCGTGTTCATGGGTATAACGCCAATTGTCGCAAGCAGTGTTGTAAATGCTCTTTGCCACGTCCAAACTTTGTGGCTGACTCCGTTAACTCTAAGCCATAAATAAGTCCATTCGCTTCGGCAGATTGCAGCCAGTAGCTTAAATGTTTTAGTTTCGTTTCAACATCAACTGAAGGTGAGTCATTTAAGCTAAATAACCAGTAATTATCCGAATAGCTATGCGTTTTTTTAAGATACCAACCAAGACCACGCGCTGCAATTTTCCAGGCAATTAACTTAGGTTCAGACCAGGGATCTTCTACTTGTTTCAAATCGTACAATTCATCGTCGCCGGTTAATATCTTACTTTCGCCGTGTCGATCACGATTGGGCTCGGGCCAAAACCCTGGATTAACAGGTTTAGGATAAACGTAGTAATCTTCATCAAAATATGCGTAACTCCAGACTCTAAAAATTCCAAATGGATAGACGCTGGTGGTGATAATAGGAGGTAAGTGAAAGAAGCCTCTAGATTGTGTTTCAAGGGACACTATAAATGTTAGACCTTCAACGGGAATTTTCTCGAGGCGAATTTCTGATTCTTTCCCCACTCTGCAGCCTACACCGAATCTTATTTTTTCATTCGCTGCAATCCGTAAGACGATTTTAGCCGGTGCCCCCTCCTCTGCATCTTCGACTTCTATTAATTTGTAAGATAAATTTAAAATGTTACCGTGTGCTTCACACGCACTGACCATGCCGATAATGGCCAACATAAATGTCATGAGAAAAATCATATTGATTTGATAATTAACGGCGCCAATGAGTAACAGAAAAACAACAATGCCATAGGCCCACCCGAAACCAGTCGGGAGAATATAAAGATTACGCGTATTCACAATTTGTGGATTACCCGGTGAATGGCGTCTCTTTACCCAAGTATCCCAGTTATTTTTAATCCTGCTTTTTAAGCGGCTGATCACACTGGAACCTCAACCATATTAATCAATAATTCTGAGGCTAATGATTCTGTCTGAGATTTTTTGATCGTTAAGCGATGGTTCACCACGGAGGCGATGACGGCTTGAATGTCATCAGGACGAACAAACTCCCTGTCAGCGGTTCTGGCATAGGCTTGCGAGGCTCTGATTAATGCCATGCCTGCTCGTGGGCTAAGTCCATGGGTAAATAATTCTTGATTGCGACTGGCCGCAAGGAGCGCTTGTGCGTAATCAAGCACCGTATCAGAGACCGTGATATTTTGCGTTTGTGCTTGCAGATCTAGTAATTGCTGAGGCGTAATCACGGGTTTTAATTCGGTTACTTTTGTATTGAATGTTGGATTTTTTAAAAGTATTCGTTCAGCTTCTAATGAAGGGTAGCCAATCACCAAGCGCATGAGGAAGCGATCTAGCTGTGATTCCGGCAAGGGATAAGTCCCAATATGATAAGAAGGATTTTGTGTCGCAATCACAAAGAATGGGTTGGGTAGCGGTATCGTACCGCCATCGGTGGTCACTTGCCTTTCCTGCATCGCTTCTAATAACGCACTTTGTGTTTTGGGTGTCGCTCGATTGATTTCATCGGCGAGAATAAGCTGGGAAAAAATCGGGCCTTGATGAAATGCAAACGATTTCTCATCCGCATCAAAAATGGATACCCCCAAAATGTCGCTCGGCAGCAGATCGCTGGTAAATTGAATGCGCTGATACTGCATGCCCGTTAGCTGAGCCAATGCATGGCTAAACGTCGTTTTTCCCATGCCTGGGAGGTCTTCGAGGAGTAGATGGCCATTTGCCAGTAAACAGGTAATGCCTAGACGGACAGTCTCTTCTTTGCCGAGGAGAATTTGACTTAATGCTTCTTGTAATTGTTTAATCATGCGAAATCCATTTTGCAAATGATTGATAAAAACTACTATATTAATTATCGCATAAATGGATATCCACAGATAGTCTTGCAATTGCAAAAACTGTCATGAAAGGGATCTTTGACAGACAGGGCGGTTATCCATATTCGAGGTTACGCGGAGTGTGACAGCAGTCCGAGTAACGCAAAAACCGCGTCACCCGGTTGCTATTTATAGAATGATACATCTACATAGACAAATTGCTGAGCTTGGATTCAACCACCTTCTCTAAACTTTTAACACTTGTATCTTGATAGTCACTTAAACATTCAGGCAATGAAAATAAACATTTACGATCAGCTGTGATTAATGTACCGCGAAGATCCGCTACTTTAACGATATGTGTTTGATCGACGACAGGTGTTTCTTCCCAGCAAACTGGTTTGTTATCATTGACTAATGGGTATCCGTATACAACATTAAACAACTCGGCCCCTTCAATCTTTGGTGCATTAGCCTGCGTACCATAACCCCACTTGTATAATGAATACGTCATTTTGTGGTTTGCTAAAAGTTTATATAATTCATTGGGTGTGGTTTCATCGTAGAAGATGACGATGACTTTATTATCAGGGAAAGCTTCGGCTAACGGTTTTGCCACGATGTGCGCTCTGGTTTTTTGACTTTTAAAATCCTTCTTGCCCATCAAGCGCATGCTTTCATCTGAGTTGACCGCAATGATTAACGGCAGATTTAAATTGCTGTCAGTTAACGCGTGTTTAAAACCCGCTAATGTCGTTGCCACTGTGATTTCTGGGCCGAACGAGTACGTGCCATTATTGAAATGTGCACGGGTGACATTCAATAACTTCAGTTTCGCCAGTATCTCTTCATGCTTGGTGGATTCAATTAAAATATAAGGTGATTCATCTCTAAACATTCTTTGCATACAAGGCTACTCCGCGCTTTTTTTAGTATGCGGCATGATAGCTCAATCTGGCGCTATTATTCAATTGAATCATACTTTTTTTGGGCAAAAAATGCTGTGTAAACAGTGGATGATTTGAATGAAATATCATTAAATACATGGGGATAGAATTAGCAACCACGTATGTTGGCCACCTATCCCTAGCTGTGCTATGGTAGCCCATCTTTTACTTTTATAACTATTAAGTGAGTTCTCTAGATGTTTTTCTTTACGATTATAGCTGAGCCCGATTTAGAGCATCAAAATGCCGCAGAATTTGAAGATATTGAAGGTGCCTACGTCAACATATGGATTGATTTTCCAGAGCAAGAAGCTGCCGAAGTGCTGGCACGATTTTACGTCAACAAAGAAGGTTGGATAGATAAAGCCTTAGATGAAAAGCCAGTGTGGATTGATGACATGGATCCTAAAGATGAATCTTATCCCTTCTTTAAAGAAGCTTTGGAATACGGCTCTGCCATGCTATTTAATACGATTCCTAAGGATGATGAATAATCACCGATTGCCATAAAAATGGGTTGCGCGCTAAAGCGCGCTTTCCCAATTAAATTCGAAATTCTACTAAACCTGGCAGCTCAAATGGATTTATGAAACCACATTTTAGACTTCTCATAATGTCCACCATCCCTAACCAAATTTAAAAGTTTCGTCGCTGATGCTTTTATTGGATGATGATCTTTCGCTAATGATATTATTTTAGCGAGTCCATCTGTCAGGCTAATTTTTTCTTTCTTGATATCTGAGATTGTCGCTGTCATGTCACGATGTGGAAGCGCAGTCTTCCCCGCATAAATGCCATTTTTGACATGAGTTGAGCAAGACGTAAATAGGTTGAGCTCATCAAGAAAGACATCTATGCAACGTTTTATTTTATATCTAGTCTTTTCTCGAGGCAGGTCAAAGAAAATTTCCGGATGCTTCCAGCGAGTTAATTTAATAAATCTTTTAATGTCAGATGACATAAGATCCTGCCGTGCAAAATGCACGTCTCTCAAATTTCCCTTCAGTACTGAGACAAGTCCTTTATAAGTTGTAGAGGAATATCTCAAGACATCAAACGGATATTGGTCGAGGGAGCCGTTGCCCACAATATAATTTAAATTGCCTTTGAAATCTCCGTCATACCCATGCATGATTAATCGCATATCTGCCGGTATTAATCGATGTTTGTCATGACGTCCAAATGCTTTTTCGATAAATTGAAAGATTGCTAAGGTGTCATCATAGAAATGGATATCATCGACATGGTATCTACCTCGTGCGTAATGCGTTAAGACGTAGGCTATACGAATTTTTTCACGATCACTGGCAATCTCAATTGTTCGCTGAGAGGGACAATCTGCCGTTGCGACGTGCAAACCCGCTAATCGATTATCATGATAATCAGTGGTGGTCACCGCATCAAACAGAAAGCTAACACCTTGATCGGCATACTTCACATTAAGAAACGCGACAAGATTCTTAAGTGTTGGATGAAATCGGCTCGTGCCATTCCAAACTGTACTCATCATATCTAATTTGTATGACTGTCTCAACGAGCCAATTAATAGCAATATTCGGTTAGCCTGTGCGCTCTTCGATAATTCAACAATTTTATCAAACAGAATATCATTAGTACGATAATTAATATGAATCATAATATCTGGCGTAATGCCATCAATGTATTTCACTAGCTGCGCAAAGATAGGGCCATGTTGATTTTTATCAAAAACAGCAGGATTATCTTTCAGCATTTCATCGCGTATTTCAATGATATCGTTATCAAGTGGCAGGTCAGCAAACTTCTTTACTAGTGGATCGCGCAAACGAATTAAACTTCGCACACCAACCTTTCCACCGAATAATGCTTCGTTTGGAAAGGCTTGTACAAACGCAAGCATTTCTTTACCGAAAGCACTCATTTCCGCAGACTTTAAATCCTGTCCTTTACAAGCAGCAATGCGTTCGCCATATTTTTCTATTAACTGTGTCAAGAGATAGAAATAAAAGATATTAAACACACAATTATCAGCATCTAGCATATGCGCGGAAAATATATCGTCCGGGCTTTTGATGGGCTGGTGATGTGGGTTTTCTAAAAGCGCTGCCTGGTGTCTGTAGTGAGAGGAAAGTTCCCCACTCCCAAGACTTGCCCTGGTTGCTAATATCGCCCCATTGTAATGATGAACAATAATAGTTGTCTGGCCAGGTATTAGCGCATGATTGCAAATAATGGCATCGTTAAGGTTTTCAAACGCAGCCTCAGTGCTAACATAACAGTGCAGTTCCAACAGCGCATTGCTGTGCAAAGAGGCATGATGGTGTGCATGTAAGAAAATATTATTTAGTCCAGTCTGTTTATGATCAGATTGATGATCAGTCTGTTTAATAAAACCTAGTGCATTTTTGTAGTTCTCGCCATCTGGTAGGTTTTGCACGACGTCATACATCGTTAATGCATCTAACCATGCCGCGTCAGGTTTATTATCTTTACGTAATCGCATGACTAATGCTTGTAAATCATCGAACAAACAACCGGTATTGAACATGATTTGATGGCGCACGTTCTGAATTCTATATTGACGTTCAGAAGAATTTGCTACGTATACAGTCGCCCCGCGTTCTATTTCTCTATTAATATTCCGCAATAATTCTTGATTGGCCTGTAAGAAAAGCTCGTGTCGCTGAGCTTCTGGCATTCGCACCACGAAATTAACCTGGCTCGTTTGCTTTCCATCTGACTCCTTATCCGATTTTTTTGCTGATGTTGGCACCGCGCCATGCTGGGTAGCCATTGCATTTTTGATAGAGTGATAATAATCATTGTAAACTGCTTGCGCATCCATAATCAGATGCACACTGACGGGGCGTAGATTCATTGGGTATCTCTTTGAATTTTTATTATATTTATAGGAATTACGGCGATTATACGTAATGAGCATCAATAGGTCAAAAGATTCGCGTGAATAGCATGGGACTTATTAAATACGACAAATTGTGCTTTCACACAGGAAAAAACTAAGCGTGATTGAGTAAAGATGCGCAGCCGCCCGCATTCACCAAGATCCTATTCTTTCCAGACTAAAAGTCGTAAACATGTTCGAGTGTCAACCCTCTTCTTTCTAAGTCTCGGACTGTTGGTAGTAATTCTTTAACAGGCATTTGCACTGCTATGCGTTGTTTAGAAGCATCGGTTAAAATATTCATCGTGAAAAGTGCTTTGCCTGCAGGTAAATGGTATTGCCAACCTTTCGGTGTAATGAGTGAAATGAGTATCGTATGATTAGCAGAAATATCGATAAATTCCGCATTCGATATTGAAAGCTTTTTCACATTCTCTGTAAAGGGTTGTTCATGAGGGATGGAGATAATATAGATATCATTTTCAATCGGCATTATGACTTCCATGCTCGAATTATTCATGACATTAACAGAGGGCAATTTGATCGTCGTGTAAATATTATCACTAGCAGCGCCCAGTGTCGCATGTGATCCGAGGCCTATTATCCATCCGTAGACAGCTTTGACCGAATATTCAAGACTTAAAATAATTTTACGCTCCCACTTTCTGATCATGTGTGGTCCTGTCCAGCTAGTGTCTTGCCAAAGACCCTTCAAACTATTTTTAAAATCAAATTCAAACCATGGTCGTAGCGGAATAAATTCGACATATTCCTGCGCTACTTTTTGCGCATAACGATCTTCCTCTACAGGCTCGCCTGAACTAAGCCATTCGGTGAATCTTCCTACCGAATTTTCATATAATCCCTTGATAACGTACTCCGCAGAAAGACTAGTACCAATGACGGTTAACATGATGTGGTCATTAACATTGAAGGGATCGTTTTTAGTGAGAACATATACCGCATGATAGGCGCACCAATATTGTTCTATCGAAGCAAAATATGGAAAGCCACTGGGTGGGTGGGATTTTATAAAATCAGCATATTCTCTTGAGCTATAAACGATATACCATTCTGGGAAAATCAGATAGGTACTAGAGATTGGTCTTGAATAGCCATCCACTTTTTTCTGTATGTCTTTAATGGCAGGTGCTACCACCGTCAGCGAAATATCGGGAGCGAGAGGTGAGACTGATAGGGGGCAGCTGAAAATACCGATCATCGCTAAAGTGAAAACAGTGACAAGTAGTATTACGATGAAAGAAAGAGTGATTTTAATGAGTCTTATGAAAAATTGCCATGCAGACACAGCGTATAATCCTTGCGCTATTAGATGGATTGTGGGCGATAACCGCTCATCAATTTATGGGTGTAATATGGTATAATTTACTAATGTACCTTTATTATAATAAAAAGAGAATGTTATGTTGATCAATGACATTACCCAATTAAATCCAGTGAAGGTTCTCGCAAGTATCAGACCAGAATCTGTCGAAGAGATCATTAATGCCCTTAAGACTTCGGATTGTCCCATTTCTATTGGCGGCGGTCGATTTAGTATGGGTGGTCAGGTTGCATATGAAAATAGCATGCATATTGATATGCGTGCTATGAATAAAATAATCGATTACCGACGTGATGAAAAAATCATTACCGTACAAGCGGGAACAACGTGGCGTGATATTCAATTGCTGATCGATAAAGATAATCTATCGATTAAAATCATGCAAACCTACGCAAATTTTACCGTGGGTGGTTCACTCAGTGTTAACGCTCATGGACGATACGTTTGCCAGGGTCCTCTCATCTACTCAGTTCAGTCATTCGAAATTATATTGGCAAACGGAACGCTTGTTCATGCGAGTCCCACCGAAAATAATGAAATATTTTACGGCGCTATCGGCGGTTATGGCGCACTGGGTGTGATCACGCAAGTGACACTAGAATTAGTGAATAATGTAAAAGTTGAACGTAAAGAAATGAAACTGGATGTCGAAGATTATCGACAGTATTTTTTCGATCATATTCGACAAAATCCTAAAGCCATTTTTCATAATGCTGACCTTTATCCTCCACATTATAAAAAAGCTAGAGCCATTACTTGGTTTGAGACAGAAAAGGATTTAACATCACCACAACGAATTGTTATGCCTAAAACAAGTTATGCTGTCGAGCGCTATTTCCTGTGGGCAATCAGCGAGAGTCCTTTAGGCAAATGGCGTCGTGAACATATATTCGACCCTGTTATTTATTTGCCAGAAATGGTGGTATGGCGAAATAGAGAAGCGAGCTGCTATGATATAAATGAGCTAGAGCCGCGCTCGCGTGCGAAGATTACTTATGTGTTGCAGGAATATTTTGTACCCGTCATGAAATTCGACGAATTCCTCGAAAAAATGACTGAGATTCTACAGCGTTATAATGTCAATGTTTTGAATATATCCGTCAGACATGCTAACAAAGATCCTGGTTCATTCATGGCATGGGCAAAAGAAGAAGTCTTTGCATTTGTTTTATATTATAAGCAAGGCACTGATGACATCTCGCGGGAAATCGTTGCCCTGTGGACAAGAGAATTAATTAATGCCGTCATTCAGGTCGATGGCTCATACTACCTCCCGTATCAGCCACACGCCACCTTTGAGCAGTTCAGTCACTGTTATCCAAAAGCTGCAGAATTATTTTCTCTTAAGAAAAGGGTGGACCCTGAAAACCGATTTAGAAATAAACTATGGCAAAAATATTATGAAAATAGTGATGACTTAATCAGAACCGATTCTGAAAAATCTGAATTCAAATCAGTGTATTTAGAAACGGTATGTCGTGACAATTTTTTCCTGTTTCTACAAAATGTATACAATATCTATCCTGAGGGTAAGTTCCATGTCCTGATAAAGAATTCCAGCCAGAAACACAGGACTGATCAGGATATTTATCTCCAAATTCAGAAGGAACTACCGAATATAAAGCCGTTTATGTCAGATATACGCTATGCAATCCCTGCACTGACCAAGCAGAAAAAAGAGATGGCGACTCAGACGCTTGAATTGATCGATAAGAATAAAACCTACAATGGATATGTCGAAATTGGATCGACAGGGAGATACATTAGCGAATTACGCCGACATGTAAAAATTAAAAAACCGATTTATCTGATCAATGATGTCGCACCTGGTTATTCACCCGTTGATATCATGGAGCGTGGATCACTTTTCAAAATTGGGAAATATATTCCCTTCAATGATTATGATGTCATTAGTCAACAATCTATACCTGATGCAAGTGTAGATCTCGTTACCTGCTATATCGGCCTTCACCACTGTCCGTTAGATAGACTTGAAAAATTCGTTCAATCTATTCATCGCATCATGAGACCTGGCGCGTTCTTTGTTATTCGTGATCACGATGTTTCTACACCTGAAATGCGTGATTTAGTAAATTTAGTGCACACGGTGTTTAATGCGGGGCTTGGCGTCGCCTGGGATGATAATAAAAAGGAACTGCGAAACTTTACTTCTGTCGCGGATCTGTCAACGTTCCTTAACAAAAATGGATTTACAGATACCGGTAAACATTTATTACAACGTAATGATCCATCATTGAATACACTAATGCTATTTATAAAGTCCTAAGTTAATAATAAGGAAATAATATGGCAGATAACCAGTTTGATCTATTGAAAACGAAGCGATTTCTGCCACTCTTCATCGCGCAGTTTCTAGGTGCATTTAATGACAATGTTTTTAAAAACGCGCTAGTTATTCTAATTGCCTACCGTTTAGTAGAAAACTCAGGAATGAACTCGCAGCTGCTAGTGACGATTGCCGCAGGCGTTTTCATTCTTCCATTTTTTTTGTTTTCAGCGATAGCAGGTCAGTTAGCCGATAAATACGAAAAATCTCGTTTAATCTCTGTGATAAAATTTATCGAAATAATAGTCATGTTATTGGCAGTTTGCGGTTTCTATCTGCACAGTATACCCATCATGATAGCAATATTATTTTTACTAGGGACACAGGCCAGCTTTTTTGGCCCAGTCAAATATGCAATATTGCCAGTTCAACTCCACGAAAAAGAATTGATAGCCGGTAATGGCCTAATAGAGGCTGGTACTTTCATTTCAATACTGCTTGGTACAATTTTTGGTGGTGTTCTTATACTCTTACCATACGGTGATATATTCATATCTATCACTTTAATTCTATTATCATCTGTTGGTTTTATCAGTAGCTTGTATATCCCTGATACGAATATCAGGAATCCAAATCTCCCGGTCAATTATAACTTTTTACGAGAAACCTTTACTGTTATCAACTATTCGAAATCACGCTGGGATATACACCTTTGTATATTAGGCATCTCCTGGTTTTGGTTAATCGGCGCTGTATTTTTGGCTGAACTACCAGTATTTGCTAAAGATATATTGCATAGCAACGAACATGTTGTGACTTGGTTTATTGCTGTCTTCTCAATTGGCATTGCATTTGGTTCCCTGCTTTGTAATAGCTTATTAAAAAGCCGTGTACTGGCGACTTTTGTCCCTATCGGGGCAATTGGTATCACAATTTTTACCGCTGATTTATATTTTGCTGCGAATCATGGTAGTTTTGTTTCTTCAGGCGAATTATTGAAACTTGGGCAATTCTTACAAACATTAACTGGGTGGCGAATTTCTATAGACCTTGCTTTGATTGCACTGTGTGGAGGTCTATTTACAGTTCCGTTATACGCAATATTACAAGAACGAAGTGACCCGGAATATCGTGCGCGAGTCATTGCCAGCAACAATGTGATGAATGCACTCTTCATGGTGCTATCGGCTATCGGTACGGCCATTATGTTGCATATTGGTTTTACCATCACCGAAATATTTCTCACCCTCGCCGTTTTAAATTCTTTTGTCGCGATCTATATATGTAAATTACTTCCTGATCTTTTATTAAAAGAAATATTACGCTTTATCTTAACCCTCGTTTATCGCGTCGACGTGATCGGCCTTGAAAATTTTAAACAAGCTGGTGAACGTGTCGTCATTATTGCTAATCATAGTTCTTTTTTAGATGCAGCGTTATTGGCTGCATTTTTACCGGAAAAATTTACGTTTGCTGTCGATACACAAATAGCCAAGAAATGGTGGGTCAGATTCTTCCTTCGTGTCGTGGATGCTTATCCGGTCGACCCTACTAATCCTATCGCTATCAAGTCATTAATTGAATATGTGAGACAGGATAAGAAGTGCGTCATTTTCCCTGAAGGCAGAATTACTGTCACGGGCGCACTCATGAAAATTTATGAAGGCCCAGGTTTAATAGCGGATAAAGCTGACGCGGTCTTGTTGCCTATCTGTATTCAAGGAGCTCAATATAGCCCATTCTCGCGAATGAGAGGGAAGATGCCCATTTCATTTGCACCCAAAATTACGTTGACCATATTTCCTTCACAGAAATTATCTATTCCAAGTGAAATTAAAGGTCGTCAGCGCCGGCATGTTATCGGCATAAAACTATATGACATCATGTCAGATATTGTATTTATGAGCTGTAATTTACAAAAAACACTTTTTTCTTCCCTAATTGAAGCTGAGTCTGTCCACGGGCGAAATTATGTTATTGCTACTGATGTCGAAATGAAATCCATTAGTTACCACGACCTGATAACCAGAAGCTTTGTGTTGGGTAAGTATGTCACTCGTCGCACAAAGCAAGGCGAGAACGTCGGAGTAATTTTACCGAATATGATTGCGACACTAAGTGTTTTCTTCGCGTTACAAGCTTACAATCGTGTACCGGTTATCTTAAACTTCTCATCAGGCATCAAAAATGTATTATCGGCCTGTGTCACTGCGGAAATTAAAACGGTTTACACTTCGCGTAAATTCATCGATATTGCCAAGTTAAATGATCTTGTCGAACAATTGCATAATAACGGTGTGAATATCGAATATCTCGAAGATATCGCTGCAAATATATCTCTAACAGCTAAAGTCATTGGTAAATTCAAATCAACCTTCCCGTCCGTTTTTTATAAAAGTACAGACCCTGACTCTCCTTCCGTCATCTTATTTACATCGGGCTCAGAAGGCAGCCCGAAAGGTGTTGTCCTTTCACATAGAAATATACAAGCTAACCGCTATCAATTAAGTGCGCGTATCGATTTTACCGAAACCGATAAAATATTTAATGCATTACCATTGTTTCACTCATTTGGTTTAACAGGCGGTATGCTGCTGCCGGTTTTGTCGGGTATTCATGTGTTTTTGTACCCGTCTCCATTGCATTATCGTGTGATTCCACAGCTTATTTATGGAATGAATGCGACGATATTATTTGGTACCGATACATTTCTTACGGGATATGCGAAATATGCGCATCCTTATGATTTCTATAGTCTCCGTTACGTGTTCTCAGGTGCCGAGAAGCTACGCCCTGAAACTCTTTCTACCTGGCTTTTTAAATTTGGCGTCAGGATTTTCGATGGCTATGGCGCCACAGAAACATCGCCGGTTCTCGCCACCAATACACCCATGCAGTCGCGAGCAGGAACGGTTGGTCGATTATTACCTGGTATTGATCATAGGCTATCCCCAGTACCAGGCATTGATGTGGGCGGTCTGCTAAGCGTTTCTGGCGCTAATATTATGAAAGGATATTTGCTTGCAAATAATCCAAATGTGCTAGTTCCACCAGTGGATGGCTGGTATGAAACGGGCGATATTGTATCAATCGATGACGATGGATATTTGACAATTCAGGGGCGAGTCAAACGATTCGCAAAGATAGCTGGCGAAATGGTCTCTCTGGCGATGGTTGAGCAGCAGCTTAATCTATTATGGCCAACTCACCAGCATGCGGCGGTGAATGTGCCTGACAGTCATAAAGGAGAGCAGATCATCCTAATGACAACCAATGCAGATGCGACAAGAGAGGAAGTCATTACATTCTTTAAAAAATCACAAGTCAGCGATCTCAGTATTCCTAAAAAGATAGTTATCGTACCTAAATTACCACTTTTGGGATCTGGTAAAATCGATTATACAAAGATTAAGGAAATGCTGAAATAATGAGATAGCAATATCAATCTATTAATAATAACCGTATCTTTTCTGTAAGCCTGCAGAAAAAGACAGCATTATTAGTCTCTTAACTATTATTTAATTTCGCTCTCTCTAACCCAATTCTGTTTACATTTTCATAAAGCAAAGCCGCATTCACTAATAAACGGTCAAGCTCTTGTTCAAAAAAGTTTTCAGTAAATTCGTTCCACTTTTTGGGCGATTTATCAAGCTCTCTAAAGCTTTTTGAAAGTGTAGAAATGTATTCTTTTTTCTGCGGAGCGTCATTGATAAAAATAGGCGGATACAAATCATACATCAACATCCAGTTTTTTGCGAATCTTGTTACCCGACCATTTCCGTCTACAAATGGATGTATTCTGATTAACTCGTGATGAAAATAGATTGCTTTGATAATTGGGTTGGCTAGCGTTCGCATTTGGTAAAACAGCTCTGAAACTAAACCAGGCACTTCGTCCTTGTCTGGACAGATATGTGCTCCAATTTGAACTAATGTTTGTCTGTAGCGATTAGGGTGGGCAGCATTTGTTTCAGGAGAAATTAATCTAAGAAGTTGAAAAAGTTGAATTTCCTTTTCAAAATTATTATGCATAATGATTTCTTTAATAATGAAGTCCAGTGACACTTTCAGGTTTTTTAGATATTCTTCTGCCTCCTCCTCGTTCTGAGCTTCCATCTGGGCATTTTTTATGCTTAAAAGATCTTGAAGTTCATGAATACTTGTTAAGTAAGCATCTAATAGATCATCATCTAAATGATGTCGACTATATATGATTAGTCTGTAAATTGATTTCACAAAATAGTCAATCTTATCAATTTTGGCTTGATTAATTTTTATTTCATTAACTGGTAATAATTCCATTTATACCCCTGAATTACTTACGCTTATACAAGTTATTTCTGATACAAACCTGATTTTATCAAGATTTTCAATTTAATTAAAATCATTATTCAATTCTATCTGAAAACTATTCAACATTAAGTTAACGGTGACCTTTCCGCAGGCCTGTGGAAAGGTCACGAACATCTCTATGTGGTTATGACAGTGACATGTGTAGTAGCTTGACAAACGTATGCTTGCGTATTCGAAGCATATCACAGCAAAGTTAATAATCTGTTAAGCTGGCACGTGTAATATAGTGTCATTTCCGCAAGCTTGCGGAAATGACACGGAAGTCTGTTTAGCGAAGAAGTGAAAGATATATTTGAAAAAGTCGATACATTAACTAAAGGCGGTGAATGCCATCATCAGTGATATGCTAGGGTATTTGTTATCTCGTCACTATGGATTGATTTTAGTAAGGACCTGTTAGTAAGAAACTTTAATGGAAAGTATGTATGTCTGATACCTCAAGATTATCCGGGTTTAGAGGTGATTTTGTGTGATTCATGCATAAACTGTAAGCGTCCCAGTTTACTTTTAATTAAGGTCTCATCCTCAGGACTCAAAGCGCGCAACCGATTTGACTGATTTTGATTAATCGTAATGAGAATCCAGAACACTATTTGATATAGATTATGCTTGTCATCGCTAGAAGCATCGTTGTACTTCGTATCAAATATCAGCACGAGATCATCGATTGGTGTACGGTGTTTCTTATCTTTTATTAACAATTGCCTTAATACATCATTGCTAGGACATCGAAGCAATCGATTAACGTTACTTGGGCTTCTCAGTGCGATTGCACGATGGAGTGCGCATTGACCCGAAGCGGCGCCCTGACTAATAAGACTGATGTGCTCTTCAACTTTCGCTTCAGGACTTGTTAAATCTAGTAAATGGGATATGCATTGATTGTATCCACTTATTTCATAAGATATTGCAACACGCAATGCGTATTCTCTATCTGTTTTTGTTGACTTCTTAATCCATTGACGCAGTTCATTAATATTATCCTTTTCTATAATAGCGTCTATGATTTCTTTTTGAGATGGAAATATAGATACGCTACTTGAGACTGAAGTTGCGAATGTTAATTTATTGACGTGCAAGATTTGGCATAAATAATCTAAACATCCCTTAGTTTGTGGTGTGCGTTTGCTTGGTGATGCTTGGTACACAGCTAAAACTCTTTCTAAGGCAGTCAATACGTCTATGCTTATATGGCTTAGGCCAAAGTATTCCGCGATATCAATCAAACCAGTAAACTCGTTCTTTTCTCCCAAGCTTATCAATCTGTGACATTCTGCAAAAAAATCAATTTGTTTAATTAAATCTTTATTTGCTTGCTCTAATTTATTCAGTTTTTCATTAATGTCTCTTATGAGTTTTCTGCACTCGCTTGGCAATTTAGCATTGTTCATTTTCGTATCTGGCTTTTCCATCAGCTTTTCTAATCGCACCTCGAAACGATAATGTGTCATATATTTTTGCTTTACAGAAATTTCATCATCAACTTTATTTAATTCCACCATAAGCGCTTTCCATTGTGGTAACATTTCACCTAAAAACTGTTGTTTGAATTTAATAAAATCTTCCGGTTGCTTTTTTAATTCATCGACCCAAATAGATTTAGCTAAAAGAAAATTGTCTTTATTTCTGGTTGCTAGTAATTGTTTGACTTCCTCAAACAGTTCTTCATTTTTACGTGAAGCGCTTTTTTTCTTAACAGCGGCAGTAACGACTTTCTTGGCGACAACCACAGCTGGCTTTCTAAGTGCTGACATGATCGGCCCTAATTTACGCAAGCAATCAGGATTATTTTCAACAATTGTCACGGTTTCAATCGCTCTGGTAAAGGCGGTATATGCTCTAAAAAATGCAGGACCAAAGACTTTATTTTTATTTACACCAGCAACTAATTCTGCGCATGCTTGGAAATATATTTCATTATCAAAAATGCAATGCGCAACTATATGCTTATATTCTAAACCTTTAATTTGATCAATCGTAAAAACACGATTGGTTTTATAATCTGCTTTTGCCTTTTCTACCAAGTCAGGCAAAGTCACCACAACAAAATCATCTAAATTTTCTGGGATTTTCTCTAAGACAGACACCGCACCTGGGTGATCCAACATAGAAACAGCCGCTTGAGGTGCAGCCTCTCCTGTCAATTTTGCTCCAAGGAACAGCATTTCTTGGGCAATATCAAGAATCGCTTTAGGACAACGATATGATGATTTCAACTCAACTGGTTTTGCTCCGGAATTTTTAACATTTAAAATTCTATCAGTGTAATGTTTCTTTTTTAATGTATCTGATAAGCTTTGTCTTGGGTCGAAGAAATATACAATTTCACCACGTGAATAATCACACAATAATTTTAACTGTACGTGTGCTAAATCTTGAGCTTCATCGATTAATAAGCGTGCTTTGCGAGGCTTCATTAATGGCATGCAACACCCTAAATCGATTTTGCCATGGTTTGTTAAATGTGCCAGATATTGTTGATAAATTTCAAACAATGATTTCCGTTGTGCCTTTGGTGTTAATGACTGATCACTGCCATATTCACTTTGATATTCTTCTAACGATGAGCAGCCTGATATAATTCGCATTTCCTGGTAAATCAATTGAACAGATAATTTTTTGTCTCTTGTAAAAACCGGTACCCAATCGAGTGAGATAGCCTCATTCTTTTGCTTTACTTTTAACTGCGTGCGAATTTTCTTTGTATAACCGTCAATAAACGCTCTAAATTCGTCAAAACCAACATGCACTAATGGTGAAGCAACTAATTCCTGATAAGTGACAAACCGAACCTTTTCCGCAGGAAATTGTTGTGATAAAGGATAAGATCTCCAATTATTTCTCATTGATTCACACAATGCTGGCGATTGCGTCACATAAATAATTTCATCGATTTCTTTTGCGCCAACTTGTTCAGCCACAAAGTCGTTAATCATGGAAAGCGCATTACAAGATTTGCCAGAACCTGCAGGGCCCATCACTACCAAAGGAAGCGTTCTATATTTAACTTGTATTTGGTCATCACTTAAAGCAATTAATTTTCCGTTAAAACTATCAATTGGGATGTACTCGAATTTGGGACTGATAACATTGTTATTATTGTTGATATCCATTTCATTTTCACCATCACTTTCCGTATCAAAATCTTCTTCAGTCACGGCGCGATCATATAATACGGCGTTATGATCAATGAAATTTCGTAAATAATCTGGTTGCAAAAACGGACATGTATCGTATTTATGCGCAGTGACGGTGAGCACTACAATACGGCGTTCTCCTTTGATATCGGCCATGGTATAGAGCAGACGATTACAATCATCAATGCGTGCCTTCCAAATATAATGGCCGCGCAGCTTTTTATTTTTTAACCCAGCACTTTCACCCATCGCCAAACGATCAAGGACATATTTAACTTTAGGGTTTTCCAGATCGATGGAAGGAACTAACATTCCCTTGTAAAAATGGATAGAATTAATACGTTGCATGAATGTGTGCCTTTGCTTCAATTAGTATAGTTTTAGGTGTAAAATTGTACAACTTATCCTGGTTAGGGTCAAATAATAGCGGCCATGATGAAAAAACCATTGCCTGACAATATCTTAACAAAGAAAAAGGAAATGAGTGTCGGACGTCTACGATCATATTGAGAAAACACTATAGATCAATTATATCAAGATACTATTAGCTAATTCGTGTGCTTGCGGAAGAACTGCGGAAGGTTACACATGTCTACCGCAAGCACACGCTTGACTTGTGAAACAAGAGACGGAGAGAAATCAATAAAATGAAATCCATACCGCATAATTTTGGGTTGAAAATAATGTGATTACGTCGAGCGATAGATGGCAAATTGTCTATTATCCAGCCTTGCTAAAAAAACTGTAAAGTTTAATTATTTATGCTGCATATAACGACCAGCACGTGATCATCACGACTCGTTGTTGAGTTAAGAAACTGGTTCATGTAACCAGTGTCTATCGATAGGGCTTTAGAATATTGATATCCAAGTCCGATAAACGCGCGGTTTTGTGAAAAGAAATGAGGTGATACCCATTGCGGATGATTAAAGTTTAAAAATATCTCATCGAAGATAGAAAATGATAAGGATGGATGAGATTTAAATGGCACGCGCAACCATAAACGTTGCCGAAAGCGATAAGCAATCGTTGAATATTGCGTGTCTTTGCGTTGCTCAAAACGCGTGCGAGCATTCAAATTAAATGTCGCTTTACTAATGGCTAGGTAATTAAGCTGCTGCCACAAACGGACCTCATGCGACATGCTTCCATCCGTATTTTTGGTAATAATCCAGCCTGGCCCGACAAAAAAACTAAGCGAGGAGTTCACACGGTAGCCTAACGCGCCAAGCAGAAATAGCTCATTGAATACATAGGTATCATCAATGAAGCGTATCTGCGGCTCAAAATAATATTGGTAGTGAGAATTTGTAATTGAACCCGTGATGACGAGGTTATCCCATTGCTTGAGGTATGAGTCAGCAGCCATAGCGGGTGCACCCAGTGCGGCGATAAAGGCAACTACGATAGAAAAAAATGGCCTCGTTAAAACAGTCAGCAACTGCCTTGAAGACAACCAGGTTGAAATTGAATATGTCACTTTCATTAATTCATTCACTACAGCAAGGGAAATCATTGATAATAATAAGGCTCGAGTGCTGATTGATTATACCAAGCACACAAGAAATGCGAAAATCAATAGTAGGTTTGTAGCAGGCTCATTACAGCAATGCTGCATAGCATAGAATCAATTAATAAACATATAAATAACTATTGAATGAATTCTGCTCGTTCAATCTCGTGTAACTTAAACGGATCAATGAAATATCATCGATATGACATGGAGCATATCCAAAAATTGGCTGCGAATAGTCAGGTGCCATATTGTAGATATGACACCAAACCCCATGCGCTTAACTATCAATTTTAATGGCAGTCAATTCACTACGTGAATAGCTTACAGGTGCATTCACTAACGATGGATCGAGTAACGCTTCTCTGTTTTTGCTCTTTAGAAATTCTGCTATTGCCTCACTTTTAATGGATCCAGATTTGGCATCATCATTTTGCACCGTAGCGGCAGCTTTGGATGCTTTTAAAATCGCGCGATCTTTGAATACAACTTCCTGATCAGTGACCTGGGTAACCGTGCCTTTGAATACCATATTAAGACGAGGGACGAACAAATATGATTTTCCAACTTCAAAAAATTGACCGGCTGCGAATGTGGCGCTAGATATAACACTGATGATAGCGATGGCTGCTAACTGGTTTGATAACTTCACTGTAAACTTACTCCTGATGATTAAAGATTCGATAATATAGCTTCAAGCAAGATAGAGCAAAAAAATTATCGCTGAATGGTTAGTTCGTTACTTTCACTTACTTTACGTGGTAAATATTGTCCGTTTCAATAACCATCGCCAGCGCATTTGCTATTGTTTTTATTGGGAGGTCAGTAGCGATGACAAGACTGGAAAAAGAATATATTAGCGTTAACAAAGATATAAACATGACAGCCATTAGATATCAGTTGTTTACCTGGTAATTATTAGTGATATGAAAATATCATAGAAGATCATTTACCTTTGTTGGTGAAATAAACCGCGATTTTAGCCTCATTTTTAACCAAAAAAAATAATTAGTGCAAGAATTTTGTAGAGTTTACTTTTCAATATCAGAAAATATGGTATCTTTGTTACCAAATTATAACGATAAATTAAAAGTAGATATCCCTCATGTTTATAAGAAAAAGAACACTAGTTAGTATGCGCCAGATTACAGGTTATGACGACATCGCGCTCTTGAAAATGACCACGGTGAGACTGCGAAAAAAACATAAAGACTTCTACAAGAAACTTGTCTCACGTAGCATGCTTGATCGCTTACCTGTTGCGTATGATTCATTTCCAACCGAAATTGAATCAGAATATGAAAAAGTATGTTTACTGTTAGATGTTGCTCATTTAATTAATCAAGCAGACAGCGTATTTCTATTATCGGAAGCTATCTTCACAGCGCCGATCCTTAGCGTGGGCAGCTTTTGTAGAGTGGTCGAGATCTGTTTTCCTTATGACCCCTGCTCATCTTTTATCTTAGATACGCGCCTCACACTCGCTAAATTGATGTGCTGTCATGCTATGGATGTCATTGATCTACAAATGCTATTACAAACCATTCATCCAGATGATCGTTTGGAATTTAGCCTGGACTCAAAACATCTCTTTCAAAATTTGAGTGATGCTCTCATTATTTTTGACAGTCTCTTTGATGCAAAGAAATATAACGTAGGTAAGCATTTTCATTTAGTCTCGACAACACAAATATCGGGAGATATGAGTGAAATTGATGATATGACCGGAAGATCGAGCTTCATGAAAGCCATACTGCCGCTTATTCATTCAGATGGCTTATTCGCGGCCATTTCACGGTTGGCGCCGACGCACAGAAATGAATTCAAGGAATTATTTCTTCGTGACAAAAACCCAGACGAAAGACAATCAATTCTACTAGCATTGAAAAAGTCTGAAAATAGTGTGCTGGCGAGATCCGTTCAGGTTAATAGTAATCAATTATTTAACAGAGATTATGTTAATCAACTTAATAAGCGACTTGATGCTTCAGCGGAAATTGCAGTTCAATATCCTAAAACATGCACACGCAAAAACTAGTAATCGTTGGGCTGAGCGGCACTCGAAGCCCAACAATAACATCGAACATCAGGAAAACCCCATGCCAAAAATTGTCATCGTAGGTGAAAGTCAATCAGGTAAAAGCTGCTTTGTGTATCGATATATTCATAAGAAATTCACGCCCAACCACAATAGAACGATAGCGGCAAATTTTTATAGCACCAGCGTCAACGTTCATGACACTAAGATCAGAACAACGATCTGGGATACCGCTGGTGATGATCGATATACCTCCCTGCTCTCAATGTATACTCGAACCAGCGATGCAGCGTTGATCATACTGAATGGCGAAAAAAGCGTTGAACACAATCGAAAGATGTTATTTAAATTCCTAACTATTCTCACAGAATGCAAGTCAATGCTACCTGTGCTCATCTCACTCTCGCATTACAACCATTCGGATACCCCGACCAAAGCGCAAAATATAACCGACATTCTTGAATTCAATGCCTTCCAGCCGTTCCGGGCCAAACTCGTAATACGAGGTGTTAGAACCCACTCCAGCCTGGACGGCACCCATGTCGATGAAGTGATGCAAGAGCTGTCTCTCTATGCTTACCTGGCTTCTGAATTACCCGCGCTGGATAAGCCCCAAGAAGTGGTGACCTACTGCAATTTCATCATCAAATTAAACTCAGACCCCACCCACCGCCACCTTGCTGAAGAAGCACTTATGCGTCTGGAGAGCCCGACGCCAGATCAAAGCGAAAGGTCCGAGCTAATTCTCAGCTTAATCTCGACTGAATCTGATCGGAATTACGTCCTGAATCTGCACCGCTATCTGAATCATCATTCTCCAAAAGGCGACGTTGATTCTCTCAATCATACATTGTGGGAAGTCGGGAACAGATTGTACGAACAGCAACTTTACGGAGAAGCGATCGCCTTACTATCGAAGATTACAAATGGTTCCGAGCACCATAAAGCCGCTTATCTCATTAAGCGCGGCTGCAGATTGGCACTGGGTGGTAATCGGGATTACACGCCTGCTGACTTGCACATACCTGTTGAAGTCGAAGAGGCCGTCATTAAAATTCAATCCGTCTATCGTGCACGAGTCTGCCTATTCAATTATCGTAATTATAAAAAAATTGAAAATCAGGTAAAACAGCACATGACACACGGCAGACTGGCTGATGCCACCACTGCCCTCAAGGAATTAGAGGTGGTCGCGAACAAAATGAAGTGATCGACACAGCAGGATTTATTACTCAAAACGAGCGCTCATGTATACATGATAACCCTAATACTTTTTTGATTTAAACCCATGCTAGAATAACGCTCCGACTATATTTTCTAGGACAGACACACCATGATGAAAGCAAAGAAACGTAATTCAACGAAAGCTGCTGCGACGAAGCCTGCCGTTAAGAAGTCCGCCGCAAAGAAAACCACGGTAAAGAAAGTAATAGCCAAGAAAGCTAAAGCCACCAAGAAAACGACTAAAGTGAAAGCCGCCGCCAAACCACGTAAAGCCGCTGGCCGTAAAACCACAAAAGCAGCTTCGCCAAAAGCTAAGGCCGTTAAAAGCGTTGCCACCAAAGCAACCACGAAGCGCAAAACCACCAAAAAATCCGCTGCTAAAGCTACCAGCCACACCGCAAAGAAATTAGCCACCAAAAAGACCACCACCGCAAAAAGCAAACCTATGTTCAACTTGTTTAACTGGTAAGGTCTCACGTCTATCTAGGCCAGTTGCTCGAGGCTGGCCTATATCTTTCAGCAAGGAATATCCCCCATGAACGCCTGGATCTATTTATTAAGCGCTGGTTTTTTCGAAATTGGTTTTACCACTTTCATGAAGTTATCCGAAGGGTTTACCATCATCACCTATACCCTCGGATTTTTAATTTGTGCGACCTTGAGTTTCTATTTTCTCAATAAATCACTGACGAATATCCCCTTAGGTACCGCTTATGCCGTGTGGACAGGCATCGGTGCGTTTGGAACGGCCATGATCGGCATGATCTACTTCAAAGACCCAGTCTCATTCATGCGAAGTTTGTTTTTAATCATGTTAATAGGCTCCGTGCTTGGCTTAAAATTAGTATCTGCTGAACATTAGCAATGTGTTGGGCAGAGCGGCAAGCGAAGCCCAACCATCTTTCTAACCATCATAGACATTTATAAAAAAAACCCATAAATAGACGAAATATTAAATATAATGTATTCTTTTTTTTCTTCTAAGGTCTTGTTGGGCTTCGCTGTCGATCTGCCCAATGGTATGGACCCGCTCTACTTAAACGGTACTTTTGACAGTATTATT
>CAZGPP010000010.1:0-102404 GCA_964527435.1 uncultured Coxiellaceae bacterium | reverse complement strand
CAGTTTTACCTATGTCCCCGGAACAAGTGTTACCGATGTCCCCGGTCTGAACACGTGCCGCTCTGCCCAACCTACCGTGCCCTGCATTTAATGATAGGGGGTGATGATGGCGATGATCTTGGGTATAATCAGTTTCGCTAATATAACAAGAGAGTTGTGCCAATCATGCAAGAATCGATTCTGAAATCGGACTGGGAACGTGCTCGTGAGCCAGAACAAATTGACATCCACGTCGCGGAAAAGCTGCTAGCGCCGCATTCAACCGAGCGCGTGCAATCGCTGACACTCTTGTCTGATGGCTGTGCCAATGCGAATTATAAAGTGTCCTTTGGTAATAACCATTCAGTATTGATGCGCATTTATCAGCGTGAAGCTTCATCACTCGTGCGCGAAATGTCTATTCATAATATCGTTCAGGGTGTTTTACCTGTCGCTGATTTTCTCCACTTTGACAGTAGTTGCAGTATTATTCCATACCCGTATGCGATGATGGAGTGGGTGCCCGGAACGTTGTTGCGTGATTTTCTTTTTACGGCACAGGGTGAGGCGATTGAGTCGGTGATGTTTGATGCGGGTCAACACTTAAATATTTTGCGTCAAATGAAATTACCGATCGGTGGTTTATTCGATGCCGATATGCAGATACGGGCATTCAGCGAAACTGAGAATGATTATCAAAGCTTCATCGTGCAGATGCTCGAGGATCCGCTCGTTAAAACCACATTGGGTAAAAATCTCCATCACGATTTGCATGATCTTGTTTCCAAATCTTCCGATTTATTTCCACTGATCAATGAGGCGAATCTCACCCATGGTGATTACGATCCCGCTAATATGTTAGTGCACGAAGTGAAAGGGGAGTGGAAAGTTGCAGCCATTTTAGACTGGGAATTCGCGCACTCCGGAACCTATTTAACAGATATCGGTTTGATGCTGCGTTATAGTCATAAATTACCAGAATATTTCGAAACAAGTTTCATTCGCGGACTTCAATATGCTGGTAATGCATTACCATCCGACTGGAAAAAGCAGTCACGACTGATGAATTTACTGTGTTTATTGCAACTCTTACATGCCAACCCAGCGACGCTGCGGCCATTCATGAATCGCGACATCGTGCGTTTGCTGGCACATATGGTTAAAACGTTTACGCGTCAGTGACCCTAGTCGATAGAAAGTGCGTTGGTGTGCTGCATTTGTCGTCAAACCCAATAACAATCAACGACAGTTATGACATATATTGCGTTGATTGTACTAAGCTAAAAAAATCAACGTGATTCTAGCGCCTCTTATCCATTCAAATACTATATAATAGAGTCATAACTATAAATAATGCTGCATGAACGAAAGGAAAGTCGTGAAATGCGCCTCCTCAACCTTGCAGTAAGTTTTTTGATCTCGCTATCGCTGTTTATTGTCATGTCACCTTCTCAAGCTGACGTACCATCAGCTTCCGCAGTCATTCCTTGGCAAGCATATTCCGATTCAATTTTTGTCAGTCTCCCCAAAGATCGTAATCTGATATTAGTTTACGCGAGAGCAGATTGGTGCGAATGGTGTAAGAAGTTCAGTTCCACCGCGCTAAAAGACCCTAGAGTCATCGAGATGATCAATAAAAATTATTCTCCAGTCATGATGGATATCGACAGGGCGAAAGACGCAGCGATCCAGTACAAGATCACTGAGCTGCCTACACTTTTGATATTAGACAAAAGCCGACACGTCATCCACGAATCACATGGCTAACTTGCGCCGGAAGAAACATTAAAGTTATTGGAAAAAGTGGCGAAAGATCACCCCATGATTGTCGTAACGGATATCCCTTACGATAAAAATGTGGATCACTCTGCCGAGTACGACACTATTCTGCCTGAAAATACCCGGTTATTATTAGTCGCCAAACAATGGTTATTCTATGGCAAGCAGGAATCGGAAGGCGATGGCGAAAGTTACGGGCATGATATCACCACAAAATATGTTAGCCGATTTTCAACACAGTATGCGATAGGGTTGGTGCAAGCCGGCAATCAAGTTGCTTCCAAGTGGCTCAACACTACGCTAGATAACGGCGTGCTATTAATCGATCCTGTATGGGGAGGTATGTACTCGGGCTCATCGAATGGTGACTGGGTGCATCCGAATTATGAAAAAAAATTATCAGTACAAGCGAATACTATTCCTCTTTATCTCGATGCCTATGCTTTAACAGGAAAGCCCGAGTACATGGCAACTGCTGAAGCGATGGTGAAGTTTATGACACGTTTCTTATTGTCACCGGAAGGCGTGTTTTATCATGGTCAATCGGCTAAAATGACCGCGGACAAGCAAGATGCTTCTTACTATAAACTGAATGATTCACTGCGTCGCAGCAGAGGTGTGCCCGAGATAGATAAAACGGTTTATGCTAATGAAAATGGTGAGGCTATTAATGCACTCTCTGCCATGTATATGATTTCTGGTAATCAAGCCTATCTAGATCAAGCATTAACAGCAACCAAATGGATGATCGGTCATTTGGGAACGCCTGAAGGTGGTTTTAAGCATAGCGAAGCTAAGAATGGTGGCATCTATCTCAGTGATAACCTGCAAATGGCTCAGGCCTTTATTAGTCTTTATGCCGTCACCACCGAACCACAATATTTAATGCGTGCACAAAGAGCGCTCGATTACATTAACGATCATTTTCAAAATCCGTCAGGTGAACCTGGATTTGTCGCGTTTGTTTCTGATGTGATCGATGGAAAAACGAAATATGAAGTGGTTGCGGTCGATAATACGACGCTTGCTCGTGTGGCCTCATTGACATCAAATTATTTCGCAGATAAGAAATACCAGGACATGGCCAAGCAAGCGTTACGCTATCTCGTTTCCCCGGATGTCATCATAAAAAATATTCCAGCTTTAGTGCTCATTGCGAATGATGTCATTACCAAGCCACCTTTAGATATTACGATTATCGGTAAAAAGAATGATCCGGCTGCGTTTGAGTTATATTTTGCGGCACTGAAATTCCCTTCATTTTATATCACGTATCACTGGTATACCAGTGCAGCGGAATCTGTCAACCAAACGGAAGTAAAGTTTCCGGTGCTGTCGAAAGCAGCCGCTTTCTTTTGTGCGGGAGGGAGATGTTCACTACCACTTTACAACTCAGAAGAGTTCGATACTATTTCCAAAAAGTTAACCGAACAGCAAGCTAGCAAACAACCTGATAATGTCATTTCGAATATCAGCACCTTGTTTCCGAAATATTCACTCATGCGTGCACAGCAAGCATTTACGGATGTTCTTATTTCAAGGAATTGGACATTTATTATTATAATATTCTGGATGCTTGGGTTACTGCTTGCATTCACGCCATGTGTTTTTCCGCTTCTACTTGTGCTGTCAACACTGTTAATGTCATCAAGCGGGTTAATTTCACACCGCAGAATGCTGGGGCTCACGTTAACATACATATTATCTCTAGCGACAACTTATGCATTGCTAGGTTATGCCGCCGGTGCTCTCGGTATCTATTTACAGCTATCTTTACAATCGCCTTTTGTCATTATATTAATGAGTGTTACGTTGGCAGTGCTAGCATTTTCTTTGCTAGGTGCCTATAAAGTTCACCTACCCGCGTCCATTCAGCATTACTTTATTTCCTTTAACTCATTTCGTAGTAGCAACACTTATTTAGGTGCAGCATTAATGGGGATATTCCTGACGCTGATTGCGTCTCCTTGTGCCGCAGCGCCGCTGATTGGTGTTTTATCCATTATCAGCCAAATTGGGGACCCTTTGCTGGGTGTGGTGGCGCTTTTTATGATGGGAATTGGCATGGGTACCCCTTTGTTATTCGTATGGTTTACCAGGGAAACGGTTTTGCCTAGAGTGCAGGTGTGGCAACATGAGATTGAAATTGTGTTGGGCTTGTTGATTCTTGGGTTGGCCATCTGGATGGCTTCACGTGTGATTCCCTATTCTTATAACATGATACTTTGGTCTGGCTTTGCGATCGTCGTTGCATTGTTTATGGGTGTGATGAGGGTTACGCAGGAAGGAAATTTCGGAATTTTTCTAAAAGCGTCTAGTATAATGGTCTTCATATATGGTATAGCGCTCATGGTTGGCGCGCTCATCGGTAACAATAATCCCTTTACACCGCTCGCCATTAATATGAATGTGACCCAGCCTTATAATCCAGCTTCATTGGGCATTTTCCAAACCATTCATTCTGAATCAGAGTTGCGAGTTTTATTGTCTCAGGCACAAAAGCAGAATAGGCCGGTTTTACTCGATTTTTATGCGAGCTGGTGCGTGTCCTGTATTGCTATCGAGAAAGATATTTTCACTGATCCACGGGTGAGTACATTAATGCTTAATTTTACATTGGTACGTGTCGATCTCAGTTCGAGAGAGCCCGCCGTGATGGCGATTGCAAAAAAATTCGATATTGTTGCGCCACCTGCCATCGTCTTTTTTGATGCGCAGGGTAATGAATTAGATACACGTCTGTATGGCGATATGAATGTGGATGAATTCGTTGTCACGCTCACGGATGTGATGGAGCGAAAATAAATTTCTAGGTTGCACCTGGGTCACCAACTCTTCCCGCCTTTATTTGTAGCGACAATTCTCGTTATCAAGCCATTCTATCTATAACAACATGAATACACTGAAAAAATGATTTAGCAGGCGTCGTCTATACTTAACGGTAAGGCTATCAAAATCATCATTGCCTGATAGCAATTTTCAGGAGTTATCATGAGGACACGTAGAGGGTCAGCATTTCAAGATCCTGATAGCAGACCACGGTTTAACCTCAGTCAATCATCGGAGTTATCCTTAAGTGGAAGCTTTGGTGATTTGGGAATTGTGCCGCAACCTGTTGCGCTGACAAGAAATGACAGTCTCCGCAGATTGGAAAATATAAAGAGCATTGAAGCGAGCCTGGTACGAAGTGTGGGTGACCTGCCGATAGTCGCAAAAGTGAAAGCAGGCAATCTGCAATCACTTAAATTTATTTCCGTGAACGATATCTATGAAGCAGATGTTGCCAATGAAAATGGTAAAGGCAGAAACCTCATTCGAGAGGCTATTGCTTATAATCAAGCTAGTGTCATTCAGTACCTGATTAATCAGTTACATATGCCATTGCCTACCAGTGATGCTGAGTTAGATGAGTTGTTTCTCGCCTTATTCACCGAGCGTGGGTCTTACGCACCCATCAGCAAAAGCAAACAATCAACCATTGAAATATATCAAGCGATGCGTGGGGCATTGAAAGAACAGAACAATGACTATGACCCTGACAAGTCAGGCGTCTGTCATAAGGCTCTCTTATCTGCTGCAAAAGGCGATGATGAGGAAATTATTAATGTCATCTTACAAGTTAGTGCAAGATTGCGTGAAAATATAAATAAAGTCGATGGGGATGGGCACACCGCCTACTTCTACATCGCAGCCAGCACAGATATGAGCGCGAGCAACAAGGAAAATTTTATTCGTGTCATCGAAGAAAATGGTGGAAGGCTAAACGATAAAGATAAAATAGTGTTACGGCAAAATGAATTCGAGAAGAAGTTTATGCATGCTATCGAAAATGATAATAATCAAGCCAACAACATGCTGAGTGAACTTATCAAAAATCGTGAACTGATGAGGCCAGAACAATTTTACGCATGTCTGATGACGTGTGTTTCCAGTATCAGTTCCGAAAATCCCAGTGATAATCTTCTTATGCGAATGCTGCAGATGCCGCAAATGTCTGAAATAGAAGATTTCGAAGATCTATTCAAAGCTATTTGTCACCCGAATGCAGCACGTCTATTGTTTGCGCATACAGTGAAACAAGAAACAGTGGTTGACAGGAGCAACTTCACCACGGAACAGAATATTAGCGATCAATTTAAACAAGCCAGTCATCGCATTGGGTTAACCGGTAGTATCACCAGTATCAATCAAGAAGGGCAGGACAAAACGTATGAGCTTGATGGTAACCTGGCTCACGAAGGTTTTAATTATTTGGCGGATTCCTTGAGTGGCTATCAACCGGCTAATCAAGATGCCCATCACTATTTTGATGAGATTCGCTCAGCCGTTAGATTCACAAATCAGATGATGCTCGTTGGCAGTACTGACGCGAAGGCAGCAATATTTACTGAACAATATAGGAAGGGAGAATTGATAGTGATACCGACGGGTTGGCACGGCCATGTCGTAGGTTTAAACATGAAATACGATGGGAACGAAACCATGATAACCCTCTCAAATCGAGGTGATGGTGATATTACGTCCTGTATTCCTCAAAGCGTTCTCGAAACGATGCCGGAAGATATTCAGGTGGCTATCAAAGATAATCCCTCAGGTACCATTGTATTGCGTAAACAAGGTCAAGTATCGCAACCCGACGAATTTTTGAAATATCTCCTCCATAAATCGAATCGATCAAATTACAGTGATATGACGAAAATGACAGAATTTCAGCAGCGTACTGCTGAATATCTTCGTGACTTTACTGGAGTCGCCTATATGCCAGCGCGACCGCAATCGAAAGGCACTTGCTCATTCGTTAATCCGAAACGCAGCATCGAAGGCGCGTTGTACATGATGAAGGTGATGAATGAAAAAAGGATACCAGATGGTGCAATGTTGGATGAGATATATAAAATCTATAAAGAATATTCTATTAACGACAAACTCAAAGCCGCGCGGGAACTGGCGCATTTCTACCAAAATTACTGCAATAGTCCGCATCCTGAAAGTGATCAACATCATCTTGATGCATTGAATACTCTCATGATTAAAGCGATCGTGATGCACAATGATTCTAAAAATAAAAGTGATCACGATATCCATATTGGGCGTTTGCTATACCAGGTGTTGCAACCTGAAGCCAAAGAAAAGGTTGATAGGCTGATACAAAATAATTTATTAAAGCAGGAAGTCAAATCTCAGTTAACCAGTACGCCGTTTAATCTGTTTCAGTCAAGGCATGCCAATCTTAGCCGAGAAAGGGAAATAAGAATAAAGGGCGATGTAGAAGACTTATTGAAATACGGCGGCCAAGCTCAATTATTGTTGGAATATTTACAGAAAAAAGGCTGTTCGTCAAAAGAAATACGATCCATTAAGCTTGATGCAAAGACAAAATTTCTCATTATCGAAACGGCGCCTAGTCGAGAAACGAAGTATAAAGTTCGTGATGAAGTGAATGAAAAGGGCCTGGGTATGGCCATCACGAATGTCGACGGTAAGTTCGAATTCAAAATAAGTTACAATGAGCTCGTCAAATTCGGCCCCAAACTATCTGAATTGAGTGAACGTGATCATCAAAGCAAGCCAGGACATTAGGGTTTAGCAATTATTTTCCTGACGGCCGTGATGCTGTGGATAGCGTTGGTTTCATCGTTGAAACTGGGATGAACGACGTTATTTTCCACTGGCCAGATGGCCGGCTCACAGGCACCCCATTCATTGTTTGTCAGTTCATACGCGTTGCCAACTTTACGTAGCCATAAAATCAATTTATCGCCAGCTTTGTAATAGAATAGTGGTTCATAATTAGCTTGCCATTTGTTAATGGTAATCGTTTTCGCCGTTTCATTTTTTAGATCAAGAATTTTTTCATCGACCAAAGCTTTCGTCCACGGGTCGTTTGGATTGGGACTCATCTCCGAGATACTCACCAATGCGACAAGATCAGATTGGTGGGCGACTTCGGTCAGGAATTCTGACTTGGATAGTGGCTTGCATGGCTTGGTTGCCAGGCAGATAACGGGAGCTAGTAAGGCGGTCACGGATAAAATCAGGCACATCCTGCGCATGTCAGTTTCTCTTCCATGGAAACAACCATTATAACATGTAGGTATCGGGTGTCAGATAGGGTAGTTGAGGCTCAATTTTATGCAGATCATCACTGTCATGCTTGCTTCTGCATCCGTCATGGTTTCAGTCCAAGATATTGAAATTTATTGAATTTAAGCACGTTTGTCGCGGCTTGCGCCGCATATGATCAATTAAAGGGCAAAAGATAGCGACAATTTTAGTGAATATTGGTACACTTCACCCTCATTAAAATAACTAAAATAATAATAACTATGCCACCTCGCGACATACTTTTGCTTGAAGAAAATACCCAGGGTAAAGACTACATTATGGCTGATTTACACGGCAATGCAGATTGCCTGGCGGCCAAATTAATGCAGTTACAACCCGAGGACCGATTGTTTATTGCCGGTGATTTAACGGATCGGGGCAGTGATAGTCCGCGTGTTGTTCAATTGGTACTAGACTATCAGGCGAAGCATCCCAATAGATTATATGTCGTACGCGGGAACCACGAAGATGTGAATGCCTTTGCAATAAGTGCAATGGCTGATTACTTTGAGGACTTGGCTGATATTTCATATTCTGAAACAAATACCCGTCCACTTTTTGAATATGCTACAAATCTTTGCGCACAACCATTAGGGACTTACCAAGACGAACGAAAATATATTCATTTGTGTCTGCTTAACGGTGGATTTTGGCTGTTGGAATTATTCAGGCAAGAGATGCAGCGCAAGCTTCTCTGGATTAGTGAATCTGGTTCGCTAAGGCTTGGAGTCGACAGCCTGGTAGCGCAACATTTAAAATTCATTAGCAAGTTGCCTTATATTATTCACGTAAAGGGTCGACGCCCGTTTACGATTGTTCATGCAGACATGCCGCTTACGCATGCTGAAATGTTTGAAAAATTAGCGAGAAATGATACGGCGCTGAGCGAGATGCAAAAACACCATGCGATGAATGCGCGCACTCGTAAGCTAGGTCCAGATGGTGCTCTGTTAAATACTAATCAAACCTTGGTTAATATCACCGCTCCGTATCTATCCGCAAATATTATCTATGCCGGCCATAATGTCATCAATAATCAAAACACGTTTGTCACACGACCAGAAACCCACACTGTCGTTGTTGATGTCATGGCATGGAAAAATCAAGTCGCGATGGTGGTCTGTCATACTGATAGCACATGTGAATACGTTGGCCGCGGCGCTGAGACCGTTGTTCAGAAGAGTGAGCTATTAAAACAAATCTTAGAGGTGCTATCAGAGTATCTGACGGCAGATAGGGCTTGCTACGAAGCCGGATGTGATGAAAACCTTGATGGAAATTCTCCGGCAGGCACGCCAAAGAAGCGACCTAGAAGTCGTGAACCTTCCATTCTCACTGTTTCAGTCTTATCTGCGAAGGATGGTGATCATGAATCATCATACAAGCTCCCTAAATGTCATAGCATTGAAACGGCACAGGGCAACGAGATTGACAATCAATCCAGCAAGTTAAGAATATAAGCCAGCCTTTACCTCTGTTGATCCCTCTTTATAACACGCCGCAAGCCGCATGGTGCAGCTTGCGGTCTTGTCTATTATGGAGAAGGTTTAGAAATAATCTGCTTTAACTCGGTATAAGCAGCATCAATTTGTGCTGACATCGCATCCGCTTGTTCGCCTACACCTTAATGATTGATGCAGCGATTAAACTGACAGCTAGCAGAGTTGGGTGAGTAGGCCGAGCAGAAGCTCATGGCGACGGCAGTCGCGCGTTCTTCAGTGGAACCTTCACTTGCCCACATGTGACCGCCTTTGTCTTTTACAAAGCATTGCATTTCTGCGTAGGCGTTGAAGTTAAAAGTGCTGAGAAAAACGAAGAGTGACATCCATAATATTTTTTTCATAGCTCTATCCCTTATCGCTATTATTATTGGGCAACCACAATACCATTATATCATTAAAAGCTAGGGCTGTTCACGCTGCGATGGGAACCATAAAATAATCAAACTGTTACTTCCGAATTGATCAATCGAATGCCTTGAAGATGCTTGCATGGTTGGTTAGTATGGGTGACTCACGAAGCTCACAAGGAAGTAACATGAAGCAGAAAATAGTTATCAAATCCAGTTCAGCAAATACCGGTGGGAGTTTTGATGTTGTTTCAGTTTGGCAAGTGAAGAATGAACTTCTCGTTTTGTTGGAGAACGACTCAGCGGGTGGCGGTGGTGATGCCAGTGGCGATGTCGAGAGAGAGATTGAGGTGATAACCGAGAGCGATGAAGTGCTGCCCGTGACATTTTATATTATCAATAGTCGCGAGAATCGTGTTTTCAATACGCATCAATATGTAGGCACTGAAGCGCATCAGGTAAATCCATTCCATTTTCTCCTCAGTATTTACGAATTTAACAAGCTCGTGCTCGGTGGAGTTTGTTTGGCGAAGCGTCGTGTTGATATGTTAGATTTGCGCACATTAATCAGAGAAGAAACGGAAGCTGATGTGCAATTAAAAACAGATGAGCTCTCGAAGCATGCCAATGTGATGATTGCACGCTTATTAATGCAAAACCCGATTAGTCATGATGTGTTGGAGGTTATGATCAAATCAGGCATTCTGAATGGCCATCCTATCGATAATATCAATTTGATCGGCAATCTGATTCAGGGCATGCAAAAATTAAGCGAAGCTGATCAACATAAAATGCTGAGATTATACCGCACACTCGGTGGTGGCGAGCATGGGCCATCACTCCTGACCGGCTATATGCATGATGTGATCACGGATGATGTGTTTGGCCTCGTCAAATATAATCGCTGCGAGATCGATGGATATTTGGCTCTTGTCGAAGATTTGCAACCTTTAACGCAGAAAATGGTGAATACCATTTTTATGGAAGCGCATATGTATTTGATGCTGCATCGCGAAGTTCAAAAATTTGATCCTACGTATGAATGCGAGCGCTATTTATATGAGAAAGTTGATGATGTTAAGCAATGCGGAAATCTACCTAACATGATTTCAAATGATAGATATTTCCAGGAAAATGATGAACCTCTTTACCCATGGATGACGCCAGATTTATTCAAGAAAATCGTTGATCATATTGATCAGGTTTACGACGTCACATTCGGATTCAAAACACTTCATCAATTTGGCATGTTGGAAAGTCACGGTGATCGGCTATTGGCGAATATCAATGCAACGACAACGATGGGTGCACTGAAGCGTCTTGAGCGATTAACGGCAAACTGTATCGAGCCGTCACTGACTAATCTTGATTTTCCCAAAGTCCTCACATTTTTTGATAGTTTGAATTATATCGGGCAATCGGCATATCGAGCGGATACTAAGGATGTTGGTGAAATGATGTTGTCGATTCTTATCGATCCTGAATTGACGCATGCGGTTTGCGAATTGCAGGAAATATTCGAAATCAATAGCGCTGAGTTATTTAAGCAAAACAATGGATCATTATCGAATAAGATCTACGGCGATTTCAAGGCTCAATATCAGCAGGCCTTGAAGGAGTTGATTGCTTCCGCCAAAGCAGAAGATGACATGAAAGCGTCGATCAAAAATAATCTGTTTGCACCATTACCACAATTGTCTTTACAGCAAACGCTGACTTTGATTAGAGAAAAGTTGGTAACGCCTAGTCTGCAGCCCGTAAGTGTGGCCTGTCTGCATAAATAATAGGGAATATCATGGATTGTACGATGGGGGTTGCAAGGTGTAGCGCGGTAACGGTAGGAAGATGTTTTTTTAGGCATCGATTGATAATCGAGGTATAATCAACCCCATCATTTTTGCGAGACCCAAGTCTAGTGGTGTCCATACACCGCTACTTTTCAATCAGGAGCAGCACGGATATGCACAGTAAGAGTGCTATTAACATAAAAGACTTAAACAAAATTTATGCGAATGGCTTTGTCGCCCTTAAAGATATCAATCTTGACATTGCACGCGGCGAAATTTTCGCTTTACTCGGACCGAACGGTGCTGGCAAAACAACATTGATCAATACGGTTTGTGGAATCGTGCAAAAGAGTAGCGGCAGCATCTCTGTCGGTGGATATGACAATATGACGCACTATCGTGAAGCACGTTCTTTAATTGGATTGGTGCCGCAGGAATTAACGACGGATGCGTTTGAATCCGTGTGGAATACCGTGTCGTTCAGTCGAGGCTTGTTTGGCAAGCCGCGTGATCCCGCTTATATCGAGAATACCTTAAAACGACTTTCGTTATGGGATAAAAAAGACGAACAAATTCGGCGTTTATCAGGCGGCATGAAAAGACGTGTCATGATTGCGAAGGCCTTGTCACACGAGCCGAGCATTTTATTTCTGGATGAACCTTCTGCTGGTGTCGATGTGGAACTTAGAAAATCAATGTGGGCGCAAGTGCGGAGTTTGCGCGACATTGGAGTGACCGTGATTCTGACCACGCACTACATCGAAGAAGCGCAAGAAATGGCTGACCGTATCGGCATTATCAATAAAGGTAAGCTGATTATCACTGAAGACAAGCAAACGCTGATGGAAAGAATGGGCACACGACAAATGATTTTTGTATTACGTGAGGCGCTGACGGCCATCCCGGAAGGGCTAAGCTCGTATCCATTAACCCTGGCGCACGATGGCAATGGTGGCAAGTTAATTTTGACTTACGATGCAGAAACTGAAAACGATATTTCCGACGTGTTAGATAATCTTAAATCGAATGGCATTCGCCCTAAAGATATTTATAGTCGTCAAAGCAGTCTGGAAGAAATCTTTATAGAGTTAGTGGAGGAATAATGAATTTACGCGGCGTACAAGCTATTTATAAGTTTGAAATGGGACGTACTTTCCGTACGATCGGTCAAAGCATCGCGGCGCCTGTACTCTCAACCGTTTTGTATTTCATTGTGTTTGGCTCTGCCATTGGTTCGCGCATGCAGGCTATTGATGGTGTGCCGTATGGCGCGTTTATTGTCCCAGGTCTCATCATGCTCACGGTGCTCGGCCAGAGCATTAGTAACGCCTCATTCGGGATTTATTTTCCACGCTTCACCGGCACTATTTACGAAATTCTTTCTGCGCCTTTATCGTTTATTGAAATCGTACTAGGTTATGTAGGTGCTGCCGCGACCAAGTCCGTCATGATAGGCGTGACCGTTCTCGCTACTTCCTGGTTTTTCGTACCACTGCATATTGCACACCCGTTCTGGATGACGTTTTTTCTGGTGATGACCAGCGTCACCTTTAGCTTACTCGGGTTTATCATCGGCATCTGGGCCGATGGATTTGAAAAACTACAACTGATTCCCTTGCTCGTGATCACGCCGCTCACTTTCCTTGGCGGCAGTTTTTATTCCATCAATATGTTGCCACCTTTCTGGCGTCAGTTTTCATTGCTGAACCCTGTGGTGTACTTGATCAGCGGCTTCCGTTGGAGCTTTTATGAAAACAGCGATGTCAGCGTGACAACCAGCATTGTGATGATTCTGGCTTTTACTGCTATTTGCCTTGCCATCATAGGTTGGATATTTAAAACGGGGTATGGGTTGAAGAAGTAGCCAGGGTCGCCGTGTATCTTATTGATAATTCGAAAATATTAGGATAAATGTTAGCAAATTGTTGACAATATGTACATAAAATGATCTAATGCTCGTCTAATAATAAAAAAGACGAGGATTAACAAATGCTTAAGACCGCCACCATGCTTACGACCGTCGTGATTTCTCTCGCCAGCATCAACAGCTTTGCGATGCGAGTGGAAGATGAAGGTCACACTCAGCGTAAAACTGAAACCACCATTGTGATTCATCATGGTAAGGGGCAGGGCCAGGGTGTTGTCGGTGAGAATGGCCGTGAGGCAACAGCGGCGCATATTCAGGATGGCGAACTGATTTTGTCTTAAGTTAATTTAGGAAGTATGTCTCGTACCAAAAAATATCCCGTATCACGCGCAAGCCGCATGATACGGGATTTTTGTTTAGCAACTCATTAGGCACTCTGAATAATTTTCACCAAGCCCTGTGTCCAACGTTCAGAGTCGTTGAGACACGGAATGAATGTAAATGCTTGACCGCCTAGTTCCTGCCACTGTTCACGTGCGCGCATGTTAATTTCTTCGAGTGTCTCAAGGCAATCCGCGACAAAAGATGGGCAAACAATGGCGATATTTTTGACGCCGCGTTTCGCGAGGTTAGGTAACTCTATGTCGGTATAAGGCTGAATCCACGGCGTGCGACCTAAGCGTGATTGGAAGGTTACTAAATACTGATCAGCGCTGAGATTTAGTTCTGCCGCTAAAAGCCGCGTCGTGTCGTAACACTGTGCGCGATAGCAAAAAGCGTTACTGTCGTCCATCGGCGGGCAAGCCGTGACGCGTGAGCACGGTGCGTGACAAGCACTCTTATTAAGATGGCGCTCAGGCAGGCCGTGATAACTAAAGACCACAAGATCGCACGGCTTGTTTTGCAACTGCTCTTTGATGATGCTGGCATAAGCCGAAATAAAATCAGGATGATTGAAAAAATCTTTGGTGATGGTGATTGCCGGAATATTCCATTGCTGACCGAGGACGCGGAGTAATTCTTCCACGGCTGATCCTGATGCAGCGGAGGAATACTGTGGAAAGAGGGGTACAGCAATTATTTTTTCACAAGCACTGAGTTTTTTAACGGCCGATTCAATGCTCGGATTGCCGTAGCGCATTCCTAGCTCGACGTGGAAACCATCGCCTAATGTTTTGGCGACACTGTTAACCAAAGCCAAACTATGGACTAATAATGGCGACCCTTTTTCCGTCCAGACTTGCTGATAAGCATGAGCCGATTTTTTATAACGGAAGGGCACGATGATCCAGTTAACTAAAAAATAGCGGAGTAAAGCGGGAATATCGATCACACGCGGGTCGTTTAAAAATTGCTTTAAATAGACGTAAACGGAGGCAGGTTTGGCGGTATCTGGCGTGCCTAAATTAACCAATAAAACGCCGGTTTTGGACATGATGGTGTTTCCTGAAAGTGCGATAGGAAGCTGAATTTACGCAATGTATGGCTAGATAGCAATATCGCGGAGAATTTCTAACTATTTCATCCATCTATCATGTAAGGCTGGATAGTGAGAGAGGTATAAAGGGAGGAGCACGGCCCAGATGGCACCGATTAAGACGCAGGTGACATAACCATGGGGAAAGCTCGCAGCACCCATTTTGGCACCGAGAGCAAAAGCCATCATGAAGCCGAAGAAGGCTAGGCATGCCATGAGTTTCGTGGATTTAAATAGGGGGTGGAGTGTGGTGAAAGTGGTGACGGCAAAGCTGAACCAGAGAGCACTCATCCAGGGGGCGGTGAAGTAAGGCGAGCAGGGGTTGGCGGCCAAGGTCATGAAGCCACTCCAAAGCAAGACGGAGTCGACACATGAGCCCAGTATCGTTAAAGAGATGGCGAAAAAGAAAAGTTGCTGAGTGCGTAAACGATGATAAAACTGCCAAGCAATTTGTAGTGCCGTGATGGCCATCACCATGCCAGCACCGAGCATGCCGGCATCGTGAGCCGCGAGATATAGGCAAAGTAGCCACGCTACATAATACGCAAACGTGTGAAAAATGTAGCTGGCTGTTTTCATGCAATCTCCATTTGAATAGTCTTACTTAGCCACTCGTCACGCGATGAGAGGTGTTGAGTAGGTTGCCAATAACTTGCTGAGCATTTGCCCACTTTAAGTTTGGATAGCGGTGATTGTCTAGTGACTCATGATGCGAGCAAAACATGTCATGCATATATTGTCCCATTTGCCAGCGAGGAAATAGTTCGGACTCTTGTTCCGGGTGCGCGGCGCGTTCATGTTTGTTGTAGGCATCTAATTGTTCTGTGCTGCCTAAGGGGGAGAGCGTATAGGTTGATTGTGTGAGGCGTGATGCGAGATCAACGAGCATCTGTGGGCTGATCTGGAAGCTCGCAATGTTTAGTTCACGAGGTGCGGTGGAATCTAAGGCAGCT
Organism: uncultured Coxiellaceae bacterium; assembly: GCA_964527435.1. Classification (GTDB taxonomy): domain Bacteria; phylum Pseudomonadota; class Gammaproteobacteria; order DSM-16500; family DSM-16500; genus Aquicella. Next base: position 86,608 of record CAZGPP010000010.1, on the reverse strand, counting down.
GCAGCGGTAAAGTTTGCAGTATCATCCATGGTGCTAAAATCCATTGTCCAGTCTGGGTTGCTTCCCCAATAGCCGACTTTCTGGGTCTGCATATCAAACACTGGAATGTTGTAAGCTAAAATTTCGGCGAACGCACCGTTAAAGATAGAGGTTGTCGCAATGTTGGCGCTATTTAAGTGCTGATGAAATTCACGACGCAAGTCGAAATTTCTGTTATGGCCTGCGGGTAAGTGGGTGAAGTTGAGCGAGAAGTCCGATGGAATAAATTGTCGAACACCGGCGGCAACGGCAGCGTTTAATAATTCTAGTTGCAGGTCAACAATCACATCTCTCAATCCCTGCAGCGCAGAGACCACGCATGACACGCCTTCACAGGCTTTAGTCAGTGACTGCTTGTCACCTGGCGACATTTCAATGAGCGTGATGCCGGGCTTTTTCAGATGCGCTAATTTGGTTGGGTCTCCGCCTTTGCGAACTAAGACGCGAACATCCGCGTTTTGTGCGAGTAAAGCGTTAACGATGCGTAAGCCCAAATTGCCCGTAGCGCCTGCTACTAAAATGGTTTTCTTCATGGTGATATTCCTAAGTGGTGATAAGAGTGTCTTGAGCGATAGTGTAATGGATTCATGCGTACTTGGGTACGCATTGAATATTCTAATAGAGAGGATGACTAAATAATTATAATTCAGCACGATTCAAACGGTTATTACCACGGCATTGTTGCACAAACTGATTGTGCAAGGCCGCCGCTTCAGGAAATAATCGTGGCCAGGCATCCGCTAATGATTGTCGCGACCAGGCCATGCGTTCTGATAATTCCAATACGATGTCATGCTTGAACTCACCGTTATTGACATGATAGTCATATTGTTCAAGGGTGGAGAGGACCGACACGTTACAATCTTTAAATGTGAACTGAACCTTCACGCCATCTTTCAATTCGTCAACTTTATAGATCATCACTTCGACACCCATGACGGTATGGGCGAATGGTTTGCCTGCAGCCGCTTTTCGTTTGATGACGCCGAGTTCAGTGAGTGGCAGGATGGAAAAATTGCTGTTGGGAATGCAGTTTTTGGCGATTTGCTTGTACGTTCTTAATTCTTGCCGATCAGCATCATTGAGTTTTTTCCCGGCTCGCTCCAGTCGATACAAGTGATTAAATCGCCTGACACGTGCCTCGCCTTTGCTCAAGGCATCTTGCATGATTTTGATGTTTTGCTGGTTAACTGGAAAAACGGGTGCGGTGGTAGCCGCTATTTTATCGGGCGGAAGGTGGCAGTTGTTTTGTTCGCTGTGTAGTGCATGATAATCGGCATGTATCATTTCGTGATGGATGGTGACTGATGTCACGGTGTCGTGCGGAACCACCAGCATATTTTGTTCACCGATAAACATACCGCATGCACCTGGGTGCGAGGTTTGTAAGGCTTTATCTGATGTGCAGACAATTCTAAAATTAGGTTGCTCTAGCACGCGCTCCATGGATTCACGTGCGCTCACCTGTGCGGCGGCCACTTCGGCAAATTTATCCGGTAAGGTGTCGCAAGCTTGCATAATGCCGGGCTCGTTTCTGACAAGATTGTCGACGGCTATTTTGTTTCTGACCTTGTCTCGGATCGAGTTGTCATGTTTCGCGCCGTTTGCTGGCGCCATGTTGCGAGCGGCGGCAATACCCACGTTCACCACTATAAACCAGAAAAACCAATTAGGCCGAAACTCAGTGGCCGTAAATTTGAAAGGTGGTGCTGGCTTGAATAAACCCGCGCGCTGTTGGGCGCGATGTAGTTTTCTATCCATATCAGTTTTGGTCGGAATATTTTTGGTGATTCGACGTGTCTTGCTCATGCGGTTCACTTCTTATTATTATTGTTAGGTTGCGCTATGATATAAGCTTGTGGCGCATATAGTAACAATTTAGTACTGAGAGTGGAAATCTCTGTTATAGCTATAATAAAAACAATACGATATATGCTGGGTGGGCGTTGGTACATCACTCGTCTTTGCGAGGCCGCTTTTCGGCCGAAGCAATCCAGAAAATACCCCAGTCACATGTAATGCATATTTTCTGGATTGCTTCGTCGCACAAAGCGCTCCTCGCAAAGACGAATCGGTGCATGAATCGATATGCGTAAGAACGCCGTAAGCTGGTTGTTAAATTTAATGTGGGTCACAACATGACACTAGGTATCTTCGAGCAATTCAATACACTGTTCAACAACGGTCAATATTACTTGGTGCCGTGGCTGCAAATTCTCGGCATTCTCTGGAGCATCAATATCATTAATTGGGTGATGGGCTCACCGTTAAATATTTTTGGCATTATCCCAAGACACCCCTTTGGATTAGTCGGCATTATTTTCTCACCCATCTTGCATCGTAATTTTACCCACCTGTTAATGAACACGGTGCCGCTATTTTGCTTGGGGCTGGCGCTTCTCGCGACGCAGGGCGCACAAACATTCTGCTGGGTGACCTTGGTGGTGATGGTGCTGGGTGGCATGGGGGTGTGGCTGTTCGCGCGTAAGGGCGTGCATATTGGTGCGAGTAGTTTGATATCCGGATATTTTGGTTACATTCTTATTTTATCGTACAAACAACCAGGCGTCGTCACCATTCTATTAGCCGCGACGGCCGCCTATTATTTTGGTGGAATATTTCTTGGGATTTTTCCGCGAGAAAAACATATTTCCTGGGAAGGTCATTTCTTTGGGTTTGTGAGTGGGATTGTTTGTGCTTATATTCCGAATTATCTGGGGATGATTGCCTATTACTTTTGATTACAATGATGGGATGTGTGACGTAAATCTATTCGGAGCAGATTTTAGTAATCATTGTTAGTAATAAGCAATTATATGATTTTGGACTTTATTGTAGGAGATTTTTGGGAGGCAGAAGGTTTATACATACTGATCCCCACTTTCTTAGCCTCATCTATTTTGTGTTGAGTCACGGTAACTAACGCCGTCATTTCAGCAATTTTTTTATCCCAATAATTTTGTTCAGAGATATGCTCCTCGGGAAATAGTTCTTGAGTCATCTTATTGTTTGATGGTTCCATTTCGTAAATATGTTTCGCTAAGAATAAATAAGACAGAGCATTCATGGCGGGACGGTCTGCCATTTCTTCGATGGATAATTGGTATTTTATTGCCACAATTTGCTGATTATAATAATGAATTAAGCCGGGCACGCCATAGCATTTTGTCATCTTTGTAATCAAGGCGGCCGCTTTTTGGTCCTCATTGTTTCTAATAGCTTCCTTAATTTCTAAATTCAAAGCTTCGGCGCTCATCTCAACATTGCTAGATTTCGACCCACCCCTTAGATCGGCTCTTAGTGGTATATACTCAAATGGAAATTGTTTTGGGTTACGGTCAAACATTATAGATCCCCTTTAATTGTTGAATGGTCGCTGAAATGATGAAGTATGTCTATCTTCTTCACTGACGGTCTCGGCTCGCCTGTCCTGGGGCGTTGCAGCAATTTTAACACTGGTCACTGAATTAATCGTATCCATGATAGCCATCGGTGGTACGGTTTCTAAATACCTAACGGTAGATTCTTGGTAACTATCAAATGTTTCTGTAATCGTTTCAGCTGCACTTGTTCCATTTTTTGTTGTTTCGAGAAATGAGTGCCAGGTTAAATCAGAGCTTGGTATCGCATCATGTATGTGCGCTTCACCCTGATGCTCAACCAAGTATTTATCGATGAAGCCGCGTGATTGTGCATTATAAATAAACTCTGGTGGCAACATTAGCCAGTCGACGGAAAGAACAGCATAGGGATCTTCAAGTTGGCTGGCTTCATTATTGGGGCGCATATGCGCTTTTTCCATGATCTGGTAAATATCTTTAGCAGCATTGAATTGGCATGCCAATTCAATGGCGTAGGCAGGACAGCTTTGATCATCCTTTTGGATATAGGTGGGGTTCCTTTCATCTGAATTCGCTGTAATAACATACGGTCGAGTAAATACACTTTTCCCGCCATCCTCCAAACCTCTCAGCAGCTTATAATATCCGATATCACGAGGATCAGCCGCAGCATCACAGACAATGCATTGTGATCCTGTATCTGAAAAATTAAAATCAATCGTTGTATAGTGGCCATTATTTTCTATAATTAACTGAGAGCGATCACCGTGCTTTTCTCTGAGGGCTTTCATAAACTCCACATTAAACACTTCTCCTTCCTTTCCGGGCTGAATAGACACCACACTACAATGAAAGGGTTCCAGCTGATTATTATTCCGATTCGCGATTTCAGCGGTCACGATTGCACGCATAGCATCTACAGGAAATTTGCGATCAGCCCTTAGGGGGTTACTAAGACTGTTCTTGATGACTTTAACCGGAGCAAGGGCATGTTCGATGGCTTGTTTTCTTAACGATTCTAGCTGAACTTGCATGTGAGAGGATTCTTCAGCAGAAAAATCAAGAGGCTTATTGGCACCTGCAGGTTTATATTCACGAATTTCTCCTGCAAATTTTGCACATAACGCCATCGCGTTTTCACTCGCGAGGAACGCACGAAATTCAGGATTATTCAACGCTGCATTTTTGAATTGTTGATGCTGTGCTTGAAAGAATGATTCAACTTTAAGTTCTTCCATCATGCCCAGATTATGAAGCCCTATCACCTCACGTAGAACGCTTTCAGGCATCAATAATATTTTGAGTAATTGCTCATTGATTTCACGTCGAATCAGTGGATTATCGATCAGCTCATGATCTAATAATAGCATTTGATCATCGTTTCTAGTTCTCAGTGGTGTTTTTTCATCTAGCCAATTATCAGCACCATACTCACTGGAGTACGGGAGGTTGCGCAATACCCCATCGGTAAACATAAATTTGTTTTCACTATTATTATTTTTACCTTCTCTGATCGAGGCAAATGCCTTATCAAAATCATATCTTCCAATATTGTCTTGGCCATCTACATATAGATGGCCGAGCTTGAGGTCAGTGTCTTGCAAAAACATAGTCATCACTGCAATGTTACCCAATTGTTTATAGGTGCCATCTTTAAGTTTGTGCTTGATACCAAGATGGTTTGGATCGGCTTTTTGAGCGGAATAATTCTGCGTGTAAAGAGTGAGTAGATCTGTTCTAGCATTAACACGTCTAGAGGCCGTATAAATATTACCTTCTTTATCAGTGACGAATTTAGCCTTAGGTAGGCCTGGCATGAATAGCCGCATAATCTCTTGTGCAAGTACTTCATGTTTGGCTGTGCTAATGGCAGATGGAGGGTATTGTTTTAAAAACCAATCTCTATTATCTGTCTTATTAACATTTCTTCTTGCTCTTGCGTTCTCTGCAATGACAACAGGATGTGAGAATTTCGCCGTGCCTTCTTGAGCAAGTGTTTCTTTCACCTTGAATTCGTCTAGCTGGTTTTTCTTAATAGGTTGCGGTGCACTGCGCATCACAGGGGGTAGAGTTTCTTCAGCGGCATTAGTACGTTTTTTTCTGGTGCGATTAACATCTTTATTCGTGTCAGTTGGAGTACTCAATACTTCTTCGGCCTTAGGTTGATCTGTCGTGTGAGTGACAACAGATCCACTATCTAACGAATTAACATCATCTTCTTTGATGACGACTGATCCGGCATTAACTGAGCTAGCATCAACATCATCCCTAATGACAACGGAATCAGAATTAACTGAGGTGGCATCAAGATCGTGGATGACGACCGAGTCAGAATCAAGAGCATTTACATCTAACTCTTCATCGTCAGATGCGCTTGGCGGCAATCCCCCTGGTCCGCGAGTATTCGACATAAACACACCTTTGCTGATGTTTATATCAAGTATAGACGATACGATTGGGATTGTTTTTTTTCATCTAATATAGCGCGGAATGCAAGACTATGATTTGATTAGAGTCACGCTAGTTCAATATGTTTATTTCTCACTAGACAGCCCAATGGTGGGCTGCTTAAACAATCAGCACCCACGCGCCGCGGTTGTATTCAAGGGTGTTTATGAATACACAAGCAAGGCACTGTCAAAGTAACCTTGCTTGATATATAGGCTGGATAGCAATCTCAGCATCTAGTGACCACGCGACCCAGGCGATGCGTACGCAGGCGCAGCTGCCTCCTCATTCAACCTATCTTTCAATCCACCATAAGCCGTCACATAATCGTTATTGACCTGTCCAGATGTGTCATAAAACTCTAATGCTTTGTTCAAGGTCGACGATACTGAGCCTGACAAATACACAAGCATTTCCACGCCTAGCGTACACATCCCTAATTCAGGGTTTGCATAGAAGGCAAGTAGGGTGACGCAGAGTGCGCCGGCTTGGACTTTCTGGTGCAGTGCGGCACGACGTGTTTGTAGTTCGAGAGCTGCGACGGAGCATTCATGCTGTAAATTCTGACGTAAACGACTATTGAGTGGTAACGGTCTCACGAGGCGTTCAATCTCAACCAGAAATGGATCATCATGCAGGCGCGCGCATTCCTGGAGTGGATGCATGATGTTCATCTCGGCTTCCAGGGTTGGAAGTGAATTAACAGTGGAGAGTAAGGCCGAAAAGTTGAGGTTGCGTTGATTTGCTAGCTGAGTGCTACAGACACTAATCATATGGTCAAAAATGACTTTTAAGATACGACGTTTCACGGGGGAAGCTAGGGATGCATTTAATCTTTCATGTGCCTCTTGCCAATTGGCAATGCTTCTTTCTAAGCCGCTGAAGGGTTCATTCTGTCTGGGTGCTTCGGCTTGCTTTTTCCTTTTTCTGAACATGATACGGCTCCATTTTGTTTTGATAGGCTAAGTGAAAAATTCAATAACCTGGCTGAGTGTGGGACTCATATTATCGTTAACAGTAAAACCATGGCAATCTCCATCCAGCCAATTCACATCCCCAAGCGGTTGGTGTATACTTGTACACTTGGCTTACCCCCAACACACTATAATAAATTGAATAATAATAAAAAAAGGTGCTACATGAAAACCAGACTCTCTGATCCCTATAAAAACCTCAAGCTACAAGTCTGCATCGTCGATAATGGCCGTCTAGGTAACTCTTATGTTGGGTTGATCAGCATGTCGCGCGTGCCCAAAAAGGGCCAAGAAGACCCGCTGACGGAAGCGTTTGAGGATAGTCGCGGTATTCCACCTGTTATCGCCCTCATTGCTACCGGCGGTGTCACCGCTGAAAAATGTATTGTCCTTGAAAGTCATCTGGCGCAACCGACAGACGCTCTGATGACCTTAGTGAAAAATAATTTCCCGCGTGGTGTCAACTGTGCCGATACCTTGCGTTTCATCTTGGTTCCCTTGGGGATGAGCAATGCACCGAATTTTGTAAACACAGAACTCTTAGCACAGATTAATCACGATTTAAAAAAATCTACGATGAATTATTATGATTTTGAAAATGGTCAAAATCCTCGTCTTAATTTACTAGGCAAAATCGAGTTACCAAACCCTGAGCGCTATTGTGAATTTACACCGGGTGTCGATTTTACACCGGAAGAAGAAACCTATTTACAGGAACAGCGCGCAAAATCTTCGGTATGCATGTCTCACGGTCAGCACCCTACTGCAAAGTTTGAGCTGAAAATGATGGAGTTAACTTCACCGCCGAAAGTGGCCAGTGTGCGCTATTTAAAACAAAGCGGCGACATGGTGAATTTGCCAGTCGAAAAATTCGAAGCCAAACTCGCCAGAGCACGTGGCATCGCGAATTTTTCATTCACTAGTCGGATACGCTTGTCAGTATTATGGAATGATTTCAATGAAGACAAGTTGCCGCCACCTGCGTGGAAATTTGGCTTTGGCGGACACTCTGCCTTAAGTGCCCAGCATGATTTTCATTGTTTCTACAATCCCGAGCATCCCAGTTTGAAGGCATGTGGTATCCAAAAAATAGGCTTAGAAGATTTAATCCGCCCCATGCCGCCCGTTTATTTCGCGCATATTGGTGCAATGGATTCTTATGGGGTGTTTGCCGCGCAAGATCTTCCTGGTGGGTCGTTAATTGATGTCTATGCGGGCGATGTGATCGATGATCATCGCAATCCACTCTCGCTCTCTTATTCTTTTTTACTGCATTCTCCCGGACATATGTTTTCGAACAATCAGGCCGTCTACGCGTTTGATAGTGGTAATACGCCACCTTTAATTAATTCAGCACCCACGCTAACGAAAGCCAACGCTGCTACGCCTGGTGTGAAAGCGAATGTTGTCGCAACACATTCACTCTATAAAAAAATGCCAGCCATTTTTTACTACGTGAAGCCGGGTGTCACGATCACGAAAGATACGCAATTATTCGTCGATTATGAAACGTTACTCGAAGCGGAATGCCCACGGCATTTTTCCTTTTTTGCTAAAGGAACAGCTATTTGTGCCGCCGCTAAAAATAATGATTATTGCAAAGAAGATCATGCTAAAGGTCGTGAGCATTATGCCAAGAAAGAATTTAGCGCGGCTAAAAAATCATTAAAAACGGCATATCATTTAATGAAAGCGAATTACGAGCAATTGCCTACTGCTGAGGCAGCCAAGTTGCGCTTAACCTTTGCGACCATCTGTGAAGACATGGCCGACACTTACCGCAATCTTGATAACATGCCTAAAGCGATTCACTACATGAATGAAGCCTTAGCACTCAGAAAGGGCCTTGCCAAGCAAACGCAACCGAATGAGCAGCGCATCCTGTTTATTCAAAATAAGCTTCACAAGTTACAGGAAGGACAGACCGCTTCTAAAAAAATGTAGTGAACATCGACTATATCCCTTAGACAAATCGATCATACCGCGACAGATCAGCGCTCTCATCTTCGATGAGTGCCTGTTCTGTCGAATGGGTATATCTTTTTGCAAACAATCCAATGGCTGAGACGGCTTCATTACCATTTTCTTTACCGAATTTTAGGGCGCTACCGAAGACAACCAGGTAAAGCGCGCGAAAGATTAACATGTTGTAACCGCAAGCCGAGTAGAGAAAACTTAGCGACTTATGTGAAAGCGTTTTCGGCGGCTCATGGAAGAGCGATTTCATGGAAGGATGAGTGTAGACGCCGGTATTCGCGATATTGCGAATTGTTTGACGGAAACCGTCTTTAGCAAAATCGGGCGCCGTGATGCCTTTTGGCATTAAATCACGCGTCACTTCATGCGTAATAAATCGGTGCGTGGCACCCGTGAAGGCAGCGCCCATTGCGGTTAAACTAAGCCATGGCACGAACGACATATGTGCCGCATAAAAAACAACGGCACTAAATCCCGCTTCGCGACAAAAATAAAGTGCCGGTAGCATCGGTGTGAAGCGTGCGATACTCGCTTTGGTGGCGATACCTTCCAATTTCATTTTCTTGATTTCGGTATAACGGATAAACGGTGTTTCAATGAGGAGTGCGGTGAGTGTGCCGGCCATGGAGGTGGCAGCAATCACGGGGAAAATACGTAATCCGGGTGGCACATCCACTAGCACGTGATTCACGTTTTCTTTCGTGAATAATTGGGTGCCAGACGCTGTCGCGCCGCGCAATACATTCAACCCAATGCCACTAAACAGGATAGGAAAGCTGCTCGCAAACGTCGTGGTAATGGAAGTGTATTTGCTAGCTTGATTCAGCAGAATTCGGGCAGGTTGCGCAACAGCGGAAGCAAATGCTGCCTGGGCAATGCTCATTGGAAAACTGACGGGTTTCGGGGTTTCTCTAGATTGTGTCATGCTGGTGCCCTTGGATTTCTGCTGTTTATATAGACAGGCAGAAGCGGTTTAAGTTAGTGGTGGATGTCAATTAAAGGTTGCACGCCGTGGAACAAGATCCAGGAAATGACGTAGCGACCATTTATGTTGCAATCATTGTGCCTGATTTAATAAGGTGAAAATTATATCTTTATTTCTTGTGTGAATAAATGGTTACTTCAAGTTCAGCAAAGCATTAGAAATAATGCTCGCTAGGTTTGTTCTCTCTCTAAAAAATTCAATCATGCCCTCTAATCCGATTCGTTGAATGTCGTGCTCGGCATTTTTGTGACAGGTTTGCCAGAGGGAAGTGATTTTCTCCGCTGAGGTGAGCTCAGTATCGTAAGTGAGTTTTGAAAAATAGTAATAGAGTGCGAGTAGTTCTGAAAATTGTGGTTGGGATAATTTGACTAAATAGTCAGTCAATTCAATTTTGTTATGGTTGCAGGTCGATAAATAATGCTCGAGTGTTGATTCAACATTTTCTTCTATCGTCGCTTTGGGTTCAGCTAGTTGCGCTTCATCCTTATATCCTGCTGCTTCAGTCAGTTCAAGAATGTCGTTCAAATTTGTCAGTGTGAGATAATTTAATTGAATCGATGTCATCGCGGTGCTTTTCTCATTTTATATTCTGGGAATTCACTTATATAAACAAAATCATTTCCGCTTGGTGCGCAGCTAATTGCCACGAATGGATCGCAGGAAATACATGAATCATATTAATAATATTGAGCGTTAAATTATCACGAATTTCAAAGGCGAGAAAGAGTTCAATAAAAATGACGATGAATATGATCCATTGTTTGGGCAGGCGCCATGCAAGATAAAAGCCGACGACCATTGCCAACGAATCACTGATCGAATTGATAATGCTATCACCGGTATAACCCATTGAAAGCGCTTGCTGACGGTAGTGCTCAATGACGATCGGTGTATTTTCAATAATTTCCCACGATACTTCAAGGCTTAGTGCCAGCAATAAGCGCCATAGAATAGTCATGCGCGGGAATAATAGTCTGGTTAGCCCATAAAAAATAACACCATGAATGATGTGTGAAAAAGTATACCAGTCTGATAAATGCTGTGAATTACCTGGGCCTAGGACCACGCCTTCCCATAATTTTATTTGACCACAGGTGCAAATGATGGGCTGGCCGAAGGTGAGTAATGCGAAAAACTGGATAGCCAAGAGTGTCAGCGCTAACAATAGAAAGGTAGTTATTTTCATAACGCGGTACCTTATTATGTATCTGCTTTTGTGTTCATATCAGCTGACCATTGGTGCGCACCTGTCATCCACCAGCTTCTATCACTGAATCAAATTATAACATATAAGCGTTGCCTATAGGTAAGTGGCTGCATTGATGGTGGTCGGCCCTTGTTGTAAAAGCGACGAATGATATGAATGTCAGGAAGTCACGACCGTGAATTGGCAATTACGCTCGTTTGTGCAAGTTATGATTGGTTATCATTTCATTAGCAATAACCCGCAAGCGATTGAGGGAGGATCTGGCAATTTCTAATGACTCAATATTGGCCATAGTAGATAAGTCGAATAAGCACATTTCAATAGTTGCAATAGGTGTTATGAGCTCATTGGCTAATTGTGCGGAGTGCTCAAGTAGGAGATGAGTGCAATCAAGGCAATGTAGCCTGCATATTGGGGATTGATTGGATGTTCCGCTGTTCTTTTGAAATGAATGATATGGGTGTGTCTTCATTCTGACACCAGAGAGGTTGCCATTTTTGTCAGCTCCATTTAAAGATTTCTAAGTAAATCAATATTTATAAAGATATTTTCATTTATATATTTTTGAAACTAGTGCGGCAGAATCATATTGCTAAATATGATTCGAATAAAGAGCATTAAATACGTGCAAATTTATCCTTGGCGTTCAGGGGTGATTATGGTTCAATGCGAAAATTAATGGGATAAATGAAATTAAAAATGAAGGTTTAGCATGAGAATAAGAAATATTATTTTCGATTTAGGTGGTGTAATTATTGACATTGATTATACCAAAACGATTGAAGCATTCAGAAAGCACGGCGCTCATAATATTGATGTTGTGTATTCGCAGAGCAAACAAGACAGATTATTCGATACATTTGATATTGGTAAAATGTCATCCACAGAGTTTCGCAGGCAACTTCAGGAAAAATTAGATATCTCAATTAGTGATGATGATTTCGATAGTGCGTGGAATGCAATGCTTTTAGACTTGCCCATGGAGCGGCTGTCATTCATTATGTCGTTACGGGAATCATACGGCGTATATTTGTTTAGTAATACGAATGACATTCATTTGCGAAAAGTGTTTGAAATATGTAGAGATCAGAACAATGTGAATGATTTCTCAAAATATTTCATCAAAGAGTATTATTCGCACCAGCTTGGTATGCGTAAACCGAATAAAGAATCATTTTTGGAAATTGTAAAAGAAAACCGACTCATACCTAGTGAGACGCTTTTTATTGATGACTCATTGCAGCATGTTTTAGGCGCAAGAGACGCTGGTTTGCATGCCGTGCATTTAACAGGGGGCAAGTCAATTTTTGATTTGCTAGACTTTATAAAGCAGATAGAAGAAATTAATGAACATGACTTGGTGCTACAATCTCATTCACTGAAATAAACTCATGTTTTCTATGTGTGATAAAGGATTATATAATAAGATTAGTAACCGCTATTTTGAACATATAATCCGAGTCCACATTCTCTTAACTTGTTTATAAGCTCTGACTTTGATTGGCAAGAAAAGCGTAGTTTTAGCTTGTTGATATGCCCTTCTACTGTTCTGTATGATAAGCCCAATAGTTTGGCTACCTCTTTTGCTGTTTTTCCTTCAATGAGATGAGATAAGCAATTAATTTGTTTTTGCGTTAATGTCTCGCCTGTGAGCGCACCAGTTAGTCTTAATTTTTTGATAGGAATGCTGTTTAAAAAATTACTCCTCAAGGTGTTTGTCTCCTCGGAGTAATGGATGTCGTTTCCGTTTCTGTTGGTGAAGTGATCAGGAAGCAGGATTCTGCTTTTATTGGCGCATTTGATAATATTGGATGACTTGTCGCGAAAATACAAAATAAATCTTTTCAATAAATCTAGATTATTAAGATATAGATTGATGATGCCATGGTTGTTGCTTGTTGTTCCGAAATAATAAAAATCACAGTGATCGATATTTCTTTCAATGATGGTTATTCCGTGATCTATATTGAAGTAACTTCTGGCGTCACAAAATATCTTTTGCCCGCTTAGCTGTGGCCACAATGAGTAACCACTCACATACTTGCTAGGGTGGCATTCGAAGGCTCCGATCAAATAGAAATCATTTTCGTAAAAATGGTGTAGCCATGTTGGTGTATTGGAGAGATTAATCTGTGAGCCGTCATCAAAAGTTCGAACAAAATTGAATGATGTGATGCCTAGCTTGTTTAATGGCATGCAAATTTCAGTGATATCATTTGCGGTCGCAAAGGTGATGTGGTCGTTTCTGAGTAATACTTTTGACATTTTTAATCCGTTAACTTACTGATATATAATATCACTTCCCTGATTTGATTATTTATTGCTTATGCTTCGGGCAGTTTGCTTTTCCTGTTTCGTGCGGTTGATGTTGTATGAATGCGAGGTGGTAATTTATATCTGGGAACGAGAAATATCAAGTTGCCCTGCGTTGTCAAAAAATCTTTCACTCGCTCAACTCTCCAGTTCCGAGTGCGCTGCATCAGAATATTTAGATGCTGGGTTGTCATCCCAGCATTGGCTACTTGACCCTGACTTCCCAGAGAGCGATATTGTCGCCACGAATTTTTATTCCACAGCAAGGTCATAAGGAGTGTCAAATGCAAAACAGGAATCAGCCAGCTGTTCAAGATAGGCAAGTGGGAAATTTAGGTCCGGAAAAGGCTTATGCATTTATCGATGGTGTGCGCGTTGCGTTTGATGTGGGTGCGTTGGGATTTGGTGCGAATGGGACCATTTCAAAATCAGGCAGTTTGACGACGGCGATTACGGTTGAAGGTTTTTGTTCGTTGTTGTCGCTCATTGTCGCAGTGCATGAAATTGTGAATGTGTGTGGTCAGCAATGTATGCGTCGCGATGGTCGGGTGGTGGAGTCGACGAGTCACACGGCGACGGAATATTCGACGTATATATTTTTTCGTATGACATCGATTGTAGCTAGTTTCGTCGGCATGGCATTGGTGGCCGCAGATCTTGGTGCAGAAACGACGACGGTAAAATCGACTATTGGAATCGTCGCTATTTCGCTAGGAATATTCGCGTCGCGTGCATTAAGTAGTACCAGGCATAAAGCGACGGAAATTGTATTGCAAGATGATGGCGGTGATATTGAAATGGGCCGCGCCGGTCCGCCGCCTGCGCCTCCCGCGCCAGCACTAGCGCAACGACATGGATTGTTTGCGCACGATCAGGAAGAGATTCCGCTGATAGCCGTGGCGCGCCCGGCTGATGCGCCTGCCCCTGCAATGCAGCCAGCCGAGGGTTTAAGGCCAAACCAATTTCACCAACCAGAACTTGCCGCCCAAGGGCCTGCGGTGCCGCAGCAACGTGCGGCCGTTAAAAAAGGTCGATATGTCAAGCGTGCTAGACCGGCGGCACAGCCGGTTGTCGTGGAGGCTCCTCAGCCCCAAATAATGAATGGTCAGTAATGGCTGGTTAATTATTGACGGTAGTGGGGTATTTAGTATAATGACTGAACTAATATAATAAAAATACCCCATAAAATCAACGAGGAAGCACCGCATGAGCAGCCCGCGTAGTGAAAAACAGGCTAATTACAAACGATTGGACTTTGAAGTGATGAGTCCCGATAAGCCAGTCAAGAAAAAGAAAGTTGTCAAAGAAAAACGAAAGAAGTCGAAAACTGAAGCGACTATTCAACTTGTCTATTCGGAAGAGGAGAATATCGCAGGATTTCATGGCGCTATTTTGCAGGATGACGCGTCACAAGTTTTAAAGTGGATGAATGTCGGAATGTCTGTCGAATGCCATGATGCTAACGGGCGAACACCTTTGTATAACGCTCTCTGTAACAAGTCATACAATGTCGTCAAATTATTATTAGCGGCAAGTGCCGATGTCTCTGCCAAAAATACGGATGGTGACTCGACGTATCGCTTATCCAAAACGATGATGGACGGTGATCTTAATGGCGAGGGCGAAGCACTTTGTCGGAGAATTCAAGAAAGCATGCGGCTGAAACAGGTGAACCTGATCAATCGATGGAAACGCATGAAGGAAATGGTGAGTTTAGTGGCTGCCGATCAATCGCCACGCGAGCAATTAATGAAAGATATTATCAAAGCTAAATTTGAACTCCGAAGAGCAGAGGTGCTGGAAGAAGCCGAATATCTAGGTACAGACCGGATGAAGGCGCTGAAGAATGAAGTGGTAAACTTTCAGCCGTTCAGCGTTGCCGCTCCTGTAGAGCCAACTTTTAAGATGCCTTATCCTGTTCAAAGGCGGTTCTTCCCGCACATCGAGAAGCCTGCGCCAGAGATTGATCCACCACAAAATGTGTTTTCTCTACATAAAAAGGTATAAACCATGTCCCAACCAACCGTAGGAATCGGGGTGCTTATCTTTAATCACGCCCATCAAATATTATTAGGCAAGCGCAAGGGTAGTCACGGCGCTGAGATGTGGACGCCGCCTGGTGGCAACTTGCATGGTCGTGAAGCATTTGAAGACTGCGCGATTCGTACAGTGAAAGAAGAAACCGATTTATCTATCGCGATGCCTGAATTTTTGGCTGTGACGAATAATATATTTGAAGAAAATGATATGCATACGCTCACCATTTTCATGTGCGCACATTTTCCCGAAGACCAGGTAGTGACAAATCGCGTGACCGATCATATCGTTGCGTGGGAGTGGATAGATGTTAAAAAGTTACCGCAAAAATTATTCCTGCCGATGAAAAATTTGCTCGCCGGTGAAGGTAAGGATTTGTTGCTGGAGTTAACCGGCACGGCCGACGATGCGGAATGATCATGGATAACAACATCACGCAAAACGCGCTCGAAAAAAAAATAAAACGTCATATTTACGGTAAGCCACAATCGATACTCGTGATTTTTCCGCCGGGCTTGGTGAGTGCGGCGCAGGCTGAGGTAGCGTCTATTCTCGGCCATCTGTGGTTTCAGAATAAATTCAGCAGTGAGGTGACGGTCCTGAAAAATGCTCTCCGCATTGATCAGATCCATTTCTCTGCGATATTAGAGTTGATGATGCGCGGTCAATGCTTCACGGATATTCGTCTGATTATTAGCGAAGGAAAGCTTGCGAATATGCCTGCTTTTGCAAAAAAATGTGAGGCCATTGATTGGGATTTGTTTGTGTCACGCCACTTGTCGATGAAATTAAAAGTGGATGTAGGTGGTAGCCCGGCTTTGCATGAAGGCGCGATGAAAGACATCCTGGTCCAGCATCTGGGCGAGAAGGTGCAGAGTATCGTAACGGGTGAAGATACCGTAGAAACCACATCACTTTACGTGGACGTTTATAAATATCAGATGGTCATGAGTCTCTCATTAGCGGGAGCGCCACTTTATAAACGTGGTTATCGATCCGTGTTAAGTAAGAGTGCGCCGTTGCGTGAAGATATTGCCGCTTGCTGTTTGCGGAATGCGCTGCGATGGGCGACGGAAAATCAGCCTGACTTTGTGAACGATTCATTATTCGTTCCGTTCTCAGGCACAGGCACTTTTTTAGTTGAATATTGGATGGCGCGCTATCAATTTCCACCCGTGCTTTTCGGTCGAGAATATGCCGTGCAAAGGTTGCCATTGTATCGCGCGGAGAATTTTAATTATTTGATGAAGAAAGCTCGCGAGCATTGTTCGATTGCATCGCTCAAGCGTGAGGTGGATGTTTGTATCGATCACTCAGCTGCCGCGAATGAGTCATTAGAACAAAATATTAATAACTTTCAGCAAGCTGTTACGCACAGCGAGCTAGACTGGCCTTGTGGGGAGCAGGATAAGTGGGCGACACAAGCTGATTTTACCAAAGAAAATGTCAGTGAAGTATTAGCGAAATGTCCCGGAAATATTTTTATTCCGATGAATCCCCCTTACGGTATCCGTCTTGGGCAGAACAATGATACGGTGTTGCTATACAAGAAAATTGCCCAGCAAATAAATACATTAGCGGTCTTAACCAAAAAACGGCAGACAATGCTGACGGGTTTTATCTTATGCCCGAGCGAAGAGGCGTGGTCACGGTTCTGCCAAACATTGACGGATGCGACCATCGATACCTATCACATCACACAAGGTGGCCTCGATATACGCGTTGCACAGTTTTTTATTAAGTAGCATGAAATGATCACAATCAACCAAATTAATAATTACAAAAATGAGGAGTAACCTGATGCAAAGACAAGCTCAAACTGTTAATGATTTTACCGTGACATCTGCCATGTCAAAATCAGTGATTGGTGACCAGATTGCAGCGGCTGAACAATATTTTAATGCACGAGTGGTTGCCTATAGCCCGATTAAGTGTTCAGTCATCACGTTGTGTCTCAAATATGCTAAAGATAGTCTTTATAGTTATATATCCAAAGATGAATCACGTTATACCATTTACTCCAACCTCGTGAATTTTGCAGATTATTTTCCGAATGATTTGCATTATCTGGCCTTTGTGATTAAGCAGATCGAGTGCATTCCTCGTCATGTCAATAGCTCGTTACGATCTACCGTATTGCCCAGTGCGAAAAGTGGTTTGGCGACTTTGATCGCCCCTGAAGTGGCACGACACCGCAATACTTTTATTAGTATTGCTGTCTGCGGCATGGGGATGCTCTTCGTTGATCCGCGCATCGCTAGCGTGTTAATGACCGTTGGCACGGTCGCAACCGTTTGCAGTGAATATATTACTTATGCGCGTTTGAATACATCCATGGAAATGAAAATGCATCGTTATTTGAGTGGTGGTGCGAATAACATCGCGACATTTGATGATGGCATGGAAGATGCATTCGGGCGAATCAGAAGCGCGTCACAGGATATGATGAATAGCACTTTTATGATTATGGGTAACCTGGGTGCGCGCTTACATCGAGTTGCTCGTCTTGGCCAAGCGCAGCCATTGCCGCGAGTTGAGGTGATTGAGGATAATCAACTTGATCACGCAGCACTTCTGGCAGCAGCTAGCGCGCCGCCATTAGCGTATTTGGAAGAAGATGACCAGAAGCGTCAGGTTCCTCTCAAAAAACTAGCTTACAATTAATTATCACTCAGTGATTCTTGACGAATTGTCGCGAGACCCGCACGGGGTCTCGCGATATATTCTTATTTCAATCGCACAGCACTGACCACGAAATCGCTTTCAATTCCTCTTTCATATTCGCGTTCCGCGCCATTTTTGATTTTCCATAAAGCCGCTCGTGATTTCACCAGACTATCCACGTAGTTTTCATACTCTGTCTGGAGGGCATTGCGCTGAAGAGGTAGCGACATCAGCATTGCTTTCAATTGTTCGCCGTCGAATTCTCTTGATGAGGTCACTTTGCTGGATGCCAGCAGAATATCTCTGAAGCTGATATTTTTGATATCTTCGAAAGTGACGACATTCATTTGTAAAATACGGCTAGAGAGTTCTTCCAGTATTACTCTTAGCATAAATTCCATTTTTTCTTTGGAGCTGTTTTTGAAGATGGGATAGAGCTGGCAGAGAATGTTGTCGCGTAAATCGTATCGATTTTCATGAGTGAGTTCGACACGCATGTAATACACAGCACTGATAAAATACGTCGGTTTCGGCACGCATCCTGCTGCGAGATACTCCGTCCATGTTTCATCAACTGGTTCTTTGTTGTTAATTTTGAGAAAGATTTTCTTTTCGAACTCGTTAAAGATTCTGCGGAAGATATTATTGTACGTCGTCGTTAAGATGATTGCATTGAGTGAGCGATGATCTCTAGTTCCCATGACACGCCTCCATTGGTTGACGATGTGAGAAATGCGGAAGATCAGTTTTTAATATATCAGAGTATCCTTAATACTAACTTAACGCTGAGGTGCACGGAGCAGGGCGTAAAATTAAGCATTGAATTTAGATAATAAAATCATTAAGCTTCATTCTTTACGGAGTAATACGTTTGAAAAAACTAATAGGGATATTATTGCTGACACTTGTCACGCAGGCTCACGCAGCGAGTGCTGCGCAAGACGCCAATTTTGGCTTTCTGGATTTACTCATCTGGCAATTTAATGAAGCGGGCTCTGAAAATTGGGCAGAGCGCATCGAGGCTCCCGGCCTCACGCAGTCTGGCGTATTGCTGAGTGTTCCCTTTCATTGGAATACAGGCGTACGTGCTGGCATCGGTCATCGGTTTAGCGGTAGTGAGATCGACGTCAAGTTGGTGTATACCAATTTCAAGACGCAGGCCTCTGATTCAGCGACAGGCTTTCTGTATTCGCCATTCGATGGGAACTATTTTGCGAATAATACCAATGGTGCGCAATTCGGTCCTTCTTACCGAGGCGCGAATGTAAGCTGGCACGTCAATTATAATACCTTAGATTTGCAAGCGGGGCGTTCATTCCAGCCTTCAAATCGCTTGGCACTGCATCCTTTTGTCGGTCTGAAGGCCGCCACCATTAACCAGGCTTTCAATACCAACTGGCTGAATCCCGTTAATGTTGTCAATTTTACGGTGGCATCGGAAGATCTTAAAAATAATTTTGCTGGTATCGGCCCAAGCTTTGGCGTTGATTCCACATGGTCGTTATATCAATCTCCCAAAATGTCGTTGAATCTCCTCGGCAATATCGCAACAGCCTTACTGGTTGGTCATTGGAACTTCAATGAAATTTATACTAACAACGCACCGACGACGATTAACGTCAACGTGAGTAGTGTGAATGCTGTTTCGCCCTATGTGGGTGGGTTGATGGGTCTTGAATGGTTGAATCATCTTGATCGTGCAGACGTTCGTGTGCGCTTGGCTTACGAGGGTCAGGTGTGGTTTAACCAGCTGCAGTTTTATTCTCTCGATATGGGCCGAACCAATCATCTTCTGTCAGTACAGGGCAGTGATCTTGAATTTCTTGTAAACTTCTAATGGCAGATGAACAATGAAAATGAAACTCTTCAATTTACTATTACTCGGCACACTGCCACTTAGTGCGACTGCAGGAAGTCTGCAACCGTTTGCGGAAGCTCTATTTTGGAATGCGTCAGAGAAATCGATGGCGAATTGGGCGACCGTTATTGCTACGCCGCCTGGCAAAACCAAAGTGACTGCTGATTTCCCGAAATTTCATACCAGCCCCGGTGTCAAGGCTGGTTTTAATTTCGCACCCGATGCACAATCTTTTGATACGACCTTCACCTGGACATATTTCCCAACCAGTACCACCGGTAGCATTCCGCGTGGTTCAGGCATTGTCACTTCCGATTTTTTCGCCGGCTCATATTTTATTACGCGTGATCTTTATGCCGGTGCATTCATGGACTGGCAGATGGTGATGAATATGTTCGACCTTCAGGCGGGTCACAAGTTCGATGTGACGCCGTCACTGAGTCTGCGTCCCAAGTTGGGCGTGAAAGGTGGCTCTATCTATCAAACCATTAATCTCACGTGGGATGCCATTTTTTACCAGTCAGAAGAAACCGTGAAGAATAATTTTACCGGCATCGGCCCGAGTTTTGGCTTAGACGCGCAATGGAATTTTTATCCGAATTTCAGTCTCGTCGGCAATGTGTCGTCGGCGGTGATGTGGGGCAAGTGGAATAATAGCGATACGTTCAAGCGACCTTATGCACTATTGGGGCTCGTGACACCGACCACTATTAGCATGACCATGAACGATGCGAAACTTGGCACGCTCATGATGGATTATTTCGTAGGTTTAAATTGGGCGTATCACGGAAAATCTCAAATTAATCTGCAGCTCGGTTATGAAATGCAGTATTGGGCCAACCAGTTAAGATTGATAGCCATTCAGCTCGTACCGACTCACGGCGATTTAACAATACAAGGTGCAACATGCGGTCTTACCATCGATCTATAATTTTATGCAGTCTGCTCATGTCGGGTAGTGCTCATGCGCTGGATTTTTCATTAGAAGCCTTAGAATGGCGTGCATCGCTCACGGATGATTGGTCTTACCAGAACAGTCTCACCGTGCCGAATCAAATCATCGCTTACAATACGCTTGATTATAAATTCCGGCCGGGGTATCGCGCCGGTGTGACTTACGGCACGAATTGGGATGCCGTCTTGTATTACACGCATTATTTTACGCAGGTCTCCGCTTCGGCGACTGGAAATGTGTTGCCAGCTTATATGGGCAGTACGACGGCAAAACCGAAAGATCTCTTCGATCCTTCCTACGCTTATTTTTATCAAAGCGGACAAGTCAATTCCGCCATCACTTATAATATTTTTGATCTTCTTTTCGGGAAGAAGGTTAACCTGACCGATACCATTATGGTACATCCTTTCGCCGGATTCATGGGTGGCTGGATTGATCAAACCATTCATGCCCAGTTTCAAGGCACAACTTCCACGATTGAAACCGTCACCGATAACTACACCAGCATTGGCCCGAAAGTTGGTATTGATGCTAGCGGTCGTGTGCTGAATTATCATGATGTACAAGTGAGCCTCACAGCCATGTTTGCCAGCTCGTTTTTACTAGGGCACTGGGCCTTCAATGATCACACGCGCGTGACGCCTGCTCGCGAAGTTGTTGTGATCACGCCCAGCAAAAACATGGGAACCATCACTCTGCAGAGCATGTTAGGCATCAAAATGGATTACCAAAAATTCTCGCTGAAACTCGCTTACGAAATCGGTGATTGGTTCAATGCAGATCAAATATTCGATAACGATTCTGGTACGCATTCTAATGACTTGATTCTTCAGGGTGCGACGCTTGGGTTAACGTATTCGTTTTAGTTTGGTAGCGCTCTTCTCGGGCGCTCATGTCTAGGCGCAATATTAACCGCTGATGCAGTGACGATATTTTATCGCTCATTCTTTCTTCTTAAAGGACCCCATGATTTGATCTTTGTTAAAAAAGGGGCCCGTTTTAGCAGTGGTTGCATATTCATAAACGGCTGCCGCGTAGATTCCAGTAAGAGTGAAGCTCAATAAAGAAATCGCTGACATGGTTAATACTGCTACGACGGCGATAAAAATAGCTAAATGTAGTGAGATTTTCATTAAAAATATGAAAGCGGCACCGGCAAGCACCATGATGATGCAGTTTATCGATGCAAAGACGAAATTAATTCCAATGCTACCAATAATTTGTTCACCCCATGTTTTTTTCATGAGTGTGGTACTGCGTTTGAGCGCTTTGATCGGCCCCATATTCTCTGTGACTAACACAGGTACAACCAGGAAGGTCGCGATGCTCCAACCCATGCCCAATATGCTTGCCACCCACTTGCCGATAGCTCCACGTTCGCTCAACCATTGTAAAAAGATGCCAACCGTCGCTGCGATGACGGCGTATTCAATAATGGATGCAAAATTATTATTTGCAATGCGGAAGCCATCGTTGACGGTTGGGTCGCCACCGTTTAATCGGATGAGCGCGCATCCGATCATGGCGGTATTGCAGTAGAAAATAATGATATAGGACACCACATAAAAAACGAAAAGAACAAAAAACCCCAGCATTATACTGACTTTATCACCATGATGTGCGGATTGTATTAACCCCGTCATCATGGAGGGAACCAGAAAGCTAGCTGAGATTAAAAGAAGGCAGGTAAAGGAGATGATGGGAAACACCATGAGTTCGTTATCAGCTTGTAAAATTTTCCAGCTTGATTTAACGATAGCCCAACTATTTTCAAGACGTTGATACATACAAGCCCCCTTTAATTCAGCAGAACATATTAATTATAGATCAAATTTATAGTTGTATTTTTCAGTCTATTTATTACCTTAGGGGCAGCTATCTTGCTGCTAACAGCGTCACGGTGTAGGATTGGCGCCATTTGTCATTCATCTATTTATCGGAGTCCTTGCATGCATCAAATTCACGGACAGTGCTATTGCGGCGCCATTCAATTTGCTTGCGACGGCGACCCTTTGTTTACGCAATATTGTCATTGTCAAAAATGCAGAGATGTCGCGGCTCTCTCACAGCGTGAGACCGATCAGCAGGGTTATGCCTTCACCGCCGCGTATTTGACGACACATTTTCATGTGACGTACGGTGCGAGTGATCTGGATGAAATCATCAAAAACAACGCAAAATTATTTTTATGCTGCCAATGTCATAGTCTTATTTATGGGATCGCTATCGATCCCGCCAAGCAGGGTGGCATCGGCATCAACGCCCGTAATTTCCCAAGCGATGCCTTGCAATCCGCCGCCTTCCAGCCCGTGAGGCATGTCTGGTACGCCAATCGCATCGTGACCTTCCAGGATGACCTGCCTAAATTTAAAGATGCCCCTGTTGATCAAATGGGCACAGGCGAGTTAATGAATTAAAAAATGAGATGCTTTGCTGGGCTTAGCCTTCAATAGGTTTGGCCCAGCATTGCGTGCATAACGTTAAGACTAGAAACGATAGTTCAATGCAAAATTCGCTAACTGTGTTTTGAATGACGTGGTGTGGGTAAACACGTTAGTCGGATATGAGACGGCGGGTGTGTAGGCGGTCAGGTTATTGCTGGTGCCTGTGACATTGCCTAAGCCGGTCATGATGTATTCGGCTCTCACTGACCAATGGGTCATTAATTGATATTCCAAGCCAGCGCCCGCGGCCCATCCATTCAGACTTTGCGAAAGGTTACGGTTTTCATGTGCGTTTGCGTAGTCGTCAGTCAGCGTGGTCTTATAGGTGACATTGGTTCTGGCATAACCACCCGTTGCGAAGATCATGAGGCGGCCAAAGCTATAGCCGACACGTGGACGCGCGGTAAACAACCAGGTTGATTGAACGGCTTGGTTGATGGTGAGTGAGGTCGGTGTGCAACACGTATAAACACGGGTGCTAGCTTGTGAGCCAGATAGGTTGGTGCCTGTCAGGTCAGCTTCAAGGCCAAGAATGAAGTTGTTGAATTCGTAGTTATAGCCACCCTGGATGCCATAATCGAAAGCGCTGGCGTTAATTTTCTGAGTGCCGGCTGAGGCAACGTCTTGAATAGAGCTGGTAGCAAAATAGCCGGTTGGACTGTCAACAGTCGTTGTGCGCGGGTTGGCATTGCTGAACGCTTCGCCTGCATTGACGCCAGCATAAAACCCTGTCCACGATGACTGCTCGGGCATCGCATCATTTTTGTAGTCTTTACCGTGGTTCGCGGAGGAGAGAGCGGGGGTGGATAACAGGGCTAGCAGCGAGAATCCTAATAGTGTTTTTTTCATCTTTGATAAAACTCCATGTCATTGATAAGGCGATGATACAGCTCGGAATATGGCTAGTCTATGCAATATTTAATCACTACCCGGTCGGTGTGAGTGCTCGCGATTAGTATAAAAATCCCGGTAAATATGGCAAAATTCGCCGCACATAAATAATAGAATAAAGAAGAGTACAAAAAACATGTCCAACGCTAGAACAGAAGCAGCCATCACACCTGACAATACCGTCCGTATCATCCAGGCTGAAGCCGCCACCGCCTTTTTTGCCTGTGTCTTATCAGAGATATCGCGCAGCGAGCACCCCGGCTTATCTATCGCCAGTAAGTTAGCCATGCTGAATGCCTATGTCTCGTCTGCTAGAACGGGTACCGATTTGCATAGAGCCTATCAAGGCGAGGCACTCATGCCTGCCTATTATCTCGCCACCGAAGCAACCCTATCATTTGGATTGCTGGCCATGGCGAATCTGATCGAAGGGAATCCTGTTTCTTTTGTGTTATCGGCCAATGCCTGCGTTTTAGGCGGCGTCATGATGAGAAGGATTTATGGTGACGAAGGCTTGGCGGACTTGGCTGCTAACACCTACTCCGCACTGAAGCAGGCGCCACAGAAAATGTTTCATGGCGTGATGAACTTTTTTGCAAACAAGCCAGCGGTGGAAGAACAGCCTGATGTGACGTTGGCGATGAAGAAGAATCAGTAATAATGGATGCAGTGAGTCACAGCTTGGTGCGGATTTCCTTACTCTTGTTTGGATCCGCTTAAGAGTTGTTGTTTCACTGCATTGACAAGTTCGGGGCCCGCCTTAGCCGGCGACCCCGCATCAAAGGGTGGCGCCGGATCGTATTCAATGCGCAACTGCAAACACTTGGCCACATCTTCCCCGCAAAGTTTAGCCGCGATCGTGAGCGCCATATCAATACCTGCCGAAACACCCGCTGCAGTGATCACTTTTCCAGATTCGACGACGCGTTGATGAGTGGGCGTGGCGCCCGCATCGCTCAGTTTATCGATGACGGCCCAATGGGAGGTGGCGTTCAAACCTTGCAGTAATCCTGCTGCGCCTAAAATGAGACTGCCGGTGCACACCGAGGTGGTGAATTGCGTGGTGGCATGCAAGGTGCGCAGCCACTGCAAAATGTCAGGTTGATCTTTGAGGGTGGTGGCATTGCCCGCACCCGGCACCACTAAGACGTCCGCTCGTTGAATCTCGGCGAGTGAGTGCGAGGCGATCATGTTTGGGCCGCAAAACGTGCGAATCGGGCCAGCTTGTAAGGCCGCGCTTTGGGTGATGGCACCCGGCAGCCGTGCCAGGACTTCATACGGGCCGACAACATCTAATGCCGTCATGCCGTCATAAAATAAAAATACGATGTCCATGGATGTTTACTCACACATAGAAGTGATATGGTAGTTGGCGCACTAGCTTAAATAATATACTAAGAATACTTATGCAGCAAAATGAAGCGCTTGAGATTTTAAAACTCGGTAAAAATGTGTTTCTGACGGGCGCCGCGGGTGCCGGTAAAACCTATTTATTGAATCAATACATCGCCTATCTCGCCGAGCGCTACGTGCGCGTGGCGGTGACCGCTTCAACTGGCATTGCTGCGACGCATTTGCAAGGTACGACGATACATTCGTGGTCAGGGATTGGGGTGAAAAATCATCTGACCGAGAAAGATTTAGAAAACCTGCAAACCAATAAACGTGTTTTGAATAATTACCGTAAAACAAAAGTGTTAATCATCGATGAAATATCGATGTTGCATCCGCACCAATTGGATATGGTGGATACCATCGCCCGCACGCTGAATGATTCCATCGAACCCTTTGGCGGTATTCAAATTATTTTATGCGGTGATTTTTTTCAGTTACCGCCGGTGTCTTCGCAACCGCTGTTAGGTGAAACCTTATTTGCGTTTGAATCATCTGCTTGGCAGTCCGGTGAATTTTATGTCTGTTATCTCGAAGAACAACATCGTCAAGGCGAAGATCCGTTGCTGGGGGTGTTGAATGATATTCGCAATGGCACACCCGGCGAACACACAAAAATTCCACTGCGAACACGCTATAAAAAAGAACCTGAAGGTGCGACACGTCCCACAAAATTATATTCACGTAACGTGAATGTCGATGCCATCAATGAACGTGAGCTGAGTCAGCTGACAGGCCCCGAACGCGTTTTCACCATGATTGATCACGGTCTGGCACCGCTGGTGGAAACACTCAAACGCAGTTGCCTTGCACCTGAACACTTGAAATTAAAAATTGGCGCAGAAGTCATGTTTATCAAAAATGATAATCTTGGCACCTACGTCAATGGTACGCGCAGTGTGGTGATCGGGTTTGATAAAGGCGAAGAGGGCTGGCCGGTTGTAAAAACTTATGATGAGCGCAAGATTACAGTTTATCCAGAAGAATGGAAGTTTGAAGATAATGGCACGGTGCGTGCCACTATTTCACAAATTCCACTCCGTCTTGCGTGGGCCATCACTATCCATAAAAGTCAGGGCATGACCTTGGATGCAGCAGAAATAGATTTGGGCGATGCTTTCGAGCCTGGAATGGGCTATGTCGCTTTATCCAGAGTGCGCAGTTTAAGCGGCTTGAAATTAATGAACCTGAATGAGATGGCGTTAAAAGTACATCCCAAAGTATTGCAGCATGACAAAATATTCAAAGCCTGCTCAATGGAAACGAGCGCTTACTTAAAATCAATTCCCGCAGAAGAAATCACAGAGCGACAAACTGCCACACTCACCAAGCGCTTCGGCGGCAGTGGGCTGAAATTAGCAGTGAGCCAAAATAAAAAATCAAACAAGAAACCCGGCTCACATTTAAAAATTCTGGAAATGTTAGGAAAGAAAACACCGATCGATCTCATGGCCGAAAAGACCGGGTTATCTATCGGTACCATCATCCGACAAATCGAAAAACTCATGAGCCTCAATCTCATTGATCTCGAGTGTTTAATATATTTAAGAGACTTAATTCCCAAGTATGATTTTGATGTGATTGCCGCCGAATTTGAAACCTCACTAGACGGCAAACTAAAACCAATCTTCGATAAATTCGCCGGCAAATACTCGTACGCAGGCATCCAAATTGTCAGGCTATTTGTCTGGGATGACATCGATGCCGACACTAATCTTACTTAGTCATGTAGATACAAGCCCGTATAAACGCTGCGCGTTTATACGGGCTACTTTTTCCATAGCTACGCAGTCATGTACCCTGTATAACGCGCAGCGTTATACGGGGTACTTCTAGATTAAAGCTCAAACTTATTATAAGCATCCGCTGCAGTCAGCAAGTTCATCGTTGCATCCTCAACACGTTTATGTGTGTTTCTGGCTCTGATAAATTCACGGCGTGCTTCACGCGTTTTAGTTGCATCCGATTCTGCTTCAGTGGTGGTCACTTTATCTTGTAACTTCTCTAGTAATGATTTCCCCGTGCGATTCTGCAAGGTGCCCGGTACGACAGCTCGTGCAGCCAGCCACGCTAAGTTGGGCAAACGCGAGCCTTGTGGTTGGAATAAACAGGTTGGACGGCGTGACTCAGCGGTGAGTGCGGAGAGCTCGCTAAATAAAACAACTCCAACGTTGGCGAAGCCATTCTTGTCGAGGAAATAGCGGAGCATGGCGGCATGTTCGTGATCTTTGGTGGCGAGTAGGCGTACGTCTTCACCAAATACTAATGCGCGGTCTGCACGATATTCCTGTGTGGAGAATTGCGCGATGTTAATCGCTTCTTCGCTTTCACTCAGGAAAACAACCGGAAAATTTTCGGTCAGTAAATAATGACTGAGCGGATCTGTTAGAAAATTATCGTAAGACGTGGTCAGTACTTTTTCGAGTAAGAGGGCGTGTTGCTCCATTAGTGCGATGTGTTCGGGAATATAAGGTTGCACGCCGACAACGGCTCTTGCGTCTGGGGAGAATGAAACATAATTAACGAGTAACGTGGAAAATCCTCTGCCGCCTCTGTTTTGAACCAGCGTATTAAAATCATAGGCATAATCCATTTTGAGCTCGCAGTGTGGTGGTGTATCCATCGCGACCCGTAACCAATTTAAGTTATGTAAGCCTGATGCGGGTGGTAGTCTGAATAAATCTAGCAGCGGATTTAAGTTTTCTGCGGTGGGATGGTTGAAAATTCTTTTTACATCGATCTTATTATTTTCAATTAATTGTGCGAGGTAATTCATCGAAAGAGTTTCGTCAATTTTATTCATCAGGTTTTGTTTGTCATGCTGGCTAAGTGACTGTATGACTTCCCGATTGAGGCGAATATGCTTTTCAAGGAGTAAAACTAAATAGTAAACCGCGATGGTGCTTTGATAGCGATGCAAAATACTCATTTTATCCGCTATCAATGCTTCGTCAGCGACGCCCAACTGTTTGGCCCGAATGTAATAAACCATCAGACTATTCAAGTAAGTAAATCCGCTCTGTTGACAGAGATCCAGCGTAAATTGAAAATCACCGATCACTTTGTCTTGTAGCGCAGCATTTGTGTTGAATCGACCCGCATCACACTCAGCGTATTGAACGATTTTATCTAGCGTGTAACCTGAATGGTCGTTTGATGATAAGCGTAAACGGCCGAAGCACATCATCGCGCTATCGCTTAAGCCTCTGCTCGCGCCCCGGCGTGAGAGTTCACCGGTCATCGGTGCAAGCGAGTGCTGAATGAGGTCGAGTGCTGAGGTGAGTCGTGGTGTTTGGCCGCGATCATGCATGCACTTCAACACGGCTAATGCGCCGGATTGTGTGCCGTGGATAAAGCCGTCGAAAACTGGGGTGACGTTTGAGACGGCAGATGATAGGCAGTCTTCCGACTTAAGGTGCGGTTGAAAATATGGATGCTGCTGCATATCAGCCGTCAGCGCTGAGGCAACATTCTCAGCATGTTCAAATTTAACTTTGCATTTGCGCAAGAAGCGTGCGCCTGATTTTTCGGTTGGGATGAGTACATCTCGATGACTGATTTTGCAATCCACTAACATGTCACCTTGATTCCAGATCACTGTATGTAATGCCTGAGCAAGCTGAATGAAGGGTGCGAAGTGACTTTCCTCTGAATAGCCGGGAATCGTTTCTAATTGCTCACTAACATAATGAAGTGAATAATCTCCACGACAGCGTAAGCTGTCGAAGCAGTCCGAAAGATGAATGAGTTTGCGAATGATATCGAGATGCACAGGGTCGATGTTAGCGTGATGTTCGCGACAGTATTCAGTAAACAGTCCACGTGCATCTTTGTTCGCAGCCGCGGCGGCTATCAATTGACTAATATCTTCAGGGCATCCGATTTGGATCAGTGCCGCTTGTAACTTGGCGGCACTTTGTTTATCCCAGAAATCCCGGCCTTCATCCAGGCGCGCAGAATCATGGTAAATGACCGCTGCACGAATGAGCCACAATAATTGTGGCACATGAATCCCGAGCGACGACGCAACGTTATCCATGGCAACTTGTGTATACGCCGGAAATTCTTGCAAAAATAAGTGATAAATCACTTCACAGACAATACTTGCGCGCCCCGTATGCATGGCGCCGTGCACCGCCCGCTCGATCTCGCCATCTCTTAGCGCAGCCGTATCTTTGATAAGCTCGCCCATTACGCGTCGATATCTATCTAGTTTGGGATAGGGCTGCAAATAATGCGTATCGAAAGCGGCTTGTGCGAACGCGTGGAGATGGGGTAGGGCTGCGATGCGTGAATTCATGCGGGACTCTTCATCTTATAATTATTATTGGTGCGTAGTATAAGTTATCATTCTTAGGGTAATATTAATAAGTGGTGGGTGTGGTATGGCTTCTCTCGGTACCCTTAAGTGGCAGAATTTTCTAAAAAATCCCTATCATTCAACATAATAGCGAAACGCCTAGGCCGCCTGAATTTTTTTCAAGTGACTAGATAAAACCGCTTGACCCTATACTTGCTATATCCCTTATCTTCGCCATCAGGAGGTAAAAACAATGGCTCAATGGTACGTGAAAGACTTAAGTAGACTGACGCAAATTTCGGTGCAGACACTGCATCATTATGATCGCATCGGTTTACTGCAACCGTCGCTTCGACAAGCCAATGGCTATCGTCTTTACTCCGAAAAAGATTTGTTAACGCTGCAACAGATTATAGCGCTGAAATTTTTCGGATTTGAATTATCACAAATCAAGCAGTTGCTCGCGGCTGATCTCGATATTGTTGAGCATTTTACCGCTCAGTCACAATTTCTCGAAGAGCAGGCGAAAGCCATGCAGAAGGCGAGTGATACGTTGAAAACGATTATTTCAGATTGTGCGCGTAACAAGTCAATTGAATGGGAAACGATTATTAAATTAATTGAGGGTTATCGCATGACACGTGAACTAGAAAAATCGTGGGTAGGTAAAGCATTAAATACGCAAGAGTTGAAAGAATATGCCAAGCTCGAGCAAGAGTTGCCAATGAGATTTACCAAACAAGAAGAAGAGCAATGTACGAAGCAGTGGGATGCCATTGTGCACGATATTGCAAGTAATCTTCAGCAAGATCCAGCGGGGCCGATAGGCATAGAAATTGGCAAGCGTTGTATGGAATGGGTAGGGCGACTTTACGGTAGTGAGTATTCCGGGTTGCGTATCGCGATGTGGGAAAAAGGTTTCAAGGCCGGGCTCGGGGCTGAAGAACATAAACTCTCATTAGCAAGCGTAGACTGGTTAGATAAAGCGATGAAAGCCTATCACACCGACCGCATTCGTAGCATTCTCTCGCATCCGGATCAACACGCTGAAAAACTATGGCGTGACTTGATGAATGAGATGTGTGGCGATGACCAAGAAAAAATTCGCGGCATCTATACAGCAGTGATGCAGGATGATCAAATTAGTCAAGCCGGCAAGGATTGGCTAAAGCGAATTAGTCACGCATAGCCGCAGGCCAGGATTTTGCTTTAACCGGTGTTATGATACTGCCTTGAAATTCAAGTCACTCATGCAAAATGATTCCATGAATCGCATGAATTTCAAGGCAGTATCTACACACAGGCTGCTGATGAATTCTCTATATTCTAGTTGGTCTGGATAACAGCTCAAACAGCGGTCTATTTATATAATAATTAGTCCGCCATATTTTCTTTTTTTCTAAATAACCGTTTTCCGCAAGCTGATCTAAATATTTTGTTGCGGTTAATCTCGAGACCTGTAAATCTTGCTCCAGAAATTCAATCTTGGTATACGGATGGCGGAATAAATTATTTAACAAATCTTGACTATAAAATTTGAAATTTTTTCTAATTTCATGTTTGTATCTTTGCATTAATTCTTTAATTTTTTGAATCATTAATATTGTTTGTCGTGAAGTAATTTCGATACCTTTTAATATGTATAGAATCCATCCCTCCCATTCATTGGTATCACGAACTGACTGCAATAATCGGTAATATTCTGATTTTGTTTCTGTTATATATTGACTAAGATAAAGAATGGGTATGTCAATTAGGCCTTTTAAAACAAGATATAGGACATTTATAATTCTGCCAGTGCGTCCATTGCCATCATAAAATGGGTGAATAGACTCAAATTGATGATGAATGACTGCCATTTTTATCAAAGGGTCAAGGTCTGAAAATGTATCATCATTGATATATGCTTCGAGATTCTGCATCAACGATACTATAGTCGCATTGTCTTGTGGCGGAACATATACAGTCTCACCAGTCTGCTTATTTTTTAAATCTGTTCCAGGCAGTTTTCTGAACCCAGCACTATTACCTTCAAGTATTTCTTGTATTTCTAATATGTAATTGCAGGTTAGTAAGCGGTGCTTTTTGACTAGTCCAAAGCCTGTTCTTAGTGCTTTTGCGTAGTTCTGCACTTCTTTTGCTGCAGATGAAGTTGCAAATCCAGAGTAGAGTTCAGCTTTATACATCTCATCATGTGTGGTAACGATGTTTTCAATTTCAGAGCTAACTTTGGCTTCTTGCAGTGATAGTGTATTAATCAATATGGCTTGATTGGGGATTGTTTCAGAAATTCCTTTTAATTCCGCTAAATATCGATTGGCAGTGGTGGCGCTTTTTAGAACTTGTTTTGTTTCAAGATCAATTTGTAAAGGTAGTGAAATGACTGCCATACATAAACCCTCTTGGATTCTATACATGAGACGCTTGTCGTGCATAGATAAGTTGCATTTTTATACATGATACGCTTTTCATTTATATAAATCTAGAAATTTTATATATGATGTGCTGTAACGCTATGATTTATAGTGATTCGTAATGTTAAGAATGTTAGTCATTGACGCTTCCCGGCAAACAATAATTATTTCATCAGCGAATCAGTCAGGCATAACCGTGGCGGAGTTTGTGCTTTAAGCGGTGTTAGACTCTTTGTCTTTCTCACGCGATGCCACAATGCCGTAACACGCACGTGGAGCGTTGTGAGTGTCCAGTGAAAATTGGCAATGTTGCAGGGAGCCGTTGGTTTTATCAAATAATAGAAAGGTAAACATATTACCCGTGCTAAGCAGCGAGAAGCGGCCGTTCGGGCCGTTTTCTTCTGCTAGCAGGTAATTGGGAATAGCGATGGCGCCTTCGAATTGTTTGCCAGTCAGCGCATATTGTGTTTGCCACACGCGGCCCGTGCGAGTGTCCAGTAAGAGCTGCGTATAGACATTTTCAGTTTTATATAATTCGTAACGGTTGCTAGCCACTTTGTCTTGTTCGGTGTGCTCAGCTTCTTCTGCTTGGCAGGCGGTCAAAACGGCTATTAAAAATGCAAGTAATAAATTTTTCATTCATCTATCTCGTGTCAGGCGGCCAGATGGGTCGGCATGATTGGTAATCACCATTCTTCTACGATAATATTTCGTGTCAATCACAATTTGGAACTTACTTCATTATGTCTAGAAATTTCAGGGCAAAATTAGATAATATAAAACATGAAAAGAAAGATCATTCACTTGTTCCATCCAGAGATTTAACCTGACATTGCATGTGGTATCCGGCTTTAGTAACATCGAATGAACCAAGGATGAATACCCATGACAAGCCCGGAAGTTAGCATTGATCGTTACGTACAAATCGCCCTTATCGCCGCATTGAGCTATTGGTCGTTTGTCCTCATCAAACCCTTTTTGAGTCTGCTGGCTTGGGGTTTCATTTTAGCAGTCGCTGTTTATCCCGCTTATGCCTGGCTGAGTAAACGTCTCGGCAACCGTCCCGTGTTGGCGGCAGCTTTACTGACACTAACCACTTTGGTGCTCGTGATTAGCATCCTTTCCATTCTGACCAATAGCATGGTTGCGTCACTGACTGAGCTGATCAGGCAATTGAGAAACGGCGAACAAATTATACCTGCGCCACCTGCCAATCTGGCAAGCTGGCCGTTGATTGGCGATCCGCTGAGTCATACGTGGGAACTCGCTTCGACGAATTTAGCGCAAGCCGTGACGGAATATTCGCGGTACATCACTAACGCTGGAACTCTGGTACTGACTGGGTTCGCCAATAAAAGCGTTGATTTTATCGTTTTTATTCTATCGGTGATTTTCGCCGGGTATTTACTTGTGCGTGGGGGCGTGCTGGTGAGTGCCGCGCGAGAATTCGTCGAACGTGTCGCGCCTGGTCGTAGTGACGAGGTGCTCTCAATCATCCGAAGCACCATTCAAAATGTGTCAGTCGGTGTAATTGGCATTGCTGTGTTTCAAACACTGATGTTTGGCCTTAGTTTGTTGATAGCTGGCGTTCCCGGTACGGGTCTGCTGATTTTTGCAGCGCTGATACTTTGCATTGCTCAAATCGGATTGATCATTTTGATGATTCCTGTTGGTATCTGGTTATTCATGACGTATACCACACCGCTTGCTATCGGTTATGGCGCGCTAATCGCTTTCACAGGATTAATCGATAATATACTAAAACCGTTTGTCTTATCCCACGGTCTGCGTACACCGATCATTGTGATTTTACTAGGTGTGTTAGGCGGTGTGATTTGGCATGGATTGATCGGCGTTTTTATCGGTCCCGTCATCCTCGCGATTTTTTATGATTTATTTCAATCGTGGTTAAAACCCGCTAACTAATGATGAGCTGCACAGATGCGAATGTACAGCTCATACTGATGCGCCCTTAACAACAGGCGAAGTGATGCGATCTTTCACGGCGATAAGCATTCTCACTTAAAATTCTATCAACGATGTCCCAGCCCTCCTCCGAATTTTTGGAAGAGCCGGCGATATGTGAATACGAGCGCATAAAGACATCGGGTTTATCATCCACCGCCGCACGATCACTGCGTGATAAAAATTTGAAACGATCAGGATGTTGCATGATATAGGCGCGCAATATCTGCAACGTAGCTGTTTCGCCGAGCATTTCACTGCCATTGGGGAATGTCATGTTGACCGGATATAAACGCTTATTGTGGTAACTTATTTTTAATTTAATAAACGTGAGATAAATTTTTTCAGCCTCAAGATGATCCAGTGCGACACGCAACACGAATAACGCATGAAATGGATTGTTGGCCGTATATCGACTGTTTTTGGCTTGATATTCAGGGAGGTTATTATATTCAGTCATCAACAACGCTGTAATTTCCTGATGTGTGGATTTCTTTAATTCGCGTGCGTAGGCCTTACCGGAATTGATTAATGCGGCCCCATTGCAATAGAGATGTTGCGCGACCGCATTCGCATTCGTGTCATCAAAGGGGATGACGTCGCTTGTTTTCGGTAGTGGGATATAATCGGTGAATTCTAACTTCTTCATTTCTCTATGTTCGAAGAACGCGGATTTCCGTGAGCTATGCATGGCAATCTCCTTATTGTTATGGCGCGGGCTTTCTGTGTGTCGATGAGATTTACCCCATTTTACCATAGGCGGGTACGAGGGTTCTCAATGAGCAAAAATGATGATATTATGAACACCGCTCGGAAAATGAGCGCAAACTGAGCATAAAAACAAGAATAATCAGCCAGATAGGAAACATGCCATGCAATCATACGCCCTCCACGCAGTGCCTGCCGAAAACCCGGCAAATTCATTGAATGCCCAACGATCTGACGAGTATGGCTTGGACCCATGGGGTCTTAGAGCGGTTGAACTTAAGCGCTCACAGCCGTTTGCGTGGTTGATTCAGCACAGCACGCTGAATCGGGGTGATATCGATTTTACGGCACTGGACACGGCGAATCCTGATAACCCCCAGGAAGTGCCAAGTCGCATCTTTATTATCTGGCTTGGTAGCGCCTTTGATCAAGGTCTGGCAGGTATGCGCAATATTGTGAAAGGTTGGCGTCAGAATAATGCGCGGCATTGCATCACATTGGTGACAGACCAGCTAACGGCTGTTAACTATCAAGAGTTGCTCGCAACGAATGAGCATGCAGCGGATATGGTGAAATGGTGTGAAGCGCAGCAAGTTTGTATTGTCGATTACCGGGATGTGGTCAGCAGTCATCCCTTGCTGGAACAAGGGTTATTAAGCAAAAATTATGGCTTCGCCTCGGATGTGTTGCGCTTATTATTACTGAGAGAGTACGGCGGTGTTTACGCAGATATCGATGTCGTCGCAAAATGTTTATCGCCCGCCAAGATGCTGGAAAATGGTTTCGCCTTAGGCCGTTCTGGACTCACTAAATTACCTCACACACGTGAGCTCATGACAGTTAATGAGCGTAAATACTTCGATATGATCAGTAAATTGCATGAAGCGAGTGGGTTCAAAAGTCGGCCTATTGTGCAACACGATCGCTATGCCTTTTCGAATGATTACATCATGGCCTGTGTTAACAATGCTGCTGCAAAGGATAGGATCGACCGTGTTCTGACAAAATTGTCAGAACGTGTAAAGATGCCCGTGGCTGAGTTATTTATGCAGTATGGTCTCTATAGTTTCCCTGAACCGCTCTATCCTGTGTACGATGTTAAAGTGCATGCGTCTTCTATTAAAGATATCAAGATGTATTACACAATGTTGACTTCAGGCCCAAACACATTGGAATCATTTCGTAGTGAGTGTGATGATGTTGGGAAGTATGAATCGTATTTTCTTTGCAGTTGGCTCAATCAATATCATTCGTTGAAGCAGGAAACCAATGCGGAATTAATCAAGCGGCTTGTGACTTGCCTGTTGTTTGATTTAAAAGGCGAGCCAAGTGTCTTGCGTTTGAATCGCTATGTGCAAGCGCTGAGTCGACCCGCCATCGCTACGGCTATTGCTAATCTTCTAATCGAGCATTTTTCACAACAGCTGCTCGGAATTGAAAGAATTATTGTTAGCGAATATACCGATACAGACATTGCTGATAATGCTGAATGGCTTAGCTGTTTGGAAAGCGTGATCGGTTGCGCGCAAATTCTGAAAGCACATATTAAGCCCCATTTATCTGATGTCTGTCTCGGTATTACTGATGTGCGCGGCGTGGTTTGCCACACAAGCTATTCACTACAGACAGTCTTGGCTGGCATGACAAAATCACAAGAAAATGCAATGAAAATTATCTCGTTGATCACTGAGACTGATGTCATGCCACAGTTCAAGGCAAGCAAATAACCCTTTCGATAGGCTGTCGGTGAGAGCTAAAGAGATTCGTTATGACGAATCGATGCTGTGCTTTCATCGGTAGCGTGTTGGAAGGCCACGATTTCTTTCTGTAATTCAGCCAAGGCTATTTCACAAACAGTTTTTTTCTGTTCGTAATACTCAACAGGCTCAGTTAATTCCGTAGTTTTTTTCACAAATCTGTTTTCACGGAATTCTGCAATCTTGCCTTGCGAGTCGGCGAGACGTTTGCATTCTGCCATGCGCGCGTAATCATTGATCTGACAAATCAGAATTTTCTGTTTGGCCAGCAAGTGGTCGTAGCGCTGATGACGGTTATCATTGGGGGCCGGTTGAAAGAGTCGTGAGCTTTGCATGATTAACATCCTTGTTAATAATTAAGCGGATACGGGAACGAGCTGATTCAATGCATCATTATACCATGGCTTGAGGTGTTGGGGAGTAAGATGGGTTACTTTCTAACACGTCAGTTCGAGCTTCTGCAGGGGTAGGGTGTGACAGTTGCCTCGTCATCCCGCGCGTAGACGCGGGATCGAGAGAAGATCTGGATGGGCGGTCATCAAGGCTAGTTTTGTCATCGCCTCTATCAATCTCAAATTATTTACAAGCCAAATCCACCTTCGACAATTCATCATCTGTCTTCGCATCCATTTGGCGCATGACAATTTTATCTTTGTCTTCGACCACTAATGAAACATAAGCCTTTTTACCATTTTCCAGTTCATAATCTTCCGTCGCAAACCCATTTTTAGCTTTAGTCGGCGCTTCAACTTTCAAAATGGTGCCATTCACATTGAGCGTGTCTGTTTCATCATCAAATAAAACATGCATGACTTTACCGGTTGGATCCATACCTATGCAGCGATACGATTCCGCTAAAACTGATGTTGAAGCGAGTGTTGTCAGCATCACCACCACCATCAATTTCATTTTGATATCACGCATCACTATCCCCTTTTATTATGGTTTTATATTTTTCTACTAAGAGTATAGATGATTTATAAGAAATCAATTTTCAATATAAAACCGCACGTTAGGTGACTAGATGGTCATTGGCTCTAAGTGAGTGTGCGCGTCATCGCGCGCGCAGGCGCGGGATCCAGCAGCCACCAACAATTTATCTCAGCCTTGCCATCTCGCGCCGTAATTTTTGTTGTGAAAACGTGTCAAACTCGAAAAATGTTCTATTTATCCAATCAAGAATAAATTCATGGTGTGTCGTGAAGGCAGGATGACCGAGTGCATACTGGAGCATTTCACGACGATCTTTTCCCGTAAAGTAATGCAACACTTTATTTTTGAAGTCTTTCACGATCGCTTTTTCCAAATCATAGTGCTCACGCGCAGCTGGCGTGTAGCAATCTAATTGTTGTTTCATTAGTACTTTCATTTTTTCGACGTCGCTAGTGGGCGCCAACATGAAAAAATATGCCTGGCTGAATTTAGGCATGTATGGGAATGGCACATCAATTCGCGTTTCCTGTAAATTGATATTCACCAACTCCGCGTCAGAAAAATCCACTAGACTAATTTCCGCGCCTTGTAAATCAGCCTCGTTGAGAATCGCGCCACGACACTCGGTACTCATCAAACAAGCGTTCCGCATATCAGCACCGGTTAAATCTGTATGATTGAGCACGGCATCACCGAGTGATGCGCCGCGTAAATTAATATAGAACTCACTATGATGAAGAGGTAACAGACCACCTAGATGGCTAGGCGGTGTCGTGAGCACTTGCGCGATGAAATCGATACTCTGGATTACGCGAGTTGGGAAATGGTTTTTTTGAAGTAAGTGTAACGTTCGCCGCAAACGTTCTATGTCAACGGTGTGGCGACTGACCACGCACATCATTAAGTGCAGAGCATGAGCCGCATAGTTGTCTGGCTGATTCGACATGAGTTGCTGTACGTGACTTTCAAGTTGATGGCGATAACGTCGGAAAAACTTCGCGGCTTGTTTGCGCGAGCAGCGACCGAGAAAGTGTAATGTTTTTTCAGGATGACACAGTGTGTTATGGATGAGCCATCCTAGATGTTGATAGCCGCGCTGCGAGGTTTGCGCCAGCGCTGAAAGCTCAGCCGGTGCGAGATGCTGGCTGAGCACCGGAAATATCGTGTTATGCGCCAGAAACGGTACCGCTGACTGCGACTGCTTGGATAACGATGGGGTCAACGAATTTTTGTGTAACATGTGGCTATTGTCGTATATTCTGACAATAAATCAATCATTACTTATGATTATTTCGTTTGCTAGCCTATTTTGTATCGCCATCACCACCTTGCACGAATAGCTAATTGACGGGATTTTTGTGACAAATAGCCTACCGGCTCACCGCATTCGTGCACCACTTGCGTCGCGGCAAATAAGCCAACTCGATCACATGAGAGGGTGCGAAGGCGCTCGAATTTCTCTTTGCCTAGCCGCTCAATGAGCCAGTCTTCACAAGCTTCCGCCGTTTCGCAAAAGCGGTCACCTGCTTCATTGGTGACGCTGATGAGCCAAATCCCCAGTAAGTTCGGAATCATCTGCAGGGGGCTGCTTAACATGAGGCCACGCAAAGAGACGATATCCAGTGCCTCAAGGCAGGTGAGGGCAATCGTCTGCAGGGCGGTCGATTTTTCGTAGGATTTGGTGTGCAGGTAACGATAAACCACGGTGGCGACATCGCCTTCTGTGAGGGCATCAATGGTTTTATTGCGTGTGCTCGCGGCTTTGCGCTGAATAGAGAGCGTGCCAAAGAGGGTGGTGGCCGGTGGAATTTTAGTGAGGGTGAGCGGTGCATTCGATGGGTTGACACGGTTCGTACTCATGCTGAAACTCCTTGAAATGAATGATGCATTGTCCGCTGAAAAGATTGCCGCTAAGATACCGTGCAAGCGTTATCTCGTCAAACAGACTCACCACCCTGCGTGAACAAAACGAGGAATCAAGATGAGCAAAGCATTCACCAAAGAAAACGATGATGAAGAAGAACCCGAGCAACCTGAAATTGCGACCGGTCCACTCAAAAATTACATGACACCCACCGGTTTTCATCAGCTACAAGATGAGTTACGCCAACTTTTACAAGAGCGACCTAAAATTGTTGAAGTCGTTAGTTGGGCGGCGGGTAATGGTGATCGCAGTGAAAATGGTGATTATATTTATGGTAAAAAACGCTTACGTGAAATTGATAGACGCGTGCGTTATCTCACCAAGCGTTTAGAAAGCGCAACGATTGTGGATCCTGCTTTACAGCAAGGCCTTACCAAAGTTTTTTTTGGTGCAACGGTCACTTATACACAAGAAGATGGTGCATGCTTAACGGTGCAGTTAGTCGGTGTGGATGAAGCGGATTTAAGTAAAGGAAAGATTAGTTGGGGTTCGCCGCTGGCTAAAGCCTTATTGAAAGCAGAGGTGGGTGATGTTGTGAAATGCCAGGCGCCACAAGGCGAAATATGTGTAGAAATTCTTAAAATTAAGTATTGAAGCTCTTATCATTCATTGCCTGAATTAGGATGAGCTTGCCTCTAGGCTGGTCATCATGGATGCGGGCAATACCCTATTTTTTGCTCCCTCTATAAAAATCATTTTATTCAACGAGTTGTGCGTCAGGCATCTTCGTTAGCATTTGCTATACTTGAAGCATAAGAATAACGAGGTGAACCATATGTTTGCGAATAAAAATAATGACAAAGAGCAAAAAGAAGCATTTAAACAGCAAGTGAGAGCACTTGTGGAAGATATTAAATATCAGACCTATATTGATATTTCTAAAGAAAATGAGTTGGGAATTCGCATTGATAATAGTGGGGATAAGCTTAAATTTATGCAATCGGTCCAGGCGGCACTGACTGCATTACCGGAAATTGCACCTGAAGATATAAAAGTAGCAAGAGATAAAGAAATTAATGAGGCAGAAAAAAAATCAGCAAAACCAAAAAAAAATACTCCCTCTGAGGTCAGTCCTGAAGAACAAGCAGCCGCTATCAAGATGGCAAATGTATCAGTCATTAGAGCGGCGTTTGGAGAGTTTTTAAAGCCGATACTTGTTGAAATGAATATTGCACTCTTTAAAAAAGATATGAATAAACGATTTGATCGCATATTAACAGGTCAGAGTGAAAGTGTAAAAGGAGCCTTTCAGGATATAAGAAACCGTATCAATAATTTGAGTGGAAACAATGCGAAAGATTTTGAGGGTGAATTGGACAATATTCGCCGGAGTGTATACGTGAAACTTCAGAGCACAGACAGCAAAGATGATAACAGATTACGTTGGGCCGAAATTAATAAAGTGATTGAGCAGGCACTTGAAAAAACTAATAAGAGCGGTTTGTCTCCGGATCAGAAAAGACCGAAATTGTTTTGAATGCTACATACCCCATCCATGTAGTATAATCGACGTATCATCACGGAGGATGTTATGTCACGATTCATGAAATCGCTATTCACGTTATTTTTCCTAATCATCGCTCTCAACCCCTGCACTGCCAGTGCAGCTAACAAGGTCAACATCCCCATTCTTTGTTACCACAATCTCAACCCGGTCAAACCCGGCAGTATGAACTTAACGCCTGCACGCCTTGAGGCACAAATTAAATATCTGAAAGATAATGGGTTCAGCATTATTCCACTGACTGAAGCGGTGGCTTACTTGCAGGGTAAGCGCGACACGTTGCCACCCAAGCCTGTGGTGATCACGGCGGATGATGGCTGGCAATCGGTTTACACGTATATGTATCCACTGGTACGTAAATATAATATTCCCGTGACCTTGTTCATTTACCCGCAAACCATTTCTGAAGGCAAAAATGCCATGACGTGGGCGGAGCTAAAAGAACTGCAAGAGACAAAATTATTTGATATTCAAGGCCATACTTATTGGCATCCGAATTTCAAACAGGAAAAACGCAGAATGTCAGCCGCGGCTTACGATCAATTTGTCCGAAAGCAATTGGCGGGTTCCAAAGAAGTGCTGGAAGAAAAACTGGGTACGAAGGTCACCTTACTGGCCTGGCCATTCGGTATTTATAATGATTATCTGGAGAAGCAGGCGGCGGATGCCGGTTATGACATGGCGTTTACCATTGATGCCCTGCCAGCGAATAAAAGTTTCAGAGCGATGGCTGAGCCGCGTTACATGATCATTGATGCCATCTCGATGAAGGGCTTTCAAAACATTGTGAATCAGGC
The DNA here is from genome assembly GCA_964527435.1 of uncultured Coxiellaceae bacterium. Taxonomy (GTDB): domain Bacteria; phylum Pseudomonadota; class Gammaproteobacteria; order DSM-16500; family DSM-16500; genus Aquicella. The sequence goes on along the minus strand of CAZGPP010000010.1, from coordinate 44,781 downwards.
TTCGAATTAGCTGTTTTTGCACAACTCGCCCGTCATCGCAATGACGGGCGACGGCATTAACCAGCCGGTCTTGGCGCCAGTTTCAACGCTTCTTTCGTCATCTTTTCGCCACGTGGTGTCCATAATCCACAAGCATACGCGATCCCAAACGTGAAGATGGTGGCAATTACTTTCCAGAACGTAATGAACGCTGTGTCGCGGCGTTGGCTCAGTAATTTTTGGTGCGACGGTGCATTCTCACGTTCTGACGTTAAGGCGGTGTGGAAGGCGGCCAGTTTTTCCGTGGATGAATTGTCAGCCGTAGTCAGTGTCTGCTGTAAATCATCGATCGCATTATATTTATCGATGGTGAGCTGTAGCAGCGGGCTCGCCTCGCCTACAGGCAGATGACGCTTCTCCAAGGGTACATGATCAAATGGTCTGCCAGGCTGTTCTTCTGTGCGCAAGCGAATAATCTCAAGTGAAAGATGCTGTTTGTAGGTTAGGCAGGCTTCACGCAATTTTTTCACTTTCGCGCTAGCATCATTTTCCCGCGCAGCTTGTATGGCTTTTTCTAATACCGCGTTTCTCGCAGCTTGATTAATCGCTTCTTCTTCAGCGGTGCGTTGTGCTTCAAGAGCCGCTTGCTGGGCGCGCTTCTCGGCTTGTAGTGCCTCGAATTTAGTGTCTTCGAGTTGTCGCGCTTTATCTCGCAGCGCTGCTATTGCCAGCTTGCATTGAGCAGCCAGTTCTTTTTCTCTGATGAGCGCTTCGTCTGGTGTCTCGTCTGGTAATACTTGAAAGCGGAATTTTTCCAGCGCCGCTATTTCTTCAGGTGTTGAGGGAATGATGGTGAAAATATCATCTTTATCAACTTTATCTTCAAAGTCAGCAGGTGGAAAATCTAGAATGGTATCGTTAGGATTGGTGGTCACTGTATCCGGTTCCACGATAACGCTGGTTGCAGCCGGTGCAGGTGCTGCAGCGGCAACGTCTTTCACTAAAACCGGTAAAGGTAGTTTCATTACATCTTTGATTTCTTTCTTCAAGCTGTTGATGAATGGTTTGAGGCTGTTAACACCATTTTGCAAGAAATTATGTTTTGTTTTTGAGAAGAGCGCTAACTTTTTCAGGCGCTGTTGCTCTTGGTGGGCAAGCTGAAGCGTTTTGATGTGATACGGAAAATCCTTTTTGATATCGTCAAATTTCCCTTCGGCAAACGTTCGGCCGTACTCGATGAACTTATCAAGAGTAGATTCTAAATGATGGACCAGCGTGCCATCCTGCAGGCCTAGTGTGACTTCAGCAATGCGTGCTTGAGCGACGGTATCGACGATCTTGGGTTGCAGATAATTTAATGCCTGCACGATCAGGGCATTAATTTTGATACTTAATTGCTGCGAGTCAAAGCTTGCTTGCAAGAAAGCGTCATTGAATATCTTCGTCAGATTAGAATGATCAATATTATATTTGATATCAATGAGGTCATTAATGGCTTTGATAAACCCAGTAATATGATGACCTTCTGCCATTTCAACCGTCGAGTCCATAAACGCGTACAAATCAGATTCGACATTCAAAAAGGCCGCGATACATTTTTGCAGCGTGCCATCTTGCAAGGTGCGAATGTCATAAGAACCGTCGCGATGGCGGCGGATTTTGCTAGCCTGCTCGACATACAGTCTGAGGAAAATCGTTAATTGATTGGGCTGTTGCGTACTTTTTTCATCAGGCTGATTAGCCGCTTCGCGATGCTTGGCGATTTTGTCTTCGCGCATTCTTTTGGAAATTTGATTGGCAGCCGCGAGATGTTTGACGACATCGCCAGCATTTTTCATGACTTGATTGACAATGCTTTTCGTGCTGACTTCTGGTACAGCCGGTGCTGTTGCTTCGACTGGAGCGGCAGCGGCTGCTTTGATGGCTATCGTGCGTTGTGTATTCATCAACTGTGCGACGCGCCATGCCACTGAATTTTCTTCGAGCCCCTTTACGTCATAAAAACCTTCAGCAGTTTTGGGGATATGGTGCGAGGATTCAAGGAAGTTCTCTAGAAAATCCACGACATCGGTTTTTAATTCGGGATTATCACCATCTTTCAAGACTTCGTTAATTTTGCTCTCAGGTGAGAGTTTTCTAACTTGTGCAATAGCCTTCGCCAGCAATGTTTGCAGGGCATTGGGTTCGGCATCATTGCTCTTCTGTCCGCTGAGGCGTTTATCGCTATAATACATATTTAAGACTTCTTGAGTGACTTCCAGCATTTGTCCCACTTTCAGGAAGAGATCTTTCCCAAAGATGTTGAACGTATTATTTTGCAGGCAGTTGCCGAGTGCCGTCATGGACTCGGTGAGTAATTCTAGTTCTTTGAACAGTGCATTGGTCTTGAGGGTTAATTCAGACACGGCGGCATTAATTTTCGGTGCGTTGAGAATGGTCTCCGTTTTGGCGTAGCCAGGAATTTCAGCAAGCTTGTTGATGACTTCAAATAAACGTTCAACACTCACGACCGTGTTATGCATGGCTTTAATATTGACGACCGAGATGCTGTCTTTTTTGTTAATAACCAAGACGCCGTTTTCGGTGTGTTTTTTCTTTAGATCATCTTTTTGATTTTCGTGGATATATTGGCGCGTGAAATCAAGGAGTAGTCCGCGTAGATGTTCTAATTTCAGGATCAGAAATCCCTTGCGCGAATTGATGACGAATTTCAGCATTTCGACGTTGCTATCATTTAAAGCTTCTGTCTTGGCAACGTGGGACAATGTCTCGGATGCAGGTATTTCATCACTAGCCGCCTGTTGTTTTCGATCGAATGAGGATTGCGCAGTGACCTCAGGGTGGGTGCTGATGAGCATGTCCAGATCGTATATGACGGCATCCTGGTGTGTACGTAATTCATTGCCGATTAATTTGAGATTGAGATCAGTACGTACCCCATCAGATAAACGGTACAGACTAACCGGTTCATAACGGAAGTAAGTCCAGAGATGATTGGTGGCGCGCTCGGTATAACCACGAACATTGAAGTGTTTAATCTCAATATTAGCCAGTGCACTCGAGGAATCTTTGTTTTGATCTAATTCGACAAGCATGTCACGCAGCTCGGCTTGGAGAAGATAGAGTTCGCGTAAGTTGTCGAGATGCTTTTTAACTTGTGGATCTTCGGTATGTTTTTCGAGGTGCTCGATGTCATCTTTTAAAATCAATTTGATGGCTTTTTCTTCTTCCATGATAATCTTTTCTAACTGATCAAGCCCGACCATCTGGTCAATCACCGATTGCAAATGCTCGGCATATTCGCTAGGTCTGTAGTCCTCTAGCATTTTTAATTCGGCAATCATATGTAAAAGATCAATGAGCTCGTATTGGCCTGCTGCTAATCTGGGTTTGTAGTAACGCAGGAACTGCTTGCTATTAATGGCCTGCTGAGCGCGATTGCGGACTTTCACATCTGCGGTAACTGTCGCCTGTCTTTTGATTTCTTCAAGATAATTTTTGTTAAGGATGAAGTTGTCCAGTTTGATTTGGTGCTCAGTCGGCAGTTCGTAGTTTAAGGTCAGTAAGTATAAGTAAGCACCGTACACATGTTCCAGAAGGCCGATGAGTAGACCTTTCTTGAGTCCTTGTTCAACTTCAAGTTTTTGTGCGGCTGCAATGGCTTGATGGAAAATACGAGCGAATTCTTTCAGTAACAAATCAAGATCGATTTCCAGTTGCTCTTTCACCTGTTTGATAAAATCCGGGTTGTCGATTTGGCGGTATTCTTTAATCATGAAGCCAATTTCATAGAGCAAATGTTTGGCGGCACCCAGGTCGCGGATGGAAAATCCTTCTTTCACAAACTTCTGGATCACAGCGTAGCCATTTTTGAGGCGCGTGTTAATGTTGTACGTCAACATCACGTTGCGCTTATCGCCGGGCACGGTGTGAGTGACACGATAGAGCCCATCTTTGAAATCATAATAAGTGGCTTTATCAGCTGCTGTTAGCTTTCGTGAAACATGGCTGCTTATCCAGGTGAAGGCATCTTCAACGTTGATCGCGCCACTCAACATGTTGATGCTCTGGCATGCAGTGGTTCTATCCCATTTTTTCAAATCAGCGATGTGTTGATTAATGCGTTTGCGATCGCTGTTTAAAATCGTCGCGAGCGCGGGCACCTGCTCTGCAATTGTTGTGAGTGTTGAGAGGTGAGCGTTCAGTGCCTGCATCTTGTCATTTAACTGGATATAGTTGGCGCGTTCCTCGATCGTCAGTTTTTCCCATTTTAAAATCCCTGGTTTATCGCTGGCGACCTGCATCACCTTGAGCAATAATGCTTTTGCTTCGATCATGTTTTTCTTGGCGCCGCTGCAGGTATTATAGGCACTCATCAATTGACGATCTGACTCGGGAGCGGTCGGCGGATAATAATACGCGTCGTAATATTTATCGTAGTATTTCTGATGACTGGCGTTATGGATTTCTGCCATTTCAGTCAGTGCATCGAGATGGGTACGCAAACCGAAGCCATTTAAAATGCTGAGCCAGTGGTTGGTATCAAGGCTTGGTCGATTTTCCGATTTCAGTGTGTTTTGATGATGGTCTTCGCGTTTTTTCTTTGCAGCGAGAATGGCATCGACACCTTTCTTGCTAATCGATTGCTCATACCCATTTTGGAATCCTTCAACAATTGTGTTGAAGGTGGCGGTGACCGGAGAGTGCTCGCTTAATATAGGCAGTTGCCAGACTAAATCTACGGCGCCGACCATATAGAATTTGAATGCCAAGAAATGAGTATAGAGAACTTTGAATTCGCTACCATGATTGTAGGCTTGTCTGACGGTATTACGTAAGTTCGTATCCGTAATATTAGCTCGAGCGGGTGGGCTGAGTAAGTGATTAATGAAAGGCATCACAACATCTGGGTGGATGCCTTTGACCGCCCGCACAAAATTGATGAAGGACTTGATAAATTTAATGACGTCACTCTCTGTCGTTTTGATGTTATAAAACCCACCACGTGGGCCAGAGAGACGTACAGCTGCAGCGACGTCGGCATCAAAAATGGTGCCAACAAGCGGTATAAGGTCGTGCGAGATAGCTTCCTTCGTAGGGTTCTCGGGGATAGGATTCTCTGAGCGAATGACATTTTCCAGATAGTCTGCAGCAGCCCCAGCGTCGAGGCGCCAGAATTTGAGATTGAAAAATTGCTTGTAAAAGTCACGTGAGATCATTCTTCACTATCCTCAGTTGAGTATATTCTGATGTTAACTCTATGATTATTTTTTATAATTTTTATAGCCTACAGTTTACGCCTGCCAAGATGACGCCAATATGACTTTTTGATTACAATTTTGTCAGATTAACGCTAAAATGGGCAATAATGATTCTACCGATTATATCTTAAGGCAATATGACGGCGGTAAGGAAATCTCAACCTGGGGGTCGCTTCTTCGCCACTGCATGCTAGTATTATTGATTTGGCCCATCATTCACTGACAGAGGTTTGACCGTTATGCAAAGGATAACCCCCGCGCGTTTATACCCTGAAACTGCCCCGCGTCAAGAATACAGAATCAAGGTGAGTGAGCGCCATACCCTTTATGTCGCCAGTTACGGCAATGAGCACGGTCTGCCGGTGGTGGCCCTGCACGGTGGGCCAGGGTCGGGTACCACACCTTATTTCGCACAGATGTTTAACCCATTGGACTATAACCTTATTTTGATTGATCAGCGTGGGGCTGGGCTCTCTACCCCCAAAGGTGAGATGCGCGAAAATACCACGGCGTTATTGATCGAAGACATTGAAACGGTGCGCCAGTTCTTTCAATTCGAAGCATGGGCGGTGTTTGGGGGTTCCTGGGGTTCCACCCTCTCATTATTATATGCCGAGGCGCACCCTTCGCGTGTGACAGCACTCTTCCTGCGCGGGATATTTCTCGCGAGGAAAGACGATGTGACAGCGTTTGTGCGCGATGGCAGCCCCGCTGCGTTGCTGCATCAGAAAGAGTGGGCAGACTTCAAGGCGGCCACGACGCAATTAATTGCCAAGGCAGAGCGGTCAGATCTTTCCGTGGCCGTGCAGTCGATCTACCACATCTATTATGAGTTATTACAACATCCCGATCCGGCGTTTCGTGAGTGGGCGGGTAGCACGCTGTCCGGCTGGGAGCGATTCAATTCCTATCTCGTGCCGGATCCCGAGTATTTGAAACCTGAGAATAATCGTGATGGCAGTAACACCGGATTAACAGAGGCGACGTATTTCGAGAACGATTGTTTCATTCAACCCAATCAGATCTTGCATGACATTGCGCGGTTGCAAAATATCCCGGTCTATATTGTCCAGGGTATTTATGATTTGGTTTGCCCTTCATATATGGCCGACGAATTAGAGGTGGCACTCTTGGCGGTGAACACGGATAAGAGCTTGATTGTGCGGCGTAATTGTCTCGCGGGGCATTCGCAAAAAGATGCAGCGATTGCGGATGCTTTGGTCGAGTCGCTGGATGCTTGGGCGGCGAAGTGTAAAAAAAAAGAATGTCCGGTGAATGAGGCCGGCGTTGCCACTAGAATGAAGATGTTTTAAAAATGATGATGAGGCAGAATCAATGGAAAGGAGCATGTCATGATAAAAGGTAAAGGGATGACCGTATTGTTTCCGGTAGTGTTAGCAGGCTTGATGCTAATGGCAGCAGGTAAAGCCGTGAGCGCAGCGAATGCCGATATGCAAATTGTGATGCCCGCCACCGCTGGCGATATTCTTGAAGCGATCGATGAAGAAACGACAGAGCTCGAAGATATTATCAAGCAGCGTCAGTTCAGTGAAGTCCATCATCATGCGTTGGTAATCCGTGATTTGACGAAGGGGTTGCTGACACATACAGAAGGATTGTCCGTGCAGCAAATCAATCAATTGCAAGATGAGGTTAAGGCGGCAAGTGTGATCATTCAGCATCTTGATGCGAGTGGTCGTGCGAAAGATAAAACAGAGACAGTAGAAAATTTCAGTCAATTGCAACACGCCTTGAATGAGATGAAGGGCCAATATGTGCGCTAAGGTGGGTGGTACAACGGTATGATTTTTCGGACAGCGATCTGACGCGGAGCATTTTATGCAAAGAAAATTACAGTTTTATCTGATTCGTGAAGGCCAGCAATTTAAATTACGCTTTGTGCAAATTAAGCCGTCCAGTGACTGGGAGAGGGGCGGTAATGGCTTTATGGATCCCATGCTGCTTGCATTTCTCCAGCATGATATCAATTTCATCGAACAGCTTTACACCCACCTTCCGCGGTTTAATCAACTGCCAGCCGGGTCACAGGAGGCTAAAGATTTATACAGAGCTTATGCTCTTTCTGATGAGAATGAAGAAGAGACGGTGATTGATGTCTGTGACCGTCAAGCGGCCTATGCCTACAAATCGCGTACTTACGCACTGCCGACGACCAGCAAGGAATTATTTATGTTGCTGGGCGTGCTTGATTCAGCGTTGCATTCTGTCATCCCTCACCGCCTGGTCGGTGAGGAAGAGGAAGGGGTCGTGGTGGAGTACTGCGATAAAATACCCGATTTCTCTCGTAAAGCTGAAATCTGTCACTACGCATTGGCGTGGAAAAGTCCTGCCGAGCGACTTCCTAAAAAACATTTAACCCGCCATGTTGCCGAATGGATGTTGCGGGAAATAAGCGGTGACGCTGAGATGCAAACAACGCACAAGGCGTTGCTTGAAACACTGCAGTCTATGTTAGCAACAGAGGGATCTTTGACGCCTGCGATACGTCAGTATCTTTATCCTGCGCCCATGGTTTCAGCGCTCATTGCGGATCATTGTGCGAGTGCGGATGAGTTAACCAAAACATTATTGAATCCTGAGGTGAAGACTGAACATAAGCGTGAACAACTGTTTAAATTCATCAAGGAGACGCTTTGGGAAAAAGGTAAGGATGATCCTGTTCGAAAGAAAAATATTCATGATCAATTAACGGCATGGTTTGCCAAGCTCGCGGAATTCCGTGGAATTTTATGGCATAAACGAGTGGAGTCACTCTATGGAAAGCTGGCGGTTGACGGGGGTTTTTATACGGATAATTACACGGAAATTGTGTTATTGAACGAAGCCACATTCGCCATTAATCCGCAGGGGCTGATGGAGTTGCACTTTCTTAAAAATCGTTCGTCGTCTTATGCGCGTAATTATGCGATGGGAAAGAGGCTTTTCAATAAGCTGGAAGACGAAGTGAGAGCGGCGTGCAGTGATCTTGATTTGCATTTTTTACCGGGACAGAATTTTCATGAGAAAGTTGTGTTTGATGCGCCTTCTTCAGCGCAGTTGAAGCAGTGGGGTTATCACTTTACGGAATCTTATTGTAAAGATGAGTTGAGTCATGACATTGGTAAACGACAATTCAAATTGCGGTTTGCGGAAAAAGATAGGCCTACGAATCCGTTTCGTTATGTTCCGAATGATGTCATTGGGTTGATTATGTGTTGGGTGAATCTGGGTAGTCGGGAGAGGGCTGAAGCGCGGAGGAGAGAGCAAGGGCACGTGAAAGAGCAAGAGGAGCAAGGTAATGGGATGCGGCTTCGGCTTGCGTAATGTGAAGATATGAAATATGGCACGCAGGTTGGCGTGCCATATTTTTTTACGAGTTGGTTCTAGTCAAAGTGATAAATCACCGAAACCATATACTGATTAGCCGTTGGGTTAAGGCGAGCGCCGCAGTCGCAAGGCGCTTTGGTTTGGTAGGAGCTAAAATATAAGTGATCGAATTCACCACGCAAGCTGTAGTTAGTCGCGATTAAGGTTTCAAGCCCCACACCATAAACGTAACCACTGCTATTATTGCTGTGGTTGTTTGTGTCGAAATCACTGGAGGTTTGTACGGTTTTTAGTACCGCTCGATTCCAGCCTAAGCGGACATAAGCTAAGGTGGTTTCAGTGAACTTGACGCCGGGTAATAAGCTGATGCCAAAGATAGGGCCGCCGGAGAATTCGGTGGTGACAAAGGTGTTGGTGGTGGTGATGCGATAGGTTTCGTCGAAGGTGTTGGCATCGATATACATTTCACCGCCGAGATACATCCATTGACGGAATGTTTTTCCGTACCCCACTAAGGCGCCCATGGTCCAGCCATTGGTGGCGGCGACAGAGTTACTGTTGTAAGTGTCGGTGCCATTGACCGTAATATAATTGCGGGTGCGAAATGAGTTATAGCCAGCTTGTACGCCAATATACGACCCATCGTGCAATACGGGGGGCTTGGGGCAGGCCGCTGCCATGTCTTTATAATCTTTGGGTTTGTCTGCGTGGGCGAGACTCGCGGAGGTGATGGCGGCTAAGGCGATGAGTTTCCAGGATACGTGTTTCATGTGACTTCCTTGTTGAGACAATATGAGCTTTTATATCATAAAACAGTAGGATGCAAAAGACTTCAGCCTGACGGTTAAAGTGATCCCCATAAATAATTTTGCAATGAATCATCCATGGCGTCACGCCAGACGGTGTGATGTGCGGGTTGCAACTTTCCTGTCATCACTGAGCAATAGCGTTGATTACGATAGCCCATGATGTCTTCGTGTTTGTGATGCTTCCACAGAACGAAAGTTTCATTCACGGCATCAACATCAAAGCTTGGGTAATCTGTTGCCGCGATGAGTGCTTTAACGTAATCACCCTGAAAATAAATTTGTTCTTGTGCGTTGGTGAGGGCTTCCTCACGTTTGCGCCAGGCAGCTGAATGTGTTTGCATGTCGTGGTGAGCGGGCAACGTCAAGCGGCCCAAAATGACATCACGCACGTACCAGGCTTGCGCATCAAACATATTGAAAGTGTAGTATTGATCTTGCATGCCAAGATAAAAAAGATGGGGATTTTTTTCCCAGACAACGCCCATAAATAAATTGGATGGCCATAAACGATTATTGGTTTTAAGTTTCAGATCACTGGTTAAAAATGGAAAGTGATGCTGGTAGCCCGTGCAAAGTATGATGGCATCGATTTGCTTTTGCGTGCCGTCTTTGAAGGTGCAGAGGTTATTTTCAACTTTCTCTAACAGGGGAACCTCTTGCCAGTTATCCGGCCAGTCATAGCCCATCGGTTGGTTGCGATAACTGACGGTGATCGATCGACAGCCGTATTTCCAGCATTGTGAACCAATATCTTCGGCGGAGTAACTCGTGCCAATAATTAAAATATTTTTATCTTTAAATTCCAAGGCATCCCGAAAATCATGTGCGTGCAGGATACGTCCATTAAATGTGGCAAACCCTGGAAACTCAGGAATATGTGGGGTAGAGAAATGACCACTCGCGACGATGACATGATCGAATATTTCGGAATAGGTTTGTTGAGCGATTAAATCTTCAGCGACCACGGTGAAATTATTTTCTTTCTCATTAAACGTTACCATGCGCACGGGTGTTCTGAAACGACACCAGTTGCGTACAACCGTTCTTTCCACACGACCTTTAATGTAATCCCATAACACTTCGCGTGGCGGATAAGATGAAATGGCCTTACCAAAATGCTCTTCGAAAGTGTAGTCAGCAAATTCGAGACATTCTTTCGGGCCATTAGACCAAAGATAACGATACATACTGCCGTGCACGGGTTCACCGTATTCATCTAAGCCGGTGCGCCAGGTGTAATTCCATAAGCCACCCCAGTCGGCTTGTTTTTCAAAGCAGACGATTTCGGGAATTTCTGCACCTTTCGCCTCAGCGGATTGAAAGGCTCGTAATTGAGCGAGACCCGCAGGTCCCGCACCAATAATGGCAACGCGTTTTCGCATGAGTGGGTTCCTTGTTAGTGGGTGACGCTTTCATGGCCGCGCATCACGGTTGATCGTGTCGCAGAAATATCATTGGTCATTAATACTTTTAAGGCCTGATGTTGTGCTGCTTCAGTAAAGACATGATAAGCCTCACCCATTTCACTTAAGCCAAGATGATGACTGATTAATTGTCGCGGTTGAATACGACCTGATTGAACAGCCGACATCAACATGGGGATGCTGGTGGTGTGAACGAGCCCAGCCGTCATCGTGAAATTTCGTTTCCACATTTTTTCCAGATGCAGTGTGACCGATTTGCCGTGTACGCCGAGAATCGCGATATTGCCACCGGCTGCGACAATACTTTCACTGATATCCCAGCCGGCCGGTGTCCCAATCGCTTCAATGACGACATCAACGCCGACACCGTTTGTAAGTTTCATCATTTGTTCAACAGCATTGCCCTGTTGATTGTTAATGAGGTCGGTTGCGCCAAGTGATTGCGCGACGTTTAAGCGGTGTTGATCAATATCAATCATGATTACTTTCGCGGGGGAATAAAATCGTGCGGTGAGGAGGGCGGCAAGACCGACAGGGCCAGCGCCAACGATGGCGAGTGTACAACCCGGTCGCACTTTACCTTCCAATACGCCCACTTCAAGGCCAGTTGGTAAGATGTCGCTTAACATGACATAGGCTTCGTCATCGGCGTTGGCCGGCACGTGATAGAGGCTGGCATCGGCGTGAGGAATGCGCACGTATTCTGCTTGGCACCCATCAATCGTATTGCCCAATACCCAGCCGCCGTTCGCACAGTGACCGTAATGGCCGCGTTTACACGGGGCACATTTACCGCAGGAGGTGATACAGCTAATTAACACTTTATCGCCGACCTTGTGTTCGGTGACGCCAGTTCCTGCTTCCACAATGATGCCAACGCCCTCGTGGCCTAAGATGCGTCCAGTCGCGACGGTGGGGACATTGCCTTTCATGATATGCAAATCGGTGCCGCAGATGGTGGTATGTTGCATGCGGATAATGGCATCGGTCGCTTGTAAAATTTTAGGTTCCGGTTTGTCTTCCCATTTTTGCGTGCCAGCTCCGTAATAAACTAAGGCTTTCATTTTTACTCCTCCTGATTGAGTCAACGCGTGCAAGTGATCTATCTTACGCATCTTGGCTGGCAGAAAGGAAGTGTCGAAAATGTCGCTTGATGTTTGCTATAGAGATAGATTACTTTCGTATAGCGCTAAAATAAAATGGCAGGGAATGCAATGAAGCTCACATCTTTTCAACCTCACGATAAATTATTGCACGGACCCGGTCCCTCTAGTGTGCATCCGCGCACGTTAATGGCGATGGCACGACCGACCATCGGTCACCTGGATCCGGAATTTGTGGCGTTCATGGAAGAAGTCAAAGTCTTTCTGAAAGAAATTCTTCACACGAATAATCATTTAACTTTCCCTGTTTCAGGGCCAGGCTCAGTCGGCATGGAGACGTGCATCGTTAATTTTGTTGAGCCGGGTGATAGGGTGGTGGTGTGTGTGAATGGTGTGTTTGGTTTACGCATGGTAGAAAATGTCACGCGTGCCGGTGGCGTGCCATTGGTTCTTGAATTTCCTTGGGGTGAACCGGTACAGCCTGAACGTTTGCAGGCGATGTTGGAGCAAGTGACACGTGATGGAAAAGTGAAAGCGGTGGCCTTCGTCCACGCTGAAACTTCAACCGGTGCACTCTCGGATGCCGCGGCACTTTGCAAAATCATTCATGATTTTGATTGTCTTAGTTTGATGGATGCTGTGACATCGGTTGCCGGTGTGCCGGTTAAAATGGATGAATGGGGTGTGGATGCACTTTATTCCGGAACGCAAAAATGTTTGTCGTGTCCGCCAGGGTTATCACCGGTTAGCTTTAGTGAAAGAGCGCTCAAGGTATTGGCTGATCGTCGAACACCCGTACAAAGTTGGTTCATGGATCTGTCATTAGTGCAGAAATATTGGAATATCCAAGGGGGTGTGTCACGTACTTATCATCATACTGCCCCCATTAATCTTTTATACGCCTTACATGAATCCCTGATTTTATTTTTTGAAGAAGGTGAGGCTAATGTTTGGAAGCGTCATCGTGACATGGCAGCGTTATTAAAGAAGGGATTAAAAGATCTCGGTTTTGAATATCTGGTTCCTGAAGCGGCACAAATGCCGCAACTGCATGTGGTTATTCCGCCTGAGCGTATCAAACAAAATGAAGCGAAAATTCGTAGTCTTCTCCTTGAAGATCATCGCGTTGAGATAGGCGGCGGTCTTGGCATGCTCGCAGGAAAAGTTTGGCGGGTTGGCTTGATGGGCCATTCAGCACGTCAGGAAAACGTGGATAAAATTCTTGATACGTTAAAAAATATAATCGACAAACAATAAAGGTGAACGAATGGAACAAGCATCTTTAGCGCCAGCGCTACCCTCTGCCTGGTATTACTCCGACTCCCATTATTTGGCGGAGAAAGAAAATATTTTTAAAAAGGACTGGGTGTTTCTCTGTCATACGCGAGAAATTCCGAACGTGGGCGATTATATCACGGCCGATGTGGCGGGCATTCCGGTGATCGCTTTACGCGACGAACAGGAAGAGATAAAAGTATTATTAAATATCTGCCGACATCGCGGCGCACCTTTATTAACAGAACCTAAAGGTCATCTCGAAAAACCGACGGTGATGTGCCAGTATCATGGTTGGTGTTATCGGCTGGATGGCAGCTTCAAGCAGGCGCCATTTTTATCAGCGCCCGTGACTGAAAATCTGGATCTGAAAAAAATTCACTGGCAGGCAGTAAGCGGCCTCATTTTTATTTCCTTTAATGCTAACCCTTATCCTTTTGAATCACGTAAAGAACGCATTCTGCAGGAAATGCAGGCAGCGAAATTTAATGTCGATCAGTATCGTTATCATAGTCAGATCATTCGCGAAGGAAACTTTAACTGGAAAACCTGGACGGAAGGTTTTCAGGAATGCTATCACTGCCCAACGATTCACTCAGGGTTTAATAAAGATTTCATCCTCAGTCAGTATCAAGTCCATAACCACGATCACTTTTCAGTTCACACTTGTCCGCGTAAAGAAAAATCCTCGACGGGAAGTTTCGAGGGTTTGTGGATGTGGTTATACCCCAATTGCGGCTTACCTTGTTATGAAAAAGTCTATTATAGTTTACGTGTGAACCCGATCACGCCGCATCGTACCCAGCTCATTTATACCTTCTTTACGACAGAGGCATTTCAGGCGGAAGATGAAGTCACCTTTTTCGAATTCATTCGTAGAATTACCGATGAAGATATCGTGATCTGCGAAAGAGTGCAGAAAAATCTTGAAGTGGGGACAGGCACTAACCTTTACGATCATGGTTATTTGAATCTTGCGCGTGAAAACGGTGTGCATTATTTCCATGATCTTATTCGTCAAGCTGTTCAGTCAGACAGTGTGACAAACATATGCGATTTAATCGTTTCGTTGAAATAAGGAATCAGTGATGAAAATGCGTCGTCTAGTACTTTCCAGTGCTGCGATTGTGAGTAGCGTGGTGACACCCGCAGCATTCGCCGCTGCTTTTCAATTATATGAGTTGGGCACACCCATTATTGGGACGGCGGGCGTCGGTCAGGCGGCTGTCGCAAGCGATGCTTCAACAGCTTATTTTAATCCAGCAGGAATGAGTTTATTACCGGGTTCGCAGTTTATGCTCGGCTCACAGTTACTCGTGCCTCACGCAAATTTTGCTAGAAATGTCGGAGCGACCACCATTGCAGGTAATAACGGCGGTAATGCTGGCAGTTTAATTCCCGGTATGGATTTATATTTATCTTATGCCCTTTCACAAGACTGGCGCCTGGGTATCAGCATGACCTCACCCTACGGCGGCATGCTGAATTACAACGATGGCTGGGTCGGTCGATTTGTAGTGCAGACTGAAACTTTTTATACCATTAATCTTAATCCGAGCATCGCCTATCGCATCACGGACTGGGTGAGTGTTGGTGTGGGTGCGGCGATCGAATATATCAATATGCAAGAAACCGTTGCTTTACCTATCGACCCTTTGATTGATGGTCAGGCTAAATTAAGTCTCGCCAATATTGCGCCTGGCTTTAATCTTGGTGTGTTGTTCACGCCAGAGGCGACAACGAAAATTGGTATCGCCTATCGTTCACGTATCATCCATCATTTAACTGGTAACACCACCTTTTTGCGAATTCCAGATACTCCGAATACTTCGACTAAAATGATCGTGCCGCAGAATGTGATCGCCAGTCTCGCACAAGATATCAGTGATTTTACGCTGCTAGCGGAATTAGGCTGGTCGGGTTGGTCTTCCATGCAGGATACGGTTTTATCGGTAGATGGCTATTCAGCCACTATTCCACAAGGCTGGCGCGATACGTTCCGCCTGGGTTTAGGCGGTAAATATAAATTGACCCAAGGGTTTGCTGTGCAGGCCGGCGCATCTTACGATTCATCGCCCACCAATAGTTCACGACGCTTGCCCGATTTACCAATGGATAGACAAGTGCGCGTGGGTGCCGGCATCACTTATGCTTTAATCAGGGGTGCCACCTTGGGTGCTTCTTATGAATATATTAATTTTGGCCAGGCCTCTATTAATAATACTTCGTCGAATGGTGTGTTAGTGGGATCGTATTCACGAAATTATGCCAACGTCGTACAAGTGAGTGTGAATGTTGACGTTTAACCACGAGTGAGTGCGATGAAGAAAACTAATCTACTGAAAAAAATGAAACCTTATGCTTTCACTTTCATTTTAATCGTTGCGATTATTTTGGGTGGATGCGTGGGCCATGTGCTGGGTCCACGCGCCTCTTCATTGAAGCCGCTCGGTGATATTTTTATTAATCTGTTATTCGCGGCGGTCGTGCCTCTAGTTTTTTTTAGTATTGCTTCGGCCGTTGCGCATCTTGGCCAAACAGCCAAGTTGATGCGAATACTGACGGCGATGTTTGCCGTGTTTGCGCTGACAGGGGTGATCGCCGCTGTGTACATGATCGTGGTGGTCACAGTCTTTCCGCCTGGGTACGGGGTTGTCTTGAATGTGGGTCTGCCGCAAAAAGTAGCGACGATTGATCTTGCGACGCAAATGGTTACTATTTTCACCGTCTCTGATTTCAACCAATTACTTTCGCATCACAATATGTTGCCACTCATATTCTTTTCATTATTAATCGGGTTAGCGACGGCGGCGACAAAAGAAAAAGGTAAAGCCTTTGCTATGTTTTTAAAGGCTGGAGCAGAAGTCATGATGCAAGTGATCTATTACATCATGTTCTATGCGCCTATCGGTTTCTTTGCTTATTTCGCCGTCTTGGCCGGCGAGCTGGGCCCACAATTAATGGCAAATTATTTCCGTGTCTTCATGCTTTATTATAGCGCCGCTCTGATTTATTTTGTCTTCGCCTTCACGGCATATGCCTTTCTCGCTGGTGGGAAGAAGAGCGTCAAATTATTTTGGAGTCATGTTTGGGTGCCGATGATGACAGCGCTTGCCACATGCAGCAGCGCAGCCAGTATTCCGGCAAACCTGCAGGCCACTAAAGAAATGAAAGTCACGACGGATGTGTATGAAACCGTGATACCGATGGGTGCTATCTTGCATAAAGATGGTTCCGTTCTGGGTGCCATTCTCAAAATTGCTTTTCTATTCGGCGTCTATGGCATGAGTTTTAGTGGGCCGACTGTGTTATTAACGGCTCTCATGATTGCTTTGTTAGTCGGTACGGTGATGGGCGCGATCCCGAGTGGCGGTATGCTCGGCGAAATGCTGATTCTGTCACTGTATGGGTTTCCGCCACAGGCTTTACTGATGATTGCGGCGATTAGTCTGATTATCGATCCGCTTGCGACCATGTTGAATGTCACCGGTGATAGTGTTTGTAGCATGATCGTCGACCGCGTTACAGCTGTTCGAGCATATTCACCAAACGAATAAGCGGTAAGCCGATTAACGCCGTGTAATCATCGCCGGCGAATTTACGGATCAACATCACACCCAAGCCTTCGGCCTGAAAACTTCCGGCACAATGAAACGGCTGTTCTTTCTCTAGATACTCGTCAATCATCTGCGCGGTGAGTTCGCGGAACATGACATCGTAGGTTTCAACGGCTAATTGTGACTGTCCGGTCTTCGCATCCAGTAAGCACAAGCTGGTGTAAAACCGAATGGTCTTGCCACTCATTTTAGTTAATTGTTTAACGGCATTTTCATGTGTAAGGGGTTTGCAGAGAATTTCTTGATCGAGTATTCCGACTTGATCGGAACCAATAATCACGGCATCGGGATAGGTTAAGGCGGATTTCTGTGCTTTTGCGACGGCAAGCCGTTGCACCATTTTATCAACCGGCTCGTTAGGTAGCGGTGTCTCATCGATATCGGGTGAGGTGGCGATGAAGGGTATTTGCAGCCGGCCGAGGAGTGCGCGGCGTGCCGGTGATGAAGAGCTGAGAATTAACTGGCGTGTGAAGGTCGTCATAGGTCTCTAGTCGGTCAAGAATCAGGCGGAATACTTTATGCTGGATTCGGCGAGGGTGCAATCGCCGGTCGTGCGGTTGAAAGGCGTGAGTCGCGCGTGTATGATGCAGGCCTGAACAAAATACACACAAATATTGGCGAAATTAAGCTAGTTCGGCCATGTTTGCACGCATTACCTTTAAAGCATCGTATTATTGATGGAGAGTTAGCATTGAAAACACTGATCGTCATTCCTGCACGTTATGCATCAACACGCTTGCCCGGTAAACCATTAGCCATGATTCATGGGCGTACCCTGTTGCAGCGAGTGGTTGCCATCGCCAAAGCGGCTGCAGCTGGATTCGCCGATGTGTCGGTCGTTGTCGCAACCGATGACGTGCGGATTACCGAGCACTGTGCGACGATCGGCGTCGAGTCTTGCATGACATCACCCACTGCTTTAACCGGTACCGATCGTGTGGCCGAGGTGGTACGTCAGTTAAGTGACAAGCCCGATTTCATTTTGAATATGCAAGGTGATGCACCCTTAACACCGCCCGATTTTTTACGTGCCATGATTGAGACGTTTGCTGCCAAGCCATGTGATGTGGTGACGCCGGTGACGCAGTTAACCTGGGAACAATTAGATAAGTTACGCCACGATAAGCAAACCACCCCATTTAGTGGTACCACCGTTGTTTTCAATGAGACAACCGGCCTTGCTTTCTGGTTTAGCAAAAATATTATTCCCGCGCTTCGTGAGGAGAAAAGGTTGCGTCAATCATCACCCTTAAGCCCGATTTACCGCCATATTGGTATCTACGGCTATGCGCGTGACACGCTGGAAAAATTCATTCATTTAGCTGAAAGTCATTTTGAAAAATTGGAAGGCTTGGAGCAGTTACGTTTGTTAGAAAATGATTTCAAGATTCGTTGTGTGCCGGTTGACTATCAAGGTCGCGCGAGCATGTCGGGTGTCGATAGTGCAGAAGATATTACGCGCGCCGAAGCCTTAATTTTACAACACGGTGAATTACTATGAAGACAACGCGCTTGTTGATCGCAAGACATGGCAATACTTTTGCACCGGGTGAGGTGGTCACGCGTGTGGGCACGACCGATTTACCCTTGGTTGAGAGTGGTCTGTTACAAGGACGAAAGCTTGGCGTCTATCTGAAAGAAAATAATTTATGCCCCGATATTATTTTTACCTCAAAATTAAAACGCGCCATGCAAACGGCCGAACAAATGCAAGCGGTTTTGCAAACAGATTGGCCGGTTGAAACCTTATCCATTTTTAATGAGATTGATTACGGCCCCGATGAAAATAAACCGGAAGCTGACGTCGTCGCAAGAGTCGGTGCCGAGGCATTGAAAGCCTGGGAAGCTGATGCACGCGTACCGGCTGGCTGGCGCGTTGACCCACTAGAAATTATCCATAACTGGCTAAGTTTTGCGGCGAGCGTGGCGCATGACTATGCGGGTCAAACCATTCTCGTGGTCACGAGTAATGGCATTGCAAGATTTTCACCCTATTTAACGGGCGACTTCCCGTCATTTTGTCAGCAGCACAGCATTAAAATTTCGACAGGTGCTTTGTGTGTTTTTGAACACGGCGACCATGACGAGCATTGGAAATGCACGAGCTGGAACATCAAGCCCTGACGGGCTGTGCCATAACGGTTGACCGACTTTTCGCAACAGGATACATTCGCGCCAATTATTCGTCGCACCTTAATTTTATAATGAAAATAATCAAAATGATGAGAGGAAGCTGTGAAAGGCAGGCCTAATAACAAGATAAACAAACAGCATCACGAGCCGCACGGCAAGCAAAATCCTAAAAAACTAGCTCAAGCGCGCCAGCAGCAAGCAAAGGCGACCGAAGCGACTCTCAAGAAAAGTAAAAAATTGAGCGATACGCGTTTGAGTGGACCAGATGGTGAGAGTGCCTGGACGAATTACCTGACTCTGTTGCTGCTCAGCGGTGCCCTAATTCCGGTTGCAGGATTGGCCATGATGTATGTGGCGAATGGCACGAGTGGCGTGGTGGTGCCTCGTAGCGAGCCTGCTACAGGCTCTAGTCGCGCGACTGGTCGTGTCACCGAGTATTATCGGGCAGCGCCGGCAGCGACATTATTTAAAGAGCAGCGCGTTGAAAAGCCAGTGGTTCAGCCTGCACCTGTGCCTGTTCAAGTGCCGGTACGCGTTGAGGTCCCTCTACCCGCAAAGCAACCTGTCGCTGCCAAGCCTGAACGCGGCGCCGCGAATCTTATTCGTCCCCTCACATCTCGATTAGCCTTGTTTGAAGCGATTCATGATTTGCTGTTCGAGAAGCAAACCCTGTCGGATTTGCATCAACTGATTAAGCGACATGGCCAGCAACTTTTGCAGGCCGAAGTGAATATGGAAACGATAGCCGATATCAAAGTGCCAGAAAATAGTTGGGTGTTCGCGCGCGTGGCGGGTGCTCATCGTATTAAACCGCTGCATTATGCCTTCTTATTAAAGCGCTGGGATGCTTTCGCACTATTGCTAGCGGAAGGCGCGAAAATTGATGATGAATTTACGGCCATCATTGAAGATACGACCTCACACACGAAAGAGATGATTGCGACATCCTTGCCGGCCTTATTCTATCAACCAGAAAAATGTTATTTCTTTGGTGATATCTGTCACCGTACGGCCATGCATGAAATATTCATTGCTTATTTGCTGCGTAAAGATTTCGCTAAAGTGACTGAAATAATGAATCACGGTATCAAGCGGCTTCAAAATATCTGGAGAAATTCTGGTAGCATGATGAGCATTGACGAAGAGATGACAAAGAACATTTTCGTGATGTTGCCCACTGTTCAGCATCTTCAGGTATCTTTAGGCCAGCTTAATCCTGGGTATCGGGAATTCATGGGCGATATGTTGTTTGAGTGGGCGTGGCTGAAAAATTCGGTCGAAAAAAAATATAGTGGTTTTAATCTTTATGAGCCCGATGCGCGCAACGCTGTGCTAAAGCGCGTCGAAGAATATGAAAAATGTTTTATCTGGTTATATCAAAATATCGACGATCATTTAAAGCGCGATAACTATACGCAAGCGCGTGTTCTGCGCCTGCAAACCTTATATAAGCCGTTTCCGAAAATGGACTATTATCAGGTTTATTTTGATCAAGTACGCAAGAGTATCAATGACGCGTGTACGGTGCGTTTCAATGATGCCGCACCTAGTTCGCATCTCGAGTTAATTCACTTTATGTTGACGCATGCACTGACACTCACGGACATCGTTGACAGTCAGGTTTACCGCGAAAGTTTTCTGGGTGTGATCAGGCAACAGTTGGGTGGCTATGCTAATCAATACCAAGATCAAGCGCTGCTGAAAATAGTTGAGCAGATGAAGGTGATGGAGTATAGGGTGGAAGGTGTGGTTCGCATACCGATGCTGGCAATTGCCATGCTGCATCTGGAAACGCAGTTGCAGTTGCGGTCCCCAGTGAATCGTCTAGGCCATTGATGCCAAGTTTTCCTTGACTGACTTGCCTGATCTGCTACAAAAGTAAGGTAAGCATCAAGGAGGATAGCATGCAAAGAAAGCAGCCAATGATGAGCGGATTTTTATCGGCCGTTATTCAAAGTAATAATCTCGATGATTTTCAAAAACTCTATGTTAAACATCAACACGAACCCGCTTACTGGAATGGTGTCAATCGCTTCGGTGAAACCGTGTTCATGTTGGCTTGTCGCTATCATCGTATCGAGATGATAGATCAATTGCTCGCACTGCAAAGTGTAGATGTCGATGCTGTGAATGAACAAACCAAAGAGACCGCCTTTTCATTAGCGGCCAGAAGTGGATTCACCGACATTCTGGATCGCTTGTTGAATCGGCTGGACGTGAAGTTGACGGGTTCACTTTATACGGGTGGCCTAACCATTTTCCAACCTTTGACTGAAACGGATGAAGATCGCCCCGTGTCGCACGGCTTATCGATCCAAGGTCCGTCAGCGGGTCAATAGGATGTCGCTACAAAATCAATTCAACCACCTCGGAGAAGGCGAGTTGTGATAATAAGCAACCATGGCGCGGGCTGTTTTATCAGCTAAGGCATCTATTTCTTCGGGTGGCATGCGCGTTATTTCGAAGTGATCAAGATTCAGTTTGCGCCAATGGCCGGCTAAGGTTTGATCGTTTAACTTCATGCATTCATTGATGATCAGAACAAGGACCCATCTTGCGTTTGCTGGTGAGCGAAGGATGTCTTGTGCAAATACCTGGTAGCAAAATGGAATGTATCTAGCATCTTGGTGCCATTGATGCGTGGCGAGCAGCGTGACCAAAGATCTTGTGATTGACGCCGAGGTTGAGCGCACTAATGCGAAATTAATGTAATCCATGGCGGGTTCCGCATGATGGTAGGTCATTGCACGCCCAGCTAGTTTAAGGGCGCTTTCTGGGCAGCCGAGTTGGTAGGCAGTCTGTAGTAGCTTGAGTTGACGCTGTGTGTAATCTTGTACTGGATGATCACTAGAAGGAGTCGCGGCTTCAAAAAGCCGTTGTGCGGCGCGATGCACAATTTTGCAATCAGGAATCCTGGAATCGAGAATATGTTGATTCCAGTGGGTGGCATCACCTGGCTCAAAGGCAAACCAGTGATTATCTGGGTTGCTTGCATGCAGCGCGAGAAACTCAGCCGCGACCAGGTTGCCCTCTAGGGCTGCAGCGATGAATTTGGTTTTCACCTCCGCATAGATTTGTAGTTTACCCACCAGTCGATGGCCTCTGATTGGTGGATGTTGCTGCGAGTGGTAGTTAGCGCAAAGATCGATTAATTCTATGATGTCATGGGGGAAGCCATCAGCGATGTAGTTAGGTGGTCCGAAGCGGAGGGTGTTTTGCAGTGCAAGTTCATAATAATGCAGGAAGCGTGAACCTAAATAGGCCTGATTTGTTTGCAATCGTTGTTGCCAATGCTGGGCGGAATTTGTAGCGGGCGCCATGTTTTCGCCGATGGCATGGGTAACATTGCCGCGCATGAGATCACTGATGGCTTGTCTGCAGCCCAGTTCAGCAAAGTGAGTCATGCCTGCGCGACGGATGTTGGGTGCTGAGTCTGCGTTGCAAAATCTTAGATACAAATCTTTTAATGAAATTTGGTGGTTGGCGCCGGGTCTTACCAGTAATCCGAGCTCAGTCGCATAAAGATGGGCAAGAATCACGGCAGCTTTGGTAGCAAACTCACCTTGCAGTGTGGCAGCCTTGCAGAGTGCGTCTATCGCCTGGCGCGGGTCATATTGGCTTGGATGCGCTGGTTGCATGGGCAGGCGATATTTGAAAATCTCATAAAACCATTCTGCTTCCTGCCTGAACGCTGCAATCTCGCTGAGGTGCGCAATCAATAGGTTGCGAGTTTCGTGTGGTTGACGATGATTGTTAACCAGGCTGATAAAAAACCGCGTGGCGACCTCGTCGCCTTGCAGGGCATGCGTTTTCAAAATAGGCACGAGTGTGGATAGTTGCTCAGGCTGACGGTTTTGCAGGTAGGCATTGATGAGCGCCGTGCTGGGTGATGGGTCGGGCTGTCGCCCCGGCCAATTCAAAGGCGTCACGCCAGTGATTTCTCTTTCCTGCACCAATCGAAATAAACTGAAAGCTCTTTGCATGAAGGGTGGTCTCAAATTTTATTATTATTGTTATGGCATGCAGTATAATATTGAATCAATTTATGCGCAAATCAGCAGAGAAAATGCCATTTATTCAGATAATTACACGCCTGCTAGGTCGCGCAAGAACGTACGCGCTTTTTTCGCATACACTAATGGGGTGGCTTTATCCGGATCTTGTTCAGCCTCAACTACCCACCACCCTTGATAATTGGCTTCGCGCAAGGCCGTAAAAATGGGCGCGAAATCGAGACAACCATCACCTGGCACCGTGAAGACCCCTTCACGTACGGCTTCAAGAAAGCTTAAGGATTTGTCTTTCACTAAGGTTAAAATCTCGGCGCGGCAATCTTTGAGGTGCACGTGTTTAATTCGGCTGGCATGTTTGCGCAGTGTGA
Organism: uncultured Coxiellaceae bacterium; assembly: GCA_964527435.1. Taxonomy (GTDB): domain Bacteria; phylum Pseudomonadota; class Gammaproteobacteria; order DSM-16500; family DSM-16500; genus Aquicella. The sequence goes on along the minus strand of CAZGPP010000010.1, from coordinate 21,472 downwards.
CTAATGGATCATGACCCGCAAAACATAAGTGCCCCGTATCAAATAATAACGAAACCAGATCAGGATTGGTTTCCAGCATTAAGCGATCGATATCACTTTCAGATTGAATGCCGGTGCCCATGTGATGATGGTAAACAATGCGCATATCATTGGCTGCGGCCAGCTTGCCAAGATGATGCAGGCCGGCGATGAGCGCACCCCATTGTTCGGGTGTAAAGACAGGTTTGCGTTGGAGGACGGGCACGTTGCGGCCTTGTATGCTATGTCCGCATTCACACACGACGATCACTTTTGCATTCATCGCTTTCAGAAAATTCATATGTTCAATGAATCCAGTAATCGATGCTTGGGTGCGGCCCTCTTCAGTGAAGTAAATGCTATACCAGGCGCTCGCGATATTCAGTGAGCGCGGTCCGAGTGCGGCGGATAACAAGTCGGGATCGCGCGGAAATTTGTGTCCGACTTCACAGCCTTGATAACCGGCTTCAGCCATTTCATTGATACATTGTTCAAAAGAAATATGTGCACCCAGTTCCGGCATGTCGTCGTTACTCCAGCCGATGGGAGCGATGGCAAGTTTGATATCTGTCATGGTTAGTAGACTCTCGTTAAGGCAATTTTATGTTTCATTTCAAGATGTGCGGCATTCACGTCAGGTGCCGTCGATACTTCTGCAACCCCGACGCGCCACCACGATTCATAGCCTTTACTCATGGTGTCTGGATGAACATCAAAAGTAATCACGGTTGAGATTGTTTCATTTTTCGTTCGATTTAATAATGTTTTTAATGAGGCAGCGTCGTTAGCATGGAAGGCTTTCGCGCCGAGACTCTCAGCATATTGTGTGAAATTAATGGGGAGATGATGGCCATCGAGGTGCTGGCTCTTTGCCGAACGATGCCGAAATTCGTTACCGAATCCACGACTACCGTGTGCGCGTTGCAAATGGTGAATGCATTGATAACCGGCATTATTGAATAAAAGAATATTGATTTTATAGCCTTCCTGAATGCTGGTTAAGAGTTCCGTGTGCATCATGAGATAACTACCATCACCGACCAGAACGTAGACTTCCGCTTCTGGGTTGGCCATCTTTACACCGAGACCGCCTGCAACTTCATAACCCATGCACGAAAATCCATATTCAAGATGATACGTTTTCGGTTGACGGCAGCGCCACAGGCGGTGCAGATCACCGGGTAAGCTGCCAGCTGCACAGACGATAATATCGTTTGGTTGAACAAAATCATTAATGATGCCGAGCATCTCGGTTTGCGAATTACCATCGTTGTGTGGGAGGTGATAGACGCGTTCTACTTCCTGGTGCCAGTGCAGGCGGTGATGCTCAATTTGAGATTGATAGTCATGATCAGTCGCATAACGGGCAGTCAGTAAAGCTTCTTGTAATGCCGTGAGGCCCAGTTTGGCATCCGCCTGTAATAAGATGCCATCCATCTTGCCGCCATCGAAGGCAGAAATATTTAAGTGGAGCAAGGGAGTTTCAGCGGGATCAAAAGATAATTTAGACGTTGTGGTAAAATCTGATAAGCGACTGCCGATCACTAAAATTAAATCAGCCTCTTTGGCGAGCAGATTAGCAGGAAGCGTTCCGGTGACGCCTATCCCTCCGACACTCATGGGGTGAGCGTAGGCCATACAACTTTTACCCGCTTGTGTTTCAGCAACAGGAATGCCGAAGGTTTCCGCGAATTCTGCCAGTTCTGCGCAAGCTTCTGAATAATGCACGCCGCCACCTGCAATGATCAAAGGCTTCTTGGCTTTAATGATGGTCGTCACCGCTTGACTAAGCGCACGTGCGGAGAGTGGGCGACGATCGAGGTGATGAACCCGTTTCTGAAAAAATGAAACCGGATAATCGTATGCTTCAGCCTGTACATCTTGTGGTAAGGATAAGGTGACGGCGCCAGTATCAATAGGGTCAGTCAGTACGCGAAAGGCATTCAACAACGCTGTCATGAGTTGTTCCGGCCGCGTGATTCTATCCCAATATTTACTAACGGGTTTGAAGCAATCATTCACGCTCACGGTATAATCGCTCATTACTTCGAGTTGCTGTAACACGGGGTCAGGTTGGCGACAGGCGAAAATATCTCCTGGCAAGAGTAAGACTGGGATACGATTAATAGTAGCGGTTGCAGCGGCTGTTACCATATTCAAGGCGCCGGGACCGATAGAAGCGGTGCAGGCAAAAATTTCTTTACGATTTTTTTGTTTAGCATAAGCAATCGCGGCGTGTACCATGCCTTGTTCGTGATGGCCTTGATGATAAGTCAGTGAGGTGTCGGTATATTCAAGTGCCTCGCCGATCCCGGTGACGTTGCCGTGACCGAAGATGCCAAATAATCCCTTCACAAATTTCGTTTCCGTTCCATCACATTCAATATATTGCTGATCCAGAAATTTTAATAATGCTTGCGCCATGGTTAAACGAATGGTTTTCATAGTGTCTCCGATTTCTTCGAGAAATTTTCCTGCCATACGCGCTCATTCGCATCGGGCGATTTAGTCCAGCTGTGTATTTCAGTAAAGTCGGGGGTGAGGTATGGATTGTTCTCAAGATTGCGGATGACCCAGATGTAATACATACCGTAACCTGGCGCTGCCACTTGGCCGTGATCATGACCGCTCATGATTTTATAGGTATCGTATTGCTGCACTTTGAAAACATGATCGCCGAATTCCGAATGACCGTAGCCTTGCGGTTCAGTGAATCGATAATGATACATTTCAGGTTGATCGTGATGATGCGGTGGATAGCTAGACCAGCGTCCCGGTGCCGTGATGACTTCGCCGAGGACAAGATTGGCATGGGGGCTATTACGTGTATCAAAGATGGTGCGGACTAATCGGTACGCCGTGTCATTCAGTAGCCCTTTGCCGCGATGTTCTGATTCAAGCAAGTTGGCAGGGTGATAAATTTGGGGTGTGAAAGTACGAGAATTTTCGACTTCAAACACAGCGAATTCACAAGGTGATTCGGCGGTGATAGTCGCTACAAAGTTAGGTGGAAGATGTAAAGCTGAAGGATCTACATCAAAACAGGATTGGCGTTCAGCCAGATAGGTTTCATCGCCGCAGGCAAAGTGACACTTTCCTTGCAGTAATAAATATGCGGATTCAAATGAAGTATTGATGACTTTCGATTCGCCGCTTTTCAGTTTAAGAATACCAAAATTAATGCCTGTATCATTGACCTCATCACCAATGTGAGTGATGGGGGTGTAGCCATCGTTAAAACCTTGGGGTTGACGGATTAAAATATCTTTCATGATAATTGCTCTTCTTCGGCGTGTGCTTGATCGATAAATGTTTGTAATTCGGTGAAGGTGGGCATGGCGGGTGCGCAGCCATGACGCGTGACGACAATCGCGCCGCCTGCATTCCCATATGTTGCACAGGTTTCCCAGTCAGCACCGCGCAGCAAGCCACGCATGAATCCGCTGATGAAGGCATCGCCTGCTCCGAGTACATTTAACACCTCAACATGAAAAGGCCGTGTGCGTATGGGTTGGTTAAAGTCATCCAGGTAAATGCTGCAGCCATCAGCGCCTTGTTTGACAACGATAGGTGCCGTGGTTGAGCGGCGAATGGTATGCAGTGCTTCAATGATATCGTCGTGATGACCGGCGATGCGAATTTCTTCTTCGGTGCCAACAATCAAATCGCAATGCGGAAGAATGGCATGATATTCGCGGCTGACGCGTTCTGAAATGGTATAACGTGTTTCACCATCCCCGGCCTGGGTTAAGCCCCAGAGAACAGGGCGGTAATCGAGATCGAAGATCACACGTGTTTGGACAGATCGTGCAGCATAAACAGCCGCGTGTGTGGTGGCGCGCATGCTGTCCGTTGAAAGACCTGTGCCGGTGAATAGCAAAGCTTTTGCTGCAGCAATGAAATCGATTTTAACGTCTTCGATTTTGATTTGCATGTCCGCGCAATTTTCGCGATAAAATATCAATGGAAATCGATCGGGAGGATTGATGCCGAGCAACACTAGTCCAGTGAGGTGATGCGGTGTTTGCGTGACTAACGAAATGTCGACTTTTTCTTCAAGTAAGGTGCGTAACAGATAGTTACCCATGGCATCAGTGCCTACGCAGGAAAACATCGCGGAGTGTAATCCTAGGCGTGATGAACCGACCGCAATATTGCCGGCGCAACCGCCCAAATATTTACGGAATGATTGGGCGTCTTCGAGTGAGCAGCCAATCTGATCAGCGTAAAGGTCAACAGCTACTCGGCCCATGCAAATGACATCTATTTTTCGATCTTTTTCAAAATGCCAGGCGTGGGTCATGATGCAATGGCTCCTGAAATTTCATTAATTTTAACGGGACGATTTTCACGTCGTGATTGATCGGCTGCCATACTCAATATCACCGATTGCAGGCCATCTTCACCGGTGACAACGGGTGTCGTGTCGTTGACGATGCAATCATAGAAGGCGCGCAATTCTGCGATGAATGATTCTTCATAGCGATCGAGAAAGAAATAATGTGGTTTGGCGCTCGTGATGCCGTGACGGGTGCTGAGGGTGGTGTGGGTAGGTTTCGTGTTATCCGCATGAATGGCGCCTTCACTGCCCAGCACTTCCACGCGTTGATCGTAGCCGTAAACCGCTTGTCGGCTGTTGTCGATGACGCCCAGTGAGCCATTGGTAAATTTTAGGTTGATGATGGCTGTGTCAATATCACCGCAATCTTTGACGCTCGGATGAATGAGGGCATTGCCACTGGCATAGACTTCATCCACGTCGCATCCCATGAGGAAGCGTGCCATATCAAAATCGTGAATCGTCATATCCAGAAACATGCCGCCTGATGTTTTTAAATATTCCGGCGAGGGGATTTGTGGATCGCGTGAAGTGATGCGTAATAATTGCGGTGTACCGATATCTGCGTCATTTAGGCTTTGTTTGATTTTCGCGAAATTGGCATCAAAGCGGCGGTTAAAGCCAATCTGTAATTTTACGCCTTCTTTCTTAACTTCAGCTAAAGCACGTTTAATCTCGGCAATATTAGTCGCGATCGGCTTTTCACAAAAAATGTGTTTTCCGGCTTTGGCGGTAGCAATGATGTGTTCAATATGAAAAATAGAGGGTGAGCAAATTAATACTGCTTGAATGTCGTTATCGGAAAAAATATCGTTGGCATCGCGGCTAATCGTTGGAATGCGTAATGAGGTGGCCCACGCTTCATCAATGTGTGGATCAGCAATGGTTTTAAGATGAAATTGCGGGAGATGTTTGACAATATTTGTCGCATGTAATTTGCCGATTCTACCGCTGCCTATCAAGCCAAGATTAATGTGTTTCATGAGCAAGTCTCTCTTCGTTTATCAGGATGGATTGGCCGAGATCGCGTGAGCGTGTGCCACGTCTCAGATTATGTTCGATGTGTTCGAGTGAAATTCCACGCGTTTCTGGAACAAGATAATAACAAAATAAAAAACTAATCAGGCACATCGCGGCATAACCCCAGAATGTGAAACTTGTTCCAACGGCATTTAAGGTTGAAAGAAAGGTGAGGGCGACAACAAAGCTCGCTGCCCATTGAGCTGCTGTCACCACGCTCATGGCGAGGCTGCGAATATTGAGCGGATAAATTTCAGAAATAATTAACCAGAATAATGAGCCAAGGCTAATGGAGTACCCGGCGATATAGATGATCATAAAGAAGAACGTCAGCCAGGCTGAGTGGCTGTTGAAATGCTCATTCTGAGAAATCATGCCGATGGCAAACAAGCTCAATCCTGCCGCCATCAAACCGCCAAGCAGCATGCGCCGTCTTCCCACTTTATCGACGATTAATACCGCGATAATCGTGACGAAGGTGTTGACTGCGCCCATGGTGAATGTTGCGAGAATTTGTGCGCTCTCACTGTGAAATCCGGCTGCTTTGAAGATGGTCGGGCCGTAATACATGACGGTATTGATGCCAATAAACTGTTGAAAGACGCCAAGACCAAGACCAATTAACATGACGGGGCGTAGTGCTGTGGAAAAAAGATCAGACCAGCGACTCGTTGCGTGCTGGGTGTGGCGTAGGATTTCTTGCCACTCGGCTTCGACGCGATCGGCTGGGCGAATCATGGCAAGGATGGCTTTGCCTTCTTCAAATTGACCTTTGAATGCCATCCAGCGAGGGGAGGCTGGTAGTAAGAGCAGGCCAACACATAAGACGATCGCAGGTAATAAACCGGTTGCGAACATTAACCGCCAGGATTGTGTGGGAACCAAGAGATAATCCACCAGAAAGGCGAGTGCTTCGCCGCTGGTGATCATGATGCCATTCAGTAATACCAGCTTGCCGCGTTGTTCGGCTGGCGCCATTTCAGCAATAAATAAGGGTGCCACGTACGATGTCATGCCAATCGCCACGCCGACGATAAATCGGGCACCAATTAAAACGGTGACGTTAGGGGCGGCACTAGAAGCGAAGGTGCCCGCGATGAAGGTCAGTGACATGACGAATAGCATGCGCTGGCAGCCAAATTTTTCCACCAGTCTACCTGTTGAGACGGCACCGATGAGTGCACCCATCACGACGGCACTGACAATTAATTCTTGAGTGAAGACGCTGACCGGAAAAGTTTGCAATATGAACATGAGTGCGCCGGAGATGATGCCGGTGTCGTATCCAAATAAAAATCCAGCCGTTGCCGTAATGGTCGCTGTGAGAGAAAGAAAGAGATTAATATGGCGTGGTGACTGAGTGGTCATTGAAGATATCCCTGTTTGATTATCCTGGCAAGCGGGTCTGTATATAACATCTCAAATATAGCTAGTCTATTTGTTTGAGCGAAACTTTTTATGTGATGCGAATTTTAGAGCAAGCGGTTATCCTAACGCACAGGGATTTGAATAAAATGGAGGCGTTATGAAAATTAGGATGTTAGTTTTGATCACCATCATGAGTTCTTCAGCCTATGCTGAAAATTTCATTGGGACTTATCAATGCAAAGGTTACGATCCGTATCTCAAAAAAGATTATGCTGGCACGGTTTTAATTGAGCAGCAAAATACTGTTTATAAAATCACAATGAAATACGACACAGGGCAGAAATATCATGCCACCGGCGGCCAATACAATAATGAACTTTTATCCGTAGTTTTTCAGGACGAAAAAGATCTTAAACGTGTTGGGCTGGAACAGTATCAAGTGCAAAGTGACAAGAAAACCATGGGTGGATTCTGGGTATATTTAGGTAAAGATTTACTTGGACAAGAAACCTGTATCCGTCAAGATGATAACGCCAATCCTGCGTAGAATGGATGAATGTGTAACCACCCTCTCGCTTTGGTGGTTGGAGAGGGTGTGTGTAGGGATTTCGTGTGGAGCTTACTTTTTTAATTGATTTGTCGGTCTCGGTATTAAATTATGCTCTATCAAAAAAGTGTGATAGTTATTTAAATCGGAAAAGACGACGTTGATTTTTGCGCCGTTGATTTGACCTTGTGCATGGATGCTCAACCTTGCTGACGGATATCGTTCTTTCTCTGCATCAAGATGTTTGCGTTTGACGTCACATAATTCCGAGAAATTATCTTTGAAGTCTTCCGCTGTCGAGAGATCTTCTACCTCGGAGGTGACGCCTGCTTCGGAAGTCTGCTCGATGGTGAGTACAACTGAAATCGCTGTCCCGTTGTTTGTCCTGAACATGAATAATCCTTATTATCAAATGAGTGCTTATTTATATATGAGATTATTTTCATAATCAAATGAGTCGCATATTGAGATAATCACACTCAAATAGAGTAGTGATGAATCAGTATATATCGGACTGTGCATAATATACTCACCCATAAAGTCATTGTGATATAATAGCTATATAACGCCGTTTCGCGTGCATAGGATGCCGACGATGATAGAGCGTATCTACCGAGCGCTGATTCCAGACGATATTGCTAAAGATATCGTAAAGTCGAGCTATGCTAAAAATCTGGTAGCCGTGTGTCTTATCTCTGTCATCGCTTCGATTTCGTACGCAGGCTTATTTCTGTATTTGCATTTTCCCCTGGCTGCCTATGTTCTATTGGTGAATGAAGTTATTTTGCTGACACCACTCCTCATAGTGAAATATTTTCATTCTTTACGTGTGGCATGCTTTGTTTACACGGCATCCTTCACTCTATTGATATTCTGGATGACGTTTAATTTAGGCGGGTTGTTATTTGCCTCAACGGCTTACTGGTTTGTTTTGACACCGCTCATCGCAGCCTATATTGGCGGAATACGTCAAGGATATGTGTGGACTGTGATCTCATGCATGGCCGTTGCGGTGCTTTTTTTGCTGGAGAAATGGAATTACGCTTTTCCACATGCCACTGTCACTGACCCCTTAATATTGGAGTTTATCGGTATCGTTGGGCTTGATCTTGTCATTCTGACGATGGTGTTGTTTTATGAAAGTAACATCAAAAATAATCTCAATAGTTTACGTGATATGGCTTATAAAGATGTCCTGACCAATATACCTAATCGCATTGCTTATCAGGATCAGTTGGGATTGATGATCGAAAGTGCGAAGAAGAATAAATCATCCTTTTCAGTTCTATATATCAACATCGATAACTTCGAAAAAATAAATGCAATTTTTGGGCATGATATTGGTGATGAATTGTTGAAATTGATTCCGATACGGATCAAGAAATATATGCCTTATGTGGCATTCATGGCGCGTATAGATGGAGATGAATTTAAGATTATTTTGCAAGATATCAGTGCTGACGATGACTTGCGTGAAATGGGCGATTTTATTCTCTCTACTTTACGCATTCCGTATCATATCAATGATCATGAAATAAAAATTACGGCAAGCATGGGTATGTCGACTTTTCCTTACGATGGCCCTGATCATATTTACATAGACAGGTTTGCTGAATTAGCTTTAATGAAAGCCAAAAATCTTGGCGGCAATAATTACCAGTATTTCAATGATGAATTGGCGCGCGAAACGGCCATGCAAGTGTCGATCGAGCGCAGCTTGCCGAGCGCCATCGCGAATGGTGAATTGCATTTGAACTTCCAGCTATTTTTCAGCGCAAGCGATAGCAAGAAGGTGTGTGGATTCGAAGTCTTGCTACGTTGGCATAGTCGTATATTAGGTGAAATATCGCCGAATGTATTTATTCCGATTGCAGAAAAAATTGACGTCATCGCTCAGATCGATGATTGGGTTTTGAATGAGGCGTGTAAATATTATCGAGCATGGCAAACGGAAGGGCTTGTCGATGAATCGATACCATTATCTGCCAATATTTCAGCACAGCAGCTGTACGACGATAATTTCTTGGATTCGATTGAGCTCGCTTTACTAGAGAGTGGCATGCAACCCGGGAATGTCATTTTGGAGCTAACGGAAACAGCGATTATTACCGATCAAGTGCGTGCGATTGCGATTCTGCAAAAGCTGAATGATCTTGGAATTAGAACCGTGATTGATGACTTTGGTGTCGGCTATACGTCTCTCAGCTACCTGCCTGTCTTGCCCGTTTCGGGTTTAAAGATTGATAAATCATTCATCAGTGCCATGTTGGTAAAAGGCAGTCAGTACGGGGCTATCGTGCACTCTATTATTGATCTTGCTCACAAATTAAATTTAAAAGTGGTCTCGGAAGGTGTGGAAAATCAAGGCCAACTTGATTATCTGAAAGGCGTTCATTGTGATTGTGTTCAAGGATATTATTTGGCGAAACCTAAAAACCTGCAAGAAATGCATGCCTTCCTGAAAGAATATAAACAATCTCACGTCGATTAAGTTGTCGACGCATATCCCTTTACTCAAGTATTGCCTTCTGCTATGAATGGCATCCTTATCTATTCATTGTTAAGGATGCAAGAATGAAATTAAAAATGATCACCTGTTTAACACTGGCGACTATATTGGGGTCGAATGTTTACGCCTTACAAATTTCTAAGGGTAAATTGATCGCTCATAAAGAATGGGCAACCGGTGGCGCGATTGTCAACATTAAAGCGGGCACTCAAACCAAAAAAGATGTCATGCAAAGCCGCGCGTTAGCACATCAATTATCGTCTTCTGCAACCGCCATTAGTGCACGAACCTTTTCTGTCAATACGACGGTTGGCCAACCGGCTACTGTTAGCAATGATATGTTTGCGATAATTAGTAACGATACCTCAGAGGTGCACGAATATTATGTCGGCTCGGATATCTGCGTTACCCTTCACTCGAACATGACCGAGTGTGTGTATGTTCAGGATATTTACGAGCTTCAACCTGGCGGTCAAGTATTCGAATCGAAAGCACCAACGCTTGATATCACCTTCAAGGAAGCGGGTGTCTATCAAGTCACCGCTTACAGTTTTTTCTCCGGCGAATCGAGCAGCATTATTTCTAACAGTTCTTCTACGGGCTTGATTACTGTTTCTTAAGCATTATCACGGAATAATTCGTTATCTATTTAGAAGGATATTATGAATGAATTGTAAAAAACTAGTATGTTTCACTGTGCTCGCCGTTGTGAGTACGAATGTAGGTGCTATGCAGATCTACAAAGGAAAAATTGTCAGCCAGAAAATCACCACGACTGACGGTAGTCAGGGTGCCGTCGCGCCAAATAAAAAAACGATCGTGTTCCCCACCATGCAGCAGCGCTCATTTTCGGATAAATTGACATCCGTGCTGCTCGATTCTTCTGTCGCAAAGATGAATGAACCTGTCGAGCTATCGACCAATCATTATACGTTTATTTCTAATGCCAGCGATGTGACAGAGTTGTATGAAGTGGTTCATACCGTTTGTTCGCAAACGTCCGAAGCCTCCACGCATTGTATTTTCTATCATAAACAAATTGAATTAGAAGCGGGTGGCTATTTCTCCGATGATACACGACCAGTGCTAACCATGAAATTTAGCCAGCCTGGTCGCTATCACACCACGGCCATCACTTCCGTTTTCAATACCCAGAATGCCGATACGATGATGACACCGACCGTCAGTGAGGCGGGCGCAGCGGTAGACGTTACTTGATGTTGAATGAATCATGTCCGGCTTTTTTGGGTGAGACTCAGAAGGGCCGGGCAGATGGAGACGCATCATTAGTGAGCACCATTTGGCGTTAATTTACCCATCTTCTCCCCCAGATAGTGCAATGTTTGTCATCAATATTATCGTTTGTCTACAAACAGCCAAATCATATTTACAATCTCGCTTTGATGCGATAAATTTGATCAAATTTTTCAAAATATCCATCACATTAGAGGCAGCCATGGCCACTCTGAATTTTATTCCCGGAAAGCTTAGCATCAAGGATGTACGACTATCGCTAGCGCACGACACCCGTCTCTCACTGGACGCTTCGTGCTGGAAAAAAATTGAGGCGGCTGAAGAATTTGTAAATAAAATTGTGGCGCGCAATCAGACGGTTTACGGCATCAATACAGGCTTTGGTCTGTTGGCGAATACTTCTATTCCTGCTGCAGATTTAAAAACCCTGCAACGTCGTATTTTATTATCGCATGCAGCCGGTCTCGGTGAATGTTTGCCAGATGATTGTGTGAAATTAATTCTGCTATTTAAAATAAATAGCTTGGCACGCGGCTATTCCGGTATTCGCCGCGTGGTGATTGAGACACTGGTGAAATTTTATAACCAAGGAATCTACCCTTGCATCCCGGCGAAAGGGTCAGTGGGTGCCTCGGGCGATTTGGCGCCATTGGCGCATCTTTGTTTGCCGTTGATTGGTGAGGGTACGGCGCGCTATCAGGGAAAAATTATTTCTGGCGTCGAGGCGATGCAACTGATTGGTCTTGCTCCATTGGAGCTCGCGCCGAAAGAAGGGTTGGCCTTGATTAACGGAACGCAAGTTTCAACTGGCATCGCATTTTATCATTTGCTCCATGCGCAGAAATTATTAACCGCTAGTCTCGCGATTGGTGCGTTAACGGTTGATGCGGCGTTAGGTTGTGATACAGCCTTCAACCCACAAATTCACGAAGTACGTGGCCAAGCCGGTCAAATACAAGTGGCAAAAGTACTGCATGACTACCTTGTTGGTAGCGAAATTCGCGAGTCACATGTTGCTTGTGCAAAAGTTCAAGATCCTTATTGCTTGCGCTGTCAGCCGCAGGTGGTGGGCGCCAGTCTCGATAACTTCCGACACGTTGAAAAAATTCTGTTAATTGAGGCGAACGCTGTGACGGATAATCCGCTGATCTTTACCGATACGGATAGTATTTATTCCGGTGGAAATTTCCACGCCGAACCCGTTGCGCAAGCCGCAGATTTACTCGCAATTGCTTTATCGGAAGTGGGTGCCATTGCCGAAAGACGTATTGCGCTGTTGGTCGACCCACATTTCAATTCAGGGTTGCCAGCCTTTTTAGTAAATAACCCCGGTCTTAATTCCGGATTCATGATTGGTCACGTCACCGCGGCAGCGCTCGCAAGTGCTAACAAATCTTTAGCTCATCCTGCCAGTGTCGACAGCATCCCGACTTCCGCCAATCAGGAAGATCATGTCAGCATGGCGACCCATGCAGCCTACCGACTGAAAGACATCGTGGAAAATGTACAAGGCATCTTAACCATTGAATTACTGGCGGCGTGTCAGGGTGTCGATTTACGCAAGCCATTGAGAACATCGCCCAAGCTCGAAAAAATCGTTGCACTGGTTCGAAGCCAAGTGCCGGCCTGGGATGAGGATCGTTATTTTGCGCGCGATCTTGAAGCTGCCAAATCGATGGTGATTGAAATCGGTACCACCCAATTAGATTTGATATTCAACTCATGATAAGAAAAGAGGCATAGATGGAAATGAATATCAAAAAGAGATGTCTCGGCGTCTTTCAATTAATGATGATTGCGATTGTCTCGGTCGACAGTTTGCGAAATCTTCCGATTGGTGCGCAATATGGCTTAACGCTGGTGACCTTCTATCTCTTCGCCGGTCTGGCATTCTTCTTTCCACTCGCTTGGGTCGCTTCCCAATTAGCGGTTCGATTTCCCAATGTAGGGGGGTCGTATTTATGGGTCGAGGCAGCGTTCGGTAAGACTTTCGGATATTTATCGATCTGGCTGCAATGGACTTACAATATTATTTGGTATCCGACTATTTTCGCCTTCATTGCCAGTACCTTATTGTCACTCATCAATCCTGCGCTAGAAAATGATAAGTGGTTAATCTTATCGCTTTGTGCGGTCGCTTTTTGGTTAATTACGTTTGCACACTCATTTGGTGTGCGCGCAAGCAGCTGGATTAGTGCCGTGAGTGCCGTGATTGGTACCTTGTTGCCGATGTTATTGATGATTGGTTTTGCGGCCTATTGGTTAATTTCAGGCTCCCCTTCTGCGACGCCTTTAACGCTGCAAGGTTTGTTACCTAATGCCGATACTTATAATAACCTCGCGTATTTCGCGAATATCCTTTTTAGTCTATTGGGTTTAGAAGTGATAGCGATGCATGCCGGTAACGTGATTGATCCTGAAAAATCCTATCCACGTGCTCTATATGCCAGTGCGATCATTATTCTTTCGACGTTGATGTTGAGTTCGCTCGCTCTCTGTATCGTGATTCCACCCGGCAAAATTATTTTGCTAAGCGGTATTATGGATGTCTTTCGTTTATTTTTCGCGAGCATTAATTTTCCCAATGGTGCGATCATGATCGGTTGGTGCATCGTCATCGGCGGGTTGGGAATTGCCTCATCGTGGATGATTGGCCTTGCTCGTGGTTTGCACGTCGCGCTTAAGTCGACGAATGCACCGCAAGTCTTGCAAAAGCTCAACAAGAATGGCGTTCCAGTGAATGTCCTGTGTTTTCAGGGCATCATCTACACGTTCTTGCTCAGTGCGTTTTCCCTGTTTCCAAACGCTAATAGCTCGTACTGGTTGCTGTCTGCCATGTCGGCACAGTTTGCGCTGTTATATTACGTCGTGTTATTTGCGGCGGCATTCAAGCTATTTAGATCGATGAAGCAAACACCGCTGAATGCGTTTTTAGGTTATGTTCTGCCTGTCATCGCCGCAATCGTTAGCCTGATTGGTATTGGCGTTGGTTTCTTGCCGCCGTCGAATATTGGCGCGGATCATGTGTTGCAATATGAGCTATTTATGGTGATTAGCCTTTTTATATTTTGCATTGTCCCCTTTCTGGTCTTGCACAAAAAACATCGCCGACGCCTTGTCAGAAATTAAACCCCTAAGATTCGGATACCTCAAGCATCGCATGATCTTGCTCACCCTTCATTAGAAGGGTGAGGCCTCCCATGCTGGCGATGCCTGCGAGTACGATCATATACATGGAGGGCGCGAGCACCGATCCTGTGGTGGTGGAGAGCCAGTGACAGATCATCGGAGCGCTGCTGCCAAAGAAGGCGGCGGCGAAATTCAGTGTGACGCTCACGCCGGTGTAGCGAATAGCAGCAGGGAAATGCTGCGGCAGAATTGAGGCGAACGGGCCAAGTACCATGCCGATTAAAAATGCGAGACACGCTAGTCCACTAAAGATGGCAGTGATGCCGCCCAGCATGATTTGCATGACGATGAAATGCGCACTGACCAACATGGCAAGGCAGCCGCAAACTAATAGGGTTTTCTTATTCACCCAGTCCGCTATCCATCCAAATAATAAAATAGAAAGTGAATAAACAAAGGTGATCATGAGATTGACGTAAATAACTTCTGCTGAGGTAAGTTTATGTTGACTCGCAAGCGTGGTCCCGAAATAAAGAAAAGTGATATAGGTGAGCGCATTCGTGAAAATTGAAATGCTTAGCATCACCATTAATGCTTTAGAGTGATGACGAAATAAATCGATGACAGGTACACGAACCGTGGTCTTGGTTGCTTGCAGCGCGATGAATTCAGGTGATTCGAGTGAATAGCGGCGGAGCAGATAACCAATGACGCCAAGTGGTGCGCCGAGTAAAAAGGGAATGCGCCAGCCCCATTGCAAAATGGCATCCATGCCGAGTGTTTGTAAGAGAATGAAGTAGGCGAGTGCGCCACTAAAGCAGCCAGCGCCGGTGCCAAAAATGCCGAAACTGCTGATAAATGCCGGCCTTTTCGTATCGCCTTGCTCCGCCAATAAGGTTAAACCCCCGGGATATTCACCGCTGGTTGCAAATCCCTGAATGAGACGGCAAATGATCAGCATCACGGTTGCAGATGTGGCACCAGTTGGAATCATGCCGATGGCGGTTGTCGCAAACGTCATCGCGAAAATCGTAATGACCAATGTGTACTTCCTGCCGTAACGATCCCCTAACTGACCAAAGAAAACCGCACCCAGCGGGCGCATGAGATAACCGGACGCGAAGATCACGAATGTTGCCATGAGCGCTGTTGCGTGATGGCTGTCTTTAAAGAAAATTTGCGCAAGGATGGGTGAGAGGCAGGCATAGAGCGAGAATTCATACCATTCAAAAATCGTGCCCAGTGTACAGAGGGCGATTTGCTTTTTCATCTTACAAAACCTTATGGTCAACCAATGGGAAGGAGGCGGTCCCGCGAATAATTGCAGGAAAGCGCGTGGAATTCAAGGATAGGTCGTGGCGTGATAGCGTCTTAATGATTATTTGCCGGGTCTCGGTCGATCGTTCATTTCGCTTTCCGCTGGAACAGTTTCCGCTACAGATTTTTCGGCTTTTAATAGAACCTGCGCTGGCACTTCATCTACCTGTAATTTCGCAGCGCTTAAGAGAGGTTGTTCGCGAGCTTGAACATCGGCTTTGACGACATGCTGTGTGTCATCAGCATGAGGTATAAGCGGCTCGACGATTCTTTGTAACGGTTTCTGAAGATCATTATTTTTCTCGTGGGTAGCAGGATGCATCGTTGCGCTATTTTTAAGGCTATTCTCATTTTTATTGGCATCTTCAGCGGTGGCGTCATCATTCTTGCCGATGCCGAATAATTTTTTGAAACCATCTTTAATTTTGGTGAAGGCATGGCTGATTTCATCTTTATATTTAATGATGATCCCAGCAATACTGGAGGCGACGAGTAGTGCTGCGCCGGCAATCATGACGGGTGGGAAGGGAATCGCGAGCATCACGGCACCTGCAACGGTGAATACATCATTCACAGAGAGCGCTAGCTTTTCATTACGGTCTTTCTTTAATTTGACGATATCTTTGCTAACGTTATCTTGCGAAGCTTTATTATGGTCGGTCAGGATGGATTTAATCGATTCAGTGCCGGTTAACTTAAGTGCATTCTTGACTTGATCATTCGCAAGGATATCTGTCATGTTGCCTTGATAGATGGCTTTTTTTGCTTGATTAAGATCGTCAAGATGGATGGATTTGTCTTGAATGAAATTTTTATGCAGTCGTTGTATGAGCGCTTCTTTTTCACCTTTATTTAAGGTGATATCTGTTTTGGTTTCAAGATCGACCATCCGTGTTTTTAACGCTTCGAGGTCAGCGCCACGATTTTTGATTTGATTTCTGACTTCAAGATAAGGTTTGATGTGGTTCATGATGGCGCCGCTTGCCACCATGCCTGCTGCGATGCCTGCCGCAGCAATGGGGAAAATCGCGGTAAGTACGGTTGCGGCAACGGCAACGCCAACCATAATCCCTTTAGCCACTTTGTCGGTGACACCGCGCTTTTGCAGAAAGCTCTGCCCGAATTGAATCAGGGATGTCACGGCAGTGACACCGGCACCCACGATGGGAATGGCCTGGAGAAAAATAGCAAGAGCCGGTGCGGTCGCTGAAGCAACGGTAGCCGAGTGTGTGGTTGCAGCGGTCAATCCTTCACTGCTGTGTGCAAAATTGGCTGACGTTTTGGTGAAGGTCGTGACACGATCAGCGAGACCCTTCGCTTTGCCTGCCACACCTGCGACAACCGAGATTCCTTCTTTTATTTCGGAGAGTTTCTTGATGATGGCGGCTGTTTCTCTTTGCTTTTTTAAGAATGATTCAAGTCCGAGGTAATTGATGAATTCTTTATTGTATTTAGCGCCGGTTCTTAAGTGATGGACATGAAGTCGCAACATTAACTTGTGATGATCGGTCGCTCCCTCAGCAGCCGCACGATCTCTCCACGTATTATTGCCACGCGGTTGAATGTTGCGTGCAAGCTCTTCGTCTTTTTCGACGAGGTCTAACGTATCGAGTGCCAGTTGAATATTATCTAATCGATTAATCGTGCGTTTATCTGCACACCATTTTGTTATTTGTGCTTTGTCTGCTGGATCGTATTCAGATAAACATCCTTGCAAGCTGCGAAGTTCTTCGTTTATCTCTGCAATAATCGCAGCGTGCGGATCGTTCGCAGGTCGATTCATTAGCGCTTTATGTTGTTGTAAGCCACCCACTTGAGTCAGCACAGCACTAATAGCAAGAAGGTTTGCCTGATTTTTCTCAGCAGTCGTCGGCATGCTTTTCCCCGTGTGCTGTGATTGGTGATGTCTCTATCTATTAGTATAGGTAATTTATAGGGAAATTCCTGTTTGCTAGGGTTATGAATAATAGTGATTATTTCAATCGCTATACTTTAGCTGTGGCCATCCTTATAATCGCGGCCTTTCTTCTCACCATGGCAGGTAAAATTAATGAAGCGACGCACTCTGCGGATTGTTCCGCATCTGTTGTTCATACTGATTTCGTTGAACGTCCATTCCGCATTTTCGGCACCCTCTACCAACACTCAATTCCAACATCTCGCTGATGAATATCTCGATACGCTGTATCTTCCCGATAACCCAACGGCCGCTGTAGGGCTAGGTTTGCATCAGTACGATGCAAAGCTTGAAGATTATTCAGCTAGTGGCATAAAGGATCGTATCGCACGTCTTAAGCAATTTGAGCAGCGCGTTAGTGCCGTCAATCCGACTGAACTTGATGTGGCTACACAAGGTGATCGTGACTTGGTGTTAAATGATATACGCAGTGATTTACTCACGCTCGAAGTGATTCGTCCCTGGCAAAAAGATCCTGATTATTATTCTAGCGGCATTACCACGGCGGCCTTTGTTATCATTGAGCGTCCCTTCGCGCCGGTGAATGACAGATTGCGCTCGTTAATTTCCCGTGAAAAATTAATGCCAGCAGTGTTAGCGGAAGCAAAAAATAATCTAAAAAATCCACCAAAAATTTATACACAAATCGCGATTGAGCAGTTACCTGGCATCATTAGTTTTTTCAAGAATGATGTACCGTTAGCATTTGAAAAAGCAGATGATGCGGCGTTGCGGGAAGAGTTTGCGAAATCGAATGCCGCTGTGATTGCTGCCTTAGAGTCCTATCAGCAATGGCTAGAGAAGGATTTATTGTTGCATTCGCATGGTGATTTCAGATTGGGTGCGGCAACTTATCATAAGAAACTGCAATATGACGAAATGGTCGATTTGCCTCTGCAGCGCTTATTGGAAATTGGTCGTGCGGATCTGAAGAGAAATCAGCAAGCCTATCAACAGATATTGAAAGATCTCGCGAAAGGTGGCTCAGTCTCCGTGGTGAAAGCTGAGAATGCGGCCGATCATCCGGCTGCGGATCAGCTCTTACAAGCATTTCGTTCTACTTTTGATGGGTTGATCAGTTTTATCAAGCGTAAAAATATTATATCCATTCCATCAGATGTTCGCCCCATCATGGAAGAGACCCCGCCTTTCATGCGCGCGACCACGCTGGCATCCATGGATACACCTGGACCCTTTGAGCCTCGTGTCAAAGAAGCCTATTTTAATGTGACGCTGCCGGAGCCGTCGTGGGATAAGGCAAAGGTTGATGACTATCTGGCCGTTTTCAATTACCCCGCTTTGAAAGGCACGGCTATTCATGAAACCTATCCGGGTCATTACGTACAATTTCTCTGGATGCATGAAGTGCCAAGCAGAGTGCGTAAAATACTGGGTGCGAGCAGCAATGCTGAAGGCTGGGCGCATTATTGCGAGCAGATGATGCTGGATGAAGGTTACGGTCAGGATGGTGATACAAAGCAGGTTAAATTGCTGCGTCTCGGGCAATTGCAAAATGCCTTACTGCGCGACGCACGCTTTGTTGTCGGTATCAGCATGCACACCGGTGCCATGACATTCAATCAGGCTGTTGATTTCTTCGTTAAAGAGGGTATGCAATCCAAAACAACGGCGTTGATTGAAACAAAACGCGGCACGTCTGATCCCACATATTTGTATTATACGTTAGGCAAGTTGGAAATCTTGAAATTGCGTGCCGATCTTCAAGCAAAAGAGGGTGCGTCATTTAATCTGCAAAAATTCCACGATGATTTCATGCGCCAAGGTTTCCCACCAATTAAAATAGTTCGTCGAGCGATGTTGCAAAATAATTCACCGACGCTATAATCTTCAACTTAATATATAGGTTGGCATGGATGCTAGCCTATGTAGATCTACAGTATTGAAAACCCCTCCGTAACAATTATTATCTTCTTTGTAATGATCATCAGAAATAAACCA
This sequence comes from uncultured Coxiellaceae bacterium, assembly GCA_964527435.1. Taxonomy (GTDB): domain Bacteria; phylum Pseudomonadota; class Gammaproteobacteria; order DSM-16500; family DSM-16500; genus Aquicella. The sequence continues at coordinate 2,055 of CAZGPP010000010.1, read as the reverse complement.
TTTCAAAGGAGTATTAAATGCTGCATGCTTTAAAAAAATCTATGTTTCTTTTATGTGTGTCACTAGGCGTGACCTCTGTTTTTTCTAAACCTGTTACATGCCCGCCTGTCGCGCAAATCATCGCCGCGAAATTCGCACGAGCGACGCCGTATGATCAAGCCATCAATCTATGGGAATTGATTTCCATACCGTTTACCCACGATGGTAAAACCTGGGATGTTTCATTTGGGGTAGCACTGCCAAATGTCACGGATCCACAAGAAGCGCTCAGGTTGGGTCGTCGTAAGTTTAGTGAGGTGCAGGTCAGTATAGAATCGCCTGAGGTGGATCCCATCCCTGGTTTTCTATTTTGTGATTATACGCATGCAGGCATGGAATACTGGATTCAAGCGCTTTCTCCCCCGCCGGGCTAATGACTATTGTGATTGCTCATCATCAGTCTTGCGCATAACATCCATGAATGCGTGAATTCAAAATAATGAGCGAGTCATGAAAAACAGCTATTCACTCAAGCACGACGTTTACCCTTTAGTCATATTAACTATTCCGCTTGCCTTGACGGGGATGGTGCAATCCATCACCTGGTTTTTCGAAACCTTGTTTTTATCGAGACTGGGTCCCGAGACATTGGCGGCTGGATCGCTGGTCAGCTGGTTGTTTGGCACGCTAGCAGTCATTTTATTCGGTGTCCTCAGTTCTATAAATATCTTAGTCGCCCACAAGCATGGCGCCAAAGATGCAACGGGAATTGCGGAGGTGGCGCGTGACGGCTTAATTCTGGCTTTGTTGATTTCATTTCCAACCGCTTTCTTGCTTTGGAATATCTCCCCGATATTTCTATTGTTTGGTCAGCCTGAATCGGTGGTCTTGTTGGCTCGGCCCTACGTACATGCGCTAACACTGGGTTTGCCGGCGATCTTTCTGACCGTGGCCTGTCTTGAGGTGGTGATTGGTGCCGGGCATGCGCGTGTCGTGCTGGTGATTTCAATCATTGCCGTGATTCTCAATGTGATCGCCAGTTACGTCCTGATATTCGGACAATTCGGCTTTCCGGCGCTAGGTATCGCAGGTGCAGGCTGGGGGATTACGATTAGTTATTGGGGAACACTATTGGTTCTAGCTGTTTTTGTGTATCTGAATAAAGTGCAGCGAGCTTATTTTAGTCATATCTTCATCAGGGGTGGGGCTTCGTTTTTTGCCGAGCTTGTACAAATTGGTGCGCCTACGGGGGTCATGTACTGTGTCGAAGTGGGTTTCTTTTTCGCCTTAACGCTGGCAATGGGGGTTCTCGGGACAGAAATTCAGGCTGCGAATCAGGTTGCTTTGCAGTATTTGGGTTTGATGATGTCGACGATGTTTGCTGTGGCGCAAGCGATTACCGTACGGATGGGGCATTCAATTGGGGCAGGTGATCTTCATGCAGCTGAAAAGGCGAGTGTGATCGGTACAACATTCGCGGTCATTTTCATTAGCCTGGTGGGTATCGTCTACTGGTTGTTCCCTGAGGCGTTGATTAGCATTGATTTCGACGTTCATAATCCGGCCAATGCAACGATTGTGAGCGTGATCGTCCACTTTCTTTCGTTGTGCGCCATTTTCCAGATTGTAGAAACAATACGCATTGCCTTGTTCGGGTCACTACGTGGACTGAAGGACACTCGGTTTACTATGATGGCCTCTATCATTAGTTTCTGGTTCGTTGCGTTGCCGATAGGTTACTTGTTGGCTATGTTTGCCCACATGGGTGGGGCTGGCTATTGGTGGGGAATGATTATCGGAGCCAGCGTGAGTGTCATATTACTACAATGGCGGTTCAGAAAGCGCATGTTGTACTTCCATCGATTGTCACAATTTAAAGATCAGGAGCAGCCGGCTTGATCACTCCTGACTCTGAAATGCGAAACAATTTCTCAACACAGAACTTTTTTACGACAGTTTTCGACTTTATTTGAAATTATTCTAATATTTTAATCTTCTTGCAATTGACATCACTACCATCATGAAGCAAAATTCACGCTCGTTTATGGAGGGGTTCCCGAGCGGCCAAAGGGATCA
>CAZGPP010000009.1:0-116342 GCA_964527435.1 uncultured Coxiellaceae bacterium | reverse complement strand
CCACGAGCAGGGGAGCCGCCAGTAGCGCCGCCACGAGCAGGGGAGCCGCCAGTAGCGCCGCCACGAGCAGGGGAGCCGCCAGTAGTACCGCCACGAGCAGGGGAGCCGCCAGTAGTACCGCCACGAGCAGGAGAGCCACCAGTAGTGCAACCAGATAGCGTTGTCGCACCCGGTGAACCAGCTGCAAGACAGGTGACCGTTGCTAATCTGCAGGAACGAATGGCCGCGGCGGGCGCCAAACTTGATGCCGTGCGCCCAGGGCTCGAGGCCTTACGCCAGCCGCCACCTGGGCAGGAAGAGACAAACCAAGCGCGTCCTCGTCCTGGTCAGTAACCTGTAAGATTGCACACGAATGCCGGTTATATTCGGCATTCGTCGTGTTTTTTCATTGCGCCATTTAACATCCTCCCCTACAATCACCCCGCATAAATTCAATCACAGGGTAGTTACGTCGTGCGCAAACCACTCATTGCTGGTAACTGGAAAATGCATGGCTCGATGAGTCAGGCAAAATCATTAATTGACGGCATTAAGCAAGGCGCAGCAGCATTTGCTGACATCGATGTCTTAGTCTGTCCAACCTTCGTGCACTTATCTGCTGTTCATCACTGGCTGGAAAGTTCCCGCGTCATGCTGGGCGCTCAGAATTTATATCTGGGGGCGCAGGGTGCGTTTACGGGTGAAGTATCGGGTGCCATGTTGAAAGATGCTGGCTGTGACTATGTGTTGATTGGCCACTCTGAGCGTCGCTCGCTGTTTCATGATGATCTCGCCTTAGTCGCTGAAAAATTTAAAGCCGCCCTTCAGGCAGGATTGAAACCCATTTTATGTATTGGCGAAACGCGTGCTGAGCGCGAAACCGGTCAAACGGAGTCTATTATTCGTGCGCAGTTACAATCCGTCATCGATGCGGCAGGTATCGAAGCCTTCCAGCAGGCGGTGATCGCTTATGAACCAGTTTGGGCCATCGGAACGGGCTTAACCGCAACGCCAGAGCAAGCACAAGCAGCGCATTTCTATATTCGCCAATTGTTTGCGCAAAATAATGTTGCTCTCGCCAAAACAATTCGTATACTGTACGGCGGTAGTATGAAGGCAGAAAACGCAGCCTCTTTACTGGCGATGCCAGACATTGATGGTGGCTTGATTGGTGGTGCTTCACTGGATGCGGTTAGTTTTCTCGCAATTTGTGCCGCGGCTAGTCAAACGTTAGAAAAGATTTAAAACAGAATGTTGGAAACACTTTAGCAATCGCGAGACTGCGATAAAACAGGTTAAGCAATGTATCAATTTATTTTACTCATTCATGTTCTCGTCGCAGCATTTATTGTGTTGTTGGTCTTGATTCAGCAAGGCAAGGGTGCGACTATGGGCGCAGCTTTTGGTAGCGGAGCCTCGCAAACTGTTTTTGGTAGTCGCGGTTCGGGTTCATTCCTGTTCCGGCTTACCATGAGTTGTATTGGTGTGTTTTTTGTTACCAGTATCAGTTTGAATTACATCGCGACCATGGCTTATAAGAAAGAAAAAGTGATTACATTGCCAGCTGAGCCCGTCAGTAACAGTGCGACGATTCCATCCGTCCCGACCACTGCGCCAAGCTTGCCGTTAACGCAGCAGACAACGCCGGCATCGAGTCAGCAGTTACCTGACCAGATACCCGTTAAGAAATAAAATTTGTGGCCCGGATGACGCTTTCCCGTCCGGGGGCAACCGATGCTCTCAAGCATCGAAGATCGGAAGATCGTTGGAAAGAGATAAAATACACCTGCCGAAGTGGTGGAATTGGTAGACACACTACCTTGAGGTGGTAGCGGCTTACCTATAGCTGTGCCGGTTCGAGTCCGGCCTTCGGCAAGAATAACTAGTCGTCCCGCAACGCTTATGCAAACTTGAGCTGTTCCCGCCTAAAGGCGTGAACAGCTTTAATTGTTTTATATGCCGTGTATTGGCTAAGATTTAGCCGGCATATTGGGGGTGGGGTCGTGATACTCCCCTCGTTAGAACACGCATCGAAATAGGTGAGCGGGAGCGGCTGAACAACTCAGCTGTGAAATCCCAAATGTTTATGTGTGCAAAACATGCATTGTGGTTTTATAATATGCCGTCGACAAACCGAATAAAGCAGTTAGAGTAGGAGATATTGGGTTGCTGCAAAATTATTTACCAGTATTCATTTTTATGATGATGGGTGTAGTGGTCGGCTTATTTGCCCCTACGCTTGGTTATCTTCTCAGTCCCAAACGTCCTAATCCCGAAAAGCTTTCTACCTATGAATGCGGCTTTGAGCCCTTCAATGATTCTCATTCGCCGTTCGATGTGCGTTATTATTTGGTCGCCATCCTCTTTATTATCTTCGATCTTGAAACAGCCTTTCTTGTTCCGTGGGCAGTGGTGTTCCGTCAACTCGGCTGGTTCGGAATGGCTGCGATGGGCATTTTTCTGGGTTTACTGACCATTGGTTTTATTTATGAGTGGAAAAAAGGGGCGCTGGAGTGGGAATAAGCGATTTAGTCAAACCAGGTTTTTACGTCAGCAGCGTCGAAAATATTTTTAACTGGGCACGTGCTGGTTCACTGTGGCCCATGTCATTCGGCCTTGCTTGCTGTGCGGTTGAAATGATGCACTCAGCGGCTTCCCGTTACGATTTAGATCGCTTTGGTGTGATCTTTCGTCCCAGCCCCCGGCAGTCCGATTTAATGATCGTCGCCGGCACGCTTTGCAACAAGATGGCACCCGCACTGCGCAAAGTCTACGACCAGATGGCCGAGCCACGCTGGGTCATTTCCATGGGTTCGTGTGCAAACGGCGGTGGATATTATCATTACTCGTATTCGGTCGTGCGTGGTTGTGATCGCATTGTGCCGGTTGATGTTTATGTTCCCGGCTGCCCACCCACGGCAGAAGCATTAATGTACGGCGTGATTCAGTTGCAAAATAAAATACGCCGTAATGAAACGATCGAACGTTGAGGTGAGCGCATGACTGATATCCAGGTGCTATGTACCAACATCAAAGAAAAATTTGCAGACTGGATCGAGTCAGCAGAGACTGCTTACGGTGAGGCGACAGTCGTTGTCCGTCCTGAACACTTACTAGATTTATGCCGTGTGTTACGTGATGACCCGGCTTATCAATTCAATATGTTAGTAGACGTCTGCGGTGTCGACTATCTCCATTACGGCCAAGATGATTGGCAAACACAATCTGCGACCGGTACCGGTTTTAGCCGTGGTGTCACACAAAAGCCTTTACGTGTTGATGCGGCACCGCCTGCTCGTTTTGCGGTCGTCTATCATTTGTTGTCCCTCGACAAAAATCAGCGATTACGTTTACGTGTCAATTTACGCGATGAAAAATCTTATCTGGTGGATTCGGTCATCGATATCTGGCCGGCTGCGAATTGGTATGAACGTGAAGCTTTCGATTTGTTCGGTATTTTATTTAAAGGCCATCCTGATTTGCGTCGTATCCTCACGGATTACGGCTTTGCGGGTCATCCGTTCCGAAAAGATTTCCCTTTGATTGGTAAAGTAGAGGCGCGTTACGACGCAACCTTAAAGCGTGTTGTCTACGAGCCGGTCAGTATTGATGCGAGAATTTTAGAGCCGAAAGTCATTCGGCATGATCATCGCTATGACGTGGATAATTGCTCATGAAGAATGCGCCAGAATTTCGAAATTATACGTTTAACTTTGGCCCTCAACATCCGGCGGCACACGGCGTCCTTCGCCTGATTCTGGAAGTGGATGGTGAAACCATTGTGCGCGCCGATCCTCACGTTGGATTGTTGCACCGTGCTACCGAAAAATTAGCTGAAAGCAAACCGTTTAATCACAGCATTGGTTACATGGATCGTCTAGATTATGTTTCCATGATGTGTAATGAGCACGGCTATGTGCTCGCCATCGAAAAATTATTAGGCATTACGCCGCCCGTGCGTGCGCAATATATTCGTGTGATGTTCGATGAAATAACGCGAATTCTAAATCACTTATTATGGCTCGCTGCTCACAGTCTCGATAATGGTGGCATGGCGGTCTTCTTATATTGCTTCCGTGAACGTGAAGATTTACTTGATTGTTATGAGGCTGTTTCTGGCGCACGTATGCATGCCACGTATTATCGCCCAGGTGGTGTATATCGCGATTTACCGAACAAAATGCCGCAATTTAAGCCTTCGAAATGGCAGAGCGAAAAAGAAGTCGCTGAGTTGAATGAGACTCGCCAAGGTTCATTATTAGATTTTCTCTGGGCGTTTACGGAACGTTTCCCGGGTTGTGTGGATGAATATGAAGAGCTGTTAACGAATAATCGCATCTGGAAGCAGCGTACCGTCAATATCGGCGTGGTCTCACCTGAGCGAGCAATTGCGCTTGGCTTTACCGGTCCTATGTTGCGTGGTTCAGGTGTGGCGTGGGATTTGCGCAAGAAGCAGCCGTATGAAGTTTACGACAAACTCGATTTTGATATCCCCATTGGTTTGCAGGGCGACTGCTATTCACGCTATTTGGTGCGTGTAGAAGAAATGCGTCAATCGAATCGTATCATTCGTCAATGCATAGACTGGCTGCGTAAAAATCCGGGCTCCGTCATGATTGATGATTACAAAGTGGCGCCGCCACCGCGCGAAGAAATGAAAATCAGTATGGAAGCCATGATCCATCACTTTAAAAATATGACGGAAGGTTATTCTGTGCCGGAAGGTGAAGCCTATGCGGCAGTTGAACATCCCAAAGGTGAATTTGGTGTCTATCTGGTTTCAGATGGCGCGAATAAGCCTTATCGAATGAAAGTTCGTGCGGCTGGTTTTCCGCATCTGGCTGGTTTAAATGAATTGGTCAGCGGTCATATGATTGCTGACGTGGTAGCAATATTATCCAGTTTGGATATCGTTTTTGGCGAGATTGACCGATGACAACTGAAAATACCCCATCCATTTTATCAGAAGCCGCGCGTCGTCATATTGACGAGTGGATCAAGCGTTATCCCGCGGAGCAGAAACGTTCAGGCGTCTTCGAAGCACTGCGTTTCGTTCAGGAAGAAAACGGCCATTCGCTCACACCCGCCCTAATGGATGCGGTGGCCCAGCATCTTGGCATGCCGCCGATTGCGGTTTATGAAGTCGCCACATTTTATACCATGTATCACGAACATCCCGTTGGCAGGCATGTTATTGAGCTTTGCACGAATGTACCTTGTCAGTTAAACGGCGCCGGTGCGATCGGTGAGCATTTAAAGGAACGACTCGGTATCGACTGGAATGGCACCACAGCGGATAACCGCTTCACCATCAAAGAGGTCGAATGTCTGGGAGCCTGTGTCAGTGCTCCGGTTTGTCAGCTCGGTAAAGCATATATTGAAAAACTAACGCCAGAAAAAATCGACGAACTTTTGACGAAACTAACGTAATGAGGCAGCACGCACATGGCGAATGAAATTTGTTTTCGCACGTTACATCTCGATAAGCCATGGACACTGGAGACGTATCAGTCTGCCGGTGGTTATGTGCAATGGCAGAAAATTTTGCGCGAAAAAATGCCGCCGGAAAAAGTCATTGAAGCTGTTAAAACTTCGGCATTACGCGGTCGCGGTGGGGCAGGTTTTTCAACGGGCATGAAGTGGAGTTTTATTCGTCGCGACATGCCCGGTCAGAAATATATTTTATGTAACTCGGATGAAGGTGAGCCGGGTACCTGCAAAGATCGCGATATTTTAAGATTTAACCCGCATCAGGTGATTGAAGGCATGTTAATCGGTGCTTATGCCATGGGTGCAACCGTGGGCTACAACTATATCCGCGGTGAATATTGGGAACCATTCGAACGTTTTGAACAGGCTTTAAATGAAGCCCGCGCTGCAGGTTTCCTGGGTAAGAATATTCTCGGTTCAGGGTTTGATTTTGAACTGTATTCTCATCTTGGCGCTGGCTCTTATATTTGCGGCGAAGAAACGGCATTAATGGAATCGCTCGAAGGTAAGCGTGGTCTGCCGCGCTATAAGCCACCGTTTCCGGCCGTTTACGGTTTATACGGTCGTCCCACGACCATTAATAATACCGAAACCTTTGCTTCGATTCCGGTCGTGATGGAAAAAGGTAGTGAATGGTTTTTAGGTTTAGGTAAACCGAATAACGGTGGTTGCAAAATTTTCTCCGTCACAGGTCATGTTAATCGTCCTGGTAATTATGAAGTTCCACTCGGTACACCGTTTAAAGATTTACTCGAAATGGCGGGTGGTGTGCGTCATGGTCATAAATTGAAGGCGGTGATTCCCGGTGGATCTTCCATGCCGATTATTCCTGGCGAGATGATGATGCAGCTCGATATGGATTTTGATTCCATACAGAAAGCCGGTTCGGGATTAGGATCAGGTGCCGTCATTGTGATGGATGAAACCGTTTGCATCGTGAACATGTTAAAACGCCTGTCACGCTTTTACCAAGATGAATCTTGTGGTCAATGCACGCCGTGTCGTGAAGGCACGGGTTGGTTGTACCGTTTAACCAGCGATATTGAAGCTGGTCGCGGCACGCTGGAAGACATCGAGCGATTACGACGTTCAGCTAAAAATATTGAAGGTCGTACCATTTGCGCGTTTGGCGAAGCGGCTGCGTGGCCGGTCGGTGGCTGTCTCAAACACTTTTATGATGAATTTGTCTATCACGTTGAACACGGCACTTGTATGCCGGGCTGCCAGTAGTACTGAAGGCACAGAGGAAATAAATGGCTGACATTGAAATTGAAATTGACGGGCGCAAATTAAACGCCAAACCTAATCAAATGCTGATTCAGGCGGCGGATGAAGCGGGTATCTATATCCCGCGTTTTTGCTATCACAAACATTTGTCTGTGGCGGCCAATTGCCGTATGTGTCTGGTGGAAGTTGAAAAAGCACCGAAGCCACTGCCAGCTTGTGCCACACCTGTGATGCCGGGCATGAAAGTTTTTACAAAATCGGAAAAAACCATTGCAGCCCAACGTGCTGTGATGGAGTTTTTATTAATTAATCATCCGCTCGATTGCCCCATCTGCGATCAGGGTGGTGAATGTGAGTTGCAAGATTTATCCATGGGCTATGGTTCAAGTCATTCCGACTATAACGAATGCAAGCGTTCGATTGCGGATGAAGATTTGGGCCCGTTAATTTCAACGGATATGACACGCTGTATCTTCTGCACACGCTGTGTACGTTTCGGTTCTGAAATCGCCGGTATGCGTGAAATGGGTGCGACCTTCCGCGGTGAACATACTGAAATTGGTACCTATATCCAGCATGCTATTAAGTCTGAAGTGTCGGGTAATATTATCGATCTCTGTCCTGTCGGTGCCTTAACTTCCAAACCTTATCGCTATACTGCACGTGCTTGGGAATTAGAACAGGCTCCGTCGATCAGTCCACATGATTGTCTTGGAACAAACATCAATGTGCATACGCGGTATGGCAAAGTTATGCGTGTCGTGACACGTGAAAATGCAGCCATAAACGAAACCTGGATTGCGGATCGCGATCGTTACAGCTACACCGGCCTTGATCACGCTGATCGTCTCGAGCATCCTATGGTGCGCGTCGATGGTAAGTGGCGCACGGTTGAATGGCAGCATGCGCTTGAAGTCGCAGCCTCCGGCATTCATGCGGTGATTGCGTCGCAAGGTGCCGATCAAATCGGCGCGTTGGCTTCACCGAATTCCACACTTGAAGAATTTTATTTATTACAGAAATTAATGCGTGCACTCGGCAGTCCCCATGTGGACCACCGTCTGCGTGAGACGGATACGCGTGATCACGCTGCGATGGCGGCCTTGCGTAGCTTTGCCATGTCACAAGATGAGCTAGAGCATTGTGATGCTGTGGTGCTCGTCGGCTCTAATCTACAGAAAGAACAACCGATCGCTGCATTACGTGTCCGTAAAGCTGTTCGCAAAGGCGGCGTTGTTTTAGCGGTGAATCCAGTAGATTACGATTTCAATTTCGCTGTACAAGCCAAAGAAATTTGTGCGCCGCAACACATGGTCGCCAAGCTTGCCGATATCATTAAAGCCATCAAGCAAGAACCAGCAAGCGCAGAATCACGCGCTTTCGCAGAAGCATTGCGCGGCAAAGAAAAAGTGGCCGTCATTGTTGGCGCACTCGCCATGCATCATCCCGAAGCGGCAGAATTACGTTATCTTGCCCGCCAGCTGGCTGAATTAACAAAGGGCTCCGTGAGCCTCATGACTGATGGCGCAAATGCCATGGGTGCATGGTTAACGGGTGCCGTGTCTGATCCTCGCGTCAAAGGGTTGAATGCGGCAGAAATGCTGGCTAATCCACGTCAGGCTTATCTGTTGTTAAATGTTGAACCTGAGTTTGATTGTGCGAATGCGCAAGCCGCTGTCGCTGCCATGAGCCAGGCAACATTTGTCGTGGCTTTATCTTCATATAAAAATCCTGTGCTAGAAGCGCATGCAAATGTGATTCTACCGATGGCGGCGTTTACTGAAACGGCAGGCACTTTCGTCAATGGTACGGGTTTGTGGCAGAGTTTTACGGGTATGGCGAAAGCATTCGGTAGCTCACGTCCCGCCTGGAAAATATTACGCGTACTCGGGAATTTCTTGCATGTCGATGGCTTTGAGTATGAAAGCTCTGCGGAAGTGAAAGAGGAAGTGCGCAATCTAATTAGCACTCAAACACATATTGCTGCAAACTTCACGCCGGTTACGGCAAGCGGCGTACGTTATGATCTCGCACGAATCGGTGAAGTGCCGATTTATGCCGGAGATGCGCTGGTTCGTCACGCACAACCCTTACAGCAAGCGCAAGATATCATGGCAAATGGTGATGTCGATGTAGCACGTGTTCATCCTGACACCGCCAAAAAGTATCAGTTACAAGATGGTGGGCGCGTCATCATCAAGCAAGGTGATGCCGGCGTTGAGTTGCCGCTCATTGTGGATGCCCGCATTGCAAAAGACGCCGTCTGGGTAGCCGCGGCACGCAGCACCACGACCGTTCTCGGTGGTTTGTTCGAAAAAATAGATATCCAAAAGGCGTAAGCAGACTATGGTAGAGTCTTTAATATTAATAGCTCTCATTGTGGTAAAGATTGTCGCGATCATTATTGGTCTCGTCGTGATTGTGCTGTACCTCACCTATTTTGAGCGTAAAGTCATTGGTTACATGCACGTTCGCCTCGGTCCCAACCGAGTAGGGCCGGGTGGTCTGTTACAGCCGTTTGCGGACACGATCAAACTGCTGACTAAAGAAATTATTGTTCCGACCGCCTCTAACCGCTTTCTCTTTATCATTGCGCCTATGATTAGCTTCGGTACGGCCATGATAGGCTGGGCTGTCGTGCCGTTTGATCAAGGTGTGGTCTTGGCGAATTTGAATGCCGGCGTGTTGTATACCCTTGCCATGTCCTCACTCGGTGTCTACGGAATTATCATCGCAGGTTGGGCCTCGAACTCAAAATATGCGATGTTTGGTGCACTTCGCGCTGCAGCTCAGGCTATCTCTTATGAAATCGCGATGGGCTTTGCACTGATTGGTGTGATGATCGCCGCGGGATCGCTGAATTTCCAAACCATTGTCCTCGCGCAAAACGGCGGAATTTTACATTGGTACGTGCTGCCATTATTTCCTCTATTTTTGGTTTACTGGATTTCGGGTGTCGCGGAAACAAACCGACTGCCCTTCGATGTGGCAGAAGGTGAATCTGAGATTGTGGCCGGATTCCATGTGGAATATTCGGGTGTCACATTTGCTTTATTCTTCTTTGCTGAATACGCGAATATGGTGTTAATTTCAGCGCTGATTTCCTTGATGTTCTTAGGCGGTTGGTTGTCACCATTTCAGGGTATACCTTATTTAGAAGCTTGGTTTGCCTGGGTGCCTGGTCCGGTTTGGCTGCTCACTAAACTCAGCTTTTTCTTATATTGCTATTTGTGGTTCCGTGCCACCTTCCCGCGCTATCGCTATGATCAAATCATGCGCTTAGGCTGGAAAGTGTTTATACCGCTGACATTAGTCTGGGTAGTGCTAACGGCTTTAGCAGTGAAATTTCAGATTGGCCCGTGGTTTGCGGGATAACTTAACGTGGTGATGAAAAGATGATGCAACGTTTACTCGGGTATATTAAAAGTTTTTCTCTCTATGACTTGCTGGTCGGTATGCGGGTGACAGGGAAATATTTTTGGAAAAAGAAATTTACCATTCAATATCCGGAAGAAAAAACTCCGGTCTCTCCACGTTTTCGTGGTCTGCATGCATTGCGCCGTTATCCGAATGGCGAAGAGCGTTGCATCGCGTGCAAATTGTGTGAGGCCGTCTGTCCGGCGCTTGCTATCACCATCGATTCCGAGCCGCGCGAAGATGGCTCACGTCGTACCACGAAATACGATATCGATTTGTTTAAATGTATTTACTGTGGTTTTTGCGAAGAAGCCTGCCCAGTCGATTCCATCGTGTTGACGAATTTACACGATTATCATTTTGAAAAACGCGGCGAAAATATCATGACGAAAGAAGAGCTGTTGGCGATAGGCGATCAATATGAAGAACAAATTGCAAAAGACCGCGCGGCTGACAGCGACTATCGATAATCGTTTTACTGAGAGAGAACCTAAAACATGTTAGAGCAATTCACGCCAGTGCACATGATTTTTTATTTATTCGCAACGATTGCCGCCGGTTCTGCAGTGTCAGTGATCACGGCACGTAATCCGGTTCGCAGTGTGTTGTCACTCGTCGTGACATTCTTTGCGATGGCCGGTGTCTGGATGATTTTGGAGGCGGAATTCCTGTCACTGATTTTGCTACTCGTTTACGTTGGTGCCGTGATGACACTATTCCTGTTCGTGGTCATGATGTTGAACATTGACCGTGAACAACAGCGTGGTGGCTTCGTCTCATATCTGCCGTTTTGCCTGTTATTAATCGTGGTATTAATCGGTATGGTGATGCTTTCAGTAGGGCCAAAATATTTTGGTAGTGTTGCGATACCGGCAGCGGCTGCGGAAGATTTTAGCAACATCACCTCACTGGGTAACGTTCTCTATACTGAATTTGCCTACCCCTTTGAAATTGCCGGTGTTATTTTGCTGGCCGCTATTATTGCGGCGATCACCTTGACTCACCGTGGACCCCTGCGTCGTAAAGTGCAAAACCCAGCTAGCCAAATTGCAACGCGACGTGAAGATAGTGTGCGCCTTGTTAAAATGCCGTCCGAGCCTCGACCCGCGGCTAACGAAGGAGATGCATCATGATTTCTTTAACTGAATATTTATCACTCGCGGCGATGTTATTTGGCCTCGGTGTGGCTGGCATGATTATTAATCGCAAAAATCTGATTGTGGTCTTAATGTCGATTGAGCTGATTTTGTTGGCGGTGAATACCAATTTCATCGCTTTCTCACATTTTCTCGGGAACGCAACCGGGCAAGTTTACGTCTTCTTTGTGTTGACTGTTGCTGCGGCGGAAGCTGCAATTGGCCTTGCTATTCTCGTGGTGTTATATCGCAAGCGACACACCATTGAAGTTCAAGAACTCGATGATTTGAAAGGATAATGATCGTGGATAATACTTTAATACAGATGGCTACGCTGATTGTCTTGTTGCCGCTCGTCGGCTCGCTGGCAGCGGGCTTTTTTGGGAAAATACTAGGCAAGACACTGACTCACCGTGTTGCGATTACACTAGTGGGCGCTTCATTTTTTCTTTCTGCATATTTGTTTTGGCAAATTGTTGTCAATAATCAACCGGCGGTTGATCATGTTTTCTATACCTGGGCCAATTCAGGTGTGCTGAATTTTAATGTCGGCTTTCTTGTTGATCGGCTAAGCGCGACCATGTGTATGATCGTACTATTTGTCTCTTTCATGGTGCACATCTACACGATCGGTTATATGCACGATGATCCGGGTTATCAGCGCTTTTTTAGTTACGTCTCACTCTTTACTTTTTCAATGTTAGTGCTCGTGCTCGCCAATAATCTTTTACTACTGTTTTTCGGCTGGGAAGGCGTTGGCTTAATTTCCTATCTATTAATTGGTTTCTGGTTTACTCGCGAAGCTGCAAACGTGGGTAGCTTGAAAGCCTTTATCGCAAACCGTATTGGTGATGTTGGTTTCATTCTGGGTATTGCGGTCGTATTAATGATTTTCGGTACGCTCAATTATCATGAAGTGTTTCGTCAGGTGCCTGGCATGCTCGGTAAAGTGATTGAGATTGTGCCCGGTTTCAGTCCTTCGGCAGTCTCTGTCGTCGCACTACTGTTGTTTATTGGTGCCATGGCTAAATCTGCGCAAGTACCCTTGCACGTTTGGTTGCCGGAATCGATGGAAGGTCCTACGCCTATTTCTGCACTGATTCACGCGGCAACCATGGTGACAGCAGGTATTTATATGGTGGCACGCATGTCGCCGTTATTTGAATATGCGCCGCAAATTTTAAGTACCATCTTAATTATTGGTGCAACAACAGCCTTTTTCATGGGCTTGGTTGCGATTGTGCAAAACGACATTAAACGTGTCATTGCTTATTCTACTTTGTCGCAGTTAGGTTATATGGCTGTGGCACTTGGTGTGTCCGCTTATGATGCGGCAATATTCCATTTGATCACGCATGCCTTTTTCAAAGCACTATTATTCCTGGCCGCGGGTTCGGTGATTATCGCTATGCATCACGAGCAGGATATGCGGCGTATGGGTGGGCTCGCGAGATTTTTGCCGATTACCTATCTCACTTTTATGATTGGCAGTCTCGCACTCTGTGCCATTCCTCCGTTCTCTGGGTTTTATTCTAAAGATATCATTATTGAAGCGGCGCATCACAGTCATATCTTCGGTGCCGGCTATGCTTATTACTGCGTATTAGTGGGTGCGTTTATCACGCCGATCTATACTTTTCGCGCTTTATTTATGACCTTCCATACCACGCCGCGGATGGACGAACACACAAGAAATCATCTCAAAGAAGCTTCTTGGGTGGTCTGGTTGCCGTTGGTGTTACTCGCCGTTCCTAGTTTGGTCGCGGGCGGCTTAATGATTCGCAAAATGTTGTATGGTCATCCGACACTGCTCGCGAATACGGTGTTTGTGGCTCCCGAACATCAGGTGATGACCCATCTTGCTGATGAGTTTCATGGTGCTATCAGCATGGCACTGAATGCCGGATTAACCATGACATTCTGGATTGCTATCGCAGGTATTGTCACGGCTTGGTTCTTTACGGCGTATCGACCCGCTTGGTCATTATGGATGACGCAACGCTTTTCCTGGGTTTACAGCATTCTCGTGAATAAGTTTGGTTTTGATAAGTTCAATCAGGCGGTACTGGTCGATGGTACCAAGCAGACAGGTCATCTCTTTTACGATGTGAGTGATGTCATCCTGATTGATGGTGTTTGTGTGAATGGTACCGGTAGCCTGGTGCGCTGGGTGGCCAAGGTTGTTCGTAAAGTGCAGACGGGTTATCTCTATCACTACGCGCTGTCGGTCGTGGTGGGTGTCGTTGCGTTTCTTCTATATTTTGCGTGGGGATTATAATTATGTTTACCCATCTTCACTTATTAACCATTCTCATCTGGCTGCCATTTTTAGGCGGCGTGGCCGTGTTGTGTACGGGTGGTGACAAGAATGCAAACAGCGCGCGGGTCATTGCGGTTGCTGTGACGGTGATCAGTTTATTGTTGTGTATTCCCCTCTGTCTTGGTTTTGATGCCAGTCGTTACGATATGCAGTTCAGTGAAGATCACTTGTGGATTGCCGCTTATCAAATTCATTATGCACTCGGGATTGATGGCATTTCATTACTGATGGTGGTGCTGACCAATTTTACTGGCTTGTTGGTCGTGGTGGCAGGTTGTGAATTTATTAAAGTACGTGTTTCACAATACATGGCGGCATTCTTAATTATCCAAGGCATGATTGTCGGTGTGTTCTGTGCCATGGATGCAGTGCTGTTTTATGTATTCTGGGAAGGCATGCTCATCCCCATGTATTTGTCGATTGGCATGTGGGGTAGTAGTAATCGTAATTATGCATCCATCAAGTTTTTCCTGTTCACCTTCTTGGGATCTATCTTGATGTTAATTGCCTTGTTATATCTCTATAACAAGACCGGTAGTTTCATGATCCAGAATTTCTATGGGTTACCACTGGATCTCACTACGCAAAAATGGCTGTTTTTCGCCTTCTTGCTGGCATTTGCAGTGAAAGTTCCGATGTGGCCGGTACACACTTGGTTGCCCGATGCGCATACTGAAGCGCCTGCGGGTGGTTCGGTGGTGTTGGCGGCGCTGATGTTAAAGCTCGGAATTTATGGCTTCTTCCGCTTTAGCATGCCGATTACACCGCTCGCTTGCGAAAAAATGGCGTGGGTGATGATTATTCTGTCGTTAGTCGCCATTGTTTACATTGGCTTGATCGCGATTGTGCAAACAGATATGAAAAAGTTAATTGCTTACTCTTCGATTGCGCATATGGGATTTGCGACGCTTGGTTGTTTTATGGTGTACGACATTGTTGCCGATTCACATTCGCTTCAAACCGCTTATATGAGTCTTGAGGGTGCGGTGGTACAGATGGTGGCTCACGCATTCGGTTCGGGTGCGATGTTCTTGGGTGTGGGTATGTTGTCCATGCGCTCGCTGACACATAGTCGTCAAATCAAAGATTACGGCGGTGTTGCAACCTCTATGCCGATTTTCGCAGCGTTTTTCATGTTGTTCGCGATGTCTAACGTGGGTTTGCCAGGAACGGCAGGGTTCGTGGGTGAGTTCATGATTATCATGAGCGCGGTACAGTCCCATTTCCTCGTGGCGTTGATCGCCTCACTCACGCTCATCTTGAGTGCGTGCTACACCTTATGGATGTACAAGCGAGTCTTCTTCGGGCCCATTACCCATGAACAGGTAGCCGGTTTTCCAGAGATGACTGTGGGTGAAAAGTTCAATTATATTTTATTAGCCGGTGGTGTGTTTTTCCTCGGCTTGTATCCAGAACCGCTGATTAATGTCTTGCGTGTCACCATTGGTCACTTGTTATTGCAGAGCCTTTCGCCGGAACTCGCAATGAATGTGTCTGACAAAATGTATTTATAACAGAGGTCGATGATGGAATTCTCTTTACCGCAATTTTCACTCGCACTGCCAGAGATCTTTTTATTAGGCATGGCCTGCGTTATTTTAGTGGTCGATGTTTATTTGCCAGAACGTTATCGCGCGTTAACTTACGCGTTGGTTCAGGCGACGTTTGCGGGGGCATTCGTACTGGCCTTGCGTCAATTTGGTGAATATCCAGAGCCGATCATGACGTTTAACGGCCATTATGTTGTCGACAAGCTGGCTGTTCTTAGCAAACTCTGTATTTATTTATTTAGCATGTTCACCTTTGCGTATGCTCGGGACTACATCAAGACGCGTAACATCGCGAGCAGCGAGTATTATTTGCTCGGTCTTCTCGGTGTGCTCGGGTTGTCAGTCATGTCATCCGCCAATACCTTTTTGACGATTTATCTTGGGTTGGAATTATCGTCTCTGTGTTTGTACGCCATGGTCGCCATGTATAAAGAATCAGGTGATGCAGCGGAAGCTGCGATGAAGTATTTTGTATTGGGATCGCTCGCATCCGGTATATTTCTCTATGGAATTTCATTGCTCTACGGTTTGACCGGCAGCATTGAATTACACACGATCGCTACTTCATTGGCGAGTCGTCAAGACGCCTTGCCACTGGCAGCCATGGTATTTATTATCGCCGGCTTAATTTTCAAATTTGGCGCGGTACCGTTTCATATGTGGGTGCCTGATGTCTATCAAGGCGCGCCAACCTCTACCACTTTATTCATTGCCAGCGTTCCCAAGATTGCGGCCTTTGCCATTACGGTTCGCGTGCTTGAGCAAGCTTTACCAGGTTTGTCGTCTAGCTGGGTGCCGATGTTAATTGTCATTTCAATTTTTTCAATGTTGTTTGGTAATTTGGTGGCGATTGCTCAAACCAATATCAAGCGCATGTTTGCGTATTCTTCTATCGCTCACGTGGGTTATGCCTTGCTCGGTATTTTGGCGGGTCCGCATTCCACGACTGGTTATTCAGCGGCGATGTTTTACATTGCGAGCTACGTGCTGGTGGTTGCCGGTGCATTTGCGATCATCGCCATTCTGAGTCGCAGTGGTATCGAATTTGATGATCTTGAAGATTATCGTGGATTGAATGCACGTAATCCATGGTTAGCGTTCATGATGTTATTGCTGTTGTTTTCCATGGCGGGCATTCCACCTACCGTCGGTTTTTTTGCTAAGCTGGGTTTGCTGGAGGCGCTTGTTCAAGCCGATTACGTTTGGTTGGCAGCACTGTCACTCATATTCGCGCTGGTGGGTGTTTACTACTACTTGCGTGTTGTGATGCTCATGTACTTCGAAGAGCCGCATCCACATGCTAGTGCCCCCATTCCTTTGTCGGGAAATTTACTGGCCGCTATTAGTGTGAATGGTACGGCTGCTCTCGTTCTCGGAATTTTGCCGAGCTTTATGATTGATGTCTGTCGTATTTCTGCAGGGTGATGACGTTTCAATGCAATTAACCGATTTTCATTTTGATTTACCTGAAGCACTCATTGCGAAATATCCAGCGGCACGCCGTACAGAGAGTCGTCTTCTGTGTCTTGGTGAGAGCTCTGAACTCCGCCACATGATTTTTCATGAATTGATTCAGTTGGTCGAAGAAGGTGATTTGCTAGTTGTCAACGATACCAGTGTGATCCCAGCACGCATCTTCGGCCAAAAAATGACGGGTGGCTTGATCGAGATTTTGGTCGAGCGTATTTTGAGTGATGAGCGCATTCTGGCGCAAGTTCGAGTGAGTAAACCGCCGCGTATCGGCGATCTTCTCCAATTTCCAAATGATGTTCAGCTTGAAGTGATGGGTCGCGTGAAAAATTTCTATGAGCTCCGTTACGTCGGTACTGATCGCACTATACTTGATGTGATTGAGACGATTGGCCGTATTCCACTGCCGCCGTATATGCGTCGTGAAGCGGATGAAACTGATAAAGAACGCTATCAAACTGTTTATGCGCGGCATAAAGGTTCAGTCGCAGCGCCAACGGCAGGGTTTCATTTTGACGAAGATTTATTACAGGCCTTGAAGAACAAAGGTGTTGAGAAGGCTTCATTAACCTTACATATTGGTGCTGGAACGTTTGTGCCCGTACGTGTGGAAAAAATTGAAGATCATCAAATGCATGCGGAGTATCTGATTGTTTCGGAAGAGTTATGTGAAAAGATTCGTGCCACCAAGGCGCGCGGCAAGCGTGTAATTGCTGTTGGCACGACCAGTTTGCGTGCGTTAGAAACGGCGTGCCAGAGTGGCAACATTGAGCCGTATCACGGTGAAACCAGCATTTTTATCTATCCCGGTTATCAATTCCGTTGTGCTGACGTCCTCATTACGAATATGCATTTGCCGTGTTCAACCTTGCTCATGCTGGTCTGCGCGTTTAGCGGTTACGAGCGTGTCATGCATGCTTACGATGTTGCCGTGCGTCAGGGTTATCACTTTTACAGCTATGGTGATGCCATGTGGATGACGCGTGCTAAATCTCCAGCTTAACAGGACGCCTGCTAATTTTTTCTGCGAATTTTTCCATGTTGATGTGATATTTTCTTTTCATTGCATCATCAAGTAACGTGATTAATGAATGCTCACCCGGTTCCATATCATGCCATTCGCGCTTGGTCTTCATATGAACGATATGCACAGCCGTTGCAAAGGATTGCGGGCGATGATTTTTAATATACGCCCATAATTGATGAGCGCGCTCAGCGCCTTTTTGACCGTGACTGACATTAACAGCCAATGAGAAAAACCTACCTTGATGTGTATTTTGTCTTTCACCCAGAAATTTGAAATAAGCATTGATGGCTGACTCAACAACCTCAAAAAATGCATGAATCTCGTCATGTTCAGGGTTGTTATCATCCCACGCAATGATAGCGGAAGGGGAGTGCGTATTAAATTCAAGTTGATGTTGGTGGTCACTGGTGCGAATGGAGTAATTGAAGTGAGGCGCACCTGTTTGATGACTGACGATCGCAAGACCGGTTTGTTTCAGGAAGCATCCCATTAGGTGTTGATCCGAAAACATGGTGCGTTCTTGCAACTCTCCGCCGCCACTGCCGACAACCAGCTCGCAGATTTTATAGTCGTCTGCATCAGTATTGATATTACTGTAGTTATAAATATCATGATCGTGTGCGGCGAGCACTAAGTCGAAAGATAGTTTTTGTAGGCGGTAGCATTCCGTGAGACAGAGATTGTAAGGGGTTTCCTCGCAGGCTTGCGGCATGTTCTGAATTTTACGCAACATCTCAATTTTGGTTTTACCAAGATAGATGCCGAGGTCATTATGAATCACGCGTTCGTAAGCGCGTTTGCCGGGCGTATATAAAGGGTGATGTTGTGCCACGATGACTTTTCTACCAATGTATCGCGCTTCTGTTGCCTGGCATTCCAGCCACGCGGCCTGATTGGTTTTGGCTTTTTCGATCAACCAAGTCGCTTGATCGATATGTGGCGGTAATTGTAGACGTTCTGCCGCAAGCTCCAGGAACTCGTCAACGTACGTATTCGAATCGAGGCAAAATATTTGTACGTCATTAACAATCAAGCTGTAATAACGGCGCGGCATATTCCAGGCTGACAGCTGACGGACGTCGAGAACGGAGTCATTAAAAATAGCCGTTTTTTGTTGGGCACTCAATTTGTCGTCGCCGAGAAAAGTATGAGCCACCTGATGCATGATGCGCTGAATTCCCTTTTCTTTGACTTTGGCCGCCATGGCAGCGTTCTGGAAATTTTCATCGTGATTGCCAGCAATGAGAAAGAACGGGATATTTTTGAGGTGTGGCAAGTCGAGATACATCGCATCGAAATATTTGATGAAGTCGGGGTCATCCGAATATTTAACGCCCCATTCGTACATATTGTCGCCCAGGATCAGAATGAAGTCAGGCCGAGTCTCGGGGTTACCACATAAGTCATTTAACTGCAGCGCGACTTCACGTTGAGCTTTGCTGCCGTTCCCCTGGCAGCCAAAGGTGATGAAGCGTAATGATTGCTCAGGATCGTCCTTGGAAAGCTTGAGGACAAATAGGCGTTGTCCGGCTTCTTCCGCGCGTTGAGCGGTTTCTTCCGCTTGCGCTGCCTGACGAGAAGTTGGTCTGGATTGCATCCGGTTTATTCCCTATTTAAGGGTTTCATGAGGAGGCGAAACCGCATATAATCGTGCCATTTCGTACCCTAAAAAAAGGCTGAAAATTATGATTGAACAAATACTTAATGCTCTGGTTACACCGGCTTATGCGGATGCCGGCTCAGCAGCTGGTGCTCCACAAAATAGCATGTCGTTAGTAATTATGTTTGCTGTCCTTTTTCTCTTTATGTATTTTGCCATCTGGCGTCCTCAAAATAAACGGTTACGTGAACAGGCTGATATGATGGGCTCGCTCGCGAAAGGTGACGAAGTGGCAACCGTTGGTGGTATCGTCGGTCGCATCTCGAAGTTGGGCGATCAATTTATTATTTTGGCGACAGCAAATAATGTTGAAATTTATCTGCAAAAAAGTTCGGTAGTCAGTGTGCTGCCGAAGGGTACGATCAAATCAATCGAATAATCACAGGATGATAAGCAGACATGGCAGGACCTATTAATCGTAATCCGCTCTGGAAATATTTTCTCGTTGTAATCGTGATCGGTTTGGCATTTTTATATGCTGCACCCAATTTGTATGGTGAATATCCAGCCGTGCAAATCATGGGTAATGAAAACGTAGTGGTTGATGACAATGCGTTGCAAACTGCTGAAAATGCGCTGCAAAAAGCGGGCATTACTTATCGTGATGTTTCATTCCACGATCAGCGCTTTTTATTCCGCTTTGCAACCACTGATATGCAATTACAGGCAAAAGATGTTTTGCAGCAGTCATTGGGCGATAGTTATCTGGTCGCGCTGAATCTTTCTTCTGCGACACCGGAGTGGTTAAAGTCGATGGGTGCTTTGCCGATGCGACTCGGTCTTGATTTACGTGGTGGCGTGCATTTTCTGTTACAGGTTGATGTGAATTCTGTTATGCAGCAACGCATTGATGGTGATTTACGCGGCATTGGGCAGGCATTGCGTGATGAGCATATTCGTTATTCAGGTATTGCACGTAAAGCGGATAATCAAATTGTGTTACAATTCCGCGGTGAAGACATGCAAGATCAGGCCGCTGATTTTGTGACGCGACGTTACAATGAATTTACCTGGGAAAAAACGCGCGACGGCGATCAGTTTGTATTGACGGGTGTATTGTCGCCAGCCGCTTTATTTAAAGCGAAATCCGAAACGCTTGAACAGGCAATGAATACACTGCGTAATCGTGTCAACGAACTCGGTGTTTCGGAAGCGGTGGTGCAGCAGCAAGGTGATAGCCGTGTATCAGTTGATTTGCCAGGTATTCAAGATACAGCCGAAGCAAAAAATATTTTAGGTAAAACGGCAACGCTCGAATTCCACATGGTTGATGTTGAGCATGATGCGGCGCTTGCGCAGACAACAGGTAGTGCACCGCCAGATACCCGTGTTTATCTTTTGCATAACCAGCCATTACTGCTGAAAAACCAGATTGTTTTGCGTGGTTCATCCATTGTCGCTGCAACCGCGAGTTTCGGTGAAGATGGACGGCCAAACGTTCAGGTGCGTTTAGGTGGTGCTGGCGAAAGTCTCTTTACCAAAACAACTGCCGAAAATATCGGTAAGCCCATGGCGATTGTGTATGTGGAAGTGAAGTCCACCCCGAAAGTGGTGAATGGTGAATCTACCATTCAATATACCACTGAACGCCGCATCATCAGCGCACCGACCATTCAAAGTGCATTGGGCGGCAGTTTCCAGATTACCGGTTTGACCAGTCCGAATGAATCACGTACGTTGGCCTTGTTGTTGCGCGCCGGTGCGTTACCAGCGCCTGTGACGATTATTGAAGAGCGTCAGGTTGGTCCTAGCCTCGGTAAACAAAACATCCACATGGGTGTGTTATCTGTTGAAGTCGGTATGGCGTTAGTCGTGGTCTTCATGGCGGTTTATTATGGCTTAATGGGCATTATTGCTGATATTGCGCTCGTGATGAATCTGGTGCTGATTATGGCTTTATTATCACTGCTCGGTGCCACGCTTACCTTGCCTGGTATTGCGGGTATCGTGCTCACTGTGGGTATGGCCGTCGACGCGAATGTTCTGATATTCGAACGTATTCGCGAAGAAATGCGGCGTGGTTCTGGCGTGCAGGGCAGTATTTATGCTGGGTATGAGCGTGCCTTTACCACGATTCTAGACGCTAACATCACCACGTTGATCGTGATGATGATTCTTTTCAGTCTCGGTTCTGGCGTCATTAAAGGTATCGCGATCACCATTACCATTGGCTTGATGACATCGATGTTTACCGCGATTCTCGGGACGCGTGTCCTCGTGAATCTGATTTACGGCAATCGCCCTGTTAAACATATTTCAATAGGAATCTGACATCATGGAATTTTTTAAGCACAATACGAAAATTGATTTTATGGCGTCGCGTAAAGGTGCGGCGATTCTGTCAGCTGTTGTGATCTTCGCTTCATTTTTGACGCTGGCATTTAACGGGTTGACCTGGGGGCTTGATTTCACCGGTGGTACACAGGTTCAGATCAGTTATCCGCAAGCGGCTGATCTTGCCGCTATCCATGACAATCTGGATAAGGCTGGGTTTGAAGATGCGGTGATCATCAGCTACGGTAACTCTAAAGATGTCTTGATTAGCTTGGTCCCGAAGGATAAAACCGCTGTCGCCCAAGATACCAAGGCACAGGCTGAAACCGTGAAACAAGTCTTGGCAGCGTTACCGGGTGCGAAGATGGATCAGGTCAATTACATCGGTCCACAAGTCGGCGGTGAGATGGCTAGTAAAGGCTTGTTGGCTGTTTTGATCGCGCTTTGCGGGACCATGATCTACATTGCTATTCGTTTCGGTTGGTATTTTGCAATTGGTTCCACCGTCGCCTTGTTACACGATCCCATTATTATTCTCGGTGTTTTTTCATTTTTCCATATCGAATTTAATTTGATTGCTTTGGCGGCCGTGCTAACGGTGATTGGCTATTCACTTAACGATACCATTGTTATTTACGACCGTGTCCGTGAAAATTTCCGCAAGTTACGCAAAGCTGAAACATTAGAGGTCTTGAATCTTTCCATTAACCAGACCTTATCGCGAACGATTATGACATCGGCGTTAACGCTAACTGTTGTATTGGCGCTATTTTTCCTGGGTGGCAGTTTGCTTTATAGTTTTTCGTTGGCATTGATGATCGGTATTATTGTCGGTACGTATTCTTCTATTTATGTGGCTGGGTCGCTGGCGGTGACGCTTGGTCTCAATCGCCACCATTTGGTGCCTGTCCTGAAAGAAGCAGATGAACGGCCGTAGTATTAGCCGTAATGAGTGAGTTTTATAAAAATAATGAGGTTAGTTATGATTCGAACAATGACAAATACATTACTGGTATTGGCTGGCACCGCCATGCTTTCTGCCTGCGTAGAAGATTCTTATTACTCGCAGCAGTCGGTGCCGCACCACTATCGCCACTACCCAACCCAGCAACGGGTGACAAGTGTTGCACCGCCAGCCACTACCGTCTATCCTGCCACGCATTCGAGTTCCCAGCAGGCTGATAATTCTGCGCCGCCCGTTGTTACCAGTAGTGGATCGACTTATTAAGCGTGAGATGATTTGAAAAACCCGCGGCGAACCGCGGGTTTTTTTATGCGCTAACAGCTTCGTGTTGCACGCTAACTTTTGTTTTCACTGAGCATGATATGAAGCAATTATCATGTGCCTTGTGAAATAATTCCTGCAGTAAGCTGGCATCGGGTTGTTGACCATGTTCGAATGTAATCGTGGGCTTTAAGACCACGGCTGTCATGGCCATTTTGCCTTCCTCATTTTTACCGAGTGTGCCCGTCGCTTCTGCTTCATAAGTATCAATGACTAAATTTTTGGTGCTAGCGAGATAGATGAACGTCAGCATAAAACAACTGGAGATGGATGCGACAAATAATTCTTCTGGATTCACTAGTGCGGCTTTGCCTAAAAATTCAGGCGCTGCGCTGCCTTCAATAGAAATGCCGCCACCGAAACGAATGCTATGAGTGCGGTCGTAAGTTTTCGGTGTGAACGCAACATTACCGCGGTTCCAGCTGAGGTGAGAAGTGTATTGCATGACAAGTTCCTTATGGTTCGTGATCAAGACCTGAATATACGGAGGATGCTGAGGTAGATCAATAGCATGCTAAGCGCTTTCCTTGCTGTGAGTATTTTGGTGTAAGCCATCGTGCATTGTCCCGCTTGCCTTAAGTTTGCTAAGATATTTCTTACTTCAAACACATTGAGTGCCCCCATGCAAATTACCTTCCTCGGCGCAGCCGGCACCGTGACCGGATCCAAATATCTCCTTACATTTGATAACCAGCAAATTCTTGTCGATTGCGGCTTATTTCAGGGTCTAAAAAAACTTCGTCTTTGCAACTGGGATGCTTTACCGATTGTGCCCGCTGAAATTAAAAGTGTGTTGTTGTCGCATGCGCACATCGATCACTCTGGTTATTTGCCACTGCTCAATAAGAATGGATTTACGGGCGATGTGTTTTGTACGCATGGCACCAAAGATTTATGCGATATTCTGTTGCCAGACAGCGGTTATCTGCAGGAAGAAGAAGCCTATTATGCGAATTTGCACGGCTATTCGAAACATCATCCTGCGCTGCCGTTATATACGGTACATGATGCAATTAATGTTCTCGATCGTTTCGTCACCTATCCTTATCATCACAGTGTTGCGTTAAACGACCAGACTAAGTTTTCATTTTACCCTGCAGGACATATTATTGGTTCATCACTGGTGCATGTGCAGCATCAGAATACTTCTATTTTATTCAGTGGTGATTTGGGGCGTCAGCATGATTTAGTGATGAAGACACCGGATGCACCGCCAGATGCCGATTATTTAGTGTTGGAATCCACTTACGGGAATCGTAAGCATACCATGTCACATCCGCTTGATGAGTTGGCGGTCATTATCAGTCGCACCATTGAAAGGGGTGGTTCGGTGATCATTCCAGCTTTTGCGGTTGGTCGCACGCAATCGCTTTTATATTTTTTATATTTATTAAGAAAGGCCGAGCGCATTCCGGCGGTGCCAGTATTTCTTGATAGCCCGATGGCGATTAGTGCTACGCATATTTTCAAGCGTTATCAAAACGAACATCGTCTGTCTGATGAGGAAATCGACGGGATGTCGCAGATGGTGACTTACGTGAATACGCCCAAGGATTCAGAGCGTATTGTATCTATGAAAGTACCCAGAATTATTCTTTCTGCGAGCGGCATGGTCACTGGTGGCAGAATTCTGCATCACATTAAAGCCGCAGCGTCTGATGCGCGTAATACGATTTTGTTTGCCGGTTATCAGGCGGTGGAAACGCGCGGCGAGCGTATCCTGAGTGGCGAGCGCAGCGTCAAAATGTTAGGAGAGAGCGTTCACATTAATGCGGAGGTCGCCTCGCTTAGTAGTCTTTCTGCACATGCTGATGCCGACGAAATCATACAATGGTTGCACGGATTCAAGCGTGCTCCGCGCAAGGTATTCATCACACATGGTGAGCCTGAGGCGTCACTGGCGCTAAAAAAACGTATTGATGAGGAGCTGGGTTGGCCGTGTTTGGTGCCGGTTTATTTACAGAAAGAAGGGTTGTAAGAATAGGTAACACCTTATCCTGCGATAGGAGAAGGTGTTGTTTCGATTAACTGCTGGATCGAATTAATTTTAATAACTGCTTGATCACGGCTGGGTTGGCTGCCACCACATTTCCTGTTTTCAGGAAGGTTTCGCCACCTTCAAGATCGCAAACAATTCCGCCTGCTTCCTTGATGAGGAGCGCGCCTGCGGCAACGTCCCAAATCTTCAAGCCCATTTCCCAAAATCCATCCAGGCGGCCGCAGGCGACGTAAGCAAGGTCGAGTGTGGCAGCACCTGCACGGCGGATATCGCCGGTCACAGGCATGATGGTTCGCAGAATATTGGCGGGCATGGGATTGTGTTTATCGGTGTGGCGTAATGCAAAGCCGGTACCAAGGAGGCATTCTTCAAGATTTTTGCGTGTGGCAACACGAATGCGGCGGTTATTCAGGTGTGCGCCCTTGCCGCGGGTAGCGGTGAATAATTCATCACGGTTGGGGTCGTAAATCACGCCGTGTTCAACCTTGCCTTTATTCAGGATGGCAATGGAGATGGCGTAGTGGGGGAACCCGTGAATGAAATTGCGCGTACCATCAATGGGGTCAATGACCCACTGGTAGTCATTACCGTCAATTTCGCCTGATTCTTCACCGAGAATGCTGTGCTCAGGGTAGGCTCGTTTAATGTGATAAATAATTTCCTGTTCGACTTTCTGGTCGACTTCGGTCACAAAATCATTCGGGCTTTTTTCGGCAATACGGATCAGATCCGGACGCTTCATGGCACGGTGAATGAGTGTGGCGCCCGCACGGGCGGCTTCAATAGCTATATTGACAATAGGTTCGCGCATAATGTTTAAAGAGCAGTTCGTAAGTTTGGAAGGGCGCAATCATAAAACGAATGCGTAGAATTTGCCAGTAGATTAGTGACTGGTGTAAGGTTGTCATCCCAAAAAACAGAATAAACCCAAAAATCATGTTAGACCGAATCCGTATCGTTTTAATCAATACCTCCCATCCGGGCAATATTGGCTCTGCCGCGCGCGCCATGAAAACCATGGGCTTGACTGAGCTATATCTTGTTGAACCTAAACAATTTCCTCATCCGCAAGCGCGGGATATGGCGGCCGGCGCTGATGATATTCTGGCGCAAGCGGTCGTGGTGCAGACCCTGGATGAGGCGATTTCTGACTGCACGCTTGTCGTCGGCACCAGTGCTCGTGATCGAACGATTCCCTGGCCGCTGCTACCCCCGCGCTTAATGGCAGAAAAGGTCAGGCAGGAGCCGCCAGGCGGCCGTACGGCGATTATTTTCGGCCGTGAGCAGTCCGGTCTCACCAATGAAGAGTTACACCGCTGTCAATTACATATTCAAATTCCGGCCAATCCGGCTTATAGTTCATTAAATCTGGCTGCAGCTGTGCAAGTGGTAGCGTATGAATTGCGCGTAGCGAGTTTGGCGGCGGCCGAGCATCAGGAAGACTGGGACTACCGCCTGGCCACGAGCGAAGAAATGGAGCGCATGTTCAAGCATATGGAGGAAGTCATGATCAAGCTCGACTTCCTGAAGCTGAGTGCTCCGCGTCAGCTCATGACCCGCTTGCGGCGTTTCTTCTTTCGTGCGCGACCCGATGTGATGGAAATCAACATCTTTCGCGGCCTGTTTGGGGCGATCGAGGAGAAAATACCGAAATAAGGATAGTGAGAATGGACTCTTGTGAACTAACGATCTTAATGCCCTGCCTGAATGAAGCCGAAACATTGGCGGTCTGCATTCAAAAAGCGCGCCAATTTCTGCGCGAACAAAATATTCAAGGTGAAATACTCATTGCTGATAACGGCAGCACCGATGCCTCGCGCGATATTGCGGTGGCGGAAGGTGCACGCGTGATTGCTGTTTCTGAAAAAGGGTATGGTGCCGCGCTGAAAGGTGGGATGCGGGCAGCCGCGGGTCGGTACATCATTATGGGTGATGCCGATGACAGTTATGATTTTTTAAATTTGCAGCCGTTCCTGACTAAGTTGCGCGAAGGTTACGAGTTAGTGATGGGTAATCGCTTTATGGGTGGCATTCAGGCGGGGGCCATGCCGTTTCTGAATCGTTACGTGGGCAATCCCGTTTTATCTTGGGTGGGCCGTACTTTTTATTCTAGTGCTATTCGTGATTTTCATTGTGGCTTGCGCGGATTCGAGCGTGAGAAATTTCTCGGGCTGGATTTGCAGGGCGATGGCATGGAGTTTGCGAGTGAAATGGTGGTGAAAGCCACGCTGCAAAAATTGAAGATTACTGAAGTGCCCACCCAATTATTTCCTGATGGCCGCAGTCGTCGTCCACATCTCCGCCCTTGGCGGGATGGCTGGCGTCATTTGCGTTTGTTGTTATTGTTTAGTCCGCGCTGGTTATTTTTATACCCAGGATTGGGATTGATGGCGTTGGGCTTGGTCTTGATGCTCATGCTTGCGATGGGCCCAGTGAAATTGGCCGGTATTAATCTTGATATTCATACCATGCTATTTAGCAGTGTCTTTATGATGGCGGGGATGCAGGCGGTGAGTTTTGCCGTGTTTGCCGCCACGATTACTGCCGCGCAAATGAATCTGCCACTCGCAGGAAAGTCGATGCGCAGATTTATGAAATTTTTCACGCTGGAGCACGGTCTGCTGACGGGCTTGGTTTTAGTCATCCTTGGCGTCGCCGGTGCAGGTTATTCATTTTGGTATTGGCAGCATCAGGCCTTCGGGCCATTGTTGCCAACCCAGATGATGCGTATTTTGATTCCTGCGACCACTGGCATTATTGTGGGTTTGCAAATTATTTTTGCGAGCTTCTTTATGAGCCTGTTAGGGTTGCATTATGCGCATCAAAAATAATTATATTATTGATGTATGCGTGTTACTGGCCGGCATGATCGTCGCGGGGTTGCTGTCGGTGGCAATGGGTAAGGAATTAAATTGGGATCTGGCGAGTTATCATTTTTATAATCCCTTTGCATTGCTTCATCAACGCGCAAACCAGGATAGCTGGCCACTCGAATTTTTACATGTGCATTTAACGCCGACTGCTGATTTTCTCACTTATTATTTTATTACTTATCTGCAGCCAAAGACGGCAGTGTTTCTGTTGGGCGCTTTGCACGGCATTAACTTATGGTTACTGTATGCCATCGCTTTAAATTTATTGACCGAGATACCGCCTGTGCGGCACAAGCGTTGGTTGGCGATTATCGTCGCACTGCTCGGTGTGTATGGGCCAACCGTCCTTCCTGGGCTTGGTTCATTTCAGCATGACGCGCTCGTTTCGATATTTATTCTTGGATTTGTCTGGATGTTTTTGTGTGCTTACCAGCGCAATTTTTCGTCGCGATGGGTCATGGGTGCTGGCTTTTTACTGGGTGTCAGTGTTGGGTTGAAATTAACGGCTGGGATATTTGCATTAAGTGCAGTGATTGCCATCGCGGTGGTCAATGTGACTTTCAAGCAAAAAGTTCGCATTCTGTTTTTCATGTCAGCAGGAGCGTTAGCGGGTGTGCTTTTAACCGCCGGCTACTGGTTTGCCTGGCAGTGGCAGCATTATCACAATCCTGTTTATCCATTTTTGAATGGGCTTTTTCATTCGCCAAATTTTCCGTCGTATAGTTGGAAAGATGCGCGATTTATGCCGGCTAACTGGATGCAGGCAATATTATTTCCGTTCTATTTTTCATTCGATGGGCGCACGAATGATGTGCCGTTTCGCGATTTTCGTTTTTCTGTCATGTATGTGCTGCTGTTGATCGCAATCGCAAAACGCATCGTTTTACCAGCGAGAGAAAAATGGTTGCTAATATTTTTTGTTGTGGCCTATATCGTATGGGAATGTGGGTTTTCGATCATGCGCTATGCCATGCCATTAGAGATGCTGGCGCCGTTAGCGATATTTTTATTATTGAATGCTCTCTGTCAGCAAGCGGTTGTGCGTGATGGCTGGCTGTTTGCATTCATCGTATTGACTGTCATGGGGATGTACCCGGCAAAAGCTGTGCGAGCGCCGTGGTATGGTCATCAATATTTTAATGTCAAGATTCCTGCGAGCCTTTCACACACTTCTTCTGCTTTAGTATTAATGCCTGTGTCAGCTTATGCGTTGGCATTAAAGCCGCGCCCACAGACTTATCTGATTGCGTACCTGCCGCAGCATTGGCGTTATCTCGGCGTGCCATTTCAACACGATCAATCATCATTGTCTGCGCAAGTGACGGCTTCTATACAGGCATTCACAGGGCAGATATATATTCTGGCATCGAGTGAATATATGCCGTTAATGACCGCGGCAGTACGTAAACTTGATCTTGTCCCATCCGGTGCGTGCGATTTCATTACCAGCGACAGACAAGAAATTTCGCATGAAGATGTCGGTGTGTGCCCATTCAAAAAATTATCTTCTCCCACTGATCAAGTTTGAAAGCAGGATCCAGCACGAGTTCGGACTCATCCGGAATGAGCACTAAGCGGAAGCTTGTGCTCGCTTTCGTGACTATTTTTTTCGCGGGGAGTGAGACAATGGCAGCGTTAGGGTAGCGATTGCCATTAATATTAACGCGATTCTTGTCACTGGTTTGAATTTTATATCGCCCAGGAAGCTGGATTAATGTTTGTTGTGTGCCTGCGTGAATGACGGGCGCATAAAGATAAATACTGCCCCAATAATGTTGATAATGCTGATTGAGATAGTCGGCGATAGTGGGGGGTAATGAGTTCATACGATAATTATTAACGTAAAATTTCACGCGCGAATGTGCTAAGGCCTGATTAATACTTTCTGGGGTCACATTCGGATCTTCATAGAGTGCTGCGGTCATCACCGGTCTTAGTTTTTCAGTCGGTGAATATAAATAACTGATCGCAGGTCCCATTAAGTGGCGAAGTCCGGCGATGGGTTGTGTTTTAGTGTAGATAAGCTCAATGCCTGCCGTGTAATCACTGCCATCCTGAAGAAGGGTATTCATCGCAATAAGATTTGCTTTTTGATAATGGCTATCAAGTGTCATGAGTTTTTGGGTGTAAACAGCGAAGGGGTAGATGACGCCAATGAAAATTAAATTAATGGTCAGTAGTAGACGAAAGGTTGCGGCAGACAGGCTTGACTCGAGTCTCAGCAAGATCAGCAATGGACAGACATTAATAAGCAGATACGCCGTCGGCAATTCCAATAACCAGATTGTGCCAGCGGTTACAAGGATATAGGACAAGATAAGTGGGCCGCCGAATTTGTTATAAGCCACCCAGCGGAGTGAAGGTGTCGCGGATAAAGCGATCAACCAGTCAAAAAACGCGGTATATAAAATAAAAAAGATCGGCAGTGTCACTTGCATGTAATACGGAAAGACTTGCTTGTAAGCCAGCAGACAAAAAAGAATTGAGAATGAGTAAATCATCAGGAAGCGACGATTGGCATATTGCTCATCGGTTTTGAATGTGACCAGTAATGACGTGAGGGTGAGTGGCCATAATAAAAACGCGAGGGGATTGAAAGTTAAGATGACCCGCCAATAATGCAGACGCGATGCATCGTACCAGTCTAGTTGATACATGGCGGCTGCTTCCATAAATACACTGTCCAGAACAACACGCCAGCCAGCGATGCACGACCATAAAACAAGATAGCCCAAGATTATTGCGAGGATCGCGCTGTTAAATTTTATGATGCCGATGCAGTATCGTTTATCTCGCGCGGCGAGTAACCAGTGAGTGCCAAGTGCTGCGTTACTGGCGAACCAGTACCAGATCGCTTTCTGTGAGGTGCAAAAACCAAGTCCGAGTAATAGTCCCGCCCACAAGAAACGTTTATCGAGTAAACATAATAATGAAAATAAACAAAACCAATACGCAAATAAATCAACGCGGATATTTGTGGAATAACTGAGCGTGATATCCATGCTGAGCAAAACCACCAAGCTGCAAAGCACGCTGATGCGAGAGAAGAACCTGGCTAGCCAGCAGCCAGCTAACGCAAATATTCCTGCATTGATTACGGCAATCACATTCTTTGTGAAAATCAAGGTGGTGAGGAAGTTTGCTGAAAGTGACATGGGAAGCAATAACACATAATAACCCAGTACCGTTTTGTAAGGTGAAAAATCCCGGTAGGGAATGCCATCGTGATATTGAAAAATACGGTGCGCGAACCAGAATTCATCGACTGAAATCATGGCGTATTGATCAAACCAAAATTCAAAGCCGAGGTAAAAAAAACAGAGGGAAATGAGCGCGATGGTGAATTGCCGCAGGGAAAGATCAGTCATTTTTTTAGTTCCATCATAGAGTTGCTAACCATCATAGTGAGAGTTGATCTTTCCGGCAATAACCTCCATCATAGTGAGGCTATGACACAGATAAAAAGACCCATCTACCTTGATTATGCTGCTACCACGCCTGTTGACGCGCGCGTGGCGACTGTCATGGTCCGGTTTCTGACGCAGGATGTTGATTTTGGCAATGCGGCCTCTCAGCACCTCTACGGGCTGACCGCACGTGAAGCGGTTGAAACGGCGCGGGAACAAGTCGCTTCCCTCATTGATGCGGAAACTTCAGAAATTATTTTTACGTCTGGTGCCACGGAGTCGATCAATTTAGGTATTAAAGGTGCCGCACATTTATATCAGCGTAAGGGTCGCCACCTTGTCACAATGAAAACCGAGCACAAGGCCGTGACAGATACGTGTCAGCACTTGGAGAAAGAGGGTTTTACGGTGACGGCTCTTGCGCCTGATGCGAATGGTCGCCTTAATCTAGACATGTTTCGTGAAAGTCTTCGACCCGATACCACTGTCGTTTCCATTATGCATGTCAATAATGAAACGGGCGTGATACAGGATCTCGCTGCCATCGCAGCCGAAACATCGGCGCGCGGCATTTTGCTGCATGTCGATGCAGCTCAAAGCATCGGTAAAATTCCGTTGAGTGTTCGCGATATTCCTATCGATTTATTGTCGTTATCGGCACACAAGATTTACGGGCCGAAAGGTATCGGTGCCCTCTATTTACGTAAGCGGCCGCGTGTTCGCGTTGAGCCGTTGTTTCATGGTGGTGGCCATGAGCAAGGCATGCGTTCAGGAACGCTCGCCGTCCATCAAATTGCTGGCATGGGTGAAGCTTTACGTATCGCCGGCGAAGAAGCTGCGGCTGACTATGAGCGAATTAGTCAATTCAATCAGCGTTTACTTCTACTGATTCAGCCTATTCAAAATT
The DNA here is from genome assembly GCA_964527435.1 of uncultured Coxiellaceae bacterium. Lineage (GTDB taxonomy): Bacteria > Pseudomonadota > Gammaproteobacteria > DSM-16500 > DSM-16500 > Aquicella. The sequence goes on along the minus strand of CAZGPP010000009.1, from coordinate 84,321 downwards.
TACAAATTAATTGCCGTGATGCGCTACGTTCACCTTACATATTAAATCTACGTTTCGAAGGTATGTTGGCTGACGCGCTCATTCAGCGGTTACCGGAAATTGCGGTTTCAACCGCCTCAGCCTGCCAGGGCAAAGGGACTGAAGGCTCGTATGTACTACGAGCGATAGGCTTGACCGAAGAACAGGCTAAGAGTTCCATTCGCTTTTCATTTGGTCGCTATACGACCATGCATGACGTTGAAATTACAGCTTCCGCACTAAATCGTTTATTTCAGTAGCTGGCACTTTATTCTTGGCAGGTCGTAGTCGTTCTTCGCGAATGATTTTAAAAACTTGTATGACATCCTCCAAGCTTGCGCGACTGTAACGTTCATCCTGCACTCCATTTAAGATCGTCGTTAATATCCATACTTTATGTGCGTCGCAAAGGCCGTTGAATTTTCCGTGGCTGATATCATTCCAGATATCAATGCGTAGCATCGTCATGAAAGAGTAGCAGTCACTGATTTCATCGGGGCGACTCCCGAGGAATACTTCCGGTGCAATGTAGTCTTTAGTGCCGGCTGATTGAAAATTATTTTTATCATCTCTGTCTGCCGAAAGTCCGTAATCAATAATGACTACAGAGGTGGGATTAAGGTTGCTGTCTGTATTCAAAATAATATTTTCAGGTTTAATGTCACGGTGAATGATATGGCGACGGTGTACCTGGGATTGAATCGCTTCAGCAATCATAATCGTTAGATTGATCCGTTGGTCAACACTGAAGACGCGCAAGCAGTATTTGTCATCATGAAGATAGGTTCGTAGTTCGTTACCTTCAGCGAGTCGCATGATAATAGCTGGGCTGTGATTATTTTTAGAGAGTATCGGATCTTTGGCATGAAAAAATGCATTGCGCTTGAGAAAGCCTGTTTCTAAGCTCACCAATTTATTTTGCTCACTACGATCTATGTGTGGGCTGTTGCCTATCCGTTTTATTTTTCCATGGATATCTGTCGGCAGAAAGAGAAGTTTAACCAGACGATGTTTCTTTTCATCCTCTTTTTTCTTGATGCCAATATCGTGACAGCCATCTGATTCGCCGGTGAAAAACAGCGTGCGATTAGAGATATAAGTCAAGCCTCTTGCCCCGTGTGAGAGAACACCTTTTTTACAGATGGCATAACGACGTTCATGCGGATTTTTTTTGCGTGAATAGGCAATTAAATTTTGTGTCAATCGGACCAATGAAAAATGAAAAACTTTGGGCTCTTTAGGATAAGGGACAGAGACCAGATATAAATTCGGAGTATGAGTGATAGGGTCGTGTGCTGACAGTGTATGATCATCGGGATAGCTGTTGATGAGTAATTTTAACAATCGCTTTTCTTCATCTGATGGGTGGGCGGGTGAAATTGGGCAAATGGGGTGCAAGATGATTTTATGGGTGACTTCGAGAATCAGGTTAAGCGTCGTATCGGCTATCACCGTGCTTGGCACGTCGATAGGGTATTGATGTTTCCGAATTCTGCCACTTGGCTTTAAGGTAATCGTCAGAGATTTTCCTGGTTGTTTATCTTGATGGTGCTTGTAGAGCTGAATGAGCATCATCGCCTCAACAGGCGTCAGATTCGCTGGGTTGATGATATATGTGGTGGAAGTATCTGAATATTTTGATTTTCTGAGCATGGTCATCGAGCCTTCTAATGTTACATTATTTCTCATAGTAAAAAATATTTGTCAACCGCTCAGCTAGTGTGAGATATATGGGTTTATACAATACTAAAATCAATCAACAAATCAGGGGGAGAGGATATCATGTTTGAGTATTACACCATCGCTGTTATCGCCATATTGGCAGCTGTTTCGCCGGGCCCCGATTTTATCATTGTCGTGAAAAATGCCTTGTCGCATCATCGTCAAAGTGCCATTTACACTTCGCTCGGTGTTTGTGCGGGTGTGCTGGTGCATTCATCCTATTGCATTTTAGGCTTAGCGCTGGTGATCAAGCAGTCGTTGTGGTTGTTCAACACCATTAAATTTCTTGGCGCGGGTTATTTGATATATCTCGGGTTGAAAAGTCTATTCAGTAAAGACTCAAGCAAGAATCCGCTAGAGAGTAAATTTAAAAAATCGAAGATTTCATCGTATCGCTCATTTCGAGATGGTTTTCTGACTAATGTTTTAAACCCGAAGTGCACGCTGTTTATGTTGTCTGTCTTTACGTTGGTGGTAAAGCCAAATACTCCCATGTTGGTGCAAAGTATTTATGCGCTTGAAATCGCCATGATCGCGTTGACCTGGTTTATCTTTTTGTCATTTGCGTTGACGCATCAAGCTGTTAAAGAAAAAATTGCTAACGTTCAGCATGTGGTTAACAAGGTTATTGGTGTTGTATTGCTGGGACTCGGTGCTTCCATTATGGCGAAGTCGCGATAGTTATTTCCAACATCTTATGAAGCTGGCGGCAGAAAGGCTACACCTAGTTTGATAGGTGGGAGATCATGCTTATTCCGACGCCAGTTAAATTCCATCACCATCGTTTGATTCAAGCGCGGATAAGCTTTGGCAATTTCTGCTGGTAGCGATTCGTGTCGGGTGATATCCCAGACAAATATAGCGCCTTTTTGCTTGAAGTCGGCCATGTTAATCCATGATGAACGCACGGGATCCCATTCCATTAAAACCGCTGGATGTTCTTTTGAATAGAACGAAATATTTCCGCTGACCCAGCGTGAACCGGCAACGTATGCGACGGGTGTGTGATAGGTGTCAGTCCAGCACTGAGACAATGTGGCCGCTATTTCTTTGCCAGGGAAATTCGCGCTCGAGGTATCCGTTGAGTCGATGATGGAAAGACTGTAGCCCGTTAATAATGTTGTCATTAAGATAAAAATACCGGCCATTAAGGCGGTCATTTTTTTGAGACTGAGTCGGGGTTGCAACCATGCAAGCAGTAACAATGTCCAGAATGACATGAGTGGCATGCCCCATCCTGCGCGGAGCTTAATGCCCATGATGAGCGATAATAATGCCGTCAGTAGAAACGGTCCGAGTCCCGCATAGAATAGGAAAGCTTTATCGTCAGTGGCGATAGCCAAGCGCGGTGTCGCGGTGCGTGGCGGTTTCCCCAAAAATAATAAGGCGAAAATGACTAGCGCAGGGATAAACGCTTCAAATTGCTGCCAGATAAATTGCGCTGGAAAATAAAAATGATTACTCCAGTGTGGGGTCGCACTGCCGCGTTCAAACATATAAGTGATGGTGATGTATTCATGCTGTGGCAGCCACAATGCGTGCGGCACCATCAGTAAAAGAAACAGCGCAAACGCGAGATACGGGGGTAATGTTGCGAGTTGCCCACGATGTTCTTTGCGTAACAAAAATAAACCCAAGGCTGCGATCAATGCCAGGGTGTAATACTTCGCCATCATGCCAAGCGCGAGTAAAATGCCGGTGGCCAACCAGGCTCGTAATGATTTTTTGCGGATCGCCTCATAGAAAAAATATATGGCGCCAGCCCATAAACCTAATTCAAGGGTGTTGTCGTTAAAATCGATAGCATGAAAATTGTAATATTGAATGCCTTCAAGTAGTAGTACAGCCGCTAGCGCATAAACGGGCGGCATCATTTTTTTACCGAGTGACCACACAGCGATTAAACTCGCTGCCACCGACAACTGACAAAATAAATAGAGCATCCAACCGGATTGTCCATCCAGCGTTGTGGCAAGCGCCGTTAGCCAGCCGTTCATGAAGGGATTTTTATCGTAGCCCCATTCGAGTTGATGACCCCAAATAGTGCCTTCTATGGAATCAAGCGGCAGGTTATCGCGTACGATGGCGGGAACCAGTGTCCAGGCTGCAACATGCAGACAGAGGAAGATCAGGAACCAGACTGCGGGCTGCAGTTGTTTGCTAACTTGTTGATTTTGCATGATTTGTTTCTATTTTATAGGTGGCGATCTATTAAACATGAAGTGCCGGTAAAAAACAATCACTTGTGACTGGGTGGTGATTGTCCCGGATTAAAAAATGGTTTATCCGGACAACGCGTGCTTTGGAAGGGGTTATACTGTCAGTAATAAGTATAAAAAATGGGGTGGTCTATGCCAGTCAAAAAATTAAAAGAATTTCTTGATAAACATAATGTTAAATATGTTTCCATGGCGCATTCACCCGCTTTTACTTCTCAAGAGATCGCCGCATCGGCGCATGTGTCCGGGCGGGAGATGGCAAAGACGGTGATCGTTAAAATGGATGGGAAGTTTGCGATGGTGGTGTTGCCTGCGAGCCATCAAATCAACTTTGCCAAATTACGTGACGCAGCCGGTGCGAAGTTGGTCGATCTTGCGTCCGAATCCGAATTCAAAGATAAGTTCTCAGGTTGTGAAGTCGGTGCCATGCCACCCTTCGGTGAGTTATACGATATGCCTGTTTATCTTTCCCATAAGCTAACCAAACAAGATCACATTGTCTTTAACGCGGGGACCCACTCGGAGTTAATGCAGGTGGCGTTTGTTGATTTTGATCGTCTGGTGAAGCCGCAGGTGGTGGAGATGTAGGTGGCGTCGTCGTTGCGACGGGGCATCTAATCCTGCTATAGGTTCTTGGCTCTTTTCTGGTGTGTCGACAGTTTGCAGGGTCATCTGAGTTTGTGCGGTGGTAGATAACGTCGCAGGAGGGCTGTATTTCGCTGCTAGCTGATGGTCCGGCTGCTGTGAATAAAGCCAGCCACCGAATAAGCCTCCAAATATCCCTAGAAAACCCATTCCGCCAAACAGACCGATAAGTGCGCCCGTACTGAGTGTTGCCGTATAACTGATGGCGACCGCTGCTACGGCTGGCGCAAGTAGTCCGCCTGTGAACACCAAGGCGGCGGCAATACCCGCTGCGAGAGTCGCGAACATTAATCCGATTAGCATGCCGAAAATCATATTGTAAAGAGTGCTGCGTTTGGCGGGTGGCGCTGTTTCGATGCTCTTCCTCGCATACATGATCTAATCCCTCTCGTCGTTTAACAACCCTCAGTCCGAGCACACGGTGCATCGTCACTGCCGGCTTCCACTTGAAGAGTGATGTGACTAACGTTGAATTTTTCATGCAGATCATGATTGATGCGTTTGTGGTCGGCATCAGTCAAGGGATGCTGCGGCATGACGAGGTGAGCGGTTAAGGCAACTTCACGCGTGCTTAAACCCCAGATATGAAAGTCATGCAGAGCGGTGACGCCGGGGATGGTTTGTAAATAATTTTTTACGCCGAGATGATCTATGTAGTGCGGAATGCCATCCAGAATGAGATGCAAGGAATCACGCAGTAAACCCCAGGTGCCAAAGAGAATGATCACGACAATCAGCAGGCCAACCACTGGATCGACCCAGTTCCAGCCTGTGTAGGCAATGATGATGGCGGATACTACAACGCCAACGAGAATCAGTGCATCCGCTAACAAGTGCCAGAAGGCACTGCGAATATTGAGGTCGGACTTTGCGCCGCGCATGAATAACATGGAGCAGCCGAAATTAACGGCGATACCGATCAAACCAATGATCATGACGACGTGTTCATTCACGTCTTGGGGATGCATTAACTTGAAAATGGATTCATAGGCAATCAGTGCTGAGGTTGCCACCAAGATGAAGGCGTTAGCGAGCGCGGCAATAATGGTGGTGCGTTTGAAGCCGTAGCTATAACGTTTACGGGCAGGGAAGGAGAGCAGCCAGTTTGCCAGCCACGATAAAGCGAGACCCAGCACATCCCCGAGATTATGGGCGGCATCCGCCAGGAGGCTCATGGAATTAGCGAGTAAGCCGTAAACAATTTCTGCGCCGGTATAGATAAAGGTAATGCTGACTGCGATGGCAAACACAGCATTCAAAGAACGTGGTTGGTCATCATGATGATGGTCGTGACCATGTCCGTGTCCGTGTGAGTGACCGTGGTGGGAGTGCATGGTTAATCTCTCCGTAGTTTGTCAGATGCCGCGAGTGGCGTCGGATAGTTCATGACAGTCCAATAGCAAGAGACAATGAAAGTGATGATGACGGTCGCTTGTGCCATGTTTGAGGCTTGCAGCGATATTAGTTTTGCTGCGAGAGCCATATAAATAACGAGCAGAGAGAATTCGCTGAGTTGACCGAGGCGCACACCCACTTCGTGGCTGACTTTTCTCACTTCACCGGCATGTACCATGAGTTTGCGGAAAATCAACGGTTTGAGAATCAGGATTAAACTGGCGAGGATGATCGATGGTACAGCAATCGTATTGAAGTTCTGAAAATTAAAGGTTGCACCCACCGCGAAGAAAAATAAAACGAGAAAGAAATCGCGTAATGGTTTCAGACTTTCAGCAATATAAAATGCAATCGGGTTAGAGGCTAAAGCAACGCCTGCGATGAATGCGCCGATTTCTTCGGACAGCCCCATGGCAGCGCTTAGCTGTGCCATGAGCAGGCACCAGCCGATGGAGATAATAAAAATATATTCGTGAATGGTGTCAAAGCGCGCAATCAGTTTTGACAGGATGAATTTTTCAAACATGTACGCGATTAAAAATAAAACCGGAAAGCCCGTGATGGTCACCCATAAGTGACTGGTTGCTGTGGTTTTTTGCGCTAAGACTTCCAGTGCGAAAATCACAACAATCGCGATGATGTCTTGTAATAGCAAAACACTAATCATCAATTCACCGGTATGTTGGTGATGCAAGATAGTGGTGGGTAATAGTTTAATGCCGATAATCGTGCTGGAAAACATGCACGCAATGCCCATGATCATGCTTTCTTGCAGGGTGTATTGGAAAAAGTGTGAAACGGCAAAACCAATCATGAAAAAAATGAGCGAGCTCGTGAGTGTGATCACGCTCATTTTGCGGAGTGAGTGCAGCAAGTTTTGCGGCTGCAAATTAAGACCGAGCAAAAACAGCAGGAAGATGATGCCAATATCACCGGCCTGCTGAATGATGTTCGGATTGTTGATGAGTTTGAGGCCGTAAGGGCCAAACACAGTACCAAGGACAATATAGGCAACTAGCAGTGACTGACGCGTAAATAACGCAAGCGTAGAAAGCACTGCTGTGCCGGCAAATATTAGAAACATGACATAGGTAATGTGTAGGTTAACCGCCATCAATCATCCTCAAGTAATGAAACGAGACGTGCATTGCCGCCAACGGCGGTCGTATTGGTGGAGATCGTGCGTTCAACACATAGTCTTGGCAGGTAATGTGGGCCGCCAGCTTTAGGGCCGGTGCCGGATAGTCTTTCGCCGCCAAAGGGTTGCACGCCAACGACTGCGCCGATCATGTTGCGATTGATGTAAATGTTGCCAACCGGCATGCGGCTTGCGACATACTGGGTAACGGCATCAATGCGACTGTGTATCCCTAATGTTAATCCATATCCGGTGTTGATGATAGCGTCCATTACTTTATCCAGTTCACCCGATTTGAAGCGGATAATGTGGAGGATAGGGCCGAACACTTCACCTTCCAGAACATCGAGGCTGTCGATTTCGAAGGCGCTTGGGGTGAAATAATGGCCGTCTGGTGTATTTTTTGTCGGAATTTGTGCGACTAACTTCCCGACTTTCAGCATTTTCTCATAATGCGCTTCCAGCATATCTTTCGAGCCTTCATCAATGACGGGGCCGATATCGTTGTGTAACCAGCCTGGATCGCCCACGTTAAACTCTTCCATGTACCCTTTCAGCATGGTGAGAATTTTGGGAGCGATATCATCCTGAACGAAGAGGACTCGTAAGGCCGAGCAGCGTTGACCCGCGCTGTTGAACGCAGAAAGCACGACATCCGCGACCGTTTGTTCGGCGAGTGCGGAGGAGTCGACAATCATGGCGTTTTGACCGCCGGTTTCAGCCACTAAAATCGCAATCGGGCCCTGGCGGTTGGCGAGTGAACGTTCAATAAATTTGGCGGTTTCCGTTGAACCGGTAAACATGACGCCGGCAATACGTTCATCGTTGACCATTTTTGCGCCGACCACGCTGCCGCGGCCTATGACTAATTGCAGTGCGCTATTCGGAACGCCGGCCGCATGTAGAATCTGGACGGCACGGAAAGCGATATACGGCGTTTGTTCTGCGGGTTTGGCAAGTACGGTGTTACCGGTTGCCAGTGCTGCGAGAATTTGTCCTGCAAAAATGGCGAGCGGGAAATTCCATGGGCTGATGCAAGCCATCGTGCCGCGGGGGTGTAACACCAGCATATTGGATTCACCCGTTGGCCCCGGTAATTCATGAGGTGTCATATCTTCACGGGCACGGTAAGCATAGTAACGGCAGTAATCAATCGTTTCGCGCACTTCCGACATACTGTCTAAAATGGATTTTCCTGCTTCGCGATTCAAGATGGCCATTAATTCTGGCATGGCGGCCTGAAAGCTGTCGGCTGCGCGTTCCAAAATGGCAGAGCGTTCTGCTACGGGTGTTTCAGCCCAGGATTTTGAGCCATCTACCGCAACTTTTAAGGCTTCTTCGACATCCTGTTCCTCGGCTTTATTCACGGTTCCCAGTGATTCACTTAAATTGTTGGGCGAGAAACGTGGCTCTGCGTGTTGGCTAACGCGGCTGTCGCCATTAATAATGGGGCCGGCGCGCCAGGTGTGAGCTTCGCTGATGACTTTGTCCATTTTTGCTTTGACGTCAGCGAGGATGTGATCATTGGATAAATCGAGACCTTCAGAATTTAACCATTTGCCGTAAATGGCTTGCGGTGCAGGAATTTTGGGATGAGGTTTCGAGGTGAGTGCGGCCACTCGTTCGGTGGGATCAAATACAATTTCTTCGACCGGTGTTTTGTCATCGGCGAGTTTATTAACGAATGAGCTATTCGCGCCGTTCTCAAGCAAGCGTCTCACGAGATAGCCCAGTAAATCACGGTGTGTGCCGACGGGCGCATAAATGCGGCACGGCCGGTTGTATTTCGTTTTGTCGACGATTTGGTGGTAAAGCGGGGCACCCATGCCGTGCAGGCATTGAAATTCGAATTGTGTATTGCTGCCGGCGATTTCCATGATGGCGGCGACGGAATAAGCATTGTGCGTGCCAAATTGCGGATAGAAGCAATCAGGCTGCGATAACAGTTTGCGTGCGCAGGCTAGATAGGAAACATCCGTGGAATTCTTGCGGGTGAAAACAGGGTAGTCGGGGAAGCCACTGATTTGTGTCACTTTAATTTCAGCATCCCAGTACGCACCTTTGACGAGTCTCACCATGATACGTTTGCGATGACGGCGAGATAAATCCGCGAGCCAATCCAGCACGAATGAAGCCCGTTTTTGATAGGCTTGGACAGCAAGACCGAAGCCATCCCAGCCATTTAACGCTGGGTCAGCGAAGACTTTTTCAAAGATATCGAGTGAGAGATCAAGGCGATCAGCTTCTTCTGCGTCAACGGTTAAGCCGATGTTGTATTTCATGGCTTGTTTGGCAAGAGCCAGCAGCATAGGGGGCAGTTCAGCCATCACCAAATCGTATTTGCCGTATTCGTAACGGGGGTGCAGTGCTGAGAGCTTGATGGATATGCCTGGATTTTGCGCAGGGGAGCCAGCGGTGGCAGATTTGCCGATTGCGTCAATGGCTGTCACGTAAGAGGCGTAATAGGTTTTGGCATCTTCGGCAGTACGGGCGGCTTCACCGAGCATGTCGTAGGAGAAGCGGTAACCTTCTTTTTCAAAATCAACGGCACGTTTTAGGGCGGAATCGATGTCTTGGCCCATGACGAATTGGGCGCCGATGGCCTTCATCATTTGCAGGATAATGGGACGGATAACCGTTGCGCCGAGGCGGCTCACGGTGCGCTTGAGTGAGGCATACATGCTCTGATGGGTATCAAGCGTGGGTGCGTATACGGTGCCGGTTAGTAACAGCGACCAGGTGGCAGCGTTAATAAATAAGGGATTTTCGCGGCTAATATGACTTTTCCAGTCTGCATTGGATAATTTATCACTAATAAATTTATCCATGGTGTCGTTATCCGGGATGCGTAGCAGGGCTTCTGCCATACACATCAGGGCGATACCTTCTTCCGTCGAGAGATCATATTGATGCAAAAGGGCATCAATTTTGCTTTGTGATTTTTTGAATTCGCGGGTGGCTTTCACGAGCTGGCCAGCGGTATGTAATACTTCCGCGCGGGTCGATTCAGGGAAGCGGGCTTCGGGAATTAAACGTTCCAGGCATTCTGCTTCATTCATTCGATAAGCATTTATGATAATATCGCGCAGAGGATTGGTGTGGGATAAAGGCTTATTGGTGATCATAATTTTTCCAGTATTGAGGTGGAGTTATTTGAGAGCTTATATGTTGCCCCCCTATTTTATTGAAAATAAGAGTTTTGACTAGAGAAAATTACATATGAGAGCTTCAAATCTGGCTTCGCGCTTCCGCGGGCTGTTGCCTGTCGTCATTGATGTGGAAACTTCTGGGCTGCATCCGGCGACGGATGGGTTGCTGGAAATAGCGGCGGTCATGCTCTCGACGAGTGAAGAGGGTAAGCTAAAACGCGCCCAAACCTTATCTTATCATGTCGAGCCATTTATCGGTGCACGTATCGATGAGGAAGCGCTACAAATTACGGGTATTGATCCCGGTTGCCCGTTGCGTTTTGCTATTCCCGAGGCACAAGCATTGCATCGTCTGTTTGATGAAGTGCGCACACAGTTGGAAAAAGAGAAATGTTATCGTGCCGTGCTCGTTGGGCATAATGCCTGGTTTGATCTCAGTTTTTTATTGGCGGCGGCCAAGCGTGCCGGTATTCGCCAGTTACCCTTCCACACTTTTACAACGTTTGATACGGCCTCTTTATCGGCAGTCGTGTTGGGTGAAACCGTGTTGGCGCGCGCCACGAAGCGTGCGCGCATTCCGTTTAATGTGGCGGATGCGCATTCTGCCATTTACGATGCAGAGAAGACGGCAGATTTATTTTGTTTTCTGGTGAATCGTGTCGGGGAATTGCCAAGGCGGTAGTGTCGTACATCTACGGTAATTGTTGTGACGCAAAAAATCGATGCAAAAAAAAGCCCGCTTTCGCGGGCTTTTTTGCTTTCGTTTAAATTAATTAAACTTGGCGCTTGCACGTAAGGAAACGAGGTTAGTCGATTTACCATTACCACCGTTACCGGCGCTGTAACCTTGATCGTGATCCCACTCAATGGCGAGTAAGGTGTCTTTAACGACATCAATACCGTAACCAGCCAACCAACGACCCTTCGGCATGTTAAGACCAGCTGCTTCGCGTGAAGCCTGGTAACCGAGGTATACGTTCTGGCTCTTGTTCCAGACTTCGAAGCCGTAACCAGCTTGGATGCCTGCTGCCCATGGTTTTGCACCGGTCGCGCCAGCATTTGGCACGATCTGTACGGAGTTGCCGAGCAGGGTTGCGGTGTCAGCAAAGCCATTCTTTGTCAGGTCAAGACGGCTGAAGCGTTGTGCGGCTTGGGTGTAACGTGCGGCCAGCATGAACGGACCGTAGTTAACATCACCATAAGCTGCGACGCCACTGACGCGGTTGTTGTAGCCGCCGCCGGTGAAGTTGTTAACGCTGTAAGCAACATCGTTCGCTGCAATCAGGTTATACAAATAAGCTGCGCCAAGATCAAAGCCTAACTGTTCGTTGATTTGGTCGTAGCCTAAAGCAATACCGTAGTTGGTGGGGTTGCTGGAGCTTGTTACTTTGTTCATCGGATCGTTGAACACATACACGCCGCCGTTGAAGCCATTAGCAATAAAGCCCAGTTTCACGGAGGTGGCGAGTACTTCAGACATGACTTGCGTCAAGCTGCGTGTAATCGGATGAATTTCGTAGCGGCTGAAATCCTGGAAGGATTTACCAGCTTGCAGGTAGATTGGGGAAGCGTTGAAGTTTCCGAATACACCGTAAGCTTGTTCAACCTGGAAGTTATTAGCATTGCCGCCAAGGATGTTGTTGGCATAAGCAGCGCTATATTCTGCTGCGCCAAATGTTTTGTAAACAGATGGGTTAGCACTGGTGGTTGGTGTGCTGAAGCTCATGCTGGCGAAGACGTTGGTCCAGTCGCTAACGTTAGCTGCAACGTTGATGTATGCATCGTTGAGTGAGAAACGTTGATAGTTTTCGCCCATGTAGTTGGCATTCTGGTTGCCCCATTTGCCTGCATCAAGATTGATGCCGCCGCTTACACGAATACGTTCGTACCAGCCAGCGTTGCATGGGTTTGGAATGGAACGGCCGATGTTCTGGCTCATTTGCACCAGGGTCAGGTCGCTTTCGCTAATCGTGCATTTTGGGCCCATGTCTTTGTAATCTTTATAGTCATGGCGCACTTCGGTTTTTGCAACCGTAGCAGTTTTGTGGTTGGTGTGGTGGTTTGCAAATGCTGGGCTGCTCACCAATCCAAGTATGCTCATTGTAGCAACAACGAGTTTCAATTTCATGTTGTAGTATCTCCTTGAAAAACTTAATCCGGACAGTTTCAAAATTAAAAAATTGATGTTCGATTTTGCTAGCAGATTAACACTGTAAATTTGCTCGCTAAGAGCATTTTTGTGTAAGCACTGGCAATACCTAATCATATCGCTTGAAAATGTTCAAAATGTAACAAAACGAAACAATGCTTCATTTTCCATTTTTGCGAGTCGAATTTTATAACAGAGAAATTAACTGTTTTAAAGTTTTTTGAGCCTGCGCGAGACAAAAAGATTAAATGGCGTAAATAAATGAGAAATAAATAAAACAATAGTATTTTTTGGGTCAAAAAATGCCGGATAAGATATTCGTGCTGAGTCGTGAAATTTTACGAAACGAAAAAAAACCCGCCGAAGGGCGGGTTTTGTTTTTTTCGCATCTCGCGTCGTACTTTTTATAGTGCGGTGGCTTCCGTGGCGAGATAAGACGCAATGCCTTCGGTCGTTGGCTTGATGCCGGTTTTGCCTTTGGTCCATCCAGCTGGGCACACTTCGCCGTGCTTATCGTTAAATTCCAGTGCATCGATCAGGCGGAGTAATTCATCAATGTTACGGCCTAATGGCAGGTCGTTAACGATTTGTGAGCGCACGACACCTTTTGTGTCGATGATGAAAGCACCGCGTAGAGCGATATGGGCTTCAGGGTGTTCCACGCCGTAAGTTTGGCAAATGCTGTGGTTGACGTCGGCGACCAGCGGGTATTGAACTTGGCCGATACCGCCATTGGCGACGGGGGTATTGCGCCAGGCATTGTGGGTGAACTGGGAGTCAATCGACACGCCGATGACGACAGCATTACGCTTTTCAAATTCAGCAAAACGGTTGTCGAGAGCGATGAGCTCCGATGGGCAAACAAAGGTGAAATCGAGCGGGTAAAAGAAAACCACGCCGTATTTATTCTTGATGGTTTTGTGCAAATTGAAGGTATTGGTGATTTCACCGTTGCCAAGTACGGCTGCGGCGGTAAAATCTGGGGCAGTCTTGCCTACTAAATTTGTCATGATTTTTCCTCTTGTTAGCTCGGTTTTATGGAGTTTTGAGTGGCTGGCATTATAACTTATTTTTGACAGAAATGTGTATTGTTGCTGAAAATTTTGTATCATTCATGTCTTGTCAATAAAAGAGTCTCTCGGTCATGTTGATTTTCGCCTTAATCTTGTGCGGCGTGTTGTTGAATGCCGGTGCCCAGCTGATGCTAAAAGCCGGCATGGGTCAAATCGGTCATTTCGATTTCAGTATGGCGAATGTGCTGCCTATCGGCATAAAAGTCATGGCAAATCCTCCTATCCTCACTGGTTTAACGATGTATGTGATGAGTGTGGCGGTCTGGTTGCTGGTGCTTTCCAGGGTTCAGGTTAGTTTTGCTTATCCAATGCTTAGCATCGGGTATGTGGTGAATGCGGTCGCGGCTTATTATCTTTTTGGCGAGCCGCTGTCATCGCTTCGGGTCATGGGAATATTTATTATCATTGCGGGGGTTTACCTTGTTGCCCAAAGTAATTAGTCCAGAAAATAGTCAGGCTGAAGAGTTTTTACCGTTCTCACGTCCCTCCATCAGTCAGGAGGCGATTGATGATGTGGTCGCCTGCCTCAAAAGTGGCTGGATCACCACTGGTCCTCGGGTGGCGCAATTTACCGAAGATTTGAAAGATTATTTCCAGGCACCGTTTGTGTTGCCATTAGCCTCGGCCACTGCCGGCCTGCACATGGCTTTGCTTGCCATGGATCTTCAGCCGGGTGATGAGGTCATCACGACACCGCTGACCTTTGCTGCCACCTTGAATACGATTGTTCTGGCCGGTGGTAAACCGGTGTTAGTCGACATTGATCCAAAAACCTTAAATATGGATTTGAATCATCTTGAGGCGGCGATTACAGATAAAACGCGCGTGCTTTTGCCAGTGCACTTTGCTGGTCTGCCACTCGATATGGATCAAATCTATGCCATGGCTGAGCGTCATGGATTGCGTGTGCTGGAAGATGCGGCGCATGCGATGGGTTCTGCTTACAAAGGTAAGCGCATCGGCAGCTTTGGCGATACGCAGGTTTTCAGTTTTCATCCCAATAAAAATATGACGACGGGTGAAGGTGGATGTGTCGTGACCACTGATGCGGCACTCGCCGATCAGGTGGCGCGTTTACGTTTTCACGGTATCGACAGACAGGCATGGAACCGTTACGGCAAAAGCGGCAGTCAGGATTATGAAATTGTTTTGCCAGGTTACAAATTTAATATGATGGACATGCAAGCAGCCATCGGTATTCATCAGTTAAAAGATCTCGGTGGATTTATTGCCCGTCGTATCGAATTAGCCGAGCGTTATCAGGAAGCCTTGTCAGATTGGGCAGAATGGACCTTGCCGCAACAGCCCGAATACGATCATCTGCATTCATGGCATCTTTACTCGCCACAGATTAACGAAGAAGTGACGGGCATGGACCGCGATCAATTCATGCAGTCCATGAAAGAAAAGAATGTCGGCACGGGCTTGCATTATCGAGCTGTGCATTTATATCCGTATTACCGCCAGGCATTTGGATTTGGCCCAGGTGATTTCCCGCATGCTGAAAATGTATGTGATCGTATTGTGAGTCTGCCGTTATTCCCGGCGATGACCGATGCTGATCATGACCGTGTGCTGGATGTCATGTATAGCGTATTTAACTCATAAAAAATTAAATTGTACGAACGAGGATCTCATGAAAGTTTTGATTTTAGGCGCGAATGGTTTTATCGGTAGTCACTTAAGTGAAGGTATTCTTGCGACTAAAAAAGATTGGCAGATTTACGCCATGGATTTAACCCAAGATAAAATTACTGATTGTTTAACGCATCCCAATTTCCATTTTACCCAGGGTGATATCACCAAAAACAAAGAATGGATTAGCGAACATATTCAAAAGTGTGATGTGGTGTTGCCGCTGGTTGCAATCGCGACCCCTGCCATGTATGTGCAAGATCCGCTGCGTATCTTTGAGTTGGATTTTGAGGCTAACCTCGATGTGATTCGTCAGTGCGTTGAATATAAAAAACGTATTGTATTTCCTTCCACTTCTGAAGTTTACGGCATGTGTCCTGATTCTGAATTTGATGAAGAAACCAGTCATTTGGTCACGGGCCCCATTAATAAAGAACGCTGGATTTATTCCACGTCTAAGCAATTACTCGATCGTTTGATTTACGCCTACGGCAAACATAACGGTTTATCTTACGCGTTGTTCCGTCCATTTAACTGGTATGGTCCAAGACTGGATAATGTGATGAACCCAAAACGCGGCGGTTCGCGTGTGTTGACGCAATTCATTGGTAATATTTTACGTGGTGAAGATATCAATCTGGTTGACGGTGGCAAGCAACAGCGCTGCTTCACCTATATTGACGATGGCATTGATGCTTTGATTCGCATCATCGAAAATAAAGATAATGGCGCGCATAACCGTATCTTTAATGTTGGTAACCCACTTGAAAATGTGTCCATTCGCGCTCTGGCGGAAACGATGGTGAAGCTGATTGGCGATCACTATCCAAAATATGCCGAGAAAGCTAAACAAGTGAAGCTGGTTGATATCGACGCAAAACAATATTACGGTGAAGGTTATCAAGATGTTGAGCTGCGCGTGCCGGCCATCCGCCATGCCAGTGAATATCTAGACTGGAAGCCACAAGTCGATATGGCAACAGGGCTGCGCAAAACACTCGATTTTTATTTAGCGTAACGCGCTTTATCGTGCATTAGGATGATGCAATGATGTATCTCAAAAAGGCTGGCAAGTTTATCTCGCCGGCTTTTTTTATTTATGTTTCGCGATGTCGGTTCAGGTGGCTCATGCTTTGGAGTAGAGCGATAATCTCTGAGTTTCTTATGTGAGTTTGCAACCCTTTTCAAATCAATACATGATGGCAGCAATGGGAGAGTGAGATGCGGGATGCTCATCACTATCGGGTGGTGTTACGCACGCGATTTCAGGAAATGTTACGCAGTCATGCAAGTCCGGTCGCTTTTCTATTGTCATTTAACTGCTGCAGTTAACGGGTCTGTCAGTGACAGAGTGATAACCGCTGATGTCGGTGGTGATGGTGTTGGTGAAGGTGGCGCCGGAGATGTCTGCTTTTGAAAAGTTTGAGCGAGTCAAATCAGCTTGGTTGAGGTTGGCGCATGTTAGCAGGGCATCGCTCAAATTAGCTTGTTGCAGGTTCGCGCCATCCAGCATCGCAAAATGAAGATTGGCGATAGATAAATTACTTTGTGTTAATTGCGCGCCGTTCAAGTTGGCATGCGAGAGATTCGCGCCGCTTAAATTGGCGTGATCTAATTGTGCGTTAGATAAATCGGAATAACTTAAATCGGCGCCACTCAAATCAAGATTCGTCAAATTCATGCCGGATAAATTGCTGTGAGACACATTGGCTTTTTGCAATTTGATTTTACTGTCAGTGAAAGAGTAGTGACGTAAATCAGCGTTGGATAAATCAACGTTTTCAGTGGGTTTGCTGTCGAGTTTGACGAGCTTTTCAAGATCGCTTTGGTTGGCGGCGAAGGCCGAAACCGACAGCAACACCAACGGCAAAGCGATATGAATTTTCATGATTAATGATCAGATCCTGATGGCACGCGGTGAATACGTGCGCCGAGTTGGGCCAGTTTTTCTTCGATACATTCATAGCCACGGTCGATGTGATAAATGCGATCGATGCTGGTTTCGCCGCTCGCTGCCAATCCTGCCAGAACCAGGCTTGCTGATGCGCGCAAGTCGGTTGCCATGACGGGTGCGCCGTGCAGTTTGTCGGTGCCTACGCAAATGGCGGTATTACCTTTCAGTGAGATGTCCGCGCCCATGCGTTGTAATTCCTGAGCATGCATAAAGCGGTTTTCAAACACCGTTTCAGTGATAATGCCGGAACCTTCAGCGACAGTGTTCACTGCCATCATCTGTGCCTGCATGTCAGTTGGGAAGGCGGGATAGGGTGCGGTGCTGATATTAATGGCGCGCGGTCGCTTGCCTTTCATATCGAGCACAATCCAGTCTGGGCCGGTATCAATCATGGCGCCGGTTTCTTCAAATTTTAACAAGACGGCATCCAGAAGATCTGGGCGGGTATTTTTAACTTTGATTTTACCACCGGTAATGGCGGCAGCGGCAAGGTAGGTGCCCGTTTCAATACGGTCTGGCAAGACGCTATAACGTCCGCCACCCAGCTCATCAATACCATCAATCACAATGGTCGACGTGCCTGCGCCGGTGATTTTAGCGCCTAATGCATTTAAGAAGTTAGCGAGATCTTCCACTTCAGGTTCACGGGCGGCATTATGAATGACCGTCTGACCTTTGGCGAGTACGGCCGCCATCATGATATTTTCAGTGCCGGTGACGGTGACCATTTCCATGACAATAGAGGCGCCGCGTAATCGTTTAGCTTTGGCTTTAATGTAACCGTCTTCAATGGAGATATCCGCACCCATGGCTTGTAAACCTTTGAGATGCTGATCGACCGGGCGGGTGCCAATGGCGCAGCCACCGGGGAGGGAGACTTCTGCTGCACCGAAGCGGCTCAAGAGCGGGCCCAAGACTAAAACGGAAGCACGCATGGTGCGTACCAGATCGTAAGGCGCGCTGAATGAAGCGAGCTTGGCGGCTTCGACTTCGATATTAGAACGTTCATCGAGGGTAATTTTAACCCCCATTTGCCCCAGCAGGCTGACAATGGTCGTCACGTCTTGCAGGTGAGGAATATTGCTGATCTGAACCGGGTAGCCGCTCAGCAGCGAAGCTGCCAGAATCGGTAGAGCTGCGTTTTTAGCGCCAGAGATGCGAATTTCACCGTTTAAGGGAATGCCGCCTTTAATAATCAATCTTTCCATCAGTTATGCCCCTTCCTGACCGTCATCCAGCGCTTCCCATTCTTCCGGTGTGTACACCTTGAGTGAGAGTGCATGGAGTGAACCATCGAGTAATTGTGTCTTTACAGTATCATACACCATTTGTTGCTTTTGGATGCGGGTTTTGCCCGTAAAAGCGGGGCACATGACCACGGCGGTGAAGTGAGCGCCATCGCCTTCAACATGGGCTTGGCTGTCTGGTAGGCCTGCTTCGATCAGGTCTCGTATTGTATCTGGCTGCATGGTGGCGGTTATCTAGTTATCAAAAAGGGAGCCATTTTTTACATATTTTGACTGGGTTTGCAATGAGTTTATAATGCTGTCATGACAAATTCACTTATTAGCATCAATCCCGCTACCGGTTTGCTACAGCCGGCTAGGACTCTATGTTCTCCTCATCACGACGAGCGGCCGCAACCGCTGACGATCGATATGATCGTCGTCCATAATATTAGCCTCCCGCCGGGTCAGTTTGGTGGGGATGCCATTGAGCGTTTTTTTTGCGGCGAGCTCGATATGACCACGCACCCGTATTTCATGCAAATCGCGGCGCTCAGGGTTTCTGCGCATCTGCTGATTCAGCGCACGGGCGAGATCATCCAGTTCGTGCCTTTTCATCAGCGCGCCTGGCATGCCGGTGAGTCTTCTTTTCAGGGCAAAAGTCGCTGTAATGATTTTTCAATTGGGATAGAATTGGAAGGAACAGATGATTTACCCTTCGAAATCCTGCAGTATCAGCAGCTTGCTGGGGTGATTAAGGCGCTGCTTCAGGCTTATCCAGACATTACGCGCGATCGCATTGTGGGGCATTCGGATATAGCACCGGTTCGTAAAACGGATCCGGGGCCGGCTTTTGATTGGAATTATTTAAAAGGAATGTTGGTATGACATTTATTCTTGTGTTGGTTACGTTACTCATCGAACGTTTTTTTGACTGGAGCCATCTGCGCCAGTGGGGTTGGTATAGCGCCGGTGAGAAACTCGCGCTGAAGAAAATTCCGGGCGCTTCCCCGTATCTTGTCTTGGCAGGTACGATTTTGCCGATCTTGCTGGCCGTGTTGATTGCCGACCGTCTACTCGCTAGCGTGTTGTATGGTTTTCTAGCGTTAATTTTTCAAATACTCGTGATTTTGTATTGCTACGGTCCGCATAATTTATGGGCCGATGCGTTTGCTTCCATTAGTGCTGTCACGAATGATGATGCGAAAGCTGCAACAGATAAATTGCGTGCTACGTTTAATGTCAGTGCGGATGGTGCGGCAGACTCCCTGCATCGCCAGTTACTGAATCAGATTTTCATTTCATCGAATCAACGCGTTTTCGCCGTTATTTTTTGGTACGCCGTGCTCGGTTTGCCCGGTGCTGTGCTGTACCGTTTATTAAACGTTGCCACCACCACTTCAGAGGGTGTGGAAATCAGCTCAGCTGCTCGCACCATTGAAATGTTGATGGACTGGATTCCCGTGAGATTAGTCGCTTTCATTTTTGCGCTCGCTGGCAATTTCACGCACGTGCTCAGCAGCTGGCGGTCGCGTGTCTTGCAGGGCCCGGAAAGTAATGACGTGTTGTTGGCAGAATGTGGCATGGCAGCTATTACCAGTGATTCAGACAAGATCACACTCGATGGCTCCATGGAAAGAAGTGCAGTGAGTCTGCTGGATCGCGTTTTCATTATTGTATTGGTTGTGGTGATCGCATTAGTTTTCATTATTTAATGCGTTGGTTCATTTATCTTTTTTTAATGGTTAGCATGACGCCCCTCTCAGCAGGGGCGGTCACGGTTACCGATGATGCTGGTCAGTCAATCCCTGTTACAACTCCTGCTAAACGACTTTTGGTGCTGGCACCCGATTTGGTTGAAAATGTTTTTGCAATCGGTGCCGGCGATCGTGTAGTGGGTGTGGTGCAAGGTTGTGATTATCCGCCGGCCGCGCGACGACTCCAGCAGGTTGGATCTTATGCCGGCGTTGATCTCGAAAGAATACTGGCTTTGCATCCTGATTTAATCGTGACATGGAAATATGCTTTCCCACGGCAATTAGCTGCTCTAAAACGTTTTGGTATTCCCGTCTATGTGGCGGCTCCAAAAAAGCTCGAAGATATTCCGCATTTGATGCGCAACCTCGGACATTTAACCGGGCAAGACCTCACGGCAGAAATGGCCGCGCAACACTTCGAAAAAGATATCAACGAATTGAAATCAGAGCCACGTCTTGCGCCGGCGCCCAAAGTATTTTTTCAAATTGATCGTTACGCGTTAATCACTGTCAATCAAGATAGTTGGATTAACCAAGTGATTGAGCTATGTGGCGGCAAGAATATTTTTGCGCATGCAAAAGTGATTGCACCACAAGTCAATCGCGAATCAATTGTGATGGAAAATCCTGACATTATTTTTAATGTGAGCGTGAATGATGACTGGAAACAGTCATGGCAAAGCTGGTCAAGTGTGACGGCGGTGAAGCAGCAGCGTTTAGTGACCTTGCAACCGGATTGGATTTCACGTGCCGGCCCGCGATTGGTGCAAGGTGCGGGCCAGGTTTGTGCTGCGTTGAGGGTGCGGCATTAACCGCGTCATTAACCGAAACAGAGATTAGTGAGTCAGCAAGGAGGTCTGGGAATATAATTCTATGGATCCATCGATTCCTGGTTCGCGCTGGTCTTCTTTAGGTTGGCATTTTGTTTTGAAGAGCCCATAGTGTGATTGCAGTGCCTGGCTTTTTAGTTTCTGCTCCTTTATTTCATGGATTCCCATCGACAATAATTTTGCGGATACAATGAGAGTAAAAGTGCATGCAATGAGAAGTGGAGCAACGAGAAGTGCAGCGGCGCCGCCAGTGAGAACCATGCCGGCGATGGATATGGCGATTCCAACTAAGCTAACAAACAAGGTAATGCTACCCATGAGGGCCAAGCCTAGCCCAAAGCGTGAGGTGCCGTGGTACGGTAAACTAGATTCAAGCTCGGTGAGCGCCTTGTAATTGTTTGTATTGGTGGGGTCTTTAATGCCGGTATTAATCGCTTTCAGTATCTCTGTGAATCCTGGTTCATCGCTCGCTTCGTAATGAAACATTCGATAGGCGCACACCTTGTGGAGAATCTCGCTTGCTGCCGTTTTTAACGCTGGATCATAGCGGTCTTGATCTTGCAGTGTGATTTCAAGTTCACGAACGGCACGATGATAGGGGAGGTGTTTGGGATGAAATTGTTGCAAGGCATACAATAGACCATTGATGTAGGTTTGATCGATAGCCAATGCTATTAATGCTTGTTTGAGATCGGCCTTAAATTTTTTGAAATCCTCGTTGATTTTATCAATCTTATCAGCGGTGGTATTACGCTCTAGAAATCTTTTTATGGGCTGATAAAGGGCTTCAATTTCTTCCGGAATTAATTGGCTTGGACTGTCTTCATTGGTCTGCTTTTTTTGAAGGTTTTCGATGCAGTTTAATAGGGGCTCATCGGGTGAATAATAAGGATATTTGAAGTTGCTGAGAAGACGGCTCTTAGTCATGGCGCGCTCGATTTTTTTAATTGTTGTTGGGGACATTTTGGGGCGAATGTTATACGCATCCTGAATCAAAGCCAAGGCACATCTTTAAGGGGTTTTAATAGTCTCTTAACAAAAATCAGCCAGGACTCTCTATAATTGATGAAAATAATAATAGGGTGCCAAAATGGCCAAGTTGACAGATACCTATAACCTTACCAAAAAAGCTCAATTTACACATAATAATCAGAAATATAACGAAGTGGCGTCCATTGCGGACGGCAATTGTGTTTTTAATTCATTTGCCCTCGGACTGATTGATTTGATAAAGCAAGAACGACTAATGAGTGAGGCGAACATGCCCCAGTTGGCAGCCTTTGCATCATGGGTCGCATCAGAAAATTGTTTAGCCGTATTAAAGGCGCGTTCTGAAGAATATCTATCTGAGGATGGTAACTACTCCGATGTTGAGCCAGCTCTCACGGCATTTATTGATTTTGTTGAGAGGTCTGAAAACCTAACTTTTAGTGAACTCAGCGAATACATCCGAACACATTCCGAAGATCGTTTTGCCATCGCGGCGTTGCATGTGGCACTCGCGCCAGCGTTACGTCACATCGGTGTGCAAAGGTATATTGACAGCTTGAGAGAGATCGGTGCAGATGATTTTCTCGTTGATGCAGAAAACTTACGACAAGACAAAGTGCATGCTGGGCAGGAAATTATTCCACATTTAGCTCAAACATTTGGTGTGAATATTGCATTGTATATTCGTGAGGAGGAAGGAAAAGTTAGCTCAAACTCGACTGATGCTAATCATGTGGCAGGTGCTCCAGCGGTTAGTCTTCTTTTCGACAAAGATCATTGGAACTACGTTATTCCTGCTAAACAAAAGAATGGTGTTGCAATCTTGCCGTGTCGCGCTGATAACGACTTTGATGTTGAAAGCGATCAGGAAGAAGAGGTTAGTCAAGAAGCGGCGCCGTCATACTGTATGTATTTTAAATGCAGATTTTTTACCAGCCAAATTAGTAAATGCTTACCATTGGTTTCGAGTAGAAGTCAGCAAAGTAGTGGAAATGAGATTCCATTAGATGTGCGTATGTTAGATATCTGATGGTGGATGCGCTCGCCGGTCATGGTTCATGATGATTGGGAGCGCTATTTCACGCATGAAAAAAACGTTATCCGCCTAACTTATTCCATGCTCGATTGACATCCTCTAACATATTTTCCCGCTTAGTGGAGTTGACGAAAAATGTGTGCGTGAACGCAGCCCGAATTCCGAGAATGACTAAACCGATGACCGTTAAACAAATAGCGATATGAGCCACGATATCCATCGCTCTACGGTCACTGCGCAGGGTGCTGACACCCTTGGTAAGAGTTTGGTTGATAGTCAGACTTAGTGCACTTTTGTCACTATTAGGGCTCAGATAATCGTTAACTTGCGTTTTCAAATGTTCAGCAACATCAATACAGTTCTGGCCGGCTGCTTCTCGACCTTCTGTTTTTAATGATTGACCGTATACATTTAATTCATTTATTTTTGATTCAAGATCAACCTTAGCCTTACAATAATCTGCTATCTTCATTAATTCTGCATATTTACCGTCTTCTTTGATGGAGTCAGCGATATATGCCATGGCTTCAGAAACGGTAGATTTCGCAAGCATATTATTAAAATGCACAGCATCTTTTGCAGAAAGATTTTTTATGTCATTCAACACTTTTAAAATATCGCGACCATTTGCTAAGTTCGATGCTAATAATGCTTCAAGAAACATGGCATGAGGACTATCCGGGATAGTAATCTTGTGATCAGGTTTTGTATAGTCGAGTGATATAATTTTGTCATGGACATCGCCTAATGATCTGGAATTTTTGGCGATCCATCCCATTAAAAGGGGGTATTTTTCAAAATGCCGCAGCGTTAATTGATCGAGATCTTTAATTTTTAGTTCATTGATATGATCTAATGTGAGCTCATAGGTTTCACAAAATTCGTCCAGTTTTTCAGCACCAACTTCCAATATAATTCTATTCAGGTTTTCGAATTGTGATTGATATAATCGTATTATCCCAGGTTTATTTTGCATCAATTCTCTGAATTCGTTCCATTTCTTCGGACGTTCTAGTAAATAAATCATGAATTCTTGTTTCGATAAGATCAAACTGTCCTGCTCAAGCTTTGCTTCTTGAAGCAACACATATAAACTGCCTTCGTTCTCTTTGAAGGGGGAATTTTTCACTTTTGTTTGCCATTCTTTTGATTTCTCGAGTTTGTGCGCTGCCTCTTCTTCTTTCCTTTTAATGGCTGCTGCCTCTGCCGCTTCTCTATCTTCTTTTTCTTTTTTGATACGCGCTTCTTCCGCTAATCTTTTATCTTCTTCCGCTTGGCGCTTTTCTTCTTCTATTCTCGCGCGTTCCATTTCTTTGACTGTTTTAATGCTGTGAGTTGTCCCCACCATTTTGGCGAGCATTTGTTCACGAATTTCTTCTAACATGGGCTTATTGGTCTCTACCTCCGCCAAGTCCTTGATGGGTTGTCCGTATATTCGCGAATCAGTTAATCGATATAGATGAGCGCCATATTTGGCTCTCGCATTTTCGATTCTTGCTTCTTGCTCTTCTGTTAACTGATTACCTTCATGTAAACTGATGACAATAATAATCGTTTGATCTTCGTTAGATTTTTTTTCTGCAGCATCCGCTTCCAGTCTTTTTATTCTATCTTCAACTTTCCTGTTGCGCGTAAAGATGTGCGGTTCGTCACCATCTGTTATAGCAAATACAATGAAAGGACTAGTCGAGGTATAGGTCGAGCAACATTGATATTGCTCGTCTTCATGAGCAATAGTGAAGGGAGGTGCGATGCCTCCTGATTTCATTTGTGCCCTTTCATTTTCGTTAAAAAATGCACGCGACATGAGTAGAGAATCAGAATAATCACCTGAATTAATCGTAATGTTAAAGGTAGTATTTTTTCGGGTATTCATTATTCTGCGCCTCTCTTTGCGGAGTGTTGGTTTAAGTATAGTGTATTTTTGATTTAGTTAATTATAGTATAATCAATAAGTTAGTTAGCAGGTGCGGTTTTTCTTTGGCTTACTTTACTGAGAATAGTGTGGGGAGTCACCTTTTTGAGCGTATGAGGTGTCATGCGACGTCCTTATAGGCTCTATTTTTTATCCGGTTGTCTGAGAAAAGACAATAAAATTAGTCTACCTCACTGCACATATCTTATTGAATACATGGAAGTTGCAATCAATCTAGCCCATCTCAGGTATAATAGATAAATCCATAACCAACCCTGACCACCCAAGAACTCCATTTTTTGCGCAACACTTTTGGATTTTAGGGCGAAATAAGGTTAAACTTAACGCCCAAAAAAAATAGACAGACCCGACACCACAAGTTCAAAAACAGGAATGGTAAGCATGACAAAAGCGTCGAATGATAAAGACCCTATTGAAACCCGTGAATGGCTGGATGCGCTCGCCTCCTTAGTGAAGCGTGAAGGCAAGGAACGTGCGGAATTTATTTTGCAGACTTTGCAAGCGGCTGCTGAAAAGCATGGCTTGCCGGCGATGAGTTCGTCGGTCATGACGCCGTATGTGAATACGATTGCGGCAGGTGCTGAGCCAGCCTACCCAGGTGATCTTAACGCGGAACAAGCGCTCGAAGCCTATATTCGCTGGAACGCTATTCTGATGGTGTTACGTGCAAAGCGTGATGCGGGTGGTTTGGGCGGTCACTTGGCTTCATATGCATCCATTGCCACTTTATATGAAGTCGGGCTGAATCATTTCTTCCGCGCTGCTTCCAAAAAACAATTAGGTGATCTGGTCTTTTTCCAGGGGCACTCTTCAGAAGGTAATTATGCTCGCGCTTTCATTGAGGGCCGCTTGAGCGAAGCGCATCTGGTTAACTTCCGCCAGGAAATTGGCGGTCAAGGTTTGTCATCTTATCCGCATCCCTGGTTAATGCCGGAATTCTGGCAGTTCGCCACGGTGTCGTTAGGTCTCGGTATGATTCAAGGTGTCTATCAAGCGCGCTTTATGCGTTATCTGGATCATCGCGGTTTGCTCCCGCAATCTGATCGCCGTGTTTGGGTATTTTGTGGCGATGGTGAAATGGATGAACCCGATTCCATTGCAGGACTTGCTCTCGCTGCGCGTGAAAAATTAGATAACTTAACATTCGTTGTGAATTGTAATTTGCAGCGTCTCGATGGCCTGGTACGTAGTAATTATAAAGTCGTACAAGAACTCGAAGGTTTATTCCGTGGGGCTGGCTGGCATGTGATTAAAGTGCTGTGGGATAGTCGCTGGGATAAATTATTTGCGAAAGATACTTCAGGTGAACTCGTGCGTCGTTTAACTGAATGCGTGGATGGCGATTTGCAAACCGCTTATGTACGTGGCGGTGCTTATATGCGCGAATTTCTTTTCAACACCGAGTCACTGCAGGCATTAGTCGCTGATTGGTCAGATGAAGAAATTGGTTTATTGGGTCGTGGTGCGCATGATCCTGTTAAAATTTATGCGGCGTATAAAGCGGCGACTGAACACAAAGGTCAGCCAACCGTTATTCTCGCACAAGGCGTGAAAGGTTATGGTCTGGGAACGCATAATGCAGAAGGCAGAAACATTGCGCATAACGCATTAGATATGTCGAGTGATGAGTTAACAGCCTTTGCTGAACGTTTCAATTTGAAAGTGTCGAAAGCAGAAATTGAATCGCTAGAATTCAAACAACCCGCAAAAAATAGCGCTGAATTAAAATATCTGCACGAACGTCGTGAGGCATTGGGCGGTGGTTATTTACCGTCACGCAAAGTGGTTTCTAATTCACTTGCAGTGCCCGCACTCGATGCATTCGATGTGGTGTTGAAAGGTTCGGAAGATCGCACCATGTCAACGACCATGGTGCTCGGTCGTATCATCAATGTGTTATTAAAAGACGCCGTGATCGGTTCACGCATCGTGCCGATTTTCTCTGATGAAGTGCGTACCTTTGGTATGGAAGCCTTATTCCGCCAAGTCGGTATTTACTCACCAGTCGGTCAGTTATATACGCCAGAAGATAAAGAACAATTCCTTTATTACAAAGAAGACAAAGCCGGTCAGGTACTCGAAGAGGGTATTACGGAAGCAGGCTGCATGGCTTCGTGGATGGCGGTGGCAACCTCGTATGCCAATAACCAATTCCCCATGATTCCCTTCTTTACGTATTACTCCATGTTTGGATTCCAGCGCGTCGGCGATTATATTTGGGCAGCGAGCGATATGCGTGCGCGCGGCTTCTTGATTGGCGCGACGGCAGGTCGTACCACACTCGATGGTGAAGGCTTGCAGCATCAAGATGGTTCCAGTCTTTTAACAGCGGCAGAATTTCCAACTTGCCGTGCTTACGACCCCACTTTCGGTTATGAATTAGCCGTCATTATTCAGCACGGCCTGAAAGAAATGGTCACTGAAGAAAAAGACGTTTTCTATTATGTGATGGCGATGAACGAACGTTATCTCCAGCCCGCCATGCCAAAAGGGGTGGAAGAGGGCATCGTCAAAGGGATGTACTTATATCAGCAAGGCGATAAAGCCGGGCATAAAGTGCAGCTCATGGGTAGTGGCGCCATTTTAAATGAAGTGATCGCCGCGGCTGAATTGCTCAAGAATGATTTTGGTGTGAGTGCCGACATCTGGAGTGTACCGAGTTTCGGTGAATTACGCCGCGATGGTGCAGAGAAAGAACGTGCGCATATGCTCGCCCCTGATAAAAATCTGGAACCCGCTTATGTGCAGCAATGCCTCAAAGGCCATGCTGGTCCAGTCGTTGCAGCGACCGATTATGTCCGTGCCTACCCAGGCATGATTCGGCCCTATATCGACCGTACCTTTGTGGTATTGGGAACCGACGGCTTTGGCCGTAGCGATACCCGTGCCCGGTTACGCGAATTCTTCGAAGTGAATCGATATTACATTGCGGTGGCAGCGCTTTATGCGCTTCAGAAAGACGGGGTGATCCCGGCCGCCAAGGTCAAGGAAGCCATCAAGAAATACGGCATTGACCCGAAGAAACCAAATCCACTTACTGTTTAATGATAGTCAGTTTATACTCAATTAACCTTGGGTAAGACTGATGGAGGAGTTCATTTTGGCTGAAAAGAATATTACGACCCCCGATCTTGGCGGAGCTGCCGAAGTCACTGTGATTGAAATACTCGTTAAAGCGGGCGACAAGATCGCTGTCGATACCCCGATTGCGACCCTTGAATCTGATAAAGCGACCATGGAAATTCCCTCAACCGAAGCTGGCGTTGTGAAAGCCGTGAAGGTGAAGAAAGGGGACACCGTTTCAGCGGGTTCCGTGCTTGTTACCCTCGAAGCGGGTGGAGCCGAAGCCAAGCCTGCCGCGGTTGAGAAACCTGCCAAACAAAAGTCTGCTAAAAAGCCAGCAAAAGCTACCAAGGAAGTCGATGAAGATGGCGCGGAAACGATCGAGCCTGAATTGATTCAGCAAGTTTTTGTCGATGAAGATGAAGAAGATGATGCCTCAGTTTTATCTGGTACCTTACAGACAGACGGCGATATTCACGCAGGCCCCGGTGTGCGCCGGTTCGCGCGTGAGCTTGGCGTGAACTTAAGTTTAGTGACGGGTAGTGGACCGAAGCAGCGCATCGTAAAAGATGACGTACAGTTTTATGTGAAGCGTCAGTTAACCCAACTGCCAAGTGTCGGTACTGCATCGTTACCTTATCCCCCAGCGCCCGTTGTTGATTTTTCCAAATTTGGTAGTGTTGAAACGAAAGAATTATCTCGTATCAAGAAAATCTCCGGAAAAAATTTACTGCGCAACTGGATGACCATTCCGCATATCACGCAGTTTAATGAAGCGGATATCACGTCACTGGAAGATTTCCGTAAGTCACAAAAAAGTGATCTCGAAAAACAGAATGTAAAATTAACGCCATTAGTATTCGTCATGAAAGCGGTGGTGGCTTCGTTAAAAGCTTTCCCGCATTTCAATGCATCGCTTGATGCAAGCGGCGAAAATTTAGTGATGAAAAAATATTTCCACATTGGTGTCGCGGTCGATACGCCAGATGGATTAGTCGTGCCGGTTATTCGCGACGTCGATAAAAAAGGTTTAGTCGATCTTGCGAAAGAGCTCGCTCTCATTAGTGAAAAAGCACGCAAGAAACAATTAACGCCGAATGATATGCAAGGGGGATGTTTCTCAATTTCCAGTTTGGGCGGTATTGGTGGCACAGCGTTTACGCCTATCATCAATGCACCCGAAGTGGCCATTTTAGGCGTATCAAAATCTTCGTATAAACCGGTTTACGAGAACGATGCTTTTGTACCACGTTTAATGCTGCCGCTTTCATTGTCATACGATCATCGTGTGATTGATGGTGCCGACGGTGCGCGTTTCATTATGCATTTAACCAATATGTTATCCGACATTAGAAATTTATTACTATAGAAAGAACAGAGGACGATATGACTATTCAGACAGAACTCGTAGTACTTGGTAGCGGCCCTGGTGGTTATACCGCAGCCTTCCGTGCAGCCGATTTAGGTAAAAAAGTAGTGTTAGTTGAACGTTACGATAATATTGGTGGTGTATGTCTCAATGTGGGTTGCATTCCCTCCAAGGCATTACTGCACACGGCAAAAGTGATTGATGAAGCCGCTGAAATGGCCGATCACGGTGTCGCATTTGGTAAGCCGAAAATTGACATTAAAAAAATTGCAGCCTGGAAAGATAGTGTTGTTAGCAAGTTAACCGGCGGTCTCAAAATGCTGGCCAAGCAACGTAAAGTCGATATCGTCCAGGGCGTAGGCTCTTTCATTTCTCCACATGAATTAAAAGTGGTAATGAAAGACGGCAAAACTGAAACCATTAAATTCGAGCAAGCCATTATTGCTGCAGGTTCACGTCCCGTTAAGCTGCCATTTTTACCCGATGACCCACGCATTATTGATTCCACCGGTGCGCTGGAATTGAAAGAAGTCGAAGGTAAAATGCTGGTGCTGGGCGGCGGTATCATTGGTCTTGAAATGGCGACCGTGTACAACGCTTTTGGCGCAGATATCACCGTGGTGGAATTGATGGATCAAATCATTCCTGGCGCGGATAAAGATATTATTACCCCGCTTTATAAGCGTATTAACGCACGTTACAACAACATTTATCTCAAAACCAAAGTCACCAAAGTCGAAGCGAAAAAAGACGGCTTGTATGTGACATTTGAAGGCGAGAATGCTCCCGCAAAACCTGAAAAATTCGATCGCATTCTGTGTGCAGTGGGTCGTCGTCCGAATGGCGATCAGATTGATGCAGGCAAAGCCGGCGTGAATGTCGATGAGCGCGGATATATCAAAACCGATAAACAAATGCGTACGAATGTTCCGCATATTTTTGCGATTGGCGATATCGTGGGTAACCCCATGTTGGCGCATAAGGCCATTCCAGAAGGTCGAGTCGCTGCTGAAGTGATTGCCGGATTGAAACATTACTTTGATCCAAAATGCATCGCAAGTGTTGCTTACACCGATCCTGAAGTGGCATGGGTTGGCGTTACCGAAAACGAAGCCAAAGCGAGCGGCATCAAGTATGGCAAAGGCGTATTCCCATGGGCCGCTAGCGGTCGCGCATTAAGCAATGCTCGTAGCGAAGGTGTGACAAAGTTAATTATTGATGAAACCACGCATCGTGTGATTGGTGCCGGTATTGTTGGCACGAACGCCGGTGAATTGATCGCTGAAGTCGCACTCGCCATTGAAATGGGTTGCGATGTGGAAGATATTGCCTTGACTAGCCATCCACATCCCACCTTATCAGAAACCGTTGCGATGGCCGCTGAAGTTTTCGAAGGAACGATTACTGATTTATACATTCCCAAAAAGAAAGCGGAAGAAAAGGCATAACGCATGCTAGCAGGCAACCTTCCCCTGATGGGGAAGGTTGAGTGATGAGGCTTATGCAACAGAAATTTTTAAAGATCAGCTCGCTCGCGCTTCTCCAGATTGTCATTGTCGGCAACCTGCAAGTATTACCCGCCAATGCCGGTTACGGCGCCGCCTTACCTTTCTTATATTTGTTTGCCGTCATTGGGTTTTTTATTCCCTGTATTTTGATGGTCGCAGAATTAGCAACGACTCACCCGCAAACCGGTGGTGCCTATATTTGGTGTGAAAAAGCCTTCGGTGCCAAAGCAGGATTTTTTGCGGTTTGCCTGTTATGGCTATCCAATTTGTTATGGTATCCCACTATTTTCACGCTAATTGCCGCGAATTTTGCTTATTTGTTTGATGCCTCACTCGCACAAAATAAAATGTTTGTCGTGGGTTTCGGTGCCATTTTATTTTGGCTATTTACCGGGTTAAATTGCATGGGTGTTAAATTTTCAAGTTTCACGAGCGTCATCTGCAGCGTGCTCGGTGTCATCTTGCCCACGGTAATTATTATTGGCGGCGGAGTGATGTGGCTGCTAAGCGGCAAGCCGCTCGCCATTCAGTTTACGCATGCGGCCATGTTTCCAGATATCGCCCATCTTGATAATGCGGGTCTTTTAATCGGCATCGTCATTTCACTCTTTGGTGTTGAATTAACTGCCGTGCATGCCGGTAATGTGGAAAATCCTCGACGTGATTATCCTGTCAGCTTGATCATCTCCAGTGTCACTGTTTTGGCTTTGCTATTACTATCGGAGCTCGCAATCGCCGTCATCGTTCCATCTTCTAAGCTAAGTTTAGTGACCGGACTTTTAGATGCACTGGTTGTGTTATTCAACGATTTACAATTTAATCAATTGCTAACACTGGTATTATTTTTAGTCTTGATAGGCAATATCGGCAGCATCGCCGCCTGGATGTTGGCTTCGACACGCGGCATGTATGTAGCCGCCAAACGTAATCACCTCGCGCCCTATTTGCAGAAGACAAATAAATATGAAGCGCCAGTCGGTATTCTGATTTTCGAGGCGATCATTTTTACCCTGATATCCACCGTATTTTTACTCTTTCCAAATGTAACCGATGCCTTCTGGTTGCTGCTTGACGTCGCTTCACAGTTAACAATTCTCTACTACATCATCCTGTTCATTTCTGCGATACGCTTACGCTATTTACCGGTTGCAGCACCAGGATTTCAAATTCCCGGTGGTCGTGCGTGTGTTTGGGTGATTATGCTCATCGGTATCTTCACCTCTCTACTGGCATTCATGGCGGGTTTCATTCCGCCCGCGAATCTGGATGAGCATGATATTTTAATGTTTAGGACGGTTATGATCGGTGGGTTGGTTGGTGCTTTGCTGATACCGCGGATGATGACGGCGGCTAGAAAATAGCATATTTGTAACATGCGTTCTCTTTTCGAAAGGCAATGATCTAAGGGTTTATAAATTCATTCCGAGTTAAACGATAGAGAACATGCCGTTTCAAAATGCTGTCATGGCTAAGAGATGGATGATCAAAATCATTGCGCGCATTATGTTTTAAACCAATTTTCTCCATGACATGACGCGAGCGGATATTCACACTGGCCGTAAACGAAATAATTTCATTTAAGTCTAATTCCATAAACGCATATTTCAAAACCGCTGACGCAGCTTCTGTTGCGTATCCCTTTCCCCAGTGCCTTGCCGCTAAACGCCATCCAATCTCAATAATGGGCAAACCTTTCGAAACAAAACCCGGAATGATAAACCACGGGTGAAAAAGTACTACAAACCCTATAAATTCCTGCGAATCCTTTGTCTCAGTTGCATAAAGCGAATAACCATGTTCTTTCTGGTGTGCAACGACTGCCGCATACAATTTTTCGGTCGCTGCATAGTCTTGTATAGCAGGAAAAAACTCCATCACCTGTGGATCCGCACTGATGGCGGCCATGAGGGGGATGTCGGAGGGTTGCCAGGTGCGAAGGGTCAGGCGACTCGTTGATATTTTTGTTTCTGTTTGCATTACTTATCTTTTTCCCACATTACCTCCTCCTCCGCACTCACCTTAGCCAGCAGGCGTGACGTCACAAATAACAAATCAGAAAGTCGGTTTAAATAACGGAGCATTTCAGGATTGGATAACGTGATTTGACGGTGGAGTCTGACAAAGCTGCGTTCGGTGCGGCGGCAGATGGTGCGGGCGAGATGGGTGGCGGCGGAGGCGGGGTTGCCGCGTGGGAGGAGGAATTCTTTTAGTGGGGGAAGCGTGCTGTTACCGGCTTTTAATACGTTTTCTAGCCATAATACTTTTTCGGGTGTGATGGCAATGCGTTCGGGGACGTGCATTTCGGCGCCGAAGTCGAATAAATCCTGCTGAATTTGGGTGAGATAGTTTTCGACTTCTTCATTGTTGGGGTGCATTGCGAGGATGAAACCAATCGAAGAATTCAATTCGTCTATATTCCCGAGGGCTTCAATGACTAAGTCATCTTTGGAGTGGCGTACGTCACTGAGCGTGGTATAGCCGTCGTCACCTGTGCGGGTAACGATTTTAGTAAGGCGATTTGGCATGTCGTGTCCTTTAACTTGTTGTGACGGCCTGCAATTTGTTAAATTGATGTTAGATCACTCAACTCAAATTTGCTATAGGGAAGAAAGGGAAGACATATGTTCCGCAAAATGGTGAAAGCCGATTTGCCGCAAATGCTCATGATCGAGCAATCTGTTCAAGGCGCCCCCTGGACGGAAGAGACTTTCAAAACCTGTTTTGAAATGGATTATGATGGCTGGGTGGCGGAGCACGAAGGTCGAATCATCGGCTATATCGTGCTTGGCATGCAGATGGATGAATGTCACATCCTCAATGTCTGTGTGGCGCGTGATTATCAGCGCCAGGGCCTAGGTCGCCGCATGATGGAATTTGCGATGGCTGAAGCGAAATCCCGAGAGATGGGCGTGGCCTATCTGGAGGTGCGCCGCTCCAATTCGCGCGCGATTGCGCTTTATCGCAAGCTCAATTTCATGCTGATCGGCGAGCGTAAGAATTATTATCAGACCGTCAGCGGTCTCGAGGATGCGCTGGTTTTTGCGGTGAACCTCAAAAGTAAGCCAGTCTAGATTCCAAGGCCAAAAATTGCTAAAGTGAACCCCGGCCAGAATAACGAGAAAGAATAAAAAAATGATTGAAATCACATCCATGCGAAACTACCTCAAAGAGTTGCAATCCAGAATGGAGAGCATCTGGGGGTATCTTTGAGATCGATCAAAAAATTGAACGCATAAATAGTATTAAACTTGAGCTTGAAGACCCCGCTGTTTGGTCGCAGCCTGAGAAGACCCAGGCGCTTGGCAAAGAGCGTTCCTTGATCGAAGACACTATTACCATGATGCAGCAGCTCGCGCGTGACCTACGCGAGGCGGAAGAGCTCTACGACCTGGCTTCACAAGAAAATGATACGGAAACGCTGGCCTTGGTGAGTGATGATGCCGAGAAGCTGACGAAGCGTATCAGCGACCTTGAGTTTCGCCGCATGTTTTCGGGTGAAATGGATGCCAATAACGCTTATGTCGATGTGCAATCAGGATCCGGTGGTACCGAAGCCCAAGATTGGGCGAATATGCTATTACGTATGTATTTACGCTGGGGTGAGCGTCATGGTTTTCAAACGGAGATTCTCGAAATCTCGCCGGGTGATGTCGCCGGTATTAAAAGTGCCACAGTGAAATTCGACGGCCCTTATGCCTATGGTTGGTTGCGTACGGAAGGCGGCGTGCATCGTTTAGTGCGTAAATCACCTTTTGATTCGAATAATAAGCGTCACACATCATTCGCTTCGATATTTATCTCACCTGAAATCGATGACAATATCGAAATTGAAATTAACCCAGCTGATTTACGTATTGATACTTATCGCGCAAGTGGTGCGGGTGGTCAGCATGTGAATCGTACTGACTCTGCAATTCGAATCACACACATTCCGACGAACGTTGTGGTGCAGTGTCAGTCGGATCGATCGCAGCATAAAAACCGTGCTTACGCGATGAAACAGTTGCGCGCGAAATTGTATGAAGTTGAAATGCAGAAAAAAAATGCCAAACAGGATGCGCTGGAAGCCAGTAAAAAAGATATTACCTGGGGCAGCCAGATTCGTTCTTACGTGCTCGATATGTCACGTATCAAAGATTTGCGTACCGGTGTTGAAGTTGGCAATACACAAGCGGTACTCGACGGGGATTTAGATAAATTTATTGAAGCAAGTTTAATTAGCGGATTGTAACCATGTCAAATCAGGAAAATGAAGTTCTCTCTACCAACGATTTAATCGAAATGCGTCGTGCAAAACTTGCCGCCTGGCGCGAACAAACCACAGCCTTCCCGACCGATTTTCGTCGCGATGCGTTTGCCCAGGATTTGCTGGATCAATATGCCGGCAAAACCGAAGCGGATTTTGAGGCAAATCCTGTGCCGGTGAAAGTGGCTGGCCGTGTGATGCTGCGCAGATTAATGGGTAAGGCGAGCTTTACACATATTCAAGATATGTCAGGCCGTATTCAATTGTACGTGCGTCAAGAAGATGTGTCGCCGGAAGTGTACGAGCAATTCAAAGAGTGGGATCTTGGCGATATTATCGGTGCCGAAGGTTTCCTGTTTGTGACGAAAACTGGTGAGCTGTCTGTTAAAGTTAAAAAAATTAAATTACTGACAAAAGCGATTCGTCCGTTGCCAGATAAGTTTCATGGTCTGCACGATCAAGAGACGCGTTATCGTCAGCGTTATCTCGATATCATTGCTAATCCTGAATCGCGCGCTGTGTTTTTGATGCGTGGTAAGATTACCGATGTGGTGCGCGACTTTCTAAAAGCGCGACGCTTCCTAGAAGTTGAAACGCCGATGATGCAAGTGCTGGCTGGCGGTGCCGCTGCAAAGCCTTTTGTTACGCATCACCATGCACTCGATATGCCTCTCTATTTGCGTATTGCGCCCGAGCTTTACTTGAAGCGTTTGGTCGTGGGTGGTTTCGAGCGTGTATTTGAAGTGAATCGCAACTTCCGTAATGAAGGCGTATCGACGCGTCATAATCCTGAATTTACGATGCTTGAATTTTATCAAGCCTATGCGGATTATCATGAGTTGATGGATCTAACCGAAGAATTATTTCGTGAAATCGGCGATAAAGTATTAGGCACGCGCCAATTTTCCTATCAAGAACTTAATATCGATTTAAACCAGCCGTTTGAGCGTATTACGCTGAAAGATTCAATCTTAAAATATAATCCACACCTTGCAGCGCAAGATATTGCGACGCTGGAAGCCGCTAAAAAAGTGGCTGCGAAGCTTGAGATTGTTCCGTCTGCTGATGCAGGGCTTGGCAAAGTGTTAATTGAAATATTCGATAAAACGGTTGAACACAAGCTATTACAGCCGACGTTTATTACTGCCTATCCTGCTGAAATTTCTCCGTTGGCGCGTTGTAATGACGCCGATCCATTCGTAACGGATCGCTTTGAATTATTTATTGGCGGACGCGAAATCGCAAATGGATTCTCAGAGTTAAATGATCCAGAAGATCAAGCGGAGCGCTTCCAGAAGCAAGTTGCAGCGAAATCTGCCGGTGATGAAGAAGCGATGCCGTACGACGAAGATTATGTCACCGCGCTTGAACACGGCTTGCCGCCGACTGCGGGTGAGGGGATTGGTATTGACAGATTAGTGATGCTCTTTACTAATTCTCCTTCTATTCGCGATGTTATTTTATTCCCGCATATGCGTCACAAGGAATAGTGAACGATTCCAGAATGAAATCGTTCCATGGTTTTACATTGATGGAAGTTCTGACCGCGCTGACGATCTCAGTGATTTTAGGCGCGGTAGCCGTGCAGGGCATACAAGCTCTTTTGAATCGTGGCCAAGACGAAGCACTACAGAATGAGTTGATGCAGCTTATGCTCAGTGCGCGCAGTGAAGCTGATACACGTCACCGTACGATTTCAATTTGTCCGTCAAACGATCTTCATGCCTGTGGCGGAGACTGGTCGAATAGTCAGATAATGTTTATCGATGATGCGGAAGATGGGCGTATCCATCAGCAAGACCAAATTCTTGCCGTGCATCAAATGACGAGCAGACGAGGTATTTTGCAATTCAAATTTTATCCGCGTTATCGCCATTATTTGCAATTTCATCCTACACTTACTGACAGTAATGATAATGGCACCTTATGGTATTGCCGCAACCATGCTTCTTATCCGGCATGGGCGATCGCTATGAGCAAGTCAGGTGAGTGTCACGCATTACCGAAAGATAGCAATAATCAGATTAAAGGCTCAGATGGGAAAGTTTTAGAATGTCAGCAGAGTTAGTTTGTTGATCTTGTATGAGCTGCCTGATCTGGTTTTCAAGGCAGTTGATTTCCGTCTTAAAATCTTTTTCACGCGCGATACAGAGAGCATTAATATTGGCTTCCATGGCTAAAAAATTTTTAGCCGAGCGAACGTTGTTGTTTTCAAGGTAGGACTCCAGTTGGGGTAATGCTAGCGTTGTGTTGTTTCTCGTGAGAACGCGGCCATCACTTAGATCATCCGTATCTAGAATAAAATCTCCAACAAGTTGGCAGTCACGATTGGGTTCGCAATCAAACGATGAAGATTTGCCGTGTGCAGTCGGATGGCAGATGGCTTGTAGCCCATAGAGAGGTAATTGCTTTTGCAATTCACCAATTCTGCAAAATTCACTGCGGCGTTCAGTTTGAGTGTAGGGCCGTTGATGGCCTTCCTCGTGGCGAGCCCTGTATGCGGAATATTGATGACGTAATAAATGAAAAGGCGTCATGAATATTCCGTGTTCTAACCCGTTAGCCCGATGCATGATATTCCGTAATTGAGTTAATGCGTGCGTTAGGGTGGCGATTTCCAAGGGTAGAGACTCTATCAGCATAATGGTGGTATAAATATCTCCAGACCATGCTGCGAATTCCAATGGACTGACTAGCCATTGTCGTGGTGCGTGAGGTTCAAATGCTGTTCCCCGATCGAGCACAAGATGCCAATAATTTTTCGGGAAAATGATTTTAGCATCTTGTAGGAGTGCTTTTGCCGAAGTTTTATTCCCTGCCATGACATATTTTAATAAGTTATCCTGCAAGTCTTGTAAGTTGGTATCAGTACTAATGTCCACGGATCGGAAAGGCTGATTGTTCGTCGTGACATGATGCAGTGGAAATAATCGATAATAATACGGGTGCCATGGGCCTTTTTCAGTGAGCGAAGGTGGCGTTGAAAGTTTGATAGCAGGTTGCAATGCCATGAGCCAATCTCTTCGCGTACGATCGAGTGCTGCGAGAATCAGGCAGGTCACCAGAGGCTCATGATAGTCTGCGACAATCGGAGCCATGATACGCACGAATTCATCTTTGTTTGTTTGATTGGCCCACTCAGAGACGCATTGATTGGCGGGTGTTGCCGCCAGTGTTTCACCATCGGTAGAAATGTAATCGTAAAAGTTGATATCACTCTTTTCAATATGATGACGAATAAGATGAAAGATTACTGTTGGGAATGATTTGCAGATGGCCTTTTTGAGTTCTAGCGGCACTTGAGGAAAAAATAATATTTTTGCCAGTGTCTTCAAGTTGGCATTGACATATTTTTTTATATTGAGATGGATAATGGTGTCAAATATCGTGTGTAGATTGAGCTGGGATGCATGATGAAAATCGATCAAATCAACGGTTTTCCCAATGCATTTTTCCGGTATAGGTATTGGGGTTCCTGTGAGTAAATTATCGAAGCATTTTATTTTAATATCACATAATGGGTGAGGAATCTCCGGCATGCGTTCGTTGGCGAGGGAGGCTAGCAATAGTATTTTGTATAGTGGTTGGCAGTCGCTCATAAAAAATCGACCATGATAATATTCAATGTCGTAAATAAATTTTAAATTTTGCAGAAATGGCTGGATATCCATGATGCGGTCTAGTGTGCGGCCACGAGATATTTGGCTGAATAGGTTTCCTGAATGATGGTTAATCTTACCAAGGTAAAATTCAACCTTGATTTCAAGTTCTGATGGCAGGTTCAGCATGGTTAGATATTGGAATAACTTGATCAAGCGTAAATCGTAGCGATTAAAGTTATCTAGATGCCGTGTATCGATACAAAAAGTCGCAGTCAGTCCGTCCTCATCCGTATATGGAAATGATAATAACATTTCATGTCGTGAATATTTATCAAATAAGCGTGGATTCGAAATAAGAAAATTATTGAGACTATTATTAATGGTATACAACGTCATGGTCGCAGGGTCGACAGAGTCCATGATAGTTTTAATATCATCAATGATAAAAGTGATTTTCATCGGCGATCGACATTACCTTCCATAGTAATTGAATAGCTACATTAAAAAATATACGTCAATCATTGCTGAGTTACTAGTAAAATCCAGAACCGAAAATTTACCAGCATTGATCCCAGCTTGCTGACCCTGTCACGTGTTTAATCCCTTCGGATGTGAGCGATAATGTTCCGCATTGTTTATCCAGAAGAGCTTGTGATGCTGTGGGTTTGGCTGCAATGAGGAATGAGTCCCGATCGGCATGAATAATTTGTAGTTGGTAGCTGTTCTTCGCCACGACAGAAGCTAGTTTAAGGTTGTCAAATGATGCGCCTTTATAGGAATGATTGACTAAAGCATATTCTTCCAGCGCCACAGATAGCATAAATAATGCGCGCTCTGCGTCATGACGTTTCGCAACAGAAAATGTGGACTGATAATTCGCTATCATCCAATGAGTTGTCATGCCAATGATTGCCATGGCTATCAAAATTTCAATAAGTTGGAAGCCGTCAGATTTTGATTTGTTATACATGTTAAATCCTTATTACATACATCGAGTTAATCTGAGTTTAATATTTCGTTAAGTATAAGCGTTGAAAATGAAAGAATGGTCAGGTGAGGGGCTGTGTGATGATGGACAGGTTTGCGAGAAGTGAGATTGACCTTGGAATAGAAGAGCGCACAGGTTGTAAGTTTATTGTGTGTGCTCAGCAACTATATTTTAAATTCAATCAACCCCGTTCTATCTGTGCTAAAAAAGACAACGAGATGAAGTCATTGTTCGCCGCAATTGATGATTTAATAAGATCATACAACCAATACGAAAGTGATCGCGAGAAATTTGTAACGCCTGAGAATATTCGTGAAGATTATGTTACTGCCTGCAGAAATTATGAGTCGCTTCGCAGAAATCCCGAGAGCTTTTATAAATCAGAAGAATATGCACGTCAAGCTCTGCTGCGCGAACAGGCAAGGATTGATGAAAAAATCAAGGCGCATGAAGTTGAAATAGCGCGCGCAGAGGATGCGATGAATCTAGAGCTGTCAAACCTAAGGTCGGGCCTCACGCAAGAACTTGCATCGCTTCAGAAAAAGAAGAAGAAATATGAGCTACAAAACACAGAGACAAATAAAAAATATTTTCCGTTGTACTATCGTAACTATACCGAAAAATTACCTGCGATTGTTGCGCGAATCGCTGTCGTTGAAGGCGAATTGAAAGCGACTGATAAGAAGCGTAGCTCTGACGTGGAAGAGTTGGACGGAAAAATTAAACGTATGTATACCCGGCGCTGGGAAATCGATAAGGAATTACTGGTACTGGAGGATAAGCCGAAGTCTCGAATGATTCGCTGGGAAGGTGCCAAGGATAAAGCGCAAATTGAAGCGAATATGTTGCGTATGGATATTGAAGATGCGGTTAGTCGTCACTACTCATCATACTCCCAGCAGGCCATGCATGCATTTTTGAATGTTTATGCTTGGGTGAGAATATGCGCTAAAAAATCATCGCCCAATAGTGACGAAGTTAAAACTAGTTTATCGTCTCTTGCAGAGTTAGCCGACTTAATTTACTGCCCAGAGATTGCTAATCGTAGTGTATTGACACTCTATCAGAAGCTAAGTGGCATGGCTGATTCAGACCGTGAAATGGTTATCGCAAAAAAACCCAATAGAAACCATTTGCCTGAAGAGTTGTTACGCACTTTTTCTGTATCAAGACTACATGACTCGACTGATTTAATGAAAATGTTTAAGGATATTTTTCCAGTGAACCCCTTGGCCAGTTCACCGAGTGCTGTTCCAAGTGCATTTCGAGAGGTGGCTGGGTTAAAAAAATAATGATGGATGGAGGTCATTCATGGAACCGCGTCATTACAATAAAAATAAATCCGCGATATTTGAGCGACCAAAGCAGCCTTTAGAATTAAATCCTCAGCGAGCAAAGTCGTATGTGCGTAATATTGTGGCGGATGATTTACCAGATATCACCACTGAAAAAATGCAGAAACTCGCAAAAAAATGGCGTATGGGTGAGGCTCGCGATGCAATCCCTATCCGTATCATTATCAACGCGGTGCGTGAACATCTCGATGAGATGAATCCATATTTTCAAGTGCTCAAAAAAGCGGAACAGACATGGTATGAAAACTGGCGGTTATTATACGACATTGCCCATAAATTGGATCTTGTTTGCCGGTACTCAGCGGAAACAAGAATCTATTCAGTTCCAGTTGAGCTTGTCGAGCAGGAGGCGCAGGCGGAGCGTGACCTACGTAAAGGAGATATCGAGTGGGAAGATTTAAAATATGCCTATTCCACTGAGATAGACAGGCGGCAGGCTGAGATTTTAGAGATCGAAAAAAAGATCGCACTGATTCAAGAGATTAACGATGTGGCCACGTTATCAAGTTATGATCTTTGTAATAAAAATAAAATTTCCAAGAAAAAATCAGCGGGATTCTTTTCATCATTTTGCGGTTGTTGTCATTGCTGTAATAATGTTGATGAGAGTGATTTGCAGGATCCTGATGCAATCAAGGATTTACGAGAACATTTACTTCTTGAATATCGTGATAATCTCGTCTTTAAAACAAAATCGCTTCAGGAATATGCAGACGATGCCCCACCTAAGCCCATGCAATATCGCCAGGCTTTGAATGATATTAAGGCTAAAATATATCATCTTCGCATCGATTTTTACCGCTGCCAAAGTAAAGAGGCCATGCTGCAATGCATCAGACTCTATACCGTTGCGATGCGCTTATATTATCAAATTTACGGGGAAAGTCCCGTCGTTGATAGCAAGCCGGGTATCCAAAAAATCATAGGTGACTCTGATGCTGTCATTGCGAACGTCAAAGCATTGTTCAAACAAATGATTCGCGGCATGCGAGGTCATTTGAGCTTGTTATATTGTTTGCAGCCCAATCGTGTTTCATTCACAACTTATCTAGAAAATTTTAATCTTATTAAAGACCAAGGAGTCCGCGATGCGCTACTCAGTGGTAAGGAAAACCATAAAATCTTGTCACAGTTGTTTGTTGACTACGAGTTACCTGATCGTGAGCCAATGATTTCAAATCTACACCCTAAAGTTTGATCTGAAATTCAATCTTCAACAAGGAGAGTCATATGAAGACACGTAACAAAGCCACAGTTAGAAATATTGCAGAACCTGATAATAGTCCGCTTCGTGAATTTTTATCGGTGATGAAAACTCTTTTTGATGAGAGTGCGGAGGTTTTAAAATCTCATCGCATTTATTATCGTCATTTACGCGCGATGTTTGATGATATTACAACGGAACATCAAAACTTCGAAAAGCGATCGCTGATGGTCGAATCCCTCCGTCAGCCTTACCAGATTAGCCAAACCTTAAGTGCTGCGTTAACAAAAGCTCAAGATGAGGTAGCAACGTCATCGGCGGCGGTTAACGAAATTCGAACCGATGCCATCAAGCGCCAATGGGAAGAGCAAATCATCAAACTATCTGCCACTCTACATTTGGTTCAGATGAAAGTATTTAATAACCAGCGCCATCATGACATCGAAACACATAAGCGTTTGCGTGCCGCTGAAAAGCAATTAGATCTATTCCAGAAACACGCTGATAATTTAGGCACAGGCTGTCTTTCTTCTGGTAAGCGCGAGCTAGCTAATGAAAAAATCACCGCACAGGAAATGGTGGTCGCTCAACTGGAATCGAAACTCAATGAACCGATTGTCTCTACTGA
Source organism: uncultured Coxiellaceae bacterium (assembly GCA_964527435.1). Taxonomy (GTDB): domain Bacteria; phylum Pseudomonadota; class Gammaproteobacteria; order DSM-16500; family DSM-16500; genus Aquicella. The sequence continues at coordinate 41,486 of CAZGPP010000009.1, read as the reverse complement.
ACTATCAGATTTACAAGATCAACTTGCGGCGTTGCATGAAAAAATAAAAAACTATGCAGCCAATCGTGCGGGTATGTTGAGTGCTGCCACTCAGAAACTGAAAGCCGCACGGCAACAGCTTAAAATACAAGAAAGCGAGCTCAGCCGTGAAAAGGCACATTATTACACCTACCTCGATGCCGTGAGCATGCGTGGGTTGCTGCGTCTTTACGATAATTTGACAACTTATAAAACTGCATTTGAAACGACCGTTAAAGATAAAGCGATCAATCCAGATGAAGTTTCGGGTTATCAGCAGCGTGTTAATGCGACACTAATTCGCTTGGATAAATTCATGGATCAATTCTGGTCCGATGACTTTCAACAATCGAACGCTGCGGAGCTCTATCAGCAATTTGCAAAAATGAATCGCGCGCAACGCGATAATTTTTTAACGACTAAAACGGCCGTTGTCCCACGAGAGCCCGTATTAGCCCCCGTGGCAGTTTCTTCTGTCGGATTGTTTAAGCAACCGCTAACCGCCGAAGATAAGCGTCGCTTGATGTACGATATGGCCGGGTTAAAACGGACGCCACGTGTGTTGTCTCACCCAACCATGAAGCCTTAAGCAGAAAGTTTCTTGGCAGTTTCTGCCAGTCGCTTTCCGAGGGCAAAACAAAGCCGTTGTTCTTCTTCGGTCACCGGCTGCTTTCCGTCCGATCCCGCAAAGTGTGTGGCGCCGTAAGGTGTGCCACCACTTTGTGTGGTATTCAAATCTGTTTCGGTATACGGAATGCCCAGTAACATGAAGCCAAGATGAAATAATGGAAACATCATGCTGATCAGGGTTGTTTCCTGTCCGCCGTGCATCGTTGACGACGAGCTAAACACAGCGGCTGGTTTATTGACCGTGCTGCCAGACAACCAGACACTGCTCGCTGTATCCAGAAAATATTTCATTGGCGCTGCCATGTTGCCAAATCTAGTGGGGCTACCCAGTGCCAGTCCTTGGCAATTTTTCAAATCTTCGAGTGTGACATAGGGTGCGCCGCTGTCTGGAATGGCGGGCTCACTCGCTTCGGTATTGGGCGAGACGGCGGGCACGGTGCGAATGCGCGCTTCCATGCCAGAAACGGATTCAATGCCGCGAGCAATATGTTGGGCTAATTGTTTAACTGAGCCATAACGGCTGTAATAAAGAACTAAAATATAAGACATGCTGTTTATCCTTGCAGTTTTGAGAGCAGCCAATAGAACGTACGTTCTGGCAGAATTTTATGGGCGGTCGCGAGTAGTGTTGCCGGCCATCCGATGAAGTAGCGAACCTTCGGGTGATTGCTTTCTAGAGCGTGCACCAGTTGTTTCATGGCTATCTGTGGTGGGCGTTGCAGTTGACTGGAGCGGTTGCCGGGTTCGAAATAGTCTTTCTCCAGTTGGCGATAAGCTTCCTTGTGGGCGCTGACAGGTAGCCTGGCAATGGTTGCTTGGTAGATGTCGAGTGCATGGTGTCGCAATTCCGACTGGATAGGCCCAGGGTTCAGTAGAGAAACGTGGATGCCAGTGCCACGGCATTCCTGGCGTAGTGTCAGGGTCAGACCATCCAGGGCAAATTTAGAGGCGTTATAGGCCCCGTAATAAGGCATGGCCACCACGCCCAGTATGGAGCTATTTTGTACAATCCTGCCGTGTCCCTGTTTACGCATGACGGGTAAGACAAGACGTATCAATTCCATGGGCCCAAAAAGATTGGTTTCAAATTGTGTGCGCATCATGTCGCGCGAGAGATCGTCGACGGCACCCGCAAATAACACCCCGGCATTATTGAAGAGCGCATCGAGTGTGCCGCCGGTCGCGGAGAGAACTTGTTGTACAGTTCGTTGAATGGAAGCAGAGTCATTCACGTCTAGCTGAAAGCTTTCCAGGCCTGAAGCGGCAAGCTTTTCAACATCCTGTGTGCGGCGCGCGGTTGCAAACACCCGCCACCCACGTTTTTTGAGTTCGGTGGCAGCGCAAAGACCTATTCCGCTTGAGCAGCCAGTGATCAAAATAGAGCGTTCGGCCATGAAAAACTTCCTCGAATTTTGCTGTTTACTATACCTGAATACATTCTATAATACCCAACCTCGTATTTTGCTATTAACATCTGGATTTATTTATGCCTATCTATGAATACCAATGCACGGCATGTGGGCATCAACTGGAAGCCATTCAAAAGTTCTCCGATGAGCCTTTGAAAGATTGTCCTGATTGTCACAAGCCTGACTTGCAGAAGCTGATATCCAGCAGCGCATTCCATTTAAAGGGTAGCGGCTGGTACGTGACGGATATCCGTGACAAAAACAAGAAAAAAACCGAATCAACGGCAAAGCCTGCTTCTGATGCGACCACCCCAACTGATCAAAAATCAGGTGGATCATCTTCCAATTCCAGTGATTCATCGACAGGATAATTATGTTTTCTTATTTGCGTACGTACTTCATTTCCGGCTTGTTAGTCTGGTTGCCCATTATGGTGACGCTCGCAGTGTTGAAGTTTTTGGTCGATCTGTTAAGTAAATCGCTGTTGCTCTTACCACCTGATTATCAGCCGGATGTTTTGATCGGTATTCATATACCGGGTATTGGTGTGGTCTTGACGGTGTTGGTGATTTTTCTGACGGGTCTTTTTGCGGCGAATTTTGTGGGCAAAAAACTGGTGGCGCTGGGCGATGCCATCATGGCACGCATTCCGTTGGTACGCTCCGTGTACACGGGTGTCAAGCAGGTGACGCAAACACTATTCACACCGGGTGGTCAGTCATTTCGAAAAGTATTATTGGTTGAGTTTCCACGCGAAGGTGTCTGGACCATTGCCTTTCAAACGGGTGAAGTCAGCAAAGAAATTGAAGGGGCACTGAATGAATCCATGGTCAGCTATTTTGTGCCGACCACGCCCAATCCGACGTCAGGCTTTCTCATGATGGCGCCGCGCAGTAAAGTGATTGATCTTGATCTTAGTGTTGATCAAGCATTAAAAATGGTTATCTCTCTCGGTGTGGTTCAGCCCGGCACGCCGTCCTTCACTAAAAAAACCGGCACAGTATAATTAAATAAAACGAATAAAGGTAAAGTTCATGCGTAGTCATTATTGCGGCGAAGTCACAGCGGATCTATTAGGTCAGGAAGTTAAAATAGCAGGATGGGTTAATCGCCGGCGCGATCATGGCGGCGTTATTTTTGTCGATTTACGTGACCGTGAAGGCATCGTTCAGGTGGTGATTGCTCCCGAACAGAAAGAAGCTTTTAGTCTGGCTGAATCATTGCGTAGCGAATTTGTCGTGCAAATTAAAGGTAAAGTGCGCAGACGCCCCGATGGCACCGTGAATAAAAATTTGAAGACTGGTGAAATTGAAATTGAAACCAGTGACATTGTGATCCTTAATAAATCCGATCCACTTCCATTCCCGATTGACGATGAATATCATGAAGTCGGCGAAGAAACGCGTCTCAAATATCGTTATCTCGATATTCGTCGTCCAGAAATGCTGGAACGTTTACGCATGCGCACGCGCCTGTCACATTATTTGCGTACCTATCTCGATAAACACGGGTTTATGGATGTTGAAACACCCATTCTGACGCGTGCGACCCCAGAAGGCGCGCGCGACTATCTCGTACCCAGCCGCACCAAACCAGGTAATTTCTATGCGTTGCCACAGTCACCACAGCAATTCAAACAGTTGCTGATGATGGGTGGTATCGATCGTTATTATCAAATCGTACGTTGTTTCCGCGATGAAGATTTGCGTGCCGATCGTCAACCTGAATTCACCCAGCTTGATATTGAAACTTCGTTTTTAAGCGAAGAAGAAATTCAAGGCATTATGGAAGATATGATGCGTGGCATGTTCAAAACCATCATGAATCATGATTTGCCCGCGAAATTCGAACGCATGACCTACGCTGATGCGATGAGCCGATTTGGTTCTGATAAGCCTGATTTACGTATTCCGCTTGAGTTGGTAGATATCGGTGATTTATTGCGTGATGTTGAATTTAAGGTGTTTGCCGATGTGGCAAAAGATCCAAGCGGTCGTATTGCTGCCTTATGTGTGCCAGGTGGTGCGGATATTAGCCGTAAAGAAATTGATGAATACACCAGTTACATCAGTGTCTTCGGTGCGCGTGGTCTTGCTTACATTAAAATTAATGGTGAAGGCAAAGAAGGTCTGCAATCTCCCATTTTGAAATTCCTGCCGGATCAAGTGGTGCAATCTATCATTGAACGTACCGGCGCTAAAATTGGCGACGTTATTTTCTTTGGTGCCGATAAAACGTCAGTCGTGAATGATTCATTAGGTGCGTTACGCTTGAAGGTTGGTCAGGATCGTGGTCTTGTACAAGCCGGCTGGCGTATTTTATGGGTGGTTGACTTCCCGATGTTTGAAAAAGGTGAAGGTCGTTTATCCGCATGTCACCATCCTTTCACCGCACCCAAGGTCGATACGGTTGCTGAATTGAAAGCTGCCAATCCGATCACCCTATTGGCACGCGCCTACGACATGGTGTTAAACGGTAGTGAAATCGGTGGTGGTTCCATTCGTATTAATTCCTCTGATATGCAAAAAACCGTATTTAATATTTTAAATATTAGTGATGAAGTGGCAGAAGAAAAATTCGGTCACTTGCTGACGGCTATGAAGTTAGGCTGTCCTCCACACGGCGGCATTGCATTTGGCTTGGATCGTATTGTGATGCTCTTAACGGGCGCCTCATCGATTCGTGATGTCATTGCTTTCCCAAAAACACAGACAGCAACCTGTCCGTTAATGGAAGCGCCATCCAGCGTTGAGCCGGAACAGTTAATCGAATTGGGTATTCGTGTTGTTAAAACTAAAGAAACTAAAGAGTAGGATCTCATGGCAGGACATAGTAAGTGGGCTAATATCAAAAGGCATAAAGCCAAGGTTGATGCAAAGCGCGGCAAACTATATACCAAGCTTATTCGCGAATTAACCGTGGCTGCCAAATTGGGCGGCGGTGATCCGGGTTCCAATCCGCGTTTACGCGCAGCGTTAGATAAAGCGCTGGGTGCAAACATGACGAAAGATGTCATCGAGCGTGCGATCAAGCGTGGCGCCGGCGGCATGGAAGGTGAGAGCGTTGAAGAAATTCGTTACGAGGGTTACGGGCCAGGCGGCATTGCCGTCATGGTCGATTGCATGACCAATAATCGCAACCGTACCGTCGGTGAAGTGCGTCATGCGTTCAGTAAAAATGGCGGTAATCTCGGTACAGATGGTTCGGTGGCTTATCTCTTCAAGAAGCTGGGGCAGATGACTTTTGCGCCTGGCACTGATGAAGGCAAGCTTATGGACCTGGCCCTAGAGTTAGGTGCAGAAGATATCCTCACCAATGAGGATAAAAGCATCGACGTCATGACTTCCCCCGAAACGTTCATCACGATTAAAGAACAGCTCAGCAAGAAAGGCTTCCAGACAGCGGAAGCTGATATCACCATGATAGCGGGCACGAGCGTTTCCATTAATGATCAGGATACCGCAGAAAAAGTCATGGATTTAATCGATGCTCTCGAAGATCTCGATGACGTGCAGTCTGTTTACTCGAATGCGGATATTGCCGAAGAAGTCATGAAACAGTTGTCTTGAGTGGGCGGGGCTTGTTAGTCAGCCCCACCATTTTCCCATACGTGTTGACGACGTGACGAAATGTCAGTGAAATGGTAACTTTGATAAAATGGAACCGTCATGACAATCATCATCGGAATCGACCCAGGCTCGCAGCGCACCGGCTACGGTATTATCCGTGTGGAAGGTCCGCGCAATATTTATGTGACGAGTGGTTTCATTAATCTTACCTCATACCCCCCGCTGGAACGATTACGCCAAATTTATATTGGCTTGCGTACAATCATTGAAAGCTATCACCCAGATGAAGCGGGCATTGAACAGGTTTTCATGAGTAAGAATGCAGGCTCTGCTATCAAGCTCGGACAGGCGCGTGGTGCTGCCATTGTGGCATTAACGATGCCTACTCAAGAATACTCGGCTAGACAGGTCAAAAAATCCGTGGTCGGCCACGGCGCGGCGGATAAAGACCAGGTACAATTTATGGTGAAACGTCTGTTGAATATTCAAGGCACCTTGCAAGTGGATGCCTCTGACGCGCTCGCCATTGCGCTTTGCCACGCCCAGTCGCGGGCTTTGCGCGATATGGGTTTGCTCATATAATTAATTATTGTCTCGGAAGAAGGCGGTCACCATGATAGGACAAGTATTTGGCACCATCCTCGAAAAACAGGCGCCGCAGTTGGTGGTGAATGTGAATGGCCTAGGTTATGAAATTGATGCGCCCATGAGCACGTTTTATCAACTCCCTGACGTGGGCCAGGAAGTGAAACTTTTCACTCATTTCGTCGTCCGCGAAGATGCCCAGCATTTATATGGTTTTTATACGCGTGATGAGCGGACTTTATTTCGTACACTGCTGAAAGTGAATGGTGTCGGTCCGCGCATGGCGTTAACGATTTTATCGAGTGCCGCTCCCGAAGAATTCGTGCGCTGGGTGTTGGATAATGACACCGCGAGCCTCGTGCGCTTGCCCGGTATTGGTAAAAAAACCGCGGAAAGACTAGTCATTGAAATGCGTGATAAATTATCCGATTGGTATAAAGCGGCACCGCCAGAAGGGGTGTCGTTAATCGTGTCGGATAAAAGTCAGCGTCATCAATCGCTGCAAGATGCGATTGCCGCGCTGGTATCGCTCGGCTATAAACAACAGGAAGCGAATCGTACGGTTTCCAAAATTGATGATGGTCGTGCAAATAGCGAAGAGTTAATCCGCCGCGCACTGAGGGAGATGATGTAATGATTGAATCCGACCGAATTATCGCACCTGAAGAGCAGGGCGCTGATCCTGTTGATCGTGCATTACGTCCGCGTAGTTTACGCGAATACGTTGGCCAGAAATCCGTTAGTGATCAAATGGAAATCTTTATTCAAGCCACTAAGGCGCGTGGCGATGCGCTGGATCACGTCTTGATCTTTGGTCCGCCGGGTCTTGGTAAAACAACCTTAGCCAATATTATTGCGAATGAATTAGGGGTGGGTCTAAAGCAAACTTCCGGCCCCGTACTCGAGCGTGCGGGGGATGTCGCGGCTTTGCTCACGAATTTGCAAGCGGGTGATGTACTGTTCATTGATGAAATACATCGTCTCAGTCCTGTCGTAGAAGAAGTGCTTTATCCTGCGATGGAAGATTATCAAATCGATATCATGATCGGCGAAGGGCCTTCTGCCCGCTCCATTAAATTAGATTTGCCGCCGTTCACGCTGATTGGCGCCACCACTCGCGCAGGCTTATTGACCTCGCCGTTACGCGACCGCTTCGGTATTGTGCAGCGACTTGAGTTTTATCAATCAGCTGATTTAACCCGAATTCTGCTGCGCTCTGCTGAAATTTTAAAAGTCAAAATCGATCCTGAGGCAGCGGGTGAAATTGCAAGACGGTCACGCGGCACGCCGCGTATCGCTAACCGTTTACTGCGCCGCGTCCGTGATTTTGCTGAAGTGCGTGCTCAAGGCGAAGTGACTCAACCAATTGTCAAACAGGCCCTCGATTTTCTGCGCGTCGATAGCCAGGGATTTGATCTCATGGATCAAACGTTGATGCTCGCCTTAATTGAAAAGTTTAATGGTGGCCCCGTCGGGCTCGAAAGTTTGGCCGCTTTCATTAATGAAGAGAAAGGGACCATTGAAGATGTTATTGAGCCATTTTTGATACAACAAGGTTTTATGCTCCGCACACCGCGAGGTCGGGTTGCGACGCAGCATGCGTATTTGCACTTTGGTATCAGGATGCCGGAAAAAATGTCGGCAACGATCGGTTTGTTTGAAGGGGTAGAGTGATTACCGTTTGCTCATGGGGTGCGTGTCAGTTAAAATATTATCCTGACACGCTCAAAATTTAAAATGTTATGGAGAGAATCATCGTGAACTTAGACGCCAGTTTCTTTAATTATTTCTTTCATGCCGGTATCGTCGTGAAATGTGTCATGTTGGTCTTAATCACCGCCTCCATTTTCTCCTGGGCCTATATTTTGCAACGCATGTTTTATCTGCAAGATGTGAGCCAGGCTTCGAAAAAATTCGAAAAAGCATTCTGGTCTGGCGAAGATTTATCGCGTCTTTATAACGATAGCGTTCGTGATCGCAAAGATGGTTCCGAGGCGATCTTTCACGCTGGCTTTAAAGAATTCCTGCGTTTCCGTAAACAGCCTGGTGCCCCGATGACGCAAGTGATGGAAAACACTTATCGTGCCATGCGTATTGCGCAGATGCGTTTACTGGACAAGATGGAAGCGAATTTACCTTTCCTCGCCATTGTGGGTTCCACCAGTCCGTACGTTGGATTGTTTGGCACGGTGTGGGGCATCATGCAGGCAGTGGGTGCGCTGGCGAATGCTCAACAGGCCACCTTGCCGATGGTCGCACCGGGTATTGCCGAAGCCTTGATTGCAACCGCCATGGGTCTTTTTGCTGCGATTCCGGCTTCTATCGCCTATAGCCGCTTCATTACCGATATCAACCGCCTTGTCAGCCGCTTTGATGCCTTCCAGGAAGAGTTTACTAATGTCCTGACCCGCCAGGCACAAGCGCAGCCACCGACAACGCAGCATCAGGCTCCCGCTCAACAAGCTCAATCATACGCCCCCACCACAGCGAACACTGAAGTACTGGAGGTATAACATGTATCAACCCGGCACACGCAAACCCATGTCTGAAATCAATGTCGTGCCTTTTATTGATGTCATGCTGGTGTTGTTAGTGATCTTCATGATTACCGCGCCCTTGTTGACCCAGGGTGTGAAGGTTGATTTGCCGAAAACGCAGGCGAAGGCGATGCCAGAGCAGCAAAAGGAACCATTAATTGTCACGGTGGATTCCACGGGTAATTATTATCTGAATCTTGCGGATAAACCCAATCAACCGATTACAGCGCGTGCTTTGTCGAATTTAGTGGCCACGCAGTTGTCGGCGAAAGATGTGGAAAATAAACGCCCGGTTTTGGTGCGTGGCGATAAGAACGCAAACTATGGCAAGGTGCTGGAAGCCATGTCATTGCTCCAGGAAGCTGGTGCTAAAAGTGTGGGGCTCATTACTGAACCCGCTCCTGAAACCAAAAAGCCCAGTTGATAACTCATGATCGCGACGGACAATAAAAAGTATTTCATTGGATCCTGCCTGTTTCATGCAGCGATCTTTTTGATACTGGTGTTGAATTACGAATTTTCAACACCGCTGGCTGTCATTGAAAATACCAATCAACATGATGTGATTAGCGCTGTGGTGCTGGGTGATACGGCCAAAAGTAAAATTCTACCGCATGACCAGCCTGCTGTTCAGCCCGTTCAAAAAGAAATTGTGCCACCGAAGCCGGTGACTCCGCAGAAGCCAGTTGTAAAAAATGAACCAAAGCCTGAGCCCAAGCCTGAACCCAAACCAGCCGAGGTTAAAAAAACGATTGAGCCTGATGTGATTGCTTTGAAAGCGGCCGAGAAAAAGCTGGCAGATAAAAAATTGCTAGATAAAAAACTTGCTGAAAAGAAAGCGCAGGAATTAAAGAAAAAACAGCAGGAATTATTCGCAAAAGATTTATTGGCGGATATCAAAAAGCAGACCGACAAAAAACAGAAGCAAAAAAAGCTCGCACTGGAAAAGAATTTCGCGAAAACCTTGCGCGAGCAAGCCGAGCAGTCTTTGCGCCAGAATCTGTTGAATGAAGATATCAAGATGACCGGCAAGCTTTCTCGCCAGTCACAGGGTGTCATCGATAAATATAAGGCTCTCATTGTTCAGTCTATCGGCGAACATTGGATGGTCCCACCGCAAGCCAATAAATCACTTGCGAGTGAGTTGATCATTCGCCTTGCGCCGGGTGGCATGGTGCTCGATGTCAAGGTGTCCCGTAGTAGCGGTGACCCAGCGCTAGATAGCTCTGCGCGGGCGGCTGTCTTTAAATCTTCCCCATTACCCGTTCCGGCGGATCTTGCTGAATTTGAACCCTTCCGTCAGTTTGTTTTGAAAGTCAGGCCTGAGAATCTTGTTGAAGGCTAGGGCCTGAAAGCGCCGTCGTTGATGACGGCTTAGCCCGCTGTAAATTAGTATGATATCCTAATCACAACGTTAGCCTCTGCATGGAGATGGGTGTTGTGATGATGACCTTAATCGCAGTCTTCGGCCTCATAAGCTTAACCTTCGCTATTCTCTATTTCCGCACCCGCCATCGCTTCCTGCACTTTATGCGTCGTCAGAACGATCAGCAAGCCGCTTTACAGGAAGAATTGAAGACGCTGAAAGCGAAAATTCAGTCCGACTCACGCGATCCGGTGACTCAGCTATTGGGTTGGTCATTGCTCGAAGACAGAATTAATCTCGGCATTAAAGAATGCACACGGTTTCAATTAATTCTTGGCATTTTGGTCATCGATATTGACAGCTTTAAGCTTGTCAATAATGCAATGGGATATCAAATTGGCAATGAAGTTTTGTTGCAAACCGCTGAGCGGTTAGAGGGCTGTATACGTCAGGCAGATAGTATCAGTCGTCAAAGTAAAGATACGTTTGTCGTGTTACTTGCGAAGCTCTCCAAACATGAAACAGCCGCGATTATTATTCAGCGTATGTTGCAAGTGATGTCCCAGCCATTTGAGATTGATGGCCGTAAGTTGACGGTAACGGTCAGTATTGGTGCGGCCTTTTACCCGGGTGATGGCGCCACGCGAGCTGAGTTATTGCATAACGCTGAATATGCCATGCTGCTCGCAAAAGCCCGTGGTAAGCATACTTACCAATTTTACCAGGAACGTTTGCAGGCGGAAGGGCAGCGTGAGTTAGCGCTTTATAACAGTATTGCCAGCGATTCCTTTCTCGATGAACTGGCATTAGTCTTCCAGCCCGTGATGAATGTGGTGGATCAAACCTTGAGTTACGTCGATACACAAATTATCTGGCAACATAGCGTTGTCGGGTCGGTGTCGGGTGAGGAATTATTTACGTATGCCGATAAGCATCGCAAATTGAATAAAATTACAGAGCAGGTACTCGCGAAGGCTGGCAAGCAGTTTCTAGAATGGCGGGCGATGGGTTTAAACCCACAAATGATCGCCGTTCCCTTGCTTTTAAAACAATTAGAAAATACACCGTTCATTTATCGCCTTTCGCATATCATGCAGGAAATGAAGCTGCAGCCGGCTTGGGTGATGCTTGAGATTCGTGAAGACTCTCAGCCCGTCTCACTCGATATTTTGGAAAAATCGTTCAACATGCTGCAGTATCTCGGCGTGAAAATCGCGATCGATCGTTTTGGGGCGGGCTCATTTTCGCTGCGTTATTTGAAAGCTTTTTCAGTACAATATTTAAAACTCGACCCGGCGCTCACGAGTGATATTGCGTTGAATGACCAAACTAGAGCCCTGACCCAGGCAGTGGTTGGCTTTGCGGCTCACTTGCTGTTGAGCGTGATTGCGACCGGGGTCGAATCTGAAGAGCAGGCTGCCGCGCTAAAGTCGATTGGGGTTGTATTGATGCAGGGTCAATTGGTTAGTCAGCCCTTATCAGATGTCGAGATGGCTGGTAAAATGACGAAGGTTTAAAACTGTGATATAAGCCGCACCAAATGAGGAATTTTATAATGCGTAAAGTGATCGTTAGTTTGTTATTAGCCGCCTCCATGGCTGCCTCAACTTCGGCATCGGCTTTGTTGAGCTTGGAGTTGACCCAGGGTGTCGCCGGCGCTGTGCCGATTGCAGTGGTGCCATTTGCAAATGTTAGCGAGCTTCCCCAGGATGTCTCAACCATTGTGGCGAACGATTTGCAAAATAGCGGCCGTTTTAAGGTATATGGCAAGAGTGCGTTGTCAGAGTTTCCATCGGATGCAGGTAGCGTCTCCACTGATTATTTTCATCGTTTAGGTGCCGATAACGTTGTGATTGGCAAAATTAAAGCCCTCGGCGGTGATCGTTACGATGTCAGCTTTGAATTAATGGATATGTATCACGGCAAGGGTGCGGATCGTAGTGTCCTGAAGAAGAGCTATCAGGTTAATAGTCGTGAATTACGTGCGGTAGCTCATCATATCAGCGACCTGATTTACCAAAGCATTACCGGTGTGCGCGGCGTGTTTTCAACAAGAATTGCATACGTTGTGATTCAGCCAGGACCAAATGGCAAAAAGCGCTACATCCTTGAAGTGTCCGATCAGGATGGCTACGGCCCGCATCCGATGCTCGATTCACCCGAACCGATTATGTCGCCCTCGTGGTCGCCTGATGGAAAAAGAGTCGCTTATGTGACTTTCGAAAAGCGCCACGCCAATATCTACGCCCAAAGTGTTGCAACCGGTGCGCGTCAGCTAATCAGCGACTTCCCAGGTATTAATGGGGCACCTGCCTGGTCGCCAGACGGCCGTAAAATGGCGCTTGTCCTGTCAAAAACGGGCTCGCCAAATATTTATATTATGGACATCAATTCGAGACAGTTGACCCAGGTGACCAATGACTTTTATATCAATACCGAGCCAGCATGGTCGCCAGATGGCCGCTATTTACTCTTCACGTCTAACCGTAGCGGTGGTCCGCAGGTTTACCAGCTGGATACCCGGTCAAAAAATATTACCCGAGTGACCTTTGATGGTGATTACAATGCAAGACCAGCCTTCACGCCGGATGGCAGTCACATTGCACTGATTCATAAAGTATCGGGTCTCTACAAAATCGGTATGCTCGATCTCGATACCGGCACCATGCATGTGTTATCAAATTCTTCTGGTGACAGCGCCTCGCCTAGCGTTGCCCCGAATGGCACCATGATTTTGTACGATACGCGAAGTAACGGTCGCAACGTATTGGGTATGGTATCATCGGATGGTCGAATTCAGTTGGTCTTGCCTGCACGAAATGGCGACGCGCAAGATCCAGCCTGGTCACCGTTTCAGGCTTGACTTTGCGAACCAGACAGATAGATGTATACTTTTGCAATAATGCTCGTAGTGTTCAATTTATTGGGGGAAACATGATGTTAAAACCGTGGATGAAAATCATATTAGTGGGCGTCACAATCGTGTCGCTGACCGCCTGTTCAAGTGGCCGTAAACGCAGCCAGGATGCTGTGAACAGTGAAAATCAGTCTTATAGCGATGCAACTTCTTCAGGCGTGGGTGATGAAACCCGCTTTGGCGACCAGGCAGGCGGCAAGCGTGTTGCCTCTAACGGTCGTGTTTATTATTTTGATTATGACAGCAATGTTGTACATGACGATGACAAGCCAGCGATTCAGCACCATGCATCTAAACTCGCCGGCAGCTCTGCCACTGCGATGGTAGAAGGTCATACCGATCCGCGTGGTAGTCGTGAATATAACATCGGTCTTGGCGAACGTCGTGCAAAATCCGTTGCTCAGATCATGGCAGCGAATGGCGTGAAGCCAAACCAGGTTCGCGTTGTTAGCTACGGTGCCGAAAAACCAGCCTCACCCGGCACGAGCGAAGCGGATTATCAGCAAGATCGTCGTGTTGTTCTTGTTTCCCCACAAGGGTAGTTTATGCATAAACTCATGCGCTTTGTCACAGCAACAAGTTTCGCGGCACTGATAGGTGCCGCCACACCTGTTTGGGCGGAATCTGCCCCTGTCTTTGATGTGGATTCCTTCGATTCGTCGGGAGCCGATCAGAGCCAGGATTTACCCATGCCGCCGGCACCGGGTGAAGAAACGGCAGCGGCTACCCATGCTGTTCCAGCTAGCGTTGGTGCCCCCGCACCAGCGACGACGTTTGTTCCGGCAACTCCTGCGCCGGCTGCCTCCACCGTCACGGTGGGCGCGGCGGCAACGGAAGAGCCAGCCCCGGCTGGAAGTGCGGGCGCATCAGTTTCAACCGCTAATTTATCTCCCGAAGAACGTATGCGCCGATTGGAGCAGCAGCTAAGCAATCTCCAGCATAGCGAGGGAGTGCAACAGGTTGAATCCTTGCAGTCTGAGGTTCAGTCTTTGCGTGGTCAGATAGAAGTGTTAAATCACGAGCTCGATAAAGTCCGTAGTCAGCAAACCACCGCTAGCAAAGACCCTGTCGGCAAAAGCGCAGCAGCTGATAGTGCTGTGATGGATGATGATACAACTGGTAAACCTGTCGCTAGCGCAGGCGCTATTGCCGTAGAAACACCCGTCGCACAAACGGCTAGTAAAAAGGCTGCTGCCAAGAAGCCTGCGGTTGCGACCGTAGATAAGGCAGCTCCGGCTGCAGCAGCCGTTAGTAAAGATCAGCCTAATGTCGCTGAAGAGCAAAAAATATATCAAACTGCCTATGATTTCATCAAGGCGAAAAAATACAACGATGCGGTGAATGCTCTGCAGGATATGCTAAAAAAATATCCCTCCGGGCAGTTTGCTTCCAACGCGCATTATTGGTTGGGCGAACTTTATGGTTTGATGGGCAAGAATGATAACGCCTTTGATGAATTTTCAATCGTTATCAGTAAGTTCCCAGGCAGTCCGCGTGTGTCAGACGCCCAGTTGAAAGTGGGTTTGATCCTGGCGGCGCAATCGAAGTGGCCAGACGCCAAGCGCGCCTTTAAACAGGTCATTAATACTTATCCAGGAACGGCATCCGCAAGACTTGCATCGGAGCAGCTAAAGCAGATCAAGACAGCGGGACATTGATGCAGCGTTTGCGGATTACTGAAATATTTTATTCCCTTCAGGGTGAAACAAGAACGGTCGGCTTGCCGACCGTTTTCATTCGTTTAACCGGCTGTCCACTTCGTTGCCAATATTGCGATACCGCTTATGCTTTCCAGGGCGGTCAATGGCAGGATATTCCTGCTGTGATCGCTGAGGTTAAGAAATACGCTGCCGAATACGTCACCGTGACCGGTGGAGAGCCTTTAGCGCAAAAGCCTTGTCTCGCCCTATTAGAGAGCCTGTGCGATGAAGGTTATGAAGTCTCACTGGAAACTAGCGGCGCGATGGACGTGAGCCAGGTCGATCCTCGGGTCGTGAAGGTGGTGGATATCAAAACTCCGGGTTCGGGTGAAGTCGAGCGTAATCTTTGGAGTAACCTGGATTATCTTTTGCCGCATGATCAGGTCAAGTTTGTCATTTGCGATCAGGCTGATTATGAATGGTCGAAAGATATCTTGGCTCAGCACCAGCTTGCTGACCGTTGTCAGATTTTATTCTCACCCAGTTTTACTCAAGTTAAGGCCGGCGATCTGGCAGATTGGATATTGCGCGACCAGTTGCAGGTGCGATTGCAGATCCAGTTACACAAATATCTTTGGGGTGATGCCCCCGGTCGTTGAATTTACTGCCAATAATTGATTTGATTTTGATCAATTAATCCGTATAATGCGTAAAATTATAACAATAATGTGATTATTATGCATAAACTGAAATCATTACTGACTGCAACGATGGCTGCGTCACTCGCTGCCTGTGCCAGTAATATTGAGCCCGTTGGCATGTTAGGCCCCAATAAATTGAAAGTCTTTGTGATCAAAAATAATGACTTTCTAAGCGCGAGCCGAATGCTGGTGATTCTGGATAAGAATGGCAATGTCTCAGCCTATAGCGGCGGTACCGTCGCGGGTGCTGGAGCGGCAGGATTGCAGTCACTGGATACGGTCGCAAGCGCCGCGGCTGTCGTGGTGGGCGCCAATGCGATTCAACATGGCTTACAAAACACCAAGGTCACGGGTATCCCCAATCACGTCTCCGTGAACGCCACCCACAAAATAGACGTATCCGGAACAATTAAATAAGATTTTCTCAAATAGTTGGTTGATATTTTTTGGGGAATCAGTAATATATGCGACTTTACTGCATATCATCAATGGGCCGTTAGCTCAGTCGGTAGAGCAGCTGGCTTTTAACCAGTTGGTCCTGCGTTCAAATCGCAGACGGCCCATTAATATATCAGCTTCACCCTTCTTCCTTCTCTCGCTTTTTTCACTTGTGATATCCTTGATAGTTCATGGAACCTCCCCATATAGTCTTTAGTACACAAGATTAAGGGTAATGTTATGCGAATGGATAAGCTCACCAGTAAATTTCAAACCGCGCTATCAGATGCGCAATCGCTCGCTTTAGGACAAGATCACGCATTTATTGAACCCGTTCACGTGATGAAAGTATTGCTTGAGCAGGAAGGCGGCAGCATTATGTCGGTGCTCGCCAAAGCCAATGTGAATCTCCCTTTATTACGCAGTGAAATTGAATCTGCTATCAAGCGCATGCCACGTGTCGAAGGCACGGGCGGCGATATGCATATTTCAAATGATCTGACCCGAATTCTAAATCTCTGCGATAAGCTCGCACAAAAACGTAAAGACCAATATATATCGAGTGAATTATTTGTATTAGCCGCTGTCGAAGATAATGGCTCGCTCGGTGATATTTTGCGAAAAGCCGGCGCGACAAAAGCGTCGATGGAAAAAGCGGTTGAGCAAGAAAGGGGAGGCCAGAAAGTGGAAGATCCAAATGCTGAAGAGCAACGTAACGCATTAAGTAAATATACTGTCGATTTAACCGACCTTGCCGCGAAAGGTAAGCTTGATCCTGTGATTGGTCGTGATGCAGAAATTCGTCGAACCATTCAGGTTTTGCAGCGTCGCACGAAAAATAACCCCGTGTTGATTGGTGAGCCGGGGGTGGGTAAAACCGCTATTGTTGAAGGTTTGGCGCAGCGAATTGTGAATGGTGAAGTGCCAGAAGGTTTGCGTGATAAAAAATTATTATCGCTTGATCTCGGTGCTTTAATTGCGGGTGCCAAATTCCGTGGTGAATTCGAAGAGCGGTTGAAGGCGGTATTGAAAGATTTGGGCAAGCAGGAAGGTCAGGTCATTTTATTTATTGATGAATTGCACACGGTGGTCGGTGCCGGTAAAGCGGAAGGCTCAATGGATGCCGGTAATATGTTAAAGCCAGCCTTGGCGCGGGGCGAATTACACTGTGTCGGTGCGACAACGCTCGATGAATATCGTCAATACATTGAAAAAGACGCTGCGTTGGAGCGTCGTTTTCAGCGAGTGTTGGTGGAAGAGCCAAGCGTGCCAGATACCATTGCGATTTTACGTGGGTTGAAAGAACGTTATGAGTTACATCACGGCGTGGTCATCTCCGATTCTGCCATTGTGGCCGCCGCTACCTTGTCGCACCGTTATATTACCGATCGCAATCTTCCGGATAAGGCCATTGATTTAATTGATGAGGCGGCCAGCAATATTCGTATGGAAATTGATTCCAAGCCTGAAGTCATGGATACGCTTGAGCGTCGCATTATTCAAATGAAAATTGAACGTGAAGCCTTGAAGAAAGAGAGTGATGAGGGCTCGAAAAAACATTTGGAAAAATTGCAGGAAGATTTATCCAAACTCGAATCAGAATATAAGAAATTGGAAACAGTCTGGAAAGCTGAGAAGGGTTCACTTTCTGATGCGAATGCCATTAAAACAGAATTAGAAAAAGCACGTACCGAGATTGATGCTGCACGTCGTGTTGGCGATTTAACGCGTATTGCTGAATTGCAGTATGCGCGCATTCCTGAATTAGAGAAGCAATTAGCTGCGTCAACCAGCGGTGAAGACAAAAAAGAAAAGCAATTATTACGCAATAAAGTGACGGATGAAGAAGTTGCAGAAGTGGTATCGAAATGGACGCATATTCCTGTTTCCAAAATGCTGGACAGTGAAAAAGATAAACTCTTGCAAATGGAGGCTGTTTTACAGTCGCGTATTATTGGCCAAAGTCAGGCAGTGACAGCTGTTAGTAATGCCATTCGCCGTTCACGAGCGGGGCTGTCTGATCCTAACCGACCGATAGGTTCATTTTTATTTTTAGGTCCAACCGGTGTGGGTAAAACGGAATTATGTAAAGCATTGGCTGAATTTTTGTTTGATACGGATGAGGCGGTGATTCGTCTTGATATGTCTGAATTTATGGAGAAACATTCTGTATCAAGATTGCTCGGCGCGCCACCGGGTTATGTGGGTTACGAAGAGGGTGGTTATTTAACCGAGCATGTGCGACGTCGTCCTTACTCAGTGATATTGCTGGATGAAATGGAAAAAGCGCATCCCGATGTTTTCAATATTTTATTGCAAGTCTTAGATGATGGTCGCTTGACTGACAGTCAAGGTCGCACCGTTGACTTTCGTAATACGGTGATTGTGATGACATCTAATCTTGGTTCAGATTTAATTATGGAAATTGCAAAACACGGCGATTATTTTGAAATGAAAGAGGCGGTGATGGGTGTCGTTGGGCAACACTTCCGTCCTGAGTTTATCAATCGTATTGATGAAATTGTTGTGTTTCATCCGCTCGATCAGGCGCAGATTAAGAAAATTACTGAGCTGCAAATTAATCGATTACGTGCGCGTTTATCTGAGCGTGAGTATGGTTTAATGGTCTCACCCGAGGCATTGGATTATTTGGCAACAACGGGGTATGATCCCGTTTACGGTGCGCGTCCGTTGAAACGTGCCATTCAGCAATATGTTGAAAATCCATTGGCACAAGATTTACTGGCTGGAAAATTCGCACCAGGCGATACTATCACCGTCGGGTGCAAGAAAGACAAACTTGAATTTATCAAAACCACGGCAACTGTATGATCATGACAAGGATGATGTGCCATGTATAAAAATATTTTATTTGCAACTGATCTCACCGAAGACACAGAATATTTAATTGAAAAAGTGCGCACGATTCGCGGCTACACGGGTGCCAAATTAAGTTTGATTCATGTTGTTGAACCATTACCCGGATATAGTTACGCTTATCTCGGCATCGAAGATATAGAAGGCCAATTAATCGAAGAAGCGCGTCAGTCTCTGCAAAAACTGGCGACAGCATTTAATGTCGAAGCCTCCAGTATTTTCGTTGAAGTCGGTCCAACCAAGACAAAAATTTTAAAAGTAGCGGACGAAGTGAATGCTGATTTATTAATTTGCGGTAGTCACGGTCGTCATGGGTTATCGCTGCTATTGGGTTCAACTGCAAATGCAATTTTGCACGGCGCCAAATGCGATGTGTTAACGGTACGTTTGCCGGAGTTAGAATAATTACGTCATGGAATATAAAGATTATTACAAAATTTTAGGTGTTGAGCGCAGCGCGAATGAGGATGCGATTAAGCAATCTTATCGTCGTCTTGCGCGCAAGTTTCATCCTGATGTCAGTAAAGAGCCGAATGCTGAAGAACAATTTAAAAATGTTCAGGAAGCCTACGAGGTTTTGAAAGACAAAGAAAAGCGCGCCGCATACGATGCACTGGGCAGTAATTGGAAGGCGGGTCAGGATTTTCGACCGCCACCAGGATTTGATTCTTCTGCTCATTTTCGTCATGGTGCGGGTAGAGAGCAGTTCTCAGAAGAAGATCTTGGCCAGTTCAGTGATTTTTTCTCCAATATTTTTGGCCAGCAATCACAGTCCGGTCCCGGTCGGCGCTCTTCCAGGGCATTTCGGCAGCGCGGTGGTGATCAGCATGCAAAAATTCAGGTCACCTTAGATGAGGCTTATCGTGGTGGTTCCAGAACCATTCAGTTGCAGATGCCTGAAGTGGATGCTGAGGGACGTATGCAGCAGAAGCTGAGAACGCTGAAGGTTGTCATACCTGCGGGTGCGTCACAGGGGCAACAGATGCGTCTCGCGGGTCAAGGTGGCCCCGGTATGGGCGGTGCGCCGAATGGTGACTTGTACCTTGAGATTGAGCTTGCACCCCATCCTATGTTTTCTCTGCAGGGACAGGATGTCTACATGACGCTCCCCGTCACACCCTGGGAAGCGGCGTTGGGTGCCGAAATCAAGATTCCAACACTAGGTGGAGCCGTTGGTTTGAAGCTAAGTCCCGATTCGCAATCGGGTCAAAAACTTCGCCTGAAGGGACGTGGCATGCCGGGCAAGCCCGCTGCGGGTGATCAATATGCTGTGCTGCAAATTCAAACGCCGGCACCCCATAGCGAAGATCAAAAGCGTCTCTATAAACAAATGGCAGACATGATGCCGTTTAATCCACGCAAAGACTGGGTGGTATAAAGGGAAAAGCGATGAAAGAAATAATCATTGTTGCGGACTATACGGAAAATACAGCGCTGACCGTGCCTGAGATATGTGAAATATTTAATATCGAAGCTAATTTATTACGTGACTACGCCTCATACGACATTATCTCGCCTCGGGGCGGGTCGCCGGATGAGTGGGTATTTACCATGACTGAATTAAAACGCTTGCGTACGGCCATTCGGTTACAACGCGATTTGGAATTAAATTATGCCGGTATTGCTTTGGTCATGCAGTTGCTGGAAGAAATGGAAGACTTGCGCGAATTGTCCGAAATCTACCATAAACATATCTTAAAATAACAAAAGCGGTCCATCATGAATCTTATAAAAAAGCTTGCGCTTTGCGTAACGTTAGTCAGTGTGATGTTGTCGAGTGCTTTGGTGTTTGCAAGAATTACCCATACACTTTTAGTTTTTGATGCACGCAATGAAGCTGAATTACCCGGTCGATTTCGCACGTCATCTGATGCGCTGCCTGAGAATACGAACTTTACCAAAGATGGCCTGGAAAATTTGCATGAAGCAGGTAGTCAGCAATTTTCGAAAGAAAGTCTGATGAAAGCCCTCGAAAAAATACCTTCAACATCAGTGGTTGTGATTGATTTGCGTCGTGAGTCTCATGGCTTGATCGATGGTAATGCGGTGAGCTGGTATGGGCCGCAAAATGCCGCTAATGCAAACAAATCATCTTCGCAAATTATAACGAGTGAAAATCGTTTGTTGATGCGCTTAAAAAAATCCCATTATCGCTGGGTCTATCAGATTATCGAAAAATCGAATGATGACTATGTTGATAAGGCGAGTCGCGAATTCATTCCAGTTCGGGGCGTGCAATCAGAGCAACAATTGGCAGAAGGTTTGCACTTGGGTTATCAGAGATTTTACGTTGAAGATTTTCATGCTCCGAGAAACGATGACGTTGTACGTTTTGTGAATTTCGCCAAGCGTATTCCTGAGAATACCTGGCTCTATTTTCATTGCCGTGCAGGTCGCGGCCGCACGACAACTTTTATGGCGATGTATGACATGATGAAAAATGCAAAACAGGTTTCTTTTGAAGATATTTTGAATCGGCAGGCAGCCATCGGCGGTGTGGATTTGCAGAAATTACCCAGCGAAGGAAATTTCAAATACAGATATGCTTCTGATCGCTTAAATTTTCTGAAAAACTTTTACGATTATACGAAAGAAAATAAAGATAATTTTGCGACGACCTGGGCGCAGTGGGTTCGCAAGTCACATTGATTGGTGTGCGGCAGTGACGATGAATCAAGAAATAAAGCCCGTGAGTTAGTAGCTTAATCACGGGCTTTAAAATAGGCTAACCAAAGTTCTTGGCAACAAAATCCCAGTTAACTAACTTCCAGAAATTTTCGATATAAGTCATGCGAACGTTGCGATAATCAATGTAGTACGCATGTTCCCAGACATCGCATGTCATCAGTGCGGTTTTGCCTTCTTTCATGGGGATGCCGGCATTGCCAGTATTCATGATTTCAAGGCTGCCGTCGTTGTTTTTGACAAGCCATGTCCAGCCCGAGCCAAACAGGGTAGCGGCTGATTGGGTGAACAGTTTTTTGAATTCATCGAAAGAACCAAATTTTTGGTTGATGGCTTCAGCCAGTTTGCCGGATGGTTCACCCGCGCTTTTCGGCGTCATGCAATTCCAGTAAAAGGTGTGGTTCCATATCTGCGCCGCATTATTGAAGATACCGCCGGTCGATTTCATGATGACTTCTTCGAGCGAGAGATTAGCCATCTCGGTGTCTTTTGTCAGGTTGTTCAAATTATTTACATAAGCTTGGTGGTGTTTGCCGTAGTGGTATTCGAGCGTTTCTTTCGAGATGTGTGGCGCAAGTGCGTCCATGGCATATGGCAGTTCGGGAAGTTTGAACATTAAGCGTGCTCCTTGTAAGCAGTTCAGTTGAGTTATTACTGGCTGCGATTATAGAGTTCAAATTTTCCCGGTCAAGACGCCACGGAAATATATATAAATACAATGGGTTAAACGCTCAAAAAGACGATAGTGCGTCAATCGTCTTTGCGAGGCCGCTTTTCGGTCGAAGCAATCCAGGCGGTATCGAAGGACGAAGGCTATGAGTATTTTCTGGATTGCTTCGTCGCACAAAGCGCTCCTCGCAAAGACGAATGAGCGTGCCCGTACCCGCGCCCGTGCAAATTTTTCACTCTCCGCCCATCATCCAGATATTGTTGCCACCTCCCACATATGGTATAAAGCCCCACTTAAGCTCCATTAACCAAGACCACACGTTTATCACAACTGTTCACCGGGTGCGGCGTTTCAGACTGACTGGAACAAAGTTGGTGTTCAGGATAGGCGGAGGCATAACCCAAGAGAGGATACAAAATGTCAGTTTCTATGCAAGATATGTTGAAAGCTGGTGTGCATTTCGGCCACCAAACGCGTTACTGGAACCCAAAAATGGCGAGCTACATTTATGGCGCCAGAAACAAGATTCATATTATCGACCTCGGCAAATCCCTGCCATTATTCCAAGACGCGATCAACTTCGTCAGCGGCATTGCGGCTAACAAGGGTAAAGTCCTGTTTGTTGGTACCAAATATGCAGCGCAAGACATCGTTCGTGAAGAAGCCGAGCGTTGTGGCATGCCCTACGTCAACCATCGCTGGTTGGGCGGCATGTTAACCAATTACAAAACCATTCGTCAGTCCATTAAGCGCCTGAAAGATCTCGAAGCCATGTTCGAATCACAGAAATTCGGCCGTTTGACGAAAAAAGAAATTCTCAATTTAGACCGCGAAAAAGACAAGTTACTGAACAGTCTTGGTGGTATTAAAAATATGGGCGGTATTCCTGATGCCGTATTTGTTATCGATGTCGGTCATGAAAATATTGCTGTTCGCGAATCCAACCGTTTAGGCGTGCCAGTTGTTGGCGTGGTTGATTCAAACAATGATCCCGATAACATTACCTATGTTATTCCAGGCAATGATGACTCCACACGTTCCATTCGTTTTTATGCAAAAACCATGGCTGATGTCATTCTTGATGCGCGCGCCAGTGTGCTCGATCTTTCCGAAGTGAAAGAAGACTTCATCGAAGTCGACAATAAAGCAGCGAATGAATCCGGCGTTGAAGACAGCGAATCAGACAAATAAGAGGGTGACTCCATGGCAAATGTAATTTCTGCAGCGATGGTAAAAGAGCTGCGTGAGCGTACTGGTGCAGGCATGATGGAGTGCAAAAAAGCACTCGAAGTGACCAGTGGTGATATTGAAACAGCGATTGAAGAGTTACGTAAATCCGGTATTGCGAAAGCAGGTAAAAAAGCAGGCCGTATCGCTGCTGAAGGCGCCGTGATTGCCGTTGTTTCCAGTGATAGCAAACAAGCTGTCATGATCGAAACCAATTGCGAAACTGATTTTGTTGCGCGTGATGAAAACTTCACGAACTTCGTGAAGGCTGTGGGCGAGGCTGCTTTGAAGTCTGGTGCGGCAGACGTTGCTGCTTTATCAGCGGAAAAAATTCCAGGTTCAACCCAGACAGTTGAAGAAGCGCGATTGGAATTAGTGACCAAAGTTGGCGAAAACGTACAAATCAGAC
This sequence comes from uncultured Coxiellaceae bacterium, assembly GCA_964527435.1. Lineage (GTDB taxonomy): Bacteria > Pseudomonadota > Gammaproteobacteria > DSM-16500 > DSM-16500 > Aquicella. Next base: position 17,808 of record CAZGPP010000009.1, on the reverse strand, counting down.
GAATGCAGCATACCGGCAATAATGCTGCGTATGTTGGCACTTATGTGCACGGCAGTCGCATTGGTGTGGTGGTTGAGCTCGACGTTGTGAATGAAGATTTGGCGCGCGATGTGGCGATGCATATTGCAGCCACACGTCCTATCGTGATTTCTCCCGACAAAGTGCCACAAGATTTAATCGACAAAGAAAAAGAAATTTATACCGCGCAAGCAGCCACCAGTGGCAAGCCACAGGAAATCATCGAAAAGATGGTGGTGGGTCGTCTGAAAAAATATCTGGATGAAGTCAGCTTGACTGGCCAGCCATTTGTTAAAGATCCTGACATGTCTGTCGGTACCTTGCTTGCCAAACATAAAGCAAAAGTGCTTGGTTTCTACCGTTATGAAGTTGGCGAAGGAATTGAAAAAGTGATTGAAGACTTCAAAGAAGCCGTCATGTCACAAGCGCAAGGCAGCTAAATCACATGGATAACACAGCCAAGCCGATTTATCGGCGCATATTGCTTAAGTTAAGTGGCGAAGCATTACAGGGCGATCATTTGTTTGGTATTGATGCGGGTAAGCTGTCCCGCATCGCCCAGGAAATTGTCAGTGTGACTCAGTTGGGTGTGCAGGTAGCGCTAGTTGTTGGCGCCGGCAACCTGATCCGCGGTGCAGATTTATGTGCGGCTGGCTTTGATCGTGTTTCTGCTGATCAAATGGGCATGCTTGCAACCATTATCAATGGTATTGCGCTGCAAGATGCGGTTGCTAGTAAATCTATCCCCGTTATTCTGATGTCAGCTTATGGTGTTCCCAGTATTTCTGAGCAGTCCGATCGTGCGAAAGCGCGTGTGTATCTGGATAGCGGTCACGTTGTGATCTTCGCGGGTGGTACCGGTAATCCATTAGTGACCACTGATTCCGCGGCAGCCTTGCGTGGTATTGAAGTGGGTGCGGATATCGTGCTGAAAGCCACGAAAGTGGAAGGCGTATTCGACGAAGATCCCATCAAAAATCCTAATGCTGAGCAATACCATCAACTGAGCTACGATGAAGTGATTACCAAGCGTTTAGGTGTGATGGATTTAACAGCCATTTTACTTTGCCAAGACCATGGGTTACCACTGCGTGTGTTCAACATGAATAAACAAGGTGCGTTAAAACGCATCGTCATGGGTGAAGAAGTCGGTACTTTGATTCAAGATAGGGCATAAAGTGATGCAAAAAATAGCGAAAGATTCTGAAGCGCGCATGCGCAAATGTATTGAAGCCTTTAAGGTTGAATTATCCAAGCTCCGTACGGGTCGTGCACATCCCAGCATTCTGGATCATGTGCGTGTTGATTATTACGGTAGTGACATGGCAATTAGTCAGGTCGCAAATATTGTGACTAGCGATGCGCGCACTCTGACCATTACGCCATGGGAAAAAAATATGGTGAATGCGATCGACAAAGCGATTCGTGATTCGGGCCTTGGTTTGAATCCCGTGACAACCGGTGATTTGATCCGTGTACCCATGCCGGCTTTGAATGAAGAGCGCCGTAAAGACCTGATTAAAATTGTGCGCACCGAAGCTGAAGCTGCACGCGTCAGTGTCAGAAACGTACGTCGCGATGCGAATGCTGAGATTAAAACTTTATTGAAAGCTAAAACCATTACTGAAGATGATGAGCGCCGCATGAGTGATGAGGTGCAAAAAATCACAGACAAATTCGTTGCGGAAGTGGATCAAGTCACCGTTGCGAAAGAAGCTGACTTAATGGCAGTGTGATTGCGCGTCTCAGACGGGGCAGTGAAGTAACTTGAGATTTTTAAAATGAACTCTGCAACAAGCTTGCCGCAGCATATCGCAGTTATTATGGACGGTAACGGCCGTTGGGCCAAAAAGCGCTTTATGCCGCGTCTTGCTGGGCACCGTGCAGGTGTAGAAGCTGCCCGTCGTATCGTTAAAAACTGCGCGAAGCGCGGTATCAAAGTACTAACCCTATTTGCTTTTAGCAGTGAAAACTGGCGCCGCCCGCAGCAGGAAGTGAGTCATCTCATGGAATTGTTTTTGACGGGCCTTGAGCGTGAAGCGGCTGAATTGCACAAAAACAATATCCGTTTACGCTTCATCGGTGACCGTCATCGCTTTAGCGACCGTCTGCTTACCAAAATTAATGAAGTTGAAACCCTCACCCAATTGAACACTGGTATGACCCTTGTGATCGCAGCTGATTACGGCGGTCAGTGGGATATCACCCAGGCGGTTCAAAAGTTAGCGTCCGAAGCCGTGGCAGGGAACTTGAAACCTGAAGCTATCACGCCAGGTCATATCGCCTCGCGACTTTCATTTCCAGATTTGCCCGATCCCGATCTTTTTATCCGTACCAGTGGAGAAATGCGCATTAGTAATTTTTTACTGTGGCAACTCGCTTATGCGGAACTCTATTTTACCCAGGTTTTATGGCCGGATTTCGATGATGGTGAGCTGAGTCATGCCCTGGACCAATATGCCAAACGCGAAAGACGTTTTGGTTATAGCAGCGAACAACTAGGCGAAATGACATGCTCAAACAACGGATCATAACGGCAGCTATTCTAATTCCCATTGTGATTGGGTTGTTATTCTTTCTCCCGCCTCCTGCCTTTTGTATTTTATCTGCTTTATTTATGCTCGCTGGTGCGGCAGAGTGGGTTCAGTTGATGAAGCTCTCGCATACGGTGTACCGCCTGATCTATCTTTTCCTGATGCTTTGTACCATGTTTGCTTTGCTCTTTGTGCCGACACCCCTCATTTTGACACTGACTGCCTGTTGGTGGTTGGTTGCGTTGGTGTTAGTCGTACTTTATCCGCGTGGCGCGTCCTACTGGGCTCGCAATAAAATCATTAAAGGTTGCATGGGTTTCATGGTGTTAATTCCATGCTGGGTTGCCTTGAATTACATACGCAATCAAGATAGCGGCATTTATATTATGCTGTTCCTCCTTGTTTTGATTTGGGGTGCCGATACCGCGGCGTATTTTGTTGGGAAAAAATGGGGTAAAACCAAGCTTGCTCCGACAGTCAGTCCAGGTAAAAGCATACAGGGCGCAATCGGTGCTGTGGTATTCGCAATCGTCGTGACAGCGATCGCTGGAGCTATTTCACAACCGCCAGCCATAGTGCTGATGAGCGCAGTAGGATTATCAGTCACCACGGTGTTGTTTTCGATTTTAGGCGATTTATTTGAAAGTGCAATGAAGCGTGAAGCAGGTGTAAAAGATTCCGGATACATTTTACCCGGACACGGTGGCATCCTGGATAGAATTGATAGCTTGACGGCCGCGGCGCCGATTTATGCCTTTGGTAGTCTTGTACTCAGCTGGCTTTTTTCCTGATAGGTTATTTGCCGTAGCTGAATGAAAGAAAGCTGGATTTTAGCGTGGAAAGCCAAGATAATTGGCGGCACCTTGTCATCCGAATATTTAATAGAATTCTACAGAGATTAAATGAATCCATGAAAAAAATACTTCTCACTCTTGTTATGTTGTCACAGTTAGCCGTTGCTGCCTGGGCCGAAGATTTTGTTGTTCAGAATATCAAGATTGAAGGGTTGCAGCGCGTCTCTCCTTCTACTGTTGAGAGCTACTTGCCCATTAGACGCGGTCAGGAATTAAGTTCTGCTAAAACTAGTGCTGTTATGCAGTCTTTGTATAAAACAGGCTTCTTTGATGATATTCGTTTATCCCGTCAAGGTGGCACACTGGTTATCTCGGTCACAGAGCGTCCCACAATTGGCAAGTTAGATATCACTGGTAATTCTGTGATCCCTACCGATAAATTAACCACTGTTATGAAATCGCTGGAAATTACGGAAGGCCGCGTTTACAACGCTGCCCTGTTAGAAAAAATTCGTCAGAGTTTGTTAAACCAGTATTATATGCTCGGTCGCTACAATGCCCGTGTTGAAATTAGAACTTCACGCATGCCGCGTAACCGCGTGGAGGTCACGATCGATATTTCCGAAGGCTTGGTCGCGACCGTTAAGCGAATTACCGTGATTGGTAATCATGTTTTTAGCGAAAGCACCTTAACCGATCAGCTTGATCTTGCAACGAGTGGTCTGTTTTCCTTTATCACCCAGTCTGATCGTTATTCAGAAGAGAAGCTTGAATCCAGTCTCGACAAATTGCGTGGCTATTATCTTGATCGTGGTTACTTGCATTTCCAGATTAAATCTTCACAAGCGCAGGTGACACCCGATCGTAAATCCGTTTATGTGACGGTTGTTGTGAATGAAGGTGAACCGTATACCATTCAAGGTTACAAAATTGAAGGCAAATTACTGCTAGATCGTGCTGAAGTTGAAAAGCGTGTGTTAGTGAAGCCGGGTGAATTATTCTCGCGCCAAAAGATTATGGATTCTGAAAAGGCACTCACTAAATATTTTGGCGAAAACGGCTACATGTTTGCGAACGTTTCCATTCGACCAGAAGTGAATGAAAAAACCAGACAGGTAACGATCATTTTCATGGTCAATCCAGGCAAGCGTATGTACGTGCGTCATATTACCTTCTCTGATAACAACCGCACCAACGATGAAGTATTACGTCGCGAAGTCATGCAGTTTGAATCGGCGCCAGCATCGAGTAATAAGCTGGATGAAACCAAACAACGACTTAGTCTGTTGCCGTATATTAAAGATGTTGAAATGACGGTCAAACCAGTTCCGGGTAATAATAGTCTCGTTGATGTTAACTATAAAGTGAAGGAAGATAACTCTGCTCAGGCTTCTTTCAAAGTCGGATATTCACAAATTTATCGCACAATCATCGGTGCCGGCGTTAATCAAAAGAATTTCATGGGAACGGGTAACACACTCGGCATCAACTTCCAGCGCAGTAAATTCGAACAATTCTATGGTATCGATTATACCGACCCGTATTACACAATCGATGGTATTAGTCGTACCTTCAACCTATCTTTATCCAAAACAGATCCTGGTGCGGCACCCAATGTGAATAATGGTTACACTGCCAATGAGTATAATGCTGGTGTGTTATACGGCATTCCGATTGGTCAGGAAAAGGGTGCTTTTAACCGTATTCTTGCCGGTGTCAGTCTCTCCAGTACACTGGTGACATTGATTCCACAAAATGTTTCGAATCAGGTAAGTACATTCGTGACCCGCAATGGCCGTCGTTTCGATGAGGCCGATTTCAAGATTGGTTACTCAAGAGATAGCCGTGATAAAGCGGTTTTCCCAACGAGGGGTATGATCCAAACCGTTTTTGCAGATGCTTATGTGCCACTCACCAATACGGGTGTTAGCTTTTACTCGTTCAATTATCACGGCAAGTGGTATTTCCCGCTCTCAGAACAGTTTATTGTTCTCGCGAAGGGTAATCTTGGCTATGGCAACGGGTTCCATGGACTGCGTAGCTTCCCGTTCTACAAGAACTACTATGCGGGTGGTATCGATTCTGTACGTGGCTACCTTGGCTTTACTTTGGGTCCTAAGGATTCGCAGGGTCAGTCTTATGGCGGTAATATGCTCGCGGATGCCAGTCTCGCGCTAATTTTCCCTAATTATTTAACCGACAGTCTGCGCACCAGTGTATTTATTGATGCGGGTAACGTGTATTCCTCTACTGATAACCGCAATTTCGGCGGTCAAAGTACCAATTCTGGCCCGATTCGCTATTCCACAGGCGTGGAAGCTGACTGGCTGACACCGCTTGGGCCCATCCAATTAAGCCTTGGCAAGATGTTGAATCAACGGACTGGCGATAAGGGCGATATGTTCCAGTTCGCAATGGGCGCTAATTTCTAGGTGAGTTTTTTTATGTTGATGGTACAATAAGTACTTGTTTTACTGGGTATCAGGGATTTTATTTAATTTTTGGAGAAGACCATGAAGATTGTTAAGAGAGTTAGCCTTCTTGCCAGCGCACTGCTCGTTGCAGCCGGTATGAACGTAGCAATGGCAGCAGATGCCGCATCAAGCACGGGTAAAGTAGCGATTGTCAACGTTCAGCAAGTGTTGCAGCAGTCACCCCGCGTGACAGCCCTCAGCAAAAAGCTGGAAGATCAATTCAAAGATCGTCAAACGAAATTGAATGAAGAACAGCAAACGCTGCAAGCTGCTTTAGACAAATTCAAGAAAGAATCACCCACGATGGCACAGAAAGATCGTGATGCCACCGAAAAGAAAATCACCGCTGACCGTACTGACCTCGTGAAGAAAGTCGTTGCTTACCAGCAAGATTTACAGAAAGAGCAAAATAAGGTTATGCAGGGCATTTTAGGCGACCTGAATGGCATCGTTACCGCGATAGCTAAACAATCTTCCTACTCGCTGGTTCTCGATTCACAAGCAGTTGTTTACTCTGCTGATGGCGTCGATATTACCAAAGCTGTCGCTGACAAGTTCAACAGCAAGAGCTAAACCTCGCGCTGCTAGACTGACATAATGTGATGCATCGCATCGACCGTCTCCCCCGTTTGGGGGAGATTTTTTTTATAAACTAACAGAAAATATAACCTCTCATGCCATTTACCTTATCTGAATTAGTCAAAAATCTGGATGTCACGATTCAAGGTGATCCAGAATGCATTATTACCGGTGTCGCTCCTGTTCATCAGGCAGCGGCAGGCCACATTACTTTCTTGAGTAATGCGCAGTACCGTAAGCATTTACCTGACACGCAGGCTTCTGCAGTGATTCTGACGCGTGAAGATGCCGCGGAGTGCAAAGTAAATGCCGTCATTAGTACCAATCCCTATTACACTTATGCGCAGATTGCACATTATTTCGATAAAAAACAAACGGTTAAGAGCGGAATCCATGAAAGCGCTGTGATTGGCCAGCATGCCAGCATTCATCCTGAGGCGAGTATTGGACCGAATTGCAGTATTGGCGACCATGTGACCATTGAATCAGGCGCCGTTTTGGGTGCGAATTGCACTATCGGTGACCATGTTTCGATAGGGGTAGGTTCAAGACTGGATGCGTCTGTGTCGGTTTATCATCATGTCACCATTGGCAAGCGCTGCCGTTTGGCAAGCGGCGTCGTGGTGGGTAGTGATGGCTTTGGCTTCGCCAATCAAAAGGGCGCCTGGCACAAGGTTCCGCAGCTGGGGGGCGTTAAGATAGGGGATGATGTCGATATCGGCGCTAACACCACCATTGATCGTGGTGCGGTCGATGATACCGTGATTGAGGACGGGGTGAAGCTGGATAACCTGATCCAGGTTGGCCATAACGTCCGGATTGGGGCGCACACCGTGATTGCTGGCTGTGTTGGAATTGCGGGTAGTACAAATATTGGTAAATATTGTATGATAGGCGGCGCGGCAAATTTTGCCGGGCATCTGAGTGTAGCGGATAAGGTTATCATCACCGGTATGACGGCAGTGACCAAGTCCATTCGCGAGCCAGGCATGTATTCATCAGGTATAGTGGGGGCGGTGTCTAATCACGAATTTCTGAAAAATAATGCCCGTTTCCACCGGCTTGAGAATTTGATGGATAGGGTCAAGCATCTGGAGACCGCTCTTAAAGACAAAACAGAGAGAGAACAAAAATAATGAAAACTATCATGGATATACATGAAATATTGAAATTTTTGCCTCATCGTTATCCTTTTCTTTTAATTGATCGCGTGATCGATATGGAGATGGGTAAATCGCTAGTCGCACTGAAAAATGTGACGATGAACGAAGCATTTTTTGCGGGTCACTTTCCCAATCGCCCGGTCATGCCAGGCGTGATTATTCTCGAAGCCATGGCCCAGGCTGGCGCCGTGCTTGCTTACAAATCAACCAACACCTCGCCTGCAGATGGCGTGTTGTATTACTTTGCCGGCATCGACAACGCGCGCTTCCGCCGCATTATTGAGCCGGGTGATCAGATGCGCCTTGAAGTCAAAGTGCTGCGTTCCAAGCGCGATATCTGGAAGCTCGAAGGCTCTGCCTATGTCGGTGATGAATTGGCCTGCTCCGCTGAGTTTATGAGCGCCTGCAAGAAAGAAGTCTGACCTCACATTAGAAAGGGTTCGTCATGATTCACGAAACAGCTATTATCGATCCTACCGCCAAAATTGGCAAAGATGTCACTATCGGTCCTTATTCCGTGATTGGTGCGCGCGTTGAGATAGGCGACAGCACGTGGATAGGTCCACACGTTGTTATTCAAGGCCCGACCAAGATTGGTTGCCATAACCGTATTTTTCAATTTTCATCGATAGGTGAAATCACTCAGGACTTGAAATACAACGGTGAAGAAACATTTCTTGAAATCGGTGACCATAACACGATTCGCGAATTTTGCACGGTTAACCGTGGTTCAATTCAAGATAAGGCGTTAACTAAAATTGGTAACCATAATTTATTGATGGCCTACGTCCACATTGCTCATGATTGTGTGGTGGGTAATCATGTTGTGTTCTCCAATAATGCATCACTCGCCGGTCACGTACACATTGATGACTACGTGGTCATGGGTGGATTTTCCGGTGTATTCCAGTTTTGTCGCATTGGTGCGCACAGTTTTATTTCCACGAATTCAGTCGTGATTAAAGACGTCCCACCATTTGTGAAAGTATCAGGATATTATGCAAAACCATTCGGTTTGAATTCTGTTGGTTTGCAGCGCCGCGGTTTTACGAGTGAAACGCTGACTGCTTTAAAGCGTGCGTATAAAATTATTTATCGTAATGGGCTGACGGTTGCCAATGCATTGGAAGAGTTGCAGAAAGTCACGATTCCAGAAGTGCAGGCATTGACTCAGTTTATTCAAGCCTCGCAGGCGGGGATTGTGCGTTGAAAATCGGTATTTTAGCAGGTGAAGCTTCGGGTGATATGCTCGGTGCAAAAGTCATCAGCGCCTTGCGTGAGCGTTGTCCTGAGTTGCAAGTAGAAGGGATTGGCGGGCCGGCCATGATTGCGGCTGGCTGTGATAGTCTGTTTGATATAGAACGTTTGTCAGTGATGGGTTTGATTGAGCCGCTGAAGCGTTTGCCCGATTTATTTAAATTGCGTCGTGATGTTTTTCAGCATTTCACCGGACAACGTCCTGATATTTTCATTGGTATTGATTCGCCGGATTTTAATCTCGGGTTGGAAGTTAAGCTGCGTCGAGCCGGTATCCCGGTCATTCATTATGTGAGTCCAAGTGTCTGGGCGTGGCGACAAAGTCGCATTCATAAAATTGCCAAAGCCGTTGATATGATGCTGACCTTGCTGCCATTTGAAGCGAAATTTTACGAAGCGCATCATATTCCCGTACGTTATGTCGGTCATCCACTCGCCGATCAAATTCCACTTCAGATTGATACCGTTGCAGCGCGTCGCGCGTTACGTATTGATGCGAATGAGTGCTATGTGGCCTTATTGCCAGGTAGTCGTCGTCAGGAAATTCGTTACATGGCTGAGCCATTTTTATTGGCCGCGCAGAAGTTGTGGAAACAAAATCCTAAATTGCGTTTTATCACCTCGCATGTCAATGAGCATCGTTATCATGCGTTTATGGCCTGTCATCGCCGAGTGACACCCGATTTACCGATACAGGTTTTTACCCGACGCACGCATGATGTGATTGCGGCGGCGGATGTGGTGATGGTGACATCCGGCACGGCCACACTTGAAACGATGTTGTTTAAAAAACCGATGGTTATTGCTTATCGTATGCCGTGGTTGACGCACCAATTGGCGAAAATTCTGGTTAAATCTCCTTATATCGGGTTGCCGAATTTGTTGGCCGGTGAGAAGCTCGTACCTGAGCTCATACAGCACGATGCTAACCCTGATGCTATTGCAGCATTAGTCAGCGATTATCTCAACTCTCCAGAAAAAGTGATGCAACTCAAAAATAAATTCACCGAACTACATCAGACTTTGCGTCAGGATTCAGCAGCCTGTATTGCTGATGCAGTGCTCGGTCTAATGAAGAAAGAATAATAATGAGTCACGTACGTTTTAAATTAGATTTGATTGATGAAAGAAGATCACCGACTGAAGGTGGTTTATTGCAAACAACACTCCATACCCACGATTTGCACCGCGACTATGTCGCCGACGTTTCCAATGTTGCAAGCTTGTATGCGCTGGCTCACGAATATGCTGCACGCCATCCCGAGCGCCGCATTACGATCAAGATGCAGCATGGCAAAGAGTCTGCGACTGGTGGTATCGAGCAAACCTTTAACGCGCATCCCGCGTTGTTACCGAAAAATGTCACGATAAAAATTCTTTTATCAAAGTGTAAGATCTTGATACGTGGCACGGGTGTCGTGGATCGTGATTATCACGAGAATGCGCGTCATATGGTGTGGCTGGCTGAGCTTGCGCAGCATTCACCATCTACACCCGTGAATGCAGCTCTTAGCGTAGATTTTTATGAGTTTCTCACGCATCGTCGATTGCGAGCGGGTGCACCCGCAATGGGGTTGTTACTGGATGCCGATAATTGCCTCTATAATTCCAATTACCGCATGATGCTGCTTAAACTTATTTATCATCATTTGGATGAAATTAAAGACTGTGCTTTAGCCGCTGGTGAAGAGGGTGAAAAGCAGGGTGACTTAAGCGATTGCCTGATGGAAGAAATTACCAATACAGATTTTGCAATATTCACCGATGATAACGCCAATAACTGGGTGGACTACATTAATCTGAATGGCGATTACACGGACGAAGACTTAAAAAAAGAACGCCCCCATGATATTGATGATCGCTACGTTGTTGTGATGCGTCAATACATTCGATATCTCAATCGTATTACACCTGCCATCATGACCTATATTCTTTTTCGCGCGAATGAAATGGTATTTGATCGAATTGTGCAGCGTGCGTTAGAAGAAAAATGCGCGGGTATCGTCGTGAAATCATTTTCGGCTAGACAGTCGCATCACGAAGATCATGCTAACTGCTGTGTGACGGGTACAGGATTATTCATGCATGATTTGCATGAATTAGTTGGATATCTTAATATGCATTATCGCCACAAAATTGGTTTCGTACACGATCGATTTTTAATGCCAGATGCCTACAATAATCTGGCACCCGGTGAAAGTCATAAACGTAAGTTAACGCGATCGGATAGTCATGCTTATTCCGTTCTCGATGCCAGTAAAGTGGCTATGCTGATTGTGTTCGCCCATTATCTGAAACATCGTTATCCCGGGCTTTTATTCGCTAAAATTCTCGATGACCGTGATGACATATTTAAAGGCTTTCTTCATCTCTTCAATCACAATAATCAGCATGTGTTGTTGCCGAAAGATCTGCCGTTGTTGTTGATGACTTATGACGGCTCGCTTGAGGATGATGTGGAGCTACTTACGTTAACGGGTAGTGGTGAGCTAGCAGCAAATGTGCATCATTTGGCTCGATTAATTGCGCATCATTCCGGTTGTGATTTGTCGCGCATTGAGCGTCACCCTATTGAGCATAATATTGCAAAGAAACTTAATGTGGCGGCACTCATGGCACGAATGGCGCCTGCCGTTGTGTTACCGTTAGAAGATGAGCCGCCAGTTCGGCATGTGGCTGGACGTCTGTTCCGTCCGGTTGTGCTTTATCATAATCCTGATGCTTATGGTCGACCCATCGCGAATGTCGATACGAAAGATACGCCTTCAAAAATGACGCATCGCTTTACTTAGTGCTCACTCTCATCGCTATCCGCGTCTTTGTTGATTTCATCGCCAGGGATGCGGCGTGATTCGCTTGCCCATTCACCTAAATCAATTAACTTGCAACGATCAGAGCAAAAAGGTCTGGCGGGGTTTTCGCTGCTGTAAACGATTTTTTTTCCACAATTGGGGCAGGGAAGTTCCAGCTTTTTTTCAGCCACGATGATAATTTCCAGATGGTAAGAGGATGAATGCTGATATTAGTGCGATCAAAGTCGTCTGTAAAGCAGCCAGTCAACCAATCGATGCCGTTGTTAAATCTGGCAACCTAGTCAATTCTCTCGGTGTTTTGTTTGGATAATAGGCATGCTTAATTTGATCACCAATGCCTGGGGGCGCATAAACAGGGTGGTGCTGTCTGAATGCGGTTAATATTTTTGATTCCATCACAAAGCGCGGACTGTGCACAAAATATTGATAGCGCAAGTTATTGAAGGCTGGGTCGGCGTGGTTAAAGACAGTGACGTGTGTCGCGTGGGCGGGAGAGAGGAGTGTAAACATTGAAACGGCAGATGCAAAAATCCATTTTTTCATCGGTCAATTCCTTTTGAGTTTACGACTTCAATGGTCAGCTAGTTGCAATACTCCAGCAGAAAATCAAGATTCTCACTGTATTGCACCGGTCTTTTGTCGATATCTGGCAAGAAGAAGCGCACGCTTAAAAAATGTCGCCCAACGCTGTTTTCTGGGAAGACGCCCAGCGCGCGGTCAATGCTGATGCGCAGCATGCGCAGGTTAGACTGTGGGTCGAGCAATTCCTGATGGAAGCCGTGTACGGCTGTTTTCTGTTCTGACTTGGTATTTTTGCGTACCAGGTCGAGTAACAGATTAACGGCTTTACGAATCTGGGCAAAATCATTTAGCCAGGCATTAATGGTGGCCATACGTACGTCGGCCGACTGCTGTAGCCAGAAGTGAAATAAGGGTAAATCAAAGCTGCAGCCGCCGCCTGGGCTGGCGAGATGTAAGCGCAGCGTATTTAAAATTTCGGTGTCGCGCAGGCGGTAGCCGATCTTGCCGCTGCTATCAATGAGGGATCGCGATAAATCTTCCAGTTGCGCGGTTAAATCACGCAGTTTAGCGGAATCGATATCAGGCGCATGGTTATAGCGCATCAAATTGGTTAAATGGTGGGTCAATTCTTTAGCCAGTTTGGCTTTGAGATCGGGTCGGTCAAGCAGGTGCAAAATATTGATGATATACGTGATGAGGTTACGCGTGCCAATCTCAGAGGTGTCGGGGAGTTGATGGTCAATTTGTTGAAATAATTGCTCGAGGCGTAAGCATACGCGAATTATTTCATTGAGCGGCTGTTCGTAAACTATTTTTTCATTCATAAGTGCAGGCTAACTCATCTATATCGTAACATCATAGCATAATTTGATTTGATCTTGGACAGTGTTATTTAATTTTCGCCCATTTTCAAATATTGTTGGTGCAGGTCATGAACCTGAGCGACAAGTTGGTCGGGAGTGCCTGCATTATTGATAATATCGTCGGCTCGCGCAAGACGTGCCGTACGGGGGATTTGTGTATCTATGATGGCCTTTATTTGCTCGCTTGTTGAATTGTCGCGCAATTTCGCACGTTCTAGCTGGATTTCTTCAGGTAAGTCCACGACCAGAATGCGTTGGATAAAAGAGGTAGCGTCCGATTCCAGTAATAACGGAATCACGGCGAGACAATAAGGCGCCTGACATTTTGCGATGTCACTCTGCATGCGTTCAAGAATAATAGGGTGCAGTAAGCTTTCCAACCAGCGACGTTCTTCGGGCTGATTGAAAATGATTTTCCGTAACAGGCCACGATTGAGGCCACCATCTGCGTTTAGGATTTGATGGCCAAAATGGGCGACGATTTTTCCATGAGCGGGAGTGTGCGGCTCGGTTACCTCGCGTGAGAGAATATCCGCATCAATGACGGGAACACCTAATTTAGCGAATAACTCAGCAACGGTAGATTTACCGGATCCGATACTGCCTGTTAAGCCAACGACTAACATAAGAGGCTAACTTTAAAATGCGTATTGCATGTAATACTGCATGATTTCATGACCCCACATCAATGCGACCCAGCCAGCAACGGCAAGATACGGACCGAAAGGTAAGGGTGTGCTTTTGAATTCGTGTTTAATTAACATGTGTACCAACGCGAAAATAATACCGCTGATGGACGCCAGCAAAATGATAAGCGGCAGCAATTGCCAGCCGGCGAACGCCCCAAGGGCCGCTAAAAATTTATAATCGCCTTGTCCCATGCCTATTTTGCCGGTGACCCAACCAAACAGGGTTTGCAAGATGGCGAATAACAGGTAGCCGGCCATGGCGCCAAGAATCGCGTCTTGGCTGTTGACGAAGAGGGAAAATATACTGGAAAACAGCCCAATCCAGAGTAATGACAAGGTGAGTTGATCGGGCAGTAAATGATAATCAAGATCAATGAAAGTCAGGCTGATGAGGATCCAGGTGAACGTTAACGCAGATAAGGTTTGCCATGTGACGCCGAAACGCCACGACACATAGACTGATATCACACACGTTAAAATTTCCACGAAAGGGTAGCGTAGGGAGATGGGCGCTCGGCAATAACCGCATTTGCCACCCAACCAAAGATAACTGAAGACGGGAATGTTATGCCAAGGGCGTATCGTTTTTTTGCAATGGGGGCAGTGTGAAAACGGCAGCGCTAAGGTGAGTTTCTCAAGGTCGGTATGTGGTTTCAGGCCGAGATAAACGCGGCACTCCTCACTCCAGCTTCGTTCCATCATGAGTGGGAGGCGGTAGATGACGACATTTAGAAAACTGCCGACAAACAGGGAAAATATTGCAACGACAATTAGAAAAAAAGAGGGGTATTCGACAAAAAGATGCAAGGTATCCATATGCTACAGTGCGCTTCCCAGATTAAAAACAGGTAAATACATCCCAATAACCAGTCCACCGATTAAAACACCTTGGACTAGCATAATCAAGGGTTCCAATAGCTGTATTAGCAAAGTGATGTCAGATTCGAGCTGAGATTCAAGCAGGTTTGCGGTTTGCGTGAGTAGCAAATCCAGTGATCCGGATTCTTCACCGACCTTCACCATTTGCAACACAAAGCCTGGAAAAATACGGTGAAAAGACATTGCGTGATGCAGCGTGACACCGGTCGTCACTTTGGCGCGTACATCAAGAATAGATTGAGCTATCTCGCCTTCACCGCAAATGTTGGCAGCTTGGTGTAGTGCCGGAAGAATCGAGATGCCGGCTGACAGGGCAATGCCAAGATTACGCGTGAAGCGCAAAAGTGAAAGTGTGTGCAGGCAATGATGGATGCGCGGTATGCGCTTCGCCAACGCATAAAATCGTGCTTGCAGCAGCCCACGAGTGTGGTAGTGCCAGCATGCTATCAGAATGCTTAGGCAAGCGGCGCAGAGAAATAACAAATGTTGATTGAACATTCTGGCGAAGCCAAAAATGGCACGCGTTAAAATCGGCAGTGTCGAGGTCGTATCGCAAAAAATGGTGGCGAAAGAGGGTATGACAAAAATCATCATGCAGAGTGTCAGTGCCAGGGCTGTGATGCAAAGAACACAAGGATATAAAAGCGCCTGCATGATTTTGCGTTGTAAGCTCGATTTTTTTTCGTGATAGTCGGCAAGGGATGCGAGAATAGTATCGAGCTTCCCCGTCTGTTCGCCGAGCTGGATAAGTTGACAGCTTAAGTCGTCGAACCATTCGGGCGTTTGCTGTAGGCCGTGTGACAAGGGGTGGCCGGCTGCCAATTGTTGTTTTATTTTATATAACGCGGCTCTTAATCTGACGGACGTTGTCGATTTTTCAAGGATATCCATGCAGCGTGTAATAGGAATGCCAGCGGATAACAAAGTTGAAAATTGCCGCATAAAAATCGATGTTTGATGTGCGGTCGTCTTTTTGCGAATCAATTCATGCCGCACGAGTCAGGTTGCCGGTAACGCGTAATAATTCATGATGAGAGGTGATGCGTTGTTGAACTTTTGCGAGCCCGTTAGAAAATAAATTTTCATGATTTTCATTCAGAATTTGTTGTTCAATTTGCAAAAGTCCAGCATTCGATAATAAGTGTTGGGTGATTATCGATGAAACGGGAATAATTTCAAAAATCCCGGCGCGTCCTAAAAAACCTTTACAGCAATGATCGCAATCAAGCGATGATACGTTGAGATCATCCTCATGCGCGCAGTGTTGACATAGTTTTCTTACTAATCGTTGTGCAGCGAGTAATGACAATGAACCTGCTAACTGACAAGAAGAAACGCCCAATGCTAACAAACGTTTGATGCAATCGATGGCGCTGTTGGCATGCAGGGTAGCCAAGACCAGATGCCCTGTTTGTGCCGCTTGGACGGCAATGCTTGCTGTTTCAGCGTCACGAATTTCACCAACCATGATAATGTCCGGATCTTGACGCAAAAATGCACGCAGAACGGTTGCGAAATCCAGACCAATACGTGGATTCACATTCACCTGAGTGATGCCGGATACATCAATTTCAACGGGATCTTCCACCGTCAAAATATTTTTATCAGGTTGATTCAGGTGATGCAGCGCGGAATATAATGTCGCTGTTTTACCGCTGCCTGTTGGGCCGGAAACTAAAATCAAACCTTGCGGCTGATTTAAGGCTGTTTGAAATGCAGCGAGTTGTTGCGCCGACATGCCAAGCGAATCAAGCATAAATTGTTGCGATGAGGGTTGCAGTAAACGTAATACGATGTTTTCACCGTGTAGCCCAGGGCAAGTGCTGACTCGAAAGTCTAGCGGTGGATGATGATCGAAATGAAAACGACCATCTTGCGGCAAGCGTTTTTCGGTGATGTCGAGGTCGGCCATTATTTTCAGACGTGTCACCATGCGAGTAGCGAGGTGATGGGGTAGTGTCGCCGTTTCATGCAGCAGTCCATCACGACGAAAGCGGATGCGACACGTAGCTGCAAAGGTTTCGATGTGGATATCCGAAACCTCTTTCATCACCGCATCACGCAGTAGTTGATTGACGAATTGGATGACCGGTTCTTCATTGAGAGATTTATCCGCGTTGTGTGAATGGCTATGCACCGGTTCTTGAATACGCGCCAGCGCGGATTTCATTTGCGAAGAAAGAATATGCGGCCGGCAATGTTTTTGAATGAGAGGCTCGAGCTCACTTTCATCAACTAACACGGGATGAATGCTAAGACCGGTATGAAAGCGAATAGCGGCGATGGCAGCATGATTCGTGGGGTCAGACATGGCTAGTTGCAAAGAGTGATGATCACGTTTGGTTGGTAACACATGATAGTGATTGAGCGTAGCTGGTTCGATGGTTCCATCAAGCTGTGCTGCGTCATACGTGCAGAGTGACAAAATCGGCAATTTAAAATACTCTGCGCACATGGTAACAATGTCACAACTGGACACAAATTTTTTAATGACCACGCTGCTAATAAAGGCGCGATGATTTTCCCTCGCATCTTTCTCGGCGGCGTCGACTTGTTCATTCGTCATCAAGCCTGATTGACATAGCAGTGCTGCAAGATTGTGTGTCATCTCTGTCATGAATTACAAAACCCCATTTTTAAACACGTCCCGCCAACAGCAAAACTACTACCATCACTCGATGGCTTTAAAATATAAGTGGCGTTACCAGTGGCTTCCGTGCCGATGGATGTAATCACGCCGCGTTGCACGGATAAGCTCGCGAGATTCTTGCTGCTTTTAGGGGGCGCTGGCACGCCTGCTTTACCTTCTGCAATTTCCTCGGCCGGTGTGCCTTCTTGTAATGCAAGTGCAACCGCTGTTTTATATGCATCTGCCGTCGTGATCACCTCCGCAAAACGCGCACGACGCGTGTAATGCTGGTAAGAAGGTGTCGCCATCATGGCAAGAATGCTGATGATGGAAACAACAATCATTAATTCAATTAGCGTAAATCCATTGGATTTAATCAATAACATGTCAATTCACCTTGTGTGTGTAAAGTATGATGGCGGTGGTGGGTGTGAACGAGGAAAGAAATAAAAAAATATCAAGGCGAGGGATACGCTTTATACGTAATTTTAATTAACCTTGCAAGTTAATTTGAAGTATAAGATTGACCCACCAAGCAGGCACCACCCGTCTTCACGGTTGTCGTTTTCAGTAATGGTGTGATGTAGGTTTGGT
>CAZGPP010000008.1:0-137040 GCA_964527435.1 uncultured Coxiellaceae bacterium | reverse complement strand
AGGTAAGCGCGCACATATATCACTCTTTCAAATTTTTAAAGATCGTTTCGCTCTTCTTCTACTTTTTTTCTTGCTGCTTTCAAGTTGTTTTGCTCACTTGAGAGACGGCATTCTACAACTTCCCTTCAGAGAGTCAACACTAAATTTGAAAATATTTACGATAATTTCACTTTTGCGAAACGTCTCTTACCCACTTGTAAAATAAATGTAGTATTTGCCTTAAAATGTAGATTTTTATCAGACATTTTTTCGCCATCAACCTTTACGCCGCCCTGATTAATGAGACGAACCGCTTCAGATGCACTCTCAGTGAGACCCGCATTTTTAATAATATGCGCAATTGCTAACCCTTCCTCACCCACAACAAGCGACACCTCTTGCATATCTTCAGGTAATTTTCCTTTCTGAAATTGCGCAATAAAGTTTTCGCGCGCTTTTTGTCCTGCTGCCGCATCATGAAAACGTGCTGCAATTTCTTCAGCAAGCAAGAACTTCACATCGCGCGGATTCAATCCATTCGCGACATCCTCACGTAGTTTTTTAATTTCAGACAATGCACGGAAACTCACTAACTCATACCAGGTCCACATATTCTCATCGGAGATAGACATGACCTTGCCAAAAATTTCATCAGCGCTTTCATCTATCCCTATATAGTTACCCAGTGACTTCGACATTTTCTTAACGCCATCCAACCCTAACAACAGTGGCAGCGTGATCACAACCTGCGGCTTTTGTCCAAAATGTTTCTGTAATTCGCGCCCCATTAATAGATTGAATTTCTGATCAGTCCCACCGAGCTCAATATCTGCACGCATAGCAACCGAGTCATACCCCTGAATAAGAGGATACAAAAACTCATGAATAGCGATCGAATGCCCGGATGTATAACGTTTATGAAAATCTTCACGCTCTAACATTCGCGCAACCGTATGCGTTGCCGCCAATTTAATCATATCGACTGGCGTCATCTTGTTCATCCACTCGGAATTAAACATAATTTTGGTTTTATCGGGATCAAGCACTTTAAATACTTGCTTGGCATAAGTCTGAGCGTTTTCATCCACTTGTTCTTTTGTTAAGGGTGGACGTGTTTCATTTTTACCCGATGGATCGCCAATCATGCCGGTGAAATCGCCAATCAGAAACAACACTTCATGCCCAAGATCTTGCAGTTGACGCATTTTATTTAGTAATACCGTATGGCCAAGATGTAAATCTGGCGCTGTTGGATCAAAACCCGCCTTCACACGTAAAGGTTTACCTGACTTTAACTTCTCAACCAACTCGTCTTCGAGCAAAATTTCATCCGTCCCGCGGCGGATGATAGACAATGCATCGTCTTTCATGACCATTTCACGACTCTCCACTTCATAAAGATTTTATTTTGATGCGCGCAGTATGGCACAATAACGGTCAAATTCGCTATTGTCACCATACGGTGCAAGGCAAACAGCAAGAGGCAGCATGTCAAACTTATATATAGGTCTCATGTCAGGCACCAGCGCCGATGGAATTGATGCTGCACTGGTCGACTTTAGCTGTCACACGCCAACATTACTGGCCTCGCATTACACACCGTATTCCGATGAATTACGCCAGCAAATTCATGATCTATGCCACCCTGGTGAAAATGAAATCGAACGCTTAGGTCAATTAGATATAGAACTAGCTAAAGCCTTCTCAGATGCGGTCAATGCGCTGCTGGCACATTCAGGCACTCCTGCAAAAGAAATAACCGCGATTGGCAGCCACGGCCAGACCGTACGCCACGCACCTTCGCACAAACATCGCTTCACGTTACAAATCGGTGACCCAAACACAATCACAGCCCTCACTGGCATTACAACCGTCGCTGACTTCCGCCGCAAAGACATGGCGCTCGGCGGACAAGGCGCACCACTCGTGCCAGCCTTTCATCGTGATGTGTTCGCTTCTAATGAGGTGGATCGTGCGATTGTTAATATCGGGGGCATCGCGAACGTCACGCTGCTGCCGCGCACCCAACAAAATCATATCATTGGTTTTGACACCGGCCCCGGCAATACCTTGATGGATGGCTGGATTCGCACCCATCAAAACATAGCCCACGATGAGGCCGGCGCATGGGCCGCAAGCGGAAAGATCAATGAAGATTTGTTAAATGTGATGTTGGCAGATCCTTATTTCAGTCTATTGGCACCCAAAAGCACCGGTCGAGAATATTTCAATCAAGCCTGGCTGCAACAACCATTAACAAAAGTACAAGCCACTCTCGAACCCGCAGACATTCAAGCGACGCTCACCGAACTCACCGCCATCACTATTATCAACAGCATTAAAGACAGCATTCCAAGCGGAGAGATTTTAATTTGCGGCGGAGGCACACATAACAGCTATTTAATGTTACGACTGCAAGCGCAAGCCGGATCAGATTTCAAAGTGACCACCACCGAAGCTCATGGCATACATCCTGACTGGGTAGAAGCCATCGCGTTTGCCTGGCTAGCTCATCAAACCATGCAGAAACTGACAAGTAATTTACCAAGCGTGACTGGCGCGCATCGTGCCGCCATTCTGGGTGGAATTTATTACGCAGAATAACCCAACATAACAAACACCTTAACCCGCCATCTCTTATCGATAGCATTTAACTATCACAACCATACATGGCACCTGATTGCTCTCTCAATTCATGAGACCTATGATCAATCCATCCCATTCACTTTAAATAAGGTAAGCTTATGTTAAAAAAACTATTAGCTCTCAGTGCGGCAAGTTTAGTGTTATCCACGCCACTCTTTGCGCTTAGCGCGAATGAAATGGAACTTAATAAAAAAACAGTGGTTGATTTCTACAACAAAGCGATCAATCAAAAAGATTTTGCCGCGGCTTCACAATATCTCGGCAATCGATATACACAACATAATCCTAATGTCGCAGATGGCCCTGAAGGATTTAAAAAGGCGCTGGAATACTTGCGTGAACATTACCCCGATTCACACAGTGAAATTAAACGTGTATTCGCAGATGGCGATTATGTCATTTTGCATGTTCACTCCATACGCGAACCCGGTACTCGCGGCAGAGCAATTTTCGATTTATTCAAACTGGAGAATGGAAAAATTGTAGAGCACTGGGATACAGTGCAAGATATTCCCGAAGCTTCAGCGAATGATAATAGTATGTTTTAGCCATTTATTTTTTATGCGGACCTGGAGATTGGGGTGACTGCCCTTGCTGGGAGCCACCCGATCTAACCGTCGGCAAAATCCCTGCCTGCTGTAACGCTGCCCTAGACCCTACAGGAATACTCGCAGATTTTTTCAAATCCTCTTTCTGTATCTGTAATTTAATATGATCTATCATCGGACCTAGCTTTAGCCTACCAATATGCTCACTCAACTTTTCTTCATAACCGAATTTAACAATCAGAAATGCAAGATAGGCATTCTGCGCATTCGCAGCAATATCTTCACTTTGTATCATTGCGCGAGGATCGAAATGAAAGGTACCGAATCCCGCCTCTTTCGCACGCTCGATATTGGTAACACTATCATCAATCAAAATAACCCTATTACGATTGCCGTTTAACTCCTGACACAATTCCGCGTGACATTGCCCAACGATTCGCTTCAAATGATTATTTTTACCTTCTTTATTCCGCTCACGCTGAGTGTCTGGATTGAGACAGTCCATGAGTAAATTTTCATCGGTTAATCCGCATTTATCTTTCAGAAATTTCGTCACTAATGGTTTAAAACTATTGAATGTCGCGATCGCAACCCTGTGACCGTCACGCTGCAGCTCGGATATTAATGCTTGCAACAATGGCTGATCACACATGACTTTAACGTCTTTGATTATTTCCCATTGGGTTTCAATATTTTGCACAAGATCCATAAAATGAGCCGAGACCTCTCTGCTCTCCTTGTCTAGCTGAGCAATCATGTCTCGTGCATTTTGCTTGATGGCCTCAATGGCTTCTTGCGGATGTTGACTAGCGGCTTCGAGCTCACCCTGCAATTGCACATTTTCTCTTTCATAATCAGCAATTCTGGAACGGTAATTTGCAATCATTGCCTCGGGTTCAAGGACTTGAAAAAAGAAGTTGTCGCTCGAAGAAGATATTGATTCGGATCGTTCGAGTTTTTTTGGCACGCCTTCATCAGCTGAAATTATTTTCTCATTTCTCCTTAAATCTTCCTCAACAATACCGGCCTCGCACGCCGCAATTTTTTTCTTGTTTTCATCGATCAAAGCTTGCTTGACAGCTTTCTGACGCTCAAATTCCGCTTTTGGCATCTCTGCAACGAACGCCCAAAGATCACGCTTACGGCCACGATCCAGAATATCTTTCTGACAGGCCTGAATTCGACTCGTCACCGCCGCATAAATATGCGATGACGATAAAGTCTCATCTAAATCGAAAGCTATCAAATGGCGCTGCATATCCACCTCTTTAAAATCACGACATCGAGCACTTAGCTCATATAGTAGTATAGCGCATGAAGGCAAATTAACTTAAACGCAGCCCCTTGTTTACATGGAAGAAATATTTTTAAACTTTGGCATAATCAATTTTATGAGCCAGCCATCGCTCAACCAGCGGCTCAATGCTGTCCCGGTGAGCATAAAGAATTTGATCTGCGGCTTTCTGCACTTTCGGCAGTAACGCGCTATCGCGCAACAAATCGGCAATACGAAATGAATGCTCACCCGTTTGCCTGGTTCCAAGCACCTCGCCGGGGCCGCGCAATTCAAGGTCGCGTTGTGCAATCTTGAAACCATCGGTTGTTTCACGCATGACGCTCAGACGTTCTTTCGCCAAACGCGATAATGGCGATTGATAAAGCAACACACAATGACTGGCCGCAGATCCACGCCCCACGCGTCCGCGCAATTGATGCAGCTGTGATAAACCTAATCGCTCAGCATTCTCAATTACCATGACACTTGCATTAGGCACATCGACACCCACCTCAATGACCGTGGTCGCCACTAATACATGTGTTTCACCCAATTGAAATCCACGCATGATTTGCTCTTTCTCTGCCGGCTTCATGCGACCATGAATTAAGGCCACCTTCAAGTGACGCAAAATTGCCTGCAATTCTTCAGCAGTAGTCGTGGCGGCCTGACAATCCAACACCTCTGATTCTTCGATCAACGGACACACCCAGTAAACCTGCCGCCCTTGCTCGCAAGATTCCCTGATTCGCGCGATCACTTCATTGCGCCGTGAATTTAATAATACGGATGTCGTCACGGGCGTTCGCCCTGGCGGTAACTCATCAATAACTGACATATCAAGATCTGCATAAAAACTCATGGAGAGTGTGCGCGGAATCGGCGTAGCCGTCATAATAAGCTGATGAGGATGCACTTGTTCTTGCGCCCCTTTATCTCGCAACATCGAACGCTGATGCACACCAAAGCGATGCTGCTCATCAATAATCACTAACGCTAATTTTGCAAATTCCACAGCATCCTGAAACAAAGCATGCGTGCCCAACACAATTTGTGCTTCTCCGCTTTGTATAAGTGCCAGCGCCTCGATTCGCGCTCGCCCCTTAACACTTCCCGTAAGACAAACAACTCGCAATCCAAGCGGCTCAAGCCAGTTTTTAAAATTGCGCGCATGCTGTTCTGCCAGCAATTCCGTTGGCGCCATCATCACCGTTTGAAACCCATTCGCCATGGTTTGAATCATCGCGAGCGCCGCGACGACCGTTTTCCCTGAACCGACATCGCCTTGCACCAAACGCAACATGGGATGCGCACGATTCATATCCGCGCTGATCTCATTCACCACGCGTTGTTGTGCAGCGGTTAGCTTGAACGGCAAGGCTGCCATAAATTTTTGATGCCACGCTTCATTGAAGCGCAACGCAACACTGCGGTGTGCCTGAAATGATTTTTTAATTTTTAATAAACTTAAACGATGCGCCAGCAATTCTTCAAATACCAGGCGCTGTTGCGGCAGCGTTTGACCCTCAATCAAATCACTCATTGACGTCTCACGCGGAGGACGATGCACAAAAGCGAGCGCTGATTTAAGCGTTGGAAGCTGGTAATCATTCAATATTTTTTCTGGCAACAATTCACGAAAGGCATCATCAACATTCATCACCGATAACGCGCTATCCGTTAATTTGCGCAACATGTGCTGACTCAATCCATCTGTCGCTGGATAAATTGGCGTGAGATTTGCCTCGCTGGGCAGTGAAAATTTGTCATCTATCACTTTGAATTCAGGATGCGTCATTTCAAATCCCTTCGGACCAAAACGTACATCACCATAACATCGCAGTCGCGTGCCGGGAGCAAGCACATCTTTCTGAAACGACATCACATGAAAAAAACGTAACAACATGAAGCCGCTATCATCACGTAATTCGCATAATAATTTTGTCTTGCCGTTGGCCGGCCGTGAAACAGCGCGAACCACCCCCTCGACGACCGCTTCACGTCCTGCAACCAATTGACGCATGGGTTGAATTTGCGTCCGATCTTGATAGCGCGCCGGCAAGTGCAACAACAAATCACGCACCGAATGGATATGCAGACGCGCTAAATGGTTAGCAACTTGCGGCCCAACTCCGCGTAATTTAAAGGGAACGTAATTGTTCGGGCGCTGCGTCAATCGGGTTCTCCACCATCTTTTCTTTCGGTGCCGTCACACTACCACCTGCACGACGCAAAGCAGCGGTGTATCCACCATCCATCACGACACGACGCGCTTTTTCTAAAACATCTTCGACTTCCGCTTCTGTCATGCCGTAACCTGTTTCTTGATTGGATATTGATTTATTCAACACCTGTTCATACCGATCTTTACAATCAAACTCGATGAACGGTAGCGTCGTGCCGATGAAACCTGACAACAACGTCGTTATCAGTAGCAACGCTGTTCGTACAGCTTGCTCCTCACGCTGCTCCATGCTAACAGCCGATAATATTTCTTCCAGGAACCCACTCGCGAGGTAATGCAATTCATTCAACACTACAATACTCGCGTTACAAATATGAATTTTAGCATCGCAACGCTCGCGCTCGCTGCGAGAAGCATCAACCGCCACTTCGCATAATTTCAAAATATGCGCTTCAAGCACTTTGATATGACCATCATTGCCGACTTCATGGTCAAGTTGAGCCTGTAAATTTGCACTCACGGATTGAAAGTAACTTCTGATTTTTTCTGCAATTAACGTGAAAACGGATTTCACTTCATTGTGTTTTTCAACATCGCATTCGAAATGATGCTCACCACCAGGCAATGACGTCGCAACGTCCAACATCACCTGCTTTTTATATGCTTCCCAATTCGCAATTAATGCTTTGATCTTTTCACGATCTTTTTCAATCTTGCGATTAAATTCATCTAATGGATGACATTGCGGTTCGGTCGATGGGGTTGCTGCGGCTAAGACGGGAACTTCAACGGCTTGTTTGGGTGTTCCATACCACCAATTCCTTAAGAACATGCTCAATCTCCTTTGATAAAGATCTATCTATATCACACGACTCTTAAGGGGATATTAAAATAACAATTGACAGAAGACCCCACGCTGGTTAAATTGCGCGTCAACCAATTATGCCGAGGTGGTGAAATTGGTAGACACGCAGGCTTCAGGTGTCTGTGGGGGCAACTCCGTGGAGGTTCAAGTCCTCTCCTCGGCATAAAATATATCTTCGTCTTCATTATCTTCAAACGGGTTGCGCAGAATGATGGTGTCTTTGCGATCTGATCCTGTCGAAATAATATCAATTGGTACGCCAGCCAGCTCTTCAACATAAAGCAGGTATTTTTGCGCATTCTCTGGCAAATCGCTAAAGCTACGAACACACGCCGTCGTTTCTGACCAGCCAGGCATTTCAACGTAAATCGGCTCGCACTGGCTAAACATGTCGCTATCCATCGGTGGCAATGGCAGGATTTCGCCATTCACGCGATATCCGGTACAAATCTTAACAACATCCAGACCGTCCAGCACATCGAGCTTGGTCACACAAAGACCTGTAAAACTATTCAACTGAATAGAACGACGCAAGGCCGCCATATCAAGCCAACCGCAACGACGTGGACGACCGGTGACGGAGCCAAACTCATTACCCTTGGTGGCGAGATATTGACCCACTTCATCGGTGAGCTCTGTTGGGAAAGGACCGCCGCCAACACGGGTGGTGTAAGCCTTGGTAATACCCAGAATGTAATTGATGTACATCACCCCAAAGCCGCTACCCACGCATGCAGCACCTGCCACCGTGTTGGAGGATGTCACGTAAGGATAGGTGCCGTGATCAACGTCTAGCAGCGTGCCCTGAGCACCTTCGAACATAATATTCTTACCCTGCTCGCGGTTTTGCGCGAGTAAGGCCGCCACATCGGCGCGCATTGGGCGCAGCCTTTCCACCATACCGAGCAGCATGTCTAGCAATGGGCGAAGCTCAACCTCTTCCTGGCCATGGTAATTTTTCAATACGAAGTTATGGTATTTGAGCGCTTCTTCGAGTCGTGCGGTCAATCGCGCCTCATCAAACAAATCACCAAAGCGAATGGCGCGCCTTGCTACTTTATCTTCATAGGCGGGGCCAATGCCGCGGCCTGTCGTGCCGATAGCCGCTTTGCCTTTGGCTGCTTCGCGGGCACGATCGAGCGCAACGTGATAAGGAAGAATCAAAACACAGGCGTCACTGATACGTAAACGCTCTGAAGCGGGCACGCCGCGCGCTTCCAGCTCATCAATTTCTTGCAGCAAAGCGGTTGGGGACAGCACCACACCGTTACCAATCATGCATTGTGCATGGGCATGTAAAATACCAGAGGGAATCAGTCGCAGCACCGTTTTCTGGCCGTCAATCATCAGGGTATGCCCGGCGTTATGGCCGCCCTGAAAGCGTACACCGACAGACGCCTGGTCCATCAGCATATCAACAATTTTACCCTTCCCTTCATCACCCCATTGACTGCCCAGTACAACAATACTTTTTCCCATTGGTTCAACTCTCTTAATTACTCGAATAGAGGGCGTATGTTAGCTAAAAAGCTTCTCTAACTCCACACGCCGCATACGAATCAGTAGATGATAATGACCTTCGTCATCGACTTGTTCAGATATAACCGCATCTTGCGCATACAGTTGTGCGCGCAATTTGGCCTGCATAGGGGTTAAATCAACGCTTGTCTCGACCATTTCCTGCCCAATTCTTTCGCTCATCGCCATCAGTAACTCAGCCAACCCCTGATTTTTTTCGGCAGAGACATAGACCTTCCTGGCCTCACCCAGATCATCGCGTTCAATTTTAGGGGTGAGCTCAGGCTTTAGATCAATCTTATTAAATACGAGAATACGCGGCACCTCTTCGGCTCCGATCTGCGTCAAGACTTCATCCACCTGTTCAATGTGCAGCGTACGATCAGGATCATTGGCATCCACAACGTGCAGCAATAAATCAGCCTGAGCGACTTCTTCCAGGGTTGCATTAAAAGCGACCACCAGATCATGCGGCAAATGACGAATAAAGCCGACGGTATCCGCCAGAATGACCGGGCCTGTATCTGGCAAATCCACGCGTCGCAAGGTTGGATCGAGGGTCGCGAAGAGTTGATCGGCGGCATAAACAGCCGCCCCCGTAAGCCGGTTGAATAAAGTAGATTTACCCGCGTTGGTATAACCCACCAGTGCAACGGTCGGGATGATGGCACGCTTACGCGCACGCCGCCCCTGCTCGCGTTGTTTGCGAATCTTTACAATACGGCCTTCGATCGTTTTGATTTTGTTACGAATTAAGCGTCGGTCCGACTCCAGCTGTGTTTCACCAGGCCCGCGCAACCCAATGCCGCCACGCTGGCGTTCAAGGTGAGTCCATCCGCGCACCAGCCGAGTAGAGAGACGATTCAACATCGCTAACTCAACCTGCAACTTGCCTTCAAAGCTGAGCGCCCTTAAAGCAAAAATATCTAGAATCAAACCGGTACGATCAAGCACCCGACATTTGAGCAAGCCTTCCAGATTACGCTCCTGACCGGGCGAGAGAACATGATTGAATATCACAAGATCAACTTTATTGGCTGCCACCACTTCACGGATTTCATCCGCCTTTCCCGACCCCACAAAATATTTCGCTTCAGGTGAGCGCCGCGCACCTGTCACAACCGTCACAACCTCAGCTCCCGCTGAGAGCGCCAGCTCACGAAATTCTTCAATATCTTCAGCCATCCGGCCGGCGGGAAAATTAATATGAACCAATACAACACGATCCCTGCTTTCAGGGCGATTGCTCAACGGTTACCTCCAGAATATTGATCGCGTCGCGCGGATAAAATCCGCGCTTGCGGGATGTTAACTAATCATGCGGATAGCTAGGCTTGGCATGATTAATGCCGCCTGCTTTATTGCCGTGATTGGTGCTTTGGTAGCCAGTTGTGTTGTACTCAAAAGGCGAAGTCACATTTCGTGCAGGCACGATGGTGGAAATGGCATGCTTGTAAACCATTTGACTAACTGTATTTTTTAACAACACCACAAATTGATCAAATGATTCAATTACGCCTTGAAGCTTGATTCCATTTACCAAGTAAATTGAAACTGGAATCTTTTCTTTACGTAATGAATTCAAGAAAGGATCTTGTAAAGATGGTCCTTTTGTCATGCTTTTTACTCTCCAATTTTTATTAATACTACCTCTCTCCGAGGTTGTCGCCATCATTGCTTCGGTCATTCCGTCCCCTTAACAGATTGATATTACGTTCCTTGTCACCTGTAAAAACATCAAAGGAACTGAGCATAACGAAACTATCAATCCCAAGCAAGATCGTTATTTTTTTAAACGCATTGATTCAAAAAAATATAAAAAGCGCTGCTCATTTCCTAGCCTGTTGACAATATTATGTTATAATTGTTTTCTTGTTAGTAAGCGCCACCCCAAGAAGAGATCGGCTCGATGACAAACCCTGCGCCACCCAATATCACGAAACCCTGCAGCCACTGCGGAAAACAAAAGCCATTATCTGCGTTTCTCGAAATGAGCGGCACGCAAGGAACGGTTTACGGGAACATCTGCTCAACTTGCCGCAAGACAACACTGGAAGACGCCGAGCGCCGCAAAAAAACAGAAGCAGAAGGTAGCACCACGAGCGAAACAGGGCATAAGATCGATGCAAAATCAAAAATACATGATGACATTGATAGACGCGAAGCCAAAGAACGCGTCGAAGAAGAATATCATGCTGAACGCAAAATCGAAGAAGAGTCCTCTCACGAAAAAAATGAAGTAGAGCACAAAACAGAAGCAGGACAAAAGAAGCACCGTGATGAGTTCTTAAAAAATCCACCTTTTCTTTCAGGCAAAAGAACGGAAGTTTCGCGCGACCCCAAATTTACTAAAACTGCAGAAGCAGCGAAGAGTGTAGAGACTGGAAATAAAAAAGCCCTGTCAGCGACACATGAAAAGAAAGAAGAACAAAAAAGAACACAGCATGATTTTACGGTTGCGAATCAGGGCGAACAAATTACCGGCCAGATACGTTTTAGCAGCCAGGCATTCCAACAATTCCGCCAGCGCCTCGGCACGACCGCGCCCATCGCAAAAAATCTAAATCAAACGTCGAAAGAATCGACAGCCACCAAAAAAATTGCCGGCACATTTGCCGAAACACTTCGCGAAAAAGAAGAGAAAGATCCCGCTGTAGAATTTATCGAGAATAATTGGCGCCCCGGCTCCAAACGCTAATTAGACAATTTTTTCTAATTTACCGTTTTCATCAAGCGTATATTGATACCCGTTATGCCAAAAACTAATCAACCGCTCTGGACGCAAAGAACCTTCTCTGATTTTTAATAAGGGATTACCGAGATTATCTTTTAACCCATCCTCACCCTTTTGTACGATTGCAGTTTTTTTTACGGCAACCTCCAAATAGCCATGCTGAATACGATTCGTTTTATTACGAATCACCATTTCAACATGCTCTTTCACCGCATAAATAGGGCGATTGACGCTATGCTCATAATAGACAGAGGGGTGCAGCATTTTGATCCATGACGGCAAATCAATCCCATGCGCGTTGAACAAATAAACATAGACAAGCTGCTCATCTTCGCCCACCGCCTGCTTGACATTCGATTCTTCAACTTTAATGGTTCGCAATGCTTCTTCAACCGTCTGCTGCAATGCCGTTAATCGATCACGAATGAAGCGAAACTTATCGCCAACATGTAATTCTTCACGCAGCTTGGCATCGCGATTGACAGCCGAAGTGACAATTTCCATAAGCTTATTTTTTAATTCTTGCGAGTCTTTTGGCATAAGATCATGGCGTCCCATGCTGGCTTGTGGAATCATTCGCGGAAGTCTTAGAGCCTGGATTAATTAGCTCTTCGCACTCTCCTGCCACAGCTCCCAGCGCCTCCGCAATGGCAATCAAATATTGAATAGAAGGATTCGGGGCGTCTTTTTCTCCAGGCGCAGCGTTTTGCAAGCCGGCTGCCAAGGCGGCGGCCTGCTTGGAGATTTCAGCAATTTTCGTTTTAACAGCTGCAGCCTGAACTGAAACTTCATTCATAATGAACACTATCCCCGTATGGCCAGAATAGCTTCTAGTATTAAGCATAGCACATCAACCTGATCTATTTTTTTAATTATTCAGCCAACGTCTTTATACCTAACAGCTAATCAAGCATTGCTTGGCTCCTTAGCTGCCGTGTTTTCGGTATTCGCCGGACTACCGATATTTGCCGTTTCGTCTACATTCGCAGCGCTACCTGGCGCACCTTGAACTGTCTCATTAATCGCGCCCGACATTTGATTATCATCGCGGTCATACACACCAAGGTGTCTGTTTTGCTCAAGCTGATAAGCGCGGCGCTGCATGTAAGCATTGCGGACGAAAACATACTTATCTAAAGCGGCGACATCGATTAAGTTGTTATACTGCATCGTTTGCGCACGCCAGTCTATAACGCTGACGGCATAGATGCCATAACCCAAGCGGGGCGGCCTAATGTATCGGTATGCCGACAGCGCGAAAAAGTCTACAGGCAAAGACATCCCATCACGAACCGTGTAAGAACCATAAAACGGCAATACGATATAATTAGACTTTCGATAACCCCAGGTCGCGAGCGTCATACCAAAATCATTTTCGTAGTATTTTAAATTCATACGGCTTGCTACGTCAAAAAATCCGCCAATACCAATCGTGCTGTTAATCACGAAACGCCAGGAATCATTCGTCATCTGGTAAAAATTAAACTGAAGAAAGTCATCGGCTATCGTTGAAACCGTATTCAGGTTCAACAAGAAGTTATGAATACCTTTATTTAGCGGTTTGGGAATAATTTTGTTATAAAATCTGGCGATGGGCTGCAATACATTCGTATCGAGGGCATCGTTAAAAGCGAACGTGTGACGATTATAGGTTTCATAAGGATCAGCGAGTGTGGCATCGCTTTCATCGCTGGTATTGCTTTCTGCGGCTAAACTGGCGTTACACGCACCAACAGCCAGCACTGCAAACCCAGCAGCATGACAGATCAACTGTCGCACTTTCTGTGATAACTGATTAGACATACTCTATCCTTTTATGAGCATCAAAATCATTCCTAACGTCAAAAGATAGCACTCTCTGTTTGCAAAAACAAAACTTTGATGAATAATGTCCGCACACTATTACTGACAGCGACAAAATCGACTATGAAGACACGACGCCCCCGCCCCATGACACTGATCATCCTAGATGGCTGGGGATGCCGCGCCGAGACTGAAGCAAACGCCATCGCAGCGGCCAACAAACCCAACTGGGAGTCCCTGCTACAGCATTATCCGCACACGGAAATAGCTGGATCAGGTCGCTGCGTGGGCTTACCCACCAACCAGATGGGCAATTCAGAAGTAGGCCATTTAAATATGGGCGCCGGGCGTATTGTTAGCCAAGATCTCACTCGAATCGACGCCAGCATTGAAGATGGCTCCTTCTATCAAAACCCAGTGCTGAGTGACGCCCTGGATAAAGCCGCCTCTCAGGGCAAGGCCATCCACGTGATGGGCCTGCTCTCGCCGGGCGGCGTACATAGCCATGAACAACATATATTCGCCATGGTAGATATGGCCGCACGGCATAAGGTTCCGCATTTATACGTACACGCCTTTTTAGATGGCCGTGATACTCCGCCACAAAGCGCCGGCGACTCCATCCAACGCCTAGAAGAAGCCTGTCGTCAATCTGGCACGGGGACCATCGCTTCCATCGTTGGCCGGTATTACGCGATGGACCGCGACCAGCGCTGGGATCGCGTTGAAAAAGCCTACCATCTTCTCGCGGAGGGTAACGCGCCCTTCACAGCCACCACGGCTGCGCTCGGCCTCGCGCAGGCTTATGGCCGTGGCGAAACGGACGAATTCGTCCAGCCAACGACTATCCATCCCGCCGGCACCGCTCCCGTCAAGATTCAAGACGGCGATAGCGTCATCTTCATGAACTTTCGCTCTGACCGTGCACGTGAAATCACCCAAGCTTTTATCGATCCTGCATTCACGGGATTCCCTCGCGCCCATCAACTCAAACTTGGCAACTATATCTGCCTGTCTGAATACGATGTTCGCTTCAAGGCTCCCACCGCTTTTGCCCCACAATCGCTCAACAACCTACTCGGGGAAATTATTAGCCGCGAAGGATTGCACCAATTACGTATCGCAGAAACAGAGAAATATGCACACGTTACTTTTTTCTTCAATGGCGGCGTGGAAAAACCTTTCCCCAATGAAGACCGCATCCTGATTCCCTCCCCTCAGGTCGCGACTTACGATCTACAACCCGAGATGAGCGCACCAGCACTAACCACTCGACTCATCGAGGCCATTCAAAGTCAGCAATACGATTTAATTATTTGTAATTTTGCCAACCCCGACATGGTTGGTCACTCTGGCAATCTCGCCGCCACGACCAAGGCCATTGAAACCATCGATCAATGCCTCGGCCGGATCCATGAAGCCCTGACCAAAGCTGGCGGGGAACTCTTAATAACCGCCGATCACGGCAATGCCGAGCAGATGTTTGACCCTGCCACCAACCAGCCTCACACGGCTCACACCAGCAACCTGGTACCCTTCATTTACGCGGGTCGCAACGCCGAAATTATCAATAAAAACGGCAAGTTATCTGACATCGCCCCCACCTTGCTCTACCTCATGAACCTATCCCAACCCAAGGAAATGACTGGTCAATCGTTGCTCAAATTAGTATAAAAAACTTCGAAGGTGCTATACTTGAGTTAATAAGAGCAGGGACAGCCAGGAGTGATTATGCGCACATTCACATATGCAGTAGCTTTAGCTATTATTCTTACCAGCATCGGATTAGTCACACACGCGGGCGCTTCATTTTCAAACTCATCACCACAATCACTGACTGAGGCAGCAACAGCCGCCACAGCCGGCGACGCGTCAGCACCCACACAACAGCCGTCTGCAACACCTACCGGTGTAGCACCAACCGGTCTAGGCGGCGAAGTGACTGGCTCGCAAGCACAAGCCAGCGCGGAAGACAAAAACAAAGCGAGTGATGATGATATTAATCGATTCACCAACACGATCGTTTTAATTAAAGATTTCTATGTCAAAAAAGTAGGTGACCGCAGCTTGCTGGATGACGCCATCCGCGGCATGGTCAGCGGCCTTGACCCCCATTCCGAATATCTTGATACCCAGGCATACAAAACCCTGCTCATGACCACCAGTGGTGAGTTTGGCGGCCTTGGTATTGAAGTGACACCGGAATATGGCATTTTAAAGATTGTCTCGCCCATCGATGACACCCCCGCGTCCAAAGCCAACCTAAAAGCGGGTGACTATATCGTGGCAATCGACACTAAGCTTGTCAGCGAAATGACACTGCAAGATGCGGTTGACAAGATGCGCGGCAAACCAGGATCAGTGGTGACCCTCACCATTTTACGCAAAGGTGAAAAAACCCCGCTCAACTTCAAACTAACACGCGAAACCATTCGTATCGCCAGCGTCAAAAGCCGTATGCTGGACCAGGACTTCGGTTACATCCGCATTACCCAGTTCCAGGAACCAACCGGTAAGCTCTTGCGTGATGCGATTACCGAGTTAAAAGCCAAGAATCATGGCCGCCTCAGCGGGATTGTTCTCGACCTCAGAAATAACCCAGGCGGGTTATTGGACACAGCAGTTCAGGTCGCGAATACCTTCCTCAACACCAAGGTCATCAACAATAAATACAAAGACGTCATTGTCTACACGGAAGGCCGCCTGCCTGAAGCGCAATACAGCGCAAAAGCAACCGGACCCGACATGCTAGACGGCGCCCCCATCGTGATCCTGATCAACAACGGCTCTGCCTCCGCTTCTGAAATTGTGGCCGGCGCCTTGCAGGATTATCAGCGCGCTATCATTGTCGGAACCACCAGCTTTGGTAAAGGCTCCGTACAAACCGTGATTCCACTTGATAAATTACATGCCCTCAAACTCACCACGGCGCTCTATCACACCCCATCAGGACGCATCATTCAAAACGTTGGGATCGTCCCTGATGTGCAAATTGAAGATTTAAAAATTGTCAAACAAGACCCTGAAGGCGATGTCGCCATGATTGAGCCTATCAAGGAATATCAGCTGAAGAACCACTTAAAAGGCGCCGAAGCACCCGGTTTACCTGCCGCCTTGAGACAAAGTGATATCGGCCTTGCCAACAATGATTTCCAATTATTCGAGGCACTGAAAATTTTACGCACCATCTATATGCTGGATGCAAAAAACAAACCGGCTATTTCACCCGTCGCACCCACTTCACAAACAGCGATGGCCGACGATAAAGCCGAAATCAAAGCTACAAAACCATAATTGCTTCTATCTCTATTTGAGCACCCCTTGGCAGTGCAGATATCTGCACTGTCGAGCGTGCCGGATAAGGCTCCGCAAAGAAACCACTCATCACCTCATTCACAATCGGAAAATGGGTGAGATCCGTCAAAAAAATCGTTAGCTTCACGAAGTGATCCAGCGTACCGCCTGCCGCTTTTGCAACGGCATCCAGATTCTTGAAGACCTGCCGCGCCTGCTCGGCGATATCACCCGACACCAAATTCATAGTCACCGGATCGAGCGGAATCTGACCGGAAAAATAAACAGTTGAATCACTCTTTATAGCTTGAGAGTAGGGACCAATCGCAGCAGGCGCCGAAGGTGAAGAGATTTTTTCTTTCATGGTGAGTCCATCTTTTAAAATTTATTCTTTTTATCGCGTGCACGCAGCAACATCAAGAAAATATTTTTCGCAAAGAAAAAGAAGGTCATCAAAGCTACCAACCCAGGGATAATAAACGTCAACGTTGATGACCACTGATTGCGATGCACCAACACCACCTCTTCTGGATTTTGCGCATTATACCAGCATGGATAATTTTTCCCGTCTGCAAAATTGGATAACACCTTCGATTGCGAAGCGCTATTTGAGATATACGATGTATCAAGACCATTACCTGTCACCCAACGCGTATATTGCGCGCCGTTGGCCGCATAATTGATGAGAAAATCAGCGCGATAACGACGAAAAAACCGACCCTTCGTCGACAGCTTCTTGGTCATGACAAAACATTGGGTTTCAACAAATTTCTGTGCAGCGAGATGTTCGCGACGGACTTGCGTGATATAGAGATAATCCATGTAAATTAAGCAGCCGAGCAAAAGAAGAAATTGCACCAGCATCACCAGCACACGATTACCTGATTGATTTATTTTTTTGATCCGCATGTTAACTCATACATGATTAGCCATCCCGCGCAGTGCGTGGGATGGCTGGCAAGTAAAATTATTTCTTGCAGCTTGTGGCGCAACAGCTGCATTTGCCACAACACTTGGATTTACAGCAACAGATGAGGTTATAAATCAACGCAAAGAAGAAACCAGCGACAAAACTCCTGATGAATGACCACACCGCGTTCATCCCAGCATCCGACCAGTTGTCAGCCACGCGCATTGTCATATGGCCTTCCATGAAAGCCGGCATTCCAAACCACATGGACCATGCGGAACAGATCAGCACACCCAACGCACAGGTTAAGCCAAGCGCTAAGCCTAGCGTGACAGGACAAAAGCCTTTGCCACCCGAACTACATTTATCACACGACATTTCAAACCTCCTGGTTAGATAAATCCTTCCTAAACTGCTCAATTATAAGCTAACCAAATGATTTTGTATTCATTTACGATTTTGAAATTTTGTTATGAATGAGTGGCGCATCGCTGCCAACCCATCCATAATAAAAGTAAATCACTTGAAATGTAATCAAACCACACAGGACTGAGCAGAGCGTGGGCGAATTTGAAGTCTTAAAAGAAGTTATAAGCCAATACCTTGGCCAAGATGAAGTCATGGCCGTGGAAAAAGCCTATATATTCGCCAAAGAATCGCACGGAGCCCAGAAGCGCAACACCGGTGAACCCTACATTACCCACCCCATTGCCGTTGCCACGATTCTGGCGCAAATGCGCATGGATCCGGAAACGTTAATGGCAGCCCTGCTACACGACGTTATTGAAGACACGCCTGTTCGCGCACCTGAGATGGTTGAGAAATTTGGCCAGGAAGTCACAAGCCTGGTAGAAGGCGTCACCAAGTTAAAACAAATTCATTTCGAAAATTACGCGCAGGCTCAAGCTGAGAACTTTCGCAAAATGGTCATGGCGATGACGGGCGATATACGCGTCATTCTCGTGAAACTCGCCGACCGGCTGCATAATATGCGCACCTTACGCGGCCTACCGCCACAAAAGCGCCGCCGTGTTTCGTTAGAAACCCTCGAAATTTTTGCCCCGATTGCCAACCGTCTCGGCATGCATGCCGTACGCGTGGAACTGGAAGATCTAGGCTTTGAATCCCTATACCCCATGCGCTACAAAGTCATTAAAGATTCCGTTGCCAAAGCACGCGGTAACCGCCAGGAAATTGTTGATCTGATCAATCAACAAATTCGTGACGCACTGAAAGTCGCACATATTCCTTCTGCGACCTTATCAGGCCGTGGCAAGCATCTTTATAGCATTTATAAAAAAATGTCTGAGAAGCATTTATCCTTTTCTGAAATCATGGATGTCTACGGATTCCGAATCATCGTTGATAAAGTTGACACGTGTTACCGTGTACTCGGTGTACTGCATAACTTATTCAAGCCGATCACCATGCGCTTCAAAGATTATATTGCCATTCCGAAAGCGAATGGCTATCAATCCCTACATACCGTCTTGTTCGGCCCGTATGGCGTTCCAATCGAGGTGCAAATTCGCACTGAAGAAATGCATAAAATGGCTGAAAATGGTATTGCCGCACACTGGCATTACAAATCAGAAAAGAAGGTTGTTCATGAGGCGCAGTCACGCGCTCGCAACTGGATGAAGGGCATTCTTGAAATGAATAAGAGCTCACGCAATTCGCTCGAATTCATTGAAGACGTTAAAACAGATTTATTCCCCGATGAAGTTTACGTGTTCACTCCAAAAGGTGAGATTATAGAATTACCCGCCGGTGCGACGCCCGTTGATTTTGCCTATGCCATTCACTCTGATATCGGCAATACCTGCGTCGCGGCGCGACTAGACAAACGACTATCCCCCTTGAGTTCGCCACTCACTAGCGGTCAACAAATTGAAGTGATCACCGCGCCAGGCGCACGCCCTAACGCGGCATGGCTCAGCTTTGTAGTGACCGGCAAAGCACGCAGCAAAATCAAACATTATCTCAAAAAACAACAACGCGACGAATCACTGGAACTTGGCAAACGTTTATTAAACAAAGCCCTCTTGCATTACAAACTGGAACTCCAGCAAATTGATGATAGCATTTTGCTAGATATCGCTCACGTGGCGCGCCTTGAATCCATTCATCATTTACTCGAAGAAATTGGTATTGGTAATCGACCCGCTTTATTAGTGGCACGTCAAATTGCAAAAGCGCTAGGTGAAAATGTTAAGAAAGAAGGCTTGGATGCCTCCCACGCTGAACCCATCATGATTAAAGGCACTGAAGGCCTTGTTATTCATTTTGCTTCTTGTTGCAGACCCATTCCAGGCGACCACATTGCCGGCATCATCAAGGTTGGGCATGGCATCGAAGTACACTTACTGCATTGCCCTGCCATCGCTAAAATCCATAATGAGCCCGATAAATTTGTACCCCTGCTTTGGGAAAGTAAAATCAGCGGGAATTTCTCGATCGATTTAAAAGTAGATTTAATGAATCAGCCTGGAAGTCTTGCTTCACTGGCGTTAGCCATTTCTGAAGCCGAATCCAACATTGAAAATATTCGCGCACAGGAACGCGATCAATCGCACTTCAATGTTGATCTTACCATTTCCGTGCATAACCGCGTCCACCTCGCGCGCATCATGCGCAAAGTACGCAAACGCAAAGATATTTTACGTGTGGTTCGCATGAAACCAAAAGGCGCTACTTAAACACGACTCGGCCGCCACACATTGTCAGCTTGACCTCAATATTCTTATCCAAAACCACCAAGTCCGCATCTTTCCCAACTTCAATACTGCCTTTGCTGCCAAATAATCCTAGCTTACGTGCGGGATTGCGCGTCGCCATTGAAACAGCGTCTTTCAAGGTACAATGACTGAATTGCATCATGTTTTTAATTGCGTCAGACAAGCGTAAAACACTGCCGGCAAGCGTGCCATCAGGCAAAACAGCCTGACCCTCTTTCACGGTAACCATTTGCCCGCCAAGATCATAACAACCTTCTTGCATGCACTTGCCACGCATGGCATCTGTGACCAATATTAATTGCTCTTTGCCTTTGGCTTTTAACGTCAGCGCACACATGGCCGGATGCAAGTGTTTGCCATCGGCAATCATTTCTGCGGAAACGGTATCAGACTCTAATATCGCACCAACAGGGCCAGGCTCACGTTGATGTAACGCACGCATCGCATTAAACAAATGGGTGGCATAGGTACACCCTGCTTCGATGCCCGCAACGGTTTGTGCATAGGTTGCGTTCGTGTGCCCAATCGACGCAATCACGCCGATCTCGTGCAACGCGCGAATAAACGGCAAAGCCTGATCTAACTCAGGTGCGATCGTTACCAGACGAATATTGTCACCTGACAGAGCTTGCCAGCGCATAAATAATTCCAAATCCGGCGCACGAACGTCACGACCATTTTGAGCACCCATTTTTTCACTTGCTATAAAGGGACCCTCGAGATGCACCCCTAAAATGGCAGCGCCCTGCACTTGCTGAATGGCCTCCGGCAACACTGCCATCGCAGCTTCGATCATTTCTGCACTAGCGGTCATCGTCGTCGCTAAAAAACCGGTGACACCTTCTTTAGCAAGCAGGCTGCTAATGTTGGCGAGCGCATTCACATCCGCATCCATGACATCGTAGCCACCAGCACCGTGAATATGCATGTCGATTAAACCAGGAATTAAATAACAATCTTTTGAATACTGATATTGTTGAGCGGGGAGATGATGCTTAATCATTTCTTCGCCCACAATCGACTTGATCTTCTTATCTTCGACAATAACCGCCCGTTTCTCTTGCCATTGATCATCTAACAAAATTTTCATGCCGGAAAAAATTGATCGGTTCAGGCTCATGATTTTTCCTTTAATGATGCCAAGCTATGTTTAGCAAAAATAATAGCGCCTGCTTCAGGCGGGCGTTTGCACGGTGTCAGTCGCGACTGTAACGCGGCACTAAGATAGGGCTGAATGAATGGCGCAACCCCTCCCACCAAGGCACACGGTAGCGCCGTGGATGAGTTGCGTTGCTTGCTGACTAAAGCGTCGCCCACGGCATCGAGTGCCGCTGCGGCTTTTTTTAATAGCTGGATCGCAACGACATCACCGGCATCACTCGCCTTGATAACAAAAGGTGCGAGCGAGGCAAAAGCTGTGGAATTACTTTGATTGGCCCAATTAACCAAACTATCGAAATCATCGTTGAAATAATTCATCACGGTATCTGCCAACAACGAACCGGGGGCACGACCATCTTGGGTCTGCAATGTGACCTTAACAGCTTCCAGTCCAAGCCATGCACCACTGCCAATGTCATCATGCGGAAATCCCCAGCCAGACACTTTTTCAACATGCTCATTTTCAATCTGGTAACCAACCGTGCCGGTGCCCGCAATGATCAACGCACCATCGCGACCATCGTGTGCCCCAAGACAGGCGGTGTGTGCATCATGCGTCACAGCCACAGAAGTAAAACGATGCGGATACCGAATAAAAGCCTCATAGGCATCGTTAATTTCACACCCTGCAATGCCAATTCCTGCATGAATTTGACAGTCAGCATTGTTCAAGGTAATAGTGGAGGCATGGAGAATCATTTGTAATGCATGGCCAATAGATTGCCACGCATCAGGCACTGAGATGCGGATATTGGCAGGCCCACTGCTCGCACAACCAAGGAAAGTTCCAGCTTCATCTTCCAGCAGAACTGTGCATTTAGTGGCACCGCCATCGACGCCGATATAATATTTTTTTACCACGTGAGCATCCTGTGTACTGATTGTAGAATGTTAGCATCAATATTAATTTAGTTACTGACCAAAACATAGCGGCAACGAGAATATTTAAACAAGGACGGGTTCTCATGTAATATGGGGAAAATGGAAAGATAATAATCCGGCACGGGTGCTTCATCTGTGAACGGATAGATGGCGTGGAGGCAAAATGAGATGAAACAGTTTGATCTTTTCAATGATAACAAGCAAAAAATCTCAATCGTATTGGCAGATGGAGCCTTTGATTGCAACAAACCCACCACACACGTTGGTGGCCCAGAAGCCACCCAAATAACCTGCCTGCACAAACTTGCCACCTATTTTTTTCGTCATTCATTTTTAAAAAAATCCGCACAAAAAACCGATTCGTCTGATTACGTTTTGCAAATTTATGTTAAATCGCTTTATTCCATTGATGACGACTACAGCAACGTCAGAGTGTACTACAACTATCGGATCCTCAAAGATGGCGTCGTCACCCAGATTTTCGATCCAGCTATTATTCGAATACCCGATCTTAACAACGTCAAAGATATTGCGAATTGTACGCCACATGTTTTCGAAGACAGCTACGATATTGGCATTCAAAAGGCTGATTTCGAGAAAAAGTTTACGCCCATCACCCGGAAAAGATGGGAGAAGCGCCTCGCAGATGTCGTCTCAACCGCCCCCATCCCTGAAGATGATGAGAAATTTTCTGATATTAAAAATTTAGAGAATGTCAAAAAAAATATTCTAATCGCTATTTATAATGCGGCCAGAGAATATTTTCGCGACATCTGGGAAGACAAAGAAAAATTTGAAAAAAATAAAGAAAAATTCAATGCTGAATTTGCGGGCTTAGTCACCATCAACGATAAAAATGAACTCTCGCCACTGACAGACGCGCTAATTCAGGAAAAGCGTGCATTCACACACGAGAATCGCGAAGAATCATTTGAAGTGCTCATCGATGAATTCATTAAGCGCTGCGCAGACACTCGATACACTGGCCCTGCCTATGTCATTGTGCAAAGACATCTTAATCTTCTCAATGAACAAGCTAATTACTTCAATACCATTGAGCCCATCTACGGCATCGCGAATGCGGTTCCGCTCGCACCAACGATTATTGATGTGGTGAGAGCACCGACCCAGCTTGTCGGCATTACCTCAAAAAGAAATGATTTTGAATTTAAACCGCATATTCTTGGCAAAAGTGCGCCGATTGAAGTTAAACCGGAACCTAGCACGAATCCATTTGATTTATCATTCGATCAACCCACGACACCTGACGCTACGGCCAGCCGTCAGGCGAGCGCCACTGACCAACAACTGCGAACCCGACGACCATCGGTAATCGTTCGACCACCCCTACCTCGTGATCTTTCACAACTGAGCTCAACGTCTCCCACACGTCGTCAGATCACTCGCACGACTCATTCACGACCGCGATTTCCAGGTGCCTCTGCTCAAACCGGTCAAGAAGCCCCGGAGACGATCAAAAAGGAACTCACCTTTGGCGATAAACATCCCATTATCAGAATGGCGCTCATTGGTGGGTTAATTGGTTTAGGAGCCGCCATCCTGCTATCGATTGTCATCGGCTTGGTGATGTTCCCACCGGGCGGTGTTGCGCTTGCGGCGAGCGCCCTTACCATCACCGCCGTTGCCGCTGGCGGCAAAATTGGCATGATCACCGCCATCATTGGCGGGCTTGCCTTGCTCGGCACCATCATCGGCGCGGGAATAGGCGCATCAATCGCTTCGAATAATGAGAAAAAGAAAGAACAGCGCATCGCAACTTCGATCGAGGAACAAGATAAAGTTGTCCCTAGAAAAAGTCCGTTCAAGCCTCGCCGCACCATCACAAGATTCGCCTCAGAAAAAAAACGCGCAGGCTCATCCCCTGACGCAATCCCTATGACGCAACCACTAAAAACTACCGCCATTCCAAACGCGACCTTATCAGCGCCCGTCCTGGCACTCACACCCCCCAAACCCGAGGTGAAAAATGTGAGCCCACCCAAAGAGCCTCTCAGTCCACCACTACAACCCAAGCCAGCCTCTTCGATCGCTCGCTTCGGGGGATACATTCCAGTAATAGGCGGCTTAATCAATCCACAACTCCCAAGCCCAAGCGCAGAAGAGTTTAAAAAAGATTTATTGATTCACTATGCAGGGCTTCCCTACAAAAAAACCTATGAACAGGTTCTCGCCGGACATCCTGGAGCACAGGTTGTCATAGAAGCCTACTCCAAGCCAAAGATGTTCGAATTCATTTTTAGCAAAAAAATGATGGAACAAAATCAT
The DNA here is from genome assembly GCA_964527435.1 of uncultured Coxiellaceae bacterium. Taxonomy (GTDB): domain Bacteria; phylum Pseudomonadota; class Gammaproteobacteria; order DSM-16500; family DSM-16500; genus Aquicella. The sequence continues at coordinate 112,215 of CAZGPP010000008.1, read as the reverse complement.
AACATTCAAATTGCTGTCATCAATTTGCTGAATTCAACGAAATATAAAAATTTCGATTTCGAATTACTAGAGCAGGATGATTCGTTACGAAATATCGAAGAAATAGTACGTATTGTGCGGAATGACATGCAAAGCACCAACAGGATTACGCACAGAAATTAAAGACAAGTCAGTCATCAAGGAAGCTCGCTAAAGGGAGAGTGGAATCATGTCAGGAACACGCATGAACGAGTTCGATGAAGAACCCGTTGACATCAACACAGCCGGTGAACTGAAAACCAAAACGGCGATTAGCAAACTTCGCAATGAACTGCAACTAAGCTCTGGGGAATACGAAGCCACTGAACATTTTTATCATGACAATGGCTTATCCGGCGAATTGACCCCACTTATCGATAAATGTATCCCCGCCTACAAGCGCTTGATAGAAGATAAAATTCACGCAACCGAATGGGACACGATGAAAGAGCTAGGCCCATACATTGCCAAAGAAAAAACCAAACTACTTGAAACAATCGTGCAGTTCAAAATTGAAAAATCCAAAAAAATCGCCGCAACGAATAATGATGAGTATTCACGACAGTGCTCAGCCGCTCAACCTAACCAATATATACAACTCACGAATACGTATTTTTATATCAAAAAAAACATCGTCATCGCGCTCTATAATGCCGCACGAGACTATTACAAAATCATCCTGAAAAACCACGAAGCAAAACCGGCGGAACTCGCAGAAAAAATTTCCAGCTTCAATGAAAAATTCAAAACAATTGCCAGAATCGACCCGCAGACGCAAACATTATCGCCTCTTGCTGACGCGTACAAGAATTATCTCCATCTCACGCTAACAAAAAATGAATTCACCCATTCTTTCGAATCAAGTGTTGATGATGTAATTAAACGCTGTGCGCGCACGGGCAATGTCTTGGGTCAGTATGCAGATGCCTTTCGTTGCATACAAAAGCGCTTGAACGAATTGAATAGTCGTGAATATGTCGACCCGTTAATGGGGACCAAAATATCAAACTCCATTTTTAAACCCATCGCCGCACCGGGAGAAGATACCAAAGCATCCTTACTACTCTATATTCCGCTCGCAACGACCACCGCCAATCTTGGCTCAACGCTTAAAAGCGTCGTAGCAGGAGATGCCGAGCAATTCACCTTCAGTGACACCACCCGAAGACTAGATGACCGCATTAATCAGGCAAAAGGTGAATTTCATACGCAATTGACGGTATTACAAGCTTACCTACAAAAGGTGAGAGAGGACGCACTCAAACAACTTGAAGCAGATGAGAAGGATTTCGACTACGATCGTGTCTGCGAAAACATTCACGCTTACTCAGATTTATTACGCGAGCAGCACAATCTTCACGGCCGCATTGAATCCAGCGCTCGCACCATCCATGCGTTACTCAAACAACTTGAACCCAAAATATCAGCAAAAACAGAATTTAACCGCTTAGCATCAGAACACAAACTGGATACCCGTGTCGAAGTGCTAGAAGCTTGCGTCTTCGACGAAGACCTGGATGTAAAACTCCAATCCATCAAAGATGGATTGAAAGCAACTCTGAGAGAGCTCGCCAAACAACGTGATGCGGTTGACCAATTAGTACGGGAATCTTTCGATCAAGATTCCATGTTTCAAGGCCAGACATTTTTTTGCCTACATACTGAACCACTGAAAAAGATCAACGCCGAGCTTTCGATTATCAACGACAGCATGCGTCAGGTACTTTCACGCATCGATGAAATAAACGAAGATCAGAAAAGCGCTGGGCGCTTGATCGAGGTTTTTGAAATATTCAAAACCTGCCAAGACACCATCGAGCAGTATTCAGGCAAATTCACTAATAATAATCTGTCCCTGCCTCACGTGCAAAACGCTACCAATGACATGCTCTTGCCTGCTATTAACTTCTATCAGGAAGCACACCTCTCGTACCGGTCGCTTGAGAATGAGATAAAAGCAGAGCACACCAAAATTCTCGCGGCACGCACACACTTTATGAAATCAGCCAAAAAAGAACATTATGAAATTCTGGCAGCCTGCGTCGATCAAATTCTTCGCCAATCTAACCAGCAACTACAAGAAGCCAAAGATTTTGTAGCTGACAGCCAAAAAGATACCAACCTGCTGTTATTATGCCATCTTTATGTCAATGCACTTCTGAATTTTCATCACTGGCAATCCGTCAGAAAAATAACAGACACGCAGCGCGATATTAAATCGGGCAGCATCACTTACCATCTTCCCTCTTACATTTATGATCTGGTCACCATCATCAAGAGTGAGACCTATGCAGGATGGGAGAATAATCCAGAACTTGCGAAGCAAATGCTAGAAGCCTTTCAAATCCAGGCAAAAAAATCTTCGCATAATGCAAACGTAGAAAGCTTCCTGGCGTATTTGCGCAACCCTATTAACATCGAAGCGCCTAATAACACAGAAAAACTGCGAACCACGCTGTCTGATCTCACCAAAATATGCAGCAGCCGTCATGCCGAACTCGAGCCTGTTATTATTCGCTCGCATCGTTTAACCACGATTACACCAACGCCCACGTATTGGGAACAGCATCCTATCCTCAAAAAAGCCATCGTAGGATTCTTCATCGGTTTAGCCATTGTCGCGTTAACCGCCATCGTTATCGGCATTATTATCGCTACACATGGCGTAGCAGCCGCCGCGATTGTCGGGGCATTTAATGCCTTAGCTGTGACCGTTGGCAGCGCTGGCGCAGCGGCAATGGTCTTAACGACGATGGCGAGTGGAATCGTTGGCATGGCAGCGGGGATAGGTGCGATTATTGGTGCTGCGCAAGTTACCCCCGCGTCAACCACCGCACTTACCACTAAGTCCAATCAGACTAAGCCACAATTTGGCACTTCAGGTGCAAGAGTACTGTCGCAACTCGGCTTCGATCATCAACCGAACAGTGAAGATGACGATATTGATGCGCTATCCTCGCAAATAACGAGAGCTCCTGACGCATATTTCGTAGCACAAACATCGGATGATGACATTGCACTGGAGGACGATTCTTTATCACCTCGATTTGACAATCCTTAATAATTGGATTTAACTCAGTAGGCAGATTTTGTCTGATACCTGACACCGATCAGACGACCCCATTCACGGATGAATATGGAGAATCACATGGACACACGCCATGAACCACGTCAATTTCTTAGCTGGAAAATTGTTACTGCTGATAATTTCGAGCAAAATCTAGAAAATCTGGATAACGCCTTTCGCCTCAAAAAAGGAACGCTGCGTGCCACATTACTACCACCAGAGAGCCTTGCCTATTTAAAAAAGGAATTGGCTTTATCATTCACGAGCATTTACGATCCTCTCAATCAAGATCTGCTCGGTATTACGGATGATCGTGACGATGACACCGAAACGGCGGAACTGATCGCGAAAGCGAATCAATCATTAAAAGCAGAGCTTAATGTTATTTTCACTCACATGACTAAACTTCGCGATACCAGTATCACGACACAAATTACCGAGATTGAAATAGCCAAACAAAATATTATTTCATACAAAGGCTGCCATGCAGGCAATCATGCCCTGACACTTGAAGTATTCAAACGCAACATCGCGATTGCGCTGCAAAGTGCCGCTCATGAATTTTATACCCATCATGAACCCACGCGGAAAACGCCGGATCAATTCAATAAAATTTTCAAATCCATTTCACACATTAACCAGCATGGCGTGATCACACATTACGATCATGCTGTGGATGAATACGCGGATTGTTCGTTAACAGATATTCAGAAAATGATCACTGATCTCATCGGTGACTGCCATCGACTCAAAGAAGAAGGCATCCTGCATGAAATCACCACACAGCTTCTGAAGATCAATCTATTACCCGGCAATCCATCCACCCAAAACCAACCCCTGCTTGAAATTCAACACGACAATCTGCACTTCACTTCCGCCATCCATGAAATTGAAGAACAGTCTTTACACGCAGCGCAAACTGTTCGTCAAACGCTGCGCACTCTCGATAAAAGCGTTCATGAAAAATTAACCGCTTTTGATGAAGATAAAACATCGCTGACACTCAGAAACAATTTGCGCAAAGCCATGGTTGTCGCTGACAACGCGATACATGCCAGCCGTGAAAAAGCCGCCCATCGCAACGAAGCAGCGAATCACAGCCCTGGTTTCTGGCAACGTCATCCCACCTTCAAGAGAGCGTGTATCGGTGCTTTAATCAGTGTCGGCGTGATAGGCCTTGCCGCATTAATCACCGGCATCGTCTTTCTGACAGCGGGTGTTGCGGCTGCACCGATCGGCGCTTTTTTTGCGATGTTAGTGGCAAAAGTGGGTATCGGTGGCACGATAGGGTTGGGCATCGCGACCAGCCTTCCGGTGATAGGCACCGGCGCACTCATTGGCGCGCTCGCTAAAGGCAAGCAACCAGAGGTACCTCATCAAAGCGTGACTCGCAGTGTCGACACGACTGTTAGATTATTACCAGTCATGGGTTCAGCGACATCCAGCCGTACAGCAAGCCGTACACCTCAGCAAACAGCTGAGCCGATCGCAATACCGATTAACACGACTCCGTCAGCAACAGTATCAGATGATCAAACCATCTCTCTGCGGCGCCGCAAGTGAGCTAACGGCACGCGCACCATGCCATCTTCATCTGCTTTAAATTCGGAAGATGGCATAGGCGCGAAAGCATGACCGTGCACCACTTCATAGATCACTTCAAGACTGATGTCGGGCAACTCGAATGATGAGTGGAGTAATCCACTCGCGTGTAGTTCCTGCTGCATGCGCTGCTTGTCGCGATAGCGCACCGGAAAACGGCCAGCATCTAACACCGGATCAGCAAACCCTGCTTTGACCATCTCATCACCGAGATCATGCATATCGAACAAGCGCGGCAACGCTTCTTTTGGCAATAAGTTTTGTAAGGCAGGCAATGTGCCGACGCCAAGAATGCTAACCATCAAAATGCCGTTTGGCGCCAATACGCGTCGCCATTCCTTGAGACAGCTCGCCCAATCCTCCACCCACGGCAATAAAAAATTCGCGCAAAGTAAATCGACAGAGTGATCGGGGAGTGATAATTTACTCGCCTCTTCCTGCCGACACTCCTTCACCCCCAACTTCTGCGCTGTTGATAGCATCTCCGCCGACGTATCAATCGCGACGACTTGCGCTTGCGGATAACGCTCCTGCAGCAATTTAGCTAACTCACCTGTGCCGCAACCGACATCGACAATCATCGATGGCTTAATCACCATCCAGTCCAGACGCGACAACATCTCAACGCCCGCTTCCTGTGCCAGAAACGCTGCTTCCTGATAACCCGATGGAGACCATTTTATGTTTTCAATGTCACTCATTAATATTTTACTTCCCCGTGCCTGTCTGTTGTGCCGGATGACCACTCAAGAATCGCATCATTTATGCCAGCCTTGCGCTAAAGAGCTGCCTATTTTATCGCACTCTTGCAGGAAATGCGCACAATATCTCCATGCCAGCGAAAGAGATCACCTCCTCTGCGGACAGTGCCTCACCGACCCACCCGCCTACGACAAAGTCTACGCGCTCTTCCCCTATCAAACACCGCTGCCAAGGCTAGTGGCAGGCCTTAAATTTGAAGATCAATTCAGCCATGCCCGTTTCTTCAGCAACATGATGATCCCCGCCATACAGCGCAGATGGTACGCTCGCTGCACCCTGCCGGACTTGATCCTGCCCATGCCGCTCCACGCCACGCGCCTCAAGGAACGCGGGTTCAATCAAGCTGTCGAAATCGCAACCCCCATCGCGCGGTCCTTAAAAATCATCTTAGATCATGGTGTTAGGCGCAACAAAAACACACTACCACAAAGCACACTCGCGGCATCCGAGCGCCGGCGCAATATCGCTAATGCTTTCACAACCCAGCAGCGCTATGACGGTCAACATGTTGCCATCGTCGACGACGTCATGACCACCGGGCACACAGTCAACGCCCTCTCACGCCTATTAAAGCGCCAGGGAGCCGCTCGCATTGATGTCTGGTGTTGCGCGCGATGCGACAGCCGGCCTTGATCGATCATTGCCCTCAGACCCAATTCCCGCTAAATTACGCACTTATTATTTAAAGGGTCACCCAATGGAAAATTTGAACGTTTTTATCGCCAATCATCTGGGCCTGGTCTATCTCCTCGCCGTCACCATGACTGCCCTGATGTTTATTGAATACCTGCGAGCCAAACGTAGTGGTATGCGCGTCGGCCCCAAAGAAGCCGTCCTCCTCATCAATAAAAAAAATGCGGTCGTGATCGATATACGCACCCAAGACAACTACCGTAGCGGCCATATTGTCGACGCAGTGAACGCACCCCTCCGCGACTGGAATGACTCCTCCAAGAAACTCGATAAATTTAAGGCCAAACTCGTGATCATTGTGTGCAACAATGGCATCGAGTCACAAAAAGCGGCGGCAACGCTGGCCAAACAAGGTTATACTGCTCTTGCCCTCTCCGGCGGCATGCGCGCATGGAGCAGTGCGGAGCTTCCTTTAGTTAAGGATGCGTAAGCATGGCCAAAGTTATTTTGTATACGAAAGAACAATGCCCGTATTGCCGACTAGCAAAAAATTTACTGGTCGCCAAACAAGCAGATTTTGAAGAAATTCGCGTGGATCTTGATGCGCAAAAACTTGAAGAAATGCTGCGGCTTAGCAACCGTCGCACGGTGCCGCAAATCTTCATCAATGGCGAGGCCATTGGCGGCTACGATGATCTTGCCGCTCTGGCAAAGTCAGGTAAACTGGATAGCTTATTAAACAGTCAAAAATAGAAAGGATAGGAACATGACAGCGAAGAACGATGCTCAAACTCCACATTTCGAAATCCAACGCATTTATGTCAAAGACATTTCATTCGAAGCGCCCAACACGCCGCAAACCTTCGTGGAAGAATGGAAGCCAGAAGTGTCCTTGAATCTTGAAACCAAAAGCAATCGCATTCAAGACAATGCTCATGAAGTTGTGTTATCCATCACAGCAACCGTCAGCACCGGCAAAAAAACGGCTTTCCTGATCGAAGTACACCAAGCCGGCGTATTCGTCGTCAGCGGCTTCCCGAATGAACAGCTGCACCAAATGCTCGGCAGCTTCTGCCCAAACATTCTGTTCCCCTATGCACGTGAAGTGGTTTCAGACATGGTTGTACGCGGTGGCTTCCCACAATTGATTCTGGCTCCTGTGAACTTTGATGCACTCTACGAGCAACACTTGAGTGAAGGCAAAGGCGCCACAGATAAAGGTACGGTCAATTAATTTAGCGGCTGGTTTTTAGTTTCTATCAAGGAGAAGCGCCATGGAAAGCTCGTCATTCAAACCGATCACCATCTTAGGTGCAGGTTCATGGGGAACTGCCATCGCGCTCTGCCTTGCACGCCGCGGCCAAATTGTTCGGCTGTGGAGCATGGAACAAAGCGAAATTACCGCCTTACTCCGCGACAAATCCAATAAACAGTTTTTACCGGGCTTTGATTTCCCGGATACCATTCAACCGACCGCTAATCTTGCGGAAGCTTTACAAGATATTGATGACGTCTTGATTGCTGTGCCATCCGTCGGCTATCGCAATACACTCACCATGATGAAGCCATTGATGAACCCGGCACTGCGCATCACCTCCGTCACAAAAGGCCTGGACGCTGAAACAGGCCAGCTACTGCATGAAGTAGCGGCAGATATTCTCGGCAAAGATCATCCGTACGCGGTATTATCCGGCCCTTCTTTCGCTCGTGAAGTGGGGGCAGGCCTGCCAACCTCCGTTTGCATCGCTTCAGAAAATGTCAAACTACGTGACGACATGATTAAACGATTTGATTGTCCGATCTTTCGCGCCTACCCGAATGACGATATCGTCGGCACTGAAATTGGCGGCGTCGCCAAAAATGTCATCGCTATCGCGACTGGTATTTCAGACGGCATGGAACTCGGCTCGAATGCACGCAGCGCACTCATCACGCGCGGCCTGGCTGAAATCATTGCGCTCGGCACCACGCTTGGTGGCAAAATGTCAACCTTCATTGGCTTGTCTGGTCTCGGTGATTTAATCCTCACCTGCAGTGATAATCTATCACGCAACCGTCGCCTGGGACTCGCGATTGGTCAAGGCAAGAATATTGCTGAAGCTGAAAAAGAAATTGGTCAAGTTGTCGAAGGCAAGAATAGCGCCGACCTCGTCAACAAACTTGCACAAAAGCATAAGGTCAACATGCCGATTTGCGATACGGTTTGCCAAATATTGCAAGGCAAGGCCAATGCCAAAGAAGCGTTTTTGAAAATCTAGTCGTACATCAACTGATCGAGCGCCGCCATTTCACCTGGCCTGATGCCGCGCATCAATTCATTTAAGACATCGATCATGCACAACAGGCGCAGTGAGTTCGGTGTTATTTCATCGAAGATAACTTTAATGCCAAGCACTGAACCTTCTTCTTCCTCGAATGTCACGCCGATGCCGTAACCCAGACACAATGAACTCAGTTGATCTGCGCGTCTAGCAATACCGGGTAACAGACCATTAAGCGCAAACACTTCTTCCATCGTCATCGGCCGGCCGTTCAGGGAATAGTTACCCTGCAATAAACGTGCGGCCTTGATCATTTGTTCGGAAATATTGGGTGCAGTCATGATTACATTTTCCACCAGGGTTGGGCGATTTTGCGCGGGCCGGCGATATAGGCACGCAACCACCGCATAAAGACAGCAACAGTGAATCCGTAGCGCTCCAGCATCGAGAAAAATGTGGTCGCAAAGATAGCAAAGAAAAAGGTCCAGAGCCTGATATGGAACAGAAAAATCAACAACGGGAAAGTTGCCCGATAATCGATAATCCAGAATCTGACATTTCTAGCAGAATCTCGCCAAGTGGCCATGGAGGTTTCCTTTTCTCATGCTATCTTTGAGTGTAACGAAATAACAAAAATGATTCAATTTTGACGTGTGTCGTTATAACATGAATAATGGAAAATTAATCAAGCTTATCAGGGATATTGCAAAACATGAATTTCAGAACATGGCTCGCTGCCTCACTCTCTTTTGGCTTATTTGCTTGTGCGAATCCGCCAGCACCGAATCCGAATTACCTTAATAAAACTGAGAGCTCACTCGCGGAAGCCTCTTTCTCTGTCAGTCGGTCAATCGTCGATCTCGCAGAAACTGAACAAGCAGCACATCCTGGCCTTAATTATGAACCACCACCAAGCCCCGCTTCATACGGCATGGGTGGATTAACGACGATCGACTGGTCAGGTCCAGTCGAACCGTTACTCAAACAAATTGCCAATGCCTCCAATTATCGCCTGAGAACATTAGGCACGCCGCCAGCGATTCCAGTACTGGTTACGGTCAATGCTAAAAATGTTATGCTGGGTGATATTTTACGCGACACCGGCTATCAATGTGGAAAACGTGCCAGCGTATTAGTATTCCCAAACAGCCGCGTCATCGAATTGCGCTACGCCAAGAATTAAGGGATAAAACTGGATGAACATCAAGTCGGCCTTTCTCTTTGCCAGTTTTGGTTTGCTGACAGCATGCGGTGGGCATCACCAAAATCTCGCTGACATTGACACAACGAATCAGGCTCAACTGCAAAAAGTGATCGTTAATCCTCGTGCCGCATCGAATGCACCCGATGAGCTGAGTGGGCTACGCAGTCGCTCACTCAAAGATACCGCGATGAGCCTTGGCGCTCAGGGCGGTCTCGCTTGGTCGTCTAAAGAAATTAACTCCTGGCTTGAAAAAGACAAGAAATACCTAGATAGCATTTATAATTTCAGCGCGTTAACACTTGAACACGGCGTGATGCCGCCAGTCCTTGAATCAGGGGATGGCAACCTCAATCTGGCTGACCCAAACACCATACGCGTGGCCGATCGAAGTTATAAAATTGTTAGCCAAGCACGTTTCACCACGACCCCGCCAAACTGGCGCGAGTATCTGTGGTTAAATTACAGTAAACCTGAATTGCCTGACAAAACCCTACTCCCCAAATCAACGGCTGAACAAAAAATCTGGAGCGAAGGCATTCATGCGGGTTGGGATAAAGGGGTTGAACAGGCTTACTCTATTTTCTCGCAAAATCTGGCGCGCTTGAAACGCGACTTCAACGGGATGTTACTTTATCGTCGCCTGTTGAAAGAAAAAATGATTAGCGCTCCTTATGTGGCACGCACGGAACTTGGCGTCACGGGCAATGGTGATGACATGCGCATTAACGACCAAGTATTGCGCATTGTTGAACATCCGCAGTTACAAACGAATAGCAGAGGCTGGCAAGCCATCGTCGTTAACAATAATAGACGGAGCCACAATAATGGCGGCGAATGACTTTCTCTTTCCACAAGAACCAGCGCGCATGACGATTGATGCCGTGAATGAAATTTTAATTCACTGCGTTAAAAATGGTGCCTCGGATATCACCTTCCAAACCGGCGAACCAGTGATCGCGGAAATTTACGGCAAACTCAACAAAGTCACACGCCGCAAACTCGCGAATATGGAAGTCGGCGAAGTACTCAATGCCATGTACGGACCTAACGCCACGACCTTGATCATGTCTGGTAAAGATATCGATACCCATTATGAAATCCGCCCGAATCGCTCTGACCGTTATCGCTTTCGTATCAATGGCACAGGTTGCCAGGTCGAAGGCCATGATGCGATTCAAATTACCGCGCGTACGATTCCTACCGACCCGCCAACACTGGCATCAATGAATTTACCCCAGATTATTTTGGATGCGATTGCACCCGAACAAGGCGTTGTTTATGTCACGGGCGCGACCGGCTCAGGTAAAAGTACCCTGCTCTCAGCCATTATTCGTGATATCACGGAAAACAAAGAAAGCCATCGTAAAGTATTGACCTATGAATCACCGATCGAATTTGTTTACGATAATGTTGTCAAAACATCGGCCGTCGTCAGCCAATCAGAAATTCCACGTCACTTGCCAAGCTTTGCAGCCGGTGTACGTAATGCCTTGCGTCGTAAACCTCGTCTCATTCTAGTGGGTGAAGCGCGCGACCCCGAAACCATCAGTGCCGTGATGGAAGCGGCGATGACAGGCCACCCGGTTTACACCACACTACATAGTAATGGCGTAGCTGAAACCATGCGACGTCTGGTCATCACTTTCCCGCCCGAAGAACGTCAGGGTCGTACCATCGATATTATTGAAACGGTTCGATTAGTCATTTCCCAACGCTTGGTCCCCACCGTCGATGGACGGCGCGTTGCGCTACGTGAATATTTAATCTTTGATGAAAAGATCCGCGACATTTTGCTCGAGACAGATATTCTCAATATCACCAATGTCGTGCGCAAACTCGTGCGCGAGCACGGGCGCACCATTGAAACGGATGCGCGCGAAAAATTTGATGCAGGCATTATTACCGAACGACAATATCGCGTGATTGCTGAACAAGCAAAGCGTGAAGATAAAGACACCAGCGCGATCTAAATAAATTCTCACTAACCTTAGCACTATCACCCCAAACGAACTGAGCCCGATGATTACGGGCTCTTCTTAACTGTGGGGCCGCTTTTCCCCTTCTGATCTCTAATCTGTTGATTAAGTTCGCCCCTTGCCGAGCTGGCACTACTACCGACAGCTTGTGCGCCATCGCTCGCTTTGGAAGCCGCCCCAGAAACAGCTTGCTTAACTTCACCCAGTGCCGCTTCTTCGCCATATCTTTCACCTTGACCGCCAATCCAGCGCATCACATTTTCAGGAATAATATGGATAGCACTGAATGTCTTATTGAGAGCCGAGGTAATCAAGGTCACATAAAATACCAGCACGAACACTAAGGCCAGAGGATTAAATGCCGCCGCCGCCTGACCACCACCGCCGTGAGAGCTAGTCTCGGTATTGGCAAAGTCAAACAAGGTGGCAAACACGGTTGCGAAACCGGTGTTGATCATCTTCAAGACGACCGTACTTAATAGAATGGCAGCGAATAAGCCGAAAATCATTAAACTTGGGCGAAGGAAGATATTAAACAACAGCATGAGCGCCGGCTCAGCTTTGCCTAATAATTTATGATGCCCGCTAGGTACCAATACACCCAGCGCGACAAGCGGGCCGGCGACCATCGCTTCGATACAGGAAATCATCCAGCCTATGGCGCCAATCGTAAAAATTGTATAAGGAATGAGTGGAATATAAATCGCAAGCGTTGAGCCAATGGCCAACATCATCCCAATAAGCCCTACCACCAGCGGCATGATCAACAGCATGAGATCCGCGACGCCCCCACCCACGGGGTTTTCGGGCAACCCACTACCAATAAACATGATTGATAGGTTGGCTACGAGGCTCGCAATAAACACGATCAAGAGAAAGGCAATATACATAATACCGGCCACCGAGATGAGGGTATAACCGGTTGCTGACAATTGCGTCAGCGGATCGGTGCCTTTATTTTTCACATTGGCCAACATCGCGGCACCCACATCGGCCGCACCATCCCCCGCCACCTGAGAGGCTTCTCCCACGGCCCCATTACCACCACTAGGGCTGACTGCCCCTGAAGCAAGGCCTACCAATCTTTTTGCTGCATTATAATCATTTCGATATTTATAAAGGGGGCTGCCAGGCATGCTGGGCAAGCTATCTGATTTCTCATTAAAGTCTATGGTCGGCATCGATGCTTGTAAATTCGCACTATTCGAACGCGCTAACGTCAGGTAATAACTTCCCGCTAAAATCCAGCCGTTATCCCTGGCCGTTTGCAAAATCCCATTTAATTTTTGGTCTGTATTCGTGAGAGTCTGAAAATAGGTCGTGAGCGCACCACCAATTTTGCCTTGGTAAAACTCGACGGCTGAGGCGATGAAATCCTTACTCGCCAACTGCTCCTTCAACGCATACGGCCAATACAAAGTATCCACAACGTCATCCGGCGCACTCATCCCATTCCCCATCGGCTTGGGTAGATTTTCAGAAACACAGTTCTTGATGCCTTTGGCCGAACAATATTGCTGGACAAAATTAGGGACCGTCACCTTTGCGCCATCTGCACCCGCTGAGGCGAAATAAAATTTCGTATATTGGTAGTCAACATCAATATACTTATCGGCAATCAACGCAAAGGTAGGCGCGATTTCTTTCAGTGCACCCAGTTGCGCCTTACAGGAAAGACAAGCGAGTGTATTGGGGCCAGCGCTTTTATCAGCCGGATTAGCGGTGCAACTTTTCTGCTCATCGCAAAAAGAGAACGTCCCGCAAGCACCTGCCGGTCCCATTTGATACGGCGTGTTATCACTGAAGCTTGGCGCAAATGAGTTACTATTAATGCCCGAACAATAACTCCCATTACCTGCTTTAGGATTACAATAATATGAATTATCTGGCCCATTCGTAGGGTAAACATTTGCCAGCGTCTGCGCTGACGCTTTATAACAAAGCATGCCCGTAAATAATCCCTTCAACCCCAAACGAACCTTGCCGCCTGGAGGTGTAATTTCCGCGTAGGGCGACCCTACGACGCTAACGTAAGTTAAGGCGGTCGCCCATAACGTGTCCGCCGCCCCAATGCCTTGAATGATGACCCACATCATCACAATCTGAATACCTGAGTACCCCGAACCTGTTGGCACGAGAGACGCGATACCCATGACAATTCGAATAGGAATCCATAAATTATTCCATTCTTTCCCCATCGCCTGACCTTCATGCGCGGTTTCCATGACCCCAACAATGGTCACATAAACCACTATCAGCGCTCCCACCGCCAGAATCACGGAGTTAAATGTTTTAAACATCGTGCCAAGCAGGGTGATAGTTGTGGCAGAGGATGCCTGCGAGCCCGACACAGGGATGACGCCATTCATCGATCCGAAAATAGCGTATAGGTAAGTGAGTGATTGATCGCTGACAGAAGCTTGGAATAAATTCATGATACGTCTTGTCCTTACTTAGTCACCAAGATATTGACGCTTCCAGTCTTGGAAAGTTAGCCCCAATTGACGGCGGCGCATTTGTAATGCCCAAAAATCATATTTGAACATCTGCGCGCCAAAAAGCGCCATCACCGCTAATGCCAGAATACAACCCGTTAAAGAGCCTTTGTTGAACACAAGAAAAATAGCGTAAGAAAGTGAAGAAACCGCTAGCAGCAAAAAAACAAACGCTAAGGCACGGTAAGTCCCGGCAGCATCTTCAATATTCTTTTCTGTGAGGCCTTGTCGTTGCACTAATTGTTCGAATGTTTCTGGCTCACCGGGAGGTCTGCGGCGAATGATGCCTGAGATGATAGCCCAAATAGTTTTGTTTTGGGCAACTAATGCATCGTAGTCCATCCAGGCAGCTGGATTAAAAAATGTTTTACGCGTTACTTTGAAGATATCGCGGACAGCCATTTCGAACGTATCCTTACATCTTTTGGCAGAGGTCTTATATTATTAGCTGAATCCACTCATATAGTCAAAAAATACAAGGCTCTATCGACTAATAGCTTGAATACAGTATACTGAATTATTTCCATGGACTTAGACGAGAACAAAGGGAGCTGTCAGCATGCAAAGATTTATAGCGCTTGCGACTATTATCGCATCAGGAACTTTCTATTCTGCTGCATTTGCACAAAACTTCGATAGCACGGGCAGCAATTCAAGTGGGAATGCTCCCGCCGCAACGCCGAACCCCGTGATGAATACTGAACAATTCAAAAGTGCCGTTGACACTTTCAGTAAACAAACTAAAAGCAATCTCTCTCAGCAAGTTGATCAGCAGACAGCTTATAAACCTACAGCACCAGGCACGACCTCGCCGGCCTACTCACCACCTAGCCAAACTGATTCGGGATCAGCCACACCGGATAAAGCATCCCAATCAGATAGCACAAGCACTGGAACACCTCAGCGAGCAGCACCGCCTGCTTCAACTGTAAAGCCTTCCACACAAGGCGCGGCACCATCCAGCCAGACATACACGGGGTTCGGAGGCGGGCAACCGGCACAGAATAGCAACACATCAGGCGGTAACAGTCAGAATAAAACCAACAGTAATTGGAACGTTGGCTATTGATTGAATCAATTTTAAGGAGTTCTGCAAATGGGCTACATCAATTTCATTAAAAAATCATTTGTCCTGACAGTCGCCGCCCTGTCCATCAGCATTGTCGCCACCTCGCACTCAAGAGCAGAAGATGCGCCTTCCGGCAGCCTGCTAGCCCAGATAGCAAAAAATACCTACGACACCGTGCAAGCGCTGCAAAACACACCCGGTTACGTCAACGGCATGCTGAAATATGTCACGAGTTGGCTGGCAGAGGATACCGGTGATGCTTCCATCCTCACTAAAACCCAAGGCTTTTTTGCCAACATCGGCAATATCTTCACAACCGGCACACAAACAAATGTTAAAAACGGCATGCAACAAAAACTTTTTGCAGACATGATCGGCGCTAATGTTGAGGATTTCGCTGGTAAAGAGCCACGCATTGGAAAGCAGATGCATCAAAGCGTCTCGATGACCGATCTCAATAATGACGCTTACTCCACCTTACTAGGCGCCCCGCTTATCCAAGGGCAAAAAGTTGATCCTTACGCGTATATCAAAAATGCTAGCGGCCTTAACCTACCCCACCCTTTCCCACAAAAAGTTTGGCAAGGTAACGGTGATGATATTGCCAAATATGCTAATTATTTTAAAACGATTACAGCCATTCAGTCCTATAATAACTATGTCATCAGTCAGCTCGGCACCAACAGTACAGCCACCCCGATTCAAAACCAATTGATTGCTGAGGTAAGCAAGTCTGAATGGTTAGCCCAAATTGCCTCGGAAGAACTCGGCAAAGTGCTAAGACAAATTCTCTTATTTGAATCGCAAAATTACGTTTTAAACACCCAGATTCAGCAAAATCAGCAGCAACTGGTCGCCACACAGGCCATGACGAATTCTTTGCTGATTCTGTTCAATCAAGCGATGGAGTATGGCTTGCTTAAAAATGCTCAGGGCTTATCGCCGATGTAAATCAGCTGGAGAATAGCGATGTCAATGCTCGATTTAAACGCCGCACATGAATTCTGGAAGAACTACGATGACCCGATGATTTATCGTGTCATCGCCTTTATGGAAACAGCAGAGCTATGGACGCTGGATGGCAATCCTGGCTTGGAAGAAGCCCTGAAGAATTTGGGTGAAACCCTTGAGAGCCTCTCCACGTTTGAACTCGGCAAAGAAGAAGAGTTTGTGACTGTCTGCGCACATATACGAACCTCGCGTATTCTACGCCTGCTGCAGGCTATTGATACCGTAGATCCAGGCTCTGCGTCGAAAATCCTGATGTATGCGGAAGAAAATAACAGCCCCGACCACATCATGGCGAATCTATTTTTACGTCGGAATATCGTCTTTGAACGGCTACGATTGCTGGCGCGTATTTTCTCAGAAGACCGTGTCGCCTTGATGTTGAAACTGCTGGAACATGATGGCGAATAATGTTTGTGCTAAAATGGTTGATACCTGCAAAACAAACAGAGGTCGACCCGCATGATTTCGACAATTCGCTCCAATTTCATCGCATTCGTGACTCGCAACGCCTACCGTAAACAAATTACGAGTGTTTTGTTCTTAAAGGCTATTGGATTGTTTTTACTCTGGATTTTCTTTTTTGCCCACCCCGTCGATCATCGCCTGACCACGAATCAACTGACGGAGCGGTTTATTTCATCCATGTCGTAAGCGGTGTTACTCGACATTTTGCACTTGCTCACGCACCTGCTCAATCAACACTTTCATTTCAACCGCTGCATGGGTAATGATGGAGTCTGTTGATTTCGAGCCCATGGTGTTGGCTTCGCGGTTTAATTCTTGCAACAGAAAGTCCAAACGCCGGCCTGCGGCAGCATCCGCTTTCAACACGCGACGAAACTCAGCAATATGTGTTTCTGTGCGATCAATTTCTTCTGATATATCTATTTTTTGCGCAAACATCACCATTTCTTGCTCAATACGTGCCGGATCAAGCTCAACCTTCGCATCGCTAAAGCGCTTCCATAAACGTTCTTGCGCTTCCTTCATCACAAACGGCAAACGCTCGCGTACTTTTTTCATCTCGACCTGCATTTGATCCATACGCTCCAGGAACAAACGGTTGAGCTCACTGCCCTCGCGCTCACGTGCCGCCAACAAATCAAAGAGTGATTTTTTCACTAGCGCCAACACTTCTTCCTGCAACATACTTTGGTCGGCTTCTTTTGACTCGAGAACGCCGGGAAAGCGCAGAATATCTGCCGCTGATACGGGGGCGGGATCATTCAACATGGCGGTAATTTCCTCACTCACCCGCGCTAATTCTTTGACTAAGCCCTGATTCACCACAAAAGCCGCATCTGTATCAACAGCTGGACGATAACGGACACTGCATTCAATTTTGCCGCGCTTGGCCAACAGACGAATTTGTTCGCGTATCGGCGTTTCAAACACCCGTATCGCTTCCGATAAATGCGTACTAATTTCGAGATAGCGGTGATTGATGGAGCGTAGCTCACACGTCAACACACCCCAGCTACCCTGACTTTGTTCACGTGCAAATGCTGTCATACTATGAATCATGTTACTTTCCCCCACGTGGCTGCTTGATCACCGACAGCAAGTCATTTTCAAGATCAGAAGCTTGAGTGATTTTAACGATTTTCTTGGTTTTGACTACCGGTGTCGCCACCGATTTCTCAGCCGTTTTCGCCAATGCTTTCTGATCCAGACTCTGATTCACTTTGGCCGTCGCATCAACCTGCATAGACTTCATATCTTGCAAGGTATTATAAAACTCAAAGTTAACGACACGTTCGCTATCATCCCGCTCGCCCACCTGTTTTTTAACTTGAGCCACGGTTTGATTTAAATGCTGCTTGCGCTCCGTCACCCAGCTTTTGAAACGGCTACTGTATTCTGAAATAGACTCTGTCCACGGCGCATTGCGCCTCACCTCGCGAACAACAAAAAATAATGATGCCGCGAGCGCCACCACCACGGTCATTAGCATGAATCGCTTCCATCTGGCTTGCTGCACAGACTTGCGGTTATAGCGAGAATATTGACTGGAATAGCTCATGTTAAAAATTCATTCCCTTTACATTGAGACCGGCGCTGAAATTCCCAGCAAATTAAATCCGTTTACTAACACTTGCTTGACTGCCGTGACTAAGACTAAACGCGCATCACGCAACTCACGCTCTTCGACGATGAAATGCTGCGCGTTATACCAGGCATGAAAACACGCCGATAATTCGCGCAGATAATTTGTCAGAAGATGCGGCTCGTAGCCAATCGCAGCATTCGTGATGATATCGGGATAACGCGACAACATGGTAAATAAATCTCTTTCTTGCTCGGAAGTCAGCAAGGCAAGATGCGCCAAACCATTCGCTTGATCATAACTAATTTGCTTTTCGCTTAACTGACTGAACACGCTGCAAATTCGTGCATGTGCGTATTGCACATAATAAACAGGGTTTTCATTGGTTTTAGATTTCGCGAGATCTAAATCGAAATCGATGTGGTTATCGTATTTACGCATGACATAAAAATATCGCGCTGCGTCATTACCGACTTCTTCACGCAAGGCACGCAGCGTCACAAATTCACCGCTACGCGTTGACATTTGCACTTGCTCGCCTTTGCGATAGAGCGTGACGAATTGGCCAAGCAGATAAATTAAGCGCTCGGGATCAATGCCACTCGCTGCCACGGCGGCTTTCATGCGCGCAAGATAGCCGTGATGATCGGATCCAAATACATCGATGGCAATATCAAAGCCACGTTCAAATTTATTGAGGTGATAAGCGACGTCGTTCGCAAAATACGTACGCACGCCATTCGAACGTACCAGGACACGATCTTTTTCATCGCCGTAATCGGTGCTGCGAAACCAAAGGGCACCTTCATTTTCGTAGGTGTGTCCGCTGGCACGTAATTTTTCGAGTGCATGATCGACAGCGCTCGTTGCGATGAAATCGCGCTCAGAAAACCAGTTATCGAAGTACACGCCAAATTCTGCAAGATCGGCAGAAATATCCGCGACAATACCAGTGAGACCAGCATCAAAGACAGTACGGTAGTTTGCGCCAAGTAATTGTCTGGCGCGCGCAATCAAGGCATCAATATAAATTTCTTTATCGCCGCCTTGCGGCTCATCCAGTGGCAACGCTTCTAAAACGATTTGCGCGGGAGATTGCAGAGTTGTCCCATGGGTTTCCTTTAACTTACGCGCAATTTCAATGACGTATTCACCACGATAACCATTCTGCGGAAAGGTAATGGTCTCGCCACACAAACCGAGATATCGCAGCCAGACACTGACCGTCAGAATATCCATCTGACGACCGGCATCATTCAAATAATATTCACGCGAGGTGACAAAACCAACCGCATCCAGCAAATTGGAAACCACTGCACCATAAGCCGCATGTCGGCCGTGCCCAACATGGAGTGGACCATTCGGGTTCGCCGAGACAAATTCCATCAGCACGCGTTTCGCGCGGCCAATCTTACTGCGACCAAACTCATGCCCTTCGGCAAGAATTTTCGGCACGATATCGTAGAGCGCATCGTTTGATAAAAAGAAGTTAATAAACCCGGGCCCTGCTACCTCAACTTTTAGCACATGCGGTGAAGCTGGCAATGCCTGCACAATCATGTCAGCCACTTCTCGCGGCTTCTTTTGTGCGGCTTTGGCGAGCATCAAGGCAATGTTACTGGCAAAATCGCCGTGCTGTTTATCTTTAGCAGCTTCGACTTGTATTGTGAGGGGAACTTCAGGCAAATTGCCCGCGGATTGCAGCTGTTTAACAGCTGCCAAAATGAGTTGTTCGATTTGAGATTTCATGTTACGACTGGATATTCCATCAATATCTAAACGCGTATTATCCCCTGTTGCTGATAAGTTGCAATATCGAAGCACCTCCCACTTTCAAATTAACACTCACCTCGGGCATATATCCCCTGACCTTGTAAGCTATTGCTCACACTGAAATAAGGAGATCCGCCAGTCATGCGCGGGAAGGAATCCAGCGTGAAAACATCGGCCCACACTTATCCTATTGATTTAACGATACAATATGAGTATTCCCAGCGTTCCGCGCACCTGACGTTCGCTTCCCGCAGCCTTTTTGTGGCGCCCGGGACTATACAACGCAAGAAATCCGTTCTGTATACTCGATCCTGTAGTCATGGATGGCTACTCTCGCAAAAAAGGACTTGTGCAACCACTCCTCGTTTTGTGTGTTCAGGGACGGTATTTTTGGCATGGATTGCCAGACCTGAGTTGAGCATATGGGCAGTACTCCTAGTACTGCCCTTTTTTTTTCGTGTGTGAATTAAATCGAACCAAAGAACAATCAGGCTTTTTTATTGCCCTTCCCTGACGTTACGGATGCAGCCCACCCAGCAGACCTCGACTGAGACTTATATGCCGTTTTAAAGAGACTAGTCTGCATTCTTGCAACTTTAAGCGCGGCATTCGCCACCTTCACAACTTCTGCCGTACGCTTGCGCTCTTGTATCAACAACGCTTGATATTTTCTTTCTACTTTTTTCTGACTATTCGGCATAGATTTATAATTTTTGGGTAACGCCATCTTAACTTCCGCCGACTTTGCTTTTCTTGCAGCATCCGTAGCAACCTTCACCAGCGCCTCAGCCCTCAATACGGCATCTTTTGCTTCGGCTTTCTTATCTGGCATGTTTTCCTTACTTCCTTCTGCTAGTTTTTTTCGACGTCGCATCACACCCCTCCCGAATATTACCCTCTTATAAAATAAGTATAGGTGGGAATAAGGTATTTGCAAAAAGGTATCTTAATGATTTTACTTAGTAAATAAACAATTATCAGCGCGTATCGGTCCAGCGCATCAGCAGAATGGGTGAATTAGGATTTTTCTGGTTGCCGAGGCCACATCAGTGGCCCCGCCATAACGAATGATATAACGACAACGTGATGCAGCTAGAAACAACTAACTGCCCGCTTTTTCTGTCTCTGCGACTTGCTCAACATAACCACACGTTGTGCGCGGACACACATGTTCAGTGCCACGTTTTTTGGTCACCTTGATCGTCAGCATCGGCCAAGCACATTTCGGACAGGTCACATTGATAGGCTCATTCCAGACAGCATATTTGCAATCAGGATACAGCGAGCAAGAATAGAAAACCCGACCACGACGCGATTGGCGCTTGACCATTTTGCCTTTGTGGCATTCTGGGCAATCGACACCCGTGTCTTGCGGCTTATTTAACGACTCAATGTGCTTACACTTCGGATAATTGCCGCAACCAATAAACTTACCAAAGCGCCCGTGTTTGATTTTGAGCTCGCCGTTACAATCCGGACAGGCTCGCCCTTCAACCACTTCGGCATCATGCGAAGCTTCTTCTGCCTTTTCTTTCATGGCGCGCGTATACGAACAATCTGGGTAACCGGTGCAACCAATGAAACGATCGCGTTTACCAAGGCGTACCGATAACGGCTTGCCACATTCCGGGCATTGCTCATCAAGCATTTCCTGCGTCACATCTTTACGCTTAACGGTTTCAGCGATGTTATCAACCTGACCTTTAAACGGTGACCAGAAAGCCTCAAGCAATGGCACCCATTCTTTTTCACCGCGAGAGACTTCGTCTAAGGAATCTTCAAGATTCGCCGTGAAACCGTAATCGACGTAATTAGTAAAATATTTTGTGAGGAATGAATTCACCACACGACCGATATCGGTCGGGAAAAAGCGCTTATTCTCCAACACAACGTAATCACGTGTTTGCAGGGTGGAAACGATCGCCGCATACGTCGAGGGTCGTCCAATGCCGTGCTCTTCTAATGCCTTAATCAAGGTTGCTTCAGAATAACGCGGTGGTGGCTCAGTGAAATGTTGATTGCAATTCACTTCCAGTAATTTGATGTCATCACCTTCTTTCAGCTTGGGTAACAAGGTTTCATCACCCAAATCGTCCGGTTTGTCGTCAGAGCCTTCCTGGTACACCAGCATGTAACCTGGATCGACAATCGTAGAACCGGTTGAGCGGAAGGTATGCTTATCGCCAATGACCATATCGATCGTCAATGTATCAATGGATGCTGAAATCATTTGTGACGCAATGGTGCGCTTCCAAATTAAATCATAAAGCTTAAATTGTTCTGGTGATAAAAAGCTCTTTACGGATTCAGGTGAGCGCATCGCCGAAGTCGGTCGAATGGCCTCGTGCGCTTCCTGGGCATTTTTAGCCTTGGTGCGATAAATACGCGGCTCATCAGGGAGATTATTTTTACCATAGCGCTCGCCAATCAATTCGCGAATTTCGGTGATGGCCTCAACGCCGACGTTAACCGAGTCAGTACGCATATATGTAATTAAACCCATAAAGCCGGCATCAATTTCGATACCTTCATATAATTGCTGGGCGATTCGCATGGTGCGCTGCACAGCGAAACCCAGTTTACGCGCGGCTTCCTGCTGCATGGTTGAGGTAATAAACGGGGCAGCCGGATGACGTTTACGCTGCTTGGTTTCAACACTGGCTACTTTCAACTTACCCTTGGCATCTTTCACCAACTGCGCTTTCACTTCATCGGCGCGCTCTTGATTCGTAATGGTGAACTGCTCAACTTTATCGCCATTAAATTTGGTCAGACGCGCTGAGAAATCTTTTTTCTCAGCATTTAAAGCGGCTGCGACATCCCAGTATTCCTGGGTGATAAACTTTTCAATTTCTTCTTCACGCTCAACAATCATGCGCAAGGCCGGACTCTGTACGCGGCCGGCAGATAAGCCATAACGGATTTTTTTCCACAGAAGTGGCGATAAATTAAAGCCGACTAAATAATCCAGCGCACGTCTTGCCTGTTGGGCATTCACGAGATCCATGGAGATCTCACGCGGGTTAGCAACGGCCGCCTGTATCGCATTCTTGGTAATTTCATGAAAGACAATACGATGAACTGGCTTTTTTGCCAGCGTTTTTTTGTCTTTTAAAATGGTGTAAATATGCCAGGAAATGGCCTCGCCTTCGCGATCAGGGTCAGTTGCCAGATAAAGCGAATCCGCTTTCTTCATCGCCGCAACGATGGTATCGACATGTTTTTCATTTTTCTTGATGAGCTCGTAACGCATTTTAAAATCATGCGCGGTATCGACTGCACCTTCTTTTGGCAGTAAATCACGAACGTGGCCATATGAGGCAATGATTTCGTAATCTTTGCCCAAATATTTTTTAATCGTTTTCGCCTTCGCAGGCGATTCAACTATGACAAGATGATGCGTCATGAAAAAGAAGCTTCCTTAGTGAATTAACTAATGCAATACATCGAATGCATCCGACAGTATCATGTCTTGCAGCAGGGACAGCGCGGACTTTTTATCGGGCTGGTTAAAGAGTGCAATCAACACGACCCACTTAATGCGACCAAGGTCGATGTCGCGATTATCGAGCGCCATTAAACGGTCTATGACCACTTCACGGGTCATGGAGTCAAGAATGCTGATCTGTTCAAGATATAACAGGAATCCGCGGCCATCTGTGCCAATCTGCTCAGACTCTTCCAGCGTGTAATAGCGAATAG
The DNA here is from genome assembly GCA_964527435.1 of uncultured Coxiellaceae bacterium. Taxonomy (GTDB): domain Bacteria; phylum Pseudomonadota; class Gammaproteobacteria; order DSM-16500; family DSM-16500; genus Aquicella. Next base: position 88,595 of record CAZGPP010000008.1, on the reverse strand, counting down.
CATGTGACGGGAGGTGAGGCGTCGATTGCACATTTTCCTGCACACGATTCAACCCATCCAGCCAGTCGAGAGCACGACCAATTTCACTGCGGTGAAAGCCGGCTTGCTCTAATTCAGAATAAATGGTGTCCTGGTCAGCGTTTAATGCAGCGCTGCCATCCATATAATTCTCGAATAAATACATCAATATTTCAAACATTTACCGCTGACCCGCCTATTGCGTTGACCAACTAGCGCACATACCCGCCAGTGACTGACTGGATATGACCTTGCAACTCTAATGATAAAAGAATGGATGAAACTGCGCTGGCAGTCAATCCGCTGCGCAAAATTATCTCATCCAGTGACGTTACTGCTGAACCGATTTGATCGAATATTTTTTGATCGATGCCTGTCAGGCAATCGGGAATGATAGCAAGCGACGGGGAAAATTCAACCTGTAAACGCGAATAATCCATACTAAATTCCTCCAGGATGTCTTCGGCAGACTCCACGAGCTTAGCACCCTGGCGTATCAAGGCATGACAACCGCGCGCAACAGGGCTCTGAATTGAGCCGGGAATCGCAAACACCTCTCGGCCCTGCTCCACCGCATGACGAGCCGTCACTAACGATCCGCTCCGTAGAGCCGCTTCCACGACCAGCACCCCCACACTTAGCCCGCTGATGATGCGATTACGGCGCGGGAAATGATGTGGCCGCGGGCTAGCTGACAGAGGAAATTCGGAAACCAGGGCACCGCCCTGCGCGACAATTTCGGCCGCTAGCTCTCGGTGCGACTGGGGATAGGTATGGAATAAACCCGTCCCTGCCACCGCAATCGTTGGCCCTCGGGATGCCAGCGCACCGCGATGACTGGCCGCATCCACACCACGGGCGAGCCCGCTGGTGATGACGTAGCCTGCGGCTGAAAGCTGATAGGCAAACTGATAAGCGTTCTTTTGCCCGTATGGCGAAATATCTCTGGCACCCACCATGCCAATCTGCCGTGCTGACAGTAATTCCGACTGACCTTGGACGAATAACACCAACGGCGGATCGCTAATCTCTTTCAATAATTGTGGGTAATGACTGTCACCCAGCGTAAGAATATGACAATCAGACTGACCGGCCCATTCGAGCGATTGCTCGACGGCCTTCCAATCGGGCTGAGACATCGACTGCTGCTGCGCGGCGCTCATTCCTAAGCTACGCCAAGTGTCTTCATTAGCATTAAATAAAGCGGCCGGACTTTTAATAATTTCCAGCCATTGTAAAAATTGCCGCGGTATCACATTTCGGGCGTGCGCGGCCGCAAGCCAATACTTGAGTTCTTGAGACATGGGGAAAATCACTTCAATAGGGTTTGGAGGCAATCAAATAATTGTCCGGTCACAGAAACGTCTGCACCGGCTTCGATTTCACGAATACACGTGGGGCTTGTGATATTGATTTCAGTAAGATAATCACCGATGACATCAAGACCAGCAAAATAAATACCGCGCTGTTTTAACACGGGACCGACCGCTTCTGCAATAAATTGATCGCGAGGCGAAAGTGGCCGCACTTGACCTTTTGCGCCAACGGCGAGATTACCGCGCCAGTCGCCGTCCTGCGGAACGCGCGCGAGCAAATAAGGGATGGGCTCGCCATTAACCATCAAAATGCGTTTGTCGCCGAGAGATATTTCCGGAATAAATTGTTGCACCATCATTTGTCCAGTGCCGCGCTTGGTCAGCAAATCAAAGACCACATTGGCGTTGACATCATCACTGCGCAAACGAAAAACAGATTCACCGCCCATCGTATTTAAAGGCTTGCAGATAATATCGTGATGCGCGTGCCAGAAAGATAAAAATTTGTCGCGAGATTGCGTGACCAGTGTCGCCGGCATGCAAGCGGGAAAATCACAAGCGAATAACTTCTCATTACAATCACGCAGTGCCTGTGGTCGATTCACCACCACAACGCCGGCACGTTCAGCATATTCGAGAATTTGCGTGGTGTGAATGAAGGCTTCATTAAAGGGCGGATCTTTGCGCATGAGTATGACATCAAGCTCTGCCAAAGGTAGGGTGACCTCACCGTGCCATGAAAACCAATGCGCCTCATCATGGTGAACCTGCAATTTTTTAGCAGCGCCGTAGGCGCAACCATCTTGCAAATATAAATCGGCTTGCTCGAAATAATAGAGTTCAAAACCGCGTGACTCCGCTTCCCATAACATCGCTAGCGTGCTGTCTTTTTTATATTGAATAGACGCTATCGGGTCCATCACCACGCCGAGTTTTTTCATTATTGCTGATCTCTCATTTCGCGCGCGGCGGCTAGCATGCTGAGTTTCGCGACAATACCGTAAATATAAAAACGATTTTCACCGGCATCAGGCACTTTCGATGTGCACGGCTGATTGCAAGGCTTTGCGAAAGGAATCGGTTCAAAATGCATGCCGGGCGCATTCAAGCTTTCGTCGACGGAGCGATCTTTGTGGACACGATAAAAACCGCCGACCACGCGCTGACCCCATAAATACACGACAGGTTCTGCAACGGCATTATCTTCACCCACCGTCTCAAATGTATAAACACCTTCTTGAATGATGACGCGATTGACGGGCTGCCCGCCTTTAATGGTAGACATACGCGTGCGCTGTTTGCGATTCATATTACGCAGCTCATCAACATTGCGTACCGTCATGACAGCCATGCCGTAAGTACCCGCATCGGCTTTGATGACTAAAAACGGCTGATACGGAATGTTATATTCTTCGTATTTAACTTTGATATCTTCAAATAATTTTTCGGCATTCGCGATTAAACATTCCATGCCGCCTTGTTGCATAAAATCAATTTGGCCACAGTGACGAAAATACGGCGCGATGAGCCATGGATCGATGCCCGTCACTTTTGCAAACTCATCAGTGACCTCTTTGTAATATTGAAAATGACCTGACTTCAAGCGTTGGCTCCAGCCGAGGCTCGCGGGTGGAATAATGGATTGACTGACATTTTCCAAAATGGCCGGGATGCCATCCGATAAATCGTTATTCAATAGAATTAATTCTGGCTCAAACCCATCGACGTATAAGCGATCGCCATCACGGCGAAGGGGCTCAATCGTCACTGACCCACCATCTGGCAATTCGATTTTTTGCGCCGCTGTTAATTCCGGTGATAAAAACCCAAGCCTTGCCTGAAACCCAGCTTCCGCCAGAATATTCAGCAAAGTGCGAACATTCGCCCAATAAAATAAATTGCGCGTGTGACTTTCTGGAATCACTAAAATATTTTTTGTGCCGGGCTGTAATTGATTTACCACTTCCTGCGCAGCCTTAATCGAGACGGAAAGAAAATCTGGATTCAGATTATTAAATCCGGCCGGAAATAAATTCATATCGATGGGCGCAAGTTTGAACCCGGCATTACGTAAATCAACGGAACCGTAAACGGGAGGTGTGGTCTTCAACCATTCAGCATCAAACCATTTTTCAATCGTTTGGCACTGACTTAAAAAATGCTTTTCCAACTGAAATAAAGATTCTATCAGTGGTGTTTTGAGCTGCGGAATTTTTGGAGTTGCCAGCATCGTTCATCCTCACGGTCATGTCACTCATTTTGTCAGAGATCACTTCTAACACTGTGCCTTTCTATCGCAGCTTGCTGCCATAAACAAATTCAATCTGTTTAGAAAATCCTTGGCATCCATTTCACCGACAATACGACGGGTATTGACTTCTTGTCCCGTCGCACTAAAGAACAAAACGGTCGGCGGCGCAATCACTTGGTATTCTTTCAGTAGGGCCTGATCTTCCGGTGTATTTTCACTTAAATCAACTCTAATCAGCATAAATGGCTGCAAAGCAGTTTGAACATTGGCGCGCGCAAACACTTCATTTTCCATGGCGACACAAGAGGTGCACCAATCCGCATAAAAATCGACTAATACCGGTTCACCGGCGGCTTTTGCTTTTGCCAGTTGTTCATTCAACTGATCACGTCCGTGCACCTCGACAAAATTTGCCGCAACTGTTGCCGCATTGACAGTCACATCATTCGTCCAGCGACCAATCAATGATGGCAAGCCAACTGTGCTCAATATCATCAATAGTCCAGCAAGGCCAGTCATAAAACCCAAGGTGTGATTGATTTTGTGACGACCGATCACGCGTGTTAAATACAGACTGAAATAGAGTGCGATACCTACAAGATAAAGACCCCAAATCATCATCATGAAATGCATTGGGATAATGCGGCTCACCAACCAAAGCGCCATACCAAGCATAATCACGCCGAATGATTTGGTCACGGCATGCATCCACATGCCGCTCTTTGGCATCCAACGGCCAGCTGAAACACCGAGCAACATCAGTGGAATACCCATTCCCAAACCCATCACAAACAAAGCACTGCCACCCAACACCATATCACCCGTCCGGCTGATATATAGCAAAACGCCAACGAGTGGTGCCGTCACACAAGGTGATACCACCAACGTGGATAATATCCCCATTAAGAAGACACCGACGAACGTTCCGCCTTCATGACGCCCACTCCAGGAAGTCACGGCATTCTGCCAGCGACGCGAAACCGGTAACTCAAAAAATTCAAATAAGGAAAATGCGAGCAGAACAAAAATCAAACTGCTGCCGACAATAACGATGGGTTTTTGCAATAAAACTTGCAATGAACCGCCCGCATACGCAGCTAACATGCCGGCACAAGCATAGGTAATCGCCATGCCAAGCACGTAACACAATGACAAGAAAAACGCTCTGCGCGTCGTTGACGATTGCTTCTGTCCGGCAATAATACCGGTCAAAATTGGCAGCATGGGTAACACACAAGGCGTAAACGCCAGCAAAATACCCAAGCCTAAAAATATCAGCAATAACAAACCTCGGTGTTCGTAAGCAAGCAATGTCTGGATACCGTATTGGTCGGTTAGCAGCGCACTGATACTTTGGTTCGTCACAATATCATTCGTCACCCCCGGTGGATTGACCGACGGGTTGAAACTTAAATCGAAGGATTTTTTAGTGGGTGGATAACAGAAACCCTCACTGGAACAACCTTGATAACCGATAGTGAGGCGTAAGGCAGCGACACGCGCATCGACGCTTAATGGAATCGTGACGTCATTGGCATAAACCGCAATTGCTCCACCGGTTAAAGGGTCTGTTTTACTGACTGCAGGAGGCATCTCAGCCTGATAACGGACAGAAGGTTCAAAATCAAATTTGAGTTTATTCACATAAAGATAATAACCAGGTGCCACTTTCCACTCAGTGATGACCTGATTGGCGGCATTCACCGTCGCCGTCACCTCAAAGGCCTGCTCAGGTCGCAAAGGATCCGCTGCCTGCACAACGCTCATGCAGAGCATTAACATCACACCACCTAACCACTGAACCATCTTCTTCATGCGCTTTCCTCTAACTGAAACATTAACGATGATAAGGCTGACTTAACTCGTGAACGGCATCGACTAACACCGTCATATTTTCCGGCGGCACGTCAGGTGTAATGCCATGCCCCAGATTAAAGATATGACCAGCGCCTTGTCCATAGGAAGCCAAAATATCAGCCACGTCCCTACGTATGACGTCCGGGTCTTTGAGTAATGTTGCGGGATTCATGTTGCCTTGTAGCGCCACGTTACCGCCAGTTTTCAGCCTGGCTTCTTGCAGTGTGATTTCCCAATCGACTCCGATCACGTCACATCCGGATTGCATCATCTCACTCAGCCACTGCTTGCCGCCCTTGGTAAAGAGAATGACGGGGATATTTTTATTATTATAGTTGCGATTTAAGCCACTGATAATTTGTTTGACGTAACCAAGTGAAAACGCTTGGTATTCTGCTGAGCTCAGCATGCCGCCCCATGTATCAAAAATCATGACGGCGGAAACCCCTGCCGCAATCTGGCCATTCAAGTGCGCCGTGACTGATTTAGCAAGTGTATCCAATAAGTTATGCAATAATTTAGGATCTTTTTGCAGCATTCTCTTTGCTTCAGGAAAACCTGTTTTCCCTTTACCATCAATCACATAGCAGGCGAGCGTCCACGGGCTGCCACAAAATCCAATCAGGGGAATACGCTGATCGAGCTTCTGGGTCACCAGACGAATGGCATCATAAACGTATTCCAGTTTGGCGAGATCCGGCACTTCCAGCGCATGAATGTCACGCTCGGTACGCAAGGGGTTAGCAATGACCGGCCCCTCACCTTCGGCAAACGTCAGGCCCAAATTCATGGCATCAGGGATAGTCAGAATGTCAGAAAAAATGATCGAAGCATCGAGCTCGTAGCGTCGTAGTGGCTGCAGCGTGACTTCACAGGCAAGCTCGGGTGTTTTACATAAGTTCATAAAACTGCCAGCTTCAGCGCGTACAGCGCGATATTCTGGTAGATAACGGCCAGCCTGGCGCATCACCCAAACAGGGGTTTGGTCAACCGGCTCGCGGAAACAGGCTTTAATAAAACGATCATTCTTGAGTGCGGGCATCGGCGTTCCTGATGTGTCTTTTATTGTTGTTATTAGGAATCCTGCCGCACATCTCAGGCAGCAGTCATCGTCGACTGCATTTTAATGAAAAACTCTAGCCAGGAGAACCCTTATTTAGCACCACTGGCCAGCGCTTTGTCGATCTGCTCATTCACGGATCGCTGAAAAGAACCGGGGTGACTGATCAGCGTGTAACTATCAAAAGCGCCAAATGCGTTAATCGACACCGTGCCAAAACCCATCATCTGACCAATCAAATTCTGGTAAACGTTGACCTGGGAAATCGCCGTTAAGCGCATTTCATTGGCATGGCGGGTAAAAAAGCCCTCGCGCATCATGATGCGCTTATTCGTGACCGCGAATTCAGAGGTGTAATAACCCAAGCCAACCACCGACCACAGCAACACCGCCACCACCCAAAGCACCCACCCCACATGCTGGAGAATGGGATTGGCGGCCATATACGGCGCCGCGAAAGCACAGAAAACCAGCCAAATGACAGGGTAAAAGAAAATAATCAGATGTTTTTTCGTGCGGAATAAAATGCGCTCGTCAGGAAGTAGATTGCGGTCAATATAGCTCATCGATTAATTCTCATGCTAATAAATATGGTTAGGTTATAATATGCTGAAATAATGACAGTCGCAAACATGATGATTTTAAACATTCAATTAAATCAACGGTATCTGCTCGGGGCCGCAGCAGCATTAGGCGCTATGGTCTTGCTGACCTTCGTCTATATTGGCTCGATGTGGTATCAGGACTGGCGTTTAGCCCACCAAACCAGCACCGTCAAAGTCAGCCTGAACGCGGATGCCAACTCATTACTCATCGCCAGCATACCGAGCCAACACTTATTTGGCCTATCCGCCACCGGTGACATGCCCATCACCAACCTGCAACTACGCGTTGCCGGCATCGCACAAGAGACTAATGCAAATAGCGAAAACGCGTCCAAAGCTTACATCTCGATTGCCGGCGGCCCGAGCAAGATTTTCCAGGTCGGTGACAACCTGCCTGATGGCGTCAAAATATATGAAATTACCCGCGATACCGTCATACTGGAAAACGGTGGCCAACTTGAAAAGTTACCGTTACCGCGAGAAAAATTACAATTCAAGCCGCGTGACACTGAGGAGATTTTATAATGCGCCTACTCTTGATAGTGATACTCGCTGCCGCGATGATGGGTTGCGCCAGCACCAAGCAAAAAACGATTCCTAACCAACCTAAAATCACCTCGCCTGCCACCGTTTCAGAGCTCGCCCAGGGCAAGCGCCTGTTCCAGGATGGTTATTACAAGAAAGCGATGGAGCAGCTCTTACCGCTTGCCGCAGAAGGCAACATGGAAGCGCAATACGCTGTCGGCTATATGTATTATTATGGATTTGGCACCACACAAGATACCGCATCGGGCTCATTCTGGATTCAACGCTCAGCTAACCAGCACTTCGAACCTGCCATCAAAGCACTGACCATCGTCGAGCAAGAGCAATTAAAGAATAACAAAGCAAAGCATCCCGGCCCAAATTTTTAAGCTCGTCGTATTTTAAGCAAGGCGACACTGACGGGTACTCTATCCTGAACCTAACGTGAGCGTGATATCGGCATTCACCATGCCGGGCGTCGCTTCCGCCGTCGTGGATAATTGCGTAATGCTGGCATGACTGCTGCGCATCACTGACATCAAGAGCTTCATAAGTTGATCAAACGATACATTTTTAAAATGCATTTGAATGGAGTCATTCGACGCCTGTTTTAATTCAGTCATGGCTTCTTTCATTTTGGCTTTCTGCACTTCTGCTTGCAGAGCGGCCAGCATACCGACCGGTGAATAGTTTTGCTTCGTTTCGCCGCTTGCTGTTTGCTTCGATAATTGTTGATCGGCATCCTGCATCCAGGCCAGCGTTTTTTGATCGCTGGTAATCCGCTCACGTAAATCATCCACACGACCGAGAAACGGCGACCAAATTCCCAAATAAAAAATAGCGAACACCATCGCCACACCGCCAATATTCACGGCGCGACGTTCACGCTGCTCGAGCTGCGCATGCCAATCTTTTATTTTTACCCAATATTCTTTCATGCCGACCTCACTCAACCTGTAATGTGGCACTGACACGTGCGCCGTTTAAATTGGCATTTTGCTGCTTCACGCGCAAACCCTGTTGCGACAAACTGTCGGTAAATGCAGAAAAAACATCAGAACTTGTCGCGCTAATTTCGAGCGTCATGACATTATTTTGGAAATCGAGACGCTTTAATTGCACGCCAGACGACCTCGATAACCCTTTACCCACGTTTGCCATCAGACTCAGCAGACGATTATCGCCAAGATTCGCGGTGGTTTTATTGAGCTTTTGTTGCATCCGTTCTTTCGGCGCTACCACGCTGCTGGCTTCTGGAAAATGCCGCTTATAAATAACAGCGATTTCATTTTTGATATCCGCTTCACGTTTATCAAGAATGGCAAACGATACGACAGGATACAAAAATAACAAGGCGAACCATGCCGCTAAAAGATAAACCGACACTCGCCAGACAGAGGTTAATTTCGGTAATCGCCGTGCTTTCTTATTCTGGAAATCCGCTTGTAATAAATTAAGCGGTACGGACTGATGTAATTGCGTCGCCATCGCCTGCAATAATTGCTCAGCCGTGACGTGCTGTTCTTCTACAGGAATAGATAAAGTTAACGCTAGTGTTTCTGACTGACTGTTGTCGATGTGTATTTGATGCGGCGGGACAGGCGCCGTTGCGATGGCCAAGGATAATAATTCGTTGAGATTCTCCTTGTCACAGGCAAACCCGCTGTCACGACCTGTGCGCACCATGGCGATATCAGTCACTTGCGCATGCCAAGTATGCGCATCATCAGAAAGTGCCATGACACTCGGCAATAAACTATCTGGAACGATTTGCCAGGACGCTAGCAAAGAAACCCATTCTTGCATTTTATGACGAGCGACCACCGCAACCGTGAGCGGTTCATCGGGGCGATGTTCGCCGACTGCAAAATGCATGCTCTCCACATCGTCGATCACTTGCTCTTCCACGGCATAGGGAATCGCTTGCATTAAACGCGAACGATTCATTTTTGGCAGTATAGCGGTTGTTAGCAACACATCTTCAGATGGAACCAGGACAACGATATCCCGCTCTTTCGCCACGTCAGCAAGTGCTGCGCTATCGCCGCGCAAAGTGACGGCATGACTCTCTGCCTCATCAACCACGACCCAACTTGGGTGGGAAAGATCACGAGCATGTAATTGGATTATCAATTTTTGCTGCATCAACTGGAGCCTCTGTTTTGCCAAAGCACAATCACATTCGCCTTACCTGTGGTATCGCGCTGCAATAAAGTATATAGGAGGATGTGCTGATGCTCTATCCCCACATCCGTCTCAACCAGAAAGTTCTGACTAGTGAGCGTGGCATGCGCATCGTTTATCGGGTGATTCTTGATAATATCTAAGGACTTAAAGGCCGCAATATTCAGCGGAGGATTGGCCGTGACTAAATCATGAATTGACTTGGCTGTCTCAAGTGTCATCTCCGGACTCAATAATGCCAGCACCGCAGGCTCGGCAGTGAGTACATTAATGGGGGTAATAGTGGGTAGAGCGGTGAGATACGGCTTTAACGCCGCATATAATTCTGGGGTGACACCCTTCACTAAACGTAATTCGCCAGGATCGACCATCAGTTGGTGTGCCGGGCGATACGGCTGTGGCAAGCCCTCATAATAACGAGCATATTCATTATCGCGATTGCCAGGCGTGATCCAATCCGCTGTGGCACGCATCACACCGGCTGCATCTTCCTGACTGATTTTGGGATAGACCATCCGCATCAATCGAATAAATTCGTTTTGCCAATCTTGCTTGGAAACATTATTGATATTGAAACGACCTTGCGCATCGCGAATCGTACTTGTAATGCTGTAGCCATTTACTTCATTCACTGGAGACTGGATCGGGAGCTGGTCAACCAACTTGTCGTTTTTCTTTTTGACCCAGTTATTATGTAACGTATCTTTCGCCCAAATGACGGAACCATCTGCATACAATTCTGCTTGCACGTCGTGCACAATTAAACTGGTACGCCGTGTGTCACGCGCAAGACGTGACATCATGGTATACGACATCGTCGCGACTAGCGCGACAATGAAAAGTGCGACCACTATCACCACACCCTGTTGACGTTTACGCCGTGGGGAGTGTGACAGCAAGCGGAATGTTTTGTGCGGGTATGACATAAATTTGCCTGATGGTTCCCCAGTCTTTCAAAGTGAGCGTCATTCTGATCGCAAGTGGCAGGGCTTTATTTGCGCCTCCGCCTGCTGGCCAGTTTGCGTTAAAGTTTTTCTTATCGTCGAGATATTCAAATTGTGCGTCGGTGACATTCGCCAATACACGGCGCCGACTCGGCCCTGGACTATTTGGTGCTTGATCGAGCACGGCTGAAGCCATGCGCCATAATGAGTGCTCATGCCAATTATATTGTGTACGCTGCAAAACATGGTGCTGCTGCGACTGACCGGCTAGCCCACCGTGCGTGAAAGTAAAACCTTTAGTGGTTCCATAAAATGCGGCGGCACTCTGGCCATCGTTACTTTGCACGGGACGATTAACAATTTGCTCAACATCGCGTGAAATGCGCACCAGTGTAATCTGTAATTCGCGCAAGCGTTCCGCACTTCGCTCTGCACCGGAATCTGCATTAATGACAGTGTGTAACGCACCCGTCATCATCATGGAGAGAATGGTAAAAATAAATAATGCGATCAGAATTTCGAGTAACGTAAAACCCGCCAACCGTTTATTGTTCATGGTAACGGTACCCATCGAGATCAATCAGTGGCGACTCATCGTCAGCCGGTTCATGCGCATAGACTTTCACGAGAATTTTTTTAATACGCACATTCGCAGAGGCTTCTTCGCTCGCCTGCCAAAACCATTCTTGACCAAGCATGATTATCTTGGTGGCTTCTTTATCGCGTTTATCGGCCACATTCAGAATACCGAGCTGCACTTCACTCATGATTTCCTGACCCACCCAGAGCGCAATCGTCTTATTTTGCAAATAACCGGTGCCACGTATATTTTGTGAAGTAGCCTTAATCACCGCCGTCAAAGCAATGCCAATAATCGCCAGCGCAATCAGCACTTCAATTAATGTCATACCTCGGCTTGCTCGATGCGACATAAAATAATTCCGGTTACGACAAAGCAGTGCTAGTGACATTGCCATCTGCATCCGCTGTCACCACGTATTGCGGCTTTTTACCGCGCTTGCCCACATAGATCACAAAGGGGGTCACATCACCATTCGTGGAAATGACAATTTGCGGCTGAGACTGATGTGAATCTCCAAGCGCAACCTTATTACCATTCATTTGCAAGCTTACCTGAATATTATCCGGAATAGCACGCTGACCGAGCACATGATCTTGCAATGGCAACCACGAAGATTTCTGTGTTTCTTTATCTTTCATTAAGCTTGCAAAATGAATGGCATGATCTGCGAGTGAAATACCAAGTACATTCGGCTCGAGCATCGCCTGCTCTTCAGCAAGCGACACCATTTGTGTGATTTCTTTCGCAAAAAGTTCGATGTCGCGATTTTCATTTCGACCAATACTAAGCAGCGTCACTGTCGTCACGATACTAATAATGAAAATAACGATCAGCACCTCGATTAAGGTATAGCCGCTCGTGCGCGACACGTTTAACCTCATGCCGTCTTCTCTAGTTCGTTCATATTCCAGTTACCGATTTCACTGCTGCCGTCTTTGCCTTTCGGTCCGTAACTAAAAATGCGGAGCTTGTCATCGTCATTCAAATATTGATACGCCTCACCCCATGGATCAACAGGGGTTTCCTGGAGGTAACCGTCTGATTTCCAATTACGCGGTACGGGCGGCGAAGAGGGCTTGGCAACGAGCGCCTGCAACCCTTGGTCAGTGCTGGGGTAGATGCCGTTATCGAGCTTATAGAGATCGAGGGCGCTCTGAATGGCCAGGATATCCTGTTTTACCTTCACTCGACGTGCCTGTTCGGGGCGGCTCATGATCTTCGGAACAATTAAAGCGGCCAATATGCCCAAAATGACGACAACAACCATGACTTCAATCAAAGTGAACCCAGAATGCTTTTTATAGTGACTTGATTTTATATGATTTTTCATATTACGATCCTAGTTGTTTATAGAAAATGTTTTGTAAAAATAGAAGTATGGGAGAATCTAGCAAAACATGTCTAAATTGTAAACAAAAATGCCATATTTATTAAAATAGATAGATTTTTTTAATAGATTGGTAAGAATTATCGCCTATAATCTAGTTATATAAAAAGAACTATAAAGAGGGGAGCTAGAAAATGGCGTATTCCAAAAAGACAAAAGCGGCAGTAGACGTTGGCATGACCGTACCATCCAACAGTGCCACCATCAATTTCGAAGTGACGATCACAGAGGATTTAATGAAGGCTATGCAAAATTTATCTGAGCAAGGATATAAGCAGAATCACAAAACATTGTGGGTCGCTGTAGCACAGGCAATCAAAGATGGCGATGGCAAAAATTTAGCTAAACCACAATTAGAAGCGATTAAAAATCTCTTAGTTAAAAGCATTGAAGAAGTTGCACTAAAGTCCAACCAAGAACTCAAGCAGGGGCCAGCCCCAGCAGCGCCAACGTCCGGACGTAAAAACGCAAGATAATTTATCTGACTGGAGTAAAAGCGCATGTTTGAGCGACTGCAAAAGCCTTTCCTGACAGTGGAGACCGGCGAAGGATATCAGCCGATCCGCTTGACGTATGAGGTATTTCAGCGCGAGAAATTAATGGCAACACTGGATGCGCTCAAATGCTGTGAAAAATCTCCGAGTGGCGAAGCATGGACTTGGTACTGGCGCGATGAATGCGATGAAACGCATTTTGAATCGGTCGACTCCTTCCAGCGCAAAGAGGACAAGCCAATCAGGCTTGGCACTATCATGATGCGAGGCGACAAACTGTTCATCAACCTCCCCTCGTTCAAGCGCGCCTGCCTGGGTGTACCTCTCTTTCATCGCATGATTGAGACCGATACGGCTCGGATTCAAGTCGCCGACTTTGTGAACAAAGTATTTGGCCTCGACGAACGCCTCCCGCACGGCTTTACCGAACTTTTCAAAGATGATGAGCTGGATAAAATTGTGCACCAGCGTATTTCCGATTACGAGAAAGTTCAGAAGCATTGCGAAGAAGCGGAATCACCCGAAGAAGCACTGAATATTCTTGCCGACTACACCAAGAAAGAAGCACAAAAAAGATTGCCTTACGCTGAGCGCTATGAATTTGAACACACCAAGGGCATGGATCCTGATATCGCCTTTTTAGGCTTTTATATTTTCCTACGCGGCCGTGAATTAGTGGCCATTCGTCGCTGGTTTGGTAATACCGGCTATAGTTTATCCGATGCTACCGATGAAACCATGGAACAAGTTTTCGGCGGCATGAATATTGATATCATCGATTAATAACGGGCAGAGCCATCACTCCACCCGCCGTCTATCACCCTAAAGCCTTCTCATTCTATTGGGTAAATCAGAGTTATTATCGTTTTGAGTCTCTGCCTCGGGCGAGAATAGGGCTCCGCGCTGTACTTGCAAAAAGTTTACCAGCTCAGCCCCAACTAGCGCAGCTGAACGCCGCAGCACCGGACTCACATCATCGATGCGCGACAGAATAGGTGTGAGCGCATGCCCCACAGCAAACGCAGGACCTTCGAATGATTGCAGAGGACACTCAGCGTACTCTTTCCAGCGGCCCTCCAATACTTCATGTTGTTTGAGCGCAGCGGCATAATCTACCTCTAATTGTTCACGCTCAGCTTTTGATAGATTCGCACCATCTGTCATAGCTTTAATCCGCGCACGACAATCTTTTAATAATTTATCGTTTACTTCTGTCTCTGTATTTAAAGTTTGATGAATATGATTATCGGGATAATAGACGTATATATTTCTGATGTAATTTTTAAGTGGCTCAACTTGAAGAAAATCATCTGAAACAGCCAGCACGACATAATGTAAATCAGCCTCAGCCAAACTTTCCTGAGTATGAACCGTAGAATCTCGTTCAACATTCAGAGACTGCAAAAAATCATAACCCTCTTTGAGTGTTTCCGAGCAACTCACTTGATAAAGAACATTTTTATTTTCATGGCGCTTGCTTTGAATAGCATCTAACGATGCATCGAAGATTTCAGATAACTTGAAAGATTTTAATCCTTTAACGGTTGGCATTAACACGATAGCAAGATATTTCATACGATGGCTCCCTTTCATTATTGTGTCAGAGAGTGCGACTAATCGCTCTCGGCAACCTATACTCCTGCATAGGTCACAATAAATCTAAACTGGATTGCCGTGCGCGACAAGAGAAAAAAACGGTGACTCACTAACCGGTGAATTGATTGAGTTGGAAAATAGGCAACAAGACTGCCAAAACGATAAATAACACGATCGCGCCCATAATTAAAATAATGGCCGGTTCAAATAGTGCCAGCGCGACATCAATTAATCGGATAATTTCATCTTCCTGATGTTTCGCGACACGCTCCAACATGGATTCCAACTGACCACTTGATTCGCCGCTCGCAATCATGTGCACACTCATGGGAGAAAAATACTTTGTTTGCTTTAAAGCAAGATAAATCGCGGCACCCTCGCGCACACGCGACACCGCTTCTTCCACCGACTTTTTGATCGGAATGGTCGTGATCAGTTGCGCGGAAATATTCATGGCTTCGAGAACAGACACACCGGCCGCGGTTAATATTGACAGTGTGCGCGCAAAACGTGCGGTATCTGCTGTTTTAGACGCGTGCCCCAATAACGGTAATCGCAATAAAAATAAATGTGAACGCTCACGCAACCCCGCATTCATTTTTAAAGCGCGGCGCCACAGCAACAGACTGACGACAATCAACGCTAGCAAATACAATCCATAAGCACGAACAAAATTGCTGGTACCGATCAACAACTCCGTCATGAACGGCAAAGCCTGATTTAAATGACCATAGACCGCAACCATTTTAGGCACAACGTATTCTAATAAAAATCCGACAATACCAACGGCCACCAGCACAATCATACTGGGATAAATCAAGGCGGATTTTAATTTCTGTCGCATGGCCGCTTGCTGTTCGGTATAATCTGCCAGACGCAATAAAACAGTATCAAGGTGACCTGATTTTTCACCAGCGGCAATGGTCGCACAAAACAAATCTGAAAAAGAATCGGGATGCTCGCCGAGTGCAGCCGCAAGCTCGTGACCTTCCATCACTTTGCCACGCACACCCAAAATTAAGGCTTTAATCACAGGCTTTTCGGTTTGTTCTGCAACGGCTTGCAAGCATTCTTCTATCGGCAAACCTGCTGCCAGCAATGTGGCAAACTGGCGCGTGAATAACGCTGTTTCATTGGCTGTTAAGCCGCGTTTACGCGCAAAGAGAGACAATAATGATTTTTTATCCGCCAATTTCACTTTCTCATGTGCGGGACGCACTTTGATCGGCGTTAACGATCGGTCACGCAACAACTGACGCGCCTGCTTTTCGCTTTCTGCTTCAAGCACACCTTTTTGCTCATACCCGGTGCTGTTAATAGCGATAAAATGATAGGCTGGCATGCTCGGTTAATCCTCGCTCGTCACACGTAACACTTCTTCCAGTGAAGTCACGCCGCGCAATACACGACAATAACCATCCTGACGCAAGCTTGGAAATTGTTGACGTGCATGCTTACGCATTTTCTGTTCCGATGCTCCATCATGAATCATCGTGCGTAATTCATCATCGATGGCAATTAATTCATAAACACCGCTGCGACCAGAATACCCCGTGTGCCGACAGAACTGACAACCGACCGGCTGATAAATCGTGGGTGGTTGCTCGGCAGACACCCCCATTAACGCACACTCCGACGGGGAAGCGGCAACGGGTTTTTTACACTTAGGACAAAGCAATCGCATTAAGCGTTGCGCCAATACCGCAGACAAACTTGAGGATAATAGAAATGGCTCAACACCCATGTCATCTAATCGTGTGATCGCACCGATGGCACTATTCGTGTGTAAGGTCGATAATACCAAATGCCCCGTTAAACTTGCCTGAATCGCAATTTGTGCTGTTTCAAGATCACGGATTTCACCGACCATCACCACATCAGGATCTTGGCGTAAAATCGCACGCAAGCCGCGCGCAAACGTCATGTTGATTTTCGAATTAACTTGCGTTTGACCGATGCCGGACAAGTCATATTCAATAGGATCTTCAACCGTCAAAATATTTCTTTCTTTGCCATTCAACACAGTGAGACCCGCATAAAGCGTAGTGGTTTTACCCGAACCCGTCGGCCCAGTCACCAAAATAATGCCGTGTGGACGCGTGATCAGATCACGTAACAATTTTTCGATCTCAGGCTCCATGCCAAGCTGCGCAAGATCAAGATGCGCGCTTTGTTTATCAAGTAAACGTAATACCGCGCGTTCACCATGATTAGTCGGCATGGTGGAAACGCGCACGTCGACAGCACGTCCGCCAATTCGTAACGTGATGCGACCATCTTGCGGCAATCGTTTTTCCGCGATATCCAGCTTCGCCATGACTTTGATACGCGAAACGATTAAGGGGGCTAGCACACGCGGCGGCACCAACACTTCGCGTAAAATGCCATCTACACGGAAACGAATCGTCACATGATCTTCAAATGTTTCGATGTGAACATCCGAAGCACCTTCTTTAATCGCTTCGCTCAGCAAGGCATTCAACAGACGAATAATCGGCGCATCATCTTGCTTCTCAAGTAAATCTTCTGCTTTCGGCAATTCGTGCATGAGGTCGGCGAGATTCATGGAGTCGCCTAAATCTTCCGCCATTTGCATGGCAGCAGCGGTATTGGTTTCGTAGGTTTTGACTAACTGCTGATTGAATACTTCTTCACTCACGAGTTGCAATTTAATTGGCATTTGCAATTGGCGACGAATCTCTGTCAACACAGCAATCGGCGGCTTCACGTGATAAAGCACCTGCGCCGCGTCATCCTCGACACCGGCGACTAACACGCCGTGTCTTTTGGCAAACGTAAAGCGCAGTGGGTTCATTGTGGAGAATTCTCAAATGGCTGGGGTAAATCTTTTTTATTTTTCCACGGCGGCAACATGGTATCGACCGGACCATTTCCAATATCCGCTAATTCATCCCGGAAATTAGCTTGCGCGGTTCGCATCTGCTCGTATTTATCTTGCGAAATGACCATCCCGTCACTGGCACTATGCATAATCACCGGCTTGATAAACACCATCAGATTTTTCTTTTGCGCGTTTGTGGTCTTCTTCTCGAACAAAGTACCAATGATGGGGATGTCACTCAGGATAGGCACTTTATTAATATTTTCAATATTGGAACTACTAATCAAACCGCCCAACACTAACACGTCATTACTATTAACGATGACAGAATTTGTAATTTTGCTGGTATTTACAATCGGCGTTAATCCTGGATTTTGTGGATTACGTAAAGTGTCATTTTTCAAATCCAATTTTAATCGCACAGACGTGCCGAGATTAAGCTGCGGCGTGACATCCAGCTTTAATGTCACCGGTTTGCGATCAATCGTGGTAAACGGTGTCACCGTACCTTGAGCATTAGCCGTACCAGACGTATAAGAACCGGATTGCATCGGCACATCTTGTCCGACTTCAATCGTTGCTTTCTGGTTATCTAATACAACAATGGTCGGGGTCGATAAGATGTCGACGCCATTTTGATTTTGCAGAATGGTCAATACCGCCTGAATTTGTGTGCTTGGAATAATACCAACCACACCCGCACCAAACGGCGGAAATGAGGTAGCAAGACCTTCAGGTCCGGTCGGTTGCACTTGGCCACTGGAGCTCACACTACCCCATTGAATACCAAGACCTGATAAATCGTCTTCAGCAATCTCTGCAATAATGGCTTCCACTAACACTTGCGCGGGGCGAATATCTAACTTGCTGACGATCACTTTTAACGCCTTCATCAAGGTTGGCGGTGCAGTGATAATAATCGCGTTGGAATTTGGTTCAGCTTGAATGCTCGTGGTGTTTTCCGGAATATCTCTACCGCCTACTTTTGTACTACCGGCCGCACTCGTCGACGAGGTCACGGCAGCTGGTGCACTGGCAACACTCGCTGAGCTGTCGCTACCACCTTTCCCTACAATATTTTGTGCGATCTTGCCCAGCAATGGCGCAAACGTTTTCGCCTCAAGGTAGCGCAGATAAACAACTTCGGTATTGCCCGCAGCTGTTGCGGCCGGCGCATCTAACTGAGCAATCAACATGCGCATGCGAACGCGCAAAGGTTTCGGTCCACTCAATAAAAGACTATTACTACGGTCATCGACCGCGATAGAAACAGACGCTGTTTCACCCGCCGAGCGCGAAGCAGACTGCAAATTATTTAATACTTGCGCAACTTGCACCGCCGATGCATGGTGAAGTGGCACAATCTGGATACTATTATTCGATGCCTGATCGACATCCTGAATAATTTCTGCAATACGTTTCAGATTTTCTGCTCGACCCAACAAAATGAGGACGTTGCCAGGTGTATAAGCCGAGATATTACTCCACTGCGGCATCATGGGACGCAGCACGGGTATTAATTGTGACGCGGTCACATTCACCAGCGGAATCACCCTGACGACAACTTCATCTCCCTGACCGGGTGATTGTCTGGAGGCCACGCGTGTCGCCATTTCGCCACTTTCCATGTTCGGTACAATTTTGACGACATTACCGGATGGAATCGCGGAATAACCTAATAGCTCCAGCACAGAAAGAAACACGTGATAGACTTCATTTTTATGTAATGGCTTACTGGAAACGAGAGAAATTTTTCCGGTCACGCGTGGGTCGACAACAAAGTTTTTACCCGTCTCTTGTGACACTTCGTTGATCACACTTAAAATATCAGCATCCTGCAAATTCCATAATCGAGTCGAAGGAGCGGCCGACGCACTGGGACGATTCCCCTCACCCTGTGTAGCATTTCCAGGAACCTCATCTAGGGTAGGCAGCGTTGTATTGTTCGCAGCAACCACCGTAACAGGTTTTACCGATTTTTCAGCCACAGCTTGCACCGCCGCTCGCGGCGCTTCCGGCGCACGAGGTGATTTGACTTCTTGAACAGCTTCTTTAATAGCCGCCGAAATCGACTCATCGCTAATGTCAGGGCCATCTTCAGCTAATAAAACGCCAGCGCCCAATAAGCAGGCAGTAAAGGTCAGAAAAGTAGGTATCACTCGCATGGTGTCAAAATCCGGACGAAAACAATATCGAAAATCGTACCATAAATACCCTCACAACACGTAATAGTGTGATCAAGCGGATATCAAAAAGCCGTGCCACGGCCAGCGTAAAGAGAATAAAACGTTGATAAACAGAGAGTTATCGGTGCATGCACAAGATGCCACAACGGGCAGATAACTGCCCGTAGTGTGTACAAATCACGTCTAACCAATATTAGTTGGTTGGCGCTGGTGTAGTCGTGGTCGTGGTGGTGCTATCGGTGGCCGGTGCAGCAGCAGCTGGTGCAGCTGAGCTATCGGTCGCCATTGCTGGAGCAGCAGCTGAGCTGTCGGTTGACGGAGCGGCAGCAGCAGGAGCAGCTGTCATGGCTTGGTCAGCAGCAGGAGCTGGGGTTGACGCATCAGCGGTTTGAACAGGAGCAGCTTGTTGTACTTCAACAGCAGCTGGCTGAGCCATCGCGCCGGAAGCATCGGCAGAAGTTGCAGCAGCTGGGGCTGTTTCGCCTTCAGCAGCTTTATTTTCGTTGCCGCCTGAGCATGCAACTAAACCAGCAACTGATAAACCTACCAAGGTAGCAATAAGAAGATTCTTACTCATGTCATGTATCCTTCTAAAATATATTTGAGCTAAATTGTATACAAAAAATTATCTCTCGCATTTTCCCGGTGGCCCAAAGAAAAGCAAGAAATAGTGGCGTACCATAATCCTATGGAACATGTATCTTAATCTGAATTTATTTAAAGTGCAAAACACCGTTTTACTGCGAAAAATCGAGCAGCTGTCTAGTTACTGTGCACAAGTAAAGCATACAAGCCGGTTACAGCCAAACTAAGAACTATTAGCAAGGCCATCGACTGCAATAACGTCAATTTTCCGGTTGGATAGCGGAGTGACTTTTTCGAATTTAATTTTTCCATTAAAAATACCTCTGATGCATTTTCTCTTTGGCTGCCATTAACGTTGCATGCGTCACCGCATTCGCTTTGGCCGTCCCCTCTTTTAAAAGATTTTTAACATGGTGCATGTCTTGCTCGAACTGCAGACGACGCTGACGCATCGGTTCAATCAGTGCCACCAACACATCAATTAATTGACGCTTACACTCGACATCGCCGATCGTGCCCGCACGATAACGCTCTTTCGCCGCTTCCACCCACGCATGATCGGCATTAAAGGTGTCATGAAAAATCCATAATGGATTATTTTCAACCGTGCCTTTATCTGTCGCTTTCAAACGATTCGGATCCGTATACATCGCCATCACTTTCTTTTTAATGGCATCGGCGTCATCGCTTAAGAAGATCGCGTTATTCAGCGACTTCGACATTTTTAACAAATTACCTTCAGGACTTGGGTGACCAATACCCACCAAACGCTTGGTGCGGCCAAGCATAATATCGGGAACGGGAAAGACACCGCCGAGTTTGACATTATCTTCATCTTTGGCATGCGGATCGACGCCGCAATAAAGCTGATTAAAACGACGCGCGACTTCGCGAGTCAGCTCAAGATGTGGAATCTGATCTTCGCCAACCGGAACAATATCCGCACAAAAAGATAAAATATCCGCCGCCTGACTAATGGGATACATGAGGAACCCAAAGGGATAAGTCTCGCCTAACCCTTTGTCACGAATTTCATCTTTGATGGTCGGGTTACGCATCACACGCGCATAAGGCACTAACATACTGAAGAAAATAGTGAGCTCGGCAATAGCGGTAATTTCAGATTGCACGCAAATCGTGCTACGCGTCGGGTCGATACCCGCGGCCAGATAATCCAACATCACTTCCATGACATTCTGATGCACTTCGCCGGGTCTATCCATGCGAGTCGTGAACGCCTGAATATTCGCAATCAAAAAATAACAATCGTAGTCATCTTGCATGCGCACCCGGTTCTCGATAGAACCCACCCAATGACCAAGATGCAATCTGCCAGTGGGTGTGTCGCCGGTTAATATCCGTGGCTTCTGATGCGGAAGTTTGCTCATGACGATATTTTCTCTCTTTTAACTAAATGATAGGCAACTTGCCCAGCTTTACTGCTTTTGATGATATGCCACCCTTCCGGCAAATCACTGCTTTTAATCGGTGTGCTCGCTTCCAGATAAATCAATGCGCCGTCCGCCAGAAAATGCTGCTCTTCCAGATAACGGCACGTTGGCAACAATAATCCAGACTGATAGGGCGGATCAAGAAAGACCACATCAAAAGGTTCGAGGGCCAATTTTAATTGCTCAGGTACTTTAGCGCGATAGGCAAACCCATTGCTGGCTTGAAAGTACGTCAACGCTTGTAACAACAGTTGAACGACCTCGGGCGATTCATCCACCATAACGGCAGAGGCCGCACCCCGCGACAAAGCTTCAAAACCAAGCACGCCACTCCCCGCAAAAAGATCGAGACACCGCGCACCGGCAATATAGGGCGCCAACCAGTTGAACAAGGTTTCGCGCACGCGATCGGGCGTGGGACGTAAATCTTTGCAGTCCGGCACTTTAAGCCGCCTGCCCCGCCACTGACCCGCTATAATTCTGACTGTACCTAGCTGCTTCATGACCACCTACCGAAATATTGCAGATATGCTAACATGAAGCCCATCTAAAAATGACAAAAAAGGCCTGCGAATGTTTGACTTTCTCAAGCGCAAAAAAAAACCAGAAGATGAAACGCCTGCCGCTGCAGCACAACCCGAAACCGCCACGCCTGAAGAAACCAGTGCCGGGTTTTTCTCACGCTTAAAACAAGGACTCACCAAAACTCGCGCGTCACTTTCAACCGGACTCGCTAATCTTTTTCTCGGCAAAAAAGAATTAAATGCTGACTTACTCACAGACATTGAAACAGCCCTGCTGAGTGCCGACGTGGGTGTTGAAACCACGCATCAACTCATTCAAACCCTCACACAAAAATTAGCGCGCAATGAATTGAGCGATGCGGCCGCCGCTTTTCAATGCTTGCAGCAAGAAATGCTAAAAATTCTCGAACCCTGCAGCCAGCCATTAATCATTAGCCAGCATAAACCTTTCACCATTTTGGTCATCGGCATTAACGGCTCGGGCAAAACCACCACCATCGGTAAACTCGCGCACTTTTATCAGGACGAACAGAAAAATGTCATGCTCGCTGCCGGCGATACTTTCCGCGCAGCGGCGATTGAGCAATTACAAGTATGGGGCGAGCGCAATCATATTCCCGTTATTGCCCAACACACCGGCGCAGATACGGCTGCGGTTATTTTTGATGCCGTAGAAGCGGCGAAAGCCCGTCAGGTAGATATATTAATTGCAGATACAGCCGGCAGATTACACACACAATCTAACCTCATGGCTGAATTACAAAAAGTAAAACGCGTCATCGGCAAAGCCGACCCGACCGCACCGCACGAGGTTTTAATTGTGCTAGACGCCACGCTTGGCCAAAACGCGCTCAACCAAGTGCGGCAATTTAATCAATCGATAGGCATCACCGGCATTGTGCTCACCAAACTCGATGGCACCGCCAAAGGTGGTATTATCTTCGCCATTGCCAAAGAAACGGGCATTCCGATTCGCTTTATCGGTGTAGGGGAAGGCATCCACGACCTGCGACCTTTTGTGGCAGAAGATTTCATCCAGGCCCTGTTTGAGGGAAGCCAAGAGACGCCTTAAAGTGTTTTTGCTATAATGTTGAAACAAGATTGGCAGCTTGAGTATAATAAATGCCGATCAAACTATAATGAAAAATCAGTAAAAAGCCATTATGACGAATGAAAACAACAGCTTACAGGCCTTAGACCCACGCCTGCCGATCGGCAGTCTTGAGGCTTATTTGCATTATGTGAACCAAATTCCGATGCTGACCGCGGAAGAAGAGCATGAGCTCGCTGTTAAATTACAAAAAGATAATGACATTACGGCGGCAAAAAGACTGATTTTATCCCACCTGCGCTATGTGGCACGGGTATCAAAAGGTTATCTCGGTTACGGCCTGCCACTTGCCGACCTCATCCAGGAAGGCAATATTGGCTTGATGAAAGCCGTGCGTCGCTTCAACCCCGATATGGGTGTGCGCATGGTGACATTTGCCATGCACTGGATCAAAGCGGAAATCCACGAATATATTTTGCGCAATTGGCGCATCGTTAAAGTAGCGACCACCAAGGCGCAGCGCAAACTGTTCTTCAATCTGCGCAACCTGAAAAAACGCCTCGGCTGGATGACGACAGAAGAAGTGAATGATGTCGCCAAAGATTTAGGTGTGAAACCCGAGACAGTCCGCGAGATGGAAATGCGCATGTCCGCCTCTGATGCCGCCTTTGACGGCTACGAAGACGACGATGACGAGCGCCATTTCAGTCCAGCCGCTTATCTTGAAGATCACCGCTACAACCCCGCCGACCAAATGGAAAAATCCGACTGGGCTGATCAGGCTAGCGATAACATTTATCAGGCACTCGAACATCTCGACGAACGCAGTCAGGATATTATTCGCACGCGCTGGCTGGATGAGAAAAAATTAACGCTGCAAGACTTGGCAGATAAATACCAGGTTTCCGCTGAACGTGTTCGCCAGCTGGAACAAAATGCGATGAAAAAATTACGGGCGGCTATTGCCGCCTAAAAGCGTGACCACGCCTTCGCGACACAGAATAAGATATTCCTCAAGGAATACAGATGGCTCAAACATTTCTCTTCAATATCGGCATCACTTGTGGCGCATGTGTATCAACCGTAGAATCCGCACTCCCCGAGAGTGACACCACGCTGGGAAAAATATCCCGCTCCATCAATCTTCTCGATAAGACCGTCAGAGTCACCGTTGAAAATGACACGCTTTCGAGAAGTGAAATCAGTGCTAAAATCAAAGAAATGGTCGAAGATGTAGGCATTGATTGCAACGAAGTAAGCGAAGAGATAGACCCCACTCAACCCACGCTGATGATGCAGGCCGCCACTGGCGAAACCCATACACCTAACGACACGATTGTTGCTATCGCAAGCGAAGTCACCACGCCGAGCCAACGCAAGCATAAGAGAAAAATAATTACCAATATTGTAAAAGGCGCTATCGGCATCTTGGCTGGTGTCGGACTCATTGCACTCATGCTCTCAGGGGTTGCACTACCCATGGTCGCGATGTATGCGGTCGTAGGCGTAAGCTCTGCTCTAACGCTTGCGTTGGGTGCCGAATCATATTTTGATGCGGCCAAAAAATTGGTCAAATCACGCACCTTAACGATGGACACTTTATTTACGGTGAGCTCACTCACCATGATTGCGGTGTCGATTGCCAGTTTATTTGTGCCCTGGCTGCCCATGATGTGCGAGGCAGGTATTCTGATTTTTGGTTTTCGCTATATGGGCAAAGCCATCGAAGAATCGATCAAACAAAAAATTTCCGCCAAAATTAAGTTCGCCGATCGTGGCGCCAAAAAGGTATACAAAAAAAACCTGCTTAACGACGAATATGAAGAACATGATACAAATACGATAGTCGTCGATGAAATTGTTTGGATCAAGTCAGGCGACACCATTCCACTGGATGGCATTTGCGAAAATGACGACGGCCCCACCGCCGTGATCAATACTATGATTAAGGGCACGGAAGAACCTGAAATCATTCGCCAGGGCGAACCCATTTATGCGGGCATGGTTGTACCGGCCAATGTCGACTTCATTAAGATCCGCGTCACGAAAACAAAAGAAAATTCTCTACTTTGTCGCAGCGATAGAGAAAGCGAGACGATTGTCCCGGCACCGATCGAACAAGTTGCCAACAAAATCATGCAGTATTTTATTCCTGCTGTTTTTATTCTTGCCGCCATATCCGGCATTGCGATCGGTTTTGTTTTCGGTATTTCTCTGGCGATACAATGCATTGCGTCCGTTCTTGTGTCAGCCTGTCCGTGCACATTTGGTTTGATTTCCCCGATGGCCATGCAAATGGGAACCGCGAAAGCGAAGGAACACGGCGTACACTTCAAAGATGCTGCAGCACTTGAAAGCGCTGACAATATTGACTGCGTCGTCTTTGATTTAAATGGAACACTGACAGCTGGCAACCCGGAGGTCACCGGCCACACATTTTTCGACCGCGACGAATCACATGATATGTTGCTGGCCATCGCAGCAGAAATCGAATCGCAAGCCACGCATAAAATCGCTCACGCTATCGCCGCCTACACCAAACAAAAAACATCAGGCAAACATTCCATCGCATTATCCGACATCGATATGAAAAATCATTCGGGCATCCAAGCAAAACATCAAGACAATATCTACTTGTTAGGTAACCAGCAATTTCTCCGTGACAAGGGCATTGAAGAGTTTCCCGACATTCAATTAGCCGCGGACGATGCCGCACAAATTATTTATCTCGTCAAAAACGGCAAAATTGCTGGTTACTTTAAAGTGGAAGATCCGCTGCGCAAAGACGCAAAATTCGTGATCGCTGAATTAAAATTAATGAACAAAGAAGTTCATATCTGCACCGGCGCAGACGAACAGACAGCGAAACGGTATGCACGCAAGCTCGGCATTGATGAAAAAAATGTTTATGCGAACTGTGTCGGTTTCGACATGGAAGACAATCTTCGTAGTAAAACGGCATTCATTAAACAACTGAAGGCCGACAACAAACGTGTCGCCATGATTGGCGATGCTGGAAACGATGCCCTAGCGATTCAGGAAAGTCATTTCGGCATCGCTGTTAAATCAGCCTCTAGCGATCAGATAACGCAACAAAATGCGGGTGCCGTCATCGATAACTCGACTTTGCTTCCGGTTGTCACAGCGTTTGCGGCGGCCAAAGAAACCATTTACAGCATCAAGCAAAATTTAATTATCAGCATTGCCTACAACATGACAATGATTTTAATTGCCGGTGGCATCTTGATTGCCATTGGCTTTGCCTTAAATCCCGCGATTGGTGTGGCGCTGATGGTCGTACAAGCAACATTCATCATTCTGAATCAATATCGTATCTATCGTCAGAAATTCGATCATATTAAACGTTACGAAGAGCAGGAAAAACTACGTCTTGAACAAACGGAATCGACGCCCAACACCCATCGTTTGCTGCACGATCGCGGGCTCACCATCGATCTAGACAAGACAGCAACCATTAAGGACCCGGCGCAGCAGAGCCAGGCGCAGCAGCCTTATTGCCTGTCAACTGGTTTGACTCATTCGTCAACGCTAAACGTACAGCCTCAAGCTTTGGCATCTTCGTGTCCCGAAGCACTTCATACACTTCAGCCAGCTTCATCAAATAGTCCGCCTTTTTAATCTTGTCATCTTTTGAGACTTCGGGCATCTCACGAATTTCTCGCAAGACAACCGCAATTTCTTCCCAGTTAAAGGCGTGGGTAATTTCTCTAGGTAAAGTGGCCAATGCAACTTGTCCACCGATGGGAGCCTTGCTCGAGCCTTCGGTCATCGCCGCCTTGTAACGTGCAGCGGCTTCCGATAGGACGTCGATACGTTCTTTCAACGTGCCGTTGTTAGCATCGTCAACGTGAGGATAAAACATGATAGGCATCGCACTCTCCTCAATTTATTCAAAATCAATAACATACCTTCCTTTTCGGCCAAACAGCTAACTTTTCGATATAGTAAGTATAGATGCTCATCACTATTTTGCACGCGCGCTGATCATATTATGATCGCATCTAACTTGCTGATATTTTCACACATCCTCTCACCGATTTCGATCAAGACAGCGAAATTGCAGTGCCTCACTCAAGTGCTGCTCGGTGATTTGAGCCATGGTTTCGATATCAGCGAGCGTCCGCGCCAGCTTGATAATGCGATGATAGACGCGTGCCGATAAATTAAATTTGGCCATGACTTTATTTAACATCACTTGTGCATTTGGCAGCAATTCCGCAAAAACTTCAAGCTCGGCCACACTGAGCAAGGCATTACACTTCCCCTGACGCTGCGCTTGGAACTCTCGCGCTCTTTGCACACGCTCGCGAATACGCGCACTATTTTCATCCGTATTCTTGCTGGCAAGCGATAATAACTCAGGCGCGAAACGCGCGACCTCAACATGCATATCAATACGGTCGAGCAACGGTCCTGATATTTTACCACGATATCGCTTCACCTGTTCGGGCGCACACTGACACTCGCGCACATCACTGCCTGCATAACCGCAAGGACAGGGATTCATGGCTGCGACCAACTGAAACCGCGCTGGAAATAGGGTTTGAAACGACGCGCGTGAAACCGTGATATGACCCGACTCCAAAGGTTCACGCAAACATTCCAATACCGGACGACTAAATTCAGGTAATTCATCAAGAAATAAGACACCGTGATGCGCCAACGAAATTTCACCCGGACGCGGCGGACGACCGCCACCCGCCAAGGCTGCGCTAGAGCTACTATGATGCGGCGCACGAAAGGGAATTCGACCCCAAGTTAATGGATCGAAACCGCTGATACTGATCGATGCGACGGCCGCCGACTCCAACGCCTCTTCCGTTGAAATGGGCGGCAAAATACCCGGCAGTCGACTGGCCAGCATGGTCTTGCCTGTGCCTGGCGGGCCAACAAATAACAGACTATGTCGTCCAGCCGCCGCGACCTCCAAGGCACGTTTGGCATGTGGCTGGCCGCGCACATCCACCATATCTGCGTCTGTGGAAAAGAAGGAGTCCTCAGGCAAACGTTCGCATAACGGTAAATTCTGCTCTCCGCGTAAATAGGCACAAACCTCCAATAAATGATTGGCCGATAACACACTGGCGTCGCTCACCAATGCCGCTTCAGCGGCATTTTGCGCGGGCACAATCAGTTGGCGACCTGCCTTATGCGCGGCGAGTGCAACCGGCAAGACACCGCGGATGGGTCGCAATTCGCCAGACAACGCAAGCTCACCGACAAATTCGTATTTAGATAAAATTTCCTGCGGCAATTGTTCCGATGCCGCCAGAATGCCAAGCGCAATCGGCAAATCGAAACGTCCGCCTTCTTTGGGTAAATCGGCAGGCGCAAGATTGACGGTGATCTTGCGCATCGGAAATTCAAAGTGCGAATTAATAATGGCACTGCGTACCCGATCGCGACTTTCTTTGACGGCTGTTTCTGGCAAACCAACCATGCCAAATCCAACCAGCCCCGCCGATAAATGCACTTCTACGGTGACAAGTGGCGCATCAATACCTGCTGATGCGCGTGAAAAAATAATGGCTAACGCCATGCTGTTCTCCTTTTTTTGATAGCTGACCTGAATGCAAAAATGATGTCGACGACTCACGTGACAAATCTTGCAAGTTAAGATGAGATGAGTTATTTCTATCGCCGCTGCGCCCGTAGCTCAGTTGGATAGAGTGTTGGTTTCCGAAACCAAAGGCCAGAGGTTCGAATCCTCTCGGGCGCGAAGCTTATACGGACAAACTAAATCTTGATTCTGTAAATTCTGCTAACTGTTCTGGCGAGCCAATATTGAACCAGCGCCCTTCATAAAACTGACCCGTGACTAAACCGGCACGAATAGCTGGAAATAATAATTGGTTTAATGGGAAGTGACCGGGAGAAGAATCTTTGAATAAATCAGGATGGTAAATACCAACATTCGCGAAAGTATGCGCCGGCTTTGCCTGCATGTCTATGAAAGTTTCGCGCAAACCAAAATCACCTTGTGGATGAAATGACGGATTCGCCACTAACACCAGATGCGCCAGTCCCGCTAATTTTTGCGGTAACGTTGATAATGGGAAATCAGTCACCACATCACTGCTCACCACTAAAAATGGCTGATCACCCAACAACGGTAACGCTTTGAATATACCACCACCGGTTTCAAGACGTTCCGCTTCAACCGAATATTCAAGATGCACACCGTAACGACTGCCATTCCCGAGGGCTTGTTGAATTTGCTCGCCGCGATAAGCCACATTGATCACGATATCGCTGATACCAGCCTGACGCAGATAGTGAATCATGTATTCAATGAGGTAATGGCCGTTAGCACGCAATAACGGTTTCGGCGTTTCAGCGGTTAATTCTCGCATTCGTTCGCCGCGGCCTGCGGCTAAAATCATGGCACGCATAATGGTTTCGCATTCCTGACAGCAGGTAAGACGGTGGTCGCGTAAAAATCCGTGAGCGCTGCTAATTCACTGTAACGCTGACTAATCGTAATAATATAATTGAGTGTCCGCGGCACATATTGTAAATATCGCGGTTGCTGATCGCGTACATATTTTCGTGCAAAGGTCAGTAACGCCTTAATGTGACGCTGCAAACCCATCCAGTCAAACCATTGAATAAAGGCTTCATCTGACACATCGGTTAACTGGCCCTGCGCGCGCAGTAAGTTTGCATAATACAACGCCCATTCTTGCACTTTGGCTGGCGGCCAATCCACGTAACAATCACGCAAGAGCGAAGCCAGATCGTAAGTCAACGGGCCGATGAAAGCATCTTGGAAATCCAGAATACCCACTCCGTTGCCTGGCAACAGCATCAGATTCGCAGAATGATAATCACGATGCATAAATACTTGCGGCTGGTGCAGAGCGGATTGAATTAATTTCTCATAATCCGTATCGAGTGCTGGATAAGCCGCAGTGGACAAACCCAGCCATTTCTCTAAAAACCATTCGCGGTGCCACGCCCACTCACGCTCCATCCACTCGCGCCCGAAAGGCGGCAAAGAGACACTGCGACAACCCTGCATGACGGCCAAAGCCTGCAAGGCACGGGCATACCATTCCGCAGCGTAGTCGACGTGTGGGCGTGCGCAAAAAGCTTGCAGAAAAGTGGTCTCGCCCAAATCCGTCAAAAGTAAAAAGCCATTTTCCAGATCGGCGGATTCAACACGAGGCGCATTCAAGCCCATGTCAGATAACGCGGCTGCAATAATCGTAAAAGATTGGCAATTTTCGGGCGGCGGTGCATCCATGGCCACGTACGAGGTGCCGGCGGATTGCACACGATAATACTGTCGAAAGCTCGCATCGCCTGGCATGACGCTGCAATGCGTCACGCCGGCAGGACAAGCCGCGCCGAGCCAATGATCAAATTTTACTTTCCGCTCGCTTTTGGATTCCATTAATTAGACCTTTTCGCTACACTGGCGGGATTGAAAAATATAGCGCAGGAACAGCTAAATGTCTGCAAGAATTAAAACCAGCATCTTGCTTCTCATTAGCATGGGCCTGCTTCCGGCTACCCTGCCGGCCTGGGGCACTCCCCTCACCCCCATTCCGCAAACAACTTTAGCAGAACAACTAGGCTGGGTGGTCAGTGAGGATCAGCAATGCGGTGGCTATTATCTCGAACAAGCTTTCGCCTATCCTGACAACGCAGACAAAAAAAATTCGATCGAAGTCACTGGCAGCCAAGGTCTTTTCTCTTTGCACGGCACCACGGTACTCGAGGGAAAAGTCTCGTTAATGCGCTTCGGCCAGCAAATCACCGCTAACAAGGCCACGCTTTATCGCGAAACAAACACTGGCAAATTCACTTCCATGGATCTACTCGGCAACGTCCATTTGCGCGAACCGAACACATTGGTCATCGCCAAGCGTGGTCATTACGACTTTGAATCACGCAATAAATCATTGATGGAAATTCTATATCGAACCTCACTGAAAAACGGTAAGGAAATTAGTGGACCGACCGTCAGCGACAGCGAGATTCAAAAACAAAGAAAAATCTCTTCGCTCACCGCGTGGGGTCAGGCCGAAGAATTTTCACAGTCTGAACCCAAAGTTTATGAAATGTATCGCAGTAGTTTTAGCACCTGCCCGCCCACCCATCCGGCCTGGAGCATTAAGGCAAGCCACATCGTGCTAGATAAAAATACCGGTCGTGGCACGGCTACCCACGCACGTATTTACGTGAAAAGCGTCCCGATTTTTTATATACCGTACTTAAATTTTTCTATCGATCATCAACGCAAAACTGGTTTTCTCTGGCCGTCATTCGGCACCAAAAGCAGCTCGCCAGGCACGTACAGCGGCTGGGGCTCTTATTTTCTCGCGCCATTTTATTGGAATATGGCACCGAATTATGACATGACGCTAACGCCGGGCCTTTTAGGCGAGCGCGGTGTTTACCTGACTGACAAATTCAGCTATCTCTCAACGCTAGGCCGCGGCACCTTAAATGTCGCCATTTTGCCGGGCGATCGCTTATTTAAAAAATTCCAGACAGATCAAGCGATCATCTATGCCACGAATACCAACGATGTGACTCAGGCTTCTTTATCACGACTGTTGAATGCAAGCTCCACGCGTAAAAGTTTATCCTGGCGCGATGACATGCGTTTTAATCCGCACTGGTCCTCGCACATCGATTTCAGTTACGCTGGCGACGATTATTATCTGCGTGATTTCGGTACGCTCAATGAAGTCACACAGAATGCGTTGCTGCAGGAAGGCGACCTGTATTACAAAGGAAAAAACTGGAATTTCACAGGACGACTTCAAACTTATCAAATGCTCCATCCGATCACGGTCAATGAACCACCCGTACAAAACCAATACCGGCGTTTTCCGCAGCTGATTTTAAACGGTGATTATCCTGATCAAGCTTACGGACTGGAATATTTTGTCGATTCTGAAGCGACGCACTTTGATATTCGTAACACACCGGGCGTGGAAGCAAACGTGCCCATCGGGAATCGCTTTCATCTGCAACCCGGCATTGGCATGCCACGCTACTGGCCGTATTTTTACATCAATCCACGCTTGCAGGTATCGGCAACAGGTTACAATCTTTACCAAACCAACGAATATAATCTGTTTCAACCTAATGCTACGCAAGCGCCCACGTCCACACTGCGTACCATTCCTATTTTTGACATGGTTTTTGGTTTTGCTGTAGATAGAAAAACAACATTGTTTAATCACGTCTTCCAGCAAACGCTGGAACCGCAAATTTATTACACTTACATTCCTTACGTCGATCAATCAGAGATCCCCATCTTTGATACGACTGTTAATGAATTAACTTACGATCAAGTTTTTAATTACAACCGTTTTAGCAGCGTTGATCGCATTGGTGATGCCAACCAAATTGGCCTCGGTATCTCCTCTCGATTTTTAGATAGTGAAACAGGGATTGAGAAAATACGCATTGGTATCGCTAATATTGTTTACTTTGCTAATCGTCGTGTGACGTTTTGTAATAATGACACCTGCGTTGATAACCCGATGAATCCCGCCAATCAATGGCGCCTGTCGCCGATCTCTGGCTTGTTAAATTTTGCGGTCAGTCCCGCCTGGAATTTTGAAGGCAAGATGAACTTCAACCCCATCTCCAAACAATTAGGTAACGCAACCGTCGGCCTGCATATCCAGCCCAGTGAAAAACGTATCCTTAATTTTGGTTACGGTTATGTCTTTAAAGGCGATCCACTGGCGGGTGCAACAGAAAATTCAGGACAGAACAACTTGAAATTAACCAATTTTTCATTCAGTTGGCCCGTCACGGAAGATTGGGGGGTCGTCGGTCTGTGGAGCCAAAACTGGAACCAGCAACATTTGCA
Source organism: uncultured Coxiellaceae bacterium (assembly GCA_964527435.1). GTDB lineage: Bacteria > Pseudomonadota > Gammaproteobacteria > DSM-16500 > DSM-16500 > Aquicella. The sequence continues at coordinate 55,277 of CAZGPP010000008.1, read as the reverse complement.
GAACGCTATCTATGGGGTACAATACGACACTTGTTGCTGGGCAATGAGATTTGTCGGGGGCCGCACCTTTCTCAGCCTTAACACCACTCAAAACAATACTCCGGTGTACAGCTCTGATTTCTTCATCCAGTTTACGTTGAAAGGATTAGGGAATGTCGGCAAAGGAGACCCCACCGCATTATTAAGCACCATCACTGGTTACAATACGCAATTTGGGCAGGAATTTTAAATGAAAAAAATATTCATCACACTTAGCTTACTCAGCAATTTATTTTTTTATAGCCACATGGCTAACGCAGCCGAACAATCACTCGATCAAATGGTTGCGATTGTGAATGACGATCTCATCACCCGTTCTGAGCTAGACCGCGAACTCAAAGCAACGAAAATGCAGATGACGCAACAATCCAACAATCTTCCTGCTTCTGAGGCAGAATTGAAAAAGCTCGCGCTAAATCAACTCATCAATAAAAAATTACAATTACAATTAGCAAGCCAAGCCGGCATTACGATCTCTGATCAAGATGTGGATAAGGCCATTAAAACCATCGCATCAAAAAATAATGTGAGCGTCGACGAACTGTTTGTGCACGTGAAACAGGAAGGCATGTCACCCGACAGTTATCGCACGGAAATTCACGACCAAATCGTCATGCAAAAATTACAGCAGCATGAAATAGCTGGCAAGGTGAATGTCACGCCAGAAGAAATCAATGCGTTCATGAAATCATCCGGCTCGCAGGTTAGCGGCGATAGCGAATATCGTATCGAAGATATTCTGATCCCAACTTCCGACACGCCTTCCGCACAAGAACTATCAACCGCCAAAGCGCGCGCCGAATCTATCGTGCAGAAATTACAAAGCGGTGTGGTATTTAGCAAGATCGCCGACGAACAAGCCAAAGGTGCGGCGGCTTTACAAGATAACGATCTCGGTTATCGCAAGCTGGCAGAACTTCCCAGTGCCTTTGCAGATACCGTGGCCGGCATGAAGAAAAATGGTGTTGCCGGCCCCATCCAGACAGGCAATGGTCTACACATTTTACACATGACTGATTTACGCAGCACAAACGCCGCTAACCCTTTATCTGACCGTAAAACCGTCGAGGCGATGTTGTTGCAACAGAAATTCGAGCAAGCCATGCAAACCTGGGTTGCCAAACTACGCAGCGCGGCCTTCATTACTGAAGCGGTTTAAGGCATGCATCGCGCACGCATTCTCATCACACCGGGCGAACCAGCAGGTATCGGCCCGGATGTGTTGATTCAAGCTGCACAACAACCGTGGCAAGCGGATTTAATAGCAATTAGCGATCCTGCACTGATGCAAGACCGCGCAAGAGCGCTCCATCTTCCGTTAACGATCATCGAGTGCGACCTCACCGATCAAGAACGCCGCTTACACCAACCGGGCACGCTGCGTGTTCATCCTATTCGCTTCACCGCACCGGTCATTGCCGGGCAATTAAATATCGCGCATGCCAAACCTATTCTCCACAGCTTACAACTCGCGGCGCAGTCCTGCCTTTCCAAACACGCCGATGCGTTGGTAACCGGCCCCGTTCACAAAGGCATCATGAACGAAGCGGGCATTCCCTTCACCGGACACACGGAATTTTTGGCGGAGGTTTGCGGCGTTGCACAAACAGCCATGTTATTTGTGGTGGATACGCTGAAGGCCGCTCTTGTGACCACACACATTCCACTGAAAGATGTACCAGCTTCGGTAACAGCTGCAAAAATTCAGTCTATCCTGCACATCATGCAGCATGATTTGAAAAAATATTTTGGATTAGAGGCGCCACATATCCTGGTCGCAGGCCTAAATCCCCATGCCGGTGAAAATGGGCATATGGGACAAGAAGAGATCACAGTGATTCAACCGGCACTGGAACAATTACGTCGGGAAGGTTTATCGCTTGAAGGACCGCTGCCGGCGGATACTCTTTTTACACCCGCGGTGCTTGCAACCGGCGATGCCGTGCTTGGCATGTATCACGATCAAATTTTGCCCGCCATTAAACAACTAGGATTCGACCGCGCCGTCAATATGACGCTCGGACTGCCCATCCTGCGCACATCGGTTGATCACGGCACCGCGTTAAGCCTCGCCGGCACCGGTCGTGCAGATGCCGGCAGCTTGTGTGCCGCTATTTCGCTTGCGCTTTCAATACAGCCATCGTTAAGCGATTAACCGACACCAGCCTTTCCTGCTCATCGTATATTTCAATACTCCATACCTGCGTACTTTTGCCAATATGAAAAGGTGTTGTCCGACCAATGACATAGCCTTCACGCACTGAGCGAATGTGGTTGGTATTAATATCAAGACCGACACAAACGTAGCCGGGTTCGACGCAAAAATTGGCCGCAATACTGCCAAGCGTTTCCGCCAACACACACGACGCACCACCGTGCATAATACCGTACGGCTGCTTGGTGCGATGATCAACCGGCATGCGCGCGGTCAGAAAATCATCACCCACCTCCAAAAATTCAATACCTAAATGATCGCTCATGGTATTTAAATTACGATCTGTTACAATTTGTGGGCTTATTTTAGTCTTCCAGATTGCCATGGGATTCGAGATTCCTATGAGTTTAGTTTTTAGAGATCCATCATACCCAAAACGAGAATATATTATGAAAAAAATTCTGCCTTTGCTGATCTCACTCTGTTGTTTTTCATCGGCACATGCGACTGACTTGTTAGAGGTTTATCAACAAGCTCTCCGCTCTGACCCCATTTACCAACAAGCGGTTTCGCAGCGCCTCGCCACGAAAGAAGGTGTTCCGATCAGTCTCTCAGCTTTGTTACCGAATCTCTCGCTTTCCTATGATCCGATGGTCACACGATCTGGCTTTAGCGGTGCTAACGTTGCAACAGAGAACACTGTTCGCAATAACACGCTGCGTAGCTACACACTGGCACTGACACTCACGCAAACAGTTTTCAATTATTCACAATATGTCGCAGTGAAAAGCGCACTTGCCACCTCTAGCGCCGCTGATGCTATTTTAAATTCCGCACTGCAAAATTTAATGATTCGTGTTTCCGGTGCTTATTTCGCCGTACTAAAAGATGAAGATAATCTCAGCTATAACGAAGCCTCCATGCTCGCGTACAAGGAACAAATGGACCAGGCGAAACAACAATACAAAGTTGGGCTCAAAACGGTAACCGATGTTTACACGGCACAGGCCTCTTATGATTCCGCTGTCGCTGCTTATATTGCCGCGCAAACCAAGCTGAGTAACGACCGTGAGAATTTGCGCGTCATGACCGGAAGATACTACGAACATCTCGCACCGCTTAGCGAACATTTCCCATTAGTGTCACCGGTTCCAGAAGACGTTGAAGAATGGGTGAAAACAGCGTTACAACAAAACTGGTCGATCAAGGCGCAGCAATATAACGTTAACAGCGCGCGCGAACTCATCCGACAACAAGAAGGCGGCCACCTGCCAACTGTCAGTGTGCAGGGCACGATGGATAAGCTATATACGCAAAACATTAACGAATACGGACAGGCCATCAACCAACGCAGGGGCCCCTCCACTCAATCAGACCGTAGCCTAATGGTTGACTTCACCCTGCCAATTTTTTCAGGCGGCGCTGTTATCGCACAAACCAATCAGGCAACTTTCAATTACGAAGCACAACAACAATTACTCGAACAAACACAACGCACCACTGTCAACACAGCACGACAAAGTTATTTAAATGTCATCGCCGGTGTGAGTCAGGTGAAAGCCGATCGTGAAGCTGTGAAATCTAACGTTAGCTCTCTTGAAGGGATGGAAGAAAGTTACTCGGTGGGGGCTGAGACACTCGTCAACGTACTCAATCAACAACAAAAACTTTTTCTGGCACAAACGCAATATGCCACGGATCGCTACGCATTTGTGAATAGTGTTCTGGCATTAAAACAGGCGGCTGGCACACTAGGATTTGATGATTTACGCGCCATCAATGTCTGGCTGCGCGACAATGAACAAGTCAGTAAACGTCACATTATCCGCAAACTACAAACACCCAAACACGTGGATAAATCCAGTAAACGTGTCCACACCGCCTAAATCAATCAGTTATATTCAGCACCTCGCGTGCTGAATATAATTTTTCTTCTCTGATAACCCGCTGTTTTAAAACAATAAAACCTGACATCCCCCGCACTCAACCCCAAGCAAGCACTCAAAATTACATCGTATAATAGTAGTAGAACACCAGAAAATAAGAATTCAGCCGGAGGAGTGTATGCGTGCGGACAGGGATCTGTTATGTGATGCCATTCAAAAAGATAAAATTCCCGAAATTATCGTTGGCTATCTAAAACTGCAACAAGCCAAAAATAATGATTTCTTCAATCTCTTCATGGATAAAAAAATCAATGGGCGTTTATTTTATAATACATGCCTGCCGAACGGCACCAAAGAAGTGCGCTTTGGTAATGACGATTTTCTGCATGATGATTTCAGAAATGTCATCGACACGATGCTCGCGCCCTTTAGCGAGGTCACCCTCGAAAATGTTAGATCTGAATTTGTAAAGCCAACTGAAATATCTGAAAAAATGAATGGCGTGATCGCCTCGCTACTCGCAGATATTGAATCGCACGCTGAATGGATTAAATTTTGGGAAAGTGAAATCAATCTTTCCTGCACAGCGATTAACAAAAAGCAGTTATATAATTTAATCGCGAGCAATGCCGCGTATAAAGCATTGGTTTCGTGCATTGATCATTCAAAATATATTCTTGATCCCAAAGTGAAGCGCAATGTGGCCGTTTTAATTGGCATTTGTACCGGTAAATATGAATCGAAATTTTTACAAGCTACGCCTGAGTTTCAATTTAACCGTCCTGCCGCATCGACCCATCACGGACAAGATAAAATTAGTGAGCTTGGCGTATTCAAGGCACAGTCCGTCAGAACCCGTCGCAAGACTAAAATGGGACATCGCCGCAAAACAAAGAAACGTCAATCTGTCGAAACTGAAACGATGGCGATGAAATAGCCTGACGGGCATCTAGCAAAACAGATCATTATTTATTTTTTTGTTAATTGCTCATACTTCGCGAGAAGCTCCGCTTTACTTTCCACGCGCGCTGGCCGTGTTTGGATACGCCGGTTCACACACATCGCAGTTAATACATTCTTCTGTTATCTTTAACGCGACGCTAACCACAAGCTCATTTATTATATTTATTTTTTAATGCAGCCACGACGGGTGCCGGCACAAAGCCGGTGACATCACCACCGAGCGCAGAAATTTCTCGAACAATACTGGATGAAATATACATATATTTTTCCGCAGGCATTAAAAACATACTTTCCACCTGTTGATCCATAAAACGATTCATACTGGCCAACTGAAATTCATAATCAAAATCGGCGACCGCACGGAGACCACGCAAGATCACATTCGCATGATGCGCTCGCGCGAATTCCAACAGCAGGGATTGAAAACCATAGACTTTCACGTTCGGGTAGTTCTTTAAAACAAGCTCCGTCAACGCCACGCGCTCTTCCAGTGAGAATAAAGGCTTTTTATTCGGGCTTGCGGCTATCCCCACAATCACCTCAGTAAAGATGCGTGAGGCGCGCTCAATTAAATCGACATGCCCAAAGGTAATGGGGTCGAAGGTGCCCGCGTAGACGGCAATATTTTTCATGTCAGCCTGCTCTCTAAGTCGTGGATTTAACGATACAAAACATTAACCATACATAAGTTAGCACATTCTAAGATATAATAGATTAAGGCTCGACCTGCTTTCTGCAGTCAGTTTTACCATATAGAAGCTATATAATCATAATAAAAGAGCACAAATATGTTTGAATTCAACATCATAAATAATGATGATGGCCATCCGGACCATCTTGAGACCTCGCTGACAGGCTATAGCCTGCTCGGTAACCCCAAACTGAATAAAGGCTGCGCCTTCACCCTCGAGGAGCGCGACCAATTTGGCCTGACAGGGCTCCTACCCTCCAATATTGAAACCCTGGACGAACAAGCCGCACGGATGTACGTACAATTCTCCGAGCACCACACGAATATCAGCAAAAATATTTATTTGCATGTTTTGCACGATTATAACGAAACCCTTTTTTACAAAGTGGCGCATAAGCATCTCGAAGAAATGCTGCCCATTCTCTATACCCCGACGGTGGGTGAAGCCGTTAAACGCTTTAGTCTTGAATTGCGCAAACCCAAAGGCTTGTGCATAGGCTACAATGACCGTCATCGTATTGATGAAATACTCGAACATCGCTTACCGCCTGAAGTGGATCTCAGTGTCGTCACAGATGGTGGTGCCGTGCTGGGTATTGGCGATCAAGGTATTGGTGGTATCAACATTCCGATTGCAAAGCTTATGGTTTACAGTTTATGCGGCGGCATCAACCCGCATCGCACATTACCGATTCAACTGGATGTTGGCACGAATAACCAACATCTTTTAAACGATCCCATGTATCTTGGCTGGCGTCACGAACGCATTAGTGGCCAAGAGTATGATGACTTCATCGATACCTTCGTGACAGCGATTACAAAAAAATTCCCGCATATGCTGCTGCACTGGGAAGATGTGGGCCGAGAACACGCTCGCGATATTTTACAGCGTTATCGCCACAATGTTTGCACCATGAATGGTGACATGCAAACAACCGGTGTGATTGCACTAGCCTCCGTCCTTGCCGGCATTCAGGCAACCGGTATGCCGATGCGCGATCATCGTGTTGTGATTTATGGCGCAGGCACAGCAGGCGCCGGAATCGCCGATCAAATTCACGATGCCATGCTGCGCTCTGGTTTAAGCAGTGAAGAAGCACGCTCACGTTTTTATATGCTCGATAAAAATGGATTATTAACCACGAAAAGCGAGTTACTCTCTTTCCAGACACGCTATGCACGCGATGCTGAAGAAGTCAGTAGCTGGGAGTGCCGTGATTCCGCAACGATTAGTCTCTACGACGTTGTCAAAAACGCCAAGCCAACCATTTTAATTGGTTGCTCCACGGCAACCGGCGCATTCAATGAAGAAGTCATTACTACGATGAATCAATTCGTTGATCGCCCCATCATCATGCCGCTTTCAAACCCAACTGCCTTATCTGAAGCAGACCCGAAAGATCTTTATCAGTGGACGCAAGGTAAAGCGATTATCGCAACCGGCAGCCCCTTCCCGGATGTTCGCTACATGGGAACGTATCACCGCATCGCGCAAAGTAATAACGCGCTCGCCTTCCCTGGCATCGGCCTTGGCATCATTGCCGTCAAAGCACGCCTGTTATCGGATGACATGCTCTGGGCTGCTGCGAATGCACTAAGCAGCTGCTCACCACTCATTCAAGACAAAACAGCACCCTTGCTTCCCAAGCTCGCAGAGGCGAAAATGGTAAGCGTTAAAATTGCGAAAGCAGTGGCCGAGCAAGCGCGCAAAGAAGGCATCGCCCATAACACGGATGACGATTTAACAAAATTGATTCAAAGAACCATGTGGGAGCCGCGTTATCTCCCTTATCTCAAGGTGTAAATCTGGAATGAACAAGCTGTCTGCCCATTACTCTCCACTTGAGCTTATCGCTTGGCAATCCAAATATACCGCCGCACATGAAGCGACAGCGCCGCTTACCACCGACACCCACTGGGATTCGCTACGAGCATGCGTTGCGAATTGCACCGCTTGCCCACTCGCGGCCTCACGCACCCAAACGGTATTTGGGTGCGGCAGTCACCAGGCGAAATTAATGATCATTGGTGAAGCGCCAGGACAAAGCGAAGATCAAGAGGGAGAGCCGTTTGTGGGCCGCGCAGGGCAGCTTCTGACGGCGATGCTGCAATCGATAGGCCTTGCACGCGAAGAAGTCTATATCGCTAATATTCTCAAATGTCGTCCGCCCGAAAATCGCGATCCTACCACTGATGAAGTGCGTACTTGCACACCTTATCTGACGCAACAAATCAGCCTGCTGCAACCTAGGTTATTATTAGCCGTCGGTCGTATTGCTTCGCATTATCTCCTCAATACAAAAAGTTCTCTGGAATCATTGCGCGGACAATTACATCACTACGGCGAAGCACAAACCCCCCTCATTACGACCTACCATCCCGCTTATCTACTTCGCAGTCCATCTGACAAAAAGAAAGCATATTCTGATTTGTTGCTCACAGCGAAAACACTCGCTAACCTCGTCTAATATTTCCTTAATCTGAAAGGCGTATTGTAAAAGGATAACAACACGGAGGTGTACGCCATGTCATTATCCGCAGAAGAATATAAAAAATTAATCGCTTTTCTCTCCAGTAAAGAATTAAAAAACAAAACGAAAATAACGGCTGGATTTAGTAATTTCATGCACACGCAAGAACACCCGGAAGCCTTGGTGGTCAAGGTGGAAAGCAAAGAAGCGCTGAGTGCATTACTATGCGAAATTCAGGCATTAAATCGTAATAAAGAATCAGGAGGGCGCATTATCTTGCGCGTGGCTGCAGGCGGCAGAACCAACGCTACGCATAGCGCATCTTATTCAGCTACACCCGTCACCGATGCTGATATTATTATTCAACTCACAGGACGTGAATTTACAAAAATTACCCGCGAAGCCAACACGAATATTGTGCGCGCCGGAGCAAGCTTACAAATTGGCGAGCTAGATCGCTCACTCTATGAATTTCATGGCTTAGCACTTCCATCATCCAGTTTAATTCCCTATGTAACGGTGGCAGGACTCTCCGCCGCAGGTGGTCACGGCACGGGGAAAGATCAGCCTAGCTTTGCCGGATTAATTCGCGGCGCAACCTTCATGCTCGAAAACGGCAAAGAAGTTCACATCACCAATGATCATCCCGATTTCGCTACGATTATGGGTGCGAATAATGGATTATTCGGTATCGTCATGGATGTTGATATTGAGTGTACGCCCAGGAAAAAAATGGAATGCGTGATGGAAAAACGCAGTGTCGCTGAATTTATGGATGAAGTTGAAAGAGGTTTATTTCAACATGACCCTTACGTCAGCGCCATGTACATGCCAACGTATTTGCCCGATGAAATGACGAATCAAAAAATAAAAAATGTCATCGTCTATCGCTGGCGTCCCGTGCCACTTGAAACTCACAATACAAATTTCAATCCGTTACTCTCTGATTTTTCGCAAGACGTGCAAACAGCACTGGGTAATGCCGTCAATATTCCAGAAATCTTGCGCGCCTATCCGGGCATCATTCCTTTTTATATGCGTCATATCACATCCAGACTCGCCATTGGTCATACCGATGAGCTTTCGGTAGGCAGTTGGCCTGAGATGATGCATTACCGAACCTCTTTCCCAACGGATCTGGATGAAATTTGCGGGATATTCCCCGTAAAAGATCAGCCTGAAAATAAAACGCAAGGCAAAGAAATTGTGACGGCTTTAAAAAAAGCAATCACATTGTTAGGCGAGCATGCCAAACGCGGTGAGTATCCGATTACCTACGGTTTATATTTCCGCTTCATTCAAGGCACCAACGGCGGCTTGTCTTTTACCTCGCATCCTGAAGGGCATCATGTTTGCGCCATGGATTTAACGACGAACAGAAATGTGCGTGGCTTCGCACAATTCGAAAAATCCATGCAGGATTTTTTCATCAACGAAATGAACGCGAAATTTCATTGGGGAAAAAATGCACCGATGGATCTTGATTACAACAAGTTATATGGCAAAGATCTGGATGCGACTAAAACAGCGCTGGAAAAGTGGCATCACACGCATCATATCTCCCTAAAAAACAGTGCGCTGCTGAATCCACTTTTTAGCAAAGTCTTTGGTTACCCAATCCCACAACTCACCACTGCTAATAGAACGGCTGTCGTCGAAAGATCGGCGATGCTTGAACCGGGAGAACTCACACCGGTTAGCAAAAGACGTCAAACAGCGGTTTATGCGAGCAAACTGGTGAACGTCATGAGTGATCAGTCAGCGGAGTGTGAAACCATTAAAGAGCAGATTGAGGCTGATATACAAAAGAGAAAGCTGAGCAGCCAATCTCTCTTTGCCACACCACCTACGACACCGAAGCTCACACAAAAGACACCAACGACTCCGCGCACCGCGAGCAATCCATCTTACAAAGCGTAGCACACAACAGCCAGCGTTCAGGCGCAATGCCTGAACGCCTGGATTACATCAGACTGCAATGTCGCGCAAACCAACCGAGACCCAATTGCGGGATTTCTGCGGGCGCATGGATGGAGAGGTAAGCATGCTCGGCATACCACGTCGCATAGGTATCACGATGCGGCGTGACCAAGGCTTTCCAATCCCATGTAATTTTATCTTTAAAATTAAATAGACCTAATTCAATGCCTTTTTCCGCAGCAAGACCCGCGATCAACCACTCGATGATGGCGCCATTACCCGCCTCCACCCACGATAACGACACGAGCAGGTGAGATAATCGGCCAGCATTTAACATGAAATCTTCCAGCGTGCCGGCCGCACGACAAGCTTTGAAATAGCGCTCTGCCAGAAGACAATCGCCCACGCGTGCGTCATGATACACCGGCGCAACCATCACCGTGAGGTAGTTATTGCGTTTATCTTCTTCGTAATCACGATAAAGTAAGACATGCGGAAACAACGAATGCGGATAGCCATCCACGTTTAAATCATTAACGGGTGATTCCACCGCAATATAATAACTGGTCGTACCATGCAAGACGCCATCGTTCGCATCTAAAAGCTCTGCCTCTTCCAATACTTCTTCTATGCGATAACCTGGAAAAATATATTCGTAACCTTCCTCACCATGATCATGAAACTCTAACATCGCCGCCTCATCCTGGGTTGACTCGGTGAGGACATGCACGTGCTTAAAGACCGCCTCTTGCACAGGCGCCCATTTTGCGTCGCTATCTTCTCTGACCGTTTCACCAGAAAGCACTTCTTCACTGCGAAATTTTCCGTAATCTTCTGAGCGATCAGCATTCTTTGTGTCGCCACCTAATTCACGGGCAATGAGGGCACGTTTTTCCGCCAAAAACGCGTAAGCGCAGATGATTTGTGTGTTGAACATTTCGGGAGAAAGTGAGGGACATTTTTCTTGGAAGCCTTTTCTTATCTCGGGATCAGAAAGCGTCGGCAGCAATTCCACTAATTCAGCTTTCACTAAGCCGCTAAATGCAAGCCATCGCGTTTGATGATGTTGACTCTGATCCTTCGCATTGACATCAAATAACTTATGCAAACTTCTACGACCACTCTCCATTCTCACTCACCTCTTCTTGGGATGATTATTATTTTAATCTCGCATACTCGCTGTGATGACATGCTTAATCATTTTCAACTGCTTCTGTAGCGCACCGCGATTAGCATCCATGACCGCGCGTGCCCGCTCACCGAGCGCCTTGCGTGCTTCCGCATGTTGTTGCAAGTAAATAAGCTGCGCCGCCAAATCGCCGGCATCATGAATTTCGAGCATCGCCTCAGATGATTTAAATAAATGACAAATTTCCGCAAAATTAAATACGTGTTTACCGGTTAAAATGGGCTTCGCCAGCACCGCGGGCTCAAGAATATTATGGCCGCCACGCGGAATAAAACTTCCCGCCACTAATGCGACATCTGCTGCACCATACATCAAAAGCATTTCGCCCATGGTATCGCCAAGATACACGGATGTTTCTGCTGCAACCGTTTCATTCGCGCTGCGACGCTGTGTTTTAAAGTGTTTGGCGGCAAGTTCTGCTATCGCATCAAAACGATCCAGATGTCGCGGCACCAAAATCAATAAAGCATTGGGGCATACACCGAGTAATTGACGATGTGCGTTCAACATAATTTCTTCTTCGCCCTCATGCGTACTAGCAGCAATCCAGATAAAACGATCCTGGCCTAACATCGCACGTAGTTTCGCCGCTTTTTCCAGCAAGCCATCCGGCAGCATTAAATCAAATTTCAAATTCCCGGTAATTGTCATCTGCTCAGACTTCACGCCGAGCGTTGCAAAGCGATCCGCATCCGGCTGTCCGCAAGCTGAAATGTGCGTGAGATTTTTCATCATGCCGCGAGTTAGCGCCGCCACCCGGCGATAGCCTTTCGCTGATTTTGCTGAAAGCCGTGCATTGGTTAAGCAGACAGGAATTTTTCGTTTACGACAACCGGCCAACAAGTTTGGCCACAACTCTGTTTCCATGATCACGCAAATCATCGGGTGCATGGCATTCAAAAATCGTCGCACCGCATCCGGCATATCATAAGGAAGATAAGCGTGCAGAACGGTGTCGCCAAACGCTGCATTCACCCGTGCCGCACCAGTCGGTGTCATCGTGGTCACTAACATTTTTATGTCAGGGTTCTGCGCTTGTAAAGCTTGAATGAGTGGAATGGCAGCAATCACTTCTCCGACTGAGACGGCATGCACCCAGATACACTTTTCTAGCTTGAAGGGATAAAAGCCCATTCGCTCAGCCAAACGCAAACGATAATCACGCTGCCGGCGTGAACGCCAGGCGAGCTTGATAAAAATAAACGGCATGGCTAAATAGAGCAGGAAGGTGTACAAATACCGCACAGAATAGTTCCAAAAATAGGCAAAAAGTTCGGCCATATTGCAATAGCTCCTGATCTTTTGCAAGACAGGGCACCAACATCCGTTTGCCTCTTGCGCATATAGTGATAGAATTGCGCAAATTTACTAATTAATTGTGACAAGACGCCATGCATGAACCACTCGCACAGGAACTACCCGATTTCAGCCAAGGCCATGTGCTTGTTATTGGCGATGTCATGCTCGATCGTTACTGGTTTGGCGACACGGCACGCATTTCGCCGGAAGCGCCCATTCCTATCGTTAAAGTTAAAAATACCGATGACCGCCCGGGTGGCGCTGGCAACGTCGCACTGAATATTGCAGCCCTTGGTAGCACCGTCACCCTTCTAGGTGTCACCGGCCAAGATGAGGCCGCGCAAAAATTAAGCAAGCTTCTCTCTGCGGCAACTGTCAAACACGATCTTTGCATGCTGGACAATCTTTCTACGATTATCAAATTACGCGTCATCAGCCGCCATCAACAGCTTTTACGCGTCGACTTCGAAGAGCCGCTCGTTAACTTCGATCAAAATATTCTCATTGAGAGCTTTAAACATCATTTAACTCACGCCAAACTGGTCGTCTTATCCGATTACCAAAAAGGCACGCTCTTGCACGCACAAGCCTTCATTCAATTGGCGCAAGCGGCGAATGTTCCCGTCATGGTCGACCCGAAAGGCAATGATTTCAGCATCTATCGCGGCGCCAGTATCCTGACCCCGAATATGAAAGAATTCGAGACCATCGTCGGCCCCTGCAAGAATGAACGCGACATCCTCGAAAAAGGTCGGGCGCTATTGAAGCAGCTCGATATTCGCTCGCTTCTGATTACGCGCGGCGAAGACGGCATGACCTTAGTCCAAGCAGAACACACCTTACATTTACCCGCGTACGCCCGCGAAGTCTTCGACGTGACGGGCGCCGGTGACACCGTCATTGGTGTGCTGGCCGCCGCTTTTGCGAGTGGCATGGACTTAGATTCTGCCGCCGCACTGGCCAATGTGGGAGCAAGCCTGGTCGTTTCGAAATTAGGGGCCGCCGCTGTTAGCGCACCTGAACTACAAGTGGCACTCACAGGCAAAACCACTTTCAATACCGGCATTGTGAATGACGAACAACTGAGCCAAGCCGTGCGTGAAGCCCGCGCAAAAGGCAAAAAGATCGTCTTCGCAAACGGTTGTTTCGATATTCTTCATGCTGGCCACGTGACCTATCTCCAGATGGCCAAACAAGTCGGCGACTACCTGATTGTGGCCGTCAACACCGACGACTCTATTCGTAAACTGAAAGGTCCTAACCGCCCCATTAACCACCTCGACCACCGCATGACCGTCCTCGCGGGACTAGGCATGGTCGATTGGGTGATCCCTTTCAGTGATGAAACACCTGAACGGCTGCTGAAATTATTAAAGCCTGATTTCCTCGTGAAAGGTGGCGATTACACCCTGGATCAAGTCGTCGGCGCCGACCTGGTACGCGCTTACGGTGGGGAAGTTCGCATCATGAACCACAACATTCGAACCAGCAGCACCGATTTAATGCATCGTATGAATGAACTAGCAGAAACGGAAAGTTAACCCATGGCGCAAATCGGCAACCTCTATGTAGTCGCGGCCCCATCAGGGACGGGCAAAACCTCATTGGTCAAAGCAGTCTCCAGCAGCGTCGCGAATCTGGCTGTTTCTATTTCCCACACCACCCGGCCCATGCGCCCCGGCGAACAAGACGGTGTAAACTATTTCTTCATCGACAAGCTCCGTTTTACGGAAATGGTTGAGCGCGGCGAATTCGTCGAGCATGCCCACGTTTTTGACAACTACTACGGTACATCCAAAGACTGGGTTGAAGATAAAATTAACCAAGGCATTGATGTTATTCTAGAAATTGACTGGCAAGGCCATCAACAAATTAAAAGTCTCTTTCCCGCTTCAATCGGCATTTTCCTCTTGCCGCCATCTCTCTATGATTTGCGTGAACGATTACTCGGCCGCAAGCAAGATGATGCCGCCATCATTGAAAAGCGCCTGGCCGATGTCAGGGAAACCGTTTCACACGTTGATGAGTTCGATTATCTCGTGATGAATGATGATTTTGAACAGGCCATCAAAGACTTAGCCACCATTATTGCGGCCGGCCGCCTGCTGACTGCGGCCCAACACCGCAAATATACTGGCTTAATTGCGGATCTATCCACTATTGCCGCCACCTAACCACTGCCTTTCAAGCTCAATTTACTGTATGATAGCGAATCCCAAATGACTTACTTGATATCAATAAAGGTGTTGCCATGGCCCGAGTGACTGTAGAAGATTGCTTAAAAAATGTTAAAAACCGTTTTGAATTAGTCATCATCGCCTCACGACGCGCTCGCCAACTGATGCGCGGCAAAGAAGCAAAGGTTGCGTGGGATAACGACAAAGCAACCGTCGTTGCCTTGCGTGAAATCGCACTGGGCTATACCGATTTTGATACCCCATCGCAAGAAGAACAGGATACTGCAGCCATGCTGCAATCCTTAAACGCGAACTCACTGGCCAAAGAACAGCAAAAAGCTGCCGAAGCCGCCATTGAAGCCGCTGAAGATGAAGACTTGGATGAAGTTGATGTAGAAGTCATCATCGACGATGAACCCACCGCAACAACCGGTGAACATCCTGCTGAAGAAGCCCCAAAAACTAACGAAGAATAAAAACGGATCGACTGTCATGAGAAAATTTCTGACAAGCCTTATCGTTGCTTGCCTGATGCTAACAGCATCAGGCGCAATGGCAAAAGAACCTTACAATCTCGCCAACTGCAAAAAAGAACTGATCTACTACCACGATTCAGGCCAATACGCGCAAGATATCGAAATAACCATGAGCAAGGCCATGCGTTATCTCAAAAAGCGCGTCGCTAAAAATCAGAAAGCCCAGAAGAAACTTGCCATCGTCCTAGATATTGACGAAACATCTTTGTCAAATTACAGCGACATGCGCAAGGAAGATTTCGGCGGCACCTACGAAGAAATTCGTTATGCAGAAGACCAAGGCCACGACCCGGCCATCAAACCTACTTTGGCGCTATATCAATATGCTAAAGCGCACAATGTGGCTGTCTTCTTCATTACAGGTCGGCACGAAGATGAGCGCGAAGTCACTGCAAAAAACCTGAAAGCAGAAGGCTTTGATAACTGGAATGGATTTGTGTTACGCGACGGCGAATTTAAAACAGCACCGGCAGCCGTTTACAAAACCGCCATTCGTAAAAAGATTGTGAGCGAAGGCTACGACATTGTGCTGAATATTGGCGACCAACTGAGTGATTTAGCAGGTGGTTACGCAGATAAAACATTTAAACTGCCCAATCCTTACTACCTCATCCCCTAAGCATTTTAGGCGCGCATGCCAACCATAAATTCCTTGATGAGTTTACTGGCTTGAAACGGCGCGTCTGATAAATCGCTATCAATATACTGGCAATCGGGCCACGTGCGCAGCCATGTCATTTGACGCTTGGCGAGTTGACGCGTCGCCGCAATGGCATATTCACGCATTTGCGTTTCATCAATGGCACCCGCCAGAAAATCCCACACTTGCCGATAACCGACTGAGCGAATCGATGGCATATCCGGTGTTAAATCACCGCGCGATCGTAATTTTCGCACCTCTTCCACGAAACCATGATCGAGCATCTGGTGGAAACGACGCGCGATGCGCTCGTGTAATTTCGTGCGTGTTGCCGGCATGAGCGCGAGATTCAAGACATCAAAGCCTGCGAGTGGGCTGGTGTCGGTACGTTGATGCTCGGAAATGGCTTTACCCGTGATCATGAATACTTCGAGTGCGCGCTGAATACGCTGCGCATCATTCGCGTGAATGCGCGCGGCCGCCGCTGGGTCAACACGGGCAAGCTCTGCGTGCAGATTTTCCCAACCTTCGCGATCTGCGCGTTCATTTAAGGTGGCACGCAATCCTTCATCAGCACGCGGCAAGTCGGCAAGACCCTGCAGTAACACACGGAAATAGAGCATCGTACCACCGACTAATAACGGAATTTTTCCAGTCGCGAGAATATCGTCAATTTCACGCAACGCATCTTCCCGAAACATCCCCGCTGAATAAGCTTCCGCCGGATCACAAATATCAATGAGGCGATGCGGGGCGGTTAACAACGTTTCTGCATCTGGTTTCGCTGTACCGATATCCATGCCGCGATACACCATTGCAGAATCCACGCTAATAATTTCGCAGGGAAATTGTTCGACCATCTGCACCGCTAAAGGTGTTTTACCTGAGGCTGTCGGCCCCATCAAACAAATCACTGGCTTAGATTTTTTTTGATCTTGCATTCGTGTACTCACCGCTTCGGTCGTAATGATAAATTCATTATTTCCCACGCATAAACAATTTATCAAGCTCTTGCAAGGTCAACTCCACACAAGTGGGGCGCCCGTGGTTACATTGACCGGCATGATCCGTTTTTTCCATCTGGCGTAACAGCGCATTCATTTCTGGAATCGATAACTGGTGATTGGCGCGAACAGCCGTGTGACAAGCAAGCGTACCGAGCAAATGATTAATGTGTTCTTGCATACGGGTACTGTCATCATTTTCGAGCATATCAGAAATCACGTCTCGAATTAATTGATCCAAGGGACCATTCGCCAATAATTGCGGCACAGCGCGAATCGCAATATTTTCTTTACTGATGCGCTCCACGCTAAAACCTAACTGAAGAAGAATATCAGGGGCACGTTCAATACAATCGGCTTCGCGTTCACTGAGGGCAATGGTGAGTGGCACTAATAATTGCTGCACCGGCATTTGATTCGCTTGAAAGGCGGTTTTCATTTTTTCGTATAGCACTCGTTCATGCGCAGCATGCATATCCACCATGACCAGCGTATTTTCTTTTTCGGCGAGAATATAGATCCCGAGCAATTGGCCGATTGCAAAACCCAATGGTGGTGACGTCATGGGCACTGCGGCTAACGCTTCCTGCCCAACTGATGCTTCACCTAATGTGCGATACAATGACATCTGCTCACTCACGCGCTGCGGGCTTGGCGCTGACGGCGCGAAAGATGAATAGGCAGGTTTGCTCGCCATCTGTTGCGGTGACAGGGGCAGTGACGGTGGCGCATGGTGAGCATGGTGATCAACCACTAGTGGCGCAGCATGTTGATGGGAATGACAAGATTCGCCAGGACGATCGCCGGCTAGCGCATCATGGACACCACGGAAAATAAAGTCGTGCACGACGCGCCCTTCGCGAAAACGCACTTCGTGTTTGGTTGGATGCACATTCACATCCACAAGATTCGGCGGCAAATCCAGAAATAAAATATAAGCCGGATGACGATCACGATAGAGAACATCGTGGTAGGCCTGACGGAGTGCGTGCATCACCAACTTGTCACGGACAATACGGCCATTCACATAAAAATATTGCAGGTCAGCCTGACTACGCGAAAAGGTTGGCTGTGCAATCCAGCCTGAAAGACGCATGCCGGCACCTTCGGCTTCAATGTGCAAAGCATGTGTCACAAATTCTGCGCCGCACAAAGCTGTTAATCGTTCCGTATCCTGCTTCGTGGTTTCGGCTGCATAATACTGGCGGATTAATTTTTGATTATGTTTCAACGTGAAGCCAACGGAAAAAGAAGATAAGGCCACCCGTTTCACTAACTCATCAATGTGATCAAATTCAGTTTTTTCACTACGCATAAATTTTCGACGCGCCGGCGTGTTATAAAACAAATCGCGCACTTCAACAGTGGTGCCTTGCGGATGTGCCGCTGGCCGCACTTCTGAAGAAATATCGCCTTCCACCGCCACTTGTCGGCCGGCTTCTTTGAATAACGCCGAGGTGACCGTCAAGCGCGACACCGACCCGATACTCGCAAGCGCTTCACCGCGAAATCCGAGTGTTAAAATGGAGGCCAAATCTTCGGTGTGTTTAATTTTGCTCGTGGCATGTCGACTCAACGCCAATGGCAAGTCATCTTCGTGAATGCCCGATCCATTATCACGCACCCGAATCAGACGCGCACCACCCTGTTCAATTTCAATATCAATCTGCGTCGCACCCGCATCAATACTATTTTCGATTAACTCTTTGACAACGGAAGCGGGACGTTCAACCACTTCACCGGCTGCTATCTGGTTAGCAAGAAGCGGCGTTAATTTTTGAATACGGCTGTGCATGATTTTACCTACAGGAAATTTCGTTGCGAAATTCTAACATAAGACTGTTTTTCGTGCCCGCACTCGGCCTTTTTATCATGATCATAAAAAGACCGTTTATGGCAGCAGTTCAAGCGGAAATACGGCGGCCCTACTTGCTGGCGTATTTTTTTATATAAGTGGTGACCCCGCGCGCCAAGGCATCTGCCAACTTATCTTGATAACTGGGACTAGCAAGTTCTGCCGCCTCATAAGGGTTGCTGACAAACCCCGTCTCTACGAGAATCGATGGGATATCCGGCGATTTTAATACCACAAACGGTGCTTGCTCCACGTGACGGTAATGCAATTTAGAAATGCGATCGAGCGAATCCAGCACTTTATTCCCGAGGTGCAAACTATCGCGAATGGTCGCAGTCTGCGATAAATCAATTAACACTGAGCGCACCATTTTGCTTTGATCGGGTAGGCTATCAAAATCAATACCGTCGATTTCAGCGTAGCGCTCTTGCTGCGCCAACCAACGTGATGCTTCATTAGTGGCACCATGCGACGACAACGCATAGACCGACGCACCACGCGCCACATTATTAAAATACGCATCCGCATGCACCGCTATAAATAAATCTGCACTACTATGCCGCGCAATACCCAAACGTCCGCGCAAGGGAATGTAATAATCACCATGACGAGTCAATACAACACGCACACCGGGATTTTTACCAAGCTTGGCGGCCAGCTTTTTTGAAATGGCTAACACGACATCTTTTTCCCGCGTGCCATTTTTACTGATGGCACCGGTATCTTTACCACCGTGACCTGCATCAATCACGACAGTGAAAACATGCGCTGAATTTTTTCGCGCATCGCTCGGTTTATTTTCCAAACGTGCTCGACCCGTTATTTTTTCCGGTGGAATAGTTTTCGGCACATTCGCTGAAATCACTTCCAATATTAATTCCACGCGCTTTGTTTTGGGGTTCATGTTTAACTGTGTTGTCCACGTGACTTTGCCCACCGTTTGCATCGACCATTCGACCGAATGATCCGGCAATGCCTTGGCCGAAAACTCTGCCACATTCGCCCCACCCAATTTCGCATGTTGGACATGAAACCGCAGCACGGCACGCGTGAATTTCAAAATTAATAAATTCTCTTTCGGGAAAAATTTAACGAGACCAGACGTTGCGCCTGACAATTCAAACGTCATGATTGTTTTAGATTGAGAAGGAGAAATACGCATACCCGTGATATAAACAGGTTGTGCGAAGTCTTCTGCGTAAGCAGCACATGAAAAAAGAAATAATAGAACAGCAACGACAACATGACGCATGGTTAAAATCCTTATAACCGTGCCAGTATTTTCACTCCACGTTCAGTTCGTCCTTCCAGGCGGATATGTCGCCCTGACTGATTCTCCATTATATCAAAATATCCGGCCAAGTCTGGTGCTGGTAAAATTTGCCCACCCTTATCTGGCCACTCAATCAAACACACAGCTCGCCCGTTAAAATAATCTTCTAACCCGATCTCATGTAATTCTTCCGGGGTATTCAGGCGATATAAATCAAAATGGAAAACTTCAAATTTATCAGTCTCATAGGGCTCAACCAAGGTATAGGTCGGGCTTTTTACCTTGCCGGTGACGCCCAGTCCGCGCAAAAAACCGCGCACGAACGTTGTTTTGCCCGCACCCAGCGTTCCGCATAAATGGATGACAGCGCCAGGTAGCGCGCTCTCAGCCAGGCGTGCGCCTAATGCCTGCATGGCCGCATCGTTCTCGGCCTCAAGATGCAATATTGTGTCTTTTGAAGTCATGGCGTTATCGTGTGACATCGTTATGTTATGTTGCTAAGACGCCGCAAATAAGGCAGCAAGTCAGTGGCTATCATACCACGCTCGCCGTCTTTCGCGGCCATATCGCCCGCCGTGGCATGCAGAATCACACCAAGCCGCGCCGCCTCACCGAGTGGTATTCCCTGTGCCAGCATGCCGCCAATGACACCGCTTAAAATGTCGCCCATCCCGGCCGTTGCCATCCCGGGGTTACCTTTATCACAAACGCCGGGAAGCATATTCGGCGCTGCCACCAAGGTACCTGACCCCTTTAAAACCACGACGCCGCCGTATTTTCTGGCAAGTTCCCGCACCGCTTCCAGTCGATCAAGCTGCACATCTTGCGAAGACTCGCCAAGCAGACGCGCCGCTTCACCAGGATGAGGCGTCAAAACCCAGTTATCCCTGACTTCCGGATGCTGAGATAAAATATTCAGTGCATCAGCATCCACGACCATCGGCACATCAACGGCCTTCACCTGATTCCACATTGCGATCGCCCAGTCTGATTGTTGCAGACCTGGGCCAATGACAATGACATCCGCTTTATCGAGCAAGGGCTTCAGCGCTTCTGCCTGCGCGAGGCCGTGACACATTAATTCTGGACACTCCGCATTCATGAATGGCGCACTCGCTTCATCGGTTGCGATGGTCACAAGACCGGCACCGACTCTTAATGCCGCCATGCCTGCCATGCGCGCCGCGCCTGAAGATCCATGGGCACCGCCTATCACTAACACATGACCCGATAACCCTTTATGCCAATCGCGTAGCCGCGGTTTCAGATATTGGCTGTAAGCACTCAAATGAATTTTTTCTGCGACAGGCGCAACATAAGCGAATAAATCCGTGGGTAACTGCAAATCGTTAATGACTAATTCGCCCGTATAAGAGGAACCATTGCTCGTCAGTAGCCCAAGTTTTAACCCAATAAACGTAATGGTTGCCGTCGCTTTGATCGCAGCGCCCAACACCCTGCCCGTATCCGCATGAATGCCGGTTGGAATATCTAATGCGAAAATCGGTACTTGTGCACGACGCATTTGATCAAGCGCCATCACCACTTCATCGCGCATCGCATCTTTTGCACCAATGCCACAAATGGCATCGACAATTAAATCGGGATGACGCAAATCCGATTTTTCATTCCATGGCGCCATCACCACACCGGCTTTCTGACAGCGATCTAAGGCTGCCTTTGCGACGGGTGATGCATGACGGTGATCACCGACTTGGTAAACGTGTACGTGTATGCCACGCTCGAAAGCGAGCTCTGCCAAAACGTAACCATCACCACCATTATTGCCGCCGCCGCAAAATACCGCGAGCCGTTTCACATTCGCCCATTTACGCAGCATGAAATCGAGCGCCGCTTTGCCGGCTCGCGCCATTAACACTTCGCCGGATACACCAAAACGCTCGCTAGCGAGACGTTCTAATTCGCGCACCTGATCTACCTGATAAACGGGTGTATTGATGGCAATCATGTTTTCATTTGTCTCCGCGCGGAGTAAATACTGATAGCCGAAAAGACCAAAATGATGCCGAGAATGACGCCGAGTGAAATGCCGGCAGGAATTTCTAGCCAGGGCTCAACCATCATCTTTGCGCCGACGTAAACTAGAATCAAGGCGATACCGTATTTTAAAAGATGCAACTCTTCGACCATTTTCGCTAATAGAAAATACATGGCGCGCAAACCTAGAATGGCGAAAATATTGGAAGACCACACGATGAAAGGATCACGCGTGATCGCAAACACCGCGGGAATACTATCTACGGCAAACACGAGATCACTAAATTCGAGACAGATAAGCGCAACAAATAACGGTGTCGCATAAAGTAAATTGTTTTTGCGCACAAAAAAACGTTCTTCTGAAAATTCATGCGTTACACGAAATATTTTTTTCGTCAGCTTTAAAATAAACGACTCGGTTAAATCTTTGGAATCTTCCTCGCTCACCATGATTTTGATGCCGGTGAAAAATAGGAAGGCCCCCATCACATATAACAGCCAGTGAAACTTCGAGATAAGCCAGATGCCGGCGAGTATGACCGCAAGACGCATAATGACCGCGCCCCAAATGCCGTACGACAAAACACGATGCTGGTGATTCGTTGGAATTTTGAAATGTTGAAAGACGAGATAAAACACAAAAAGATTATCGATCGACAATGATTTTTCGATCAGGTAGGCCGTTAAAAAAGTAAGCCCTAACTGGCCAGCGGTTTCGGCGTCCGTCACGCTGCGCAGATAAAGCCAGATAAGAAGGTTGAATGAGAGTGAAATGGATATCCAGAAGAACGTCCAAAATAAAGCAGCCCGCCAAGTTTCACTTGCGCGGGCCCTATACTTTCCAATCAGCAGCGTATCAATGGTTAACGCTGCAACAAGAATACTACCTAACGCTATCCACATCCCTGTAGAAGAAAAATAATCCATTATTGAGTTTCATCTCCCTAGGCAACACCTTGCAAACTAATGCCGATCATGAGGGCGCCGAAAGCCAGCAACAACCCTAACAGATATTTACCACCGGCCACTTTGTAAGCCGCTTTGGTTGCAATACTCTTCCAGTAACGACCGCTCCAAACCATCAACGGCGGGAAGAAAATCATCAACACGAAGCAGCTCAATCCAGCATAATGCAGCCCACGAATAAATGCATCTGGATAGAATAACACAATCAAGATAGGCGGCAGGAAGGTCGCACTGAAAATCACCAGGTTACCGGTACCTGCTTTCTTCACATTGAGGCCATCTGACAGGAAGTCAGACAGACAGAGTGAAATGCTCAGAAACGATGTCGCCATACAAATCGATGTAAAGAACTTGGCAAAGAAGGTGATGTTGTCTTTCTGCAGCAAGCTTGACAGAGCAGCAACCAAATCACTATTCGAGCTACTGGAGTGCATCATGTCTTTCAAGCCAGGTGTTCCATCCAACGGAATCACGCCCATAATAACGGCATCCCAGGCAATGTAACAAACCAATGGAATCAAGGTGCCGTATAAAATAGCCTTACGTAACGATTTGATATCTTCATTAAAGTAAGTACGCAAACTCGGCACAATCATCAAGCAGGTAAATGCCACCACGGTGACGCTAAGACTGGTTGGGAAGATGACGCGGCTAAATTCGCCGGCATGCAGATTCGCCACGGTAATGAAGGGCACAATTAAAACGACGAGCAGGAAATACGCGCCCATTTTGCCTAACATTAAGAAACGGTTCACGTAATCAACGGCGCGAATACCGAAGTAAACGACCAAGCCAAATAATGCCGTAAACAGAATGGATGCAACGGAAAGAGGCATCACAATACCGCTAGACTGCAATAGATAGTGGAACAAGTCTCCGCCGCCCGCCACATAGGCCGACAAGATGGAATACAGTAACAGTAAATAAGTGCACCAGGCGATGGCCTGCCCCCAGCGACCTAAAGTGATACCCGCCATGGAAATTAAATTGGTATTAGGCGGCAACCACAAACATACTTCGAGGAACAGGAAAGCACAGAGTGTCATCACAGCCCAGCAGCCAATTAGCAGCACGACGGATGCCCAGAATCCCAATTGAGCTGTCGCGACAGGAAGTGCCAACATACCGGCCCCAATCGTCGTACCAACTACTAATAAAATTCCACCGATTAATTTAGAATTCATTGCTTATTCCTCTTTTTGTTGGAATCTATCCTACAGATTTCTTCTTAAAATTGTCTTATCAAATTGATCAAATATTGACAACTATCTGTTTATTATGGCTATTTTTTTCATATGCCATCCTTAAGATTACCTTTAATCAGGCTGATTTCGCAACATTAATTTCCATTTTTGCCCAATCTGGCTGAAGAAGAGAAGAAACCGGCGCAAAACCCCGAGATCATCACTCGGGGTGCTGCGCACAGCTAAGGGTAAAACGACTAGCAAACAATGCTATAGAGGATGGATGCTACAGCGAATAGGATCAGCCCAATCAGAAAAACCTGACCGCCCGGCACACGAAACGGCGCATCGTGAAATTTCTGGCGACCACGCAACGCCATCCAGGCGGGGATGAGAATCAGCAACACGACGCTATAGATACCCGCATATTCCAAGGCCATGATGAAGGCGTTTGGATAGACCAGCACAATAATCAGTGGCGGCAGATACGTCGCAATCTGAATGATGACACGATTGAAGCCCACCTTCTCCATTTCAAACCCATCGGCGAGAAAGTCAGTCAGACAAAGTGAAACGCCGAGGAAGGAGGTCAGCACACAAACCGACGTGAACATCTTAATCAGTACTGTGACCAGAGGATTCGAGACAGCCACACTCAGATTCGCAACAAGAGCATTCGTTGAATTCGGCGCATGCAGCACTTGCAGCAATCCATTTTCACCCGTCAACGGAATAACGCCCATGATGGCAATATCCCAGATAATATAACAAATCAGCGGGATCAAGCTGCCGATGAAAATCGCCTTCTTTAATTTACGAATATCACTTTCCATATAAATACGCAGGCTCGGCACAATCACGGAATAACCGAAGGAACACACGGTGACCATGAAGGCTTGTGAGGTAGATAACGAGGCCACATCGCTCGCCGCTAAATGACTAGGCGTGACAAATGGCATGAGCAAGACCATCAAGATCACATAACCGATCAGCTTCGCAAACATCAGGCCGCGATTCACATAATCGATGGCACGCATACCGAGATAGACCACCATCCCAAACAATAACGTAAACAGAATGGAAGTGGTGGAAGCTGACGCATGAAGCCCCATCGCCAAGAATAAATTTTGCAACAAGCCGCTGCCGCCGGAAATGTAAGCACTCAGTAGCGAGTACAACAATAACAAGAAAGTCAACCAGCTGATGATCTGACCAATCGGCCCCAAGGTGCCGCGCGCCATCGTGACTAAATTGCTATTGGTGGGCATGCACAAATTCACTTCGAGCAGTAAAAACGCGCAGGCCGTCATCGTGAACCAGCATAAAAACAAGAAGACGATTGACCCGAGAAAACCGAGTTGTGCGGTAGCAATAGGGAGCGCGAGCATACCAGCGCCAATCGTGGTGCCAACAATCAATAAAATACTGCCTAATATTTTCGAATCCATAAAACCCTCTGTGCCGCGATTCTTCGTTACGTTAATGGTTTGGGTATAACTTAATGTTTAGATATAAGATAAATGCCTGGTTTAGCAGGCAAAATAAAAGAAGACAGGCGAGAATCGCCAGCAGAAAGCTGGGGAGAGGTGAGCTTGGCGTACAGCGTTTAAACTCATGATGAATAAAAAACCATATTTAGCTATAATTGACCCATTCTAATAATATTCCGTCAAATATGTCAATGAATCAGCTTAAAGAGTCCATCCAGCAGTGGGGGCGCGAAGCCGGCTTCCAGCAAATCGGCATCACCGATGTTGACCTCGCGCAAGCAGAAGCACGCCTGCAAGAATGGCTCGCAAAAAATTTTCATGGCGACATGCATTATATGGAAAAGCATGGCACCAAGCGTTCACGCCCTACGGAATTATTGCCGGGAACGATTCGCATTATTTCAGTGCGCATGGATTATTTGCCGGCTGACACGCGCTTGATCGAAACTTTAAATAATCCCGAACGCGCCTATATTTCGCGTTATGCATTGGGACGTGACTACCATAAATTAATTCGTAAACGCCTAGAACTGCTCGCTGAAAAAATTCAACAAGCGACGGGCAAAATGGGCTATCGCACTTTTTGTGATAGCGCCCCTGTTCTCGAAAAACCGATCGCCGAAAAAGCGGGATTAGGCTGGATAGGTAAGCACACGAATTTAATTAATAGCAAAGCAGGTTCATGGTTTTTTCTCGGTGAAATTTTCACAGATCTCCCTTTACCGATTGATACGCCAAACGATAAAAGTCATTGCGGCTCTTGTACTGCGTGTATTGAAGTTTGCCCCACCCAAGCCATCGTGGCACCTTATCAACTGGATGCGCGTCGTTGCATCTCGTATTTAACCATCGAATTACGCGGCAGCATTCCCATCGAATTACGTCCATTAATGGGTAACCGTATTTACGGTTGCGATGACTGCCAATTATTTTGTCCGTGGAATAAATTCGCGAAACATACGAATGAAAAAGAATTTCACCCACGTCATCGCCTGGATTCCGCTGCATTAATTGAATTATTTGCCTGGAGTGAAGAGGAATTTTTAAAATATACCGAAGGCTCGGCCATTCGACGCATTGGGCATGAATGCTGGTTGCGTAATATTGCGGTCGCGCTCGGCAATGCGCAGTATGATGAAAAAATTCTTGCGGCACTTCATGCGCGCACGCAACATTCCTCTGAGTTGGTGCGCGAACATGTGGAATGGGCACTGAAAAATTTAGCGCACTTACATCAACAGCCAGCTACTTAGCACTTCAATAAATGCTGGCGATAATATTTCAACTCATTAATCGAATCATGAATATCACTCAAGGCGAGATGTGCAGATTCTTTTTTGAAGCCATTATAAATTACCGGCGCCCAACGTAAGGCCAACTCTTTCAACGTACTGACATCCACCAATCGATAATGAAAATATTTTTCAAGATTGGGCATGTACGCGGTTAAAAACCGGCGGTCTTGCCAAACACTGTTACCACACATGGGTGATTTGCCATCGACTGTGAATTCACGCAAAAATTCCAGCGTCTGCGCTTCGGCCATGGCTTCCGTAATCTTGCTTTGCTGGACGCGCTCAACCAAACCGGATTTATGATGTTGATTGGTATTCCATTCATCCATTCCATTGATTAATTCATCGGATTGATGCACGGCAAAGACAGGGCCTTCAGCGACCACATTTAAATTGGCATCCGTGACAACCGTAGCAATTTCAATGATTCGATCATGACGCGGATCTAGCCCTGTCATTTCGAGGTCAATCCAGATGAGGTTGCTGTTTTTTTCTTTCATGGCAGTCTCGCATGTTTGCAGATGGATGATGGGTTAATCGTACCATGACTTGCCGGAAAATTGACTACGTAATATCACTATGCCAAGATCGCCGCTTCAAAATATCCCGGAGTACCCCATGGAAATGATCGCAGCAGTCTTCATTGCCTATTTATTCGGCTCAATATCCAGTGCGATTATTGTCTGCAAAGTCATGGGATTACCTGATCCACGCACAGAGGGTTCGCGCAATCCAGGCGCTACCAACGTGTTACGCATTGGCGGCAAAACCGCTGCAGCCATCACCATGGCGGGCGACGTCCTGAAAGGATTCATTCCAGTTCTTCTCGCCTGCTTCCTTCATCTCAATGACCTCACCATTGCGCTCGTGATGCTGGCTGCTTTCATGGGTCATTTATACCCCGTCTTTTTTCGTTTCGAAGGTGGCAAAGGTGTCGCGACATTAATTGGCTGTTTGCTAGCATTGAACTGGCAAGCGGGTGGCGCGTTCTTAATAACATGGGTGGTCGTCGCCGGACTCTTTCGTTATTCCTCTCTCGCTTCACTCACCGCCGCCGTACTCGCACCGCTATATGTTTGGTATTTCACAAATGTCACTGATTTTTATTTAGTGGTGATGTTCATGAGTTTAATTTTAGTGATTCGACATCGAACGAATATTCAAAAATTGGTGATGGGACTGGAAAGTAAAATTGGCAAGAAGAGTTAAGACAATTCAGTCAACGGCCAGCGTGCGCGCACTTTCACACTCAAATCATCACGCTCACCTTTCAGCAAACGCTGGCAACCGACGTAAGCAATCATGGCGCCGTTATCGGTGCAAAATTCATGGCGTGGAAAATATAATTTAGCATTATATTTATCGCATAAGGTTTTCAATGAGGCACGTAGCGCGGTGTTCGCACCGACGCCACCCGCAATCACTAAAGATTTATATTTCGTCTGCAGTAAGGCGCGTTTACATTTAATGGTCAGCGTATCCACGACAGCATCTTGAAATGCGCGAGCGATATCCGCTTTCGTTTGCCCTTCCAACCCATAGGTCTGCACGGTGTTGAGTGCAAACGTTTTCAATCCACTGAAACTAAAATCAAGACCCGGCCTATCTGTCATCGGACGCGGAAAAGTAAAGCGTGTTGGATTTCCCTGCTCGGCTAACTGCGCAAGCGCCGCGCCGCCAGGATATCCAAGACCCAATAATTTCGCTGTTTTATCGAAAGCTTCGCCGGCGGCATCGTCTAGCGTATCGCCGATTTGCGTATAACGACCCAAGCCTTCTACTTGAATTAATTCTGTATGCCCACCAGAAACTAGCAAGGCTAAAAATGGATACGACGGCGCGTCTTCTTCCAAAAATGGCGCGAGTAAATGACCTTCCAAGTGATGCACGCCTATCGTCGGCACCCCCAACGCAAACCCTAATGACCGCCCAAGAATCGCGCCAGCCATTAACGCACCGACTAATCCCGGACCTTTTGTGTAAGCGATGCCATCGATGGATTGCGTGGTTAATCCCGCTTTCGTCAACACTTCAGAAATAAGTGGAATGAGTTTTCGCACATGATCGCGCGACGCAAGCTCAGGCACCACGCCACCGAAGGGAGCATGAATATCGAGCTGGGTGTAAGTGGTATGAGCTAGTAATCCGAGCGTGTCGTCATAAACAGCAATACCGGTTTCATCGCACGATGTTTCTATTCCGAGTACCCGCATGATGATTCCTTAAAATTTTACTTAACGACAATAGCCGGAGATGGACCCGCACTTGGAACGACATTCACAGGCTTTGCTATATGAGCATCAGGCTTGCGGAAAAATCGGCTCCAGCCCTTTTTATTCAAGAAGGATAATACTTCGACTTCCTGGAGCGAACGCGCTAAACGTTCATCATCCAGAATATCTGAATTAGCAGAAGGATCCGCCGCCACGGATTGATATTCACCGCGTAACACCTGCTTTTGCAGATCATTTAATTTATATGATTTTATTTTTTCGTCGCTCAAATCGCATTGGCCGCGCACGGCTTTCATAATGGTTGCCGTATTCGCTTCTTGTTTCACAACCAGTTGCTTTACCTCAGCAGACATGCCCTTTTCATCGCCAAGACTCAATAAATTCTTAACCGCATTTTTCAGCGTTAATCGCGCTTCTTTTAATTGTGCTATGGTCAACAGCAACCTTGCCACCATGTCGCGTGCAATACTGCTCGCCACTTCAATCAGCGAATGGGTTTCTTCCAAACTCCAGGTTAAATTCTTTGCTGTTGCATCTGGATTGATGACTGCCACAGGCGGCGGGAGTACCGCTGCTACGCCATCGTTTTGCTTGGCAGGGACACAGTAATTCCAGTGACCCACTACCCTCACAATATTGACGGTTGGCGCATCGACAATCGCGTCTTCTTCATAAACCGTGTTTTGCACGTTATCTTGAATAATTAAATTCACGCGGAAAAATTCACGGGCGAGTGGCATTAAAATTTCATGACCTGCCCACGCATAATCTTGTTTCAGCGCTTCTGCATCGGCTAATAATGTTGGATCAACCATCCCAATCTTCTCTAACTGCTGCTTATAAAGCACTGCGCCGATGTAACGCAATGCAGGCGCGAGCGCAATGTGTAACACCGCAATCTGCAAACGGTTTTCTGAATTCTCTTTGATGTACTTCAATAGCAAGGCATAGGAAAAATCATTTTGCTGCAGAAGCTGAATGAATTTCTCCAACCCATCCGCCAAATCTTCATAAGGTGTTTTCTCAACAAGCATGGAATCGCTACGATACAACTTCAAACGCGCCTGCAACGTGCCGACGGTCGCCTTGGTCACTTCTGCCCATTTATCCTGCCGATATTGGTCGAGCTGCAACTGATCACGTTTGATCAAATCAATCAGGCCGAGCGCCATGGAATTCAACGCGCAATTACCATCACCCACGGCAGGAATTTCGTAATAATCCTCGCCGAAATAGGATAAACGTCGTGCCATGCTAACGTTGTTGGTTTGAAGTAATTGGACCATGCTGCTTCTCGTTTATTTTTGTTTTTAGTGGTTTCATCTTATCAGATTTCAAACGATATATATTAAGGCCAGATTAAGCAACTTAATCATACTGATATGCCAAGAGCCCCCATAAAAAAAGCCCCTCAAACGAGGGGCTCACTAAACAGCGTGTCGCTGGTTGTGATTGTTATGAAAAGCTAATCGTCACACCCGCCATCAGCGTACTGACGGACGAGGTTCGGGTCGCCGCACTATTTGAACCAGCCGGGTTGGCCTGACTCGCAAAGATATGACTAAAGGTCACATCAAGCGCTGTGCTGTTTGTCACGTCATAACCCAATCCCAGTGCCGCTTCCGGCTTCCATTCATTCGTGGATTTGGCCTGAGTACTGCCCTCAAACGTGCCATGAACTTTTTGATAAACGCGCGCCACACCGGCCTTACCTAACAAAAAGAACCCAGAATTTGAGCTGTATTTGCTAATCGCTAATACATCGATGGTGCTGCCCGTGTACGTATCTTTCAGATTAAACGTTGAATTTTTGTAAATATTTTTAGGGTAACCGGTATAGCCGACTTCTACGCCATAGCCTGCACCTTCGCCCACCAAGTATCCGAGTGCCGCACGATAAGCCGCGCCGCTACGCAATGAAACATTGCTAAAGGGGTTACTATTATTAGAGTAATTCTTGGTATCCATGCCACCAATACCCGCTGAAAGACCGGCGTATAGACCAGACCCTGCCTCGGCAGAGACCGCAAAACCTGTCGCAATGAAACCAACTAACAGGGCTTTCTTCATCATTATTATCTCTCCGGATGTGTGTTCGACCCCTGACTTTACAGACCGGGGAAACGACGATTGTAGTATTTTGAACCAGCATGTCAATAATTTGTTAATTTCGTGATCTGGCTCCACAGACCCAATTCGAGCACATTCTGAGCAGATTACCCCTTAATTGGTTATCCTCTGGTGCAGGTATCCCTTTACAGAGCGGATTTCAGCGATTAGAATTGCGCTTCATTTTTTAAAACTTATTCAAGGTAACGTTTTCGCTATGCCAACCGTACGCGTAAGAGACAATGAAAATTTCGAATTGAGCCTGCGCCGCTTCAAGCGCCTCTGTGAAAAAGCCGGCATTTTATCAGACCTCCGCCGTCATGAATTCTATGAAAAGCCAACCTGGAAGCGTAAACGCAAGAAAGCTGCAGCCGTCAAACGCTACCAGAAGAAGATCCTACGTGAGAATCTGGCATTAGAACGTGATCGCCAGCCTATCGGCGTGAGCAGAAAAGAAGCTTCCTAAGCTTCCTTATCTTCACCGTTTCAATCGACACTCCCGCCCCCTCTTAAAGAGGGCGGGAGTTGTTTTATGTGTTCGCAACCCAAATCATAGGAGTTATTATGACTGTCACGATCAAGGACAAAATCACCGAAGACATGAAAAACGCCATGCGCGGTCAACTGAAAGATCGCCTCTCGACCATCCGCCTGATTCTTTCGGCCTTAAAACAACGCGAAGTGGACGAGCGTATTGTCTTAACTGACGAACAAATTCTCGCCACCCTCAACAAAATGATCAAGCAGCGCCGCGACTCTATCAGCCAATACGAAGCCGGCAATCGCCAGGATCTCGCTGACAAAGAAGCAGCAGAAATTAAAGTCATCCAGGAATACCTGCCCGCCCAACTGACCGATAGCGAAGTTGAACAAGCGATTGCTGCCGCCATCTCTGAATCGGGAGCAAGCTCTGGGAAAGATATGGGCAAAGTCATGGGCGTTTTAAAAGCCAAGCTGGCCGGTAAAACAGACATGACCGTTGTGAGCGCCAAAGTAAAAGAGAAGCTAGGCTAGAAGCACTAACGATAAAGCTTGAATCACTACGCCGGCACCTGGCTTTCTGGTAAAATCACCGCAATGATCAGGAAGCAAATAAATGGCCGACATTATCCCACGTGATTTCATTGAGTTACTGTTAGAGCGCGTCGATATAGTTGATTTCATCAACTTGCAGATCCCGTTACGCAAAAAATCGGGCAGCAATTATTTTGCTCGCTGCCCATTCCACCAAGAAAAAAGCGCTTCATTTTCGGTCAGTCAACCCAAACAATTCTATTACTGCTTCGGTTGCGGCGCCCACGGCAATGCCATCGACTTTCTCATGCAACACGATCACATGAGCTTCCCGGAAGCCGTTGAAGCTCTAAGCCGCCACGCCGGCCTTGAGATTCCGCGCACGGCGACCCCGGTCAAGAAAGACGATTCCATCCCCGCACTCCAAGATTTAATGAAAGAAGCTGCGACTTATTACTACGAACAAATGCGCAAATCACCGCGGGCCATCGACTACCTGAAAAATCGCGGCATCTCCGGCCAAATTGCCCAACAATTTCAGCTCGGCTACGCCCCCACTGGCTGGAGCCACGCGCTGGATCATTTCGGCAAGACCGACGCCGACAAAAAGAAAATGCTGGATACTGGCCTCATCATCAAGAAAAACGAAGGCGGCTATTACGACCGCTTCCGCGACCGCGTCATGTTCCCCATCCACGATTATCGTGGCCGCGTCATTGGCTTTGGCGGACGCATTCTTGATCAGGGTGAACCGAAATATTTGAACTCTCCTGAAACGCCCCTCTTTCAAAAAGGTCATGAGCTATACGGCTTATACCAGGCATTAAAATCCAATCGCCAGTTAGAACGCGTGATGATTGTTGAAGGCTACATGGATGTGATTGCCCTGTTTCAGCACGGCGTCACCTATGCCGTTGCCACACTCGGCACCGCGACCAGCGCCCATCATTTACAACGCCTGTTTCGCTACACCTCTGAAATTGTGTTTTGTTTCGATGGCGACGAAGCCGGCCGAACAGCGGCGTGGCGCGCCCTACAAGTTATTTTCCCGGTCATGCACGACAGCCTGCAAGTTCGTTTCATGTTTTTACCCGAAGGCGAAGACCCGGATTCACTGATACGCAAAGAAGGTAAAGAGCAGTTTGAAAAGCGCATGATGTCGAGCTCATCGTTATCGGATTTCTTTTTTCACGCCATGAGCAAACAAGCCGACATGAATACCATGGAAGGTCGCGCGCGTTTTGCAGCGCTCGCGCTAAACCACATCAAACAACTCACCGCCAGCATTTTTCAGGGCATGATGCTGACCGAGCTCAGCAAACGCGCACGCGTCAATATTGAAGAATTAAAAGCACAAGTGCATACGCCAGGCGAGGCTGAACCGACTCAATTCACACCGGCGAGTGATGACATTCTTGTCAAAAATAAATTGCCCACTCCGGTGCGTACGGCACTCGCGCTGCTGGTGCAGCAACCTTCGCTCGCGGCTCTGCTCAAAGAACCGCTGCCTAAAGAAGAATTGCCGGGCGCGCCGTTTCTCGCGTTATTAATCAAAACCATCACTAGCCATTCTTCTCCGCTGACAACCGGCAGCCTGCTGGAATTATGGCGCGACCAACAAGAACAAGCTTTTCTCGCCACGCTCGCGCAACACGAACATAACGTCCCGGATGCCGCCATTGAAAGCGCCTTCCTCGGCTCCGTGCGGCAAATTCACGCCCTGGTTCTTGATGAAGAGATTAATCGCTTGATGTCTAAAGCGGCACAATCTGGTTTATCAGATGAAGACAAACAATCACTACACGCCGCCATTTCGCGGAAAAAATCACTGAGCGCCGGGGCGACACCCCCGCCAGCGTAATATAGATGGTGATGGATGAGGTCACGCCCCTCCGCCACGGTGTTACCGCGTAAATCGTCATTGCGAGGCCGCGTTTTGGCCGAAGCAAACCAGAAAATATCCAAAATTGCATGTTATGAATAAGTTCTGGTTTGCTTCGTCGCACAAAACGCTCCTCGCAATGACAACCCTGTAGATGAGCTGATTTAACCAGCCACACCCGGCACCCCATATAACACCCTGATTAATTGGATTATTTTTCATCGCAAGGCTATCAGCCCTTGAATGACTAGCAAATATATATACCAAGACTAATCAGTAGGTTCAGGAATATTCATGACTTTTCGCCATTAATAGTGGATAATATGTGGTTCATTTGTCAGATATTGACTTATACTCTAGTAGTTACCCCTAACTATAAAAACTGGCAGGCCTAATAGTATGGATGATTCGCAAAAAGAATCTCAGAAGACTCGTCTCAAAGACCTAATTACCCGCGGTAAGGATCAGGGCTACCTGACCTACGCCGAAGTAAACGACCATCTACCGGCAGACATCACCGACCCCGAGCAAATTGAAGAAATCATTGGCATGATCAATGACATGGGCATCGTGGTTTCGGAAGAAGCTCCGGAAATCGATGAATTGTTACTCAATGAAAATGAAGCGTCAGAAGATGAAAGCGCCGCAGAAGAAGTCGCGCAAGCCCTCACGAACGCTGACAGCGAATTAGGGCGCACCACTGACCCTGTTCGTATGTATATGCGTGAAATGGGTCGCGTTGAATTGCTTTCCCGCGAAGGCGAAATCGCCATTGCGAAGCGCATCGAAGAAGGCATCAATCAGATGCTGACGACGCTCGCTAACCAACCACAAATGATCGCCGAAGTCCTCGCTGACTACGATCGCGTCGAAAAAGGTGAACAACGCCTGAGCGATGTGATTAGCGGATACATCGAACCCGATCTCGTTGCAGTGGAAGCGGAAGAAGATGAAACTGAAGCCGCCGCAGGCGACGATGAAGACAGCGACGCTCCGCCCAAAAAAGGCAAAGCTGCTGCTGCCAAACCCGCCGCGAAAGATAAAGACGGCAAAGATATCGTCGTAGCCGGTGAGGAAGAAGAAGCGACTGAAGACGGCGAAGACCCGTTTGATGAAGATGCCGGCCTTGACCCCGTAAAAGCAGCCGAAAAATTCGCAGAATTACGTAAATATTATACGGATGCCGTGGCCGCCGAAAAGCGTAATGGCGTTGATCACAAGAAAACCCAGGAAAAGCGCGCATTGCTTGCCAAAGTTTTCATGGATATCAAATTATCGCCACGTCAATTCCATAAGTTATCGCGCAGAATGCGTGCGATGCTGAATGAAATTCGTTCGCAAGAACGCGCCATCATGGGCTTTTGCGTCACGAAAGCGAAAATGCAGCGCAAAACTTTCATTCAAGCGTTTATGCACCATGAAACCGATCTCAACTGGTTCTTGAATGATAAAAGCAAACTGATCCACCCTGAACTTGAAAAGTTCGTGCCTGAAATTCATCGCGCCCAAAAGAAATTAATTGGCCTCGAAGAACAAATGCGCATGACCGTTGCTGAAATCAAGGAAGTGAACCGCCGTCTCTCGATTGGTGAAGCGAAAGCTCGCCGCGCGAAGAAAGAAATGGTGGAAGCTAACTTGCGTCTCGTGATCTCGATCGCGAAAAAGTACACGAACCGCGGCTTGCAATTCCTCGACTTAATCCAGGAAGGCAACATTGGCTTGATGAAAGCGGTTGATAAGTTTGAATATCAACGCGGCTACAAATTCTCAACCTATGCTACCTGGTGGATTCGTCAGGCGATTACACGTTCCATCGCCGATCAAGCGCGTACCATTCGTATTCCAGTACACATGATTGAAACCATCAACAAGTTGAATCGTATCTCTCGCCAACTCTTGCAAGAATCCGGCCAAGAACCAACACCGGAAGAATTAAGCCGCAAGATGAGCATTCCAGAAGATAAAATTCGCAAGATTTTAAAAATTGCGAAAGAACCTATCTCCATGGAAACGCCGATTGGTGATGATGAAGATTCACATCTTGGCGACTTCATCGAAGATGGCAACACCATTTCACCGATTGATGCCGCAACCAACTTTGGCCTCTCTGAAGCCGTGCAAAAAGTATTGGGTTCACTGACACCACGCGAAGCAAAAGTGTTACGCATGCGCTTTGGTATCAATATGAACACCGATCACACACTGGAAGAAGTCGGCAAACAGTTTGATGTGACTCGTGAGCGTATTCGTCAGATTGAAGCAAAGGCGCTGCGAAAACTACGTCACCCTTCCCGCGCGGAACAACTCCGCAGCTTCCTGGAAGAGCAAGAGTAACCCTCTCAACAAACCCCGCGAAAGCGGGGTTTTTATTTGTGCCACTCCCCGCCCCGCAACCTGTTGAATTTTCCGCCAAATATGCAAGAATAGAACCACATATCAAAAGGAATGAACCATGCCCATCAAGGATAGAAATATCTCGTTTGCCGCTCTTTTAATTGCTGGATTACTCTCAACCTCGGTCACCCATGCTTGTTGCGATTGGAACAACGGTAAATTTGCTTTCCAATTAGGCGCCTTCAATGCGCATCAAGGTAAAGCACAACAAGTGAATATCACCGGGTTAATCGGCGACTATTTCTCAGTCACCTCACACAATGACACCAAACCTTTATTAGGTTTTGGCTATTATGTGAATGGCCCCACTTACAACATGGCGACCACGCAAATCGGTCTCAATGGTTTTTATCTCCCGGATGCTGGCGTCGGTGGCATCGTGACACAAGAAGCCGTTTTCAATAATCTTTCTTACGGTTACAACGTTTCAAATTATCCAATTTTATTGGATGCGAAAGCAGAATTCCGCACGAGCAGTGATCGCTTCACGCCAACATTCGACATTGGTATTGGCCCGAGCTTTGCCCAGACGAGCAACTTCGTTGAACACTCCCTCGATGGCATCACCATTCCTGACAACATTTACAGCGGCGCAACCTCTGTTAACTTCGGCGCAACAGTGGGTGTTGGCGTGAAATTTAATAACGTGAAAATTTATCGTGATTCCCCTCTCGAATGCGGTTATCGCTTTTTCTATTTAGGCGAAGGCAGCTTCAAAAAGGCGAACAACCAAGTGAATACCATGTTTAAAACCGGCAATGGTTATGCGAATGCCTTGCTTTGTTCAGTCGCGATCTAACCTCACTCAAGGAAAAGAGAATGAAACATAAACTAATGATGGCTAGTTGGTTATTGGCTACAGGACTTTGTCAGGCTGGCACGGCTATGGCAGGTCAACCGTTATTTTCAACAACAATCAACGGCAGTATTTTAACGGTCACCACCAACATCCCTAACCGCACCTACCCTAATGCTGGCGCTATCGTTAACACACCAGGATATAGAGTCGTTCCTGCAGGGGATTTCTTTCACAACCTGATCCCCGCGACCGATTGCAACTTGATTAGTAACGGGTTTTGTAAATTCGCCGTGAGCAACACAACGCCCGCTCACATTCTCATCGCTAGCACGACCGCGCAAATAGTTAAATTACATGTTCCTGACCCGACGACACCGGTCTCTGTCACCTTGTGCCTGAATGCACTCGGGCCCTTGTCCTGCCAGACACAAATTTTTCTGATTGGCGGCTCGACCTAAATCAAACTTAACCGAGTTATTTCAAAAGGAATGAATCATGCAAATCAAAGGTAAAAAACTTAGCCTGACCGGACTTATAATCGCAGGCCTTCTCTCCACCTCCATCGCACATGCTGGCTACGATTGGAAAAATGGTCAGTTCGCTTTCCAATTAGGTGCATTCAACGCGCATCAAGGCAAAGCGCAACAAGTGAATATCACCGGATTAATCGGCGATTATTTTTCAGTGACCTCTCACAATGACACCAAACCCTTATTAGGCTTTGGCTATTACGTGAATGGCCCCACGTACAACATGGCGACCACGCAGATTGGCCTCAATGGATTCTACCTCCCAGATGCAGGCGTGGGTGGCATCGTGACTCAAGAAGGGATTTTCAATAATCTTTCTTACGGCTACAACGTTTCGAATTATCCGATTTTACTGGATGCGAAAGCATCATTCCGCACCAGCAGCGATCGCTTCACACCGACATTCGACATTGGTATTGGCCCGAGCTTTGCACAGACGAGCAACTTCGTTGAACACTCCCTCGATGGCATCACCATTCCTGACAACATTTACAGCGGCGCAACCTCTGTTAACTTCGGCGCAACCGTGGGTGTTGGCGTGAAATTCAATAACGTGAAAATTTATCGTGATTCCCCTCTCGAATGCGGTTATCGCTTCTTCTATTTAGGCGAAGGCAGCTTCAAAAAGGCGAACAACCAAGTGAATACCACGTTTAAAACCGGCAATGGTTATGCGAATGCCTTGTTGTGTTCCGTTGCGATCTAACCTCACTTGATTAAGGACAATAGAATGAAGCATCCATACATTAAAGCGTGTTTATTCTTGGCAATGGCCATCAGCCAATCAGGCGTTGCAAATGCTGGGAGCCCGTTATTCAATGCCTCGATGAGCGGCGCTCTTTTAACCGTCACGACCAATATTCCTGGCCGCGTTTATCCGCAGGCAGGCATTAGAGTCAATACGCCAGGTTACACAGCCGTGACAGATGCTGGCTTTGCGCATCGTTTAGTTGGCAACACTTGCAGTCCGCTCAGCAACGGCTTTTGCCAATTCGCGGTTAGCAACACTAACCCCGTTGAACTTGTCATTTACAGCACCGCAGCAACAGGACTGACGACGAGCATCCCCGCACCAACCGTGCCCATCTCCATTACGCTGTGCCTGAATGCAAGGGGTCCGCTGTCATGCCAAACGCAAATTTTTAATTACACAGACTCGATTTAATAACCAGATGAGAGGCTGCGCGAAGCACCAATCGCGCAACCTTTTTTATTTAACTGGAATGATGTAGTTTGTTTTCAATGCGCGTGTCAGGCACGACCCACATCATCGCCACAGCAATATAAATTAAAAATGATAACCGCGGATACCAGCACGCGAGCGTTATACCTATCGCATACAGCAACACAGATAGTTTTGTTTTGGTGTCTTTGCCCAAGGCCTCAACCAACACTGCACGATTACCCGGCTGCGCAATTAAAATTTTAGTTAGAATTAGATAAGCACATGCTGACATAAATAAAATAATCCCGTAAAGCGCAACGGGAGAACTCGCAAAATGATTCTCGCCAGCCCATGCGGTGACAAACGGCAACAACGACAACCAAAACAACAAATGGCAATTCGCCCACAGTGTTCGACCATTCACTTCTTTCACCGCCTGAAAAAGATGATGGTGATTATTCCAAAAAATAGCGAGGTAGATAAAGCTCAGCACGTAACACATTGCGACAGAACGTAAGGGTAATAAATCCGCAAACGCTACCCCGTGAGGAACTTTCAATTCTAAAACCATGATGGTGATAATGATGGCGATCACGCCATCACTGAATGCTTCGATACGACTTTTATGCATACTGCTTCCTTATGAATGCTTCACCGACCCTGATGACCCTTCCCTTGCAACCCAAGCGTGGCCACAAATCAACCACATCGACCACGGAGGCCAGTTGGCATCATATCAGCCACAAAAGCATCGATAAACTCTGGAAAGCCCGCCGACTTCGATATATCATTGGCATTCTTCAAGTTTTACCCTTCACGGGCCCATAGCTCAGTTGGTTAGAGCAGAGGACTCATAATCCTTTGGTCCTAGGTTCAAGTCCTAGTGGGCCCATTAAAAATCAAGTAGTTACATATAGAACAGCAAGTCAATACGAAAGCGCGTGTAATTTTGGTGTAATCACGCATCCCCGCTTTAGCAAATGGTATAATATTCATAAAAGCATCTGCGAAGGAATGTCATGCGCTCACCCTTTAAATCAACGCATATGTACCTTTTGTCTTTACTGATAATCGCACTGACATCACTAGCGATTGTTTATTTTTTGCCCACAAATAAATCTACCGCGGGCAACAGCGTCGAAATTAACTTTTTAATTTATATCGCTACTGCCGCTCTTGGTGTTATTGCATACATAGAGCTTCATAGAGCAAATCAATTGAATACCAACGAATTATTAACCTTCATCTCAAATAGATGGAGCTCCAACGAAATCATTAAAGCCAGACAAATCATTCACGAAATCTTCGTATTTCGATACCGAAACGACACGAAAGGGAATTCTCAAAATGATTTTATTATCGCAGTAAGAAACACAGCAAACGATGTTTACGAGATGAGCAGAGAAACGAAGGAAAAAGGACAAAACTTTATCTACCTGCTTAATTTGCTAGATCATTTTGAGAGCATTAGCTATCTATCGATAAGCAATAAAATCAACTTGGATGATGTAAAAAACATATACGGAAACAATATGATTTTCTACTATGAAGCTTTCGAGAAATATATCAAACAAAGGCAATCTCATAATCCATCTGACTTTTTAAATTACTCAAAAATGTATCTCGAATTAAAGACTGCAAGGCACTAATACAAAAAATTAACAAACTAACCGAGGAGAATGAACGTGAAAGGTCAATACATAATTCCCTTAATCATTTTAACTCTTCTCCCCCTAATTAGCTTTGCTGAGAGCGATGCTCTCGAAAAACTAATGTCTGCCAAAAGTCTAGTTTGCGAATTTCCGACCGGCACATTTGCTGACTGGCAAGGAGCAACACTTAAATTGAACAATGATAAAATGCAGGGACAATTTCATTTTGATAACATTAATCTAAAAAATAAAAGCGCAAGAGAAATTGGAAACATGGGCGCTGTAGATGTAATGGTATTCGCATCCCCAGGTGGCTTAACCTTCATGGAAGCTACTGGAATGGGTAACATGATTTATACAACGGTCTTCCCCTCATACCTAGAGCAGAAGACTATCCCTGGCGCAGCTGAACCAGACGCACTAACAAAATCACAACTACCGCGAGCATTTATGGCAGTTATGTCTCGACATTTATTTGATCCTGCGCTAACGCACCTGCCAATGCCATCACAATTTCACGGATACTGCCGAGCATTAGAATAAATACGGGGAGAAATAAAATGAAAATAGCCTGGAATGATGCAGCTAGTAACCCTCCAAATGATAACAGAGACGTCATTGCTTATGTTCCAAGAACTCCTGGCCTTTTTTACATAGCACATCATGATCTCGGCGATTATATTGTTCGCGTCAATGATCAAGAAATAGTAATAGAGGGTGTAACTCGCTGGATTGATCTACCCGAATTCATCAATCCCTCATTTATTGATTAATCAGCCAGAGTTATTACCTGAAAAATTATACCTTTCCTCTAATGCATCCATTGCTGATCTAATATGCTCGCCGTTTTGATGGCTATATCGCACGACCATCTGCAATGTCTTATGACCAGAAATTCGCTGCACGGTCGGCAAGTCAACACCAGCCTGAACTAAATGCGTTATAGCGGTATGTCGCAAAGTGTGACGTACCACCTCTTTAGGATTCAGCCCCGCTCGCGTAACTACGCGGCGAAATTGCTTCTCAATATTTTCTGTATGACCTGACTTTGCTAACTTTGCAGGAAATAACCACAACTGTTCCGGCTTAGCTGCGACAATATATCCTCTCAGGAAATCAGAGAGATACTGCGGGATTGGCTGTTCACGCGCACCTGCTTTCGCTTTTGGAATGTAAATAACACGCTTATCAAGATCGATGTTTTTCAATTCGATAGAAAGAATCTCCATTCGACGCATCGAAGTGCCCAATCCAATAACGATGAATGGATAAATATAAGGACATTGATCCTGCTTAGCTGATTCAATTAATTTAGAAATTTGATCGGTAGTGAGATAAACGATTCGGCCTGAATCTTCCTTTAATCGCTTAATATTACAAGGTTTGTGATCAAGCCACTTCCAATCCAATGCTTTATTCATCATATGAGAAACAACTGATAGTTCGCGATTGATCGTGCCAGGCTTAGCTGTTTCAGCGCGAAATTTCTTATATCGCTCAATATCAAACGTACATATTTTCGAAAGTGAAATATTACCGAAAAATGGAATAAGATGTTGCTCAAGCCGATACAGTTTAGCAACCAA
This sequence comes from uncultured Coxiellaceae bacterium, assembly GCA_964527435.1. Taxonomy (GTDB): domain Bacteria; phylum Pseudomonadota; class Gammaproteobacteria; order DSM-16500; family DSM-16500; genus Aquicella. Next base: position 12,881 of record CAZGPP010000008.1, on the reverse strand, counting down.
ATCTTTGCCTCCCTCTTCTTCTAGCTTTTTCAAATATGCTTTTGCGGCTTCTGCAAAATTAAAATGAAGCTTCCTGCCTTTAGGCAGATTGAGACGGCCATGCCGTGCGTCAGTACGAAATTTTGCGATTAGCTCTTCTGCTTGCAATCTTGTGACGCCTTCAGACTCTCTACCCACTACACGATGTATACGCTGACCATCTACCATAATATTTATTTTGAAACGTCCATCGCCATTTGATAGTCGCTCGAAGACCACCCCGTGCTCTTCAAGTTTCTCTCCAGCAACTAGATTTCGCTGACCGACACGGGTTATTTTGTTGAACTTGATAGACATGCAAGTTGCTCCTGATAAATACGCTCGACCATCTCGCTTTGCTCTTCAGGAGTCGGGTAGATGATTTTCATTTCCACTTTTTCACCCGCAGAGGTTTGAATCGTTTCAAATTCTTTTTTTACTAAGCGTGATATATTCTTAAGCCAAATAGAGTAACGATCTCTCTCAACAACCATGTCATTCTTCAGTGGTTTGCTATAATCAAATTCCTCATAAATAATCTTTTCAACATCAGCAGGTGGCTCAATTTCTCTACCTCTCTGATCTGGGATAACAACAGATGCTCTACCTTCATCCGTCTGAATCGCGCTCCAATATTCTTTGACGTTTTCTGCCAAAAGACCATTTATGTTGTAATAAGGCTCCCACTCCTTGCGAATGAATTTTTCTTGGTAATCATTAACTGTAACTTCGTAATGCGCCCAAAAATAACGGGTATCTAACATAAATGCCCATACATCTTGTTCTTTACATGTTAGATAAGTCTCTAATAGAAGTGCAACTTTAACAAATCGCACAACAACATCCGGATCCCAGAGCCTATCAATGAGCTCCATCAATGTTGCCTCTTTATCTGAATCTTCATCTATCGCCAAACCCAATCGGTAATTTTTCAGATAACTATTCATTGTTGTCTCTATAAAGCTTGATAGAGTGCGTGACTCTAAACGAGCGACTAACTCCGCACTAAAATGCAGCTTTGGATTAAGACGAGCCTGGACTATTACTGATCTATTAAGCTTGCCACCTGAACCTGACTTCTTGTTCTTCATAAATCCTCTTGTACGAAAGTTCTAGATAATTCTATTTTATATGTAATGTTTTACATTACAGATTTTGCATATTAATCTACTCTGGTTTTTGGCACAACAAATTTACATGGAGTAAAAAATGAAAATAACATTTCAAAATATTGAGGTCTTAATTTATCCAGATGGGCGTCTAGACACTACAAACGCGGCACTTTACTTAGGGCTTAAAGAAAAAACATTAGCCATGATGCGAGGCAATGGCACAGGTCCTCAGTTCATCAAGCGTGGCCGTATCTTTTATTTCAAGGACGATTTAGATGCATGGATTAACGCTAACGGCCGCCTTAGCTCAACGACACAGGCATTAAGACAAGGAGTCCGCCATGAGAACATTAGGTGAGATTCTAGACAGGGTTGCGCCCAAGCTGCCGGAATTAAATGTCGCTAATGTATTCGACTTCGTAAACATGACACTACCACCTCGTGAGTTTATTTTATCTCCATGGCTGCCAGTACAGGGGCTAGCCATGATTTACGCCCCTCGCGGCGTTGGTAAAACGCACGTGGCTCTAGGCATCGCGCAAGCCGTCATCTCGCAGGGAGCATTCCTTGGGTGGCAAGCGCCCAAGGCGCGCAGCGTATTGTATCTCGACGGTGAGATGCCCGCCGCACTAATGCAAGAGAGGTTATCCGCACTAGTCGGCAAAAGGAAAAATGACGCTTATGCCAACTTTCATCTACTCACTCCTGATTTACAAAATGGACCCATGCCAGACCTTGCCACAGCCAAAGGGCAATTAATGCTTGAGCCCCACTTGAACGGGATTGAGCTCATCATTGTCGACAACATCTCTACGCTTTGTCGGCATAGCAAAGAGAACGAGGCCGACTCATGGATTCCGGTACAAGAGTGGGCACTTAAAATGCGAGCTTCCGGGAAATCCATCTTATTTATTCATCATGCTGGTAAAGGTGGAAACCAGCGTGGCACGAGTAAACGCGAAGATATTCTAGATACAGTTGTCGCCCTTAAAAGACCCGATGACTACAAGCCAAAAGATGGGGCTGTGTTTCAAGTTCATTTTGAAAAGGCACGCGGCTTTGTTGGTGATGACGCCGAAGGGTTTGAGGCTCAACTGGTCACAAATGGCGATGAGCATGAATGGCTTATACGCCCTACTTCGACATCCTCTTACGACCAAGTTGTCACTCTTGCCAGCCAAGGGTTGAAGCAAAAAGAAATCGCTCTGAAGCTAGACCTGAATAAATCGAACGTAAGTCGCCATTTAAAACGCGCTTCACAAGAAGGAAAACTGGGCACTCATTAACACCGTTGCCAGTTGCGCAGTTGCACTGCTTAAGCAACGCAACCACGCAACAAGAAGCCTGAAACCTATAAGGAACCCTCTATGAACCTAGCTAAACGAATTATAGAAGCGAAGTGCTTAAAAGCCAGTAGCCATCGGGGTTCGAGCGGCGCTTCGGCGGCTGACCACCCACAAACTGCGTGGAGAGAGTTTGTGGGTGGTCAGCCGCCGAAGCGCCGAATTAGCAATATAGATTATTTAATTTTTTAAAAACGGAAATATAAAGAAAATCATATCAGGAGATATAAGATGAAGTTTACAGATCGTGATATTGAAATTTTGAAGTTCATAAATGAATTTGGTTTTTGTGAGATTTGCCAGATTCAGAAGCAGTTTGGGTTAAGGAAGGCCAGGAGCTATCAGATTATGGAGCGGTTGATAAAGGCTGATTTGGTCAAGCATGAACGGATATTTTTTGGGAGGAATGGGGTGTATTCGTTAACTAAGGCTGGGGCTGATTGTACTGATCTGCCACCGCTCAGCAATATTCCGAAGGATAACTATAATCATCAGTTAACGGTTATTGATGTTTATTTCAATATTAAGGAGAAGTACCCGGAATCATCTTGGTTGGGTGAGAGGCGTATTAAGCGGGATAAGTCAGTGTATGGGGTTGGCAGAAAGGTAAAACATCTTGCCGATGCTGTCGTCGTCTTGCCAGACAATAAGCAGATTGCTATAGAGGTTGAGCTGACGATGAAGTCGCTAAAAAGGCTCAATGAGATTATTAATAGCTATGTCATGCATAATGAAATCGCTGAGGCATGGTACTTTTGCTCAGATGAAACCATTGAAAAAGTGCGCAAGATAGCAGGTAATTGCCAAAATATTAAAGTGCACAACCTGAACTAGCCAATTCACAACCTGTGCCAAAACACATAATCACGAAAATTGATATATTTTCGAAGTTTTGGCACAGATCAAATATGTCACTTACGCTTACTAGCCGAGACCTGTTGCTTACCGTCGACAAAAATAATATCAGAAACTGGAAATTGAAGATTCACGTATGAATTTTTTGTATCAATCAATTTTTCATCCTTATTGCCCATCTTGCCAACATCAATCACCAGATAAATTGCCCTAAATGTTTCTTCAGCCGCCTTGTACGCCTCAAGCTGAGCTTCGTAACCAGAAACTAATTTATTATTAGTTGAGAGCTTCACTTCAACCAATACTCGAGATTCGTAACCAAACGAAAATTTAAAATCAACCGGCCCATTACCTGAGTCCGCCTCGGGTGTAAGATCAATTCCATTAAATTTACAGTAGACATCAGCTATTGCAAAAAAAATACGCTGAGCTGATTTTTCAGGCCGTGGCTTTCCATCTGCCCACAACTCTTTCCATAATCCTTTATTTTCAATCAAACTTTTATAATGCTCTACAATTTTCTTAGCCACATCAAAAACATCATCGATCGAAGGGGACTTTTTGAGCGACAACGAAAGCGGCTCAGTAACAGCAATTTGATCACCAAGCACGTGCATCCATGTTACTTCTCCCTTTTTATCTACAGTGAAGCTATATGGAATATCTTCAGCAGCGTGAACAGCATCAAGAAGTGACATGAAAGAATCATTGCTAGCTAGAGCGCGACTCTTAATTAAATCCTTATCAGCACGTGTTTTTGCCTCCCAAATAGATCCGACATGCTCGCTAACCCTCCTTCTAAGATCCTCATTCTCCCAAGCTGCATGACAAACTTCATTCCAATCGCGTGCGATTGGCAAATCCCGCATGATGTCTTTAGGAATTAGAATTATCGGTGTTGGCTTGCTCTCAAATGGATTGCGAGGTAAATTCACTTGAATTCTATTTAAGATAAAGCTTTCTAATGGCAATGAAAGCTCGATTAATATCCTATTATTAAAATCAATCAAGTCCTTAATTATTATATTTGTAACCATGTCGCTAATTCTGTCTGGACCAATCCCTTCTTCAAACAAAGCTAATACGAGGAATAAATCAGGATCTTTAATACCCAGATCGACAATTTCTTTTGCAACAGCAAGTACTCGCTCACTCAGCCTAGGACTCCAAGCGCTACCATGAATACTAGACGCTCCATACCCTATACACGTACCTTGAACTTCGGGGAACACAAATTGCCTTTTGGCCGCCCGCCACGCTACATCATTTTTAGTTTTTGATGCGGCTAACAGTGAAATTACAGTTGTAAAAAATGCACGGTATGTTTGTATTGCTCCAACATTCATCTCTCGATGAATACTACCTTGAATCAACAATGGATCGATAAATAAATGAGTATCCCCATTTAACAGAGGATTAAAAACACCAAGCTCATCCAATACTTTAGGATCTATATTGAAATGCTTTGTGAATAGTACTGGATTAGTTATTTTTGCCAAATAGTTAGCCCCTTACAATAAATTTTTTATTTACTCCATTTCATATCAATAGCCAATCCATCTAAATTCAAAGCCTTGGCAATCGCCAAAACTGTTGACCTTCTTGGCATTGCATTACTATTAAAAAAACGAGATAACGATGGCTGAGGGATGTCCGTCAATTCTGCTAATCTACTAACCCCTCCTTGCTTCATGACCTCCTGATATAATGAATCCTTAAATGCTCTAATATTTTTTGAAATTGCATCTAAATCATTAAATTTGATATACATCTCTTCCTGTATATCTTTTATTTCGGAGGCCTCAATCATGTCCTGAATATCCGCAATAATTTCTTCTTTTTCTTTTTGCTCAACCTCTTCTGCCCAGAGACTCATAAGATCTGCAATCCCATCGAATTCCAATGAAACACGAACAGCATTAACGATAAATGAATCTGTCAAACCAGCTTTTTTCATTTTTTTAGCGATAGAAAATAGTTTCATTTGTTTCGCCAAGGTAGCGTGATCTTCGTTTACTCTACATGAGTCACCTTGGGAAATTTTATGTCCACTCTGCTTTTTTAATGTTTGTGCTGTCATACCAATTTACCTCTAGTTATGAAACGTCCCTTTCTGATTAAATCCAAATACGTTTTGAATTTAGCCATCATCCTCTTATCGAACTTATCATCCCTCTTAACATAGGCCTCACATAGGTAAGCCTGTCCTCCAACTATACCTACCATTAGCCTCAACTGAACAAGCCCAGTACCAACTTGGTGCCATTTCATTTTATATCCGTCAGCAATAATAACCCCGCCCCCAACAGTAGCCGGCGACCAAAACTTACTGAGAGTAAATTTCGGATCATTCGGATACACTAGCAAACGCAACACATCGGGCCTTATGACTTGCTTATACTCTTGATCAGAAAAAACCATTCCCTGCCTAAAGTTCAAATATGAATCAAGAGCCCACTGAGTAATAATTATATCCACCTAGTAACCACTCCCTCGCTTATATAACAATTATAACATATATAACATAAACAACATCGATAGCAATAAGTTATTTTGAGTGTAATTCCGGTGTAAACATGCCAAGAAATTCAGGGTAAAAAGAGGCTTTCTACAGACATGGCCAGAATAGCCAATAAGATTAAATTTCATATAAAATAATGTCTTAGAATAAACTAGAACGCTAGAGAACAATTCTCGCACATCCTCATAATCCTTTGGTCCTAGGTTCAAGTCCTAGTGGGCCCACTAAAAATCAATATGTTACGAACAAATCGGACGCGTGAGGCGAAAGTCTGTGCAAATCTGGCATAATCAGGCACGAACATCTTGATCTAATATTACTCATTTCAACCATTGCGCAATAAGTGCACATATAGTAGCATGCGTGACAAATAGACCCGGATTTACTAATAATGCATCAATTAAAAACAATAAATATTGGGAGTTAGCAAAATATGATAGTAAGAAATTCAATTTTCAAGCCCGAGCCCGAGCAAAATACAAAACCCAAATTAACAGATTTTCAAAAAAGATTAGCAAATAGACTTATGAATGTTGAATTCATCATTTTTGGATCCGGGGCAGAGTCTGGACATGCAAGGGCTATAGCCGATCAATTAAAGAACCTACGAGATCTGAGGAACGAGAATCCAGCAGAGCATGATAGCCTTATAGCGTCTAAAGATACTTACAAAAAATTATATGCAATGTTTCCTAACTGGACAGATACAAAGGGTGCGCAAAAAAGATATGAAAGCATGGATGATGGTTTTGGTATAACTTTCTCTGCGGCGAAGCAATATTAATTTTTCGTAGAGTCTATTTAGCAAGAAGTAGCCCGGATGAAATGTTTTTCATTTCATCCGGGGTTATTATATAAAATAAGTCAACTCGTGAATGCCACGTAACATAAAACGCTCGGAATAATAATATTTTAACCCCGGATGAAATAAAAAACATTTCATCCAGGCTTGCAAATTTACCACAACTTAGGCCTCCTCTCTTCGAGGTATGATTGAATGCTCTCCCGTAGATGCAATAAGTGATATGAGAAATTTGCACGGTCGTACACACAACCTGCAACAAATAATATCGCGTTCCATTTGGTTCTTCCCAGCTGATATACGAGCAGTGTATCGGTGCCAGCAGGGTCAAGATCACGAGTGCTATACAAAATATCATACAAATCTTTCGCATTTTCAAAAGAAATTATCCAGCTAGATGTGAATTTTTTATCATCTTCTGTCTGCATACGATTATCTATACGCTTCAGTTCTTTGAAATGGTATGAGTTACTGAGAAAATAGTCTTTTTCAACCATAGCATTATCCATTTTCTCCAAATTTCGATGTGAAAACATAAGTAATCTCCTTATGTAGTGGTCATGATAAGTGATGGGTGTGTAACTGTCGTAACAGGGATGGGTAACTAGAAGGCGGCGGATCTGCTAGGTTGCTGTAGAATTTGGTGTGATATCTGCATATCCATCCTTTGATATCAGTAGCTTGTAAATTAAACATCGCATGAACAATGAATGTTGTCTAGGTTTTTTGTAGATATTAGCATCGCTAAAATTGAACTCATGGATATGTTGCGGCAGCAGTTTATTGTAGTCATCATCTGTCACGCATCGAGCCTGGATGAAATGTTTTTAATTTCATCCAGGGTCATTATATAAAACAAGTCAACTCGTGAAAGCCACGTAACATAAAACGCTCGGAATAATAATATTTTAACTCCGGATGAAATGAAAAACATTTCATCCGGGCTTCACTCGCTATGAAGTTTTTGAGACATATATTCAACAGAGACAATCACACCATCTTTCTGACTTCTCAAATTACACAAAAATGTATAATGCATTAAAATAATGACACAATAAACAAACAGACGATCATTTATTATGAAGCTTATATTTTTCAGCTTCTTCTTTGAATTTTTTCAATTTATTGGGCGCAATATATAAAAACTCCATAATAACTCTAAAAAAATCGTCGATTACTGAAACATGGTAGTTGAAAATTGGAGGAGAAATCGCATGAGCCCCTGCATTACCAATTGTTTTAATTACATCTGTAACCTCACCGAGTAGCGGAGGCAGCTTTCCTTGCTTTGCTAATTCCTGCAAACTCTTATGTAACGTAGTGTGTTTAGTCACGCCTTGATCCAGACATACTGCCTCTAGGGCTCTCCTAATCATTACTGCAAATGCATTTGGAGCCAAAAATTTTATTCTCGAGGCTTCAGAATAAATAGATAGTATGCTTTTCGGCACCTCAGATGAGAATACTTCAATATTAGCGACCGGCCAAACTAGCTTTGAAGTATAGAATGAGTTTGCTAAATTCGCCAAATCGCAGTCAAGGTTTTCATAGAAAGAAAGCCTAGAACAAGTTTGGCACTCCACCAAATAATCAACACCCCATGCAACTGGCGTTCTAAGACACTCGTCTTCGTCTTCAATATAATCACTAACAAAATCTTTTTGAAAAACGATTTTGTGCGGCGCATTATTTCCACAATGCATACAGAATAAAATGCACCTTGCTTCTTCCATAAATTACATCTCCTTTATATACCACTATTTATTAAATATCTTTTCCCAACAAATCCATAGCAAGCAGTTACCCGGATGAAATGTTTTTCATTTCATCCGGGGTTATTATATAAAATAAGTCAACTCGTGAAAGCCACGTAACATAAAACGCTCGGAATAATAATATTTTAACCCCGGATGAAATTAAAAACATTTCATCCGGGCTTGCTACACTCGCTGAATCGGCTTGGCTGGGTGAGAGGCGTATTAAGCGAGATAAATCAGTGTATGAGGTTGGCAGAAAGGTAAAACATCTTGCCGATGCTGTCGTCGTCTTGCCAGACAATAAGCAGATTGCTATAGAGGTTGAGCTGACGATGAAGTCGCTAAAAAGGCTCAATGAGATGATTAATAGCTATATCATGCATAACGAGATCACTGAGGCTTGGTACTTCTTCTCAGAGGAGACCATTGAAAAGGTGCGCAAAATAGCAGGTAACTGCCAGAATATTAAAGTGCATAGCCTGAACTAGCTAACGTCTAGCGTGTGTCTAATTGTAGGAATATAGCGAAAATAGTTATATTAAAATCGACCCTGCCACAAACACAAGTGATTGATTATATTATAAAAGCCAGTAAGAAGAACCCATTCCGTTTACATCTTTGTGCCAATGTAAACGGAATCGATGTTTTCGTTTACATTATGGGCGCGTGACAATATTTTCTAAAAAACAGCCACTTTTAAATGTAAACGATTTATGCGAAACTGTTTACATGTTTCGGGTAATGTAAACGGTATATGAAAATGAAAATAGGCAATTTCGTAAAACAACCACAAGGGTTCACGGCCTTCGTGCCGGCACCATTTCCAATTAAAGACGGCTTCCCGCTATCCCCAGCCTTGGCTGATAAAGCCAGTTTTGCAACGAATGCGATTGGCAAACTCGCCGGCGTTACACAGCTATTACCGGACATAGATTTTTTCATCTACATGTATGTATATAAAGATGCAACTTCATCCAGCCAAATTGAAGGCACTAAAGCAACAATGATAGATGCAATTGAGGCAACCTCAAAAACATCAGAGAATCTACCTTCTGATGTCGACGATATTTTGCACTATATTCAAGCACTCAATTATGGATTAAAAAAATTAGAGGAACTGCCACTCTGCCTCCGCATTATGTGCGAAATACATAAAGAATTAATGGATGATGCAAGATCGACACACTTCTCTGACCCAGGCAATTTTCGTAATTCCCAAAATTGGATTGGTGGTACGTCCCCTGCTAACGCATCGTTTGTTCCACCGCCTGTGCATGAGATGCATAGAGCATTAGACGACTTAGAAAAGTTCATTCATAGCAAGGACGGTATATTACCAATAGTAAAAGCGGCGCTCATGCATGCTCAATTTGAAACGATTCATCCTTTCTTGGATGGCAACGGGCGCACTGGTCGGTTACTAATAATTTTATATTTATGGATTAATAAATTAATTGAACGACCAACGCTATTCTTGTCTTCATATTTTAAGAAGCATCAAAAAATCTATTACAGCAAACTCGACGGCTATCATAATGATGAAGTTGATGCATGGCTTGATTTTTTTCTAGATGGGGTAATTGATACATCAAATGAGGCAATTATCACCGTCAAGAAAATACATGTTCTGCGTGAACAGGATATGAAAAAAATTCACGCTCTGGGCAAAACTGCGGCAGAAAGTGCAGTCAAAATACTTCCGCTCTTATTTAAATCCCCGGTTGTTAATGTAAACAACATTCAGGAATGGACTGGCTTTACCAGACAAGGTGCTCAAAAAATTATAGATAGGTTTGTGAATTTAGATATTCTAGAACTCAAAGATGAGCATAAAACATATGGCCGATCTTTCATTTATAGGCAATATGTTGATATTTTCAAAGAGTAGCAAAAAATATTAATTAAAGGACTATTTATGAGTGAACTTGAATGCTACAGATGTACTACATGCCGGGGGCTAGTTATTTTTTTACTATTGCGCTGGCTGATAGAAAAAGTCAGCTTTTAATTGAAAAGATCGATTTATTGCGTTCAGTCATCAAACATGTGGAAAATAGGCATGAATTTAGCATAGATGCCATTGCGGTCTTGCCTGATCACATTCATATGATGATGACTTTACATGAAGATGATTCGTTGTTTTCTAAAAGAATCAGTTTAATAAAAAGTAGCTTCAGTCGAAACATTGATAATAACGAAATCATCACAAGCAGTCGAAAATTGAAACGCGAGAGAGGCATATGGCAGCGACGATTCTGGGAGCACGCTATTAGAAGCGATTCGGATTTTGAGAACCATGTTAATTATATACATTATAATCCGGTGAAACATGGGCTGGTTCAGCGCGTTGCGGATTGGCCTTATTCTTCATTTCATAAATTCGTGCGAGATGGGATATTGCCGATAAATTGGTGTGCAGATGGGTTATTGGCAGATATTGAAAATGAATGAGAAGGGTAATGTTGGGCTTCGCTTACAGATGTCCCCGGTCTGAACACTTTCGCTCTGCCCAACCTGCAGCTGTTTTACTTAGTCCATATACAAACCTTTTAAAAAGTAGCCATTGCTCTAACTGGCAAGCCATCCATATGCGGGATATTATTTGGAATGACAAATATCTTACAGCGCCCAATAGGCGTATTATTTAACTCTAAACCCTCAACTATTAGGACATCATTCGATAATAGTGTGTGGTGAACAGGAAGATCTTCCGCGTCATAACTATCGACGCTTATGTAATCTATCCCGACCAATCGAACGCCCTGCTTGAGCAACTGCTCGGCTGCATCAGGTTCAATATAAACATATTTATTTGAAAATTCGCCGTGCTTGGATAACTTTGAATTAGCTGTTTTAAAGAAAACGAAGTCATTTCTCTGAATAGAATGTTGTGAAGCGACGAAATCCTTTGTAATCGATGTGTGATTGTCAGGCACCTCAATGATTAACCCTGACCCAATCAAATGATCTAGGTTAAAATCACTGCTCGTTTTACCATCTTTTATCACATGAGCAGGAAAGTCTATATGCGTCCCAGTATGATTACCCATATGCATATGACATAGGTGAAATTTAGCTCCATCCTCCAACGAAGATATATCATTCGATACGAAAGTGGGGTCACCAGGGAACACGACCGTACGACTTGTTACTGCGGCAGTAAGATCATAATAGTTAGGCTTATTAGAAGAAACTGAAATATCCCGTTCATTAATTGTCGAGCGCATATGGAGTGAATTTCACTTAAAATTTCGGCGGAGTATACTTGCATAACATGAACTGATCAACACTACCCGCTATCATAAAAGCAAGCCCGGATGAAATGTTTTTCATTTCATCCGGGCTCACTTCCAGAGTATTAAAGTACATAGCCTAAACTAGCCAAACGTTTAACGTGTGTCAAAACTATCGCAATATAACGGAAATCGACATATTGGCGAAGTTTTGACACAAATACTCCCATTAAAAAAACCGATGATTTAATTGGAGTTTTATCAAATTCAGGCATATATTTGCAACCAACTAGAAATCGTACAACAAAAGTGGTACACTTATGAATATAGAACGTATTGCATATACCGGTAAGGCCTACACCATTGAATGGTACGTCGACTCAAAAGGTAAAAGTATGGCGCTAGACTACTATAATTCTTTAACTGCTCAAGAAAGAATTAAAGTATTGATGCTACTCAAGCGAATGGGCGATGCCGGTGAAATTAAGGATACAACTAAATTTAATTATGAAGGCGATCAGCTTTACGCCTTCAAACCAAAGCCAGATCGATTCTTATGTTTCTTTTACACTGGCAAAAAGATTATTTTGACAAACGCTTTTCGTAAAAAGCAACCTAAGCTGCCGAAGAATGAAAAGATTAGAGCGATAAGACTTAAAAATGATTACGAAACACGAGTTAAAAAGGGTAAATATTATGGCGAAGCCTAAAAATACAATGTCTACCTTCGAGCGGGAAATGAAAAATTCCCGATTCAAAAAGGCTTTTGATAAAAGCTACAAAGAATTTTTATTATCTGAGCTACTAGTTGCAATCATGGATGAAGATGAGCTCACTGTTCGCGGCCTTGCCAAAGAAATCGGGCTATCCCCAACGATAATTCAAAAAATTCGGTCTGGTAAACAAGAAGACTTAAAGATGAGTAATTTTATTAACATTGTTAATTTCTGTGGGTACAAAGTTTACCTTGAAAAAGATGATGAGCGCATAGTAATAGAAGACAAGAAATCAAAGAACAAACATCACCTTCAATTCACGCATACTCCTTAGCATGCCCGGATGAAATGTTTCTTATTTCACCCGGGGTTATTATATAAAATAAGTCAACTCGTGAAAGCCACATAACATAAAACGCTCGGAATAATAATATTTTAACCCTGGATGAAATAAAAAACATTTCATCCAGGCTTGTATCTTTACTTTTGTAAGCTGACGAGGCTTAATTCCGAGGGCACTTGGG
>CAZGPP010000007.1:0-163760 GCA_964527435.1 uncultured Coxiellaceae bacterium | reverse complement strand
AATACCGGTATTGACGGGAGCTGGGCGCAAGATAATTTCGGCACGCTCGCCTCCATGCAAGGTAATACCCGTCGCTTTGATAATATTCTTTAACGTGCGTTGTTTAATCATTCCTAGCTTCTGATTTGCCATAAATTATACACAGTGTACCATAAAATGATGTTTTATAGAAATAAAACCGTTGAAAGTAGACATAGGGAATGCCGGCTAATTCGCCTGCTAACCCCAAATTAAGGTCATTTTTATCACGTTTGCCTATCGATATCCATATTTTTTCTCTCTTTGCGACCAAAGACTGACCGCAAAGAACCCGCCCATCCTATCCTGATAGTCGACAGGCAGGCCAATAGAGTCACACCTGCAAATAATTTAGCCAGAATTAAGCCTCTTCTTCGCGACGACGCAAAAATGCCGGGATGTCGAGGTAATCGATATCATGAATATTTTCCGCGGGTGGCATCGTACGTGGCGCTGTTTGCGGCTGCTGACTAAACGCATGTGCAGCTGGCGCAGGTGTCGACGTTTGTGGCGACACAGACTGCTGCGTCTGTACGATCGGCTGCGGCTGTGTTTGCACAGGCTGTTGCGGTTGATACGAATGCTGCTGACTCAAAATGGGCGCAGGAATGGGATCCAGCCCTCTTGGTTCAATAGCACGGCGTGAAATGGCGGGTTTATCGAGCTGACCGTAATCCACATGATGATGGTCACCCGTAGTCCTAACATGCTCAAGCGAAGGCATCTTCAGTGCAGCGGCGACTTGTTTTCTGCCAAGCCCTGTCACAATAACGGTAACACGCACTTCATCACGTAATTCTGGATCTATCACCGTACCGACCACAACCGTTGCGCTGTCTGAGGTAATTTCACGAACCACTTCACCGACTTCTTCAAATTCGCCAATAGACAAATCGAGACCGGAGGTAATATTAACTAAAACACCTTTCGCGCCGGTTAAATCCACATCTTCTAACAATGGACTTGCGATCGCTGCTTCCGCAGCAAGGCGTGCACGGTGCTCACCAGAGCTCACGCCCGTACCCATCATCGCCATACCCATTTCTGACATCACTGTGCGAACGTCAGCAAAGTCGACGTTGATCAAGCCAGGGCGGGTAATTAATTCAGCAATACCCTGCACCGCACCGCGCAAGACATCATTAGCGGCTTTGAACGCATTAATCAGAGTGACATTTTTGCCGAGCACGCTCAGCAATTTGTTATTCGGAATTGTTATGAGCGAGTCAACATATTGCGAGAGATTCGCGATACCCTGCTCGGCGGTTTGTAAACGCATTTTTCCTTCAAAAGAAAATGGCTTGGTGGTGACAGCAACCGTTAACACCCCCAACTCTTTTGCAATTTGTGCAAAGACAGGTGCCGCACCCGTTCCGGTGCCACCGCCCATACCGGCAGCGATAAAGACCATATCCGCCCCACCCAGCACAGCTCTAATTTTTTCACGGTCTTCTTCAGCCGAACGTCGCCCTACTTCAGGATTCGCACCCGCACCTAACCCGCGCGTGATGTTTTCTCCCAACTGAATAATAGTGTTAGCAGATGAATTTTTTAATGCCTGGGCATCGGTGTTGGCACAGATAAATTCAACACCTTCAATATGGCCTGCCATCATGTGCTCGACAGCATTACCACCGCCACCGCCGATTCCGACGACTTTAATGACAGCATTTTGTTGGCACGTATCCAATAATTCAAACATAGGTTACCTCAAGCTTAAAAATTTCCCTGAAACCAGCTTCTCATTCGCGACCACAAGCCTTTCATGCTTGGCTGATTGAGCACTACTTCGCGCTGAGACAGGCGTTGTTTATGACCATACACTAGCAAACCAACGCCAGTGGCGTAAATAGGGTTGTTGATGATGTCCGGCATACCAGCAATATTGATCGGACGACCAATTCTGACCGGCACTCTGAAGATACGCTCAGCGAGCACTTGTGCACCTTCAATCTTAGAAGCACCACCCGTCAAAACGATACCCGCCGCAATATGATTTTCGAGCCCACTGCGGCGTAATTCATTCAGCGCCAACATAAATAATTCTTCATAACGTGCTTCAACGACTTCTGCCAACATGCGCCGCGGTATTTTACGACCCGGACGATCACCAATCATGGGGATATCGATCATTTCATTACTATCGACTAGATCTTGCAGTGCACAGCCCATATTGATTTTAATTTCTTCGGCGTTACGCGTCGGCGTACGCAAAGCGATAGCGATATCATTCGTGACTTGATCACCGGCAATAGGAATCACTGCCGTATGACGAATGGCACCTTCAGTGAAAACAGCGATATCACTCGTACCACCCCCAATGTCGATCATACACACGCCCAGTTCTTTTTCATCTTCCGACAAAATAGACTGGCTAGACGCAAACTGTTCCAGCACGATGTCGCTCGTAGCAAGCCCGCAGCGCTTCATACATTTCACGATATTTTGCGCCGCGCTCACGGCACCTGTCACGATATGAACCTTTGCTTCCAGACGCACACCCGACATACCAATGGGCTCACGTATCGAGTCTTGGCTATCGATGATAAATTCTTGGGGAAGCACGTGTAAAATTCGCTGGTCGGCGGGAATCGCGATCGCTTTCGCCGCATCAATCACGCGCTCAACATCGGAATGGGAAACTTCATTATCACGAATGGCAACGATGCCATGTGAATTGATACTACGGATATGGCTACCGGCAATACCGGTATAGGCAGAATAAATCTCATAACCCGCCATGAGCTCGGCGTCTTCTACTGATTTCTGGATAGATTGCACGGTTGATTCGATATTAACGACAACGCCGCGCTTTAACCCCTGTGATCGGTGCGAGCCAAAACCAATAACAGTCAATTGGCCGTCGCTAGACATTTCGCCAACCAGCGTCACGACTTTAGAGGTACCGATATCTATCCCTACTATTAAGTCTTTGTTAGGCTTCTTTGCCATATTGTCTCATCCACTCAATCTTTGGCTGTCTTCAGCCTGCATTTTTCCATTTTACCGCCATCCCATTAGGATAACGCAAATCGATATATTCAACCTCTTCAGCACGCTCCCCAACAATTTTGGGGTACACTTTCACAAAATGGTTTAAACGAGTCAAGATATCGTTATGACCGATTTTAAGTGCCATGCCATTATCCAGTTTCAACATCCATGTAAAGTACGGCGTCAACTCCAGATAAGAAATCTTAGCATGTAACGGGGACAATATGCGATTGATGTTAACAAAATACTTTAACATGGTTATCTGCTGTCCATCCGGACCGACGAATTCGGGTATACCCTGTATTCCCGATGCATCTTTAGGAATAAATAACTGGCCTTCGGTACTCAAAAGACTGACATGATTCCAGCGCGCCGCGACTATTTTTTCCGACACCATAATATCAATACTGTCTGGCCACAAACGACGAACAGCAATCTCATCTGTCCACGGCATTTGCTGCAGACGATCACGAATAGTATCGATATTAATGGCAAAAAAACCTCGCTGAACCAAGGGCAAGAGCGTTTGGCGAACTTCTTCTTTGTCAATATGGCTTAAACCAACCACATTAACCTTGGTAATAGGAAAATAATTGGCAATTTCAAGATGGGTAGCGAGATAAATAGCGGCAAGAAACAATAGCGCCGCCACCAGCAAAAGACTATGCCGGACAGTCTGGCGGAAATACCGGACAATTGAACTCCCTTTTCTTTTACTCATTTAGTACACCCACGGGCCACATGAATGATCAAGCATGCCGAATTATGCACGTCCGATAATGCAAACTTCTGGAATTAGTTGTATTCCGGTTTTATCTTCAACTGTTTTGCGCACATCAGCGATCAACCCCTCGATATCTGCCGACGTGGCACCTTGCTCGTTAATAATAAAATTAGCGTGCTTTTCCGAAACACAAGCTCCGCCCATGAATTTACCCTTAAGACCGCACTCTTCTATCAGACGGCCGGCAAAATTATTAGGAGGGTTACGAAAGACCGAGCCGCAATTTGCCGTACCGGTTGGCTGCGAACTATTACGTCGCTCCAGCAATTCACGAATTTGATTCAGTGAAACCTCTTTATCACCCGGCCGCAGGAAAAAATGTCCCGCTACAAACCATTCATCCTGACAAGGCTTGGCCACATGGCGATAACCAATTTGAAAGTCTTCAGCAGGGCGTACTTTCACTTCACCATCACGGCTGATTGTTTCAACAGCCTTGACGAAACGCCAGGTTTCACTCCCCCAACAACCCGCATTCATGGCCAGTGCACCCCCAACCGTACCAGGAATACCGGCCATAAATTCAAGGCCGGTTGTTCCAAGACGTGCGGTATGCCGTGCCAACTGCGCTGCCGATACACCCGCTTCAGCACGAATTTGATCAGGCGCTAGCTGAGACATTTTCGACAAAGCGCCCTGCGTGATAATCACCACACCCTCAAGGCCGCCGTCACGAATCAGCGTATTACTGCCAAGACCCAGCCAGGTAACCGGAATGGATTTAGACACCGACCTTAAGAACTGCGACAAATCTTCGAGATCAGCCGGAATATAGAGATAATCAGCGGGGCCCCCTGTTCGCCACGAGGTATACCGACTAAGCGGCTCATCTTTCAAAAGCTGCCCGCGAAGCGTCGCTATCTGGCTGGAGTCGATGACATCATGCATGCCGTTTTACTCTTTAATGGTGGGTGAAGTAGTCATTAATCCATTTTCAGCGAGACGCGCTGCGATGCCGCCAATGTTACCGGCGCCTTGCATCAATAGGACGTCGCCATCTTTCAAGTCGCGCACCAATAAGCCCGAAAGCGCTTCATGACGCTCAACAAAAACCGGATGGATTTTGCCATGGCGCGTAATCGCATCACTGAGAGAAACGCCATCCGCACCCAAAATAGGCGGCTCACCCGCCGAATAAACATCTAGCAAGAATAATTTATCAACTGTCGACAACACCTGGCAAAAGTCGGCAAATAAATCACGGGTACGGGTGTAACGGTGCGGTTGATAGACCATCGCGAGGCGGCGATCAGGCCAACTTTCACGGGCAGCCTGCACGGTTGCGGCAATCTCCCGCGGATGATGACCGTAGTCATCCACAAGGGTGACGTGGCCACCTTGTGGCAACGGAACTTCACCGTAAACCTGAAACCGTCTGCCGATGCCGGCGAAATGTTGCAACGCTTCGACAATCGCACTGTCTTGCACTTTGAGTTCCGTCGCCACCGCAATCGCGGCCAGAGCGTTTAATACATTATGGCGCCCCGGGCAATTCAAAGTCACAGACAGAGGCGGCAATCCTTTCGGACGACGCACCACAAACTTTGTTTGCATACCCGACTGTGTATAGTGCTCGGTATAAAAATCAGCATCCGGTGACAACCCATAGGTCACAATGGGGCGGGACACGGCGGGCAATATTTCACGGACGATGGGATCATCCACGCATAGAACGGCCAGTCCATAAAACGGCAAATGATGGAGAAAGTCGATGAAGGTTGATTTCAATTTTTCGAAATCGTTATCGTAAGTCGACATATGATCTTGATCGATATTGGTTACGATTGAAATCATTGGCTTGAGATATAAAAACGAAGCATCGCTTTCATCTGCTTCAGCAACCAGATAATGACCGCGACCAAGACGCGCGTTACTGCCAACGCTATTTAATCGACCGCCAATCACGAACGTAGGATCAAGCCCCGCTTCGGCAAGAATGCTGGTGACAAAGCTGGTGGTGGTGGTTTTACCATGCGTTCCCGCAATGGCAACACCGTAGCGAAAGCGCATCAATTCGCCAAGCATTTCTGCGCGCTGCACAATAGGGATACGCGCCAAACGTGCGGCTTCAAACTCTGGATTAGTCCAGTCAACCGCCGAAGAGCGTACGATCACATCGGCATTTTCGATGTTTTTGGCATCATGGCCGTGATAAATCACCGCACCCATCACCTTCAACCATTGTGTCAGTGAATTTTCGGAAAGGTCTGATCCTGAAACAGTATAACCCTGCCTCAACAGCACCTCAGCAATACCAGCCATGCCCACGCCGCCAATGCCGACAAAGTGAACGTGTTTTATATGACCCATCTCTAACATCCAGCTCAACGGGAGATCTCCTCACAAATTTCAAATATTTTTTTAGTCACATGAATATGGCGCAAGCGATAAGCGGCTAATGCCATATCCAGACGTTTGGCAGGCGACATCACAAACTCTTCAACGATCGTTGCTAGCCGGCCTTCCGTTAAATCTTTTTGCTGCACACACAAGGCAGCATCATGCTTCACCATGAAATCCGCATTTGCAGTTTGGTGATCATCGACCGCATGCGGGAATGGTACGAATATAGCCCCAAGACCCACCGCGCATAACTCCGCCACGGTTAACGCACCGGCGCGGCATAATACCATATCTGCCCAGGAATATACCTGCGCCATATCTTTAACAAAAGGCACAAGATTCGCTCTTATACCCATTGATTCATATAGATTTTTTGTATCTTCATAATGCTTTTCACCCGTCTGGTGAAAAACCTCTGGCCGCACACCCGCCCCCATTGCTGCAAGTGTCCGTGGCACCATGTCATTTAATGCCTTGGCGCCTAGACTGCCGCCCAGCACCAGCAAACGCAGTGGCTGCCGGTCGAGCGGAATTCGCTGCGATGGCGCAGCAACATTCTCAATCTCAGTACGAACTGGATTACCAACCGTCACTACTTTACGAGATGCAACGAACGCCCCCGGAAAACCCTGGAGCACGCGTTTGGCAAACCGGGATAATAATTTATTGGTAAATCCTGCCTTGGCATTTTGTTCATGGATGACTAGCGGACGACGTGTCAACCAACTGGCAAGGCCGCCCGGACCGCTGACAAATCCACCCATGCCAATGACAACACCCGGCTGAACTTCTTTCATCACACGCATCGCTTGGCGAACAGCCTTAAAGATATGCCATGGCGCTGTTAGCAAAGGTTTGATGCCTTTGCCGCGTAAACCGCTGATCGTGATGTAGTGTAAGGGTATGCCCGCTTCAGGAATAATACGCGCCTCAAGCCCAGTGCTCGTGCCCAGCCAGTGAACTTCGACACCACGTTCTTGAAAATAACGCGCAGCCGCAAGCCCGGGAAACACATGTCCGCCGGTACCCCCTGCCATAATTAATACCCGTTTTAATGCCGTCACTGTATTCCCAATGCAATTAACCTGTTTTCATGATCGATGCGCAACAACACGGCCAGCATTAAACAATTCACCAAAACACTACTGCCACCATAACTCATTAGAGGTAATGTTAACCCTTTTGTGGGCAATAGCCCAGAATTCACACCAATACTAACAATAAATTGAATAGCTACCCACATGCCGCACCCATAAGCGATAAAGCCCGCGAAGTGGCGATCGAGCTTCTGTGCCTCTCGCCCCATGATAAATATTCGAATGACCAACAGTGTAAACAGGCCAATGACAAACATCATACCGACCACACCCAGCTCTTCGGCGATCACCGCAAACAAAAAATCGGTATGCGCTTCAGGAAGATAGAACATTTTCTGAATGCTGTTTCCTAAGCCTGCACCGAACCACCCCCCGCGACCAAAAGCGATGAGTGACTGAGTAAGTTGATAGCCGGTATCAAATGGGCGCTTCCAGGGATCCATGAAACTGGTTAATCGCGCTAACCGGTAGGGCGCAGAAATAGCAATCACAGCCAGCAATGCTGCCGCACTTGAAAGTAGCGCCACGAAATTCCTCAAACGCATTCCGCCAATAAACATCATGCCGAGCGAGGTCACGGTCACAACAACGGTGGCGCCGAAATCGGGCTCCCGCAACAACAAGAGCGCGACAATACCTAAAAGTCCCATCGGCTTGGCAAACCCACTTAGCTCCGTCTGAATTTCAGCATTATGCCTCACCAGATATCCGGCCATATAAATGACCATCGAAAGCTTGGCAAGCTCAGAGACTTGAAACCCAAGCGGGCCGACACCCAACCAACGATAGCTACCATTCACACTGTGACCAATACCCGGAATAATCACGAGCGCCAACATCCCCAAAACGATCAACAACGGTAACATGCTATATTTTTCGATGGTATCCATGCTGACTTGGACGATAACACTACCAATAGCAACGCCCATGGCCAAATAAACCAGTTGTTTAAACAGAAAATAAAAAGGTTGTTGCAAGGACTTATCTGAAATCACAATCGAAGCAGATGTCATCATCAAAAGACCGATGAGCAAGATAGAGAGTACTGCCGCCACAAACCATCGATCATAGGGTGCCGGTGGCTGAACTTCGCCTTGATCGGCCGAATATGAACGCATAGATATCTTCCTTGATTTAATTCAGCTTGGTGACGACTTCAGCAAATACTTGCCCACGATGCTCAAAATTCTTGAACATATCGAAGCTGGCACAAGCCGGCGAAAGTAAAACACTGTCTCCCGATTGCGCAACGGCATCACAGCGTTGCACGGCCTCATCCATTGATGCCGCAAAAGAAACGGGTATACGACCATCGATCAGATCAGCCAGCTCGCGAGCCGCTTCACCAATCAATACCACGTGGCGGGCATATTTCTCAATGGCGGGTAGCAATGGGCTGAAATCAGCATGCTTACCGACACCCCCTGCAATGAGAATTAACTTACCCGAGACATGATCGCCTAAACCCTCAATCGCCGCCTGAGTCGCACCCACATTCGTACCCTTGGAATCGTTATACCATTTCACACCACGACGATTACGCACCAACTGGCAACGATGAGGAAGCCCAGGAAATTGACGTAAAACCGCAAGCATAGGCTCAAATGGCAATCCGAAACTATGCCCCATAGCGAGTGACGCCAAAGCATTAGCCTGATAATGCCGCCCGGCGACTGGTAGTTCCTTTACCGGCAATAACAGGTCAGCACCAAACGCGAGATATTTCTCACCATCGACTTCACGCAATCCAAATTCATTTTCGCGTGGTTCATTCAACGTAAAATACACTTTTGATGGATGCTCAATATCCGTTAAAACATCATCACGATTACAAACCACTGTATTGCAATGACGATATACACGTAACTTGGCTGCCTGATATTCCTCTACGGTGTCATAGCGATCCATGTGGTCAGGTGTCACATTCAAAACAGTGGCGACGTCTGAGTGCAAGCTATGCGTTGTTTCAAGTTGGAAACTCGACAGCTCCAACACAAACACATCGGTATCTGACTGCTCTAATAAATCTAGCGCAGGAATACCAAGATTTCCACCCGCTAGCGCTTTGTAACCCGCTGCATTGGCCATCTCGGCAACCAGCGTGGTCACCGTACTCTTCGCGTTAGTACCCGTAATGGAAATAACCGGTTTTTTAACCACGCGAGCAAATAATTCGATATCACCGATCACAGGGATACCGCGCTGAATCAAACGCATGATGTGTGGCTCACGCAGAGCAATACCTGGACTCAAGATAATCTGCGTTGCCTTATCAAACACAACGGCATCAAGATTGCCAAGCTCGACTTCTACCTCTGGATATAGCTGACGAAACGCTTCCAGCTGTGGTGGCGCAACACGGGTATCCACCATCGCAAACGGCATCCCGGCACGATGCAAATAGCGCGCGCATGACAACCCTGTTGCGCCCAATCCGACAATGACAGAAAACTCAGCTTTAGTTGATGACGTTGGCATAAACAATTCTCTGTTAACGTAGCTTTAAAGTGGCAAGACCAAATAAAACCAATACGAAGGTAATAATCCAGAAACGCACAATGACACGCGGCTCTGGCCAACCCTGCAATTCAAAATGATGATGAATCGGAGCCATTCTGAAAATGCGTTTACCCGTTAGTTTGAACGAGCCCACCTGCAAAATAACTGACACCGTCTCCAGCACAAAAATCCCGCTCATGACAAAAAAGACGATTTCCTGCCTGACCACCACGGCCACAACACCAAGTGCTGCACCGAGCGCCAATGCGCCAACATCACCCATGAATATTTGAGCAGGATAAGTATTAAACCAAAGAAACCCCAGCCCTGAACCGACCAGCGCCCCACAAAACACGACGACCTCACCGACACCTGGCACATAAGGAATGCCAAGATAATTGGCATATTGAACATTCCCGGTCACATAAGCAAAAACACCCAACGCGCCACTAATCATCACGGAAGGCATAATGGCCAAACCATCGAGACCGTCCGTCAAGTTCACCGCATTACTGGAACCTACAATCACAAAGTACGTCAACAAAATGAATAAGGGCCCAAGGGTGATATAAATATTTTTCATAAACGGAATGACCAACTGCGTTTCAGCCGGAAGCGATGCCGTTGAATAAAGGTAAAGAGCCGCCCCCATTCCGAGCAGCGATTGAAAGAAATATTTTTGGCGCGCCGGCATGCCGCGACTATGCTTTAACACTAATTTACGGTAGTCATCCCAGTAACCAATCGCACCGAAACCCATTGTGACAATCAGCACCAGCCAGATATAGCGATTGCTTAAATCACCCCAGAGTAACGTACTAATCAAGACGGAAATCAGCACCAGCGTTCCGCCCATAGTCGGCGTACCGGCTTTACTTAAATGACTCTGCGGACCATCATCACGCACCACCTGACCAACACGATGCAGACTAAGCCGACGGATAATAACCGGCCCCATCACCAGCGCGATGACCAATGCGGTCAGTGTACCTAATATGGCACGCAACGTAAGATACTGAAATACATGAAAGAAATGGTAGTACTGCGCCAGCCATTCACTTAACCACAATAACATTAACTGTCTCCGTGAGGTTCTTTGACAACCTGATTCAAATAGCGACTGACTTCAGACACATCATCAAACGGAAATTTTTGATCCCCGATTTGTTGATAATGCTCAGCACCTTTACCAGCGACCAAAATACAATCATTAGCTGAGGCATATTGTATACTTTTCTCAATCGCTTTAGAACGATCCAACACCCTTAAAACCCGCTCTGGGTGCTTAAATCCGCGAATAATCTGGTCGGCAATATCATCAGGGTCTTCATGTCTTGGGTTGTCATTGGTGACAATCACCCTGTCAGCCAATTCTTCTGCGATTTTCGCCATCAACGGCCGCTTGGCCGCATCGCGATTACCGCCGCAACCAAACACACAAATGAGCTTGCCCTTGGTATGGTGGCGCAGCGCCAATAATGCCTTTTCCAGTGAATCCGGCGTATGCGAGTAATCAACAGCCACTAGCGGCTGACCTGAACCACCCAATAATTGCATACGACCCGGAACCGCTTTTAGCTGTGACAAGACCGACAAAACGTCATCAAATGGAATTTCTTGTAAACAAAGCGCTGTCAAAACAGCGAGAACATTACTTAGATTAAACATGCCGATCAGCGGCAGCGTCAACTCACCCCTGCCCCACGGCGAAACAACCACTGCGTGAATACCGGATAACGAAAGGGAAATATTTTCCGTATAGACTTGCGGGATCATGACTGGCAAGTCAGCTTTAGCCAGACTGTAAGCAACAACCGGATGCTGCCCCGCTAACTCAGCGGCCCAGACTTTACCGTAGGCATCATCAGCATTAATAATTAGGTTTTTAATGGCAAACGTTTCAAGGAAACTTTTTTTGACCGCCGCATAGGCTGCCATCGTGCCATGATAATCAAGATGATCTTGCGTCAGGTTAGTAAATATACCGGCCTCGAAAGCAATGCCATTCACACGACCCTGATCGATGCTATGCGAAGATACCTCAATAGCGGCCGCTTTCGCGCCCTGCTGCAAGAAAGATCTCAGCGTCGCATGCAAGGTCACGGGATCCGGAGTCGTGAGCCCTGGCTCACCGAGAGCGCCGTAAAGTCCATTTCCCAAGGTTCCCATCACACCGCACGGCAGATGAAAATATTGCAAAGCTTGCGCGAGAAAATGCGAGCAAGAAGTTTTTCCGTTGGTGCCCGTCACACCGAACATTTTCATATGGCGCGCTGGAAAACCGTAAAAAGCAGCAGCAATTTCACCTAATTGCGCTCGTAGCGCAGGCACAGGAATAATGGGAATATTATTTTCATAGCGTATCGTTTCGGCGACCTCATCCGCATCGACCAGAATGGCAGCCGCCTGCTTTGACACAACATCAGGAATAAATTGACGACCGTCGGTTTGCGTTCCTTTAAGCGCTATAAAAACATCGCCGGCTTGAATGTAGCGGCTATCAAACAGCAAACGTGCGACCTCGACATCAGCCTCTGGAGGGAGTGTAACCGTGTGTGGCAATAGGGAAGATAGGCGCATGGCATCAACATAAATTATCAACTAATGAGCAATATATCGCGTATTTAGGGGAATTTGAAGCGTTAATGGCAACTACTTTACATCATCAGGTGGAACGTCCAGAAGGCGTAGCGTGCCTTCCATTATGCGACTAAAGACTGGACCGGAAACATAGCCGCCGTAATGCTGCTTACCTAGCGGATCATTGACCACGACCGCAATGACAATGCGCGGATCAGACATGGGCGCGATACCCACAAAGGAAGAAGTGTAATGATGGGCCTGATACCCACCACCCGCCGCCAGCTGTGCGGTTCCTGTTTTACCCGCAATACGGTAGCCCGGCACACTCACCACTTCCGCCGTACCACCTTTACTGACCACCGCTTCCATCATCGTTAAGACTTGCTTCACGATTTTCGGATCAATCACCTGCTGACCAACTGGGGCCTTATCGACGCGTAACAATGACACCGGAATACGCTGACCTTGATGGGCAAAAATCATATAACCACGCGCAAGTTGCAAGGTATTCGTCGACAACCCATAGCCAAATGTCATGGTCGCGTAAACAAACTGCCCCCATGGATTATGCTTAATTAACGAACCTGTTTGTTCACCAGGAAACGCGACTTCTGTTAACTCTCCAAAACCGGCATTACTGAGCAACTGCCAGAATGCGTTCGGTGATAACGTCAGCATTATTTTGGCGATACCGACATTACTGGATTTTTTAATGATTTCAGTGATGGTGAGCACGTGACAGTTTTCATGATCTCTCACAATATTTCTGCCGACGCGCATCCAGCCAGGATTGGTATCAATGGCGGTATTGGGCGTAAATTTCTTGCTAGCAAGTGCTAGCGAAACACTAAACGGTTTGATGGTTGACCCTGGTTCAAAAGCATCGGTCACCGCGCGATTACGCAACACTTCGCCAAGCTTGGCTGGACGGTTATTGGGATTATAGGAAGGCGCATTGACCATCGCAAGAATCTCACCCGTTTTTGCATCTAGCACGACAGCAGAACCAGAATGCGCCTGATTTTCCGTCACACCCCGTAATAATTCTCGATAAGCGAGGTATTGAATGCGACGATCAATACTCAGCACCAAATCATGTCCTGGACGCTCATTCTGCACAACCTGAACATCGGAAATAATTCGACCCAGACGATCTTTGATCACCCATTTTTTACCCGGCTCGCCTGACAACCAATCGTTATAAGCAAGCTCTAATCCTTCCTGACCGTGATCATCCACATTCGTAAAACCCACCACGTGCGCAACGACTTCACCCTCTGGGTAATAGCGTCGATATTCTTCTTGCGTATGCAAACCATGGGCATGCAGCGCTTTAATCTGTGCCGCAACGGTTGGCGCCTGACCACGCTTCAGATAAACGAATTCGCGTTTCAGTTTTTTATTTTTTTCGATGAGCGCATAAATTTTTTTGGAGGTGGTGCCAAGCAGTTTTGCCAGCGCCTGAGCTTCACTCACGGAAGGCGCAAATTCTTCAGGATTCATCCAGATGGAATAAACTCGTGTACTAATCGCAAGAGGAGAGCCATTACGATCGACAATCATACCGCGAAAGGCTGGCGTACTCACCTGACGCAATACGCGCTCATCACCTTGATGCAATAAGAAATGGCTATCTAGAATAGCGAGATCGAAGACGCGCCAAACTAAACCAGCGGCCGCGATGACAATCAGCGATAAAAGCAGATAGAAACGCCATGCTATAAACGTTGGACGGGATTTATAATTCACTCGTGCACAATCACCACTGATTTATGATCAGGCATTATCATACCCAATTTTGATTCGGCATATTTTTGGATACGCGCCTGCATCATCCAGGTTCCACGCTCAAGCAGTAATTGTCCGCGCTCCACAAATAACTGATTTTTCTCGTTCAGATTATGCTGATACGCCGCATATAAAACGCGCGAAGAATGTGTCACATAAATCAATGCTAGCGCTGAAAAAATAACTGACGCTACCAATGCAAATAGGCACATTTGTTTGCGCGTTAATAACTGCGCCAGAACCAGATGCCGAGCTACCGAATTTTGATGAACTAAGCGTGCTGCCGCGTTCATGATTGCTTCTCCGCTATTCTCATAATGGCACTACGTGCCCGTGGGTTTAAATTCAATTCTTTTAAGCCGGCTTTGACTGGCTTGCCGACTGATTTTAATTTTGCGTCAAAATGACTGCCTTTGACTGGCAACCCGTGAGGCAACTCCTCACCCTTTTCATGATGACGAATAAATTGTTTAACGATTCTATCTTCTAATGAATGAAAACTAATGACCGCTAAACGACCACCCGGATTCAATGCATCGAGTGCTTGTGGTAATACTTTTTCGAGATCAGATAATTCTTCGTTCACCGCAATACGGATTGCCTGAAAACTTCGCGTGGCCGCATGTTTTTCCTTCGGTTTTTTGAATGGAATGGCGCGTGAAATAATTTCTGATAACTCTGCCGTTGTCGTAATAGGTTGTACGGAACGAACTGCCACAATGGCGCGGGCGATACGACGGGAAAATTTTTCCTCGCCGTATTGCCAGAGCACATTTGCAAGCTCTGTTTCATCGATGTCCGCAAGCCATTCCATTGCACTTTTTCCGCGGCTTGTATCCATACGCATGTCGAGCTTACCTTCCCGGACGAAACTAAAACCACGTTCTGGGTTGTCGAGCTGTGGTGATGACACCCCAAGATCAAATAAAATGCCGCTGACCTTCCCCCACACATTTAAGTCATGCAAGACTACTTGCAGCGCGGCGAATGACGCATGAACAATCGAAAAACGCGTATCTTGAATGGTTTCATTAGCATAAGCGATCGCTTCCGGGTCTTTATCGAATGCAATTAAGCGCCCAGATGCGTTTAAATTCTTGAGGATTTCACGTGAGTGGCTGCCGCGACCAAAAGTTGCGTCGACATAGATTCCGCCCGGTAAGGTGATGAGACTTTCTACCGCTTCCTGTAACAGGACCGGAATATGTTGTTGAAAAATGTCACTCATGCGACAGGCTGCCATAATTAAAATGTAAGCTCCATTTACATCACAATGAAATAGATTTCAACTCTTCAGGTAATTCGGACTCACCAGATTTGGACTCTTCCTGCAGCCAAAGACTGCGGCGTGACTCCCAATGTGCTTCGTCCCACAACTCAAATTTCTTACCCTGTCCTACTAAAACAACGCTTTTATCGAGCCCCGCATATTCCCTTAACAGCGGCGGCAACAAAAGTCTTCCCTGTCCATCTATCTCTATATCGGTCGCATGACCGATTAATAAACGCTGAATTCGGCGAGCGGCGGGCTGGAAGCTGGGGAGACTAACTATTTTCTTTTCTATCTCTTCCCACTCCGGCCTTGGGTACATCAGCAAGCACCGTTCTTCTGTATCTATCGTCACAATTACTGTATTATTACTGTCTAGTTGCAAGCGTTCACGGTAACGGGTCGGCATCGCGATCCTGCCTTTTGCATCTATGTTGATCCCGTTAATGCCTCTAAACACTGCCTTATCCTCCCACCAAACCGAATAGAGCAAAAATATCTATTTGGGTACCTATAAATATACCACAAATTTCCACAATTCTACACTTTCTGCCACCTTTCTCCACTATTACTTCATTTTTTTTGCAAATTAATGAGGAAGTTAGGAAGCGATGTAAATATTTTTATAGGTATGTAAAAAAACTGGGCATCACGCTGAAATGATCACATAGACGAAGGATGACGGACTTTCGCAGGGAAATGAAACTGGGTTAGCGCACAGCGCGTAACCCAGCCAAGCATAGATGAGTCAGTCGTTAAGCCGGGTTCTGTCGTGGACAGTCATTTATCTGGGATGTCTGTCGCCAGACACCTCAAGCAGCCTACCCAAACCCAGCGCGGGTCGCGCTATTGAGTTCCTATTTGGCCTTACTCCAGGCGGGGTTTACCGTGCCGACACTGTTACCAGTCCCGCGGTGCGCTCTTACCACACCTTTTCACCCTTACCACGCCTTACAGCGTGGCGGTCTATTTTCTGTGGCACTTTCCGTAGACTTGCGTCTCCCAGGTGTTACCTGGCGCCTTACCCTATGGAGCCCGGACTTTCCTCCCTACCTAAAAGGTAGAGCGACTGTCTAACTGACTCAGGGCGAAGAATATCACACTTTCACGATTATTTGTCTGGTTTTTGAGCTAGGGCGGCCTCGTATAGCGTATTACGACGTTCGCCCGTAATTTTGCTCGCCAGGGATACCGCTTGTTTTAACGGCAATTCTTGCAAAAGAATAGAAAGAACCTCTTGCGGATAGACAGAAACCTGGGCATTATCCTCCGCCTCTGCACCCGCCACCAACATCACCACCTCTCCGCGACATTCATCCGCATGGGCATTGTAGTAATCAGCCAGCATCTGCAACTTACCTGACAAAATCGACTCGTACATTTTAGTCAGCTCGCGCGCTACGACCGCCTTACGCTCTCCACCAAAAACCTCCAGCATGGTATGCAGCATTTCCTGCAGGCGATGGGGAGCCTCATAAAAAATCATCGTGCGCGACTCGCGCAGCAAAGCCAGTAACTGCTGTTTGCGCGCTTCATTTTTAGCCGGTAGGAAACCTTCAAAAATGAATTTGTCCGTGGGCAGGCCTGCCGCAGAGAGCGCTGCAATGACAGCACATGCACCCGGTATAGGCACAACGGTAATTCCCTGCTCTTTGGCTTCACGCACCAAATGATAGCCAGGATCACTAATCAGCGGCGTGCCAGCATCACTGATTAAGGCGATCGATTCACCCTGCTGCAAGGCACCGATAATTTGATCAAGGCGCTCACGCTCATTGAAGTTATGTAATGAAATGACCGGCTTATTGATGGAGTAATGCTTCAACAACGACGAAGAATGCCGTGTATCTTCAGCGGCAATCCTATCGACCAGCTTCAGCGTTTCCACTGCGCGCGCCGTCATATCCCCAAGATTGCCAATGGGCGTTGCCACAATATACAGCCTGCCTGTTTGTTTTTTTTCCGACATACCGAAAACCACTCTTTTTACTTATACTAATTAATAGGAATATTTCATGACAACCCTGCAAAAAACCCTTGGCGATCGCGCCGAAGCAGAAGCGCTAAAGTTTCTCACACAAAAAGGCCTGCGTCTGCTAGAAAAAAACTTCGCCTATCACACGGGGGAAATTGATTTAATCATGCAAGACAAGGAGCACGTGGTCTTTGTGGAGGTGCGCTATCGCACTCGCGGCACACACGGCAGCGCCGCAGAAAGCATCACGCCATCTAAAATAAAAAAAATTGTGAAGACGGCAACGCTTTACTTACAAATAAAAAAATGGCTTTATAAAGTTAACAGCCGATTTGATGTTGTGGCTATTGATTTCATGGAACACGAAAACCGCGTTAACTGGCTCGTCAATGCATTTACCGCGGAATGAAACAAGCTCACATTTACATTCGCACTCAACATGCTACAGTAAACTGAAGCTTGTCTTTACCAAAGGAACGAAAGTAAGGAAACCAGCCATGCAACGCTTTGACCCTGCAACAGTTCAACCTGCCGATCTTGACCTTGATGATGCCGCACTCACCGTCCTGCTCAACGCCAAAGATCACATTAATGACATGACCGCGAAGTCTATTGAAATTAAATTACCATCGGGTGAGATATCAATGATTTCGCCACTAGAACAGGCGCAGCAAACGAAAAACAAAAAATTACTCGATTTATTTTTCCAACAAGCAGAAAAACTTTACAAGCGCGCTGGAAATAAAGTTGATGTGAAATACGTGGATGATGTTAAGCATGGCCGCACCATCCTATTCTGGGCTATCGCAACTTTTCAAAGTGCAGAATGTATTGAGGCATTAAAAAAAGAAAATAGTAATTTCTCACAAGAAGTTTATCGCGATGACCACCTCGAGACATATCCACCGATATTTTATGCGATATTCATCGATAACCCTATCGCAGTCGCTGCACTACTAAAAAATAATCCTGAGTTAATTATGCAAGAATCCGAATACGGCCGCACACCCGCACACTACGCCGCAGAGCTGCATCGCTTCGATATTCTCGACATGTTATACAAGCTCAACAAAAGGGTCGCGCGTATTCGCACCACTCCAGAATTAACACCTTTACATTTTGTGATTGCTACCGGCGACACTAACAATGATGCATTGAGGTGGCTACTAGATCATGACTACCATTCCGATGAGGAACCCGGAGTCTGTGACATTGGCGACACGAATCATGTGACACCCCTGCATCTCGGTATCATTCAAAACAATCCCGAAGCCGTCAGACTACTACTGGAACATGGTGCCGACTTCAATGCCGTGACAGGACCTTATGCGACACCTCCCAATAAAACAGCGCTTCAATTAGCAGCCGATGCTGGCAACAATGACATCATGAGATTATTACTGAAACATGGCGCGCGCCCTGAACCGAAGCCAGAGCCCGGCATGGCTGCACGCCATCCCATTGATCCATCCAAGTTAAGCGAACGCATGCAAATCGTTCTTTCCTTGCTTTCATATCGTGAAGATCGCGGCAAAAAGAAAAAACACACCCGAACATTTTTAGGTATCACGGATATTAATATTTCTAGTTACGTAGCGATTAAAGTTGTTTATTCACGCAAAGACAAACGCAATGCCGTGGATGCACTGGTGAACGCTATCTTAGATGACCCAAAGGATGAGAAAGATCCACTGGAGGGCATGGCACCGGAAATTATCGGCCCCTTGAAACAAGGCGAGCTCAGCGAAATTGTCCAGCCACTCATTGACGAACACGACCGTCGCGTCAAAGAGAAAAACAGCCCCAATAGCACACCTAGAAGGTCTCCATCGCCCTCCGGCAGAAGCTCTGAGTGAATATCTATTCCACTACCCGTTGTTTATGCGTAAAATATCACCCTCTGCGGCCTTGATCAGCAAGGCCGCTTAAAGGTGTAAAATTATGAACAGTATTATTGACCGCATACGATTAAGCTTTACCGAGAGCATACAAACCAAAATCAGCGCCGCTGATTCAATCATCAATATCATCGCTGAAGCTAGCGAGGAAATTGTACAAGCCCTACTAGAAGGCCACAAAATTCTTACTTGTGGCAATGGCGGATCGGCTTGCGATGCCATGCATTTCAGCTCAGAAATGCTGAACAGGTTTAAACAGGAACGCCCAGGCTTGCCCGCGATTGCCCTAACTTGCGACATGCCCACCCTGACCTCCATCGCAAATGACTACCACTTCAGTGATATCTTTGCAAAACAGATCCGCGCCATCGGGCAGCCAGGCGACATTCTGCTAGCCTTTTCCACTAGCGGCAACTCACCGAACATTCTTAGCGCAATCAAAGCAGCCCATGACAAAAACATGGGGGTTATTGCCATGACTGGCTATGATGGTGGTAAAATACCCGACCATTTGGCCGGTAAAGACATTGAAGTCCGTGTCCCCGCTTACGACACAGCCCGAATTCAGGAAACACATTTATTAATCATTCATTGTATTTGTGACATAGTCGATTTCAGATTATTTGGTCACGGGGAAGGAACAACATGAAACGCATCATTACAGTTATTGGTTTAGCCTTTTCTTTGCAAAGCTGCATTTTTGCAGTGGGAGCGGCAGCAGGTGCTGCAGCCATCGCGATGGTTTATGATCACCGCAGCATTGAACACACGTTACAAGACACGACCATCGCTAACAAAATCGTCAACCGTTTAACCGCGAATAAAATATTGTGGACTGAAAGCCATATTGAAGTCACCGCATTCAATCACGTGGTTTTATTAACGGGTCAGACACCTAATGCTGACTGGCGCCAGATTGCCGGCGACACAGCCAAAGCCGTGAATGATGTTGATAAAGTCTATAACCAAATTACGATTGAAGGCCCAACTTCATCATTAACCCGTACTAGCGACTCCTGGATCACCACCAAAATCCGCAGCCAGATGCTTGCCGCTCAGGATTTAAAATCAAGCAGCATCAAAGTGATTACGGAAAACGGTATTGTGTATCTCATGGGTATCGTGACGCATCCTCAAGCTGACCTTGCTGTCGATATCGCCCGCAAAGTCGCTGGCGTACAACGCGTTATTAAAATATTTATTTATACTGAGCAAGCACAGACCGAATCCGCTCATAGCTAATTGGTTTTGCAATAATATCATCCATACCGGCATGCATAGCCTGATGCCGGTCTCTTTCCAGGATGTGAGCAGTCATGGCAACAATCGGCAAATCAGCTAATTCAGGAATCCGACGAATTTTCGCTGCAATGTCATACCCACTCATATCAGGCAAACCAACGTCCATAAATATCATGTCGTAATCGGCCAGTTTATCGATACGACTAAATACTTCCACACCATTACCGACGATATCAACGGTGCAGCCCAAATCTTCCAGCATCGTGGATGCAATTTTTTGATTGATGAAATTATCTTCAACGATTAACACGTGCATATCAAATGTCGCGTCTTCCGCCAGTTCAGCGATACGTGCAACTTCACTCTCTGCTTGTGGATGCACTAATGGTAAGTTTAATGTAAAGCGAAAGGTTGAGCCTTCACCCACAACACTTTTCACTTGTATACTGCCACCCATATTTTCAACCAGTTCCTTCGTGATCGAGAGCCCAAGCCCAATACCACTATGCTTACGCTGGTAAATAGAATCGATCTGACTGAATTTTTCAAAAATAGTATCGAGTTTATCGCTAGCGATTCCGATGCCGGTATCTTCCACATGAATGTCGAACAAATCATCGTGGTAGTCGAGCAATACTTTAACGTGACCTTGCTCAGTAAACTTCAGCGCGTTACTAATCAAGTTCGCCAAAATCTGGCGCACTCGATTCTGATCGCCCATGACAGATGTTTGTATACCTTGCGCTACCACAAGATGAAATGCTATCTCTTTGCCTAACGTCTGATATTTCATGCCGTGCATCACTTGCTCAAACAATTTTGCTATATCGAACGGCTGAACAGCAAATGTCAGCTTTCCAGCTTCGAGGCGAGCAAAATCAAGAATGTCGCTCACCAGCGACAACAGATCATTACCAGCATTAGAAATAATATCGACGTATTCTTTTAAATTTGGCGGCAACCCTTTCACTTTTAAAATATCCGCCGCTCCCATGATTGCATTGAGTGGCGTGCGAATTTCATGGCTTATCATTGCCAAGAAATCAGATTTCGCTTTATTAGCAACTTCCGCTCTTTCTTTTGCTTCATGTAATTTTTTTTCATATAAAACTTCTTTCGTCACATCCTCAGATATGCCTGCGAAACCGATAAAAACATTGCGTTCATTTTGAATCGGAAAACAAATATCTTTAATCCACTTGATGCTTTGATCCGGCATCACAATTCGAAAGCGACGTTCATACGGCTTATCTTTCTTTTGCGGGTCGAGTAGCTGCAAGCGCGCATCATAAGTGACTTTGTCAATATCATCAGGATGCACGTACTTGGACCAGGAAGAGGGATCTTGATAAACATCATCACGATTACGTCCCCATATTTTTTCGTAGGCGGGACTAATATAAATTTGCTTATCGTAGAGATGATTGCGCGCCCAGAACACGGCATTGATTTTGTCTGCAAAATAATGGAAGTAGTGCATGGCTTTTTCGAGATCACCTAACTCAATACGCTCATGCGAAATATCTTTTGTGACACCAGCCAAACCAAAAAACTGCTCATCAGGCGCATAAAGGCAAAACATGGTTTCATGCAAGCGGCGCACAGAGCCATCTTCGCGAATGATTCGATATTCATATACGCGATTCGTTTGGCGCTGAGAAACATCGCAAGCATGATTTAAATTCTGTTTGTATTCTTCACGATCTTCCGGATGAACGCGGTTCAACCAATAACTCGCCAATCCTTGATCCAAATTTTTTTCATTCCGTGCGAAAATTTTTTCAAACGCTGGACTGCTATACAAAATCGTTCCAGCCTTAACGTCTCTGATCCAGAAAATATCCTGACTTTTTTCGACAAGCCGATAGAAATAATCCCTGATATAGGAGATGCTAAAATCTTGTGCAAGGTTCATGACGGGCGTCTGTTTTAATGAATTGTAAAATGATATATAGTACATCTCATGCAAATCAGCAACATTCATAAGTTAAAAGAACAAAAATAATACTGGAAAAATGCATGCAATCGAAACGTACTAGCGGTGGGTCACCCCATTCTAACAGCACTTCGCCAAAATCTGATTGTGTAGATCTGGATTTGCTTACACCCACACAACTTTATTGGCGTCAGAAGCTTACAAATTTAAACATCCCCGAATTACCAGCTTGGCAACCAATTGGTGAACAAATATCAGCCAAACAAATTCGGTCATTCATCGTAAGCAGTGCTGAAATTGCCGCCTTACAAACCAGCATGCAGCAAGCGCATCCTGAGATGATATTGCTGGCCAGTTTTTATGCATTAATTTTCCGTCACACCAATGAAGGCAACTTCGCCCTTCACGTTGTCGATCAAAAGCACGGCCCATTACCGACCCTGGTCAATTTCGATCATCAAACTCAATTCATCGACCTTGTTGAGATCATTAACAATACATATCATGAAGCTCGCAAAAACTCGGCGAGCCTTAGCGACATTTGCCACGCTATCCCTGATGAATCACGCGTACTGTTACAAGCAACCACCAATATATTTGTTGCACTACAACATAATATTCAGCACGACAACACGTTCAAACACGACTATCTTGATGTTAGCTTCAATCACGACACGCATCATAACTGGGAAATATGCTTCAGTTACAACCCTTCGTTTTTCAGTGAACTGCAAATAGATACCATGCTAACGCATTTAAAAAATATTTTAGGTCATGCCAAAGACGCAGGCATTTGCTTGATTGGTGAAATTCCAATTTTGACCAGGTCGGAAATTGACGCGATCGAAGAATATAACAGCACAGATTATGCATTGAGATTTGATGAAAAATTCGTGCATGAAGTTTTAATTGATATCGCTAATGAATCACCTGATTTGCCGTGTCAAGTCTATCATCCACCGGGTGACGCTGCAGCTGAAGTGATGACGTATCGAACCTTTAATCTCCGCACCAATCAAATTGCTAATTATCTACGTGAAAAATGCAATATTAAGCATGGTGACATAGTTGTTGTCAATGTTCCGCGCTCGTTAAACCTTGCCACCTATTGGTTTGGCATTATGAAGGCCGGCGCAGTCTGGATGGCGCTCGACTCCACGCACGACAGCAAAGAAGAATTAGATCGCAAAATTAAACAATCTGGCGCCGTCTTCGTGATTGGTACGCGTGATACATTGCCAACCGTGCAGAGCAATCAATATCGCACACTCGCGATTGATGATGCAGTCACGGAAGCTGCCATTGACGCCACAGACAACAGCTACCATCGTGTCGGCATTCAAGCAAATTCTCCCGCTTACATTTCACACACATCGGGCAGCACAGGCACGGCAAAAGCAGCTGAAAACTCACACGCAGGACTTCGCAACCTGCTCACTGCTACACACCAAATGAATTACAAAGAACAGTCGCGTGTCTTTACTTTTTCATTAGCCATCCACGACCCTTTCATTAACGATTTCATGGTGGCATTGGCGACACGGGGCTGCATACACTTCCTCAGCAGCATTGAACGCACCTCTCCGCTCGCCATCAATAACGTCATACGTAATAACGCACTGACATTCGCTGCCTTGCCACCTGAAATCATGAGCCTGATACCAGCTGGATCATCATTGCAAGAAGTTCATATTATGGGAGCATCACCGTACCTCGGCAGACTCCTTGAATGGAAACAAGCCAATACCGCACTACGATTATTTCTCGGCTACGGGCCCACAGAGGGCACCGTGATGTCAACGCTACACCTCTATGAAATTGGAGATGATATTTACATTATTGGTAAACCAGTCGCCAACACAAAAGTGTATGTCTTAAACCCTAAAACATACGCACATTGCGGACGCGGAATGATGGGTGAAATATTTATCGGCGGAGACTGCGTCAACTACAACCAATACTCGAATAATCCAGAAAAAACTGAAGAAAAGTTTCGCTGGATCAAATACGACAAATCATTACAAAAATTCACACCAGCGGAACATCACGAATTAGGTGCCATCAGAGTTTATGCAGCGGGCGATAATGCCAGTTATGAGATCGATAGAGACGGCAAATACGTCGTTAAATATCACGGCCGCACTGATGACAACGTCAAAATATTTAATATCTTTGTTAACCT
Organism: uncultured Coxiellaceae bacterium; assembly: GCA_964527435.1. Lineage (GTDB taxonomy): Bacteria > Pseudomonadota > Gammaproteobacteria > DSM-16500 > DSM-16500 > Aquicella. Next base: position 139,151 of record CAZGPP010000007.1, on the reverse strand, counting down.
CGCTCACATTGCTGCTCAGATACTTGAACACCCTGATATTGAAAAAGCAGTGGTGCGACTTTACAAGGATCCAGCTGGACAGGAAAGCGACAGACTGATTGCCTATGTTGTTCCAAAAAAGACTAAAAAATACTCGCAAAGCGCTATTGACCAGGTTCTGCTAGCTCATCTCATTGACTTAGAACGCAAGTCAAAGTCCGAGAAAAAAACGCCGTATCCACAATTCGAATTGTTGAAAGTTCTGCCCATTTCTCCAAACGGAAAAATAAACCTGAAAAAATTGCCTAAACCAAGAGATAAACCGCCCGTCGTTATCAATGAAGATGAAGATCTTTTATCCAAATTAACGGCCGTCTGGAAATCCCTTTCTCTCGACCCTGAGCACACATTCGAAAATGCTGGCGGGAAGTCGAGGATAATGGCCGAGCTTGAAATGATTCTCAATGATGAAAATGGTCATTTCCGTCCAAACCCTCCCATCGGCTTTGGCGAAGGCGGATTATCAGCAGACATGACGGTCGCAAGCCTGGCTAAGATTCTAGAGCCGCGCCTCCAGCCTAAAACTCTTGTTCTGCCGCCCCCTCAACATGATCCACGGCTATTGCATCATCACGCACCCATGCGCGGGAATGATCAAGCAACGATCGAATCTAGCACATATAAAGCAAATTAAGCTTGGAATCGTTCTCAACACTGATAAAATGTGCTATTAGAGAGAATGAATTTTATGCCCTTAGCATTGGCAACATGAAACAAAAGATAATCAAAATATAAAAATAAAAAATCTGTAATGAGGAGCAATATGAGACGCAATGTAACACCTGAGGTCCTAACACCTTTCAACGCCAAGGCAAATGGCAAAGATCATACAGATCATGATAAAGACGTACCCATCATCATCTTTACAGGTATTCATGGCAGAGCGGCTGAGGTTTACGCCCTGGCAAGCGCCGTCGACAAAAAGCACAACGGAAAATCACCCATTTATATTTGCAAATCCTCTTTCCCTGATATTCGTGACGCTCAATACATCGCTGATACCATTTTGCGAGTCAGAAACAACAGCCAATATCCCTATGTATTAATCGGATTTTCATTTGGCGCCAATCTCGGAGCCAAAGTAGCGGAACTGATGCAGCATCAGTACACACATTCTTACAGCCCCATCTTGTACGGCATTGACCAACCCTCACCAGAAAACACCTATAATTATTTCGAGTCAGATCACCCGAGCGCTAATCGCGATTTATTGAACATTGTCAACACCTCTGCCGAGATATCGGGGCTCGCGCCACTCATCGAAAACAGCGATACTTTCGCTAACTTTGAAATGTATTTTTCGGAACGAAAACTCCTGGAACTGAAAGCCAAAGTTCTAGCGCAACAACCTAACGCACCCGAAGAAAAGATTCGTCGCTTCAAAGAGCAAATGGAAGTCGTTAATCAAAATTTACTAAGCCTGACAAATTCAAATCCCTACCTAAAGAAAAATTTAAAATCCGGCAACTTCATTTTCACGAATGAAACAATGGCCAAGCAATCCGCGCTAGCATCTGGTCAACATATTCCCTTTACAGGCGGCTGGGATACTTGCTGCGAAACGGTACAAATCCTCCGTAGTGAAGATGGAAAATTAGAATCGTTAACGCATCTTGATTTAGTCAAAGAAGAACACGTCAACGGCCTTGCTGAATTAATCACTGCCAGCATGAAACATGAAATCAAAGATTCGCTCAAGTCTATTGCGTTACGAGTCGTTAAAAACTCATTCAGTGCTGATGAATGCGATGACACTGATATTAAAGCACTTGAAAAAACGATTCCGCGTTACATTAAAAAATCGTTTCAGGATTTCCAATTTGATGACAACACTGTTCTTGAAATTACGCGTGAAGCCATCAAGCTACTGGTTGAAGAGGCGCAAGAAAAAGCAGCCTGCGTATCTCATTACAAACAGACGGGGCAAGCTTGTAATATGTTCCCGGCCAACAACACCCGATACAAACTTCAACATAATCATTCCACATCAACCAATGCATCGCCACACACACCGCTAGCCGTAAAAGTTCAATAATCTCTTGGCGGGGCATGTCGTAACATGCCCCGCCAATTTTATCTCTTCTGCATGACAACACAACTTCCCCTCTTAGCATCACAAGAAGCCATTGTGCTACCACGCGTTAAGAAATAACATGTGCTAACTAAGCGTTATCATCTCACATATTGGAGGCGCCTCATGCTGCAACGCCAAAGTCGAAACAAACTCAGATTTTTCAATTCCGCCTATTATGCACCTGTTATAAAACCTACAAAAAATTCTCTGCGCATGCCACCCCTTCAGGAATTACCAGCGTTTTGGCAAGCCTATTTTGCTGCCGCAGACATCGCCATAGCTGAGAATTTTTGGGGAAACCTGTCTATTTTGAAGCGCGCATACAATCATCGCGACGCTTATGCTATGCAATTAGAACAGATAGGCTACCAGTTCCAGAAAGATGCTGAAGCACCGACACCATTTTATACCACCATCAATTGGGCGATGGATCAGCTTCATGACTTACTCGAGAGCGGACAAATCAACGAAGAAGAGTTACTCATTCCAGCCAAAGCATTTTCCGTTACGAATGAAGGCGTGACAACTTACCTTTTCATCCCCTTCGGTCATGCGGTTCCAGACAATGCTGTAGAATTAAATTTGCTGCCACCAGATATCTTTGTAAAAATGTTAGGGCAAGGATATTTCCCAATCGGCGCCCCTATACGTGAACGCACCAATCAAACCTTATGCGAGCATGATATGGCACATATTGCGGGCTTCATCAGTTGCCCACGGTACATGAAGGCGGTTAGAGAAGCATTTCGCACCGTACATCAAATGATGTTAACGCAACCTGCGATTGAAAAAGCGCTGGCGAATTTTGATTCGCTCTACTCATTACGTCTTTACTACATGATCGAAGTCTTTTCACTCATTCCCGAATCAAATCGACAAGCACTCGAAAAATTACTAGACCTGAAAATTAATGATTTTTCACTTGATCATCCAGAAACCATCTACCCAAATGTATTAGCATTCTTAATGAAAAAAGAACCCGCTGAACTTAATAAGTATTTATATCGTGTCTATGAAGGCTTTTCAGTGCTCGTCAATCCTCTGGGAGGCGAAAGTCGCGATATATTGAATAGAACGCGTAAATTTAGTCGTGGCAATCAGGGAGGCTCCTTCTACTCCAGCATGTCTAATCTGGACTCAAAATTTGATGGCAGCTCAATTTACTCATTACTATTGAATGCGAAAGCAGCATTAGAAAACAAGCGCAGCAATCATAGTGACTACGTGGAAACCATCAAATCTATTCACGCTCCGGTCATCGGTGCACTACTTGGCACAAGCCAATTGACTGTCGAAGATTGGGTATTGCAAGCCATTGCAGAAACACCAGATAAAAATAGTAAATTATTTAAGTATATTGTCGGCACCGGACTCTGGAATAAATCGCATGTACTGTACTGGGCGTACGGCCACCCCGATTGCACCAAAGTGCTAACCAAGGAAGACTTCACTAAAGATGATTTGTACTTTGACGATGTCAATCAAGAGCATACAAGAAACATTCGATTAGTATAATCAGTGAGAGAAGCGCCGTGCGGAATTATATCTACACCGTTCTATAGATAAAAAAAAGCCCGTCTCATTGACGGGCTTATTCTTGTTACGATATCTAAACTATTCAACCAATTTCAGGAATGGCTTCTGTTTTGGCGGAACAGGAATGGAAGGATCCATTGAAAAACCTTCTAGTGTTTCCGCACTAGAACCATCAATACCCCTTAACTGCACACGCTCAGGCTTATTTTCCAGCTGAGCATCACCGTCTTCTTCTGCATCAAGGAATAAACCTTCGCCGTTTTCTTCTGCGTAGACGGCTAGAATGGCGCCGACAGAAGCTGAAATAAAGTGACCTACACCAGAGAACGAAGCTCTAAATTCGATCTGGTTGCTGGTGATTTGAAAATTACGCACAGCAGTAGGTGAAATATTAAAAACAATTTCACCGCTTTCTACATATTCGGCCGGAACACTAATATCCGGGTGATTCGCATCTATGACAAGAATGGGCGTACAGCCACTGTCAACAATCCATTGATAAAACGCTCTCAGCAAATATGGTCTATTAGATAGCATTGCCATAATGATACTCCCTTAACTTATGATGCCATGTCTTCACTGGCCAGCTTTCTTTGTTCTTGCTCAAGCTCGGTGAGACTTGCCTGAAATGAGTCACGTTGAAAAACGCGATCTGCATATTTATTTATAGACTTCATTTCAACTGGTGACAAGTTAATACCCCAAATTGGCAAGCGCCATAAAACAGGAGCAATACAGCAATCAACCAGTGTGAATTCTTCGCCCAGAAAATATGGGGAAGATTGGAAAACAGGAACGAGCTGGGCGAGATATCCGCTCAATTCTTTAGCTGCGGCACGTGTATCGACCATCTTGCCAGTTTCAAGCTTACGAATTAAGGGGCTCCACTCACGATCAAAGCGATGAATAATCAAGCGCGCTTTGGCACGTGCAACGGGATAGACAGGCATCAGCGGTGGATGCGGAAAGCGTTCATCGAGATATTCGGTAATGATGCTGGATTCATATAAAGCTAATTCACGGTCAACCAAAGTAGGAATGCTGCCGTAGGGATTCAACTCCAGTAAATCTTCTGGTTTGCCACGGGTTTCTACATTGATCACTTCGTAGGGGACACCCTTCTCGGCGAGCACAATACGCACGCGATGGCTGTGTAAATCCGTCGCACCGGAATATAGTGTCATTACAGATCGTTTATTAGTAATAATTGCCATGCAGACCTTCCTCTTACGTTGATGGAGCGTTCACGGGAAGAGCATTATACACGAAAAGAGACAAAGATGGCTGGGGGACTAGGATTCGAACCTAGGTTAGCGGAGTCAGAGTCCGCGGTCCTACCGCTAGACGATCCCCCAAGCAGATAAAAACCAAATACTAATAAAGACTTAGCGTTTAGAGTATTGGGTTCCCTTACGAGCCTTGTGTCTGCCAACTTTTTTACGTTCAACTTCACGAGCGTCTCGTGTCATGTATCCAGCTCTACGCATAATCTTGCGCATCGTGTTCTCGTTGCCTGCTGCATCACTATTCGCGTCGACAGGGCTGTCACCTTCGTCATACTGAACGAGGGCACGGGCAATACCGTGACGAATAGCGCCGGCTTGGCCATTAATGCCACCACCAGCAACAGTTACGTGAACATCAAAACTATTTAACATATCAGCAGCGATCAGCGGCTGACGAACGATCATGCGAGCGGTTTCACGACCAAAATACTCGTCTAAGCTACGATCGTTAATAACAATATTTCCCTTGCCTTTCTTCAGGAAAACGCGAGCCGTAGAGGTTTTACGACGGCCTGTACCATAATTAGATTTAGTTACTGCTGGCATTACGATTTATCCTATTTAACTTTATCTTCTTTCACGAGGTTGATGGCAACTGGCTGTTGAGCTTCGTGTGGATGCTCTGCACCGGCATAAATTTTCAGCTTATCCAGCATGGCACGGCCGAGTGGGTTTTTAGGCATCATACCCTTCACCGCAATCTTGAGCGCTCTGGTTGCATCTTTCTGCATTAATTTATCGAACGTAATCTCCTTGATACCACCTGGGTAGCCGGAGTGCGTGTAATACTTTTTATCTGATTCTTTTTTACCCGTTACTTTAATATCAGCGGCATTCACAACGATAACGTGATCACCAGCATCGGCATGGGGTGTGTATTCTGGCTTATGTTTGCCGCGCAGGACCTTAGCAATCTGGGAAGCTAATCTGCCCAGTACTTCTCCTGATGCATCAACCACATACCACTTTTTTTCTGTGTTTTCTTTATTTGCAAAATACGTTTTCATCTTTAATCCTACTGATAAACTGGATAAACCCTTAAAAGCGCCAGAATTGTATAGGAAGCCGCTAAAACAAGCAACACCCTAAATTCGGCCAGGGATGGGATTCCACAGTTCGGTACACCCGTCACATGGCGGGGGTCTTCGCTCTTTTCGAGGGTGATTCTCTCCGGAATGGCCACCCATTTCAAGAAAAATAAATTATTTAATAGAATGAATTGCAGATTTTTCGCGTTATTCTATGTGATGTTTTTTTAAATTCGCAATCAAAGGCACAACATTTACCCCAATGTCTCCCCTGGAAAACGACTTAAAATACGTGCTCGCTGCCCGAAATACCTGTTTTTTAGCTATAATCTACTGTTTCTATGCAAAAAATGCTCGCATATTCCTACAGAAATGCTATTTTATATCGTGTAACTATTTTCACTTTAGTGAGGAATCAACATGGCGAAGAAAAGCAAGATGAAAAGGAAGTCTAACGGGAAAACCGCTGCTTCTAGAACAACGTCTAAAGTCACCAAAAAAGCTGGTGCTAGAACGTCTTCAAAAACAGCTGCGAAGAAAGCTACCCCGGTGAAATTGCCTTCTTTCAAGGAACCATTATCAAAGAGCACAATGATCAAGACTATTACTGATGTCACATGTCTCGGCAAAAAGGATGTTGTTGCCGTTCTTGACTGCTTAACTGAAGTCATTGAAAAGCATGTGAAGCCAGGTGGACCAGGTACATTTGTAATGCCAGGCTTGATCAAGATCAATGTGGTGAAAAAACCAGCTCGCGCAGCTCGCAAGGGTATTAATCCTTTCACTGGCGAAGAGATCATGATCAAAGCTAGACCCGCATACAAAGCTGTTAAAATTAAAGCTTTGAAGAAACTCAAAGAAATGGTTACCGCGTAACATTCTTTGTGTTGAGAAACCTAAAATCCCCTCTTTTCTCACGAATCGAGGGGATTTCCTTTTAACCCTCAGACCCATCCATCAATAGCACTTATTTTCGCTAGAGATCTGCGCTCACCGCATCAAGCCCTGCTTGCGCACAGAGTCCATCAAGCTCAGGGTTGGCTCCGCTAATACCAATAGAGCCGATGTGTTGCTTATCCTTCGTGATAATAGGCAGACCACCCTCAAGCAGCACAATGCCGGGAACACTGGAATACGGGCTGTTATCCATCCCTTTATTCCGCTCGGCGAGTGCTTTAGTGGAAATGGGAATGCTGGCGGAAGTCATCGCTTTCAACTGGGACATTCTGACACTAACGAAATTATTATGATCCATGCGCCGGTAATATTTTAAATTGCCATGAGCATCCATAATCGCAATGGCGATGTTGATTTGATTCTCTTTTGCTTTTTGCTCGGCATGGTCGGCGATTTTTTTTGCCATCGCAAGCGATAGCGCTTTCACAACAAGCGTCATGATTTTTTCCTAGAATAAAGGTTAACTTAGCTACCGAATTCAGTTTTGACTAGATCGGCTAACTGGGTTGCATAGGTCGTCACACGTTTTTCGTCTTCACCTTCAACCATGACACGAATCAATGGCTCGGTACCGGAGCGGCGCAATAATACGCGACCCTTCCCACCCATTTCGGATTCAATGTTTTTGATGGCTTGCTGAATATGGGGAATATCCAGTGAATCAGGCTGACTTGCCACTTTGACGTTCAGCAATACTTGTGGGAATTTAATCAAACCCTGACGAATATCGGCCAGTGTCTGTCCATGCTGGCGCATCGCGGCCAACACTTGTAATGCCGTAATAATACCATCGCCGGTTGGAGAATTTTTCAGGCACAAAATATGTCCTGATGGTTCGCCGCCCAGGTGCCAGCCGCGCTTTGCGAGCTCGCTCATGATGTGCCTATCACCCACGGCCACCCTGACAAAATCAATGCCACGCTCTTTAATCGCACGTTCAAAGCCGAAATTCGACATCACGGTACCGACAACGCCGCCTTCTAACGCGCCGCGCTGAGAGAGGTCCTTGGCGATAATATAAAGGAGTTCATCACCATCTAGTATGTGGCCCATATGGTCTACCATGACGACTCGGTCGCCATCACCATCCAATGCAATACCCAGATCCGCTTGATGCGCTAAAACTTGTTGCTGCAAAACGCTGGGATGTGTGGCACCACACTCTAAATTGATATTAAGGCCATTAGGCTCAGTGCCAATTTCGATGACTTCGGCACCCAGCTCACGAATCACGTTGGGACCAATGTGATAGGAAGCACCGTGCGCACAATCCACGACAATCTTCAAACCATTCAAGGTGACATCGGATGAAACGGTACTTTTGCAAAATTCGATGTAACGACCCGGCGCATCCACGACTCGAACCGCTTTGCCGAGCTCAGCCGAGTCGACGGTAGTCATCGGTAATTCGAGCTGCTCTTCAATCGCCGCTTCCATATCATCCGGTAATTTAGTACCGAGCGAAGAAAAGAATTTAATGCCATTATCATAAAAAGGATTATGCGAAGCGCTAATGACAATACCGGCTTGCGCACGCAGTGTGCGCGTGAGATACGCAATGGCGGGTGTGGGCATGGGGCCTAAAAGATGGGTATCAATGCCCGCGGCGGATAAACCTGACTCCAGCACTGACTCAAACATATAACCAGAAATTCGCGTATCTTTTCCAATTAAAACTTTGCCATTTCCCTGACGAGCAAGCACCTTACCAACCGCCCAGCCAAGTTTTAAAACGAACTCAGGCGTGATCGGCCAAACACCAACACGCCCACGAATTCCATCTGTACCAAAATAACGACGCGCACCGGATGACTTTTTCATATTAATTTGAGCTTGAGCTTGAGCCATCTGCCGACACCGTTCCTGGGTTGCTATCATCAAGTTTTAATGATTGTTGATGTTGTTCGCCGCGCGATTTGCTATCAGCGGGTGGGTTAGAAGCCGCATTAGCTTTATCCGAAGCATCTTTATTGGTGCGCCAGCTAGCTGGTTCGCGAATAGCTCGGTCAGCCATAATATCTTCTATTTGCTCGACACCGATTGTTTCATATTTCAATAAAGCTTCGGCCATTCTATGTAACTGCTCAACATTCTCTTTCAGTATCTTCGTGGCACGCTCATAGTTGCGGTCAACGATAGAGCGAACTTCAGAGTCAATTAAGTTAGAGGTCACGGCAGAGAGTTCTTTGTGGCGCGCAATCGAGTGCCCCAAGAATACTTCTTCATCATCGTCACCCAAAGTCAGCGGTCCAACTTTCTCGGACAAACCCCACTTGGTCACCATATTGCGAGCAATTTCGGTGGCTTTCTGAATATCGTTAGACGCGCCTGTCGTCACTTTTTCTTTGCCGAAAATAAGCTCTTCAGCAATTCGACCACCAAAGAGGCTGGAAATTCTGCCCTCTAATGATTCTTTGGTATGGCTATATCGATCACCTTCCGGCAAGTACATGGTGACACCGAGTGCACGGCCGCGCGGAATAATTGTGACCTTATGAACAGGATCATGACCAGGAACTTGCAAACCAACAATCGCATGTCCAGACTCATGATAAGCGGTATTTCTCTTTTCTTCGTCAGACATGACAATCGAACGACGTTCGGCACCCATAATAACTTTATCTTTCGCCTTTTCAAAATCTTCCATATCGACTGAGCGCTTATTCGCACGTGCAGCAAACAATGCTGCCTCGTTCACGATATTTGCCAAATCTGCTCCTGAGAAGCCAGGTGTGCCGCGCGCGATGATGGCAACATCTACATCATCAGCAACAGGCACCTTACGACTATGAACACGTAAAATCTGTTCACGACCTTTCACATCTGGCAAACCAACAACGACCTGGCGATCAAAACGGCCTGGGCGTAACAAGGCTGGATCTAATACGTCTGGACGGTTAGTAGCCGCCACGACAATGACGCCTTCACTACCCTGGAAACCATCCATTTCAACTAATAACTGATTCAGTGTCTGTTCACGCTCATCGTGACCACCACCCAGACCTGCACCACGATGACGACCGACCGCATCGATTTCGTCGATGAAGATAATACATGGCGCCTGCTTCTTCGCTTGTTCGAACATATCGCGTACACGTGAGGCACCGACACCCACGAACATTTCTACAAAGTCAGAACCGGAAATGGTAAAGAATGGAACTTTCGCTTCACCCGCCACCGCTCTCGCCAATAAAGTTTTACCTGTTCCTGGCGGGCCAATCAGTAATACGCCGCGTGGAATTTTACCACCGAGACGTTGAAATTTACCGGGGTCTTTCAAAAAGTCGACCAGCTCTTTCACTTCTTCCTTGGCTTCATCACAACCAGCGACATCCGCAAAGGTAATTTTAACCTGATCGGAATTCAGTAATCGCGCACGGCTGCGGCCGAATGAAAAGGCTCCTCCCTTTCCGCCACCCGCCTGCTGACGCAACACGTAAATCCAGATAGCAAAGAGGACAATCCAAGGGAGTAAATTCAAGAGATGCGTTAAAAGGCCGGGCTGATCAGGCTGTTTGCCGTTCACAACCACGCCCTTACTCAACATGGTTGAAAGTAACTGGGAATCTTGCGGCATCGGCAAATAAGTCGTGAATGTCTTGCCACCTATTAATTCGCCATTCACGTTTTGCTCAGTGATCGTCACTGAACGAACGTTACCCTGCTCAACATCCTTCAGAAAAGAAGAATAACTGACACGTGCGTCTGCTTCGCGTTTCGGTCCAAAGTTATTGAAAACCGAGATTAAGATGATCGCGATTACCATCCACAAAAGTATCGTCTTGACTACGTCATTCACGTTGGCTGACCTCACTTAAACCTGCAGACTTTAATTATAATTTAATCATACCTAATCTGGCGATTATAAACTAGGAAACATGGTGTTTCATGTGTCACTTTTCTACCAACTACCAGCTAGTTACCTTTTGAACCTCAACCAACCCTTTTTTCTATAAGGTATTAACCCTAACAAGGGATAGATAGAGTTATTTCGGAGCTTCTCTTAGCGTTCTAGCCAAAATATATACTTCGCGAGACCGGCTACGTGAAGCTTTGGGTTTGCGAATGACTGTCTTTTGGAATTTACGTTTGACCTCTGCGAGGAAAGCGTCAAATCCTTCGCCCTGAAACAGCTTAATCAGGAACCCGCCGTCTTTAGCGACGACCTTCAATGCGAAGTCGAGCGCTAGCTCAGCCAGATACACTGAACGGGGCATATCGATACTATCGTTTCCGCTCATATTCGGGGCAATGTCGGAAAGCACCCAATCCACCTTTTCAGACGGCATACGGGTCAGGAGGTTATCAACGACCGCATCCTCAGAAAAATCACCCTGTATGAACTCCACCCCCTCAATGGGCTCCATGGGAAGGATATCGAGGGCAATAATCTGGCCTTTCGGCTTAATTAACTTAACCACCAACTGCGACCATCCGCCCGGTGCGGCGCCAAGATCAACCACGGTCATACCAGGTTTAAACAAGCGATCACGCTGATGAATTTCGAGGAGCTTATAAACGGCACGCGAGCGATAGCCTTCCTGTTGCGCCTTTTTGACGTAAGGGTCATTAAAATGTTCTTTCAGCCACCGGTGGCTGCTATCGCTGCGTTCTGCCATAAACCTGCCTGAACTAGATATAACTGACTTCTATAATCTCGTACATAATGGCACCATCTGGCGCTTGCACCTGCACTTGATCGCCTTCGTATTTACCGACCAGTGCTCGCGCAACCGGTGAGGTGACCGAAATTTTATTCTCTGCAACGCTTGCTTCATCTTCACCAACAATTTGGTAAACAATTTCGCCGCTTTCGGGATTTTGTAATTTGATGGTTGCGCCAAAAATAACGCGGCCTTCATTTTCCATGAGTGTCACATCAATGACTTGCGCCACCGAAAGCTTGGATTCGATTTCGAGAATACGGCCTTCAATAAAACCCTGCTCTTCACGAGCAGCATGATATTCGGCATTTTCCTTTAAATCGCCGTGTTTGCGTGCTTCAGAAATCGCATTGATGACTCGTGGACGTTCAATCTGTTTTAAACGCACCAGTTCTTCACGCAATCTTTCAGCACCGAGCACCGTCATTGGGACTTTTTGCATACTGACCACCTTAAAATTTCATATCTTCAAAAAACTTCTTCACCTTGTTGAACCATGAGCTTGATTGAGGATTATGTTTATTGGTTGCTGACATCGATTTATTGAATTGCTCGAGTAATTCACGCTGTTTAGCGGTTAAATTTACGGGCGTCTCAATATTAACCTTACACATCAAATCACCCACATCACCACCGCGAACGGATGGCACTCCCATTCCTTTAATTCGAAACACTTTTGCACTCTGTGTTTCGGCTGGAATTTTAAGTTTCACTCGACCATTTAATGCCGGCACTTCTAATTCACCACCTAAAGCGGCCATCACAAAGCTGATAGGCACTTCACAATATAAATTTTTGCCATCGCGCTCAAATAATGGATGTGGCTGCACTTGAATCTGGATGTAAAGATCGCCCGACATCGCGCCCGATTCACCCGCCTCACCTTCACCACTCAAACGAATGCGGTCACCGGTATCCACGCCTTTTGGAATTTTGACAGATAATTTCTTATTCTGTCGTGTCCGACCGCGTCCCTGACAGCCTGTGCAAGGATCTTTAATGACTTTACCTTTACCATGACACGAAGGGCAAGTTTGCTGCACGGTGAAAAAACCATGCTGCATACGCACCTGACCGTGGCCATCGCAATCGGAACATTTAACCGATGACGTGCCTTTTTTTGCACCGGAGCCTTTGCAGTCAGCACAAGCAGCGAGCGCCGGAATCGTTAATTCTGCGGTTTTACCAAATACGGCGTCTTCCAGTGTCACATCGAGGTTATATTGCAAATCGGAACCGCGCTGCGGCCCCGCACCACCCTGACGACCACCAAAAATATCGCCGAAAATATCACCAAAAATATCACCGAAATTCATATTGCCCGCGCCGAATCCACCGCCGCCGCCCATGCCTTCCATGCCGGCATGACCGAATTGATCATAGGCCGCACGTTTACGCTGGTCAGACAACACTTCATAAGCTTCCTTGATCTCTTTAAACTTTTCTTCGGAGGTATGATCGTGAGCGTTACGGTCAGGGTGATGCTTCATCGCGAGACGACGATAACTTTTCTTTATCTCTTCGTCGCTAGCATTACGTGCAACACCTAAAATGTCGTAATAATCTTTTTTGGTTGTCATAGTATCTCTTACATTAAAAAATGACCCCGCTGCCATGTTTCAGCAGCGGGGGCAATATAGGCCAATGATCATCAATCACGATGACTATTATGAATCGCGCTTGGATTCATCATCTTTCACTTCTTCAAACTCAGCATCAACGACATCATCGCTCTTCTTTTCGGATGACGACGCAGAACCTTGCTGATGTTCACCGCTTGCCTGACCCGCTTGATCCGCCTGGCCAGCTGCATATAAACGCTCAGCCATTTTTGCAGACGCATCGGTCAAGTCTTTGGTTTTGGCTTCAATGAGATCTTTGTCATTGCCAGTCAACGCTTCTTTCAAGGCAGCCACTGCTTTTTCAATTGCCGCTTTTTCATCAGCAGAGACTTTATCGCCGCCTTCTTTCACTGCCTTGGTGACCGCATGAATCATGTTGTCAGCCTGGTTACGCACAGTGACGAGTTCGTGGAATTTTTTATCTTCCTCGGCATTCGCTTCCGCGTCTTTCACCATTTTCTGAACTTCTTCATCGCTTAAACCTGAAGAAGCCTGAATGCGGATAGATTGTGCTTTACCCGTGGCTTTATCTTTCGCAGAGACGTGCAAAATACCGTTCGCATCGATATCAAATGTTACTTCAACTTGCGGCATACCGCGTGGGGCGGGCGGAATATCCGCCAAGTCAAAACGACCTAACGATTTATTCGCAGACGCCATTTCACGCTCACCTTGCAGCACATGAATGGTCACAGCCGTTTGATTATCAGCCGCCGTCGAGAATACCTGTGTTGCACGCGTTGGGATGGTGGTATTTTTTTCGATGAGTTTGGTCATCACGCCGCCCATGGTTTCAATACCAAGGGAAAGCGGGGTCACGTCGAGCAGTAATACATCTTTAATGGCACCCGATAACACGGCACCCTGAATCGCTGCACCAATGGCAACGGCTTCATCTGGGTTAACGTCTTTACGAGGTTCTTTATCAAAGAGTTTGCGCACGGTTTCCTGAACCAGCGGCATACGTGATTGACCACCCACTAAAATAACGTCATCAATTTTGCTTGCATCGACACCGGCATCTTTCATTGCAATTTTGCATGGATCAATGGAACGTTGAATTAAATCTTCAACCAGCGATTCCAGTTTCGCACGCGTCATCTTGATGTTCATGTGTTTTGGACCTGAAGCATCGGCCGTAATGTAGGGCAGATTCACTTCAGTTTGTTGGGTTGAAGAAAGCTCAATCTTGGCTTTTTCAGCAGATTCTTTCAAACGCTGCAACGCCAGCGGATCTTTACGCAAATCAATGCCATTGGAATTTTTGAATTCATCAATCAGGTAATTCATAATGCGTTGATCGAAATCTTCACCGCCCAAGAAGGTATCACCATTGGTGGATAACACTTCAAATTGATGTTCGCCATCGACTTCGGCAATTTCAATAATAGAGATATCGAAGGTACCGCCACCCAAGTCATACACCGCAATTTTGCGATTACCTGGTTTTTTGTCCATACCGAATGCCAATGCCGCCGCCGTCGGTTCGTTGATGATACGTTTGACATCAAGACCAGCAATGCGACCCGCATCTTTGGTTGCCTGGCGTTGTGAATCGTTAAAATAAGCGGGAACGGTAATGACCGCTTCGGTGACTTCATGACCGAGATAGTCTTCAGCCGTCTTTTTCATTTTCATTAAGACTTGCGCAGCAACTTGCGGTGGCGCGAGTTTTTCGTTGCCTAATACTTCTACCCAGGCATCGCCATTGTCAGCACGAATGATTTTATAGGGCACGGTTTCTTGCATGCGGCGAACCATTTCTTCGTCGAAGCGACGACCAATTAACCGCTTGGAAGCGTAAATCGTGTTTTGTGGGTTAGTAACAGCCTGGTGCTTGGCGGGCTGACCAACGCGGATTTCGCCGCCGTCCAGATAGGCCACAATAGAAGGTGTGGTGCGCGCGCCTTCGGCGTTTTCAATAACCTTTACCTTGTCACCGTCCATGACGGCAACGCAGGAATTCGTCGTACCCAAGTCTATCCCAATGATTTTACTAGCCATATTATTAATCTCCGCTTACGTTAAGTCTTCACGTTATGTATATATTTAAGAAATGAGGGCGATTCGGAATTTTTCAATACCCCCCGCCATTATTCTTTTGCCTTGGACACCACCACGAGCGCTGGGCGTACCAGGCGATTATTGAGGGTGTAACCCTTCTGGAGCACCGAAATCACCATACCAGGCTTCACAGCAGGGTCTTCCTGCATGGAGATCGCCTGCTGGGTCTCAGGATTAAACGCTTCACCCACCGGGTTAACTTGTTTAACGCCAAATTTTTCGAGTGAGGTTGTCAGCATTTTCAAAGTAAGGTCAACGCCGTCGATGACCGGCTGAGCCGCTTTTTGCATGTCTGCCGGCACGCTAGTGGCGCAGAGTTCCATGCTATCGACGATAGGAAGCAAATCTCCGACAAATTTTTCGAGGGCATATTTATGCGCACTCGCGACATCACGCTCAGATCGGCGAGCTGCATTATCCGCTTCCGCCTGCATGCGCAGGAGACGTTCCCAGTAATCATTACTTTTACGCTCTGCTTCATTCAGCTTGGCAATTAATTCTGCATGCGAAAGCTCGGTCAAAAACTGCTCATTATTGACTTCAGCATCTGCCTGATCAGGATCGTAGTTTTGCTTATCTTTAGTCATAACCCAAAAACTCCTTCGTGATATAAACCTGTTTCAATATTCCTATCAATATATGGACGAATTGATGCCTTTCAAGGTACGTTATACGTAATTCTCATGAGGATCAGTCATGGCATCACAGTTCAAGACCGTCGGCATCTACGGCCGGGTCAGAAATCCTGGGGTGATCGACACGCTCAAGGTACTTATTGCATTTTTACGTAATTTAAAGCAAGACTTTGTGGTCGAACATGAAACAGGCGAGCCACTGAACGACGCATCGCTAACCCTGATTACACACGACCAATTCAGCCAACAATGCCAACTCATTATTGTGGTCGGCGGCGATGGCAGCCTGCTGCATGCCGCGCATACCGTTGTTGCGGGTGACATTCCCGTCCTTGGCATTAACCGTGGCCGACTCGGTTTTCTGACCGACATTCATCCAACCGAACTTGAAAAAGTCAAAGCCATCCTAGCTGGCGACTACATTCTCGAAAAACGTTTTCAACTCACCGCCAAAGCCTCTTTGCACGGCGAGGATCTCGGTGGTGGCAGCGCACTGAATGAAGTCGCGCTCTTGCCAGCCTCCGTGCCACACATGAATGAATTTGAAATCTATATTGATGAGCAATTCGTTTGCAGCCAACACTCAGACGGCCTCATCATCGCCACACCAACCGGTTCAACGGCTTACGCACTCTCTGGCGGCGGCCCCATCTTGCATCCGAGCCTGGATGCCATCGTCATCGTGCCCATGTTTCCCCACACGCTGAGCATTCGGCCGATTGTGATTGAAGGTAATCAACGTATTACTGTCGTCATCACGCCCAACAACACCCATTCGCCGCGCTTGACTTGTGATAGCCAGGGCTTTATCAATACACCACCCGGCAGTCACATCACCATCGAGAAAAATCCACAGCGCTTACATTTAATTCACCCGCGCGATTATAGCTATTACGAGACACTGCGCAGCAAACTGCACTGGGGTCATAAATTACAGTACAAAGATTAAAATGGATCAATCATGCTGACACACATTCATATTCGCGATCTTGCTACCATCGAAGAACTTGATTTACCTCTTCTTCACGGCGGCAGCATGATTACCGGCGAAACCGGTGCAGGTAAATCTATTTTTATTGAAGCGATTGAACTCGCACTCGGTGCACGCGGCTCCGCGAATATTATTCGCGTGGGCAAAGAACGTGCCGACATCAGCCTGCATTTTGATATCAGCAAATTACCCAATGCGGGCGATTGGCTCACCGCCCATGATTTTTCCGCAGAAGAACATGAATGCATTATCCGCCGTGTATTATCGGCGGATGGTCGCTCGAAAAGTTACATCAATGGCTATCCCGCCACACAACAACTGGCACGCGAACTTGGCGAATTATTATTTCACCTGCACGGTCAATATGAACAGCAAGTCCTACTGAAAGCTGATAACCAGCGCGAATTACTGGATCGCTATGCGGGGCACATGTCTTTAGTGCAACAAGTGAAATGCACCGCCGAACGATGGAAAAAACTCGAACTCGACATCCAACTGCTGCGCGAAGCGTCTTCGAAGCGCTCGGAACGCAGTGATTATCTGCGCTTTCAGTTAGATGAATTGAATACTTTAAATGTACGCGACGGAGAATGGGAAAAACTCGAAACTGAACATCACCGCCTGACTCACTCTGAAGAATTATTGCGTAACATTCAGCGCGTCATCGCGATTCTCGACGATAGTGATGTCAATGTATTAAGCGGATTAGCGGATATTCGTAAATCATTGGAAGCCGTCCAAACCGTCGAGAAAAAAATTCCTGAATGGCTAAACACCTTAAACAGCGCAGAAATTCAATTAAGCGACATGAAGATTGAATTGAATGATTATCTGGAACACGCCGACCTTGATCCGGAACGCTTACAATTTATCGAACAACGCGTCAGCCACATTTACGACACGGCGCGCAAACATAAAATTCAACCGCAAGAATTGCCCGCTTTACACCAGCGCTTACAACAAGAATGGGATGCACTGGAAAACAGTGATACGGATCTTGAGAAATTAGCCAATGAACAAAAACAATTGCTCAATGAATATCGCACACTGGCGACTGAGCTTAGCAACAACCGTCGCAAGATTGCCGCCACACTCGCGAAAACCATTACCAAATCGATACGCGCACTATCATTGCCGCATGGTGAATTTAATATTGCACTTGAAGCCGACGACCATCTCATTTCTCCACACGGCGCCGAAAAAATTGTTTTTCTGATTAAAACGAATCCCGACCAGAAATTACAACCACTCGCAAAAGTCATTTCGGGTGGTGAACTCTCACGCTTAAGTCTTGCCGTGCACCTTGCCTTGGCAGACCGTATCTCCACACCAACTTTAATTTTTGATGAAGTGGATACCGGTGTTGGGGGCGCGACGGCAGAGAAAATTGGCAAGTTGCTGCGAACGCTCGGCGAGACTTATCAAATATTCTGCGTGACCCACCAACCGCAAGTGGCTGCCTGCGGACAACACCACATACTCGTTGAAAAAACGTTTACGGGAAATTCCACGCACACCCATTTACGTTTTTTGAATGCCGGGGAGCGTAAAGCTGAAGTGGCGCGTATGCTGGGAGGAGAAACAATCACCGACACCACGCGCGCACATGCAGAAGAGATGCTGGCTGCCATGAGCAGCAGCTAGATTAATAACCGTAAAAGACACAAACCAGTTTATCGTCAGCACCTGGTTTACGGGTATCTAAATATACCAGGATATTCTGATTATCCTCGAATGAGCCTGGGATATCACGGTAAGCAATATCAAAACTAAATTGATTACCCGGCGCGACCAACGGTTTAAAATCGCTGTGTTTTAACCCAGAGACCAGTGCCACACGATCAGAACCGCTAAATTGACAGACGGCATGCACGAATAATCCACCATGCAAGGTAATCAAGGCGTTAGAATCGCTACCTTTTCGCCAATTTTCCCAATCACAAACCGTAGTGAATTCACCCGTCAACGTCATATCAGCATCTTGCGGACTACAGATTTCGCGATTCGCCAACGCACTGCTTGCACCAGCAGAACTCATCACCAACCAACTGACTAGCGCGACACTGCTGATGATCTTTAATTTATTATTTTTTTTCATCGCATACATTCCTTATATTTCATTTTTATTTAGAGACTGTTGCTTTTTGACAGGCCGAACAAATTCCGAAAATATTCAGACTATGATCGGTAATTTCAAAACCGGCTTGACGAGCAATTTCTTGTTGGCGTCTTTCGATGACGTCATCACAAAACTCATCGACGCGGTTGCACTTCACACACACAAGATGATCGTGATGAGAACCATGATCGAGCTCAAACACTGACTGACCGCCTTCAAAATGATGGCGCACCACTAACCCTGCTTCGACAAATTGCGTTAATACACGATAAACCGTCGCAAGACCAATCTCTTCACCCGCTTCAATTAATTCACGGTAGATATCTTCCGCACTCATGTGATGGTCATTGGCCTTATCCATAATTTCCAGGATACGGCGGCGCGGCTGAGTATTTTTAAGGCCGGCTTTCTTGAGATTCACTTTATCCACGTCTCACTCCCTTTAAAACTTAGCGTGATAAAAAAAGGCTAACTCTTAATATCATTTTTCCATTAAAATGGCGACCTTTGAATGACCCACTTTCGCGCAAGGTATTATCCATGAAAAATCTGATTACGCTCGCACTGTTGACTGCTTTATTGTCAGGCTGTGTATTGTTTCGCCCACACAAGCAAGATGTAGAACAAGGGAACATCTTCTCTCAAGAGCAAGTGGCGCGGCTGCACACCGGCATGTCAGAGGATCAAGTGAAAGAAATCATGGGCGACCCACTGACCCTTAATATTTTCGAAGACAACCGCATGAGTTACATTTACAGCATGCAACCTGGTTACGGCGACATGACCCTGAAACGCGTCATCTGCATCTTCAATAATGGCCGTCTGGCCGACATTCAGCGTGATTAACTTCCGCGCTTAGCCTTCATTTTCGCCTTGGCGCGGCGCGCCTCCATGGGGTCTATGGTCAATCGACGATAGATCTCAATGCGGTCACCCGAAACCAGCACATCCGTTAATTCTCGTTTTTTACTAAATATCCCGACAGCTTGCTCAGCGAGATTGATTTCTGGAAAGCGCTGCAATAGGCCAGATAACTGAATCGCCTCGCTTATGCTCGTGCCGACCGGCACACGGATGGCTATTATTTCAGCACGCTCGCGACTGGCATAGGCGACTTCTACCTGAATCTGGTTAATCATGACCGTATAACTCGACCGCACGCGCGCAAAAGGCATCCACGAGGGAGTTGGCAATGGACTGAAACACAGGTTGAAACAACTTATCAAAGAACCCGCCAGCGAATTCAAACTCAAGGTCGAGCATCACTTTGCAGCCTGCGCCATTGATGTCAATAAACTGCCACTTGCCCTGCATGTGCTTCATCGGACCATTGACGAGGCTAATATCCATACTGTGATAAGGGTAAAGCTGATTACGCGTACTGAAGCTTTTATGCATGCCTTTCCAGGATATTTCGAGTTCAGCGACCACATCTTCCTCTGTTCGGGAGATAATAGTGCTCTTACCACACCACGGCAAAAACCGTGGGTAATCTTCGATATTATTAACCAACTCAAACATTTGCCGAGCCGAATAAGCGACCAAGGCACTGCGTTTTAATGTATTCATATAATGATTTCCGATTTTCAGGCGTGTATTATACGCAGCAAGATGAAAAAGACACAAAAAAGTGATAATACAATCGCGCAAAACCGCAAGGCCACCCACGAGTTCTTCATAGAAGACCGCTACGAGGCTGGCTTGGTACTACAAGGCTGGGAAGTCAAAAGCCTGCGGGAAGGTCGTGTTCAGCTGGATCAAAGTTACGTCGTCATCAAAAATGCCGAAGCGTATCTCTTTGGTGCGTTGATCACCCCACTCCAGACGGCCTCTACCCACATCAACCCCGAACCGCAACGCACGCGTAAACTTTTACTGCATCAGCGCGAACTCGGCAAACTGGTCGGCAGCGTGGAGCGCAAAGGCTACACCCTGGTACCCTTGACCCTCTATTGGAAAGACAATCGTGTCAAACTCGCAGTCGGTCTCGCTAAAGGTAAAAAACTTCACGACAAACGCGCTACTGAGAAAGAACGCGACTGGAAACGTGAAAAAGAACGTCTGCTAAAAAAACGATAAAGAACGAAGGATGTCTGCATGTACAAATTTTTAAATTTGGCTTTACTCTCGCTTTGCTTCAGCGCAACCGCCTATGCTCACGGCGAAGAAGATCTTGGTCCCCACAACGGCTACATTAAAATGCCCGGCGCCTATCATGTTGAAGCTGTCCCTAAAAAAAATGGTGTTGATATCTTGCTGCTAGATATCAACTTTGAAGACCCCACCGTTTCAAATTCATTCGTCAAAGCCAGTATTCGATCCGGAACATCGGTTATCAAACTCGTATGCACCGCCAAAGAAGATTATTTCACCTGCCCTGTCGATGAACGATTACTCGCCGCAAAAGGTACACTTTCTGTTGAGAGTAAGCGCGATAAGTCAGAAGGCATGACAGTAGAATATGCGTTACCGTTACATTTAAATAAATAACTATAAAAAAAGATGCATTAAATCTATTTGGCCGCAACAGCGCTTTGCGGCCATTCATCATCATTATAAATAACACACCAAATTACTGGAGATGTTTGCATGCTACGCCCATCAAGACCCACCAGTCCAACCAGTCCGAAACATCGCCATAGCTTATTTCGAAGCCCTGACCATGCGGATAACGCCACGCCAAACAAACAAGAGGCTTACCACTTCAACTTAACCGCCGCCATTGAAGATGCCATTCTTACCATGCTCCCGGATGAATTAACACTCACTCAATTTTCCAGCTTCACCAGCAACAGCTACGGCGACCCTTATTATCAATTTCGCTGTGTCATCAAACGCGGTGATGAAGTCATTTTGGATGAAAATTATTCGCTATTGAAATTGATATCGATTGAAAATCTTGCCGCAAAAATAAGTAGCGATTGCAATAAAATTCACGTGGATGCTGAGAAATTAGCGGCCTGCATTTACCGGGGCATCGATCAAAACAATGTATTACTCGCACCATTAGATCCTGGTGTAGGCAAAGCTGTCTTCATCAGCGGCGAAGACCCCGCCCTCGGCCACTGGGAAATAGCGACACGCTTACATTATAACAAGACCCAAAAAGCCTGGCGCATCACCTTGCCGGAACGCATCAACAAGGGTGCATTCAAATACCTGATCAACGACTATGCACTCGGGAAATCAACCTCCACCAAACTATTAGGGTGGGAAAATGGCGATAATCGCACGCTTAAACCTGAACAATGTGGCCAAGCGACGCCCGCCAATTGCAGAAAATAACGAAAAACATTGCATTTCAGCCGGTTAACACTATATTAATGTATCTCTTTTTATAAGAGCTATACTTATAAATGGGGGCGACCTGGTTTCGACGTGGGTTACGAACCTAAAGGTGCATGTCGAGGATTGTAGCTACCCTCGTAAAAAATGTTACAAAAACTTATACTTGCCAACAGAAAACGCAAGTCCGTAGTTGCAAACGACGCAGTTTTTGCTGAAGAGTTTGCAGTAGCCGCTTAAAAACCGGCACTACGCCATCCACCGATTGTGCTTGTACGGTCGGAGGTTAACGCAAGTTAACTGGGGTGGTCATATCTTACAAGCTCGTTACTGAATCTGCCCGAGATTCGGCGACTAAAACACCCAGGGCTCGCCGGCTTTACATCCTGCCTACTGGAGGTAAGACGGTTAAACTAAACAATAGGATAAACATGTAGACCCAATAGCAGAGGATTCGCGGACGCGGGTTCAATTCCCGCCGCCTCCACGCCTACGCACTGCGTGCTCCGGCGCTGCGAGCACGAAGTGCACATCACTTGGAACGGCACGTACTAACTACCTGCAAAGCGTAGGCGTGTCGCGCCATAGCCCGTAGGGCGACGGCGGACTTAAGATATATCTTTACTCATTTATACCCCACCCACCTTAGCCACCAAAACCATCAATTACCCCTGCTCCTCCAAAAAACCAACCAAGGACTAATCATCCATGTACGTTTATATTATCGAAACCAAATCCCGCCCAGAGCCCAAGTACTACACTGGCGTAACAAAAAATCTAAAACAAAGACTACATGACCATAACACCGGCAAATGTAAATTTACGTCTGCCTATGTGCCGTGGCGGTATAAGAATGTCATTTGGTTTGGAGAAGAAAAAAAGGCTTACGAGTTTGAAAGATACTTAAAATCTGGCTCAGGGCGATCATTTGCTAAAATGCATTTCTGAATCTAAAAAAGAATAAAGCTGCCTGGCATGGCTAGCTTTCCACAAAAATAAATATTTTGAATATAATAAAAATTCTAACTATCGCTATCAGAGATGCATGCTTCACTTAACAGCATGTAAGACGATGTATGCTCATTTAAAAAATACTGCACATATCTGATGGGGACATGTTGATGTTGTAATACTATAATTATTATATGATTAATAGTGAGCTGTGCATGACTGACATGCCTTAATAAATACACTGGGTATTAACAATGTCCTGATAAAATTTTTTTACGCGCGCTTCCGTCTATAAAGTTCAAGTGAATATCTGTCACTCATGCAAACATCATACCTTTCCCTAAACACCTATTATTTTATTAATTCGGTCTTTAACAATTTGTACACGCTGCATAGTAGCTGGACCATCATTAACATGCCCTGGTAAAGTTTGTTCGAATTGATCATTCTGTAATAACCGACCAAACTTTTATTTCAAATTTTTACTTAGTTCAGAGCCTGCCAATTCAACTTCTTCTGCCAGATTTATTCGCCCTGCAATAACAGTAATAATATCTTCGTAATCATGACTGGCTAAAAGATCATTATTTCCACGAGTCTTAAATGCCTCAAATTTCGTTGCCAAAAAATATGGGGCGGTTACCGATTTAATCATGTCCGTCAGCTAGATCATGGTTTACTGCATGCTTTGGTGCCTGCTTATACCAAGGGTTCCCAAATCCCAATATTTTTTGATCCGTAGGCATTACATCAAGAATAATTTCTTCATGCTTAAAACGGCATATGACATCATCCTCCATCGATTTTTTAAATCCTTTGTCTATTAGCTGCTTTTCAAATTTATGATATTCCAGCAATGAAACAACATCGACTATACAATCTACATCCACCGTTGCTCTAACATCCAACGAAGATGGGTCATTAATAAATAACGCTGTAGCGCATCCACCTATATACACAACATTTTCATTAAGATTTCCCAACCTTCTCGCTGCGCGCTCTAGTAGAGCCAGATTCGACCTTGCCCGCACTCTTCTGCTGTTTACCATGTATTATTTCCTTCAATAATTTAATCGCGATGCTTCGTTCCCGCACCCGTCCCGTGCGTATTGCATCAACCAGCACCAACATTTCATAAAAAAGCGGATCTGGGTACTTAGCAAGCGATTGAGGAACGGAACGATATAGTGGCTCCAAGGCAACACCTCGCTGGTTACCTTCTCCATATGGCCATACTGGCAAAGGATCATCTCCAAGTACGATGAGCTTCTCGAAGATAGGAGCAGCGTAACTGGTGGGAATCCCACGGGTATAAGCACCCAACTGAACAGGAAAGAAATATTTAACCCCCGATATAAGGCATTCTTCTACTGCTGCTTTTATCGGTAAAAATACCACCTTATTTGATCTTTGAACCGGCCCTAACAAACCAGACAAAACCAAACGCTTAATCCCGGCATTAACCTCCGACGGGCTCATACACAAAAGCCCTGCCAACTCATTTTGGGTTAGCTCTTCAATGGAATGACCTTTTGAAAAAGCCATGATTGACAATATTTTCAAAATTATCACTATATCTTGTGGCTTTAGCATACACTTGATTCCTGGTTATGGTTCAGTTATATACAGTATAGCACTTATATTTTCTATTCGCGAATCGCGAATAGCGAATAACAAAAGGCAGGACTCGGGTTCAATTCCCCTTCAGGACAGGTTTTTTGGGGGCCGATTTTGGGGGCTTATAGAAAAATCACATTAAGATTGTTTATCTAATTCAATCATTTACTAAACCAATGCGATAGCCCCATTGTTTAAGCTATTGATTAAATATTATATTTAATGAACAATCCTCAAACCGGCTTAACCGTCATCAAGTAAAAAACGATGATCAAACTAATAAAAGCCGGCCAGCCAAGAAAAAACCAGTATTTAAAATAAGTATGATATTTACGCGGCAGCTTTGAGTTCGAATTTTCAGCCGCGACTGCTAAGTCGCGCATTTTAATTTGCAGATACACAACGGGCAGCCAGCAGCACATGGCGATGATATAACCTGTAATGGCACCCATAATCCAGATTGAGCTTAATGGATATCCTGCCAGATAAACCATCCAAAATCCTGTGACGATTTGCACGACCGCAGATGGCGCAGTAAATCCCCAGTCAGCCAGAACCACATAACGGTTAATTGCAGCGGTTACATGAATATCGCGCGTCATGTAGCCATATACCATCACACAAGCGGTGCCAATGCCGGTTCCGAATAATATAGTCGAACTAAGAATATGGATGAGCTTTAGCCAGAGATACCACATTTGCAATTCTTCTCCACTGACGATGCTATATTTTGATATACAATAAGGTTGAATGCCATCTATATGAATTGGGAGCGGTATGCAAAGCAATGAACCCGGATTTCAATTAATCTTCAAATCGACATGGGATACTCTGCCGCCGGTTTTTCTAAAACGCTACGCTAACCGACCATACAGCAATGATTTTATCACTGTCGAAGGTAAAATGGAGGTGTCTTTCTCCAGGCTCATGAGCTGCATCATACCCATTCTCCGATTAATGCATATTTTAGCTCCTTATCAAGGCAAAGACATACCCGTTAAAGTTGATTTTCGCAGCAGATTTGATTCTGATTCGACATTTCTTGATCGCAAATTTTATTTCCCCGGCAAACAGCCTTATGAATTTAATTCACGCGTACAACCCATAAAAGATAGTGAAGTCATCGAATACATGTCATTCGGTATCGGCTGGAAAATTAATTATTTTTATGACAGGGAAAAAGTCATCATGGAACACAAGGGATATATTCTGAATCTGTTTGGCTATAACATCCCCCTTCCTTTAGGATTATTAATTGGCAGAGGTCATACTGAAGAAACAGTCATTGATGAAAACTCTTACCGAGTCACCATGACCATTTCTCATCCATTATTTGGCACGCTATATAGGTATGCAGGTGACTTCACATTTACAAGGCAAATATCATGAAACAAGTACTTGTTCTCGGCGGTTATGGTAATTTTGGTAAGCGTATTTGCTTAGCTTTAGCTAAAGCCGACATTGACGTTATTATGGTTGGCAGAAATGCTGATCATGCATTAAGTTGCGTGAATGATATTAAAATCAAAGTGACAAATGCAAAGATAACGATCGAAACCACTGATATCAGTAATAACTTCACACAGCTTCTAAAAAAATATCAACCTACGGTTGTGATTAATACGGTTGGACCTTTTCAAGGCAGCAATTACGATATTGTAAAATCATGCATAGCATCCCGCGCTCATTATCTTGACCTCGCAGATGCACGTGACTTTGTTACCGGCATTAGCCAATTAGATAATTTAGCCAAACAATCGGATGTTACTGTCATTAGCGGGGCAAGCAGTGTACCCGCGCTCTCCTCAGCCGTTGTTGAACACTTCAAAGATAAATTTTCGCAAATAACAAATATGAAATACGGTATTTCAACCGCACAAAAAACTGCGAATGGCTTGGCAACCGCATCTGCTATCTTGACTTACCTTGGCAAACCAATTAAACCATTTCTCGGATCAAAAGAAACTATTTATGGCTGGCAAAATCTATATTGCCAAACCTACCCGCTCTTAGGTAAACGCTGGATGGCCAGTTGCGATGTACCAGATCTCGACCTACTACCAAATCACTACAATATTCAGAACATTAAATTTTCTGCTGGCGTCGAAAGTACACCCATGCATTTTTGCATGTGGCTAACATCATGGAGTATTCGACTTGGACTACCTATTGATTTATCGCGCCATGTAAAAGGCATACAACAAATAAGCCGTATATTTAATATTGGCGCCAAAAATATGAGCGGCATGCATGTTATTTTGGATGGTATTGATCATCATAATCAAAAGAAACAAGTGAAATGGTTCATTATTGCGGAATACGGACAAGGCCTTGAGATCCCAACTATTCCAGCCATTATTCTCGCCAAAAAAATTCTGAAAGGTACATTCAATACAACTGGAGCGATGCCTTGTGTAGGACTGGTTTCCCTTGAAGAATACCTTGATGAACTCAAAGGCTTTGCCATTCAAATTTTTAGTGAGGAATCATAAATGTATAGGCTAGCGGTGTCAGACACCCAAGTGTCCATCAAACTGAGGGAGCTTCAACTTAACCCTCATATCATCTTTGTCTCCGCCCCTTAGCCTGAGCAATACCATCAGCAGGATTTTCTGGCCACTGATGTTTAGGATAACGTATGCGTAATTCCTTACGTACATCTGTATAACCCGTTTGCCAAAAACTTTCGAGATCTCTAGTAATCTGTACAGGACGATAATTCGGTCCCAGCAAATGCAGCAGAACTGGAATTCGCTGAAATAAAATGGTCGGCGTTTTATTCCAGCCAAATATTTCTTGAATACGCACTTCGAGATAAGGCGCTGTCACAGAAGAATAATGAATAGGAATCATGCTGCCACTTGGCACTTTTAATTTATTGGGGAGTTCAATTTGCAAAATGGTACGCAATGCGTCAGATAAATTTAGCTCAAAGAAATAAACCAGATTCTTTTGTAATACGACACCTACTTTACTCTCACCCAAACAAGCTTGTGTGAATGCATCAAGACAAAATAATTTGTTTAACGCATTCCCCTCAAAAATACCGGCTAATTCCTCTTGCAATTGAGAAGTTAACAATGCTTCGTGATATCTTAAAAAGATCAGCTTATCAACCCACTCTTTTAAATTCGTATTCTTTATCAAAGCATCTTCCCAATTTTCAGTTAATATCTCGGGAAGTTTCGTCGCCACTTCGGCAGATGATGGCAATGTGATCTTAGGTTCTTCTAAAGGCAACCCCCAAAGAGTCTTAAATTCATGTTGATAAAAATTCGATTTATCAGCATCAAAGACAATCACTTTTTTAGTGATGATTGAGCCTGCAAAGTGTTTAAATAAAAAATCTCCGGCTATCCCACTGGCCTGAGTAACCAGCGTCTCCGCTTCGCTGCTACCTTCGACCCCATTTAATGCAATAAAAAACTCACTCTTCTTAACCATTGTTTG
Organism: uncultured Coxiellaceae bacterium; assembly: GCA_964527435.1. GTDB lineage: Bacteria > Pseudomonadota > Gammaproteobacteria > DSM-16500 > DSM-16500 > Aquicella. The sequence goes on along the minus strand of CAZGPP010000007.1, from coordinate 110,833 downwards.
ATCGGATAATTTCACACCTCGACCACCTACCATCAATGCACGATCAGAATGCTTACGGCGGCGACACAAACGATCTCCATAAGATAGCAAGAGCAGCAATTGTCTGGCATCATCTTCGTCTAACTGAGAATGTTGGGATTTTGTTTTTTTAGCGAGATCCACAATTTGGCGATAACTTTGTGCAACCGTTTGCAAAATAGTAAAATGACTATCACGCGTTGAATGGTCGTGCAAAAATTGATTGAGGATGTGTAATCGTAACGTAATATCACATTCATAACGGTCAGCTTGAAAATCACTGACCGCCCCTTTTCGCAGAATATCACGCTCTTGTAACAAAGCAGCCATTTTTGCCGCTAAATCCACACAATCATTTTCAATTCCTGCGATTAATAATCGACCCAACCGCACTGGTAGTGGAAATTGTAATAGCTGACGCCCTGTTGGAGTTAGCTCATGGTTCTCATTAAGTGCACCTACTACCTTCAAATTAACAACAGCCCGCTCGATACTGGCAATACTAGGTTTTTCAAACCATAAAAAGTTTTCGAAATTTCTCACACCCTGTGCGGCTAAGAAAAGTATACTTTCACTTAAGTCGGAACGTAAGATTTCCGGCATATCTGATTTCACAAACGAACTTTCGTCATGTTGATTCCACATACGATAACAGACACCGGGAAATTGACGCGCAGCTCTACCTGCACGCTGTATGGCACTTGATTGACTAATTCGCGACATTTCCAATCGTGAAAATCCTGTCCGTAAATCTTGCTTCATCATCTTCACTAAACCTGAATCGATGACTGTATTAACGCCATCCAAAGTCACCGAGGATTCTGCGATATTCGTTGCAAAGATAATTCTTTGTGCGGAGGATTTTTTTAATGCCTTACTTTGCGCCTCAAGAGAAAGGCTGCCATGTAAAGCGACTAATTCAACATGCTGATCAGAAGACCATGCCAGTAAACTTTCTTTAGCGCGCTCAATTTCGCCCACACCAGGCAGAAAAACCAGAATATCTTTATCAGTTCGTCGCTGCGCCTCTTGAATGACTCGCTGCAAATGCTCATAAAACTGATGTTGCGTTTTAAGTAATTGCGTTGTTTTTTGATAACGCACGGCTAACTCGAATAATTTACCAGGCACGGATAAAATAGGACAATCACCCAAGTATCGAGAAATTTTTTCTGCTTCAAGCGTCGCTGACATCACAACGATTTTCACAGGATGCCCTAACTCCTGTAACTCTCGTAATAACCCTAGCGTTAAATCAACGTACAAAGATCTTTCATGGAATTCATCTAGCACGACCATATCTATATCATCTAATTCAGGATGATGAATCATGTGTCGCGCCAATAGCGCTTCCGTGAGGTAAATTAATCGAGTGTTAGCCGAAGTTTTATTGGCAAAACGTACTTGATAGCCAACTTCATTTCCAACTCTCCAATTATTTTCCTCAGCAACCCTATGAGCAGCAGCAATGGCAGCCATTCTGCGCGGTTCTAACACTAATATTTTGCGCGACAAAACAGATAGCAATGCAGGTGGTAGTCTAGTGGTTTTGCCAGCACCAGGCGCAGCTGTTATCACTAAATTAGAGCTGCTTGATATCTTTTGTATGACATCACCGATAAAGTCATCTATTGGTAAATGAACTGCGCCAGTGATTAAAATAATTGAACCCTCATTTTCATATCATGCAAGTGACTGCATAAAACCAAACCCTTAAAAAATCAACCCTAGACTAGCGGTGTCATATATGGACCCCATATTTTTGATTGTGTGTGGTGTTGATGATGCGCCCATGGTCTGACACCGAATACCCGCTATTTTATGCAAATTTAACAGTCAGCTTTTCTTGCTCTTCCGCTAAATTGTTTAACTGTTTCGTTACACCAAATAAACGTGAAGTGTGTGTTGCATGGAGTTCACTGGCAGTCAATGCATTTATAATTCCAGCATTTGCTAACATCGCACCTAGTGGAATCATAACTAAACCAGCAACAAATCCCACACCGGTTACAATTAAGGCGAGCCCTACAATGATTGATACAGCGGCCAATGCGAACAAACCTACGCTGATGGCGACATGAGCGGCAGAGGATGCTCTATCCATGCTCTTCGCTTGCTCGCTTAGACGCGCGATGTTTTCAGGTGAATTCACAGTTAATACATCGTCCATCACAACATATGTGCGAATGACATCCGCATATTCACTTGGGTCTTGCGATAGTTTTTCAGTTTGCGCGATGACATTCGCAATAATTTCTTTACGTGGATCTGTTGCTTCAGCTTGCTCACCCAACTTCGATAATTTTGTTTTGAGGTGAGCTATGATTTCTTGTTGTTTTTGTTGAGCAACATTTTCTTCTATGGCTATTGCACTATAGACACATTTCTCTGCATTAGATTTAGCTACCAACATATTAATCTCTTCATTCAAGCTGCTGCCTGATGACAAGAGAGAATCATTAAAGGGTGTTTCAATTATTCTAAAACCTGCAGTCTGTGAAGGATAAGTAGATGCCTGGTCCGAGTTTTTTAATTCTGACGGTAGTTTTGCAAAGCATACAATGTTGCTGTTAGCTTTCATTTGTATATTAAACTGTTGGCAACGTTTTATTTTCACTTCTTGAAAGTCTGCATCGGTGAGGTTGCTGCCTAAACCATATATTTGAGATCTTGCCACACGTGTACTCTGTAATTCGATTGAATTAGTAGCTCTCATTTTGTTTACTGAATCAGTAGTCAAAACACCTGCTTCACCACACGCAAAGCCTGCAAGAAACTTTCTGCCTGACCCTTGATAAGTCATCGCTACGCTTGTCGAAATGTGCGACATATCATTAGCTTTTAACGTAGCTTGAATATTATCAATTAAATTATTAACCGCGGTGTTCTGGTTCGGCAAAGCGAGATAATATCTAGAATATGATCTACGTGTATGCGCAGCCTCTAACTTCTTAATTTTGTCACCAAAGTCCCCGATGACTGCCATAAGCTTAGCGATATTAGCGTTGAACTTTTCCAATTGAGATTCCGGCATAACGAAGGCTAATTGGAATGGTAGCCCTTGTTCGTTATATCCATTCAACGTGATATATGATTTTCCAGCCTCAGTTAGAATAGTTTGATTTTCAATCATTAAACCTGCGCTAATATGACGTTGCTGCACGATATTCTCCGGATAGTGTCTTTTCAGTGGGGGGTACATTATGCCCACCCGTGTCCAATAAATCTACACTCAAGTGGATTTAGCCCAGCTGATATGATTGTATTATGCTCTGAAAACTTACCAAGCGTCTGATAAGATTGTAACTATTCCATCGCCAGCCCAATAAACGCTCCATCTTCTTTAACGTTTTCAGTTACAACACCATAAATTCTTAACCTAGCAGGCTGAGTTAAGACCGCTTCGTATACTGGCAATTCCTGGATGATGTATAGCAATAATCTTGAGGAAAAAAGCTCGTAACACGAGTGTCAGACTGGGGAGCGATATCCAGACATGCTCTTGGCTAACTTGCTATAACTCTCCGGGCAGTATGATGGTGATGTACAACATCAAAATGAGCGCAAATACGATCAGAGCCCGAGTGAACGTATACCACTCAACTGGAGCCCGAATATATGACACCACATTAAATTAGCACAAAATAAACTCATCGCAATAGCCAACTTGTTGATTAATCTGAAATATAATTCACTGATAATCGACTATAATTGCATATATATTGAGCAATTATAGCGAGGCTAGCCTATTATGAATGAGAGCAAGCGCCTAGAAATAAAAAAAAGAACTGCGCCAGATACAAAATGAAATTACTCAACTCGAGCTATCAATCAACACTCAGCAAGCATCGCCAGGTCAAAATTACACCGCAGAAGCTTATACCGAAAAAGCTAAAAATATTTGCGATCACTTATTAGAGGTGATGGTTAAGATCCCTGACAAAATTACTGCCGTAACAGATATGCATAAGAGAGCCATTCATCTATCTGTTCAGCTACAAGCTGATGCTGATAATATTGCCAAGTTAGGCGAGCCATTGAAAGATGATAAAGTCAATTTGTTACTGATTATCTCTCGCGTTGATAATCTTAAAGCGTGCGCACAAGATACCCTCAACAACTTACCTAAACGTAGCGCCATACAAGCGCTTACACACTTTGCTGAAAAACTTAGCCCAAGAGGCAACACGGTCACTGATGAAAATATAAATGATATCGACAATAAACCCACCAGAAATCAAAAGAAATGATGACGAGCTCGGACCTTCTCTTGGTTTTAACGTAAATTATTATAGTTTCAAAATTACTGTAAAATAAAGCGTGTCAGGCATTGACACCCAGCCCATAAAAACAAATTATTCATTATCTTACATATCTAAACTGTGGCGCATTAATCATCGCCTATGTGCTCCGCTAAACCAATCAAGAGCAGTTAGAGAATATTGTTCAAATATAGTTACGAACCCGTGCATCTCCGTTACGGACAGGTTCACATTTTAAAATGTTGATTGTTAGAAAATTTTTGATGAAATGTCCCCATCTGAGACGGCTATCAGGAATTTCATCGCCCGACACTCATGACGCATCTCTTAAGATTGATTTAATCTACCGATGTCTATTCAGAGTATAATCAGCAAACTATAATAAAAATAATGGGTTCCAGTCATGTTTTCTGGTAGAGACAATAATAACAACAATAATAACTCCGAAAAGCTGATCATCAGAATCAAACTGAAGCGCACTCCCGGCGAAGAACCCGAGCAAAAAATGCGGGCAATTGAACCTTTGCAGGCAGAAGAACCAGACATGCCAGAAGCGCCAGAGGAATTACCGGTCGAAAAATTTCGACGCGCTCTGCAGCAAGTAACAGAAGATGGTACGTGGACTGCTTCACCTTTCAAACCATTCCCTTATCAAGTTCGCCCACTGCTGCAATATTTGCAAACGCGTGATGAAGGCCGGCATGCCGTATTTGCTTTATCAACCGGTATCGGTAAAACATTTATGTTTGCGACCATTTGTGAATTTACGCGGGATCGCGCTTTAATTCTGGTACCACTTAAAAACCTGCTAAACCAAACACTAGAAGAATTTAAAAAATTCGCACCAACTGTCACGATTGCCAAAGCGAATTACAAAAAGAGCTTGAGCGAGCAACCAGCGCAAGTGCTAATTACTACTGTTCAATCCATGCATAAGCATTATAACAAACATGATTTAAGAAGTTTTGACAGCGTCATTATTGATGAAGCACATGAATGTCTTTCAGCAGAGCGCGTGAAGATGGTGAAAGCCATGAAAGCGGCCGGGGCAAGAATATGTGCCGTCACGGCAACACCGTGGCTTGAAACCAAGCGCGATGAAAAAAAGGGTGGCCTGACTGATGTATACACTTTATGTGATTATCAATCTGACGGCAGTGACTGCCCCATCGCAGCTTTTTCTATTCGGCCCGCCATTGATGAAGGTGCCAACGCACCGGTGATGATGCACGCCGTTATGCCAGTTAAAATGCAGAGTATCGAGTTAGGTACCGGCCGAGAGATTGTTGCTGCGCAAGCAACGCGCGTGATGGACACCAAAGAGTGCAATAACATAATGGCCGATGTTTACTTAAATGGCTACGATAAAAATAATAACTTTAATCGCGGCAAGAAAGGACTTATTTTTTGTTCCGGCATCGATCATGCCATACATGTAGAAGCTTCATTTGATGAAGCCATTATCGCCAGCAGCCCCCAGTCACTCGAAACATATATGCAAGACAAACAATTAAGTAAAGACAAAGCCACCAGACGTCTCTCAGCTGAATTGGTTGATCCTGATGGTCGATATCGCAGACGTTACGCCGATCGCGTGGCCGCTGACTATCTCTTGCGTACGGGTAATGAGCTCCCTGCCCTGCATTGGCAGCGCGCCTACGATGCTTTCCGCGTCGTCAAAGCTATTTATTCCAATTCAAACAAACGTAATGCCGATAAAATTAATGCGGATAAAGCAGAGCGTATTCTAAAAAAATTCCGTCTCGGCGGCTATTTACTACTAGCAGGTTCCGACATTTTAACCGAAGGGTTTGATGACAAAGAAGTCTCCGTCATACTTTTGTCAAGACCAAGTCGTTCATGGAAATTTATCACTCAGGCTATAGGGCGCGGCTTGAGACCCAATCCTGCTGACCCATTTAAGGTCTGTATGGTTTATCAATTTCATATGACAACCGAAATGGCGAGTTATCATATGATTCATGAATTAATTAGCGATGAATTAAATCCTGTCTTTGAGTACGGACCTGCAGACCTGTATAGCCTCTTGCAAGATAGTCAGCCGCAAGTACGCATACCGATACACGATATGACTACATATCGTATTGTCAGCGAACCTAAAGATGGAAAAATATATTTACCACCGCCGAAAAAGCGCACGGTGCAATCTTCTAAAAAACGAAAAATCAGTGAGGGTATTACCAGAGAGTTAAGCGATGAGCAGCGAAATTTGGTAGAACAGATGGAAGAACTAGACAGCACACTGAATCAGGTGCTGGAGTTTTTCGACCAGCTTAAGGGCGATATCATTAAACAGGTTGTGCTGAACCCGCCAAACGCGGAAGCGGGCGTTGCGGCAGATGAGCCTGCTACAGTCAATGCTACTGGCAAGCGCGAGCGCGCGCCGTCTGAGATTGCCCCTGAAGTCAAAGAAATCATCACTACTTGTAAAGCAAAAGTTAGACAAATTCGTGACGTGATCAACTACAGTAAAGCACCGGGCACTGCCGGCACGTTCAATTTTAAACTAAATTTGCAAGTGTCTAGCACGCAAAAGTTAAATTTCATGCAAGGCCAGTTAAATGGATTACTAGAAAAATTGAAAATGCTTTTCAAGGTGAAATCACTGGGCCTATTTGGTGACAATGAAGAATCACCAGAATTGGAAGCTGAATATGCAGAGATAACCGGTGCGTTAAGCCAGATCTTTACATCATTAGGCAGAACAACGATAACAGAGAAGCCAATGACTAGTAAAAATATTAAAAATATCAAAAATAAGTCGGGTGCTAAAGCACGTATAGATGTTGAGGTTAATCCTGTCATGCATCTTATGCCAGAGATGATTAAAGGCCGCCGCGCCACCATATCGCATCTCAATCATGTTCTAGCCTGTGAATTTCACAATGCCTATATCAACAAGCATAAAAAATCATTAAATCTGTCGGAGATAACGTCTCTTAAGGCAAGTGATATTTCAGCCTTAGTAACAAGCCCCCTAACCAAATTACGAATGAGCGAAATAAAGGAATATTTGACTCAATATTTTCTGAATGATGTCAAGCCGTCCATGGACTTACAGGAAAATATCATCCGATTATTACCTGGCGCGACGGTCCCTATGCGTAAGGCATTTTATCACTGGGGGAAGTTTAAAGATTTGGTGACAATGCACGAAGGTAACGTCACCGCGATTGATCACCTGTTTGGCCAGACAGGTGCAATGCAGGGAAGATTGTTGTCAAAATTAATCAAGCGCGGCTTGAAGTTGCAAGATTTATTTGCAACAGGCACACCTTCATTACTAATGCGGTTAGCCGAAGCAAAAGAAGATTTCTTATTTCTGACGATGGTATGTCAAGGTGCTAATATCAATTCGCTCCATGATAATGAATATAGTTTGATGCAAAATAATGACGAATATAAAGCATATCTACATGTTTTGGTGACGGGCAATTTGGTGCTACAAGGTATTCCTTATCTTTATATGCTACACGACCTGACCTTAAGGGCATTTGAACGCCTTTATAAAGCTGATCAACTAAAGAAACAAACCGTGTTATTGAAAGGAGAGTTCGAGCCTGTATGGCGTAACGTGCCGTATTCCGAGCGCATTTTTACATGTCTCGACTTTACCAGCAATGCAACCTTTAACCGGCCGCATGATCTCGCCTACGAAGTTAAACAATACTTGCCATTTCTCATGCAGACAGGGAGTTGCGTGTTAAACATTGAAGAATGTAACCGGTTTGCCCAAGGTTTGCTGATGATATTACCAAAATTATCGTCGCATGAATTTGATCAGCTTGAGACTCACCTCTCAGGGTTTCGCTATTTATTGACAGAAAATGATTTTCCCTACCAGTTGACTTCGGCGTATCTGGAAAAATTACTAAAGAGCGCAAGTGAGAGACTATTGGATTGGAAGTTTTTCTTTAAAACAGATAACCGCCAACCAAACGTAAAAGTAAAAACACTTTTTAACTTACTACAAAATTTAGGTCTATCCCTGCTAAATCGTGACCAGTTAGTGACAGTGATGGTGGATGCATTTATCTATTTGATGAATCATTGTTACAGTCATTCAATTGTAGTGGAATTTGCAAAGTACTGCCAACCTACCGAGCAGATATCCATCACAGAGATTGCAAGACTTGCAATGGAAAAAATCAGTGAACATATGCGCTATATTGACCCGGCCGCATTACAGCATATCGAAACCAGTCATAACACGATTGCGCATGGGAAGAATTCATATAAATTCTGCACTATTACGCTTGATTCAACTGACACAGACAATCGGGACGCAGCGATTGTTGCGAAGGTCTATAACATTGAAAATGAACGTCTCATCCATTTGGTTGACCCGAATAGCGGCGAGTATCATCATCTCTATTCATTGGATGCAGTAAAGAAAAATCTGAGCACGCTTGCCAATCTACCGGGCTTCAATAACGAACTCGATTATGAACATTATCACCATTATCTCGACGCATTGATCACTTACGCTGACGCCTTTCTAGAAAATGGTGTCGTTTCTGAGTCAGCTCAATACCCCATCCCGTTTGCACCGCAACCCCCAAGCGCTCGTACGATGCAACCACCACGGCTAATGCCGTTGTTTGCCCTATTCAAACCAGAGCCAACACCAGAAGAATTATTGTTTGGTGATCAGATTGATTTGGACAAGGATTTTGACTTCAATTGGGATTTTGGATTTTGACGTGTGCCGCTCAAGATATGTTTTTTTAGTAGACGGCTCGATTGCGGCCACTTGCCGCATTTAGCCCGTCCGCTAAAAAAATATCACGTCCGGGCTATAGATCAAATTATTTCCTCAGAGTCATAATAGCGTCATAGGCTTCAACAAATACTTTGCTATCCATGCCCTTTTCTTTCCTTTCCCTATTTAAATTTCTCAGCCTACTTGCAATCATCTTGTCTTTGAAAGCAGACTGAATCGCAGCTTGATCGTTGTCATTGAGACCGAGTGATTTGTATATCTCGGCGATATGTCGGCTCAGTTCATCGCTATCTACCGAGAAAAATTTCACCGTGTTTTTACCATTCTCACCATAGAATAAATCACTTTTTAGTTTTGCTTTAATTTCCATAAAAACAAGAGCGTTGATTGAAGATAAGTGATAGCGCGTGAAGGTTTTTTGAAGTACTTGGTAAAGCTGTATCAGTACTTGCTTGTCAAAAAATGCTTTCACAGCATCATGTATAGTATGTTTTGCTGTGTACGAGTCTAATATGAGGTCAAGCACTTTAGCAGGATCAGTGGTGACATCTATATCTATCATGCCTTCATAGGCAACTTTGCCATAATTTATATAAAAATACATCAATGTTAAAACCGCTACCCTGAATTCAGGAACAAAGCTTTCAATCGTCATTTTTTTTGCCGCTGGTCTGCAGTCATACCGACCCTGAGGGTACATTCTTATCGCGTCGCGCATCAATCGCGCTTCATTATTACGCACGCTTTCTTCAAAATTTAACCTGAGAAAATCGACAGTGAGATTTTGGATGGCGGTAAAAAGTTCCACGGGGGTTCTTGAGATATTTCCCAAGGTTGCATCATTATCACTAGATTTGACATCTCTTTGCCTTAAAAACTGTTTTAGCATTGCGCTGGTTCGCTTACCCGCTGCCAGTTGTCGCATTTTAGCCTGCTGATCTTCTGGAAGCGTTGCAATCTCAGGCTCCAAAGCTTTTTCGTCTGCTAACAATTCAAGTTCGAGTTTTTCAAATCCCTGTTTTGTTTTGCGAAATCTTATTTTGGAATGCTGCTTCAAATTAGTCCATTTCAGCGCCGTTTCAATATCAATTTGATAATGATGCATGTTCAACTCAACAAGATTAATCACGTCATTCAGAAAAGATGGAGATGCATAGTCTTCACTTCTGTCAGTCTTGCTGATGGATAATTTATCCAGAAATCCCATAATTTGCTTTTCTCTGTTAATGGGCTCTTTGCTAGAAAAAATGGGATTAGATAACACATTCGAAAAGACATTACGATAATGAACCAATTTGACCAGGTCTTCGCCAAACGATATATAAGTTGCTTCAGGGATTCCTTGACGACGCTCAAGGAATGAATGCATAGCTGCCTTATTTACCTTGCACTTATTCCACTGCTCAGTGTACAAGCGTACTTTATCTTCAGCGGTTAAAGTTTGATAACGAGCTATCAATACTTGTCTTTGCTCTTCTTGAAGCTCTGCTACTTTGCGCAAGGATGATGCGGGTCTGACAGATTGCATGATGGCGTCTCTTGTAAAAAGTGATTGCGCAGAGTCTAATGATTATCATCAAGGTGTGCAATTAAAAAATCGTATTGATAATTACCTACATATGATATGAACAGTTGATTTTGTAAAATTATAATTAATCCATGATTAATGCAAGACAGTGCATGTCTGACATCTTACAAGTAGCAATGGATTATGCTTGATAAAAAATAATGTGATTTTTAAAATACAATTATTATCTAGCTACACCTGACAATAATTTGCAATCCTTACTTTTTCATTTTCGGCGCTTCAATATTCATTTCAGGCTTATCATTCTTTTTTAATATCGCCTGATCAGATAGTGCGACCACAAGTTTATGCAGACCAGTCGCATCTTTATCGAATTTACACGCATTTTCTAACTGATCTTTACTAATAGAGCTTCTATCTTTATCTGTCAAAGTATTTAATTTTGAAACAGTGATTTTACCCATCAAATTATTTAAAGTGTTTTGTACGATAGCCTGTTGGCTCGGCGGCATCGATTTTATAGATTCGATTATTATACCTATTTTGTTAAAAGTAGACTCCATTCTCTGACCAAATTCCTTATTTCTTGCATACTGATTGTTATTAATGGGTGGGCTAACCGATGGCTGTCTTTGCGGTGGATGATTTGCTACCTGCACAGCAGGGCTATCACCCGGAAAGAATCGTTGCCTATCTTTTTCACTTTGCGCGGCTGCACGTTCTTTTACATATTCTTTACGTGCCGCATCATCAACTTGATATAGAGCCTCGGCAGTTTTGCGATTTGCAGCCAACTCTGCGGGAGAGGGCTGCGTCTCAGGTGCTTTAGCTTGACCTAAAGGATAATGTTCACTCATCATTTGTTGAGCTGCATCTAAATAATGATTCAATGCTGACCGCTTACCAATAAATTTTTCCTGCTCAGCGCCTGTCGTCATTTTAATGAGCGCTTCATTGAATGAATTGGCTTGTTTTAGATTTTCAATGCGTAGTCTTATAGAATTAAATTCTATACTTTTGGAATCGCGCTCAGTAACCACTATTTTCATACTGGCATTGAATGCATCAATCAACCCTTGTTTCGTACGCGGCAGGGACATCTTCATCAACCTTATGATTACATACTTATCATTAAGTATAGTCACTGTGATACGAATTTGTGTGACGGGTATCGCTTCTAATTATTATCGTGAAATCAGTCTGCTACGCGTTCAATTGTGCCCTTTTGGCCAGTCTTTATCACACACAAGTGGATTATTGATTGCGAATATTGACAGATGTTAGACATCGAGGAGGTACTTGACCCTATTTTTAAATGCCTCTCGGCATATAAGTAAATTCCTGCTTGATGGGTGTCACGTAGGTCATGATTTCGCTCAACATATCATCATCGTCAATACGCTCATGTAACTTTAATTCCATCCTTTCACGTAGCGTGCAATGGCAACACAACTTTTTCAGAAGTTCGAAGAATTTTCGTTGAACTAAAATATCAAGTATAGTTTGATCATTAAAATTCACTGGTTGATATGACCGAGCTTCGACCTGAGTCATACAATGCCGAGAAATACCCTCGATAAACACATTTGTTTTAAGAAGATTGAAAGCATCAAAGCTCTCAGGCTGGGTGGTCATGAGCTTACTGATAAGTTCAAGCATAACTTGATCACGACGGCAGTATAGCAGCAGAGACAAAATACTCATGCCTTGATAAATGCCATTTCCGATAGGGGCGAGAAGATCATATTTCGCCTTAACAAACCACTCAGTGGTAATTTTGCCACACATAATGGCATAGTGAATGGGTAGAAGACCGTATGAATCGGGTTGATGGACGTCACTTTCATTTGGTAACACACCTCGTAACGCATTAACATGAGAAGTGGTTAAACCACACGTAGGATACCGAGAAACATTTTCTAAAAACAACTCTATCAATTTATCCAGAACATTTTCTCGATAGCTAGATTTAGTCATGTAATCGGCAAGCCAGTAAAGGGCATTCGCAGCATTATTGCAATCTTCATCGAATAATCGCGCTCCTTGAGACATCAAGTATAGAATGGCTTCCATGTTACCACTCTGTATTGCAAAATCGATGGCACGCGTTCTATACCAATAGTGTACTTCATTGACATCGACCTTCAGTTTTTCGACATGGTGTTTAACAACATTTAAATCGTTGATATGATGAAGCAGTGATTCGTCCGTTAAATTATATTCATCGTAATACTGAGCTGCGAGTGCGTTATATATTTTCCTATCTTCAACGCTAAGATCTCGGTGACTGAGCTTAAAATTTTCACGCCATTCGTCACGATGAACAACCATATCTCGAATGCATGCAAGCTTCTGCTCAGATGTCAATTTCAGAGAAGCGAGTAAATCACCAAAAAGTTCGGCCTCTATACTTCGAGATTTATGGACCCTGATGGTATCCATACTGCGGCTATATGAATTGATTAGCTCTCCATCAATAATTTTTGTCTCAACAGGACCATCACGCAGAATTGCAGCCAAGCGCCAACGTGCATCTGCAACGCTTCTTTCCATCGTCAGCTCACGGAGCGCATGATAAAAATCGTGCATGATAGAAGCATAAGGAAGCTCTTGTGCATAACCATCTACAGTTTGCAGATAACGGCGGTCATCGCTACTGTGCGCTTGATATGCCTTGGGCAAATACAACCCTACCGCAAGCTGTCTTGTGAGCTTGAGCCGTGCATAATCATTTTGATCAAGCATATAATACGTTGGTATTAACTGAACAGGCGCATTACCAAGTGTTTTAGCTTTGACATCAAGCACAGCTTGTAACATGGTAAATGAAGGAATTAGCGCAACTTTCACATGTTCTACAAACCCATCATTCTTTGGCACCCATATCTTCATGTCTTGCATACAGCTCACAACTTGACTGAGTTTGGGTAACAAGCTCGAGACACAACCTTCCTGTGGCCTGATCAGCAACATAAATTGTTTTTCAGTTTCCGGTGCCTTTTTCATCGCATGACAAAAATTCTGATATTCATCTTGAGTGAAATTAAAAAATTGCTGTACCAACGGAATATTGACACCATCAATATGAGGGTTTAGCGTGTCGTGAATGTCATGATTAGAAGTCTTGTATCGAAAAACTTGACATTCCGTCGGTCTGCCTTCAGAAGCGGCAGGACTCATAAGAGTACTTCTATGGACTCCTCCTTCTTTCACATACTCATAAACAAGCCTTACACCGGCAGCATCCGTATAATAGAGTCGCATGGCTGAATCCCAGATATGCAATGATGCGACCTGTTCAACCGTTAATTTACCTTGTTGCAAACACTTAAGGGCGGCTAAAAAATTATTCCTGGATTCATCCAAATTACCTATAGACAGATGACCACTTTCATATTTCTCGAGAAGTATTTTTGCGTGGTTAGACACAACTCCACTATCCAACTCATTGAGAAGCATCTTTCTTTCATATTCAGGAACTGAAGCGATTAAGCGCATATAGCCCGGTACATTATAACCCGGTACCGATATTTCAGGTTTGACAGGCGGAGGACTAAACATACCGTGGATATGATGACCCACTCCATCAAAGGAGCCTTCTACTTTTACGCCCTGATTACCTGTCGTACGCATAATCGCCTCGTTTTAATTAGGTTGGATGGTTATAATTTTTATTATTTATGTCTATCTTGTTGTTATATTTTTAACCCTGTTGACCACTCAAACAATTTCATTTTAGGGTGCAGACTATAGCATATGAAGGGTTTGAATTTACCAGTGGGATCCTTCGAAACCTAGATGGATAAGTGCCGTCTTAATGTATTATTAATTACCAATATAGTCAAATATTATGCATTAAGTCCGCGCCTGAGCCTATTTTTGCCATCAACGTTATAACCTGTTGTTTAAAATGAAAAAATATTCTTCATTCCTCGTCTATACTTAAAACATCAAAATAAAAAATAACGCGAGGGCTTTATGGCTCAGAATAGAGGCGGCACGGAAGCTTCAATTCAAGAGTCGGTAAAAAGGGTCAACACACAATTCAAAGAACGATTAAAGGTTGCCAACGGCATCCTTGAGGATGTAATTCAATCACTCCCAGAAGTCACACTGCCATCGCGCGAAAAACCTAAAGCACCGCGCAAGGTAAGCGAACCGACAGAGCCTATGCCACCCAAGCGCCGTGAGAAAACTGAAAAAGAAAAAAAGATAGAAAATCAGTTTAGCCTGGTGGATTTCGAATTCGGCAATGAGGACGAACTTCGCTATAAACATGAAATGGAAACCTATCAGAGACAAAAAGCAATCTATGATAAAAGCGAAAAACAATGGGATAGCTACATGACAGAAATGGGTAGGTACAACGATCTCACAAAGAGTGATAAGCGTAAATATGAGAGGGCCTATCAAGATTATGTCAAACCACTTGTTGACTCAGTCATGCAAATTGCCAGAGAAATAAAAATTAGTCTGGAATTGATGGAGAAAGCAACTGACGTAACAGATCCCATCATAACGATCCAGAATATCGAAGCATTTCACGCTCATCTTAGAGCGCTATCACTTGAGCTCCAACAAGTACGAAAAATATGTGCCAACGATCAATCTGGTTATGCCAAAATAATCAACGTTATTTATAGACAAATTACAGAAAAGCGTGAAGAGCTAACCAGACAAGGAGTGAAGGACGTCGAAAATCATCCTGATATGCAAGCCCTGCAAACCAAGCGCGTGATGACGGCAGTAAGCGATACCATCAAGGAAGAATTGCTTGGTAAAATTGATAAGCTATCAGCGTCAGTAGACGCGCAATTACAGACTTTTGCACCAGGAAAAGGGAATAAAAGCTACGAGCATGTTTATCAAGACGCCACCAAAGATATGGTTGAATCGTTGCAGAAGGGATTGCTCAAGAAGGTCGAAGACTATCTCAATCAACACCAACGTCCAGGAATAAACTTATTTAATAAAGATCCGGGTCAGGAATATAAGAAGATCATTGCCAATACAAAAATGGGGGATCAAGACAAGCTAGAAGCTATACGCAAGCTTGCAGCTAAGCCCAGTCAGAAAAAAGTAAACATCCATGACGACATACTAAATATCCTGAAGGGTACACCTGAGCCCACCTCAACGCTAAAATTAAAATAGGCGCTATCTATTTAAATACCCCATCCTTATCGGAGATGGCGAGGCCGCTATTCTAATTGTCTGAATTATTTAGAATATTCTAATCCACCCCTAAAACCACCACCCACCTAACCCATTGAAACCTAAAAAACCCTCCATGCTCTATACTTAAGTATATAGCAAGGAGGGTTAGAATGATCTCCATCAACCCCACTAAAAAAATATCAGAAGAACAAAAAGCTCTGATGAAGAAATTTTTTCAACAAAATCCCGACATTAAATATGTTGATAAAAATAAACCATACATCGTTAAAGGTGACCCTGACACAGAAATTCAATTTTCAAATCCATTAATCCGATCAAAAGAAAATGAAAAACAATATTACGTCATCGAAACGACAAGAGACATGGAAGCGCGCAAGATGCCAAAAGAAGATATCGAGCAACGTAAAGGATCCTATAGCAATGTCAGGACTATTGTCGCTTCGATTAATTTGAACACTGATGGAGATTTGTCACAAAAAAGAGAGAAAGGTAAAGTGGTTCGCGTGAAGAACCGATCGAAAGCAAGACATCCGAATTACACACATGCATCAGCCGTTGATGATTACAATAAAATGCGTGACTTCCCTCATCTTGCACCTGAGCCACCCGTTGAAGTGAATAAGCAGGACAATTATACAAAAAGTTATACTGTCATGAATGAACTCCAAGGTGCTCCGCTTAATGTAGCGGCAAGGGAATATTCTGGTTATGCCGATACTAAAATATTACTGGATTGCCTAATTATTCCGATTTTTGAAAGTTATCAAGAACAAGTTGCTAAACAAGGAAAAGTACATTGTGATATTAAACCGCCCAATATTCTTGCGTTACTGCCTGAGAATATTCTCGAAGAAAAAGCAGAAATTAAGTTTCTTGATTTTGATTTCAGTGAAGATGTTGGAGTAACAGATAAGCATCGCGGAACACCTTGTTATATGCCACCGTTTGACCCCAAAATAGAAACAAAATTAACGAGTGCACGAGATATGTTTGCATTAGCGATGATTGCAGTTGAGCTTATCAATCCGGATCTTGGCTCAATAGACATTACTTACTCGTCCATGGCCAGATCCAGTGATTCTAATAATAGCAATGACAAAACCTGGCATGATACATTTAGCAGTATCATTGCTGACGGCGGCAACTATTACAATTTGACTCACATCATTAATCAGAAATATGCAGGAATATTAAGTCAGAGCCCAGACACACCGATAGCGGAACTTTTTTATAATTATTGCGAGCAAGTGTCACCACAACAACCACATCTCGATTTAATGAGACTACTTGAAAGCATGGCTCATGCTGACCCGGAAAAAGCCCCCACCCTTGAGTCTGTGATTGAGCAATTACATCAAATTTCCAGTGAAATTATTGTTGAATATGAACTGGAGTCACAGGTTGATGAAACACCGCTTAGCTCTTCTCTAGATATTGCGAAATCACTTTCAATGAACCCCAAAGCAGTATTGAAAGATACAACTAATACCAATGAAAAACTTGAGGCTAGCGCAGCATTACAGACAAAAACTGCACCAGTATCCTCCGAAGAACCCGCTAAAGAAAATTCCTCCACAATCAATACATCACGCATGCCTACCCCCAGGGTTTAATCACGACTTTACGCGCATGCGAAAAAAACAGGCGACAGGATATCAGGCCAGCGAGCCTAGATACCATTAACTCAATAAGATATAATGACACGATGAATAATTAATTTAGTCTTCATACAGATTAAGGAATGACTATGACAAGGCTGTCATTATCGAAAACTATCGCCCTACTCTGCTTTTTACTTATCTCCCAAACTACGCTCGCAACTGAAAGCACGTGCCGTTGCACGCCTAAGCAAGCTTGCTGGCCAGACAATAAAGTTTGGGGTGAACTCAAAAAGCAACTCTCCGGGCAACTGGGTAAACCCATGGCGGAGATAGAGACATGCATCAAAGACAGCCAAACCAAAGCCTGTGCACAGGCATTAAAGAATATTCATAATCCTTATCTCATTGAGAATAACCCCGGCGATACACAAAGCCAAGGCATGTTGAACGCATGGATGAATCATACGAGCACCTATGCAGTAGAAGCCGAAAATTCACAAGATGTGGCAGCAGCCGTCAACTTCGCACGCGAGCACCACTTACGGGTAGTCATTAAAGGTACGGGGCATGATTATCTAGGTCGCTCTAACGCTGCGGACTCTTTGTTGATTTGGACACACAAGATGCGTGATATCACCTTTGATAAAGCCTTTATTCCCACAGGTTGCGAGGATAAGCAATCGGTGCAAGCACTGACAGTAGGCGCGGGTACACGTTGGCTAGAAGCCTATCATGTCGCAACGAATCAAAATAATCGCTATGTGCAAGGCGGCGGTTGCGCCACCGTGGGTGCCGCTGGAGGTTTTACCCAGGGGGGCGGTTTTGGCTCGTTTTCGAAAAATTTCGGCACTGGTGCCGCGGGCATCGTCCAGGCCGAAATTGTCACGGCCGATGGAAAAACGTTAATCGCTAATCGTTGTCAAAACCAGGATTTATTCTGGGCGATCAAGGGAGGTGGAGGCAGTACCTTTGGCATCGTCACACAACTAACATTGAAAACTCACCCTATGCCCAAAACATTTGGCGTTTATAAAGCGACTATTAAAGCCGCCAATGACCAGGCATTCAAAGAGTTAATTGCTGAATTTATTTCATTTTATCGCGGCAACCTCAATAACGATCATTGGGGTGAGCAAATTAGCTTTAACTCGGATAACAGCCTTTCTTTATTTCTTACCTTTAAAGATTTAAGTGACACACAAGCCAAATATACTTTTTCACCACTACGAAACTGGCTAAATAAAAACAAAGGCGCTTATATATTAGATGAATCGATCACAACCCTTCCCGCAAACAAAATGTGGGATGAAGCATTTTTATTGAAAACCATGCCATCGCTCATCATCGTCAACAAAGATGCTGGCAATAATAATCAATTCTGGTGGACGCCTAATTCACGAGAAGTTTCAAATTATTGGTATACGTATCAATCCTGGTGGCTGCCGATTCATTTCTTCGAAGACAATCAGAAAGCAAAGCTTGCTGATGTTATCTTTAAATCATCGCGCCTGACCTCAACGACACTACATATCAATAAAGGCCTATCGGGTGCACCGGATAGCGTTAAAAAAGAAGTGGGCAAAACCGCAACGAACCCTGCAGTCTTAGAGGCAGCGGCATTAGTCATTATGGCGGCTGGTAATAATCAGGTCTATCCCGATATAAAAGGAAAAGAACCTGATTATAATAAAGCGAAGAATTCAGTCGATAATATTTCCAAAGCGATTTCGTTATTTAAGCAACTCGCTCCGACCGCAGGTTCGTATGTTAATGAAACTGATTATTTCTTAAAAGACTGGCAACAAGCATTATGGGGTGACAACTACGCCAAATTACTCAGGATTAAAAAGCAATACGACCCTGAAGGGTTATTCTATTGTCATCACTGTGTCGGCAGTGAAAGCTGGACAGATGATGGGATGTGTAGAGCTGAGGCGTCACACAAGGACACTTAATCCAGAGAAGCACCTGACCTGCTTTTTTTCTTGCTGTTAAAATAGATGTACTAATTTCCAAGGAATACGTCATTAACATGCATCACGTGGTAAAAAATAAATTTTTGACCGCCGCCAAAATTATCGCTTTCTATATCTTGGCCGTATATATCGGTGAAATGGCACTAGTTCATAATATTATTTGGCCGACTATTCATTGGTTATCAGCCAACTACCCTGACTTAAGACCCTCTATTCAGTCATTTACACAGCTTGATTACGGAAGAATCATTGGCAGGATATTCTCGTTTATAGGCGTATCCATTATTTATCTTCTGTTCGTGAAATTCATCGATAAATCATCCCTACGCGATTCCGTTCTATTTCCTAAATCCAGCATGATAAAGTTTTTTATTTTAGGCTGCCTTCTGGGCGCCTTAATGGTCTTCACGACTATTGTCTTTACGCTAATAACCGAATCCGTTTCTCTCACCCCGCTTATAAGCTGGAAAACATCATTACCCTCAGTGATCATTCTTTATCTGTGCATCCAGCTCCTAACAGCTGCAACAGAAGAATTGATCATGAGAGGCTATGTTCTCAAAAATTTAGCTGAAATAATCAATCCCAACGTTGCGGTAATTCTGACTTCACTCATATTTGGTTATTGGCACGTACAGTATTCATTTATTTACGGCAGCTTGGCGTTTATCTTCGGTTTGATCGCTGGGTATGGATTTATTTTTACGAGAAATTTATATTTTTGTATTGGCATGCACTTCGCATGGAACTGTATAGAGTCTATTGTTTACTCACAAACACTTTTCAACGTGACCGTGCACAATGTTATGCTCGCTGGCGATAAAAATATTACCCCAGATCAGCAAGGGCTTTTCGCACTACCGTCAGTACTCATAGGACTTGCTATAGTATTGAAAATGAAAAAAGACGGTCGTTATTAATATGTTGATTTATTGCAGCAAAATAGCCCTATAAGCAAGATACATCCTTGTATAACCGCACAATTCTAATTATGAACCAGTAATAGCACGCGGGTGTTCTGCGGCGGCTCGACACGATCCATCTCTTCAATCGCAGGATTATAGATAGTGGTGAGGAAACGTGAAATTTTGGCGCCAGCGTAGGCGAAAAATGTATTTGTTGCCAAATTTATTAATCCCTGAACACTACTTTTAGCAGAAACAAGATTGTGACATTCAAGACCAATGGCGAAAGAAAATTTGATGATATTCGCGAGCTTACTATCAAAGGTGCGATCAACCATTTTTTCTAGTAGAAAATACATCGCAAGGTTTGTGTAGTTGCCCTCGCAATTCAAGGTCATCAGAAGATAAAGGAGTGCATTTAATGCAAAATCAACATCCTTCACTGGTACCTTAAGAGTAATCAACACATCACGTAACGACCTCAGCGTGAATGATATCACATAACTTTGGACACCCATGTTGAGTGTCTCTGTCAGCCTCTCGCGATTATGCAATCTTCTAATTTGTCTTTGATGGACTTCCATCTGTCGCATTAATTCTGGTTCGTGGTTGCGATAGTATTCACCGAATCTTTCGAGCATCGTAGCTGACTCTTCGGGACTCAGCGCTGCGGCCGGCAAACTATTCACAAACGCATGAAGATCAGGCTCTTTTATCAGTGCACAGGCACGTAAGTGAAGATGTGGTAAATGTTGTTCTGCCAACCTATCTGCATGCGGCATCGTGATGTTATGCCGTCCAGAAAGACTCTATAAACCCTGATAGCGCGAACCACGGCAAACTTCATTATTCTGTTTTAAGGTTTTTAAAATATTCCTTACGCTTGGCTCATCCTTCTCACTGCGGTAGTGAACAGTAATGACCTCGTCTTTCACGGAGACGAGAGAGAAAAGTGACGTGCTATTTGTGAAGAATTGGAAGATACGGGAAAACATTTGCGCCTCATTTTGTACTTATTATTTTGCGCAAATGGTAGCCACATGAGGTACTCGTGTCAAGGCTACGCAACGGCGAGAGCTTCCACCAACATGCGCGATCCGCTATACAAGGACATCTGAATAAGTATTAACAAAAAAATGAATGGCTTATCGGTTCAGTGATGAAAGTTAGTGATGGTAATATTCCCAACGCCATAAGAATAGAAAAATTAATTACGAGGTGGTTGTTGGGCTTCGCGTTCCGCTCTGCCCAGCCCACCATTTCTACATTGGTAACATCGAGAAAATTGCCAATACAGATGATCAACCAAATCTTTTTACTAACTCTAAATCCACTACATTCATCAATTACACTGATCACAGACGAATAATTTTATAACGCGGAAACAATTGATTTTATATGCTTTTTATTGTAATTTTATAAATGATTTTCCATGAAAAACTGAACAAGGAATGTACAGCATGCTAGCAGACATTACAGTCAACCAATACCAACTTATCTTCAATATCTTTTCATTCACCTTTGCAGTGATGGCATCGACTTCATTATTCTTATGGTTTAGTCGCAGCCAAGTTTCAAATCAATTTAAAACAGCGATCACCATCTCTGGCCTTGTAACATTTATAGCGGCCTATCACTATGCACAAATCATGCTTTCCTTCAGAGAAGCTATTGTGCTCAAAGATGGCATCGTCTCAGCCACCGGCTATTCTTTTAATGATGCTTACCGTTATGTCGACTGGTTGTTGACGGTACCATTATTGTTAGTTGAGCTGATTCTTGTGATGAACCTTGCAAAAAATCAGACCGTGTCACTCTCATTCAGACTGGGCATGGCAGCCGCCATTATGGTTATCTTGGGCTACCCCGGTGAGATTTCTGCTGATTCGGGTACGCGTTGGATGTGGTGGTCGCTGTCAATGATCCCATTCTTATATATTATCTATCACTTGTTTTTTGGCTTACGTGAATCGATTAACAGCCAGCCAGCTAACGCCCGTGGTCTTGTCAACATGGCCTGCTATCTAACCGTCTTAGCATGGTCTTTTTATCCGATTGTTTTCACCCTCCCTATGCTTGGACTTAGTGGTAACGATGCAGCGACAGCCGTTCAAGTAGGTTACTCTTTCGCAGACATCATTGCTAAAGCAGTCTTTGGTTTAGTGATTTATGCAATCGCAAGTGCTAAATCCACACCAGAAGCACGCTAGTTCTAGTTAGTACAGATGAAACACTCAAAGCAGCTGTAAGATAAATCGATATCTTGCAGCTGTTTTTTTTAAAAAAATGTGAGCACTCATTATGACGCGAGAAGCGAATTCACCTGCCTCATTACCTTGTGAATCATCGTTACTGTTAATGGAATCTGTAGAAAAAAAAATAAATGAAATCTGCAGCAGCCAGCTATCAACCGACTCATTACTACTTCAGTCTATGCAACATCAACTTCGTATGGGTGGCCGTCGAACACGATCACTACTCGCGCTACAAATTAGCGCCATATTAAACATTAGCGACAACGATAGCATTGCTTTGGCTAGCGCTTGTGAATTGTTACACCAAGCCTCACTTGTCCATGATGATATTCAGGATGAGCACCCTACCAGACGTGGCCACCCAACCGTATGGAATAAATTCGGCAAAGATTATGCGCTATGCGTGGGGGATTTCCTACTTTCCGCCGCTTATGTGGCACTGACTGACTGCGAAAATGTCACCCGACTGAAAGACATGCTATTGGCCACGCACAGCTATATATCAACGGTAATAAGTGGTCAATGTGAAGACATTCTAGGCAGAGCGCAAGCACCGTCCATCCAAGAATACGAGAGAATGGTACTAAAAAAATCCGGCTCCCTGCTGGAATTACCTCTCCACCTTGCTATAACTTATAAAGGAACTAATCAAAACTACGATTTGCAATATGAATTTTTTAAATATTATACACTTGTTTATCAGTCTATCGATGACCTTGAAGATTATCACGACGACTGGGTGAAAAGTTCAGCGATCAAATCGCCGAATCTTTTAGCGATGATGTACGCTAAATATCAAAACATGGAGCTAGCGAGAGCGGCCGCCCACACCTATATCCATCATCTTTTTGAACGCATGGAATCTATTAGTCAAAATGTCGATTCCAACTGGCATCATCTTTTGTCTAGTTATGCAAATAAATTACATGAAAGCTATCTACCCAAAAAGAAATCTTTGGCATCTAAACAGTCGGCGATTGTGATTGGTGGCGGCTTTGGCGGGATCGCCGCAGCATTGCGCCTTGCCGCTAAAGGTTATGAAGTAGAATTAATAGAAAAATTAGGAGCACTCGGTGGAAGAGCTCAAGTCTATGTGAAAGATGGCTTTAGACATGATGCAGGTCCCACTGTTATTACTGCACCATTTCTCTTCGAGGAACTATTCGCACTATTCGGAAAAAAAATGTCGGACTATATCGAATTAAGGCCTATCGAGCCATGGTATCGATTTGTCTTTGCAGACGGCAAACAATTTAATTATGGTGGAACACTGGCTGACACACTCGCTGAAATCGAACGATTCAACCCGGCAGACCAACAGGGATATTTAAACCTATTATCACTATCCAAATCTATTTATTCGATCGGTTTTGAAAAATTAGCCGATCAACCTTTCCATAAATGGGTGAGCATGCTAAAAAGCATACCTCACTTAATTCGCCTTAAAAGCTACCGCACTGTCTGGCAACTAGTCTCTGGAAATCTAAAAGACCCCTATCTTCGTCAGGTTTTTTCTATACAACCGTTGCTGGTCGGAGGCAATCCCTTTTCGACAACTTGCATCTATAACCTTATCCACTACTTAGAGCGCCAGTGGGGTGTAACTTTTGCAATGGGAGGAACAGGTGCCTTAGTTGCCGCACTGACCCGCTTACTCGATGAAGCTGGTGTAAAGATTACCCTGAATTCAACCGTTGAAAAAATCCTCATCGCCAATCAGAAAGTTGAAGGCGTTCAGATAAAAAATGGTAAAAAAATTGCAAGCTCGCTAGTGATTTCAAATGCTGATCCTGCTTATTGCTATTCAAACATGATTGACACGAAGCATCAAAAATACATCACTCGTTTAAAAACTAAAAAATCTCAATTTTCGATGGGATTATTTGTTCTCTATTTTGGCACGACGCGTGTCTACCCAGAAATCGCACATCATACAATTTGGATGGGTGAGCGGTATCAATCATTATTAACTGATATTTTTGATAAAAAAATATTAAGTGAAGATTTTTCCATGTATTTACATCGACCTACCGCGACAGACCCATCCTTCGCCCCCAAAGGGTGTGATTCATTTTACGTTCTGGTTCCCGTTCCTAATCTACAAGGCGACGTTGATTGGGCTCGTGAAGCGAAACCGCTACAAGCCAGAATCGTTGCCGCTCTTAGCAAAACGATATTACCAGACTTGGAAAAATATATTGTTGCTGATTTCTATAAAACACCTGAGGATTTTGAAAACGATTACCTGTCCTTACACGGAGCCGGATTTTCAATTGCCCCTATCTTCAAGCAGTCTGCCTGGTTCCGCTATCATAATCGCGCAGAAGGTATTAGCGGCCTTTACCATGTTGGGGCCGGCACTCACCCAGGTGCAGGACTACCTGGCGTATTATCTTCAGCTAAGGTGATCGATAACCTTATCAACGCAGCCGTACCCTGCAAACAACCCGAGACATTATAATGAACAATAATGTAAATGCCCCATCACCCAAGGCTGTTTTAAGGAAACATGGAAGAAGTTTTTATTGGGCGAGTATTTTTTTAGGATCTAAAAAAGCTTCACAGGCAGCACGCCTCTATTCATTTTGTCGCAAGGCCGACGATATAGCAGATCATTCTACGAGCCTCCAACATGCAACCTCAGTACTTCAGCTATGGAAAAAAGAAATCCAACGTGGCCGTAGTGAAATTGCCGAGGTCAGTAATATTCTTGATTTAATGCTCGAAATATCTCAGGATACCAAGCCACTCGAAGATATGCTGGACGGTCTTACTTCTGATTTAACTTTAACGCGACTCACAGATCAACATCAGCTCATTAATTATAGCTACCTAGTTGCGGGGACAGTTGGATTAATGATGTGTCGATTACTTGGAGCAGTGGACGAGAATGCAAAAAAGTTCGCAGTTGATTTGGGTATCGCTATGCAGTTGACAAATATTCTCCGCGATGTTGGTGAAGATGCTATGTCTGGTCGCCAATATATCCCTTTAAGCTGGACGCCTCCCGCTCTAAATTTTTTGGAATATGATCCCGCCACTTATCATTTAGCAAAACCAGTATTCCAGCGCTTACATCATTTGTCAGAGACTTACTATGAAAGCGCTTACGCCGGAATGATATACTTACCCTGGCGCAGCCGCCTATCCATTATGATCGCTGCTAGGCTTTATCAGGAAATAGGCTTACAAGCGAAAAAAGAAGGTTTTCCTGTGCTAAATAAAAGAATAATTGTAAAGCCATTACGTAAAGTACAGTTAGTCTTGCTGTCAATCATGCGATTTAGTAAAGATTTGCTAAAACCAAAGATAGCGCCGAAACATTATTCATTATTACACCACTCTATTACTTCATGGCAATTCAGTGGAGGAATGAAAAGTGAATCCTGACCGTTTTGATCTTGTTATTCTTGGTGGTGGTTGCACGGGTCTTTCGCTAGCACGTGAACTAAGCAATATCTTATCATGGGATCAGACCACACTGATTATTGAGCCAAGAACAAACTATTCAAATGATCGTAGCTGGTGTTTTTGGACTCCCAAAGATCGCATTTTAAGACAGATGCTAGAGCCAATGATTGAACACACCTGGGAGCGATGGAAATTTTCCGGGGTAGGCTTTTCAGAAATTCACACATCATCAGGAATATCCTATTGTCATATATCCGCAAATAGTTTTTACCAGCATGCCCTTTCTGCAATCAGCAACAAACCGAATATCAAATTACACCTCGGTAAAAAAGCCACTGAAATAAAAAAAGGAAAATCTGGTTTTAGCATCAAGCTTGATAATGGCGAAATGATATATACTTCAAAAATCATAGACACTAGACCAACCATTTACCGACGTGATGATCAAGCGCGAATTTGGCAAATATTTTACGGTTATGAAATAGAAACGCAAAGTGATTGCTTTGACGACCTGACAGTTGGGTTAATGGAACACCTTACCCCAAAACCTGAAGCGACAGAGTTTATTTATACGTTACCATTTACAAAAAAAAGAGCTTTAATCGAACTGACACAATTTTCGAGAGCACTATACGATCCAAGTGAATTAGCCGATCCCCTGAAAAAATATTTAGAAGAGCATATCGGGTTTAATAAATTTAAGATTTTGCGAAGTGAATATGCATGCTTGCCCATGGGATTAAGATCAGAAAATCGCTCAATTTTGGAGAATTATCACTATGCCGGCATCTCAGCCGGGGCTATTCGTCCAGCAACCGGTTACGCATTTATACGCATTCAGCAATGGGCGAAAAATTGCGCGCATACCATCAGCCAGAGAAAGAAATCAATCCCAATCATCGCCTCGACTAAACTTGTAAAAGTCATGGACCGAATTTTTTTAAGCGTATTACATGATAAGCCATCGATGGGTGTTGCATTATTTCAGGCATTGGCAGAACGAGTCAGCGGTCAGTCATTGGCAAGATTTCTCATGGATGAAGCACAAGCTGAAGACTACTACAAGGTAATCATGGCCTTACCAAAATTGAGATTTATACTATACAGCTTAGGCCTACATTATTCGCATAGTTTTACCAGGTAAACTTATGCCATTTCCTAAATATAATATTTTACGGTTCGTATTCGCCAGTATCTCTATCGCAACAATACTATTATCAATCACCGGATTTCCTCAAGAAAAACTCGAATTAATTTTACTGGGATTCGTTGCTACATTCGGTATTTCTCACGGAAGTCTAGACTGGTTGTTAGTCCGTCATTGGCGGATTCGTCAAACATTCAGTGAAGGTATCATATTTATAGCGTGCTATTCGACTATCGTATTATTAACGCTTTGTGTGTGGTTGTGGGTACCAGCGATTGCACTTTTAATTTTTTTAGTCATGTCACTCACTCACTTTGCTCGCGATTGGAAAGATGAGCTGTCGCCTAATTTAGCACTACTGCTCGGCCTATCTACGATTTCGATACCTGGCATCACTTACCAGAAGGAAATACTGGATATCTTTAAATTATTGATATCGGGCAATCATGCGATTTACTTTAGTAAAGCGCTACATATTATTGGTATTTTATCTTTTGTTGCATCTAGCCTCATTGCTATTCTTCAATTTAAAAAATCACTATCCCTTTCCGCTGAAATTATAATCTTACTCATAATCGGTACTGTATTACAGCCTATTATATATTTTAGTATTTATTTCTGTGTTCTTCACTCAACAAAACACATGATCGCCATGCATAAAATCGGCTTATTCCATGATTCATTTCAAGCCATTTGGAGTGCACTGTGGCCTACGATTGTTTGTATTATTGGTGGTACGTGGTGGTGTTATTACGATTCCAACTTATCGTTTAGCGATGCTGTTATCCGTGCAACCTTTATAGGGTTATCAGCCTTGACGGTACCACACTGGATATTACTTGAAGTCTACCCAGCTTACTTCGAGTGTGAATTTCCGCAATAAATGGCTGATCACCCTGATACCATTATCATTTCCTGGTGGAGAAATAATCATGGGTGCCAAGCGCTTTCACTGCTTCGCCATAACGGTTGAGCGCATGTGTATAAGCAGCTGTTCGCATATCTGTTTTATTTTTTTTCATTTCGCCGATAATATTCAGATACTCTCTTATCATGATTGCTTGTAATTTTTCATGAACTTCTCCAAGACTCCAATAATATCCCGAGCGATTCTGAACCCACTCAAAGTAACTCACTGTGACGCCACCGCCATTAGCAAGAATATCAGGCACCACAAGGGTACCTTGATGATTTAAAATTTCATCCGCCTCACTATCGATTGGGCCATTTGCTGCCTCGAAAATAAATTTTGCTTTAATATCATATGCATTATTTTTTGTGATTTGTTTTTCCATGGCAGCAGGGATGAGAATATCAACTTCAAGTTCAAGCAAATCCGCATTTGAAATACAGGCAGCCGCTTCCACCAAATCACACAGCTGCTCTTTACCGTAAGCAGCCTGATCGTCTTTAATTTGATTTTTCGTTTGAATCACATCCGGTATCACGAGACCATCTTCTTTATAAACACCACCCTTTGAATCGCTGACAGCTACAATTTTATAGCCATCTCGATAAAGTAAATCAGCAATATGTTGACCCGCATTTCCGAAACCTTGAATTGCAACGCGCATTTTGTCAGGTACCCATTTTCGTTCTTTTTCCATCTTTTTTAACAGATAGTAAAGACCGCGCGCCGTTGCGTCATCACGGCCTTGGCTACCACCAAGTGGAATTGGTTTTCCGGTGATGACCGCTGGGCATGATTGACGCTTGATAGAGGAATACTCATCCATCATCCAACCCATGATCATTGGGTTGGTATACATATCAGGAGCAGGAATATCTACATCTGGACCTATAAAGTCCGCAATATGTCGTATATAGCTTCTACTAAGACGCTCTAATTCCATTTTCGATAGCATTTTGGTATCAACAGATACGCCGCCTTTGGAGCCTCCAAATGGCAAACCCAAGACAGCACACTTAATCGTCATCCAGAACGCAAGATTGGTCACTTCATGGCGGGAGACATCCGGATGAAATCGAATACCACCCTTAGTCGGCCCTCTAACATTATTGTAATGAACACGGTAACCTTGGAATATTTTCAACTGACCATTATCCATACGTACTGGTAGTGAAACTTCAACAATTGTCTTAGGGTATTTAAGACGCTCAACAGCTTCAGGATCAATGCAAGCAAACGCCGCTGCCTTATCCAGAATTGATAAAGCGTTATTATTATCTTCCATGGCCTATCCTTCTATGAGCATCTTTATTTAAAGTATATGAATGACTACCTATCATCCTATCTAGTTATTGTGAAAGCAGTCAATGATTGAACAATTTTTTTAACTAAGTCGGCGGAGAAATACGCTTGCCTGCCATAAATACGAAAATGAACGCCTTAACGCTTATGCAAAGGGTTTTATGAATAAATTAGAAAATACATGCAATAATTGACTAGCTTATAAATTCAGTTTAGTGGATTTTTTTTGAGCGTTGGTTGTTGGGCTTCGCGTGCCGCTCTGCCCAACCTACCATTGCTACATTGGTATCATCGAAAAATTGTCAATACAGATGATCAACCAAATCTTTTTACTAACTCCGAACCGACTACATTCATAATGGTGACACCAGCGGCTACCCTTCCTGATCGCCACAGCGTTCCTCTAAAGAATCCTTTCATACCATTCTCAGAGTGGATTTGTGAAACAGCCGATTTCATATTCACGGATGCTGTCGGTTTAGCGGATTGTTGAATCGTTTTAACGGTATCAACAGCCTGGGTTGCAAGTGCTACGACTAAACCAGCAGAGACGCCACCAGCAATCATGGCAACTTTTTCCGAGTTGAAATAAGGTTGCATAGCTGCCTTAAGATATGGCGCGCCGACAAACATTCCTGCCGTAAATCCTCCATCTCGCAAAGCTGTTGCTAAAAAGCCAGCGTACAGTGAACGAACGCCGCCTTGCTGCAGCATGGTGCGTGCTGTTTTAGAAAATGAAATGCCGGATGTTTGGCATGTCATCACTCGTTCCGTCGGGCTAGCAACCAGCGCCGCACCCACACCAGACAGGAATGCGCCGGTTAATTCAACTGGCAAAGTGCTAGCATTGCCAGTGAAAGCTGATTTAAAGGCTGCATTCAATCCAAACTGCAAGGCCGTGATCGGCATCATGCTCACCATATTCGGCACCAAACCTCGATAGAGCACAGGAATGTTTGTCGTAAAGGGTAATTTTTGTTGAGCGCGTGTTTTCATTGTCCAAAATGGATGGTCAATTAAAACTTCCGCACCACCCGCCATGGAACCGTAAAAAAGACTCTTTAAAACTGAAGAAGTCGATGTTTCTTTTCGTGATTGAGACATGAATATTATCTCCCGATTAGTGGTTATTCGTTTGATGAACTTGTATCCGCTTGGCACCTCTCCCTAGAAAGGCGCGGATACGATCGGGACCTGACTAGGGTAAAGCGAGTGTGGTGATGATCACCAGAATGAGGGCGACAAATAAATTTGAGACGAGCAGATTTGCCGTGTTTGAGTCGGTTATATAGGCAAAATCAGTATGTTGTCTCGTACGGTTCATGGCTTATTGTCTGTTTTGTTTTTAAATTTTTATCGTTCTAATTTCAACATAACAGCTATTGCAAAAGAATGTCAACAAGCTAATTATCATCATTCCAACGGCAGTAAGCTCGGATGAAAGTTTTCCGATTTCATCCGAGTCATCCTGCAATCCTATTCTCTAATGATTCGTTATCGAGTGTGCATTGATGTTGTCTCGCAAGTCCTCAAGATACCTGACAGCGGGATTGCTGCTGTGATAAGTCCCGTATCCCGCGAATAATGTTCCGACTGCGCTGTTGTAAATTGTTTTTGCACCACAGGCCAGCCATGTTGTCATATCATCATGACAGTGAAAGAGGCGATGCTGTGTAGCGACATCCAAAAAATTCCGACGCAACTCAGGCTCAATATCCGGTTGAAAGACACAACGGACAATCTCCTTGGCAATTAAATGCTGTATCGCCTGAACTTCACCTTTAAACGACCAATTAGTTTTATCTAACGGATCAATCAAGAATTTAGCGACGCGGTTCATTTCCGTGATCAAATCGTTAGGATTATCGAGGATCTCAGAACAAATAAATTGCGCGCCAGTGAAATCATTATTATTGAAATTTGCCCTATTGAATTGCGTCAGACGAAAATTCGCATTCTTGAAAGAAACCTCACGCGTATCTCTCAGATCGTCAACCGTAGCACTCTTAAAATCAGCATCATTAAAGATGGAGCCAGATAAACACATTTGTTCGAATTTAGCATTTTTGAAACTAGATCCGGTAAAATCAGTTGCCTGGCATGAACCTAACACAAACGCTATATGATCAAAACAAGCATTCCTTGCGACACAGGCATATATTCTTGGCCCATACCGGTCTCCGCATCGATCACCATAAACATGGCGAAGGCTAGCACCCGTTAAATCGCTATACTGAATATCAAGCGCGAACATGTTACAACGATCAAGCTTGGCCCCACTCAAATCTACAAGATTTAAATGCGGATTCGTTCTTCTGCCGCGATCTTCCTTGGGCGTATCCATTAAATCAGCGCCCGTAATATCGATGCCAGCCAGATTTAAAAATAGCGGGCGAATGCGATTCACACAATCGAAGCGGATGGCATCAGCAAGATCCTGTTGATAGCGCTTTTTATCAACGTCTGTTTTTGCATGCTGATAATGTAATGCCGCTTTGACGACAGCCAAGTTCTCTTCACAATTCTGAAAGGTAAAGAATCGTTCTGCCGCTTCAAGTAGCGTCACATCGACTAACTGCATATTGTCGGTAACGAGGACAAAATAATAGTATTGATTCGGCGTCACTTTCTCACCGGCCTGAATTTTAGCTTTTAGGCTCTGATAATATTCCGACTCTCTTTGTTGTTTTAGAAAGGCAATAGCTTCATCACGAACGAGGTTTAAAGATTTTCTTCCTCTCCAGTCAATTGACAAAAGAGAGACATAATTCAAAATTTGCTTATCTGCATGACCAGGTAACACTTCCTTCTCGTGACTAAATCGTTCATAGGCTTCCATTAAATCGTGGTCTTCTTCTGCAAGCTCGGGTGATGAGCTATCTTTGCGGGTTAGAGACATAGTTACTCCTGTCATCAAGATTGATTAGCTGTTAATCATATGATTGATAGCATGCTATTACAAAATAATTTTGTTAGATTTTTACATTCCACGTGTCATTGGATCTTGCAAGAACAATACAAGTTTTCAGATGGACTACATTAGCTTAATCAGCACACTTACTGATTAGCCATAACCAACAAGCGCTCCATACCCACCGGTTCCTCTTGCATCATTGGAACCAATGCATAACGCTTAGAATACTTGTTCGCGACTGCGTCTATTTCCTTTAATTCATTTCGTGCTCGCAGCCTTAATAAAGTTGATTGTGGTTCTGCGACCGCAACACTGTTATTAATAACCCAGGCCCACGGTTCAATACCTGCTCGACGCAAATCCTCCTGCAAATTTGCAGCTTCCAGCACAGGCGTCGTTTCAGCTAATGTCACCAGAAGGACCTTTGTCAACTTGGGATTCTGTAAGCGCATCATAGGTGTTGTGAAGCTCATGCTCTTACCGCTCATCTGACGGTTAATTTCACGATGATACGCTCCCGTTGCATCCAGCAACAACAAGGTGTGGCCGGTAGGTGCCGTGTCCATCACAACAAATTGCTTACCCGCCTCTCTGATAATCCGCGAAAATGCCTGAAATACAGCAATTTCTTCCGTACAAGGCGATCGTAAATCTTCTTCTAGTAACGCACGGCCTTGCACATCAAGCTTTGCACCCTTGGTGTCCATAACGTGTTGCCGATAACGTTCAGTTTCTATATGGGGATCTATCTTACTAATAGTCAGATTCTCTAACCCATCGCTCAACGTTTCACTGAGGCGCCCTGCCGGATCAGACGTAGTAAGATGCACCGGAAAGCCACGCTGCGCCAACGCGACCGCGATGGCTGCTGCGATGGTTGTTTTACCAACACCACCCTTACCCATCACCATCACTAAACAATGATCCTCCGAGGCGATGCTTTCAATTAGCGTGGATAGATGCGGATAATCTAGCGCGAGAACTTCGTCATTTTCCGTTATCGCTTGCGACACTACTGCGTCTGTCAGCAGTTGATGCAAAGCAACTATACCGACCAAATTAAACGGCTTCAGCACAACCAGATCACGTGGCAAGTCTTTAAGAACTAGCGGTATAGCCACTAATGCAGCCTGTTCGCGCGCACAAATGGCTGCTGCTAATGGATCATGTTCTGCTTCGGACGGTGGCAAGACCCCGTTAATGACTAAATATTGTTGATTAAGTCCAATCGTCGCCAGCTCTTCATGTGTACGTGCCGCTTCACGCAAAGTGGCCAACTGTGCCCGCGCAACAAGAATCAAACGTGTACGTAGTGGATCCGCCAATGCATCCACCGCAGCGGCATATTGTGTGCGCTGCTTCTCGAGACCAGCCAAAGGCCCGAGACAAGAAGCATCACCTTGATCATCATTGAGAAAACCACTCCACGCGCCCGGCAATTGCAACAAACGAATCGTATGACCGGTGGGTGCTGTGTCGAAAATGATGTGATCGTATTTCTCAGTCAGCACTGAATCAGTGAGCAATGCAGTGAACTCATCGAAGGCGGCAATCTCTGTGGTACAAGCACCTGAAAGCTGCTCCTCCATCCCTTTGACAACGACTTCAGACAACACACCGCGCGCCGGGTTCACAATTCGATCGCGATACGCTTGTGCTGCTGCTTCAGGATCAATCTCCAAGCCATACAGATTTGGAACACCAGGAATGGCCGTGACGGTATTCCCGATCTCGACGCCGAATACCTGCCCTACATTGGAAGCAGGATCAGTACTCACCAACAGCACGCGCTGACCGGCTTCTGAAAATTGAACGGCCGTAGCACAAGCAATCGACGTTTTACCTACTCCACCCTTACCGGTAAAAAAAAGAAATCGGGGAGGAGATTCAAGAAATTTCATTAGATTATTGTCCTTAATCGATCTATGAACGGCATTACCCATGTTGCTAGTCACATCATAACTGACTAATCAGAATATAATAAAATGTATTTCTTCAGTATGAAGTCACATCAATCAATGTAAGAGACTTCATAAGACATGGGACAAGTTTCTTACGCAGCGTTATTTTCTTATCATTCTTAAGTGAAAATTACCATTATCAACACGTAGATCATAATGTTGTTGATCATCTTTTTCAGGCAATTGACCGCGCGTGATAGTGAGGCACACGCTTTCATTGTCTATCACTTTAACATCGGGTGGCGTAGCGACTGGAGTCGCTGGCTCTTGGCTAAATTGAAATGAATCTGGTTGCGCACTATGAGGAAAAGTGAAGAATGGGCGATATCCTATTGTAGATTTCTTTACGCTCGCACTACCAGTCACTGGTGTTGTTGGATTTCTTTGCATGATTATGTCACCCCTGATATTGGATAAAATCGCAATCATATCATATTTATCGGCAAGACTTAAATCGAGGCGACTTCGAAGTGGCCAACATCATCTTAGCCACCCAGGGACAGACTTGTCATAAAAATCAATAAATTCAATATAATAAAAAAATATCGCTATCCGGGACGGACAGGAACCGTATAGAATTATCTAAGCTAAGTCACCATACGAATTCAGTCAGAAATAACGGACACCTACTGAGGTAGGGTATCAATACAGGGAAGTATGCCGATGTTAACGCTGATCACGACACTCGTAATCACTTTATTGATAGTGATGATTACCTGCTATATAGATTATCGTTTCTGGAATCATTCGTTAGTAAAAAAGCAATGTAGTGAGAGTCAATTAATTCAACTCTCATGTGGCGTGGTCGAATACACGATGCAAGGTGCAGGCCCAGTTATATTGATTTCACACGGCGGCGGCACGGGTTGTCTGCAGATTACAACTTACCACTATTTAATTAAAAACGGCTATCGCGTCATTTGCCCATCGAAACCCGGCTATATGCGTACAAGTCTGGAAGTGGGTGAAACATTTGAAAAACAAGCCGATATGTTTGCGGAACTTTTGGATCAGCTTGGCATCAAAGAGAAAGTTGGCATATTGGGTTTATCGATGGGTGGACCAGATGTCTTACAATTTGCGTTGCGACATCCTGATCGTGTGCAATGCCTCATCATGCAAGATGCTGTTAGCAAACAGTATCTCGTCAGCCAGAAAGCGGCCGATTCGTTTCTAGGTAAAGTTTTTCTGAATCCGGCCATCGCTAATTTTATGGGCTACGCTTTATATCGATACACGCAACTTTCGCCGGCAGGAACGTTCCAACAATTTTTGTCTGATGAAGCGAAATATACACCACAGCAAAATGCAGCTCTCAGCAAAATAATAATGAAAGATAAGGCGAACGTCGAAAAACTGGCGACATTTCTCTACCAGCTTTCTCCGATGAAAAATCGGTTTAACGGCGTGAACCTCGAATTAGCATTAAGCGCTAAATTGCCGTGCTACCCTATCGAAACGATTAACGCCCCAACCCTCGTCACGCATAGCCGAGTCGACGATGATGTCTCGCTCGATCATGGTGAATTTGTCGCGCATACGATTAAAGGAGCCGAATTTTACCAATTCGATGGCTGCGGCCACCTGTTCTGGTTTGGCGAGGAAGGCGACAAAATTGAAAGCATTGTGATTCGTTTTTTGCAACAGCATCTGAAAGGATAATTTTTAATCTGTCATATCCTATCACCTACCACATGGAGTGCGTTGCCCTTAAATTTCTTTTCGAGGATGTTGGCTCATCATTAACCTTCCTAGGCGTATTATTGACAAACAATCCATTTTCCAATCTGTAACGCTTAGGCCGATTAGCCATCATTTCTTCTATTCTACGATTCACATAGTCTTCTCTGATATCATAAACCGCGCGCAGAGCCTCATCAACAGTATAGCGCTCATCACGCTCATTCTTACTCATATTCATGAGTAATGAGAGCATTCGTGCTTTTTCACTTTCATTTAAATCAATTTTTTCATCAGAAAAAATATTGGGGAATTGATAGTTGATGACATCCTCTGGTGCTTCACCGGGTTCGTCGGCATACCATAGCATGGCGATTACAACAGACATCGAGAAGATATCAGATTTAGCATTGGTTCCCAGACTTCGAAAAACCTCTAATGGAATGTAGCCCCTTGTTCCTTGAATACTACCTGCGTCATCAACACCATCATATTTACTCAATCCATAATCGAATAGTTCGAGTTCGCCTGTATTCAGATCCATCATGACATTATCAGGCTTGATATCGCGATGAATAATGCCACGCTCATGAAGATTTTTTAACTGCTTTAATAATTTGTAGGTGATAGTGAGGCGTTGAGAAGTAGTTAGATCAAGTGCTTTGCAATACATTTGCGTTATAATTGAGTATAAATCTGTACCGTTTAACCTACGCATCACCAGATAAGTAGTATATTCATCTTCCCCAGTCTTAACCAGCGCTGGGCGCTTCATATGTAAATTATTCGCTTTCAAGGAGAGCTCAACTTCATTCGCAAGCTGAACCAGCTCTTCCTTATTGAATTTCTGAATTTTGACTACTCTCTGTTTATTAGTCTTCACGACGAGTGAATTATCGACAATAGCCATGGTTGACAGGATAGCATAAACACTACTGAAACCACCCTCTCCCAGCTTATTATGATGATCAATGACATCGTACCTGAGATCATTTTCGTTTTTACTACTGGGCCTGCGAATAATATCGTTTGATAAAATCACAGCTTTTAAAGTATTGCTGTGAGAGATAGGATCTTCGTAGCGTAGCGTATATTTTATATCCTTGCGTAATACATCAGTATAGTTTGTCTTGCTAAGCAGCTGCTTCAGTAACTCTGATTCTTTTTCTTTTTGTTTTTCATTGATACGCGTAATATCTATTCTAGTCGTGTCCATAACGCCTCCTTCTTGGAGTGTGTGCACTACTGAAGTGATCGCTCATATTCATTATAAGGGATCGTGTATACGCCAATATTAATTAAAGCTTAAGGCTCACAAACTCGGAATGAGTCAGAATATAGAAATCAAGGAAAAGGGTCTGAGATCATGCACTTACACCACCACATCGCCAAGAAGTTCCAGGATTCGAAAAATGCGCCATTATGGAAATGGGCGGTTGTTATTTTTATAATCGTGGCGATGCCGCTGTTATTCGCATTTGTAAATATGACACAGACACAACAGGCAATTGTTATCGATGAAGATATGGATCAGTCATGAGTGAAATACCACAGCTCATGACTGAATCCACATTCCGATCGGCGCTTTCCACTATTCAGGTTTATTTGGCTGATTAGGTTCATCAACACCGACTGATGCTGGTGCATCTGGTTTTTTTGGAAAAAACTGAGCGCGACCTTTCACTGGCGATAGATTCACAGTTGCTCCTTTAGCTGGAGCAGCCTGATCAGGGCTATCCCGTTTAATTTCAGCTGCGCCATTTCCAAATTCTTTATGTATGGCTGCCTGACTGGAACCCACTGGTATCTTTGCATCGACATCAACAGGCGCCCCTTTGCCGCCCAACATCAAAAGTTTGAAGCTCACATCACCATTGTACCAGGCACGAATATTCGCAAACAAAATACCACGACCTTTCCACCAGGCTCGCAGATCAGCGAATAAGCGACGCTCGCCGGCAAAGGTAGCACGTAACAACTCAAAGCGATTGCGATAGATAGCGGCTTGACCATCATGAGCTGGATCGTACTTGGCATAAATCGGTGTCGTGCGTTTCGTTGCATGGTCGATAGAATAATTAGTCAAAATATTCGAAACTTCCTTCGACAGTTTGAAAGTTGGAATAGCTGTATCTCTTAATTTACGCATGCAACCATTGATGGAATCCGCCTGACTGATCGAATCATAGTGGGAAAGATCATCCAAGAGCTGGCCCCATTGCTTACTCGCAAACGCATGCATTTCTGACAGCAAGGCATCGATAGCTGGCATATCAATTTGTTCTTTATGCAATACCTGAACGATACGTTCATACACAGTATTCCATTTTTGATCCAATTCAGTGGAGCAAGCTTGCCATAACCGACGCATGTCTGAGCGACCACCACTTGAGGTTAAACCATAATAAAAATCTTGATATAAAGCAGATTGCATATTCGCACGGAAATCCACGAATGCAAATTTGATGAGGCGCTCAACCTGCTTTCTTCGATCAATTTTAGCTTGCTCACGATTAATATACGTTTGCGGTGCGGTATAAAAACCATCGGTTAATGTTTTTTTACCCAACTGTGCTTTGACTCGCTGTTTGTTGAAGATGACACGTGATTCACCTTCGATACCAAAGCGTCCTGCACGGGCAATCACCTGGTAGTAGTCGCGGTGACGCAGCATGGTACCCGTCACGATTGCTTTTAACCCGTAATTATGATCTTCTTTATTTTTATGTTCAGGAATTGATACATCCACCCCACGCCCGAGCTTTGGAGTGGTAAAGGTCACGACTCCTGGACGACCAATATCGTTTTCAATATGCTCATTCTCAGTTTCCATATCGGTCATACCATCAATTTTCAGCATCTCACCGGGATCCTTATCATGCTTGCGCAGATACTCCTTAACACCTTCAAAAATTCGCTGACACTCCGCGTCACTGGAGCAAAAGATCATTGTGGGTTGTTTTTTCGAGCGAGCAAGGAGAATCTCTTTCGCCAAAAATTTAATTTCTTGCTTATCATTTGCG
Source organism: uncultured Coxiellaceae bacterium (assembly GCA_964527435.1). Taxonomy (GTDB): domain Bacteria; phylum Pseudomonadota; class Gammaproteobacteria; order DSM-16500; family DSM-16500; genus Aquicella. The sequence goes on along the minus strand of CAZGPP010000007.1, from coordinate 72,018 downwards.
ACCAATCGAAACGGTTTATCGACACGCTTTAAATCTTTATGACGTGGTATATCGATGAATTCCATTTTAACCGGTGCATGTTCGACATCGTCATCAGTAAGCGCATATAAATTTCTGGCTTCCTCACGTTCGCTAATGGAACCCGCCGTTCCCGTGACAGCATAAAGCGATCCTTTGTCGTAGTCATTTAATAATGTTTTACTGGAAGACGTATAAACAATCTGTTTTTCGTCTTCAATATGGAAGGGTTGATTACAGCTTGTTAAGACATCTTTTAACTCGCGATCAATAAGAACGGGGCGATTTAGTTTAATATTTTCTCTAAGGATGTTAAGTCTTGCGTGCAAGCATTGGTGGACACCGAACGAAAATTTTGAGCGAGCATCTTTGCGGAACCCTACCAATAATTTCGCTTCACTCGCAACTTTTGGCCCGTAAGCCGTATCAATCGTCACATATTTGTCGATAACGAAAGCATCATTAAATGCCAGATCGCGTGCCGTGATAGCCGCATCAAACCATCCTTCTATCTGTTGCTGCGGTAACATCTTTATTCGCGCTAACTGCTCAGGCGCGTCAACAGATCTATTATTCTTTCTAATATAAAGATTGAATTCAGCGAGGCACTTATCCATGTCTTCATAGAAGAGATCTGCATAATGATACTTCGTCGGATCATTAGGATTACGTTCCTCAACATAAGCCGCAAGAAAGGGATAAATCCACTCCATATCACGTAACATTTCATCGCTAGCTGCGGAATAATTGAAACGTGTGTCGGCAAGATCGAAATAGGTCTTATCCGCCTCATCGAGCATACAGGCGCGCAATTGAGGTACAGGGTCAATCACATGCTTGGACAGTCCATCACTATGAGCATGATTTCTGAATAATTCGATACTAGATGGGTCGGAGAAATTAATTCCACCAATCGCATAGTTTCTCGCTGGAGAAGCAGCATGGATTAAGCGCGATTCAGCACCGACCAAATCAAAATATGATTGATAATTGGCGAAGTCACGATTAGCTAACGAGATATCACTCGTGATGAAATCAACCGTCTTCCCTAGCACAAACTGTGATACAAGCATGATCATCATGATACGCGTTTTACCTTCACCGGTACCGATTTCAGCGGTCACATGCTCGCCGCGCTTCAGCATGGAATAGATGGCTAGATACTGTGTCGTATGTATTTCCTGACCTTTCGAGCGATAAAGAAGTTCTGCGGTAATGGCTACTAATCTTGGGATATGTTTATGACGATCAAAGTCCATCCTTAATGAGTCCAATTCGGCTTTCAGATCTGCAATAGATAATTCACGAACTTCATCAGTTTCTTTTTTTAATGCCTCGAGCTCATCCATCGACAAATCAATGCCAATCATTAACTTACTTTTTGTAATAGCATCACTCAACTTGAATCCATTATTTTCACCGTCACGACGATAGGGTAGGCGTTCATAATCATTGTATTGACTGGATATCTTATCGGGATCTTTCATCCAATCCAGGACAACATTGAGTGACGGATAGGGGGCTGTTTTATAGATTGTATTGACAGACTGCAAAAATTGTTCATTACCAGGTGGCAGTAATTTGACAACTAATTCATGAAATTGAGCATGAAATTCTTCAGGATTAGAAATACCCCCGTTATTCAGCAACTTAACCAGCACACTCAGTAATAATGCTTTATTTTCGATAGTGTGTTTAGCAAAGTTTTCACTGTTAACGATACTTAACAAGTCATCAGGTGATTTGAATTTATTATGTGTGGTGAAGTGTAAGCAGAGAGCAAACACAATTTTTTCATCATTGACATCGACTAACAGATTTCGAAGACTGATGATATTCGCCATCGCTTCATCGAGACTTTTACCACTCTTCTGAACATTCGCACAATATAAATCGTAAAATGCGACGATTTCTTCGCGTGTTGCCGGATACCTGCTCACGAACATGCGCATGTTTTCAACAATACTCTCTAACATACCCTGATAGGTTTTTAGACCATTCGCCTTGGCGGCTACCGCTGTTCTCGCCGCTAACAAAACAGATTTATCGACGCTCAAGACAGTTTGAACATTTATATCGGGCTGAGCTGCAACAGGCGCGGCACCTGTTAACTGCTGGAACCAACCACCTAATGATTTCATAGCTGCAGCACCAGCGGCTTGTGCAGACGCTGCGACATTACCCACTCTTTGTAGAAGCGTTTGAGCTGCATAGGCAGCTGCCGCTTTATCATTCTCTTGCTGTATGGCTGACGCATGTTTCCTGGCATGGATGATCTCTGGAACCAACGCAAGTTCTGGCATCGAAGCAATCATCAGATCTAACTGAGCAACGAATTGCCCTGGATTTTCCTTCCAAAACTCAATTGCATTATCGGATAGAACTTTTTCGCTAAATTTTTCATAGATAGCCAAGGATGGATGTTCAAAATCATTCCTCGATACCTCTTTAACATCTGAGTCATTCAGAAATCTGCTGGTAAATTTCATGAGTTCAGCTTGCGATAATTCGCTGTCTGATTTCGCTTTATTGTCTGATTTCGCTTTATAAAGAGGAGAAAGGTCTTCAATAAAGCAGAAGATTTTGTTCAAATAGTCCTGGCTTAATGTTTTTCTTCTGGGATCGTCTTTCACTAACGCATCAATTTCCTTACGTGTCGAGGAGATGCAATACACTAGGTTGTTGAAATCATTATTACCGAGCACCAATTCCAATAATCGCGCATACTCGCTAAACGGTGGCTGCGCCTGTCCTGACTCAGCATAAATGCTCGCGATATATGATAATTGATACATTAAAGACGACATTTCAACGGGCGTCAGTCTTTTCGCGTAATTCGAAAGAATAGCAAAGAATTTATCGTATTGTTCTACATCACTCACATCTTGATAGGCTTGAAGAAAATTCAGGCAATTATTTTGGTCGTCTTCCTCCGCAAAAAGTCCTGACACTTTCTTTTTCACTTCACCAGACATTTTCGAAACGTCGAAGCGATCGAAATATCCCTCAGCGTAAAACGCACCGAATCTGTCTTTGACGCTCTTTAAGATTGCAGCATTGTCGTAACCTGGATCTTGCATGCTAACGAGCTGGGACTCTATAAATTCATAGAAGTCCTTAGGTTGTAAATCTGCGATTTTTTTATTTCGACCAATTTCAATATCTATCTCTCTCAGTAAAGATAACGCGAAGCTCACTCTCTCACAAACATTCTCTTCAATAAAACTTTTAAAATTATTTTCACAATATTCTCGTATTTCATCTCTCATATTAAAGGTACTGATCAGAGCAATTATGTTTTTAGAGATACTATTACTATCTTTTTGCTGCCTAGCCCAACTGTACGATCCGTGGAAATATCCACCCATCATCCGTTTTTCAGACATATACAAAATCGCCAAGCATGTGTCGATATATTTTCGGCATTCATCTACTGACTTCACGTCTTTGTCCGAAAAAAACCTCATGCCATTACAGAATGGCACCAACCTTTCATCACGCGTCATAGCTTGCAAATCATTCATGATAGACATGGCATTCTGCCTATCTTCTTGATTGACTAACCTGGCAACACCAATATCTCTGATTCCACTAGAGGTGAAATACATCAAATAATATAATGATTTAATAGAAGGCATATTTTTGATTGAGCCGAAAGCTTCATCAACCACACCAAGTTTAATCAAGTCATCCAGGCCATAACTACCATGCGGTGCCCTTAACTCATCTTTCATGAAGTTGCCACCCTTTAGTGCATAAGCGGCGCGTGCCGTTTGTAATAAGGGTTGAACGAACGCTGTCAAAGCGATACTCAATCGGCAACTGTCCAGCTGATCGATCATTTTTACGAAAGTTTTTCGATATTCATCACGCGATAGCTTGTCATTTTCATAACTATTTGCTAAACCCGTTGATGTCTCTGCCAAAATACGGTAAAGAATCATTTCAATTTCAGGCTGGAATTTCTTATTTTTGATAATCGCCAAAAGATCAGGATACTCATCCATCGGGCGTCGATACTCTTGATAAGCGACGTAGCGGTAAAATTCACGCTCTAGATAAGCACGCTTCATTTGATGAGTATCTGCATCAATATAACAAGGCGTCCATCTGTCTATACCTTGAAATCCAGTCGTTCCTTGATATCCGACACCTGTATCTTCGCTATACTGATTAGCATTATATTGAAAACCTTTGGGTGCTGCGTATGTCACAGCAATCGTTTCCATTTCTGGTATCACGATATGACAAACATTTTCACCACTAATGTTGTCTTGAACCGCATGAATGGCACCATCTGCCTCCAGGGATAATCCCGTCATACAATTCCACTGCGTTTCCCGCTCATTGACATCGGCCATTTTCAAGATGGTTAGCATTCTACCGAGTGCAACAGGCATATTCTTAACACCGGCAAAATTCACTGGGACATAAAATTCCAAATGACAATCGTTTGTGTTGTACTCTTTTACTTTTTTAACGAAAGCTGAAAACGCTTCAACAAGATCAGCAAGATTTATATTTTTTTCCGACGCAGCATGCTGTTGTAGTAAGGCATACAACCAAACTCGTTCATTCGGTGTTAACGTGGGTGATTTCTCATCACAAATAGTCGTCAAGGCACGGATCGAACGCGGATCATTAATACATTGCAAATAATTATTGCCGTGCTTTAAAGAAAGCCGCAAGGTATCAAATGATTTCCCATAATTCTTCGAGAGATCCATAATTTTCTTGATACCATCCACACCGTAATAGGCATACACCTCATATAAGCTATCTAATTCACTCATGCTACATTGCTTTGACTTAACCCATTTCTGAAATTCTGCACTAAACGCGGAATGGTTTTTTATCAGAATCAATGTTAATGGATGAGTAGACTGTTCGTATGGTGATCGCTTCATTTTCACAAAGCTAGCCTTACTGTCACCCAGGATATCGTCGAGGAGATTATAGGCTGGATCACTGACCTTTAATTTCGCGCGATGCTCTTGATCATGGTATCCCAACAAAGCTGAGAGTTTTTTAACATCAATTTTTTCGTCTGTTCGACTAACTTGTAAAAGAAGTTTAAGATCTGCAGGGCTATATTGAAATAATTTTGGTAGCAATCCTCTTATCACACCCATCGCTTGGCGATCATACTCGCCAGCCTGCTCAAGCTCATTTAAATAGTTAGTAATGAGCGGAGAGCAAGGGTGCTTATCAAAGGCCGCTAATAATTCTTTTGTGCAGTCATCACTGATAGAAAAACCAGGCTGCAGCTTATGCAACTTGATGGCAAGATCATCATTGGTGAAAAGCTGTGACATCATTTCATTAAAATGGAGGATTTTACCGTTTCCACCGAGATGATTCAGTATGACAAATCCGGCTGGCAAATGATGATAGTCAAGCCCGTATTGAAAAGTTTCCGGATATTGTAACAACATCGCGCAAGCTTCTTCCGTGATGTGCTGAAAGACATTATTTTCAAAGACATTAAATAGCTTTGATCCTGGTGTTGCACCTGCGGCACCCACCAGTTTTTTATCTTTTTTCGTTCGGTATGTGGCGATATGCCCAAACCAACCATTCCATGCTTTACGTAATTCAAGATCAGTGATGAGACACTTATCTAATGAAAGTGGTAAAGCTTTTTTCTCGATGAGCTCTTTTAATTCTTCGAATGTGATTGGTTTCAAGCTATCTTTTGACGATTCTTCATCGTTACGAGCACGCTGCACCTGAACTTCAACTTGTTGCTGCTGTTGTAACTCTACTTCAATGTTAGCGTCTTTCTTGACTCTCATGCGTGTTCGTTTAGGCGCGACAGATTCTTGACCCAGCTCTCTCTTTTGTCGTTCAACGGACATCTGGCTAATGCGCGCTGCGCGCGTGGCATTACCGGTACTTTTATCCAGATCTTTTTGTAGTGCTGACCTTTCATATTCCTTGGGAAGCTTGATACTTACTGCAACACCGCTCTCAATCATCTTATTAACCAGACGCGCCAATCTTTCCTCGTTCATACTAGAGCTTTCAATTGAAATTTCACCAATATCACCCAGTGGCATCGACTTGAATGAATTAGCTAGTGTATCGATGTATTCATCAGTGACTTCCAGCCCATTGAAATCCAGGTGGAGATTTCTGATTTGAATGGCACCACCTTTATTAAAGTATTCACGCAAACCCTCCATGGCTGCTTTATCGGGATTGGTTAGCGTTAAATGTGGCAGTGAACCCCGCATAGCAAGCGAAGCAGACAACTTCACCATGAAGGCGTAATAATCACTAGCTTTCATCCCCACGCTATCGAAATTTCCCGGGAAGGAAAGTGAACTGGAGGTCGAGCTAAATTTTCGTAAAGCGCCATCAACTGTTGCATGGATTTCGGTGGGCTTTTCGTTTGCTTTGGGTTTAGGATTAGCTTGGGATATTCTAAGACTATCTACCAAAATCTGATAAGTACCGTTTTCCTCACGAGGTTCCTCATACCTCATTACTCCCTTAGTCGTAATGAATACATGCATTAGATAATCTCGTAAAGAATTCAAAGCGTTCAGATGCGTTTTATCTTTTGCTCTCACTGCCTCAGCTAACTGATCAAGTGTCAGGAATTCCACACCCTTATGCTGCGCCAAACGAGCCTCAAGATTGTCTATCGCCTGCTGGAACACAGCATCGCTTAAGACAACATCACCTTCATGCTTGCCTTTATCCCCACTCAGGAACCAAGATTTCAAAGTGTCTCGAGTCGACGGTGTGTATCCCATAATATCCTCGCTTATAAGCTGAATTTATTATAATTTTTATATCTGCATGGTGAATGTGAATCAGCCTCATGCAGACGACCGCTCATGATGAATACTCAACACGCCGTAAGTATAGAACATAAATTACGCATATGCTTAGTAACTGATTATTAACAAAAAGTGATATATGAAGCCAGGCAGCCCGTATCACGTCATCTTTGCGTGACACGGGCGATTGCGAGCGCCGGCAATTTACGTTGTAATGTTTGTGGTGAATTGCACGTTTACCAGGAGCGTCTTATACAAACAGCTTGATCACTTGCGATATTCTGGTGCTAATTGCCCCTCTGGCTTACGCTCCACTGCTGCCAGCGATGAAAGAATAGATTCCGTTGCTTCTCGCAAAATCGGTGATAACACATTAAATTCAATATGAAGTTCTTGTGCATGCAAATGCGCATAGACGGATGCGATCGTGTCGTTTTTAGCCTTGTCAGAATCTACCGCAGAAGGCTTCATAAATAATTTCGCCGTATAGACTTTGTAACCGTTTGTTTGTGTCGTCCCTCTTGTTGCGGTAAATGCGATGACTTCACTTTCGATCAACCCCTTGGCAAACAAGTTACGCAAAATGGATTCGGCTGCACACTTGGCGATGATAAAGTCTTTATCGTATGCCTCAGGTGATATCACCTCTTTGGTTATCAGCGATATTTTTATCTCGCTCGTATCAGGCAACGCAAAGACGGCATGCAGTTTATGCTGTGGCCCCTCAGACAACAGCGCGACCTTTGAAATGACCGCGTGCATACACGCATCCTTGGCATCATGAAAGGCCCGGAGAACGCTATCTGAGGACGAGAACTCACCGGGCTTGGTGAGTGCATCGACCTTGATGCTAATCACACCTGAACCGCGCTTTTTAAAGAAAGTCGGTAACTTTTCTGCGACAGAACGGAGCATCTGACACCTCCTTGTTTATTGATTATTTACCTTACACATAAATGAGACTCGTCACAATAGCATCCACCTACCCTATCACCCGCTAGTAGATTGAATATATTGATAATCGAAGCCAGGCTAGACGATCTGACGTCCACTCAAAAGGGGGAGAGGTACCTTATTTAGCTCACACCATTCGAAATTAGCCCCTGATCCGATTTGACAGACGCAGGCGAAATCGTATATGTATAGAGTTAAGGCATATAAAATAATAACTATCACAGAGAATAATAATAATGCGTGAGAAACTAATAGCATCAGCTAAACAAGCACTCGCATCAACCGATACTGCTGACACGACAAGGAAAACTCCTAATTTTCAAAGGCTTTTTGCTGCGAAAATAGGCTCGCTTTTCGATAGCGGTGAAGACGGCAATGCTGGCAAAGGCACGAAGTATCTTCACGCTTATTTACGTCATCTATCCAAGGCTGCCGGTATTTCAGCTTATCTTAATGATGATGTGACGCAGCCAAATGAAGGCCTGTTAAATAGTTTTAGTCAGCGCGTATTACAAAAAGTCGTTGAAAGAACCCAAGGTGCAGATCGTGCTGAGATCAGCGATGAAGATATGAATGCGCTGATTGATGATGCGATCGAAGACGAATATCTCGAGATGGGCGCGGTGGACACACTCAGCCATAAAGTGCCGGACACGACCGCAGAAGCCAGAAACAAACACAATATCTGGGAAAACTATATCCTGAGCGGCACCGGGCCTGACGCTGTGGATAACGGCTTAGCGACACCTGCCAGCAGAATTGGCAAACTTGTTTACCTGACAGCGGGCAGCTCGCCGAGCGCGGCAGTCGCTAATAATATTAGCCTAGCTTATAACGGCATCATGTACGGCTTCTTCGGCGCGATGATTTTATATGTGTTGCAATTACCGGCTCTCTATCTCTATCGAAGATTTGTTAAAGGCGACAAGAATGCATCGGTGAGGAAAACAGAAGTGACGATGGGCGCCATCTGCACAACGATTGCCATCTTAACCGGCGTGGTGGTCTTCGTGCCGGCCGCGGTTATTCTGCTTTACCCGTTTGTCATTGCGTTATTCACCTTGGCATTAGCCGCTAACGTGATTGGCCTTGGGTTATTGCTGCATGATCGCCACACCGCTGAGCGTGACTACAACAATAGTGTCGCTAACATTAGCCAACTACGAAATGAGATCAAAGCCTTAAAAAATCAGCGTGAAGCTTGCTACCGTGGTGAAGACGCGACCGTGGCCTTGACTGACCTCAACAAGCAAATCGCAGAAAAAAGCTCGGCCTTGAAGGAAGCCGTTGCACAGCATCAAGTAAGTAAAAAGCTGCATGAAGACGTGCATAGTAGCAGACGCTTAAGATACGCGATCATTGGCACGGTCATTGCAGCGCTTGTCTTGGCGGCTTTTGTGATCTCTGTGTTTTGTCCGCCAACGATTGCGCTGATTGCAGTGGGCGTGAGTGCTGTGTTGGGCACGATTGGCATGGCGATGGTATTTGCGAAGATTAAGCATAAATTTAATCTTGACGTCAAAAGCAGACGGGAAAATGAGATTGAGGTGGAGTTGGGGTCTGAGCAGGAATTGGCAAATGATGTCCAACCAAGCCTCAAAGCGGCAACGCAGCCAGGACAAGAGCTCAACGGGGCTATCGATGAAGAGAATGAGTCAGCAACGCTCCTGCGCAACAATCAGGCGGCAGAGCTAGACGCTGCGGAGAAGACTCCTACCAAGATCAGCCGTGAAGGTTTATTCGGGGTTCACTCGCGTAAATCAGCGATTGGCCACGAAATCAAAGCGCAAAGGATAGAAGCGACCAGCAGATTACGGTTGGCTTCGTAAAAAACACCGTGTCATCTCTGACGCCAACCATGCGTCAGAGATGATCAATCCTCACCTAACTTTATGTAAATAAGTGGGATTTAAACAGGCAGTAAGCCCAAAAAATTATTTTATCACCGTGGTTTTTCTTAATATTCTTTTAATGATTGCTGTATATACTGATCGCATAATAAAAACATAAAGCGAGTGTTGTAAAAACATGAGTGGTTGTGGCCAGCCTTGCGCTGGCCATTTTTTATTCCGGCGACGCTTCCCGTTCATTCGATCCTTCAACTATTTAAACATCTTGTTCATTTTACTTTTCAAAAGATTGATAACAGATTTTTCGTACAATTCAGCTGCTTCACGCACAAATTCATTTGCGGTATTTTTTACGATAGCAGGATCTGCTTGCGGGTGCGTTGTTTGTAAAACATGACTGGCTAAATGATAGAGATCAATATCACCACCGGCATTGAGATAGATTTTCATAAACCGCGCATGATCCAATATCTGGGCTTGCAATTTCTCGCACAAGAGCTCATCGATATTTTCAACCAGTTGCAGGAATGACTCATCGATCATCTTCTGATGCGCAGCAACACCTTCACGATCCACAGCAAAGAGACTACCATCAAAGAAATTCATCGGCGCTCGTTTGAGTTTTGTAATTTTCTCTAACAGCACCTGACTCAGCATTTCCCTAAAAACATTGGCTAATAATTGTTTAGAATCCGCTTCCGTATCATTGACGAAATTTTGCGGAGCAGCGACTTCTCGCAGCTTGGCATGGAACCCATCATGATGAGCAATTAAGTCGGCCAGATTAGCAAGACCAGCTCTTGGCGACAACAGAATTTGATAATGACGCCCTGGCCTTATTTGCGTGTTATCCAGCTGCACATTGACCGATTGCTGCGTGAAATAGATATCATGCACAGGCGCACCACCGTAACCGAAAGCGGAAATTCCTGCATCCATCTCAACATAGAATCTGATTCGCAAAGAGATTGAGCGTGCGGTTTCAATTTTTTTGATTTTTAAAAACTCGATATCGAATACATCATCACTACCTGTTTTCACTCGACTAAAAAAAAGTACTTGATCGTTTCTTTCTGGCGAGACCGAACAATAACGTAAAACGCCGTTAATCAATACCTCTACGGAACCTATACTTCCACCCTTTAATTCACAGGGTCCGCCCCACACGAAGGATAGTGAGAGTGGCGATGTCGTTTCAGATCTCTGCATATCAACCTCTTTATTTTTTTATTATATTCACGTTGGCAGACACAAAACCTATCTCATTGTATGGTTTATGAACATATTGTCAACCTGTCAGCCTCCTCAGCGGATAACTGTATCAATTCATTCATAAATGCATGCGAAACACATCTCACCAGCAAGTGTTATAATGATGTTATAAGAAGAAAATGAGGAGCAAGTGAATGAAACCTCTTATTGGTTTACTGTTGTCGCTCGGATTAGGCTTAACAGCCATCCCTACACTCGCACAAGCATCCTGTACAGAGAGCCATCAACATCACTGCCCGCGCATCAAGCATCATGAGGTGAATGTTAACTACGGTTACCCGATTGTGTATTGTGAATATCTTGCAGACCCAGTCACGGGCGCGCCTTATGAAGTCTGTCATGAAAGGAGTTCAAAGACAGCGAAAACAAATTATTACTACCACATGGGCTGCGAGTCAGCCCATGGGAATAATCGTTCATAATAAATTAATACGGCTTAATGATCACCAGCGTGCCCAACCCTTCATTATTACTGGTGGGTTCTTCAGCGAAATGAAAACGCATCCATTTCGCATCTTTGACATGTAACCGCACACAACCGTGGCTCGCATTCGCAGGGACAACGGCATTCGATCCATGCAAGGCCTGACCGTTATTAAAGAACATGCAATACGGCATCGGCGCACCACCTCTTGGCAGTGGAAACTTATGTGATTTGCAACCCGCATCACCTAATGATTGAATCCGAAATGTGCCGACTTTTGTCCGACACGAGCGATGTAAATCGCGGCAATATCCCGACCCACAAGTTGCCATGCCGGTTTTCACTAATTTTCCATCTTCATCATAAGCGGCCCACTTATGTATGCGTGGATCGACAATAATTTGTTTCTGGCCTTCCGGCTCAATTTTATCTGGGAAAGAAGCGAAAGAATAAAAGGGCATCATAAGACATAACAATGCAATGCAATTCCAGATGCGATTCATAACCGCTCCTTTTTATTATTCTTATCACTCCATTCTACTACATATCGCAGGTGCGAATCTTAAGAGGGGATGAAAAAATGGACTATCAATGAGTTAGCGACGCGCTGAATAACACGTTGAATATCGGAATAAAAAAAATAATAAGAGCAGAAAAGTGATCTGACTATTTTATCAATAGACGATAAAATAGTCAGATTCGATCATATTGTGGTTTTACATATTAGATCTCAAAACGATCCAGATTCATGACTTTCACCCATGCGGCTACAAAATCCTTCACGAATTTTTTCTGCGCATCCGCACTACCATAAAATTCAGACAGTGCACGCAACTCGGAATTTGACCCAAAGATTAGATCCACACGCGTACCTTTCCACTTCGTCGCACCTGTTGCGCGATCAAATCCTTCAAACACCTCGGGATCTTTCGAAACAACTCGCCACTCTGTGTTCATATCAAGTAGATTTACAAAAAAGTCGTTCGTTAAGCTTTCCGATTTTTGCGTGAAAACGCCGTGTGTTGACTGCCCCACATTCGCGTTCAACACTCGCAAGCCACCAATCAATACCGTCATTTCAGGGGCGGTGAGTGTCAGTAGTTGCGCCTTATCTACCAGCAATGCTTCTGCTGGGACACCGTGACTGGTTTTTTGATAATTGCGGAAACCATCCGTGGTGGGCTCAAGCACCGCGAATGATGCGATATCTGTTTGTGCTTGTGAAGCATCCGTACGTCCCGGCGTAAACGGAACAATGATTGATTCACCCGCATTCTTCGCTGCTTTCTCCACCGCAGCGCAACCCGCCAGCACAATGAGATCAGCCAGTGATACTTTTTTTCCGTCAATCTGTGCCTCATTAAAATTCTTTTGTACACTCTCGAGCGCGCCAAGAACATTTTTTAGCTGTGCAGGTTGATTCACTTCCCAATCTTTCTGTGGTGCCAGTCGTAGTCGTGCACCATTTGCGCCACCTCGTTTATCAGAACCACGGAAGGTTGATGCAGATGCCCAGGCTGTCGAGACGAGTTCTGCAACCGTTAAACCTGTGCCCAGAATTTTTTCTTTAAGTAAGGCAATATCTTTATCATCAATGAGTTTGTGATTCACCAATGGAATGGGGTCTTGCCAGATAAGCTCTTCACTGGGTACTTCCGGGCCGAGGTAACGTGAGCGCGGGCCCATATCACGATGTGTGAGCTTGAACCAGGCACGTGCAAACGCATCGGCGAGCTGTTCCGGATGCGCCAAGAAGCGTCGTGATATTTTTTCATAGACAGGATCAACGCGCAGCGCGAGATCGGTGGTTAACATCGTAGGTGCATGATGTTTTGCTGGATCTTGCGCATCAGGAATAGTCCCAGCACCCGCACCATTTTTTGCAACCCACTGATGCGCACCGGCAGGACTCTTGGTTAATTCCCATTCGTAGCCAAACAGATTTTCAAAATAACTATTGCTCCATTTTGTCGGTGTACTTGTCCATATCACTTCAAGGCCACTCGTAATGGTATCGTCGCCCTTACCGCTACCAAAACGACTCTTCCAACCGAGACCCTGCTCTTCGATACCAGCCGCTTCAGGCGAAGGTCCAACCAGATTCACATCACCCGCGCCATGCGTTTTACCAAACGTATGGCCGCCTGCAATCAGCGCAACCGTCTCTTCATCATCCATGGCCATTCGCGCAAACGTCTCACGAATATCACGCGCCGAAGCGAGTGGATCCGGGTTACCATTCGGCCCTTCGGGGTTCACGTAGATCAAACCCATTTGCACCGCAGCCAATGGATTTTCAAGATCGCGATCACCCGAATAACGATTATCACCTAACCATTTGTCTTCCGGCCCCCAGTAAATATCTTCTTCTGGCTCCCAGATATCGTGACGTCCGCCGGCAAATCCAAATGTTTTAAAACCCATTGATTCCAGTGCGACATTACCCGTCAGAATCATGAGATCCGCCCAGGAAATTTTCTTACCGTATTTTTGTTTAATCGGCCAAATTAATCGGCGCGCCTTGTCGAGGTTAACGTTATCCGGCCAACTGTTCAGGGGCGCGAAACGCTGGCTACCCCCGCCTGCACCACCGCGACCATCGGCAATACGATAAGTGCCGGCACTATGCCAGGCCATACGAATAAAGAGCGGCCCGTAGTGCCCAAAGTCCGCAGGCCACCATGCTTGTGAGTTCGTCATCAGCGCACGAAGATCGTTCTTCACCGCTTCAAGATCAAGGCTATTGAAAGCTTCCGTATAATTAAAATTTTCATCCATCGGGTTTGATAGAGAAGAATGCTGGCGCAGCATATTCAACTTCAATTGATTCGGCCACCAATCGCGATTGGTCGCCCCCTGATTAGCCGCTTGATGAAAGGGACATTTGCTTTCTGATGACATGTGTTCTCTCCTTAGAACGGTTACACGTAACGTTTCATCTATATTACGCAAAATCATTTATTTAATCATATATTTTATTAATAAGATCCATCGCGACTTTTTTGTAGATGTGCGCGGTATATAAAATATTATCGTCTGATACGCATGAATATCACTTGATTATCTTAACGACGTATCATTAAATATGCCGCAGTCATTTGGGACTCATCTCATCACACTTCAGTAAGGAAACCTATGCGCGCTCATCACACGCCTGCCACAAAAGACTTACTCTCTCTTGCAACGGTTAAAAATGATCTGGCTGACAAGATGCAAGCTTTTCCTTCCTATGATGCTATTGAAATTATTAAGAAACTATTATGTCGTAGCTTCGCCCTAAGTCAGATTCAACTTTTGGATGATGTCATACGTCCTTATTTAATTAGCCAGAAATCCCGCATACTCCGCGGCGAACGAAAAATAATGTCGAAAGAAATGGCTGCACTGATCAGCAAAGAGCAGTATCTAGAAGACTTTTCTATTTTCGATTTCGGCACATCGAATTGCTCCAAATACTACAAACAAATGACTTACCTCACACCTTCCATTGCCTGTCGCTACGCAGCTGACATCCAGGCACAGCTTCTGGACATTGCAGAACATCATGCGTGTTTGATCGACGAATTAATTAAAACGCAAGGGATACAATTAGGCGAATACACTGATTTTAACTCGGCACTGCAACTACTGACCTTCCTGGCGCAAGTGGATGCACAGTATCACAAAGCGTGTCTTGATCTTGAAATGAAGCCTATGGCGACACACACGCTCACCCTCAAAATGGCGCGGGTATGCATGACCACGATTAAGAGTGAATCGCAGCTAGCCGCTATCACCGCCTTACTCCCTGCCGAGCATCGCGACGTATTCACTCAACATGTCAGAGCCACCTGGCCAAACAAGGCAGAATCCACGTATACGCAGACAAGCGCCTTAATGGGACTCTTCCCTCTCTCAAGACTATCGCAGGAAGACACTGAAGAAGCCGCACGTCGACTGGAATTCAATTAATCGTCCAAAATTCTGCTAAGCCCCACCCAGAGTGGCCGTCCCGTGCGTAGGCACGGGCGCCGCTAGATTGTCTATTTAATATCCATTCCCATCGATAATTGCTATTATCAACCCAAGCATCTATCATCTCCGAGCTCCATTCGCACATAACAATAAGACAGGAAAACATCTCAATGAAAGCACTCAAAACCAGCTTATGCCTCCTCCTCACGCTAGTCGTCACCGGTTGCGCCAGCATTGCCGGCAATAACACCCGCGCCGTTAGCGTGAACGCCCCTGCAGGCGCCGGTATTTACGTCGACAACCAGCAATATGGTGTGGCACCGGCTACCATCACCCTGCCCACGTACATCTACGGCGGCAAAAGCGTGACCGTGAAGAAATCGGGCTTCCATGATCAAACCCAGATGGTGAACTCCACTTTCCAACCGATCGCACTGTTAGATATTCTGCTCTGGCCAACCCTGCTGGTGGATGCAGCAACCGGTAATTTAGTGAAGATTGATCCTGCGAATTTGAACTTAAATTTCCATATGCAACGCGCTTAGTTTGCGTAGGCAGCTGGGCTAAGAGCAAGCTCTTGGCCCAACGCTTTTTGGACGAGAATCTCCCCTATCTCCATGATTATATGTCTATTAATTTACCTTCCGTGTTAATATCCCCTTAATCTTGCCACGGTATGATATACCCCATAATAAGAAACGCCTTAACCACCACAGTGACGTCATGACCCAAACGACAGGAAGCCGGCTAGGCCAATCACCATCGTCTTTGGGAACAACTAAATGAGTGGCACGCGTACAAACGAAAATGAAGTCATTGAAATCTCGCCTGAGAATGCGCTCAAGTATGCCTGGTTGCTGGATTTTTTTGAAGATGCCGAGCAGGGAAGGAAACGCTACTGGCGCTCTAATGAACTCTATCAATTCAACGGTCAGTCATTTAAATTTTCTCAGCCCGTGTTAGCACGAAGCAAAAAGAAAGATGCCGGTAAATTCAGCTATGAAATGATTAACTACAAAGAACGTCTTGGTTCGGGCGTTTTCGGTGCCGTGTTTAAGATTTCAAGAACTATCAGCCGGAGTCAAGCCGGTGAATATCGTGTGCGCCAAAAAAATCGCATCGTCAAATATCAGCGATCCCGATTTGCAGCCTACGAATTTGCGCAATCCAAGTCAGCGCCACATCTGCATGCCAAGCCGCCCACCGCGGAATTCATGGTCATGCGCCACCTGCCAGGGGCAACGTTATCGACCTTCCTAGAAAAAAATAAATTATCCCCTCAAGATAAATTAGCATTAACTATCGCTATCGTTCAAACCATCGAAAACCAACTAGTTAATATAAAAATAAAGCACCGCGATCTTCATGGTGGGAACATCCTGGTTAAGGTGATCGAATCACCAGAAAAAAATCCATTCGATATTAATATTATTGATTATGGTTGGGCACTCGCTGACAACAGTGTGAGTTTCACCACACCGTCGCATGACCTCCAGACACTCATGCAAAAAACCTCTTATCTACTCTGGAATCCTAAACAAACACTACCTAGTGCTATCACCGCACTATTCGATGACAAGAATTCGCTGGAAGAGTGTCTCACCGGCTTAACCTATTGCGGCTTCGCAAAAACACCCGAAGCACAATATCAAGTAGATTTGTATTTTGAGTACCTTTGCAAAATCAGCAAAAATCATCAAGCACTGGCTAATGAATTAAAAGATTTAATGCTCGCTGCGATTGCGCAATCGGACACTGACAACATGACTGCGATGATGAATGCTGTCAAAACTGCAGAAAACAGAAGTCAGGAGATCAAAGACGGCCCCTCATTTCCAAGGATCGCTTTTAACACTGAGCCTAAGGTACAACTCGCCTTCAATCAGATTCATCAAAATATCGCACTATTGGATGGTAAAGCTCAACGCCTGATAAAAAGCGGCCACGAAAAGGAAGGCAATCATTTATTATCGGTGACACAAGCCTTACGTAAAAACACTCTTAAGATTTATCAGAGTGACGCGCAAACACGCGTACAAGCTGCGAAGGATTGTAAAAAAATATGTAAAAAAGCTCTAAGATCAAATGAGAGCGGCCTTAACATTCACGGCAGCCATGGCTATATTTTTGCAGAAATCGCGATCATTCTCGCGTGCTTAATCGTTCTTTATCCGATTGTGGCGGGCATTAATTATTGCTTCACCAAACATTTCGGTATCTTCACCCAAACGACCTCGGCTAAAATTGCGCATCAGACCGTGCAACTATATAAAAGCCTAACACCTAGCGGGTAACCACTGACACAATACAGAAGCTTCATTCATCTTGACCTGTCACACTATTTTGGTGTCCAATCATCCGCTTCATCCATCACGTATTCATGACATCATGCAAAAAACCATTAGCCCGACCCTCACACACCCCGTTACTCAATCAGATGGCAACATTTGGCCGCACACGATTTTTTTAAAACATTTCATTGACCAGCCTAACATTCAAATTGGTGATTACACTTATTACAATGACTTTCGTTTACCCGTGGAAAATGTGCGGCAAATGCTGATGCCTTACATTCACCCCAACTCACCTGAAAAGGTGACGATAGGCAAGTTCACACAGATTGCTCACGGCGTGCAAATCATCACAAGCAGCGCGAATCATCAGATGGATGGATTCAGCACCTATCCGTTCTGCATCTTCGGTGAACCGTGGTCTAGCGCGTATACGGCGAACTGGCCGTTTAAAGGTGACACCTTAATTGGTAATGATGTGTGGATTGGGCATCAAGCCTTAATCATGCCCGGCATCACGATTGGCGATGGCGCGATTATTGCCTCACGTAGTGTTGTCACAAAAGATGTTCCCGCGTACACCATCGTCGGCGGCAGCCCCGCGCAAACCCTACGTCAGCGCTTCGATGAGGCTACGATTGCATCATTACTGACGATTAAATGGTGGGACTGGCCAATTGAAAAAATTACTCGTAACCTGGCTACGATTGTTGCCAACGACATTGATGCCTTGGCCCAGTGCTTGTGAAGGTGTACAGGCAGGGTAAATTCGTATCATAATGATGCGATCACGACCTAAGGATGAAAAATTAACATGAACCGATCACTCAAAGTTTTTCTGTTACTCATGATCGTACTGTTTCAAGTACAAGCTAACGCCGCCAATATTGCCTGGCGCAGCTACTCGACAAAGATTTTCGCAGCCGCCAAACAGGAAAATAAACCTATCCTGATTTACGGCAAAGCTGGCTGGTGTCCGTACTGCCGCCAAATGAACGTCACGTTTAGTAACCCGCAAATTGCTGATCTCGTCACGAAGAATTTTATTCCCGTCATGATTGATGTCGATGCAAGCCCTAAACTTGCGACCAACTATAACATTATGACCTTACCCACTATCGTGATTCTCGATGCCAACAACTCCGTCAAAGAAACCATTATTGGCTATTACGACCCTTCCGATTTTGCCGGTAAGTTGCAAAGCTTTCTGCACCACTAAGCACACCCGCCAAGGAGGCTGTTCACAACCGCCACCTTGGCGAACTTTGTACACACTATCCTTTACCGAAAAGGGCGTTGGTCCGTCAATCGTCTTTGCGAGGCCGCTTTTTTGCCGAAGCAATCCAGGACATGCCCAAAGTGTCATGTTATTAATATTTACTGGATCGCTTCGTCGCACAAAGCGCTCCTCGCAAAGACGAGTCCGCATATTAATTGACTTATGCAACATCGCCTTCAAAAAACACTATCTCTTTGATATCAATACACATTCGATCGTCACGAGTGTGTGCAACTATGCTATAATAAGCAGACAAGACATTAAAAGGATCACGTGATGAAAGCCAAGGATTCACTGCAAGCGTACAGCCCCTCTCTTTTTAAAGAGGATTTCATCGCCAGTATCGTGGTCTTTCTGGTGGCCATCCCACTCTGTCTTGGCATCGCTCTCGCCTCAGGCGCCCCGCTCTTTTCCGGCATTATCTCCGGCATTATCGGCGGCATTGTCGTCGGCGCGATTAGCCAATCGGCGGTCAGTGTCAGCGGCCCTGCGGCCGGGATGGTGGCCGTTGTCCTTGCGGGTATTGCAGAGCTTGGCGGGTTCAATACCTTCTTATTAGCGCTAGTCTTCGCGGGCTGCTTGCAGGTGCTACTGGGTCTCTTTCGTGCTGGATTTATCGCCGACTACATTCCCTCAAATGTCATTCAAGGCTTGCTCTGCGCGATTGGTATTCTCATCATCATCAAACAACTCCCGTTTTTGCTCACGTACACGAGCGGGAATGCAGAATTGTTAGCCTTACTAAAAGACATCTCGGGCAATTTAAATTTCAATAAAATTGTCGATGTCATGGAGCATATTAATTTCGGCGCGATGGCCATAGGGATCATCTCGCTATCTATTCTGTTTTACGCCGACACACGCAAATCAGGACTTTTAAAACATATTCCTGGACCCATGATTGTGGTGGTCTTGGGCACACTCATCAACGAAGCTTATGGCATGATCGCGCCAACACTAGAGCAAAGTAATAATGAGTTGGTGAATATTCCCGTCAGCAAAGATTTGAAAGAGTTTGTTGCGAATTTCCAAACTCCCGCTTGGGAAAATTGGACGAACACGAATGTCTACTTATACGGCTTCATGTTAGCGGCGGTCGCATCTCTCGAAGCCTTGCTCAATCTGGAAGGTGTCGAAAAACTCGATAAAATGCGTCGTTATACCTCGCGCAGCCGAGAACTAGTCGCGCAAGGCATCGGCAATGCGGTGTCTGGCCTGATCGGCGGCCTACCCATCACTTCCGTCATTGTCAGAAGCTCGGTAAATATGAACTCGGGCGCACAAACAAAGGTATCGACGATCTTGCACGGCGTATGGATATTACTCGTCGCACTGATGTTTCAACATTGGGTGAATGCCATTCCACTTGCAGCTTTAGCTGCCATCCTTATTCACGTCGGTTATAAGCTGACGAAACCCTCCATCTATCATGAAATGTATGGCCAAGGGTGGTCGCGATTCTTACCCTTCATTATCACCATTGTCGCCATCATTACGACTAACCTGTTAACCGGTATTATTGTTGGCTTGATTATCGGGTTCTTCTTCATCTTACGTAATAACAGTCAAATTCAATTAGATATTATAAACGAGCATTATCCATCTGGTGAAATACAGCGCCTGGTGTTGCCACAGCATATGTCATTTTTGTCTAAAGCTTCGCTAGTGGAAGAACTGGAATCGTTTCCACCTCATTCCAAATTAATTATTGATGCACGATATGCTAAATATATCGATAGGGATATTCAGGAAGTACTAGAAGTGTTTCGCAGAACACAAGCGCCTGAAAAACATATTTCACTCAACATGTTGGGGTTTAAAGATCATTACGAAATTCACGACCATATCAATTTTTTAAATGTGACGAATTACAGCACCCAAGCCTCCTTAACTCCGAATGAAGTGACCGCTATTCTTAAAGAAGGGAATAAGCGCTTCGTGACAGATAATTCGATTCACCGACACCTGCCTGATGAAGTGAAAGCATCCTCGTACACACAACATCCAATCGCCATCATACTGGGCTGCATTGACTCACGTGTTCCGGTTGAATCGATTTTCGATATGGGATTTGGAGATGTATTCGTGGCGCGGGTAGCAGGTAATGTGATGAACGATGACATCATTGCGAGCATGGAATTTGCCTGTCAGGTCGCTGGCGCTAAAGTGATACTGGTGCTAGGGCATACTTATTGCGGCTCAATAAAAGCCGCCTGTGATAATGTAGAAGGTGGTCATCTCACGCATCTGCTCGCCAAAATCAAACCGGCCATTGCTGCCGAAACAATCACCACCGTTGATCGAAACAGCGATAACCTTGAATTTATGCGAAATGTGACACGCCTCAATGTCGAACATACCTTAATGGATATTCGCGGGAAAAGCGCCATCCTTACCAAACTGATTGATGAAGGTAAGGTCGGCTTACTGGGTGCGACTTATGATATTAAAACAGGCATTGTTTCGTTTCATCAGGAATAACCAAGCAGGATGGTGATTGCATCACGGACACAATTTACTATAAGGTAGGGAAATAGAGAAGGAGCCTACCATGCAATCTAGCAGTTTTTTAGATCGATTATTCAATGGATTTAAATTAATTAGCGAAAGCCAAGCAGTGGATGACTATAAACAAACTTCCGAAGTATTTAAAAAAATTATCAAAGCCGCGGAACAGCCGGGTGTTTCCGAGTCACACAAACAATCCATACAGAAAATTGTGGCGGCTACCACGTTCGAAGAAATGCTGCATTATGCGAAACGCTTCGTGCCGACCGACACACCCGTTGCACTCAAATATACTGCGATCGCTGCCTGTGCGGTCGGTGGATTTTTCTCTAATGTGGCTAACTTTGGTTATTATGCCTTGCAACTGCATGAAGATATTGTTGAATATGCCGTTAAAAATGGCTATCTAATTAGAGAGGAAAAAACCAATACGCAAAACATCTAACGACTTGAGAAGTGATATTAAACCAGACTGGGGATACTACTCCGTAATTTTTCAGCTTTTTTATGCTGATGTTTCGTGGTATGGCTACCAAATGAGCGAGTAAAAAGACGCGCAAAATCAGCATCATTTAAATTACCAACATAACTATTGAGCGTATCTATCGAATAATTATTATTTTTATCACCTTCTTTGCACACCAAGGTCACCCAGGAATGCGCACCAACACCCCATACTTCTCCGACGTTATCACGCATAATCTGAACCTTCCCGATAAAATCACAACACTTGGGATGATGACGGATGAATCTATCCATTAAATAGGCTGCGACCATTGAGTGGTGACGGCATAGGCCGTGCCTCGCAGCAATGAATACATCGATGGGGATACACGGAATCAGGGTGAGTTGATCGTGCATTTCAATTTTTGGAATACTGGGATCAACTTTACATCTAGCCAACAATAAATCGATTTTATATGACACATTATCCGTTGCATTGAATACGTGCTCTTGCATAAATCGATTGGTTAGCTCAATAAAATTTGTCGCATCTACTTTACTTCCCTGCGCCTGCTTGCAGAATTTGAAAATCGCCGACCGATAAGCTCCGTATTTTTGCATTAAGAGCGGTGATTGCTGCTGATCAAGGATAATCACCTCTCTTAACTGTGAGCTACCCACCGAAGCAAGTGGCTTATTATGATCGACAAAATCGGTGAATGCCGAGGTAATAATTTGATATTCTTTTTCATCTATTGTCAGCACTTGCTGAGCTGTATCGTATTTAGCCGAGCATTCCGCAAGAAATCTTTTCATCTTGATCGTGCGTATATTGGCTTTAGTATCTTCTGTTGGCGGATCTTGTTCATAGATAACAATAAACGATTGATCTTTTGCCGTGAGGTCTGGACCTAATAATTGCATTTGCATGGTCTGATCGACTAGCGGATTGGTGACTTCTTTAGTGAGTGAGGGGATGGGTTTTTTCTTTTTACGGTATTTACACTTCTTCGCTAACTTATTTTCAGGCAGTAGGAGTGGTTCAGTATTATCAACCCCATCACCTGACACAGCACGCGTGGATCGCATAAGTATTCCCTCACTCCACCTGAATAGACTGACGGAGGATTGATCTATCTCCGACACTCGTTGCAGGCATTCATTGCCACATATGAGGAATCATGTGGCAATTCATGTCCGTAGTCAATGATGTGCTTGGCCTTTTAAAAAAAGCTAGCTGACCCGATAAGAACCAAGCTTATCCACCACATCATCATGCATCTCATCCGCCTTTCTTTTCAGCGCTGAAGTATCCTGGAAGAATAATCCTGCACGGCCATAGGCGAGTTTTGTCACACAAAGACAAGCCAAGAGAGCAATACCAACGGTTAACACGCCCACAATGACATTGAAAACAACTGGCCAGACGGAGCGATGTTTGACAAGGATATCATCACGACTATGCAAGCGCGCATGAAAGATCGTACGGAAGGACTCGTAACTTTTGGTAGCTTGTTCTCTATCTTCATTGAGCGGATTGGAAAGCATGTAACGATAGACATCCCCATCAAGATCGTTGGCAAGCGCTACTAAAATGCGGCTGTCTTCGGGATGCTCACCGTGCAAATCATTGGCTTTATTACGGAGTGAATCAACGTTCATTCGCAATCGAGCAATACTTCGTTTGAATGAACGATTTTTTCCTTCCAATGGAATGGCGTCATACACAACTTTCGCCCTGGCGCCTAACGCTGCCAACGTTTCCGGCTGTTGCGACAAGCGTTGATCGCTGACATGATTAATCCGCTCAAAATCGAGTAAATCAGCCATCATTTTATTCAACACGGGGCGGAATTTACGGCCGTAAAATTGACCATGACCCGCTTGCAGCTTGGCAATAACCGGAGCGATTTCGCCAGACACGCTATACGTTGTTAACACCTCATTTAATTGTGAGATATAACGGGTACGGTCTAATTTATCCTGGCTGAATCTGGAGTCCTTGCGCGTGAAAATAGTGTTACGTTCATCCAGATAGACGTCGAGGCTCGCCTTGCAGTCCATGACTAACTGGATGCGACGTAAATGACAGCGCATGGCCAATAGATCATTCGAATAAATGGGTGCGTCGAGATTGAATTCAAAGCCCGTGACCGAATCAATATTATCTCTGATAGCGAACATATTATCTTCGTTCAACGTCGCCGCCTGATAGAGGCGCTCAAAATCACTACGAAGATCACTATAACTTGTCGGCGGATTGTCTTCACCTAAGCGTTGATATTGGCCATTAATCCACTGATATTTTTCCTTGTTAGCCACCACAACACCCGCGCAAACTTGTAATGCTGCGCTGATTTTAACGGTCATGGCATCATGCAACGACTTAAGTGAGCCATTCAGACGATCTTCTGCGCGGCTCAAGACGTTAAGGTAGGATTCAATCTGCCCCGCATCTTTGACCTGCTCGCGAAGTCCTGTCATTGTGTCCATTAACTCAGCATGACGTTGTTGTAAAAGAATCGCAGCCTGATACGGCTCTTGATCAACCGCCACTAACTGAGTATGTGCAATGAATGATTGCACTTCCTGTGAAAAATCTTCGATGGTTTGAAGCTCAGGAGAAAGCTTGACCTCAATCGATCTTTCGATAACCTGAACGGATATCTGTAATAATTTTTTTGCTGCATCCAATAACCGTGGCATCGGGGATGTAATAAAAAGCTTAGCACTCGCCGCATCAATCATGTCGTTCAGCTTAACCACTTCTGCATTGAGTGCAGAGAGCGCCATATAAAGAGCAGGGTCTGTCTGAAATTTGGTGTCAAGCGCTTCGAAGGCTGCAATTTTCTCACGTAGTGGCTGGATACCTTCCATAAGATCGATATTTAGCTGATACAAGGTAACATTGTCGCGTTTTTTGTTAACATTCATTTCCGCGGTGATCGACGTTTGTCTATTCAATTCAACTTCATCTCGCAAACCTTCTAACGCGCGAATACCATCGTCGTAAAGTGATTGAGCGGATAATTTGAATTTTTCATACTGCTGAATTTTTGCAATATTATTTCTCACACCATCTCTGAACGCACTTAAGGTGCTAATTTTTTCGAGAAGAGCAGGCAACGCTGCTTGCTCAGCATGTTGCTTGATGATCGCATGATTCGTATTCATCGCTGCATCGATTCGCTGATGGAGTTCTTGCAATTTGGCGAGTGAAACCTCATTTTTAGGTTTACCAAATTTTTTATTTTGCTGCGCTTCTAACGCCAGCCAATTGCTGATTTCTGCCTCGTTATACCCAAGCAAACTGAGGAAGGTGCTAAAACCATCCTTTCCTTGCAGAGATTGAACCATGTCGAGTTGCCTGACTTTCGCGAAAGAGAGGGTAGGCTTTTTCTTTTTATTCAAACACTGCTTCACGTCAGCAAATAATTGATTATCTTTGTACTGCTTCATGGAAGTATTCGCAATCAATCGCTTTTTCAACTCTTGCGCTTGATGGAATAACACATCTATTTCATCATTCAAGCATTTGACTGATTCTTCAAATGAGGCGCTCGCATCGATTGTGACTAACTGAGAAGACACTTCTCGAGCCTGGTTTAACACTCCCTCATTCAACAGCTTGAGCTCCGCTATCTTTTCACTCAATTCTTGCTGAGTGTCTTGATTCTGCGAATGAATATTGTCGCTGGTCTTCTTGAGCTGCGCATCATTATCTTTCCATTGCTTTAAAGCTTGCTCTTGCACCACTACCAGTCTATCAATCTCACGCTGCTCATCTTCGATCATCGTTCTAAGTTTATCAGGACCGAGATTACGCAAGCTCTCCTGAAATTCGGCTTCTGCCTTTGCATTCGCAATCAAGCCAAGGTTGTGTCGCTCTTTTTCAGCAAGCACATTCAGAACGAGATTAATGTCGTGTGAATATTCCGCGACATTTCTTTCAACGGCACGCACAGCATCTCCAGCGGCTCGTTGCATCTCGCCGTTTGCATCCACAGCAAGCTGATTATTAGCAACCTTGATGCTTGCTCTTGCGCCATCTAATACCTGCTCCGCCTGACGACCGAGCGTCTCTAATGCAAGCTTTTGTTCATTTATTTTATGCAACGCCGCTTCACACTCTGCCACCGTGTTAGCGGTAGCCTTGTCTGCCGTCACTGCGCTCGACAACGTGGCGAGCTCTTGCTTGAATGGCACGAGAGCTCCCACCCCGAACTCAACACTGCTACGTTGAAATTGTTGAATCACTTGCTGGCTATAGGCACGCATTTCCGCTTGCAATCTTACCTGCAAGGCCGCTGAGACCGCAGGGTTATACTGCAACTGATTAATCGCATTTTTCACTTCTTGAATATAGCGTGACTTGACGGGAATGATGATTAACTCATGCGATTCATTCCTCACAAACACATCATCTGGAAACGGTGATTCGGTGTAAGAAATATCGAATCCTGCCGCGACATCTGCCTGCAATAAATCCTGCAGTGCTTGATCATGCTTGGTAAAATACGACAGAAGCTCTCTTTCAATGACTCGAAAAGTTCCCGACAATCTTGTGTGAACTTCTTTGCGCGCACGTTCACGCTGAATGGCTGCATCGATCGCATAAATTAACTCAAGACCATGCAAGTCCGGATCCACCCCTTGTACGACATGGTTCACTACTTCTGCTTGCAGTCCCTCTACTTTATGATCAATAAATTTTTGCAGAAAGACAGATCTTGCTTGATCGCTGCGCGCAACAGTATCATCAGCCTTACCTATAAAATATTGATTTGCGAATTGCATGAAGTTATCGTGCAACTCGTTGACTTGGTCGCGAAATTCATCCGGGCACTCAACATGATAAGCGCGAATCTGGCGCAGCATGGCAGAAACAGCATATTGAAAATAGCGCGCGTAATAAACCGCGCCATCGTAATCACCATCTGGCACGTCATCTTCTGTCACCGGTGCTGGCGTCAACGTTAAACTAAAGTTGAACGATAAAGGTTGGCCTGGCGCGTTGGGTTTGTATTGCAAATTCGCACGTCTTGGTGAAAAAAGACCGACTATAAAACCGAGAGGGCCGCCGGTTAAATCGAGCGACGCACAAGCCGGATTAATAAATGGCACTACTTCTCTTAAATCTCTTGGTAACTGCATCATCATCTTGGCGAGCTCTATCACTAATTCGTACATGATAGGATGATGAACGTTTGCCGCGAAATAACCGTAAGGCGCACCAAAGTCGTATAAGGCCGCATTTAATTTGGCGACATCACGGTCAAAGGCTTTTTTGGAGGCATCTGAAAACAATTTTTGTTCGGCGATCACTTTCTTGATCGTGGCGAGAATAGCGTCTAATTCATTTCTGCAAGGAATTTTGCGCGCGTTCACGTATAACTGATTTTTGTTTTCTTCTAACAATCTATTCAGCTCACTCTGGACATCGGCGCTACCTTTCACCGACCTCATTAACCCAGGAAGCATGGTAATGACGGCTTCACTCATGACCCATTCACGCGTCGCAAATTTATCGCCTAGTTTGGTATGGTGACGGAATGGTAATGCTAGGCTGAGCAAACCAATATTGGTTCTACCATGATCAAATTCACGAAAAGTAGAATCATGCAGCGTAGCGATTAAAGCTTCGAGTCCAGCCAGCATTTCATCCGTATGGATTTTTTCAACCGTTTTATCATCGCCCGCATATTTTGCCCTTAACCGAGGAATAGTGGTCAACATCCCACTCATTAATTTTGCAATCGGGCTACCATCGTATTGACCGAACTGATTTGGACGTGAACTTTTCATTACCACTCTCCCACTTGGCAAGCTCAATGCCTGCTCTTAATTTATATAAGTAATGCTGTACTGGTTAGCAAGTCGTTTTTTCTGTTATAGCTATTTTTTATCACTTCATTTTATAGTGACTATTATATAGACAGAGCTATGGGGGCGCAATCTTTATTCCTTCCATCAATCGGAGCTATCTATCTGTATTCATTAATTTAATAGTCCCTTAAGCAATGAAAAGAGTGCAGTGATGAGGCACCGGACCGCTTTTTGCAACCCCACCCTGTATCCCACATTATTTCTTTCCAGCCTTAGCCAGTTTCTCAAGCAAATAATTTTCTCGCGATGCCGCCTCGTGACGCGCCTCACCTTCGTGCCGTATGTCATGGGTTTTTTTCAAATGATAAAGCGTGAATTGCGCTTCATTATTTTTAACCTTTCTGACTGCCGTCAAGTTGTACGCAAGGTTTCCTGTCTGTTTCAATTGCGCTTTCTTCTTCAAGGCATTGGCAAGGACATCAGCGTGCAGTGCGCGCTGCTGTAGATAGCGCTGTCCAGCCTGCGCCATGTATTGCATGAGATGCGCATGCTCGGTATTGGGATCATACGGTTCAGGATGCCACTGCACGCCTAACACCGGTGCGCCACTCGTCGATTCAAAGGCCTCAATACTAATAGATGTCGGTTTACAATTTGATGCGGGCAGTGCTTGATCTGGCAACGCCATCGCGGAAATGGTCAGACCTTCTGGAATTTTCTGTTCATCTGCCGCATACGAGTGAACACTATTCACCGCGAGATCTTCAGTCGTTTTTAATTTTTTGCCGAAGGCTGCGCGCAATAAACTTGGACCCTCACTCAGCGCGAGGCGATGCATTTGTTTATTATTGCAAGGCTTCGCATCATTACGCCCTAAACGCGGCATACCATTGCGATTATTATGCCCTTCAACAGGTTTAATCGTTCCGCCGTATGCCTGATAAATTAGCCACGAACCGCCGCAAATACCGAGCACCGGTTGACCGCGCATCTTAGCTTTTTTGAGAATCGCGGTTTCTGCCGCATGTCTTACTCTGTATTCTTCCGTGTCGAATAAATCAGCTGATACGCCAGGAATAATGATCAAACCGACTGAGGGATGATCTTCCGTTAAGAGCGGTGGAAACGTAAACGCGGTAGCATCCAGCTTCACCCCGTATTTCAAGAAATTCGGCATTTCACGAATGGCTTTATCAAAACCACGTGAATAATCTGCAGCATTGATCATCGCTGTGGGCTGATCCGTGATCCGCTGAATGGTACGGTGATCAAAACGCGCACCGGCACCTTGACCATCGCTACGATTAGTAATGCCTATCGTGGCAACGGGTGACTCTGCTCTCGATGTGCGCAGTTTGCTTTTCAGTTTATTGCGCTTTTCAAATCTCGGGTCTACCAAAAAAAACGCGTGCAACGAAGGGGTAGACTCTTCCGCACGCGAGCGCTTTTTACAGCGCTTCACGGTTTTAGCCGGCTTCGTCGCCGATTCACTAGGCTTCACATTATTTAAGTTTAAACAATCAGTTATCTTTTTTTGCGAGAAGGAGCGCTGCATGAAATCACCATTATTCTTATTATTTTGCGCGATTATAAAGGTTTTACGAGGAGAGTGAAACCGCTTTGCCGACCCAGTCGGCCACTGTCCGGCGATCTTCCAGCAATTGATTTTCTGCATCAGGTTTCGGATGCGTGCGACTGGTAAGCACGACCAGCCAGACGTCTTTTTCCGGATCAATCCAGAGGGAAGCACCCGTCCAACCCGTGTGCCCAAATGACAAGGGCGAAAACGTTATGCCACGACAACTGAAGGCCGATTGTCGATCCCACCCCAAACCACGTTGCGTGGTTAACACTAACGGTGTTTGTGTCGCGATCATCTCAGCGACAGAACGAGGACTTAATAAATATTGATCCGAGTGCGCGACACGCCCGTGCTGCAATAATATTTGCGCGAAGCGTCCGAGATCATGCGCCGTCGTAAATAAGCCCGCCATGCCGGCGACGCCACCCATTAAGCTTACCGTCGGATCATGCACCTCTCCCCAATGCAAGCGGCCGTTTAAAATCTCTGTGGGTGCGATGCGCCCACGTCGCGACGATGATGGTAAAAATTGACTATCGATCATTCCCGCTATTTTGAAAATATGATTCGCCGCGTAAACCTGCAACGGTTCATGTGAAATGATTTCCACTAAATATCCCAGAATAATAAAATTAATATCGCTATAAATAAATCGCGAACCGCGTGGAGCGCGTGGCTCAAGATTAATAATTTGCTGTAAGGCTGCGGCACGCCCATGCCAATTCAACACAGGATGAATACGTTTGGCTGGCGGCAAGATTTGGTTTAACTCTTCAGACGCAATATCTTCCGGCAATCCTGAGGTGTGGGTGAGTAAATCACGGAGAGTGATCGCAGATTTATGCTGCCTCGCAAATGCCGGCCAATAAAAAGCAACGGGCTTGTCGAGATCAAGCTTACCTTGCTCGACTAATTGCATGATGGCTGTGGTGGTAACCATCACTTTCGTTAACGAAGCCACATCGAAGATCGTATCGCTTTGCATGGGAAGAGGTTTGGGGAGTATTTGCTGCGAACCAAACACACCTTGATAAATGATAGAATCCTTACGTCCAGCAAGAACGACCGCACCCGGATAGGTACCCATCTGAATGGAATGCTGAATGAGAGGCGCGATTTGACGCAGGTACTCGGCGTGAATACTCGGCTGTTTGGCAATAAATACTTGCGGCACACGCACCGGAAAATGTCGCGGAATCGAGGCCACCGACACTGACAGGCAAAGTCCGGTACCGATCAATATTAAAATTGTCTTGTAAATTGTTTTAATCGGTAACATTCGCAAGTGGCACATGACTCCTTTCAGCATGGCATGATGACAAGGCCAACATACCAACATGTCGAAAAGAGAGTGTCAACCCGCGAATGAAAACGTTTGATTGCTTCGGCCACTAAAAAAATTAGTGGCCTCACAATAGGATTAAATAAGAGTGTAATGAATCAAGAAGCGCCTTGCAGGTCATTCATTTCATTTTTCATTTCCTCAATTTTATTAGCGCGGCATGCTTTAACCACGTCGGGATCAACCGTGACACCTTGAACGGACTGCCCCATTAGAATGGGCTTCATGCATTGACGGAAAAATTTGTCATTGGGGCCGTCGCCGCGGGTATAGCCGCCAGCGATACATGCCTTCGCGATAATGCCACAGGGTCTTCCACCAGGACCACCTTGGTCATTCTGTCCACCTGGGCCGCCTTGTGGGCCCGGACCTTGGGCTGACATGGCAGATGAGGTGTCTGGTTGCATAGGCGCGCTGGGCGCATCCTCGGCGAATACGGATGTCATTGAAAAGAGAGCGGATAGTGCAAGCATAACGGTTAACTGACGCATGAGAACCTCCAGACTGTGATTAACTTCCGTGTGACAAGATATCAATTATACTACAGCTGGGATGACGATAGGCAGAAAGATCAAACCCAACGAAAACTAATGAGCCCGAGCCTATCTAGTCAGTTAGTGAGATCTTACGAGCTTAGCATGGAGAGAACAGAATATGCGGAAAGCATGGACCGAGGTTGAGAACCGCCCCACCAAAAAATATTATGCCATCATGAGTATGGCGCTATGCGTTGCCGTGTTGGCTTTGATTATTTTAATCATACCCATACATCCCTTCATTCCACTTATCGTTAGTTTCATTGCAACACTTGTTTCAACACTTTTCATAGCGAATTTCGTCATACCCTATTTGCGGTCTCTTTTCGCTGAAAAAAATGAGTGCCTGAACCCACACAACCATCGCTCTACCACCGCTGTTGTCACACACAGCTTGAAGAATGATCTTGAATCCAGTGATCGATTAGCCGCGACAGTTATCGGAGTAGATGAACCAGGTGTTCCTATCGGTGATACGAATGAAAATCATATTGGCATTGATCAGCCTGATGCTGCGCTAACAGACGATCAAGCCATCACTTGGGCCGGACTGGGACCGAGTGGTGATTTTATTCTCGGACTTTAATTTATAACAGCCAACAGGCGCAGAAAAGAGGGCCATTTATTTTCTATAAGTGGGTTTTCTTTCCTCGGATTGAGAATCCAAACCAACCTCAGTTGATGCGGCAGGATTTTTTACCGGCCGTGAGGGTGCAGCCGACATTGTGGGAACAGGAGGGGGAGCTCGGTGATCCCTATATTGCTTGGCTGACATCGCTCGATTATTCACGCTAGCAATACTACTTAGTTTTTCTGTTACGCTTCCCAAGGCTTTTCTAAGCTCAGCGACTTCAAAAATATTGGCCTGTTTACTGGCGGGCGGCGCGTTGCGAGCGATTTCTTCCTGCACGACGATCGCATTCCCTAATGTCTCTTTAGCATTCTCTAAATGTGCCTTAGCCACTTCCAATAATGCCCGCTTGGCATCCGGTGACTTTTCGGTTTTCGCTTGAGCGAGAAAATTATCCGCAACTCTTTCTGTTGAAGCGGCACCTTGGCGCATTTGCTTGGCATGGTTAAACTGATCACGCAGGGTGCGTTCAGCTGCCATGCCATGAATGGCTGAGTTAGCGGCTGATATTTTTGCTGACTTAGCTTGTTCTTTAGCTTCGGCTCGCAACTGAGCTTTTTCAGCACGTAATAATTCTTTGGCCAATTTCAACTCGAGTTTGACATTAGTCGCGTTTTGCTTCGCCGCATTCCTGGCATCTTTATATTGCTGACTATTATCTTTTGGCGCCACTCTTCCACCTTTATCTGCATTTTTCTGCCTACCCTGACAGGCATTCATGGCAGATTTCGCATTCCTGGCACTGCGATTGTAAGCACGAACTGATTTTTCGAGTAAACTTACTTTTTCCGTTAAATTACTCGTATTATTTGCCTGTTCAGCGAATTGCGAACCTTTCGTACTCTGCTCTAAAACAGCTGCTGATTTTTTCTGTTCGGCTTTAGCGAGCCTCTTTTCGATTCGAGTTATTTTGCTTTCAAAACTTTCTTTTTTGGCTTGCTGATTCTTTTCTTTATTTCTCTCTGCTTTTTCTTTCTTTTCTATCTTCACTTTTTCTTTTTTTTCAGCTTTTTTTACCTTGGCTTTACTTTTCTTCTGCTTTTTATTTTCCTTCATTTGTTGCTTTTTATCAGCCTTCATTTTCTCAGCTGCTTGTTTTTGTCTTTCCCTACTCTCGGCTTTTGCGTTTTGCTTGGCTAATCGCTCCGCCTCGCGCTGAGACGCTTTCGAATGACTATCTTTGCTGGCCTTAGACTTCCTTGGCTCAGACTTCATTTTCTTTTTATTATTTGTTTTCTCAGCAGCGGGAGCAACGTCAGCTACTGGCACAGGTTGCGGCTTTAGTCCTAGCTGATTCTGGATTGACAGGATATCTCTACTCATTTTTTCGCTGGTCAATTTAAAAAACTGATGTCTCGCTACCAGCTTACTTCTTTGACTACCTTTTTTAGTCTCGATCAATTGCTTATTTTGTTTTAGAAACTCCTCCAATAAACCACGCGCAGACTCTAACTGCTTCATCGCTAATGAAAGTTGTGATGCTTTATCCATACCCTCCATACCAGAGGCAAGCTCAATCATCTTTCTCGCAGCCTGATATTGTTCCTTTGCTTGATCTACAATACCTCTGAGCGGATCATCTTTTTTAAAATTAATAGGGTTACGAGCGTAATGAAGACTATACCTTTTATCCAGGTACTGCTGTACATTTACGCGAAACTGAGCTTTTTGTTCGTCTGATAAAGTTGAACGATCGATGGCTTTTTCAAAGTTATCTCGCGCACTCGACAATTTTGCAGGATAAGGTTTTCTCAACGGATTCTTCAGTAGTTCGTTATAAGCATCACGATATTTCTTGAACTCTTTCACAATCTCCCAGCCACTCTTCCTGGTTTCTTTATCTTTCACCAGTATGTTCATTTGCTGGTTGAGCGCCTCATACGCCCGTCGTAATTCAGCCGCCGCATTATTTTTGTCTTTCCGCTTTTGAGCCATGTGCAAGCCACCTTTTTGTGATGATTTTTATTCTTAACGTAATTATAGGATAACTTTGAGAAATAGCCTGCCGGATACGGTTTTATTTTAAAAGTGAATTTATTTACAATCATACTGACAAGAGATCAGCTTTGATTACATTCATAAAATTTAAAAACTCGCAATCATTCAAGCGCTTTAATATTCGCTTAATAATTCGCGGGTAGGATAAAGGCAGGTTGACACATTACCAGGTAAAATAAATGATTATCACTAATAATAATGACAAACAAATATTTATCGAACATATTGATCGCGCCATTGCAAAAGCCAGGATTCTCATTGCTCAACAAAATGATGAAGTGTCCACCGAAAGCATCGGGGCTCTCGTCAATATACGAAATGAAGTTGCCGACCTTGAGTTGATCGATAACGTTAACGCTATTGATTTACGCGAGGTTGCTGATCGGAAATTCTGGCGATCTGTTCTTGACTGGAGAGATTTTACCTATTTCAATCTTGCCACAATTCAGATGCTTGTGTTTTACGGTATCATCGACAAACCGTCTCAATATGATCTTTGCCGTATCGATTTAAGAGATGCCATTCACACACTTCTGGACGACAACCCATTCAAGGCTGAAGCTCACCATCTACTAACGCAGATCCATCATGAACGATTGAATGTTAAATCGCTACCTAAACAAGATCTGGCTGAAGCGCTGTATGAAACACGAAAATTAATTGCGCCCAAAAACAATGAACCGCAAGACTTAACTGTTCGCACCGAAAATTTTAATCGCTACGTTAACAACGTGAAATGGCGCGGCAGAGGGAATGCTATTTTAGGCTCGCTTTGTATGCTAGGTGCGATCGCCTGTCTCGCTGCGATGCTGACCGCAGGTGTTTGCCTCCTACCTTGCGCTGGTGCCGGATTGCCGATCATTATCGCCGGATTACTTTTTGCTGGGGCTATTTGTAGTACATTCGGTGGGTTTAACCTGTTTACGAAGAGTGCGGCGCAGAGGCAATTGGCGGATAGCATGTCGCTTATTCCCAAACCAATTTGAATGATTGACACGAAATAGTTGTTGCATCAAATTCAATGGATGGTCTGGATTGCTTCGCTGCGCTCGCAAAGACGAGCGGAACAGATTCCCACAACGAAGTGACACCGGATGATATGGAATGTTCATCCGGTGTCATACTTTTTTATTTCGGTTGGTAATCGGCTTTCTTTTTGGGGAGGTCGTTTAAGTGTATGAGTAAATTTTTAGCTTTCTGCTTGATCTTATCGACTGCATCAAAATCGATATCATCATACGTCCTCAAAATATCGCCCACGCTTTCACGCACGCTTGTTTTGGTTTGCTGGCCATCATGATCCACTCCCAATTGCTCATCAAGATCAGCACCTGACTTTAATAAGGTGTCGAGCATCTGCATGAAGATATCGAGTAAATTTTCATGATATTTTGCAAAGGGCGCGAGCGTCACGCATGAAAAATCGGTTTGTAATTCATTGTTGTTACTTTCAGATACATGGGTGCTCAAGAACATACCTATCTCATTCACCACACTCAATAATAAATGTGATGTCAGACTGCGGTGATCCTGTTTAGTAATATCGAGCTGTCCTAGTAACACATTCAGCATCGCAAGATCAGGATAATCAATGGCTTCAAAATATAATTGTGAATGTCTGGCCACATTGATGAGGCGTAACTCATTCGGGAATCGTGTAAAGAATAATTTAGCAGTGAGTGACGCTTTGCATTTAGCCAAGTTATTCACCATTTCTCTGACACCACGCTCTTCAGGACTACTCATGAATTGTGCATTGTGCAGATGATATCGATGAAAGCGTGCAATCGCAGAAGGTGCGGATGAAATCACCCAAGCATAAACTTCCTCGAGATGTGATTTGATATCTTCGACTGCGTATTCCTTAATGAGCTTCTGTGCTAATTTGGCGGCGTATTGGAAAAATTCTTGCGGTGAAGCACGCTCAAGCATAATGATTAATTCGTCTTTATAACCGAGCATCTTATTGCGATGTTCATCGGACAGATCACCCACCATCAAACGCGTTTCTTCTGCATAAAGATATGCGAGCAAGATTTTCTTTTCTTGACTCAGTTGTTCGTGAAATTTGACTGGGTTTTCGCCTTCAGGCACGTAGACATCAAAATCTGCAGCTACTTTCATCGCCCATCGCTCTACTGGAACTTCAAACATTCTGCCTTGCATGCTAACTCCTCGTAATAGTTAAATTATTTTGAAGCATAGTATCGGGAGCGCCGTCTCGTGGCAATATGACCCATCAATGACGGACACAGTCAGAACGACATGACAACATTCATCAGAGCTGTCGCTAACTCCCTGCATTTATGTGTATTTTTAACTTGCGCGTCATGAGCGCAGACTAAGAATGACTATTTATCCAACAACGCCAGCGCATACCCCGTAAATATTATTGATTTCTGTGCATAATTTAACTATTATTCATGCCACTCAGCTCTCCGCAAGATCACACTAAAAATAAAGCACATAAAACAATAAAGAGGCCAAGCCCATGTTTCACAACCATAATGACTTCACATTCAAAGCACCACACCCTGTCGATAAAAAGCGACCACGCGAAGAAAACGAGACACCCACGGTTAGACCAGCCGCCAGCACAACGCATCCTTCCAGCACACACGGCATGACAGCCTTGCTGCATGCATCGGAAGAAGCTCGTCTTTATGGCTCACCAGCTAAAAAGATTTCGTCCACGTCACTGCATGATGCCGTTGAGACGAACAACCATCGCAGCTTGCTATTATTATTCAGAAATAAACGGGAAGTATTTCTCGCCCATTTAAATTCACTTGATTATTACGGCAACACACCACTACATATTGCCATTATGAAAGTAAATGTCCGTGCATTTAATCTTTTGATCGAAGCTGGCGCCGATACCACCCTCCCTAACTGCGCCGGACAAACACCCCTCAAATTAGCCGAAATAATTTGCCGTTTTGGCAAACGTAATGCCACTGACGAAACTGAAGAAATTTTAGCTCAAGCACAATCGATCTTGGACAAGCTGTTACAAATGGAAGGTCAACGCTTCATCAAAGCATTGCATCGCAATCGTGAAGAGCCAAAAACGATGACAACCCATGAAAATCGCACGATGAGTGTCATTCTTAATAATCCGTTTGTTAATTTCAACCCAGCTCCATCTGGTATCGATTTAGCCACCATCTACGATGCACAGATCATGATGCGTAAAATGGGATTTAAGAAATAGGATATTTTCGCCACATACGAGCCGCCTAGTTCATGACGCGGCTCGTTACTGGCGTATTTTCATTTTTGCAAATTAGAATAAACATCTTCAAGTTGCACAGCCTTGCCTTCATCGATGGTTGCTAGATACACCACTCTGCTCGCATCACTGCCCGTATATTTGCAATAGTAGCCATCAAATTTCTTGGCATACTTATCCCACTGCACGGTGACTGAAGTTATATTTTCAGTGGCAATGGCAAAGGCATCATTAAAATCATAGCCACCCACCATGGTTGACAGTGACCAGTGACGCTTTGAGGCTTCGTCGTAAAGCGGCGCAGCATCCGAATAAACAACGAATGCTTTTTTAGGGGTGACATGAATCGTGTCAAGAAACGATGCTTTCACACTCACGAATTTAGAAGGCGGACATTCAATTTGCTCGGTTGCCGCCAATAATGCTGTGGAGGTCGTCATTAATATTGCCGAGACAAAACATTTCCTTAAAAAAATATTCGCCATGATGATTCCTTAATAGTTCGTGAATGATGCTAGAAATCATAGCGCCGCAGGAGTACCGATTCAACTTTTCTCTGCCAGCTTGTTGCTCCGTCTTAATTACATTACGATATTAAACTGCCAACAGGATGAATGGAGTACGACCATGCAACGGATTGATCTCTGCGACGAAAGCCAGACCAAGAAATTAAAAACCAGCGTTAACCCTGATACACCGTCATCTTTAGCATCACTGACACAGCAGCTCATGGATTGTCTCACTGGATCAACGGAATATCCGCTTACCCTGACTGACAAGATGTTACATCTCATTCATCACGATTTAGCCGACGTTGATTTCATGTCAACGTTTTTACAACTCATCCAACAGTTACAGCCACTCACTCAGGCAAAAGTGGATATCTTATTTTTAGACCCCGTTGCACTACTAGAAATTCATTTAATCCTTGAACAAACACCGGAGCATGACGAGTGTTTTTCTTATTTATTTGACCGTATTCAACCCAAGACCAGGCTCAGTGAGATCGCGAAAGAACTCTCTCAACATCAAGCTGAAACCTGGCTCACGACCACACTCTTTCGTGCGATCGTCGATCATCAACAGCAATTTTATGGCGTGATTTCCGGATTTAAATCTATGCACGATCTAGGCATTCTTGCAACGCATCATGAAAAATTTCTCGCAAATATACCTACTTATTATTCATTTTATACGCTGCAATTTTGCAATATGTTAACGGCTGAAAATGCCATTCTTGCGCTCGATAATCCGGATTTCAGTAGCGCACGGGATATGTGCGATCAAGCCACCTATAAAATTTGTCATCATCAGGGTCTATTTAAAAATTCCGCGGAAATTCACCAGTTTCACGACACCTTATTGAGAAACCCACCACTTGCGAGCGCACTCATCACCTTCGACCGTATTCGCGTAAAGAGATTCGCAGAAAAAAATCCGCTGTCACAGCAAGAATGTCAGGCCAGTGTTAAATATATACTGGGCTTCGAAAATCCGAGCACCACGCTGACAAGCGGCCTCACGCTTTTCACCGCGCCACGCCAACCTATTTTGGAAAAAAGATTACAAAGATTAAAAGAGCGCTATGGTGACGCCGAGACCGTGGTGAAGCCTATGCGACCACAGTAGTCCAAACACTTACTTGGCCGAACCTAACAACGCTGACATTTGCTCGACGATATCAGCGATTTGCTGGACGTCTTTCGGTGCGACGAAAATGGTATCGTCACCGGCAATGCTGCCCATAATGCCTAGGCGTACGTGGTGTAAATCAATCTCACGCGCGACGATAGCCGCGGCACCAGGATACGTATGAATGACGATCAGGCAGCCATTGTGAGCGATATCAATGACCCACTGCATGATGGATACCTTTGACCCGGTGCGATTCAACTCATGCATCAAACCATGCTCATGCGGCAACCGATAGATGTTTTGCCCTTCCTGATTCGAGACTTTGATGGCACCAATTTTATGTAATAAGCGCGATATCTTCGGTTGGTTCACCGAATAACCCTGCTTTTCCAAGGCGCTGCAAATATCCTCGTGCGTGCCCGCTTTTCCTTCGAGGAGCAATTGTCTCAAGGCTAAATCTATGTTTTTATTGTTAATATTCTTCATTTTTAACTCTCCGCGCCGTGTGGCATGATACCTGATGAAATTAGTCTTGCATAACGACTTATAATGAATTATTATACACACATATTGCATAATTATACAAAACAAACTAAAACATATAATAAGAATATAACGAGAGACAAATTATGGCCCAGACACGAGAGATGTCCCACACAGAGGATGGTCAAACTGTAACCACAACTGAAGTGACAACGCCCACCGGTGAAAAAGTGAAAACTTTTTTCTCCTATGTGTTCTCGGGCCTGGGCGGACTCGGCATTGCACTGCAAAACACCATGGCGGTCGGCCAATTAATTAATACCATTTCGAATGGCACACTCGCCTTAACGGCAGCCGGCCAAGCCATCATGAATGGCGTTGCGATCGCCGTTGGCGGTTTATGCAGCGGCATTATGAACTTCCTGATTAACGTCCCCCTTTTGAAAGGTTTCTTTGATCGTTTGTCTAACTTACGATTCGGCTCAAAATTAAAAGGCTGGGAAAAACTTTCTACGTGGCAAAAATTCACGTATTGGGCCGGCATCGCCATCTTCATCACCTCAGGCATCATGTTAGGTTTAACCGCGTTTGCCTTCGGGCCTATTGGCGTACTTGCGGCGATCGGGATTGCGGCGGGTATTCTTGTCGCGCTGATTTCCACCGTTCAAGAATTAGAAACATGGTTAGAACGATTTGATGAAACGGAAGAAGATAAGAAAAAAGCCGAAGAAGAAGCGGCTGAAACGAAAGACTTCACACCCGAACAACTTGAAGAATACAAAAAGAAGAAAGCTGCCAAATTAGCTGAAGAGGAAGAAGCTGAAGCCAAGTTAACACTCAAACAACGATTCATTCGATGGAAAGATTCCATCACTAAAGAAAAAATTATCGGCGCCATTCTCACGATTGGGAATGTGGTAGCGCTCAGCCTGTTAATGGCCATGGGCGTGGCCGCATTCTTATCCGGCGTCGGTGTACCGGCATTACCTGCCTTAATTGCAGGACTTGGCATCGCCTTCACCGCGGGCGCGTTTACCGAATATTATTTCTATAGCAAATTTTTAAGTGATTTTTGCACGAAATTTAAAGCGAAATGGCAAGCCTTCAAAGAATCTAAATATTGGGGTTTAGGCTTAGCGTGCGTCACCACCAATGCGGTTGTCACTGGTGTCTTAACCTATGTTGGCATCACCATGATCGCAGGCCTTATTCTCGCAGCCGGTGTTGCAGCGCCACCACTGGGTATCGTGATTGCTGTGGCAGCCTTAGCGGCTATCTTTGCAGCAACGGCGTCATTTTTATTGGGCCTTGATTTCTGGTCGAAGAATATGAAGAAAGAAGAAGTGCCTGTTGCGGCGGATACGGCTGAAAACAAGAATGAATTAAGCGATGAGCCTGAATCAACTATCAGCACCGACTGCTCTCTCAACCAAGTTTTTGCTAACGCTGAGACCAAACCCAAAGTTGATCCAGACGCCATACCACTGATGACTGGTGACGACCTGGACTTAAGCCGTAAAAACATGGAAAAATTAGCTGCCGAGCAAAAGGCAGCGGCTGATGACAAAAAGGGAACGCTCGCAAGTGTATTCAAAAATGATGGTACGTTTAGCAAAGCAGATCCAAATATCATACCGCAGCTACCTTCTGCCGGAGTCCTTTCATTTTTTGAACCGAAGAGCACAACAACAAGCCCCATCAACCAGCAAGCTGGGCAGTCACTCGGATTGGCCAACTAGGGCCTGGGTCAATTAACCCCGCCGTCCCGCAAACAAGCCGGTGTTGTTGCGACAATGCCGCTTTCGCGCGAAACGACAGAACCAACTGACAACAAACCCTAAACCAAATAAATTCATTCACCAAGAATATCAACCTGCTCACGCAGGTTGTGCAACTGCTTGTCCCAATATTGCGGTGTGTTAAACCAGGGAAAATTCGCCGGAAATGCCGGATCATCCCAGCGTCGCGCGAGCCAGCCGGCGTAATGAATCATGCGCAGGGTGCGTAAGGCTTCAATGAGACGCAATTCACGCGGATCAAAATCATAAAATTCATAATAGCCATCGAGAATATGTTTGAGCTGTTGTTCGGTGTCGCTTTTAGAACCGGAAAGCATCATCCAGATATCTTGCACAGCGGGGCCCATCAAACAATCATCGAGATCCACAATAAACATGGACTGATCGTGACATAAAATATTACCGGCATGACAATCACCATGCAGACGTATCCACGGTGTGTCTTCAGCTGCGCTAAATTTTTGTTGGATCATTTCCAATGCTGACTCTACTGCAGCAGAAAAATTATGCTGCAATTCGGCGGGGATGAAATGATGATCGCGCATGAAATGAAAAGGTTGATAGCCGTATGTTTCTGCATCCAGACGAATGCGATGCGTAAACGGCCGCACACTGCCTACTGCATGAATACGGCCAATGAAGCGCCCCATTTGCTCGAGCTGTTCCATATTATCGACTTCCAGCGCACGCCCACCTTGTCGCGGAAATAAGGCGAAGCGAAATCCTTCAAATTCATGCAGTGTTGCACCGTTAATTTCAAGCGGGGCAATCACGGGAATTTCTAAGGCCTTCAACTCCAGTGCGAATTGATGCTCTTCAATAATGGCCTCATTACTCCACCGCGCTGGCCGATAAAATTTGGCGATGAGCGGAGATGCTTCATCAATGCCCACTTGATAAACACGATTTTCAAAACTATTCAGTGGCATTAAACTGCCTGAGCTAATAAAACCAAGACTTTCAACAGCATTCAGAATAAGGTCTGGGGTCAGCGTGGCGTACGGTGTTTCGTTGTTATTCAAGATCTTGCTCCGGATTTTTTTCTTCTGGGCGGGAGTATAACTGATTAGCGGGGAATACCACAGTTGAACGATTAGCCGCGGGTTATGATAATTTCATCACCTTCTTTGGGAATAATGCACTTGGTCGTTGATTTCAATTCGCTTAATAAATTACGTGCCTGCACTAATTTTCTGTCGATATCATCATCGTTTTGATCAGGGTCGTGATGATGCAGACAAAGTAATTTTACTTTAGCAAGATCAGCGACTTCGATCACACTCGATAAAGATGAATGACCCCAGCCTACTTTTGTTTTGTATTCTTCATCGGAATAAGTGGTGTCAATCACAACAACATCCGCTGCATGAATAAATTGAATCAATCTCTCCACTTCTTCACCACTATAATGTTTCGTATCGGTCTTCAAATAAATTTCATTGTCGCTGATATAACAGAAAGTTTTATCTTTGTAAGTGACACGATAGCCAAGACAACGTCCTGGATGATTCAAGAGTAGCGTGTCAACACGAATATCATCAATCATTAACGTTTCTTCTTTCAGAGAATGAAATGAAACGGTCGCAGAAAATTCATCCATGGTTACTGGGAAATACACACTATCCATCTGCAAAGACAAACATTTTTCCAACGTCACACTATTCTGATCGGCACCTAAAAATTCGAACGTATTCCCCTTCATATAAAGCGGACGGAAATACGGGATGCCATTAATGTGATCGTAATGAGGATGAGAAATAAATATTTTGGCGGAGAAAGGAAATAATTTTTCGCGAATTAAATAATCGGATAATTCTTTTATACCGGTGCCGGCATCGAAAATA
Organism: uncultured Coxiellaceae bacterium; assembly: GCA_964527435.1. Taxonomy (GTDB): domain Bacteria; phylum Pseudomonadota; class Gammaproteobacteria; order DSM-16500; family DSM-16500; genus Aquicella. Next base: position 29,328 of record CAZGPP010000007.1, on the reverse strand, counting down.
AAATGTTGTCGGTTTGCGATCGTGAGCATAATGCAATTGGTATTACCACCGTAACGAATCGAACGTTCACCGGCAACGGGTAAGGTGCCGCGGCAACCCCACACTTTAATCACCATTTCACCCTCAATAATCGCGAACAAATCATCGACGAAAGTTTGGGGATTAACCGGTTTGGTGAGATACGCATCCACACCGAGATCGAGGGCGTTGCGACGATCAAATTCAAATTGTTTGCCAGTGACAATAATAAAAACCGGTTGCTTCGCGAGTTTGGTTTGGCGCAAGAGTTTAAAAAATTCGATGCCATCAATGCCTGGCAGCATTAAGTCTGAGACAACGCAATCGGGGTTAATCGTGGTGAGTTTATCTAGCGCTTCCTGACAGGATGGCATGGCGAACACTTCCTGCCCTGCGTCCTCAAGGAGTTGTGTATAGAGAGCCAACGCTGACGGGCTATCATCAACAACCAAAAAGCGTAGCTTTTCATGCATGACGCCACTCCATGGGGATATTTAAGAGTATAGCCTATTAGTCAAATTTGGGTCAAGGAAACAGGCAAGCCGCGCCAGTTGCAACCTATTGAATTATAATATATATACCCACCACCCTCTCTTTTCATGAAGTAATTTTCAATGCGACGAGACCGCCGATTGACAACGCGTATGGCTGACTCTAGATTGAAGACTACCCCAATCATCCGAGATGACCATGAGTGACTTCAAAGGACAAGAGCCCCAGCGTCAAAGTCAAAACTGCCCGCCACAGGTTGAGATGGAAATTATTGCGCGCTCCGTTGATCTCGGCGGATTCCAGGTGAATCGAATACTCCCCTCGAAAGATAAAAAAACGGTTGGCCCCTTTGTTTTTTGGGATCAAGCCGGTCCCGGTGAATTACTGACAGGCAAAGGTCTTGATGTGCGACCCCACCCCCATATTTGTTTATCCACGATGACATATCTTTTCGCAGGCGAGTTAGAACACCGCGACACACTCGGCAGCCATCAAATAATCATGCCAGGCGATGTCAATCTCATGACAGCAGGACGTGGCATTGCACATTCGGAGCGAACCCCAACTGCCGAGCGCGCGAAGAACAGTCAACTTTTTGGTATTCAATCGTGGCTCGCACTGCCAATCGCTAAAGAAGAAATGTTACCAACATTCACGCATTACGATAAAAATGCCCTGCCTGTTTATCATCATCCCAACGACTTATGTGTACGAGTGGTCGCTGGTCAGTTCATGGGAATGACTTCACCCGTCACGACTCATAATGATGCGGTGTTTGTCGATTGTGAATTACAAGCGCAAGCGGAGATGATGATTACGGCCAACATTGAAGAACGTGCCATACACGTTTTGACAGGCAAAATCAGCATCGAAAATCAAAATTTCGCAGAGGGACAGATGCTGATTCTGAAACCTGGCTACGACATAAAAGTTACCGCCATCGCGAAAACTCATCTCATTTTTTTAGGTGGCAGCGCCTTACCCGAGCCGCGTTATTTGTGGTGGAATTTTATCGCGAGCTCTAAAGATCGCATTGAACAAGCTAAAGCAGATTGGCGCGATGGGAAATTCGGCAAGATACCGGGTGATGATAAAGAATTTATTCCGTTGCCCGAATAACTAGCTCAACTCCATGACGTGGCTACATAAGCAAATGACGGGCAATCTATACCCCCCCTGAAAGCCCTTTTTTGATACTAATTTTGATACTAAATACTAATATGACCAGAGCTGACTACCCACCCCCCCCACCTCGGCAATGCCTCGTAACCCTTTGATTTTTCGATAGCCTGAAAAATGTGTCAAAAATGCCCAAAAATATTTTTTAACCTATTGATTATTCTAAACAAAAATATCCCCCAAAACAGGAAAAATCCCAATCACCTCCTATACTTTAATTGTACCTACTTAACTATATATAAAAATTGGACACACTATTGATGAAACCGCCGTATCGGTTGCTAGAAAAACTCAAAGCAATGGGTATGCCACTTCTGGTAGGGTTCTCGTCATTCACCATTTCCACCACCATCTTCGCCAACCCCGTTTTAGACAACGTCGCAGCCGGTCACGTCACGATTCAGCAAACCAACAATGCCACGGTGGTGAACCAAACCACGCAAAAAGGTATTGTAAATTGGCAAAGCTTCAACATCGGCGCACAAGAATCCACGCACTTCCAACAACCCGTGGGTGGCGTGACACTCAATCGCATTAATCCTACGCAAGGTGCCTCACAAATTTACGGACGACTCACCGCCACCGGTCAAATTATTTTAGTGAACCCTGCTGGTATTTTCTTTGGACCTAATTCTTACGTGAATGTCGGTGGCTTGATTGCAACGACCGCGAATATTACTAACGAAGATTTTTTAAATAATTATTATCACTTCGCCAACGTGCCCGGCTTTAACGGCGCCATTGTGAATCAAGGACAAATTATTGCAGCCGATCACGGCTTAGTCGCGCTGATAGGTGGCGCTGTATCAAACGAAGGCATGATACAAGCCAACATGGGACATGTTGCTCTTGCTTCTGGCGATGCCTTTACCATGACGTTTGCAGGTAATGATCTCATTAGTTTTACGGTCGATAACGGCGTCAGTCGACGCGCCGTTGACAAAGACGGCAACGTATTGCCGGATGGCGTTAAAAATACCGGCAGTATTATTGCCGATGGCGGTCAGGTCTTAGTTTCGGCGAAAGCGGCCTCCGGCGTACTGGATAATGTCATCAACATGCAAGGCTACACTCAAGCAAAATCGGTTTACCAACAAGGTGGCCAGATTATTATTTCCGGCGACCCCAACGCAGGTTCGGTCAAGATTGCCGGCAAGGTAAAGGCGACCGGCACTAATCAAGGCAATAAAGGCGGCAACGTCACCGTGACTGGCTTTAATATTTTATTAAACACGCATGCCGAAATCGATGTTAGCGGCCACACAGGCGGCGGCACGGTTAACATCGGTGGCAACTATCAAGGCAAAGGCCCACTACCCAATTCAAATGCAGTAATCATGTCCCTCGGTGCAAGCATTCATGCCGATGCACTCACCCAGGGTGACGGCGGCAAAGTGATTTTGTGGTCAGATTACTACACGCGTGCAGCTGGCTTGATTAGCGCTAAAGGTGGAAGCCTCGGTGGTGATGGCGGGTTGATTGAAACATCCGGCAAGCAATTATTAGACGTCAATCATTTATTGGTTAACACCAGCGCAGTCAATGGCAAAACTGGAATGTGGTTGCTTGATCCTATCAACATTTCGATTGGTGATTACGCCTACACGGATACCGGATACTATGACAACAACTTTTATCCCAATACATTTATCCCCGATGGTGTCACAACACCCTCTCAAGTTGACATTAGCAACCTGATCGCAAATTTAAATAATTCTGATGTCACGATTACCACCACCGACTTCAGCAACTTTGACAATGGTGACATCACACTCAACAGCGCCATCAATGGCACCTACGGATCATGGACCAGCGGCACAACATTAACACTGAACGCTGAGGGTAGTATTTTTATCAATGCAAGCATTGACGGTAATTACAACGGTAGTTTGAACTTAATCAGTCAAGGTCTATCCGTTACCAGCTCCCCACTGGTCAATCTGTATAATCTCACGATTACCAATTCCAGCTCAGGCACAATTGATTCCGGTAGTAATCTCACTGCGAGCTATTTAAATCTAAACGGCTCAGGCTCACTAGCCATTAACAGCACCATCGACGTGAACGGACAATTCAACATTGCAACCGGCAATACTGTCATGCTCACCGGCAGCAACTCATACGCAGGTGCCACTAACATTTCCAACAACAGCACGCTAATGCTTAATACTGGCGCGGCGAGCTCCCAATCAAATTACGATATGAGTGGCGGCGGCACCCTTTATCTCAATGACAATGCCACCGTCGGGTCAATTGCTGGTGATGGCTACATCCAACTCATTTCCTACAACTTAAATACCAACAGCAATGGTGCCACCACAACCTTCAGCGGACTAATTGGAGACTTCAGCGGCGGCAGCCTGACGATAGGCGGTGGCAGTTTAACGCTTAGCGGAGCCGGTTATCGCAGTGGTTATACCACTGTTAATGCTGGCACACTGACCATCACGAACGACTCTGTGCTAGGTAATAATGCCTTGGTACTAAACGGCGGCAATTTCATAGTTGACGCCAATATTGACTTCAGCAATCGCATAGAAGTTGAGGCCAACAGCACCATCACTCACTTGCAAGATGTAAAATATAGTAGTTACATCACTAGCTCGAATGAAAGTGATCTAACTTTCGACGGCCCAGGCGCTCTGACCATAAACACCGACATCGGTTATCTATACGACGTCTTCACCTATCGTCCACTCGGTGATCTCACCATTGCTAGCAGCGTGCCCTCCTTCACACTCGGCGACTTCGGTGGCAACTACGTCCAGGCAGGTACTCAATACATTCAAACAACCGGCGCGCAAGTTTATAACGCCCCCATTAACATCTATAGCAACAATCAAGCAGTCTTAACTACAATTGGCGCCCCCGCCAGCATCTGGGTAAAAAATACTGTGGACGGTGTGAATGGCACAGGAGGCAGTTTAAATCTTAGCGCCTCCAATAATATCCGCGTGGACGGTAACATCGGCCTGACGACACCACTAACCAGCATTAGCGTCATCGGCGGTACCGTGAACGTTAACAGCCCTAATATTATCACTCAAGATGGAACCCAGTTTTACGGTGCAGACATTGGCCAAACAGTTAACTTCAGCAGCACACAAGACCAAACCCTCACCGCGAATAATGGCGGCATGGTGTTTTACAAAGGCTTAACAGGGCAGAATCGCGGATTAACATTGAACGCAAATGATCTCAATCAATTCGATGGCAGCTTTACCGGCTTCAGAGATCTCAGCTTTAATTCAAATACGATGAATTTAGCCAATGTGCCCAGTATCAACATCGGTGGCGCACTAACCCTGAATGTATCCACCAACCTATCTCTCAACAGCACGATTAATATCGATGTCGGCAGTTTCAATTTACTGTCTGGCAGTTGGTATCAATTAGGATCAAGCGGCACATTTAATGTCGCACGCAATTTTCAACTCAACTCTGGCAATGGCTCAAGTAACAACGTGCAATTCATCCGCGCATCAGCGGGTGATGGCTCTTCTGGAAACCCGTACATCATCACTGACGTCTACGGCTTGCAAGGCATGGGCTCTAACTCCACCACCCTCTCGCAATACTGGCAGCTGGGTAACAACATTGATGCCAGCAACACCACACAGTGGAATAATGGCGCTGGATTTGTTCCAGTGGGTGACAGCAACGCAGCATTCACCGGCTCATTCGATGGACAGAATGACAACGTCAACAAACTTTATATCAATGCTGTTGACAAGCAAACCGGGCTCTTTGGTATCACCGACTTTACCGCAACCGTTCAAAATATCAATCTCACTAACGCGAATATCACACTGAATGAAACTATCGATCTTGGCAATAATTATCCAACACCGTACTACGTTGGCGGCCTAGTTGGACTTGCAAATGACTCGACAGTTATCACCAATGTCAGCACTAGCGGCAGCGTGATAGGTGGCAGTCTGATTAACGGTCACGTTGCTGCTGGCGGTATTGTTGGTAGCCTCGCAGGCTTCAGCACCTCGCTCACCAATAGCTATAGCACAGCGACCGTGAGCGCGAATGGCGATGCGGGCGGATTAGTCGCACATCTAGTCAGCAGCATTTCCGAATCCTATTTCGCTGGCAGCGTGACTTCAACCTCAACGGGCGGTTATTCCGTTGGCGGTATCGTCGCGGCCAACTGGAGCCCCAGCAGCATTTACAATGTCTACAATATCGGCAGTGTGACCAGCACTGGTTATAACCACGCCGGTGGCATCAGCGGTGTCAACTTCGGTGACTTCATTAACAGTGCGTATAACACCGGACGCGTCACTGGCGGACCAACGGGTGCCGGCACCAGCACTGGTGCTCTGGTTGGCGCATCTTATAGCGATGTCACCAATAGCTTCTGGGATACACAAACATCGGGACAAGTTAATGCGATTGGCGTGGATAATACTGGCTACACCAATAATTTGATTAGCGGCACATTCGACGGCAGCGCAGGTGCCAATTTGTCGCTGCTAAACACTTACACGACTGACTTAGGTGGTGATGCCTGGAGCATGACAGCAACACCAGACACGATCAGCAATTTACAAAGCAATTACTCCTGGTACATCTTTGATGGCAGCACACGTCCGATGCTGCTGATGGAACACAAAACTACGATTAACAATGCACACGCGTTACAACTTGCTGGTGCAACACTCAATGAAACTTACACGCTTGCGAATAATATTAATTTATCTAATACAAAATCCAACAGAGCAGATGTATGGGGAACCGATATTGTAAATGGTGTACAGACAGGTTCAGGTTTTACACCCATCGGCAGTGATGCTTCCCGCTTTACTGGTGTTTTTGACGGCGATGGATACACCATCAGTAACCTTTACATCAATCGCCCTGTCACACAATACCAAGGCTTGTTTGGATATAACGAAGGTACTATTCGCGAAGTTAGCGTCAACGCCGAGATTACTGCGAATGGCATCAGCGGCATTATTGCCGGTAAAAATGACAACGGTGCATTGATCACCAAAGTTTTCACCTCTGGCTCACTGACTGGCACCAATAATGGCACCATCGGCTTCAATACCGGCCTTAATGATTACATGGGTGGTATTACTGCTATAAACGGTGCCACGTCCACCATCTCATTATCGGGTAATTCTGCCACGATCTACGCACCGTACAGTGATAACGTTGGTGGTATTGCCGGTATAAACATCAATGGCACTCTTATCACTGACACATATAACACCGGCAGCATTACCGGTGATCAATATGTTGGTGGCTTGATCGGCAGAGATTTTAATAGTGGCAGCCTTTATGACAGTGTTACCTCCGGCCGCGTCACGGGTAACGCAGATGTTGGCGCCGTAGCCGGGCATTTCGACAATAGTAACCAAGGCGGAGTCTACTGGGATACTGAAACCACGAATCAGGCTAACGCTTACGGCGGCGGCACTTACTTTGGCAGTGCACCAGTTGGACTCTCAACGAGCGACTCGAAAAAAGTAGGCTCTTATGGTGACTTGAATATTACAGATACCGGCTTCACCGGCAGCACACCTCCCGGGACTAATTGGGTGATCTTGCAGGATCAAACCAGACCCATGCTGACCGCAGAATGGAATACGCAAATTAGCAATGCACATCAATTGCAATTGATGGCTGTCGCGCTCGATGCCAATTACACACTGAGTAATGATATTGATTTAAGTAGTGCGTTTACTAACGCTAGTGATTTCTGGGCAACCAATCGCAACACCACGACGGGAGCTGGTTTTGCACCCATCGCGTTTGTCGGTGCATTTACCGGCGCATTAAACGGACAAGGTTATGAAATACAGAATCTTTATATTAGATCTTTCTCAGTCGTCCGCCTTGGCTTATTCTCACAAATAACTAACGCCAGCATCAGTAATCTTGGCGTGACGAATTTCAGTATTACTGGTACCAATGTCTACGGCGACACCAGCGCGGGCATTGCAGGTATTGTCATCGGTAGCACGATCGATCGCGTTTACACCTCTGGCAGTCTTAATTTCGCTGCTGGTTCAAACGGCATTGCCGGTATTGCCGGCCTCTTCCAAAATTCATCACTTTCCAATAGTTACAACACGGCTTCCATCAATGTAACAGGCAGCACTGCCACCACGGGCGGATTGGTCGGTTGGTTTGGTTGGGGCGGTGGCACAAATATCATTAGCAACTCTTATAACGCTGGCAACGTGACCGTCGGCGGCGGTTCCTACATAGGCGGGTTAGTGGGTTATGGAGACATCGGCACCATTTCAAACAGCTACAATATCGGTGCTGTGACGGATTATGCCGACTCTAGCGCCTCAGGTGGCCTCGTTGGTATTAGCAACACGGCGACCATCATTAACAGCTACAACTCAGGTGCGGTATACGGCAACGGCGGCGGCTTAGTCGGCTCAATAGGAGCTGGTACGGTCATCAATAGTTTCTGGGATACACAAAGTTCCGGCCAGTCTGCAAGTTCTGGAAGTTTGAATTTAGCGGGCTACAAAGGCATGACCACGGAACAAATGAAAACTCTCAATAACTACACCGTTGCAGCGAATGGATTTGTCACCACCGATAACGCCTGGAATATCACCTCCACACCAAGCAACACAACACCGACAACCGACTGGTTTATTTTCGAAGGCAGCACACGACCAATGTTGTCCATGGAAAATAAATTGGTTGTTACCAACGCGCATGAATTACAAATGATGGGTGCAGCACTTGGCGGCAAATATACACTCGCAAATAATATTAATTTAAGCGCCCCACTCGCGAACACGGCCGATGTCTGGGGTGGCGCTGCAACAGGATTTTCACCCATCGGTAATAACACCACCGTATTTACGGGATCATTCGACGGGCAAAACCATGTCATCTCAAATCTATCTATCCAATCAACTAACGCCGTCGTTGGTTTATTTGGATATGCATCAGGTGGCAGTGCCAATGTTATCAAAAACCTAGGTTTAACGAATGTCGATATTATCGGCACGAACAGTGACAGTGTGGGGGGTATCATTGGTGCCGCAAATCGCATCAGCTTAAGCAATGTCTTCGTCAGTGGCACCGTCACTGGCAATACCACCAATAACCTCGGTGGGTTAATCGGTGTAACGGAGTACACCACCATCACCGATAGTTACAACTTAAGTAACGTCACCGGCAGCAATGTATTTGGCGGCGGCGCGGGCGGCCTTGTTGGCAACACTTATGACACCATTATTTCAGATAGTTTTAATAGCGGCGCTGTTTATTATGCATCGGATCAAGGATCCACCGGCGGCATCGTCGGCAATAATACTTACTTTAGCAACAACAGTAATAGCAGAATTGAACGTAGCTATAATTCAGGAGCGATCGAAGGATACTCAGCGGGCGGTATCACCGGTAGTAATTTTGGCATTATTAACAACACCTACAACACTGGCACGGTGAACACCTATGGCTCCATTGGCGTACTTGGTGGCCTTACTGGCTACAATTACAGCGCCACCATCACTAACAGTTACAATAGTGGTCATGTCAATTCCAAGGGTAAAAACACGTCAGGATTTAATTTCGGCATTTCAGCTCTGAACTACAACTACCAATCTACTGAATTTTTCGAAAATAATTTCTATGATATCGATACTTCGCATATCCCAATCAATAATTCGTCCGACTCGGGTAGTGTTTCCGGTACAGGTTTAAACACTGCGAACATGATCTCAGCCGCTACATTTAGCAACTGGGATATGACTTCCACACCCAGCACCACCGATATCAAACCAAACTACACCTGGTTTAAGATTGATGGCATGCGCCCCATGTTGATGATGGAAAATAAAACCAACATCACCAATGCGCATGAATTACAAATGATGAGTGCAACCCTTAACGCGAATTACACACTGGCGAATGATATTAATTTCGCAAGCGGTATGGCCAATAAAGGGGATGTCTGGGTAACCAATGCCGGCCTCGCCAGCTCAACAGGCAATGGCTTTGTTCCAGTTGGCGATGCAACGTATGCGTTTACTGGGTCATTTAATGGGAATAATCACACGATTAATAATCTTCATATTAATCAATCCAATCAAAATACCGGATTATTTGGAACGGTTAATTCCAGCAAAGCATTTGAAAATGTTCGTCTCAATAATATGAATATTAATAGTACGGTGTCAGGCACGTATTTCTCCGGTGGCTTGATCGCTGATAGCAGCGGCGCATTAACCATCAGAAATGTTACAACAAACGGCAAAATCACCAGCAGTGGCAGTGCCGTTTATACTGGCGGTATCATTGGACGTCTTGGTAGCGGCGGCACACTTAGCAACTCAACCAGCACCGCAACGATATCTGGCGCAGGGGACTTAGGCGGACTTGTTGGTCAAAATATCGGGACGATTTCACAATCGTATTTTGCAGGCAACATCCGCACACCAAACGGCTCCGCTATATCTGTGGGCGGTATCGCCGGATACAGCGCAGGCAGCATCGAGAACTCATATAATATAGGTAATATTGGTGTATCCGCATCACTTGTTGGTGGGCTCGTTGGAACCAATGCGGGTAACATCACCAACTCTTATAGCAGCGGACTCACTAACAACCTAACCGGCTCAGAAGGTGGATTTATCGGTTGGCAATTTAGTGGTGCACTCGTTGGGAACTTCTGGGACACGCAGTCATCTGGACTCACGTCAGCATTTGGGGTTGGCAGCACAACAGGTGTGACTAGCAAGACAACAGCCGAAATGATGTCATACGAAACATTCAACACATGGAACATCGGTAATAACAACAACGTCAGCACTACCTCCATTGCGCCAGATTTCACCTGGTTTATTTTCTCACCCTCAACGGGAACTAGTGGCTATGGCACGCGCCCGATGTTGATGATGGAATACAACACCGACATCACCAACGCTCATCAATTACAACTAGCCGGCAGCACACTTGGTGCCAGTTACACACTCACAAATGATATTGATTTAATTAATACAAAAAATAACGCAGCGGATGTATGGGGAACGAGCACCACAAATAATGGAAAAGGATTTGAGCCATTAGGTAATGCAACAAATAATTTTAGCGGATCTTTTGATGGCAATAACTATAGCATTAAAAATCTCTATAGTGTTCAAACCGATAGAGACGCAGGTTTATTTGGAAATGTGAATTCAAATTCATTCATTAAAAATGTAAATGTCATCGATGCTACCATCAATGCTAACAGTACAAATGCTACCTCTTACTTCTCAGGAATTTTACTTGGTAAATCAGGCGGAACACTCGCGATTAATAATGTGATGACAAGCGGAACGATTACCACCACTACCAGTGGCACTTTCATGGGCAGCGGCGGCATCGTGGGTGCATTAATCAGTGGCAGCACACTCAGTGACTCATACAGTACGGCAAACGTGATCGGTGACAGAGATGTCGGTGGGCTGGTTGCTAGCAATTATTCGTTGATTTCACAGTCCTATTTTAACGGTCGCGTTAATCAAACACCAAGCATTTACTCTGCCGGCGGCATTGCCGGTTACAACGGCGGCACGATCAGAAATTCTTATAGTGTTGGCTCTGTCACAGGGACCGGGAATGTCGGCGGATTAGCTGGATACAGCGATAACACCATCAGTAATTCTTATAGCAGCGGCCGCGTCTTCGGTGGAAATTCCGGCGGATTACTCGGCATTTTGGCGGCAGGCAGCGTAACGAATAGTTTCTGGGATATTAACACAACGAGTCAAACAACTAGCGGCGGCCTAGTTGGCGCCTGCAATGGCAGCAACGCAGGATATTGCGGAATGACCACCGCACAAATGATGACACGAGATAATTTCCTAATTGCTGCCAATAACTTTGTCACGACTAATAATGCCTGGAGCCTAACAGACACATCAAGCACCTCCTCCACCGCACCAACGAATACCTGGTTCATATTTAATGGTAACACTCGCCCGATGTTGATGATGGAAAATACCAGCACCATCACGAATAGTCATCAACTACAAATGATGGGTGCAGCACTCGGTGGTGATTACACGCTTGCCAATAATATTGATCTCAGCAGCGGCATGAATAATCAATCAGACGTCTGGGCCACGAAGACTGGCGTATCAGGCAGTGGTTTTGTGCCGATTGGCACAACCAATTTCGCATCACCAGCCTCCGCTACCATCTTCACCGGCAGCCTGAATGGTAACGGCTATAACATCGACAATTTATATATCAACAGACCCGCAGCAACGACCAGCGTTGGCTTATTTAGCGGCTTGAGTAACGCCAATATTGAAAATCTTGGGTTAACCAATATCAACATAACCGGCGCTAACATCATTGGTGGGCTAGCAGGAATTAGCTATAACAGCACAATCATTAATAACGTTTATGTCTCAGGAAAAATTATAGGCTTAGAAACCAATCCAGCTAACGAAGCCATGGGCGGTTTAATTGCCGTGCTCTTCGGCGGTGCCAGCAATACGCTCAGCAACAGTTATTCAACTGTTAATTTATCGGGAACACTCACACGCAATGTTGGTGGTTTGGTTGGATACAATAGTGGTGCAGTCAGGAATTCATATAGCAGTGGTTTCGTGCCTGTCGCCGCAAGCTCTGGTGGACTAACCGGTGGCGACGGCATAGGGTCGATCACCAACAGCTATTGGGATACACAAACATCAGGCTGGGCAACTAATGTTGGCGGCGGCTCTGGTAAAAATACAGCAGAAATGATGCATCTTGGCACGTTCAGCAACTGGGATATCACCAGCACCCCGAGTGCATCGTCGCTCTCACCGAACAACATCTGGTTTGTTTTCGAAAACGGCACGCGACCCATGTTGATGATGGAATACAACACCAGCATTACAAATCCGCATCAACTGCAATTAATGGGTACCACACTCGGCGCAAATTACACCCTCGCGAATGACATTGATTTAGCGAGTGCCATGAATAACAAATCAGAAGTCTGGGGCACGCAAGCTGGTGTGATTGGCGGCGGGTTTGCAGCGATAGGCGGTGGCGTCAATATAACACTCAATGGAATTAATGCATATTTCTCCGGCACCTTTGATGGTCAAGATCACAAGATCTCGAATTTATATATTAACAATCGTAATAGTTACGACCACTACTTCGATGGCAGTTACTACAGCTGGATGACTAACCGACAAAGCTTTGGTTTATTTGGTGAAATTAACAATGCCACCATTCAAAATATCACCTTGAATAGCCCCACTGTTGCCGGCTTTAAACACTATCTCGATTCCAGCACCCTTGAACCCTTCTACATCGGTACGATTGCCGGACGTGATATGGGTAATTCTGTTATTCAAAACATTACCATCAATGGCGGCAGTATCGATGCCAATGACTATCTATATGGTCGAGAAGCAATTAATGCTGGCGGCATTCTGGGCGAAGGGTCGTACACCACTTTAAACAATCTCATTGTCAGCAATATGCTGATCAATGAAACCAATTATGCCTTCAACAATCCCACCAGTTATGTAGGCGGTATTGTCGGCAATATCGCTAATGGCACGCTAACAAGACTATCGAATAATAATAGTAGCGTCACCGGTCTTAATGCTGAGATCGGCGGCATCGCCGGATTAGCAACCGACACGACCATCGATAATGTTTACAACACTGGCGATGTGACAAGTACTAGTTTCAATGTTAACTATTTAGGTGGGTTAGTTGGCACGCTCAGTGGCAGCTCCACCCTGACAACAAGTTATAATACCGGTTCAACGGTACTTTATGCCCTCGGGTACAACGGTGGTCTCGTTGGCTTTAATTCAGCCGGCAGCACCATTAATCAGTCCTACAGCTCAGGCACACAATTTAGCGCTTTTACTGATATTACTGGCGGCTTGGTAGGTGTCAATGATGGTACCGTTTCCAATAGTTTCTGGGATAGTACGATTAACCAATTTAATTTTCAGCCTAGTGTTGATATCGCGAATAACAATGGCACTTCATCGCATAATTACGAGGGCTGTTTTAATACCAGCTTATGTACTACTGGCGTTGACCTCAGCCTAAAAGCCACCTACACCACCGATTTAACCGCTAATGGTGGAACCGCATGGAATATTGTCAGCACTGGCTTTAACGGTATGACACCACCAGCGGGTACATGGATTATGTTTGAAGGTGCCACGCGTCCAGTGCTTGCATCAGAATGGAGCGTGACCGTTCGTACACCTCATCAAGTACAGTTAATGGCAGCCGCCACCGATGCTGATTATAAACTTGCAAATAATATTAACTTAATCAATACGCATTCGAAGTACGGTGATGTATGGGGAACCGGTGAAGTTTACCTAGGCCCATTCTACCAATATGGTTCAGGATTTATGCCGATCGGCACCAACAGTACCGGCACCTCCACACCAAGCGGCACAGAATTCAGTGGCGGCCTGGATGGACAAGGTTACATCATCGATAATCTTTATATTAATACGAGCGCTGACTACATTGGTCTATTCGGCACTACGGGTGGCAGTCCGGTGATTAATAATCTCAGCCTTACGAATGTAGATATCACCGGCGGTTCGAATACTGGCGCTTTAGTTGGCGAGGCAATCGCCTTGGGCGATGGCTGGGGAATCATTGATAACGTCTACGTCAGCGGTAGCGTGACTGGGCTCAATCAGGTTGGCGGCATTATTGGTAGTGCGTGGTTATTTGGTAACCTGACTGTGTCTAATTCTTATAGCACCGCAACGGTTACCGGCAACGATGTCGTCGGCGGCATCATGGGATTCAGTGAAAATGGTCATATCACCAAATCTTACAGTAGTGGCTACGTGACGAGCGGCAACCTAGCAGGTGGATTAGTAGGCGGCTATAACGGTGGTTCTATCTACACTGATAATTTCTGGGATACTGAAACATCAGGCATCAGCGCCAGTAATCAGGGCTGCGGTAATTTCGGCTGCGCCGGTCTTTCGCCATTAACCACGGCACAAGCAATGGTAGCTGCCAACTACACCAACTGGGATATCGCCAACAGCAATTTCTCTGGCAGCACAGTGCCGACGGCAATGTGGTTGATGCTAGATAACCAAACTCGTCCGATGTTAGCAATGGAATATCACACCGATATTGGCAACGCACATCAATTACAATTGATGAGTACAGCACGCGCTGGCACGTACACACTTGCCAATAGTTTTGATATGAATAGTGGTTTCACCACTAAATCTGAAGTGTGGAATACCAATAGGAATGATGTGTCACCCGGTTTAGGATTCTCTTCCGTCGGCACAAATGGCGCCAACCTTACCTTTACCGGTAATTTATACGGGAACAATTACACCATTGATAATCTATATATCAACCACGGCACGGCACAATTCAATGGTTTATTTGGAGAAACCGTTAATGCCAGCATTCAAAATCTAAACTTAACCAATCTCTTTGTCGCAGGTGGCACCTACACTGGCGGCCTCGCTGGCGTTAGTCGCACCACCGTTATTTCTAACGTCAACACTTATGGCGAAGTCACCGGCAACAACAATCACATTGGCGGCATCGTTGGGTATGCTACTGCAACGAGTATTTTCACTAATGTATCAAATAATACGTTCGTCAACGGTGCTTCTTTTATTGGCGGCATTATTGGTGGTGGAGATTATAACGAGATTTATAACGCAACCAATTCAGGGGATATTTTAGGCTTTAATCATGTCGGCGGCATCGCAGGTTACACACGCGGTTTGATTAATGATTCCACTAATACCGGCGCAGTCACGGTTGCCAATTATTACTATGCTGGGGGCATTGCAGGCTACGTAGATCCTGCCGCCATCCTAACCAATGTGCATTCAAGCGGGACAATCTCAGGTAACGCAGCTATTGGCGGAATCGCTGGTATCAACTATGGCACGATCACCGGCAATTCTTCAGCCTCTGGCGACGTGATCGGCTCTATCGATTACGGCAATCCTGATCCACGTAATATTGGTGGGCTAGTTGGCGATAATTTTGGAAGTGTGCTGAATTCAGAAAGCAGCGCGACTGTCACGGCTGGCACTTATCATGTCAATGTGGGTGGTGTAGTTGGCATCAACAGAGCTGGCGGTATTATTACTAACGTCAGCAACTCCGGCAGCGTGACAGGCACTAACACCGTCGGTGGTATTACCGGAAATAACGAAGGAACCATTAATGGTAATTCCAGCAATAGCGGCACCATTACAGGTGAGTTTGTCGTTGGCGGCATCACAGGAATCAATTCGACTATCATCAATAATGTCACCAACACTGGCAATGTCTTTGCCAACAATTATTACTACGCAGGTGGTATCGCTGGATTCAACTTTAGAAGATATTTGTCTCCTAACACCTATGTAAAAGCTAGCATCAATAACGCTACATCCAGTGGTGATATATATGGTACACAGGGTATTGGCGGTATCGCCGGCAGAAACGACGGTGATATTAGCAATGTTGTTTCATCCGGAACGATATCGGCAAACAGCGGCAACGAACACGTTGGCGGTGTGGTCGGCTTCAGTTATTTTGAAGGCGGTGGCGCCACGCTCAGCAATGCTTCCAGCACAGCAACGGTCACCGCTCCCGGTACCAATTACGTCGGCGGTATTATTGGTAGCAATATTAGTGGCACCTATGAATCTCAATTATATTCTTCCTCACTCACCAATGTGAACTTCAGTGGGACGGTCACCGGTAATGTGGGTGTGGGTGGCGTAGCAGGAAGAAATTATGCGAATGGGATTATTACAACTGGACATAGCAGCGGCACGATCACTGGTAGCGGCACCTATACTGGGGGATTTGTTGGTGAGAATAACGGTACGATCAGCGACGCCTACTCAACCGCGGCAGTTTCCGGCGTTTGGGATGTAGGTGGTTTTGCTGGGCAAAACGCTGGCACCATCAACACATCGTATGCTGCCGGTAGTGTGACAGCCACTGGGAACGGCGGTAGCTACGGTGGCTTAGTTGGATGGAATTCCGGAAGCATTAATAACTCCTACAGCCTTGCTTCCGTTTCCACTACCAATAACACCTTACATATTGGCGGCCTTGTCGGCTACAACACCGGGCCCATCACTAATGCTTATAGCACCGGTTTGGTCACGGGTAGTAACGTCAGCGGCGGCTTAACTGCCTTTAACAATAGCACGATCACCAACAGTTTCTGGGATATTACCACCACCACTCAGACAACCAGCAGCGGCGGTACAGTTGGCGCGTGCAATGGTGGCAATGCCGGCTATTGCGGCATGACGACTAGCCAAATGCAAACTCTTGCCAACTTCACCACACCGGCGAATAACTTCGTCACAAGTTCATGGGACATCATCGACTCCAAAAGCTCGGTGACTGCTAATGCGACGCCAGCTGGCAACAATTGGATACTCTTCGAAGGCAGCACACGCCCGATGCTGATGATGGAATGGCAAACGGATATTTACACACCACATCAATTACAAATGATGGGTGCCGCGCGTGATGCTGATTATAGGCTGATGAATAATATTAATATGGGTGGTGTCACAGACACTGCTTTAAACAAACCTTCTGAAGTGTGGGGTTCACAATCGAGTGAACAGATTGGTAGAGGGTTCCATCCGATTGGTGCTGGTGTTGGCGAAGAAACGGTTCGCGGCACTGAATTTACCGGCTCGTTAAACGGCCAAGGTTACACCATTAGTAATCTTTATATCAACACACCGGTTGATAGTGGTGATGTGGGATTATTTGGCACCGTCGCCGGAAATTTTTCAGTCAGCAATTTGGGCTTAGCCAATGTCGACATCACTGGCGTCCACGGCGTTGGCGGTTTGGTCGGTAACATAATCGGCAGTACACCAACCACTATTAGCAACGTCTTTGTGACAGGTAGCGTGCGTGGCAATGCAGTGGGATACAATGCAACAGGCGGCTTGGTCGGAGTCATGTATTCGTACGCCACCAACAATATCTCAAATAGTTATTCAACAGCGACCGTAACTACGAACGGCTCAAAAGGTGGTTTAATTGGCTTTATAAATAACAGCATCTATACCAATTTTATTGGTAATTTCTTTGATACTGAAATGACGGGACAATCCAATGTTACACAAACTTACGCTACCATAACCGGCGTGACTGGCACAAACTCTGCGACCATGAAACTGCAATCCACGTATGCCAACGAAGCATGGAATTTGTCCAGCATATGGAATATTATCGATACACAATCTTATCCCTACTTACGTAATTCATATACCAGCGCACCGCGTGTCATATCAGGTACATCACCAGTCGCTGATGCACAAGTCAGATTAATGACGGGTGGCAGTAACGTTGACCTCACTTCTACCGGTGCAAATGGATCTTATTATTTCCTGACTGGCATCAATGGTGGCACGACAAGTATTGCCGATAACACCATGTTCTTAACTTACCTCAGTAACAACACAACGAAAGGCAGTGTGGCTACATACACAGCGGGTTCAAATGACAGCGTGACGAATGCAAATATAACAGCCGGTCAATTAACCGTTGGCACGAGCACACCGCAAACTATTCAACCCGATCAACTGGCAATTATCATTGGCGCCACACCTAGCGCAGATACGTTGTTTACATTCAGCGGCAACACCCTCTACATCAATACCGGTTACAACCTCTACTCAACAGCATCCACTACGGTAAACACTACTAGCAATATTTCAGCTACTGACGGCTTCATGAATTTCGCCGGCCCTATCAATCTTCCGAATCAAGCCGTGACTTTAAGCATTAATAATAGCGGTTATTTAAATGCCGGAACGATCTATCTTAACGCCAATGCATTGACAGTCTTTACGAACTCACCGACTAATTCAACGATCAGTGGTACCATCTCAGGGTCAGGAGGAATACTTAAAACAGGATCGGGGGCACTCACTTTATCAGGCGCCAACACTTATACCGGCGCCACGAATGTCAGTGCCGGCACATTGAAAATTGGCAATGCCACAGCGCTCAGCACTAGTGCTGTCACCATCAGCAATAGCACATTGCAATTGATGGATTTAGGCGCCGGATACAATTTTAATAATGCATTCACCTTAAATAATGCCTACATCCTCGCAGATGGCGGTGGCGGTAACGTCTTCACCGGAACCAGTACGTTCAACTTAAGCGGTGCTAATACGATTGACAATAATGCAAGCTTCATCGCCGTAGATGCCGTCATGACCGGCACTGGCAGCCTCAAGAAGATTGGTGGCTACCAAATGAATCTCACCACCTATAGCCCTGATTTCGCCGGCGATATTATCATGGGTGATGTCGGTGGAAAATATAGCAATGATGGTCAAGTACATACCATCATCGGCAGTTCATTTGGCAATACAACTGGCAATACGATCATTAATGCCGGTGGCACCTTGATGTTAGCGAGCGGACAAACCTTTAACGACAACTTTATTATGAATGGCGGTAACTTGTTAGCGTATGCAGGCGGTGCTACTAACACCTTCTCTGGTACGTTTACATTAAATGGAGGTAACGGCAATAATATTTTAGGGCCCACAACAACCGCCACCTTCCTGATGAACGGCGCAATTTCTGGTACGGGTAATCTCGAAGTTGGCTCAGGCACCGTCATCCTCGCAGCTGATAATCCGAGCTACAGCGGCACCACAGTGATCAGCAGCGGAACCCTGCAAGTCGGCAACGGAAGTTTTTATGGCAACTTAGGCAGCGGTAATGTTACCAATAATAGCGCGCTGGTCTTTAATGTCGGCACGACTTACAGCTTGAATAATGTCATCAGCGGTACTGGCACAGTCACCAAAAACAGTAATCAAATATTAAATATTTACAGCAACAATACTTTCACTGGTGGCTTGACGATTAATGATGGTTACGTTCATCTTGGTGTTGGCGGCACTAGCGGCACATTAGGAAACGGTAATGTTGTCATTAATAACCCGAGCAGCTATATCATCTTTAATCGCACCGATGATTACACGGTTAGCAACACGATTAGTGGTACAGGATATATAAGACGTTATCCATTCAGCGGCGGTACCAACACCGTGACATTCAGCGGCAATAACACTTTCAGCGGCGGCTCCCTCCTTCATAGCGGCACAACGAAGTTAACCAGCAATACCGGATTAGGTACTGGTGATATCTATCTCATGGCAGATTTGGATTTAGCCTTTAACGGCACACTGGCAAATAATGTCGATCTTTTCTCAAGTGGTGCGCGTATCGGTGTTGGCTCAGGATTGACGGCTGTCATGTCAGGCGTTATTAGTGGTTCAAACGCATTAAAAAAACTTGATACTGGCACACTAACATTAAGCGGTAGCAACACTTACAGCGGCGGCACTAATGTGACTGCCGGCACACTGCAAATCGGCAACGCTGGCACGACGGGTCGATTAGGCAGCGGCACCGTTGACACGACTGGCGGCGCACTCGTGTTTAATCGCAGCGATGCTTATACCGTCAGCAATATAATCACTGGCAGTGGCCCACTCACGCAAAGCGGCGCCGGCACCTTAACCTTAAGCGGCACTAATACTTATAGCGGCGCGACATTTATCAACGCAGGTACATTATCCATCGGCGCAAATGCAAATCTTGGTGATGCTGGTAATGCACTTACTATTGCAGGTGGAACATTAAGTACATCTTCTGGGTTCACGAATACACGGGATATTACTATCGGCGCGGGCGGCGGCACCATCACCAGCGCATCGGGTACTGCTGTGTACGATGGCACGATCAACGGCAACAGTACGTTAGCATTAAATGGCAGTATCACCTTAAACGGCGTGATAGGCGGCAGCACACCACTCTCTAGTTTAACGGCGAACAATTCCATCACATTGAAGAGCTCATCTGTCACGACATCCGGCAATCAAATTTATAACCAGACATTAACATTGAGCGATGCAAGCAATCAGACACTATTCAGTACCAGCGGTGCTCTGGCATTTGACGTTGTGAACTGGTCGGGAGCATTTACCAAAAATCTGGTTGCCGCCGGCACTATCGCACTGAATGGCAATCTCACTGCAGCTGATGGTTCACTGAATTTAACCGCCACTAATGCAACCAGCGCCAACATCAGCGCAAGTGGCGCAATCAATGTCAGCAACTTCAATTTGTTACAAGGTTTCTGGCAACAAATTGGTAGTTCGCTGCCAACTTTCACGGTTGGCAATAACTTCCAGATTAATTCCGGTAACGGTGCAGGCAGCGGTGCAAATTCAAATATCGCCTTTATACGTGCTGGAAATAGCAGTCTCACTGATATTGGTACTTCCACCAATCCATACCTGATCATGGATATTTACGGCCTGCAAGGTATCGGTTCAAGCGGCACAACATTACAAACAGGCACACATTATGCGTTAGGCGCCGATATCTATGCTGCAAACGATGTTAACAACACCAATCGATCAGTGAATACATGGAACAGCGGCGCAGGGTTCAGACCAATTGGTGACACCACTTATTCCTTCAATGGCGTGTTCGATGGACAAGATCACGTTATCAGTAATCTTTATATGAGTCGCGGCGGCAGTGACAAAGTTGGTTTATTCGGCTGGTCGTTGGGATCTGCTTATATTCATGATCTTGGCATGGTGAGCGCAAGCATCACTGGCAGCACTGATGTAGGCAGTATCGTTGGTAATGTCGGCAGCGCTGCAGTGATCGTCAAGAATGTTTATTCCTCTGGTGCAACAGTCATCGGCGGAGCTCAAGTCGGCGGCTTGATAGGCCAAAATCTCGGCACACTCACCGCTGACTCACTAGTCACCGCAGGACAAATATCTTATGCAACCGGCACTGTCAACGCTAGCGGAAGCTATGGCGGCGGCGCGGTTGGCTTGAATGCTGCTGGCAGCTCTATCGAAAATGTCTATGCTGATGTCGATGTCACTGGTGTTGCTGGTGTTGGCGGCGTAATTGGCGAACATCGCAGCACGGGTTCTAATCTCTACTCTACTAACAGCACGATTAGCGGTACCGGCTTTTATGTTGGTGGTGTCGCTGGTGTGTTAACAAACGGCGGCTCGCTGACTAACGTTCGCTCTATCAATAACACTGTTACCGGCACGAGCGAACGCATTGGTGGCATCGTAGGCTCCATGTTTGGCGGCACCTTACTGACAGCAACCACTGGCGGACCAACCAGTCAAACTTATTCATCTGGCGGCTTAATCACAAGCAGCGCCATCAGCCTCAATTCCCTCTACATCGCAGGTATCGCTGGCACTAACGAAGGTGGGACGATTTCCAATGTTTATAATGCAACAACAGTGACCTCAACCACCTATAACACCGTTGCTGGTATCGCGGCCTACAATAGCGGCACGATTTCCAACTCCTTTAATACTGGCAATATCACCGGCGACGTCAACACTGGCGGGATCGCAGGACAGCACTATGGGACGATTAACTCAGGCTCGTATAACGAAGGTAACATTACCGCCAGATTACAAGTCGGTGGCATTGCTGGTTATAGCAATGGTGCGATCGCAAACACTTATAATGAAGGCAATATCACTGCTACTGATTACTACTACGTAGGTGGTATCGCAGGATTCAGTCATTGGGCTGCCAGCATTACCAGATCCTATTCCACAGGTCATATCAGCGGCTACCATGGCGTTGGCGGCGTTGCTGGTAGAAATGATGGTACCATTTCACTCTCGTATGCTTCAGGCGTCATCACTGGTTTAGGGAGCTCCGACCAGATCGGCGGTTTGGTTGGCTTTAACTATGTAGACGCCGGCGGCGCATCGATTGACCGTTCTTACAGTATTGCCACCGTCTACGCTCCTAACTCTGACCGCGTTGGCGGCCTCATCGGCAGCAACTACGGCGCCTCCTCTATCACCAATTCATATAGTACTGGCAATGTCACCGGCAGAGATGTTGTCGGAGGACTAGCTGGCCTCACCCAGGGCAACATCACCAATACCTATAGCACAGGATCCATCGCAGCAACCACCTCAGGCGGCCTGATTGGCAGCCATGAATCAGGCGCCGTGACGAACAGTTTCTGGAATACCGAAACCTCCGGTAAAGCTACCAGTGCGGGCGGTGCAGGTGTGACTGGCAAAACCACGCTGCAAATGATGTCGAATGACAACACCGATGGTAACGGCACCACGTTCAGCACGTGGGATACCACCAATATATGGAATATTGTTGAAGATAAATCATATCCCTATCTACGTGCATTCTATAGCACGACACCGCAAGTTGTTTCAGGCACCTCCAGCGCAGCAGCAAACTCACCCATCACACTCGCTGTCAACGGCACCGTTGCCAGCACCACGAATGCAGGTGCGAATGGCTTCTTCTACAAAATGTTTGGCTTGAATGATTTATCTGGCATCAATGACAGCTTAACGAATGGCGGTGCATTAATTGCTTATCAAGCTGGATCTACATCGATTGGTAATACCATTGCTATTTTACCAGGAAGCAATGGCAGCTTGTCTGGCGCAACACAATTAACACTAACTGCCAACACGATCACTGCCGGTAATTCAGGCGCATCCATCGCACTCAGCAATAACTTATTAGGCAGCGCTCGTGTGTCTGGTGAAACAGCGATGCTGTATAGCGTGGATGGTAGCAATATCTTAAGCGTGGCAAATGACAAGCATTTCACCACAACGTTAGGGACCACTTATTCTCTTGATGGCAATCTCACTATGAGCGGCATGGGTAATCTGGATATCAACGGACCATTATCCCTTTCTGCATCCAATCCAACTTTAACCATCACCGACAGCAGTAGCAATATCAGTGGCATCATTAGTGGAGCAACCGGTTTCACGAAAGCTGGAAGCGGCACACTGACTGTTACCAACAGCAACAGTTACACCGGCAATACCAATATTGACAGTGGCACGTTGTCGATTTCTTCCAGCGACAATCTTGGCAATGCGGCAAACGCTGTCATTATCAATAATGCCACGCTCGCAAATACTGGCACGATTGTCACCTCTCGTAATTTCACCTTAAATGGAAATGCAATATTCGATACTGTTAATTTTGACACCTATATCACTGGCACCATTTCTGGCAGCGGTTCACTCACCAAGAATGGCGGTTGCTGCACATTATTATTAGGCGGTGCGAATACGTATGACGGCACAACAACTATTAATGCCGGCAGACTTGCGCTCTATAATAGCGGCACACTTGGTTCTACTCTAGCAGGTACGTCAGTAGCTGCCGTTGCGATTCTAGATCTAAATGGCGTTGCCATTAGCGGTGAAGCACTGGTCTTGAATGGCGGTGAATTCCGCTCAAGTGTGGGCTCTTCTTCATGGGCTGGCACTGTCACTTTGAACACTGCCGATGCTACTTTAAATGCGATAAATGATTTAACAATCAGCGGCGCTATTGACGGAGCCTATGGATTCAATAAATGGGGTGGCGGCACAGCGATATTAAGTGGATCAAACAGTTACGGCAGCGGACGCGACACCACAATTAATATTGGCACGCTGCAAGCAAATACCACCAACGCGCTTGGCAGCAGCAGCTTGGTCATTGGCAGCGCGACATTTAATCCAAACGTGAGTGGAACGATTACTAATAACATCGTGCTGAATCATGCTGACTCCATCATTACCACTACATCTACGCCAACATTAAGCGGCGTGTTAAGCGGTAACACATTAAATAAATATGGCAGCGGTACACTAATTCTTTCCGGGAATAATACTTATACCAGTGCAACAAACATTACCGCAGGTACCCTACAAATTGGCAATGGTGGCACATCAGGTACGTTAGGTGGCGGCACAGTTGACACGACAGGTGGTGCACTCGTCGTTAATCGCAGCGATGCGTACACAGTTAACAATGTTATCAGCGGCACTGGTCCATTAACTCAGAGCGGCGGCGGCACATTAACATTAGGCGGAGCTAACACTTACAGCGGCATAACATATGTTAATGCTGGTACATTATCAATCGGCGCAACTGCAAATCTCGGCGACAGTAGTGGCACGAACACACTCACACTCGCAGGCGGCACATTAAGTACATCTGCAGGCTTCACCAATGCACGCAATATTACGATTGGCGCAGGCGGCGGCATAATTACCAGTGCATCTGGCATCGCCGTATACGATGGCACCATTAACGGTGGCAATGCATTCACATTAAACGGCAGCATCACATTAAACGGTGTGATTGGCGGAACCACAGCGCTTGCAAGTCTAACGGCTAACGGTCCATTAACATTAAATAGTACCGCTGTCACAACCAGCGGCAATCAAACATATTCAACCCTCGCGTTAAGCGACAGCGCCAATCAAACGTTAACATCTAACAGCGGTGCATTAAACTTTGGCGGCGCAGTCAGCTGGTTGAATGCATATACGAAGAACCTGAATGCAGCCACTACTATTTCATTTACCAGTATCAACGCGCCAAGCGGCTCACTAAACTTAAGCGCCGCACACACTGAATCCAGTATCACCGCAAGCAGCACGGTGAATGTTGCCAACTTCAATCTAAAACAAGGCTGGTGGCAACAAATTGGCACAGATATCTTAACCACCAGAGCATTTACTGTTGGAAATAATTTCACGATTGGTGATACCAATGCTGACGGCTACGGTGAAAATCCAACGACTAACGCGACGTTCATCCGTGCGTTAAGCGGTGACGGTCAAGTTGCATCGCGATTTGAAATCGCTGATGTATACGGACTGGAAGGTATTGGCTCTAGCGGCACATCACTTGGCGCATTTTATAAACTCGGCGGAAACATTGATGCTGCAGCAACGGTTAACTGGAATAACGGCCAAGGTTTCATGCCAATTGGTACCGATGCCTCACCATTCTATACATCGATGGATGGACAAAATTACACGATCAGCAATCTTTACATCAACCGTCCGGGTGTCGACTTCCAGGCATTATTTGGTAGACAACAAGGCACCATCACTGATCTGCATGTTGCGAATGCAACGGTTACTGGTAACTGGGTAGTCGGTGGTGTAATTGGTGAAAACCGCGGCACCGTCACCAACGTGTCATCATCAAACAGCACCATCAGCGGCAGCACATATGTCGCAGGTATTGCCGGAAGATCTTATAGCAGCACGCTGACAGACGTGCGCGGCATCAACAATACTATCACCGGTTCAGGCGAAAGTATTGCCGGTTTGGTTGGTTCATTATTTGGCGGTACGTTAACGTCAACCATAAGCGGAGTATCCAGCCTCACTTATGCTAGCGGTACTGTCAATAGCACAGGTTTCAATAACTTCCTCGGCGGCCTCACCGGCACGAATGAAAGCGGCACGATTACGAATGCTTACAACGCGGCAACCATCAATGCGGGCAATCGTAATTTTGTGGGCGGTATTTCTGGCTACAATAACGGTTCGATCAGCAACTCATTCAATCAGGCAACCGTTTACGGCAACATCCATACTGGCGGCATCACAGGCTACAATGAAGCCACGAGCAGCGCAATACTCACTGATGTTTGGACAACTGGCACCAGCGCCGTTTATGGTACAGGCGAACGTGTTGGTGGATTGGTTGGCACTAACAATTGGTATGCAACCATTCAAGGCACAGCGCTTGGCAGCACCTATGCCTCTGGTACGGTCACTGGAACAGGTACGGTGTACTACGTTGGCGGTATAGTCGGCGTCAATCACGGTAAAATTGTGAATGTTCGCAACGATGCTACTGTCACCGCACTAAATGGCATACAAGTTGGCGGTATCGCCGGTCACTACAATGATTATGTTCCAGATCCCACACCCTATGATACAGCAACAACATTTAATACCATCACCAATTCCTATAACACAGCCTCTGTCACGGGCGCAGATAGAGTTGGCGGCGCGATTGGTCAACTCTACTTCGGTAAGGTGGATAATGTCTGGAACACAGGTAGCGTGAACTTCAGCGGCAATAATAAATCCATCATCGGCGGTGTAATTGGGCATGTCGAAAATATTCCAGCAAATGCAACTTACAATCCAAATAACATTACCAATGTTTACAACACGGGCGCAGTCAACGCACAAACTGGTGCAGTCTATGTCGGCGGCTTGATTGGTTTAGCACAAGGCGGCAGCAGTGTTTCCAATGCCTATTCTACCGGTACCGTTTCCTCTGCAGGCAGTGATCGTATCGGTGGTTTGATTGGTGAAAGCCAGATTAGCGTCGCAAGTTCATACAGTACCTCAACCGTCACGGGCGGCACCAAAGTCGGCGGTCTGATTGGTATCTTGAATGGCGGTTCGTTAACAACTTCATACAGCACAGGCTCTGTCACCGGTACCGCACAAGCAACAGGCGGCCTGGTTGGATGGAATATGGGTGCCATCACTAATTCATTCAGCACAGCAAACGTTGTCGGCGTGCAAGATGTTGGTGGATTAGCTGGGGTGAATGACACGTCAATCGCACGTTCGTATTTCAACGGTAGTGCCAGCGGTGCAATCATAGCAGGCACCACCATGGGCGGACTTGTCGGCAACAATTATGGAGGCAGCGTTACCGATTCGTATAATACTGGTTCTGTCATCAGCAGCAGCGGCCAAGGTTATCTTGGCGGCATCATCGGTGCTAACTATAGCACGATTACCAATTCATATAGCACTGGGTACGTCGCAGGTGGCGCACAAATGGGCGGCATCACCGGCTATCAGAATGCTGGCAGCATCACCAATAGTTACTGGAATACCGAAACTTCCGGTCAATCACAATCAGCAATCAGCGGTGGCGGAACACCTGTTTATAGTTCTGCAGCAGGCAGAACAACCACGCAATTGATGACAGCCAGCAACATCAGTACATGGGATACGACAAATGTGTGGAATATTATTGATACTCAATCTTATCCATACTTGCGCGCATTCTATAGCACCGCACCGCGAGTGATTTCTGGTACATCTGGCGCGGCAGCAAATTCACTCATCACAGTCGCTGTGAATGGCACCGTTGCCAGCACAACCAATGCAGGAGCGAATGGCTTCTTCTACAAAATTTTTGGCTTGAATGATGTATCAGGCATCAATGACAGCTTAACGAATGGTGGTGCATTAATCGCTTACCAAGCTGGATCGGCATCGATTGGTAACACCATTGCAGTTTTACCTGGTAGTAATGGCAGCTTGTCTGGTGATACGGAATTGTCCCTGACCACAAACACGGTGACAGCTGGTAACAGCGGAGCATCTATCGCATTAAGCAACAGCCTGCTCGGCAGCGCGCGTGTGTCTGGTGAAACAGCCATGTTGTATACCGTGGATGGCAGCTATAACTTAGCACTCACTTCCGGCAAACATCTTGTCAGCACATCAGGCACTGACTACACCGCTGACGGTTGGATTACGCTGACTGGCGGAAATTTAAATCTGCAAGGGCCAACATTAACGATCGGCGCGTTGGTTTCCAATCCAAATATCATCACCAACACCTCAGGCACCATTACGATAGCCAGTAATATTGATGGCAGCGACAATGTTTTAACGATCGCACCATCAAGCAATGGCAGCACCATTACCGGAGCAATTAGTAACCTGAGCACGCTCTATAAATACTATGCTGGTGATTTGACGCTGAGCGGCATCAATACTTACACTGGCTCTACCAATATTAACAACGGCACCGTATATATCAGTGCAAACGCCAATCTTGGTAACGCAAGTAACGCGCTAGTCTTTACCGGCGGCACATTAAACACAACAGCTGCGTTTACGAA
Organism: uncultured Coxiellaceae bacterium; assembly: GCA_964527435.1. Classification (GTDB taxonomy): domain Bacteria; phylum Pseudomonadota; class Gammaproteobacteria; order DSM-16500; family DSM-16500; genus Aquicella. Next base: position 905 of record CAZGPP010000007.1, on the reverse strand, counting down.
TGCACGCAATATTACGATTGGCGTTGGTGGCGGCACCATCACCAGCGGATCAGGTAATGCTATTTACAGCGGCACGATTAATGGCGGTTATGATTTAGCTGTCAATGGCACAACCACTTTAAGTGGCGTGATAGGCGGCAGCATACCAATTAATAATTTCACAACGAATAATGACACGACATTAAATAGTACATCAGTCACCACCACGGGTAATCAGATTTATAACGGCACACTGGCATTAAGCGAATCAAGCAATCAAACCTTACAATCAACTGGCGGCAGCTCTACCCTGCTCTTCAACGCGCCTGTGACATGGTCATCGAGTCACACTAAAAACTTTACTTCCGCTTATACCATTTCTATCGCAGGTAATTTAACAGCAACAAATGGTTCACTAAATTTATCAACACCATTTGCCGGAAGCAGCATTGTCGCTGCCGGTAATATCAATGTTGCTAATTTCAATCTCGTCTCCGGTTGGTTCCAACAAATTAATGCCAGCTTACCAACATTCAATGTTAGCAATAATTTCCAGATTAATAGTGGTAATGGCACGAGTGCAAATACGGTATTTATTCGCGCATCGAGTGGTACGGGTGCTGATGCGTTAAACGCTTATGTCATCGAAGATGTGTATGGATTGCAAGGTATAGGCTCTAACGCTACCTATACGCTAAATAAATTTTATCGCCTCGGTGACAACATTAACGCTTTGAATGAGACACCGATGAATGGCTGGAATGGTGGCGCAGGTTTTGCACCGATTGGCAAACCGAATACTGGAACATTTAGTGGTACTTTTGATGGCAACAACAAAACAATTAGCAATCTCTACATTAATCGTTCTAGCGAAAATTACGTCGGCTTGTTTGGTTCAACCACAGGCACGATTGCAAATGTAACAT
>CAZGPP010000006.1:0-179958 GCA_964527435.1 uncultured Coxiellaceae bacterium | reverse complement strand
CATTCCCCGGTAGCTCAGTCGGTAGAGCAAGTGACTGTTAATCACTGGGTCGGCGGTTCGAGTCCGTCCCGGGGAGTAGATTAGAAAACCTAGCATCGCATTTAGACACCCCTCATTGAAGTTTTACCCATATCGCACGGGAGCACCTATGGATAACGCAGGATTACGGAAAGCGCTTGCTCAAGAATCACCCCTTCAAATCGTCGGAACCATCAATGCCTATACCGCCCTGCTCGCCAAAAACGCTGGCTATCGCGCTATTTACTTATCAGGCGCAGGCGTAGCGAATGCTTCATACGGCCTCCCCGATCTTGGCATGACGAATCTTGAAAATGTGGCCGAAGATGTTCGCCGCATCACGAGCGTTTGCGATTTACCGCTATTAGTCGACATCGACACCGGCTGGGGCAATGCCTTCAATATTGCCCGCACCATCAAAACCATGATCAAGTCCGGCGCGGCAGCGGTGCATATGGAAGATCAGGTACAAGCAAAACGCTGCGGCCACCGCCCCAACAAAGAAATCGTCAGCGCGGATGAAATGTGCGACCGCATTAAAGCGGCCGTCGACGCACGCACCCAACCCGAATTCGTCATTATGGCCCGCACCGACTCCTTAGCGAGCGAAGGCCTGCCAAAAACCATGGAGCGCATTCAGCAATACATCGAAGCCGGTGCCGACATGATCTTTTTTGAAGGCGTGACCGACATCAAACAATACCAGAGTGCGACGCAACAATGCCGCGTACCTATGCTCGCAAACATCACTGAATTTGGCCTCACCCCACTCTATACACGCGATGAATTAAAGCACGCCGGCATCCAGTTAATTCTGTACCCACTCAGCGCCTTCCGCGCCATGAGTGCCACTGCTATGAATGTCTATAGCGCCATCCGCAAGGAAGGCACCCAGCAGTCTCAAATCAGCGCCATGCAGACACGCGAGCAATTATATGATGTACTTGGTTATCACCAATATGAACAGAAACTGGACCAGCTGTTTGAAAAAGGAAAAGTGAAATGACAACTAGCACCCCAAATAAACAAGGCGGCTTACAGGGCATCGTCGTCGGCGATACCGCCATTTCCACCGTAGGCAAGGAAGGCGTTGGCCTCACCTATCGCGGCTATGATATTCACGATCTCGCCGCTCATTCAACCTTTGAAGAAGTTGCCTATCTTCTCATTTACGGTGAATTACCCACACAAGAACAATTAAATGCCTACCTCGATCGCTTGGTAAAATTACGCAGACTCCCTAACGAATTGAAACAAACACTGGAAGCCATCCCTGCTGCAGCGCACCCGATGGAAGTATTGCGCACCGGTGTTTCAATGCTTGGCACGCTAGAAACAGAATCTAATCAGTACACAGCTCACCAAATCGCTGATCGATTAACCGCCTGCATTCCCAGCATCTTAATGTACTGGTTTAACTTCCATCGCGATAATACGCGCATTGAAACCTGGAACACTGAAGAGCGCACGGTTGCCGGATATTTCATGCATCTTTTAACAGGCAAAAAACCCAGCGATGAAATCAGACGTGCGGTAGACGTGTCACTCATTCTTTACGCAGAACATGAATTCAACGCCTCCACTTTCGCCGCGCGCGTCACCGCCTCCACCGAAACCGATTTTTATTCCGCCATCGTTTCAGCCATTGGCACACTCCGTGGGGCCTTACACGGCGGCGCCAATGAAGAAGCCATGCACTTAATTTCCAAATTCAAGTCACGCGATCAAGCACAGGCTGGCATCCTTGAAATGCTCGCTAAAAAAGAAAAAATCATGGGCTTTGGTCACCGCGTTTACCGCATCTCAGACCCACGCTCAGACATCATCAAAGCCTGGTCTGAAAAATTATCGCATACCGCGCGCGATGGATACCTTTACGGCATCTCTGAACGCATCGAACAGATCATGTGGGATCAGAAAAAATTATTCCCAAATCTTGATTTCTATAGCGCGAGCGCTTACCACTTCTGCGGCATACCCACCCAGTTGTTCACGCCCATTTTCGTGATGTCACGCATCACCGGCTGGAGCGCACACGTGCTCGAACAACGCGCGAACAACCGTTTAATTCGCCCTGAAGCCACATACATTGGCCCACAACCACGTCCGTTTACACCGATACAAGAACGAGGATAACCATGATTACCATGCATACCGCGGATGAGAACTTACGTTCCGCACCTGACAAAGAATTAACAACGATTGCGGATTACACCGCCAACACAAAAATCAGCAGTGAGCTTGCCTATACAACGGCTCGCCACTGCTTGATGGATACATTAGGTTGCGGCATCCTCGCACTGCAATACAAAGCCTGCACGAAATTATTAGGGCCTATCATTCCCGGCACGACCGTGCCTGTCGGTGCACGTGTTCCTGGCACGCCTTACATGCTAGACCCCATTCTCGCGGCCTTTAACATCGGCACCATCGTGCGTTGGCTAGATTTTAATGACACTTGGCTCGCGGCGGAATGGGGCCACCCTTCCGATAATCTTGGCGCTATTTTAGCCGTCACCGATTATCTCAGTCGTAAAAACATCATGGAAGGCAAAGCGCCACTGACGATCAGAGATGTCTTAACTGCCATGATTAAAGCCCACGAAATTCAAGGTGTGCTAGCGCTTGAAAACGGCTTCAACCGCCTCGGCTTCGACCATGTTCTACTAGTAAAGATTGCTTCGACCGCCGTTGCCACCCAGTTACTCGGTGGCAGCCGTGATCAAATCATTGATGCCTTATCGCAAGCCTGGTTAGATGGCGCAGCCTTACGTACATATCGCCACGCACCCAATACGGGCTCACGCAAATCCTGGGCGGCCGGTGATGCCACCAGCCGTGCCACACGTCTGGCATGGATGACCCTGCAAGGTGAAATGGGTTACCCCGGTGTATTAACCGCGAAAAAATGGGGTTTTTACGATTGCATCATGCAAGGCAAGCCTCTGAAAATTAATCGCCCGCTTGGCTCTTATGTCATGGAAAATGTCTTATTCAAGATTTCTTACCCAGCTGAATTTCACGCGCAAACCGCCGTGGAATGTGCCGCACAATTACACCCGCAAATCATCAACAAGCTGGATCAAATTGACAGGATCGCTTTGACCACGCATGAATCTGCCATTCGCATCATCAGTAAATCAGGCCCGCTGCATAATCCGGCAGACCGTGATCATTGCTTGCAATACATGGTGGCTATTGGCTTACTGTTTGGTGATTTAAATGCAGATCATTACGAAGATGACGTCGCTGCCGATCCGCGTATTGATGCCTTACGTAATAAAATGACCGTTGAAGAAAACGTACAATTCACGACGGATTATCTCGATCCCGACAAACGATCGATCGCAAACTCCATGCAAATTTTCTTTAAAGATGGCACACACACCGACAAAATCACGGTGGAATATCCAATCGGCCATAAACGTCGTCGCGAAGAAGGTATTCCTGTCATGCTGAACAAATTTGCCAATAATTTGAAAACACATTATCCCGCTAACAAGGTCGCTGAACTGACCGCGTTATTTGAGAAAACCGATCTTGATAAAATGCCGGTAAATGAGTTCATGGATAAATTTGCGACTTAGTTTAATCAGTCATTCAATACACGCTCCTATCAATGGGGCGTGTATTTCAAAGCATCGCTTTAAAAAATAACGCAACCCGACTTCTCTCTAACCTCTTGCCTAACTGCAAAACTTCGTGGCTCGAAATGCCGGTTTGGCTGATAATTCACATCCACGGTAAGGAATGAAAACCCATGCGGCGTGCTCTGATGAATTTGAAATTTATGCGGTGATAATTGATATTTAGCTGCTGCCAACATATTGAAGTGCACATTATATAAAAACACTTCGCTCGGCAACCCAGACATCATGTCAATGAATTCATCGAATCGTTTCAATTCAGGTATGCATTTTTTTACCGTCAGAAAAAATTTCCAGATCGATTTACAAAAACTATCCGTCACATAATGCGACAAGGCCGTCATACCGAGTGCTTCACCATCATGCATGATCACTGAAACCAGCCGATGCGGATCAACAAAACTCACCCTATTGAAATAGCGATTATCGCGAATATCCGCGAAAATACTGGCATTAGGATGACGGACGCTTGGAATCGACACCTGACTCCTATTCAAGTCATTCACTGTCAAGCAGCCAATCACACCATTTTCTTCGTAATGCAATGAGATATCACCAGCCTCGATGGCGTAAATCATGATGGCCAGCTGCAACATATGCGGTAGCGCACCATGCAACACAGAAACACTATTATATTTACCCTCAAGAATAAGGTTGCCATCCGCCACATGCTCATTCGCCAGCTGACGCGGAACAAATCCAAGCCACTTAATCGCACGATCACCCATCCCATGCTTGCGCAATAACAACAGCAAGAATTCTTGTAAAGCCGAATGTTTTTTGTGATACGGCGCCGTGCGACTATGCTTGGTAAACATTGAATTCTCACGCGGAAGCGGATAATAGGTTTTTGCCATCACACGAAAATCGAATTGCTCTTTATCTAAAGTTGGAAGCTCCAAACCTGGAAATTTTTCCTGATAGTAGCGCTCAAACTCCTGACTAAGAAATCGTAAATAGGGAAGGCAGTGCTTTGGATTCATCAATAGAGAAAAATATTTTGCATTGGCTAATTTCAAAACGTACTCACGGGACAGTGATCGCGTAGGATCCATTTCTTCGCCAAACAAGTGCTGATAGCATTTAGGTAATTCATTTTCCACACACACATCTTTCTGCAAATCTAGCTCTGCCACCGGATCCTGCCTGACAGACGGGGGCATTATCTCGCGCAAATAATCGGACACGATTTTAAATTCAGCGTACAAGTCAGGATAATTAAGCGGTGAGCTCGTTGTCAGTGCGAGTAACGAATGGATATCTGTATAATCATTTAAATTTGGCACACGCACTAAACTATTCAATGCCGCGGCATGACCCAGCATGCTGCAGGCATGCCATATATCCAACCTCTCCCGACTACAACGTTGTTGCAATAATTGGTGTAAACAATTTCGCTCTTTTGCGGCACTCAACATGACATCACAAACTTCAACAGTCGTGGCGTAGGTGATAACCGGTCTTTCACTGACAGCGCGATAAAATAAATCAGCACCCCTATCTAACAATATCTTGGCTACCGTCGACCGACCGCGCAATGCAGCGAGCATGATCGGTGACAATCCATGCGCCAGCAAATCGTTTGAATCCGTGCACACATCCAGCCTCATGCCGCACCCCAGTAATTTACGTAGGAGATCGGCACTCCCATTAAAAGAGGCTTGTAAAACTGGATTACCGTAAACAGGCGCATGAGCCCACGCCAAATCGATGAACAAACGTGTACTTTCACAGCGCGTCAAAAACTCATCATCACCGTACTTTCCACGATATTCGGTCATAAACTCAATCACGAGGCATTCGATGCCTTGGCCTTGCTGAAACAAATCAGATAATTTTTTGAAATCGGTGGCTGCGTCCACCCACTGTGTGCGAACAAAGCCAGCTCTACCACTCATCATGACGCATATCCTGAGATTGTTTTTATTATTAAAGCGGATGATTAAGGAGGGTGATAGTAGAGACAAGCCGCGGCGTGGTCAAGAATGTAACCGAACCAGCCTGAAGGAATCAGACTGGTTCTGCGTAACCCATGGATTATTGGGTAATAGTTTGAATTTTTGAATTCACATTTTGTAAGGTATCGTTTGCCTTCTGCTTGAGATTAGCAAACCCAGGCGCTACGAGATTACCCAACCACGCCACGGCAGGCTGGTATTGCTGCACCACCGTAGATTGCTGCCACCACGATTGCGCATTAACGGCCGTCATTTGCAGCATAAAGATGATAACAAGGTTAATGATCGCCCCGCGCCCCAATCCAAATAGTGCGCCTAAAATGCGATTACCTATACCCAAAATACCAACTGAAAACGCCATATTCAAAAAGAAGCCTATCAAGGCACCCACCAAGACCGTTCCCGCGAATAACAAGCCGAAACTAATCCCGATTGCCGCATACGACACTGGCTGGGCCGCATTCATACCGATGGTATTGGAAGCATCCGTCACCACGTTTTGAACAGCGGCAGAACTTGTGAATTGCTGCGCCAGCGGACTAGCGAACATGGTCGCCACCACAAACCCTGCCACCAGCGACGCTAAAGAAACAATTTCTTTAACGAGCCCGCGACCAAAGCCTGCGAGTACAGAAAAAGCGAATATGGCGAGAAACACATAATCGAGCCAGTTGAGATTTGAAGTCATAGCAAGCATCCTCTGCTAGTATTTTATTTATATATATATTATATCAGCATCTCTGCAAAAATGGGATGATTTCATTATTTTATGGCTATTTTACAGATAGTTATGTGCGACAGCTAAAGCAGGCGATCTTGTCAGGACAATCGCTGAAAACAGCATCCACGCCCCAGGAAAAAAGGGTTTCAGCCCGCGCCACATCGTTGACGGTATAACTCAATAACAGCCTGCCCGTCTCTTTGATTGCCTGCGCTTTTTCCCTGGTGAGAATGTCGTTATTTACATGCACCGACACACACTGCAAAGACTCGGCAGCCTCACGCCAGTCGGGCAGCCACTCGTGCATTAAAAGACCCAAATGACATCGGGGCGCATGCTGCCGTAAAAACTTGAGCGCTGGGAGAGAAAAACTAGAAAACAATAACGATGCACTGGGCTCGGCAAAAAACGGCGCCAGTACCGCCAACGCCGCGAGTACGGTCTGCTCATCTTGACCAGGCAAAGGTTTAATTTCCACATTCGCGCGCAACCCGGTATCCGCCATGAACTCGGCCACTTGCAACAAAGTCGGGATACGCTCTGAAGCATAAGCAGCATCAAACCACGCCCCCGCATCGAGCGTACGCAGCCATGAATAGGGAGGTTTTCCCACATCGCCGCTGGCATTCGTGGTGCGATCGAGCGTCTCATCGTGAATGATGATTGGCGTTCCACATGCTGCTAATAACACATCAAATTCGACCCACTGAATGCCCATCTGCACGGCGCGCGTGAAAGCAGCCATGGTATTTTCTGGCGCATACGCACTCGCGCCACGATGAGCAATAACAGGTGGATCGAATACTAGCTTCATGGCGTAGTCATCTGCGGTAATTTTTTGGCGGCAAAATCAGGCATAGCGGCCAGCGTGACAACCGCATACGTTTCAATCTTGTTACCAACATTCAAGGCCGGCACTGTCGCATTACGCGCAACAGACATAGCCATCATGGGCATCGCTGCCGGCTGCATATTAAAATCGATGCGGTAGAGGTAGAATTTCTGATCGGGATAAGCTTTATTCAGCGTCTCAATTTCCGTTTTCGTTTGCGCGTAAATCGCACTGCGCATGAAGGAATTAGCTTGATTCATTTCATCATCACTCGGCGTGAACTGCACATCGTCAATCGTGTATGTTTCACCGGGCCTGGTTAATGATTTTGCCTTGCTGCGCAAAGCCGCTAATTCCGATTGCGGCAAACGAGCCTGCGCGGAAATTTGAACGCTTTCGAGGCCGGACTTATCTTGCTGACGCGTAAAACTAACTATATGCCATTCACCCTGATTCGACAGCTGCGCAAGCTTACCCAAAACCTGCTCCTGCAATTTATCGATACCCGCATCGGCGACACCCGCATTCACACTCACGTTAACCTGCGCAGTCTTGGTGGTCACCCACTTTTCTGTTTTTAATTGCAGCGTCACTTTATCTAGCATATTTGATAGATCGCTATCTGCAAAGGCAGGCGTCAACATCAGCATTCCAAGCAAACCAAAAAATTGTTTCTTCACCTTGACGTTCCTCATGATTGATTGTCACCGTTAACAATCTCTCTATTTTAAGCAAGTTCATGATTGAGGGCTATCAAATAATTATATCTTCCAGACGGTATGTACTTCAGCGTCACTGACCACACCGCCCGATTCTGCTTTAGGTTTGAATAATCGCAAACCTTGCAACCAATGACTGAATGATAAAGGACGCGGTGATTGGTTTTTTTGTAATGCCGTCTCGAGCAATAGATCTGCCTGCCTAACAATTTCCCTGGTTTGTTCGTTGGCAAGCCGCCACTCATCCAGCAAAAGTTTGACTGAGGAATTCACAGGCAAGTGAATGCAATCAGCATCGAATGCCCGCCACTGAGCCACACTTTCTTCGAGGATAATCGACGTGGCGGCTTGCATGGCGCCACGAGCAGCAGCGATCTGCTCGGCTAGTTCCTTACTAACAAGACCGGACATGACAGTCAATTCTGTCATCGGGGCATAGAGAGGCAAAAAAGCACTTTCAGGCGAATGCTGCGAGCGATCACATTTTAACAACCCCTTGATAGCAATCGTTCCATATCCTTTTGCAGCGAAGCATCGGATGAGGTGCTCATTCAACATTTTCAACGGCTCGACAATACGCTCTGCGTACAAGGCAGAATCACCCAACAGATCTCGCTGTGCGACGCCATCATTCGTGGTAACGCGGCTTGATAGCATGGTGGAGAGCTCCTTCGCGCCAGAAAAAGTGGGCAGTCTATTCGTTATATCTACTTCCCATTCCCGCTTCAACTGCTAAAATACCCCGACATTCAATTAGGCCATTCCCATGCATGATGAGCAAATCTTTAATCCACCTCTACCCGATCAGAGCGGCAGCCAAGTTTCGTGGTTTTTGCCGCATGGTGCGAGCCTTGCGCTAGCGCTCAGTCATGCCATGGCGAACACAAATCGGCCAATGCTGGTAGTCGCACCCGATAACCTGACAGCCTCACACCTGATGGATGAACTGACATTTTTTAACGGCGGGAGCGAACAACTCCTGCAGTTCCCAGACTGGGAAACCTTGCCCTACGATCATTTTTCACCTCATCAGGACATTGTCTCTGAGCGGCTCACCGCCCTATATCGCCTTCCCTCGCTCACGCAAGGCGCCGTTATCACCACGCTTTCGACGCTCATGCAGCGCGTGGCACCCGCACAGCATTTAACCGCCAATAGCTTTATTCTTAAAATTGGCGACGCCCTCAACCCGGATATTTTACGCACACGTTTAACCGAAGCCGGCTACTATCATGTGAGCCAAGTACGCGAACACGGCGAGTTCGCCATCCGCGGCTCCATTATTGACCTCTATCCGATGGGCACGCGCGAACCACTGCGTATTGATTTATTTGATAATGAAGTTGAAACCATCCGATATTTTTCGCCTGACACACAACGCTCGGGTGAAAAGCTTGAGGAAATTAATTTATTACCTGCCAAAGAAGTTCCGATGAACGAAGCCGGAATTGAAAAATTTCGCCAAGCCTTTCGCAATCAATTTAGCGGCAACCCATTAAAGTGCTCGATCTATCAAGATGTCAGCGAAAGCATCTGCCCTCCCGGCATTGAATATTATTTACCTCTGTTCTACGACAAAACCGCGACGCTATTCGACTACCTTCCCAAGAATACACTGATCGTGGTGATTCAAAATTCACAAGAAAAAGCACAGGAATTTTGGCACGAAATTCAATCGCGTTATGAATTATGCCGTTACGACATCACACGCCCCATTGTGAAGCCGGATGATTTATTTTTATCCCCGGAGAATGTACACACCGCATTCAAATCCTATGCGCAATTAAGAATAAACCCAGAGAGTCGCAAAAATCTTGTTGAGTTTCAAACAGAACCAAGTGTTCCACTAGATATTAATCATAAAGCCGCACATCCACTCGCCAAGTTACAAGCATTCATCGAGAGTTATGATGGGCGCGTATTGTTTTGCGCCGAAAGTATCGGGCGCCGCGAAGTGCTCTTACAATTATTTCGCAGTATTCATTTAACGCCAAAAATAGCGGAAAGTTGGCATGCATTCTTGGATGATGATGAAAAAATAAATATCGTCATTGCGCCGCTTGAAGAAGGCTTTGGTCTTGCTACGCCCAAAATCACCCTGATCGCAGAATCACAACTTTACGGCAAGCGCGTGATGCAAAGTCGCTTGCGAAAAAAATCAGTACAAGATCCTGATGCACTCATTCGTGATTTAACCGAATTAAAAATCAACGATCCTGTGGTTCATATTGAGCACGGTATAGGCCGCTACACCGGATTACAAACGCTCACGGTCGGCGACCAAATCAATGAATTCCTTTGCCTTGAATATCAGGGCAACGATAAATTATATGTGCCCGTTGGCTCACTCCACATGATCAGCCGTTACACCGGCTCGGACCCTGAAAATACGCCGATTAATAAATTAGGCACAGAACAATGGTCGCGCGCAAAACGCAGAGCCGCACAAAAAGCTCGTGATGCCGCGGCAGAGCTTCTCGATCTCTACGCAAGGCGCGCAGCACAACCAGGCCATGCCTGCACCCTGCAACAAGATCAATACGACAAATTTGTCGCGTCGTTTCCTTTCGAGGAAACGCCCGATCAATTAAATGCGATCGAACAAACCTACAAAGACATGTGCTCTGAAAAACCAATGGATCGCGTTATCTGTGGTGATGTCGGATTCGGTAAAACGGAAGTAGCTCTACGCGCGGCATTTCTTGCCGCACAAAACGACAAGCAAACCGCACTTCTGGTTCCAACCACCCTACTCGCCGAACAACACTACCAAAACTTTTTAGATCGTTTTGCCGAATGGCCAATTCAAGTGGAATGTCTGTCGCGATTTAAAACAAAAAAGCAGCAAGACCAGATTCTCGAGCGCCTTAAGGCCGGTACACTCGATATTGTGATTGGAACGCATAAACTTTTACAAAACGATGTTGCATTCAAACGGCTCGGCCTCATTATTGTCGATGAAGAGCACCGATTCGGCGTCAAGCAAAAAGAGAAATTAAAGGCACTCCGAACGAATGTAGACATGCTCACACTGACAGCCACACCCATTCCACGCACCATGAATATGGCCATGTCAGGCATTCGTGATCTCTCGATTATTGCCACTCCGCCACTAAAACGATTATCCGTCAAAACCTTCGTTCACGAATACCAAGACAGTCTCGCGAAAGAAGCGATTCAGCGTGAAATTATGCGTGGCGGCCAGGTTTACTATCTTTTCAATGATGTCGCGAGCATTAACAAAAAAGCAGATGAAATCAAAGCATTGATTGGTGAGGCGCGCGTGACGGTTGCGCACGGACAAATGCACGAACGCGATCTTGAACGAGTGATGTCTGAATTTTATCACCGTCATTTTAATGTCTTGGTCTGCTCAACCATTATTGAAAGCGGTATTGATATTCCAACCGCTAACACCATTATCATCGATCGTGCGGATAAATTCGGCATTGCCCAACTTCATCAATTACGCGGACGCGTTGGTCGCTCGCACCATCAGGCTTACGCCTACCTGCTCACACCCAAACGAGAGATGATGACGAGTGATGCGCTAAAGCGTCTCGAAGCTATCACGGCGTTTGACGACCTTGGCATCGGATTCACCCTGGCAACCCACGATCTTGAAATTCGCGGAGCGGGCGAATTACTCGGCGAAGAACAAAGCGGGGAAATGCATGAAGTTGGTTTTGCGTTATACATGGATCTTTTGTCACGCGCAGTTGAAGCTTTAAAATCCGGCAAAGAACCTGACTTTGAAAAAGCCCTCATCAATACACGCTCGGATATCGATTTACATGTTACCGCGTTGATCCCTGAATCATACCTCTTTGATGTACCGTTGAGACTGCAATTTTATAAACGCATCGCCAATGCTAAAACCGTCACTGAGCTAGATGAAATTCAAGTAGAGATGATTGATCGTTTTGGATTGCTGCCTGACGTACTCAAAAATTTATTCCAGCTCAGCGAATTAAAAGTGAAAGCGGAAAATGCTGGCGTTGCGAAGATTGATGCCAATGACAAAAGTGGGAAATTTGAATTTAACGATCAACCCCTCATTAAGCCTGAAACAGTGATTCGCCTGATTCAAACTAAATCGAAACGTTATCGTCTCGATGGCCCCGGCAGAATTCGCTTCACACTCGACCCTCATGAGCCGGCTGAACGCGCTGCGAAAGTTGAAGCATTGCTCGATGAGCTGATGACATAACAAAAGAGATACTACATCATCACACATTTATTTTTCGGAGCTTCCGCAGGTTTAGTAGTTACCGCCTGTTTATCGGGCTTGAAAAACTGACTGCTTGCTCGCTGAGGGAAAATATCGCTCATCATAAAGTGAACCCGTTGCACATTCGGCTCCTCACTTTTTAATTCTGATATAATTTTATCTGGCTCATTAAGATAAAATATTTTGTCCATCACTTTTAGGCCTGCCGCTTCCAGAGATCGAATAAACCGAACCGTCTCGCACGTTATCTGAAAACCGCGCGGAACGGTTATGATTACTTCATGGCAATAGATGGCCAAAGCACGTTTAATATGTTCTTTCTGTTCCGCCAATAATTCTGCATAGATTGCTAAATCGAGCACATTGACACTCAAATTTCCGCACGGCATCTCTTTTTGAATCAGCATCAATTCTGAAACAGCTGAGGACAAGTCTAATCTATCTTCCGGACGAAGCCTCATCATCGCTGCACACACATCATATAGCCGCAAATAAGTCGCTTTATCGAAGAGGGTCATGTCGCTTTGTTTATCGACCATTTCGCGCGGGTGGAGTCTCGCCAAATCATACTCACCCATCTTGCAGTTTAATATACCCAGTAAGTCAGCGAGTGTTGCACCCACCGCAAATGTATCCGTCTTGACCGAGTAGCAACCTTCAAAAATCTCCGGAGCACGCTTTTCTTTCGTGCCATAGATAGACTGATCGCAAAGTACACCATCAGCAGGGATAGCTTCCGCCAAACCAAAATCCAGCAAGGTCAATTCGCCTGACGCCAAATCGAATCGCATGTTTTCCTGCTTAACATCACGATGGATAAATCCAGACTGATGCAACTGATTAACGATTTCGCAAATTTTTATTAACAACGCGATGAAATGTTGTGGATGCAGTGTTGAGCGCCTCTCTTCTATGTAATCAAACAAGTCAGTGCCAGGCGCTGAATGCATGATAATGTAATATTGCAACCCTTTTGAGGCAGACATTCTTTCGCCCAAACTACCCTGCGCTACTTTGAATTTCTGTAGTAGTGCGTGCTCGGTCACGCTTAGCGTTTTCATAAATGCAGGTTGGTATAATCTGACAACATGATCAAAGTTGGTATGAATTTGTGAAATGCTTTTGACGGCATGCCATTGCTTGCTTTTGACATGCTGCAGATATTTCACCACTCCAAAATCACCAACGCCTGCCAGCCCATGCCGCTTTCTGCCTTTATAGAGAATATATTTTTCACCGGCATGAACGACGATGCTATATTTCAAATCGGGTGAAAATTTTTGTTGTAATTCTTTTTTCGAATAACGGCGGTCAACTTTCACCGACAAATATTCATCCATCCGCTGCAGCATCTCATCACTCAGCAAGCAAAGGTTATCGCCTAAATCACTGAGATCTATTTCAGGTGGAATATAGGGTATGAGCGTATAGGGTAAGCGAATATTCTTGCCATTGCGTGCTTCCATGCGAGACCGCCTCATTCGTCCGTGAATAATTCATGGTATTGGCTCCCTTCAGCCTAAGCAAGAGCCCAATGTGCGCCCGTACCTGGCTGCCCCAAACCTACCACCCCACCTCGTGACAGGAACCGCCATCAGTGCTATATATGTCCGCAACCAAAACAGCAGGCGCCCCATGACAAATTTAGCGAAATCCCGCCCCCTTTCCAGCCTCGTACTCCTCATCCTCCTTGGCACCATCTGGGGAACAGGCTACTCGATTGCACGCTTTGCCATGACCAACGATGTACCACCCCTAGGGTACAGCTTCTGGCAGTCATTAGGACCCGCCATCATTATTGGCCTACTTGCCTTTGGAACCACGAAAACCCTGACCTTTTCGGCTACTCGCGCACGGTTTTACTTGATCACAGGCCTGACCGGCATCGTCATCCCCAATACCACTATGTATTTTGCCGCCCCGCACCTGCCGGCCGGCATTTTGGCCATGGTTGTCAACATTGTGCCCATCATCGCTTACCCGATGGCACTTTACGTTGGCGTTGAAAAATTCAACTGGGAACGCATGGCCGGTATCTTCCTCGCGCTGACTGGACTCATGCTAATCATATTACCCAAATCGAGCCTTCCCTCATCGGACATGACACCCTGGGTGCTGTCTACGCTCATCACACCCCTGTCCTTCGCTTTTTGCTCTATCTATATTTCGCGCTACCGACCTGCGAACAGCGACTCACTCACCTTATCAGCCGGCATGCTGATCTTCTCAAGCATACTGCTGATTCCACTCGTTCTCGCCACACACAGTTTTTACTGGTTTCATTTACCACTCACCGCACCGGATGGTGTGATCATTCTGGAAATCATGCTTTCCAGTCTTGGGTACGTCCTCTTTTTCCAGCTCATCAAAATAGCAGGGCCTGTGTATTACAGCCTCGTTGATACCATAGTCGTGTTAACAGGATTATTTTGGGGAAGAGTGATCTTCGACGAACACTTAAATGCGTGGACATTTGCGGCAGTTTTACTGATTGTCGTCGCGTTATTATTAGTGACACGGCATCAACGAAAAACAATGAAGTCCTGACTGAATTAATGTGGCAGCAATTTTGATGGGTCGTCAGGATCATCGCGCACGTTTGAATCAGGCGCTACAATGACTGGCTTTATGACCGGACTGAGAGGCTCGGGCGCCACAACTGGTGAAAATGAAGCTTGATTACCCTGCTTGATGTTTTCGAGCATGCCACCTAATAGCGCATCGATAATTTTCAACGTAGAGTTAACCTTTTTCAATGAATCAAGCAAAGGTGTCTCAGGATTCGGTGCTGGTGCCATCACTGGGACAGCGCTGACATCAAGGTTAACCGGGACTGCAACCGCCACCTCAACTTCCGCATAATCAGCACTCAGCAAACCTGCGACGATCGGTTGCATGGCATTTTTAAATGACTTCTTATTACATTTTCCATCAACATTATTTTTAAGCAATTGAATGAAGCCATGGATCAACTCAACGCGAGGATCCTTCATGGCGTCTTTAGGTTGCGATTGTATGTCTGCCATCATTAAACGATGAGCCGACTCGATTGCCGTAATGACCTGATGAAAATCCACATCTTGCTGCTGACCAGGTTTCAACACGCCCACCAATTCAACCAACACATCACGTAAACGTGGAAAGCCCCGCAAGGTATTATGCTCCGTGTGCAGGAGATCATTTTCCTGAATAAGCCGATAAAGTATTTCAAAATTGTTCAAGACATCAGAATTAGCATTAATGATTTCGCGGCGATGCTTGGCAACAAATACTTCGGGCAACTGTTTAGCCAGATGATTTAGCGCAAGTTTAATATCTACTAATGTATTAGCATCATACTCAGAGGGTTTTTTAGGAAGTTTATCTTTAATCTCCCCAAGCTGAACTAATACATTATTTAACAGTGCCTGTCGATCTGGCTCCTGATTCGCCCGAATAATTTCTTTTTCAATGGTTGATTTAATCACTTCGATTCTTGCTAACGTTCCATCTAGCTTCTCCTGAAGCACCGGCGTGAATGCACTGAAAGGTGAAAACGTGTTGATATGGGTCACACGACCAAATTCATTCAAGACATCTTTTAATTCCTGAGTCGATCGTGCGACAAACGGCCTCATCACCTGGTGCGAGGTGCTCGTTGTGGCTAATGATAACTGCACACTGGCTGTGGTTAAGGCTTCACGAAAACCGCCGGTTAACGCAGGCATCGTGTTCGCATGATTCTGCTGCAACAACTGATCATAGCGCTTGAACATCAACTTTGCCTGGTTTTGTAAGTCTATAAATAAACTTTCGATATTGACGATTTGACAAGCATTACCCTCTTGCTGCAAACGCTTATATAATTCCAAAGCAAACATTAAGGAACGCGTCAATCCAACCATGCGATCATTAAGAACTTTAAGTGTATGAGTATCACGATCAACAGTCGCATCATATGGAATTAAACCCATCAGTACGATTTCTTTTTTATCGGGATGAGTATTAATTTGTAGCATGGCATCATCAATGAGATGACGGACAGTAATGGCATGCGCGATGTCATACAATCCAGGATCGACTATTATAGCCTGCTGGCGAAAGGAAAGCGGGGACTGAACACCGGCGGCAGCTGACACTTTTCCACGCGGAGCTTGAAGAAAGGATGCCGCTTGACGTGTGCGATGACTGACATGCAATTTTTTCTGATTGTGAATTTTTTCATCGTGAGCCACGATACGCTCTCGCAGGACATCAGCTTTAGCGACTAGCTTAATCATATCTTTCTGTAACGCTTTGCGTTTTTCTTGTGGCAGAACGGCTGAATACTTCTCAAAATATTTTCTGATTTCATTAATTTGTCTATCAAAATCATCGAGCATGGGCATGCGGTTGGCAATCACTTTAAAATGCTTGAAATTCGCTTCAAGATTATCCTGAATCATACTGACTGCCGCCATCTTATCCAGCAATTCGCCAACAGTATTTTCAATAAAATGGTATCTCGCATTTTCTTTCGCCGATACCACACTAGAATTTGCAATAAATTCTTCGATAGACGGCTGGGGCAGCATATCTTCCAATGACATTTCATCGATGTCTAACCTAGCCACCTCCCGACTCAAGACAGACGCTTCATCTAGCTTCGGATTTTTAGGCTTAATTCTTGCCTCAATATTTTCGATTAACTTATCATAATATTCATTATTGCGATCATAAGGATTACGATTCTGGTAGAGCCGAATGCTATCAATTAATTCACGCCCAGCTATCAACATCGTCTTTTGCATATCCGCGTAATTGCGGATATTGACATGGAAGTCAGGATTAGATTTCTCGCGATCAAATCTCTCACTGATGGCGACCAATATATCGGCATTTTGCATCCATTTCCGGTAATTACTTTTAATATGCATTTTAGCAAGTAACATCTTCATAGGTCGCGGCATAGCCGCCTTAGCTGATGCTCGAGCAAACTTACCGCGTTTGAGTTTTTTATTTTTCAAATCCTCTGGCGTCATGATCTTTTCTAACCGAACAGGAACGATATCATGCGGTAATGCAACCATGATGTTTGCCTGATCTCGGCCGCGCTCGAAAATATTATCAACGATTTTTTTATTATTCCTGACGAAATATTGTTTATCTTTGTTGTAATGACCTTTGTAATATTTTGTCCTGACAATCTTGTCCATTAAGATGATATTGGGATCACCAATTCGTCGCACCTGCATTAATGCTCGCCGCGCACTGACTTGATCAGTCAATATCAATGTTCCATCGAAGACATTTAAATTAAAATTACCTCTGGCCTCCCGCAAAATCATGGCTTCACCAAATAATTTCATCGAGAGATTCATCGATACGGTAGCAATGGTTGCGATCTGTGCCGGGGGAAAAAACATACCTGCTACATTGATCACCGCGTCCATGGAATCAATGACGCGCTGGACGTTACGACGCTTGATGAGAGCCTGCATCTCAGAACCAGTACTTGCCACATTACCACGTAATTTATCAATTTTACTTTGATATTCTTCTCGCGCAGCCTGTCGCAAACGGTAACATTCAATCATCATTTCTTGATTTGAAGGATCTGCAGGCTGCGCTGCCAGCACCCTGCTGACCTCGGAATAAAAGGCATCAATTTTCGCGGCTGCTGCCACAATCGCATCACTTTCATTAATCAAACTTGCTTTCGAATCGTGATGTAAACGCTCCTTCTCTTTCAGATCAATTTTATGAACAACTTCAGCAGCCAATATTCTAAATAAGGTCACGGCGGGAGCGGCGACAAGACTACCCACTGGCAATCTCGCCACAGCACCCGCGGAAATGACGCCTATATTGTGAATAGCAAACGTTCCACGTAACACCGAATCCAAGACATAAGGAACATTGAGAATAAACGAACGCTTCACACTTTCATAAATTTCCTGCTCGGTGCCATTTACCATCACGGAACAAGCAAATGAGAGCAAACTGGTGACCATATTTAAAAATGGCGTCACCGACGAAACCGATCTCAGCTGATCTGTCGTTAATTCATCCGGAAATCGTAGTAAAACATTGACGGCTGCTTTCGTATCTCGCACTGCAGCGATAATGAATTCAGCGGCTCTTTTGTTATCTTTAAATTGATCTTCGAAAGCAACCTTATTAAAATTTCTTGCGAAGAGACCCACAATATTTGCGATACCCAATACAGTATTATTAATATTCTGATCACCTGGCAATAATGTGTTTGCAGCAACAACGCCCTGCCCACTACGATTGGATGGCCCAAAACGTAAACGAGCCGCTACCAGACCTAACCCCTGCAATACATTCATCGTGGACTCAACCGTCAGCATCACTTGATCTGGAGCGTCTTGGAGTTGCCCCGCATTCTTGTTAAGAATATTTGCTTCAGGGAATAACAAACTTTTTATCACACCTGTTATAACTTCCTTATCTTTCGCCGCCAGCGCATCATCCCAAAATCTGAAAAATGACTCGATATTCATAAACTCTTTTTCACGAATCACCACCTTCGAACCTTTCGCTGCCAGCACCCCTTCAAAAATTAATTTGAAAACCTCACCATCGACGTTACCCGCTAACACCTCATCAGCAACCCTATCGACGATGACATCTTGAGTGACAGCTGGAGATTGCGTATCGGGCAACCCCTCTGCTACAAGTGGCTCTCTAAGCGTTAAATCCAGTGAACTCGTCATCGACTGTGTCACCACGGGACCAGATGGAGGATACGCAACCGTCTGTCTTGCCTTTTTCTTTTGATCATCTAATCCATTCAGTCCAGCCACTTTCTTGCGAGGCAATGGCAAGGAATCTGCGCGACGCCGCTTGTTAATCCTATTTTTATTTTTACCACCCATCGCGACCCCCACCCATCCACGCACAACAGTCATGGCAAGCGTTCTATTTATAATTTGAGTATAGTTGCTAATTCCGCATCGTGGCCGCTATAAAAAATACAACAATCATAGGGTTAACCTGAGCAAAATCGCACCAACGAGGCTTGAAAAATGGTCTAAATCCTGCTATAGATGGTAAGCGGTTGTTTTCATTTCATATTTTAATTAGCGGGGATCAAGGATGATTAAACTAATATTTGCGCTAGCGCTGACAACATTCTCCACGTCCATTTTTGCCGCCACAGCCTGCCCACAAGCAACGCCAACCGACAACCCTGGCTTTTGCCCTTCGTTCCAATCTGTCGCGCAATGCCATTGCGCTGAATCAGGTTTACCGAAAAGCATGTGTCAGGACATGAATTCCATTTATAAACGCATGATCGTCGTATTTGGCAGCGTACAGCGCGCCTGCGAATACCAGCACGACACCACCACCCAAAACTGTCTTGATGACTGGAGCTGTTACCGCACCGGTGGCGTGAACTCTCAAGGCAAATTGTGCAGCACCACTGGCAAAAGCTGCTCGTAAGTAATGCGAATACAACGGCGCGGTCGGCAAGCCTATCACATCACGACTCCTCTACGTGGGAGTGAAAGTCGTCACGCAAACAAAACGCGCCTGAAGATCATGAAACACATTTCCATGCTAGCCATATCTTTCATGCTGGCAACGAGCACAAACGCAAGCTGTGATGACTTCTGCCACCCCTTCTACGCCGGCATCACCGCCGGCTACGGATCGACGACCTGGCAGGGGCTTGTGCCATCAGAGAATAAACGCAATCTTGCGATGAGCATGTCGACGCCCATCGATGTCGCAGAAGGTGGTGCCTTATGGGGGCTATTCGCAGGTTATGAATTCTCGCCATTTTTTGCCTTAGAAGGCAGCTACAATCGTTACCCCAATGCAAAAGTGACATTCGACACAGAAAGTATTTTTACGTTTGATAATAACGGTATGTCTTACTTCACCACACACACAGAAACACTATCAGCGATCGGCAAAATCATGCTCATGATCCCGCATACTAAAATTCGCGCTTACTCAAGCGCAGGTGTCGCCGTTATTCACCGCTGGGATAATATCAGCGATCGCAACCGCGGTACGCCAACATTTGGTATTGGCGCTAATTACAATCTCACCGATCACATCATGGCGGAATTAGGTGGCACGTATACCGCAGGTTATGGTGAATCAGAAATCGAACCTGTTAATGATTACATGCCATTTTTATATTCCGGTTTCATACGACTAGCTTACCGATTTTAAGGATGAGAATATGCTGCAACAGCTTCGCAGGACTTTAGGACCGCTATTTCTAATTGCTGTCTGCCCCCCATTCGTCATGTTAATGTGTTACACGAACACAACCTTAAATGGTTCGTTGTCGCTACTCATGAATCAGATCTCACAATCGGGATTACTTCAGACAATTTACAATATCTGGCGACCAGTATTTTTTGGCAGCACCACGGCGTGGTTAATACTCGCTATATTTACCGTTTTCGAACTAGCGTTATTGAAGTATTTACCCGCGCCAATTTTTCGTGGACCGATTTCGCCAAAAGGAAATATTCCAACCTATCAAGCTAACGGTTTTTTAGCCTATTGCGTGACTGTTAGCGTATTTTGTATCGCCGCATTCGGGCTAAATCTTTTCCCTGCAACCATCCTCTACGACCACCTTAGCGAATTATTTGGCGCATTAAATATCGCGAGTCTATTCATTTGCGTACTGCTCTATTTAAAAGGCCGTTACGCACCTTCTTCTACCGACTCTGGCATAACCGGCAATTTTATCTTTGATTATTATTGGGGAACCGAATTATATCCCGTCGTGCGCGGCTGGAATATTAAACAATTTATCAATTGCCGTTTTGGAATGATGAGCTGGGCTCTCATTTTGATTTCATATGCCGCCAAACAGCAAACGGTTTTTGGTTTAAGTAACGCCATGTTGATATCAGTCGGCTTACAATTGATTTATATCACCAAATTTTTTATATGGGAAACGGGTTACTTACGCTCACTCGATATCATGCATGACCGTGCTGGATTTTATATTTGTTGGGGCTGTTTAGTCTGGGTACCCTGTATTTACACCTCACCCAGCATGTACCTCGTTTTACATCCTATCGATTTGAGTTACCCCGTTGCTTTCATCATCGCAAGCGTCGGCACCATCAGCATCTTAATCAACTTCAGCGCAGATAGACAAAGGCAACTGGTACGAGCGACAGCTGGACAGTGCAAAATATGGGGAAAGAAACCTCATTACATGCGAGCGAGCTACACAACTGAAACAGGCGAGCATAAAGAGAACCTCTTACTCGCCTCTGGCTGGTGGGGTGTTGCAAGACACTTTCATTACGTCCCTGAAATTCTGGGAGCCTTTTGCTGGTCAGTACCCGCATTATTCACAAGCCCCATCCCCTATTTTTACGTGACATTCTTAACCGTATTATTAGTGGACCGAGCATTCCGTGATGATGAGCGCTGTGCATCTAAATACGGCGAGGGATGGAAAGCTTACTGCCAACTCGTGCCTTATAAAATTATCCCTTACGTCCTCTAGGACGTAATTGTTCGATCGGATAATGAGTGCCACGCCAGATAACACCTTTATTCATATAGACTGAGCAGGCCGAATTCCAGATCGTATAGAGCAACAATAAAATGGCGGCGGGATAGAAAGGCGCATAACCGATTGCAAGGCGGAATTGATGACAGACATAACCGCTGATGATCAACATTAAACTGATATTAGCAAGACTCAACCAACGTAAAGTATCATCCGCGAGCCATACCATGATGATGGGACTGATGAAAAATAGCGTGGCGAAAATCGTACTGAGAACAAGAATATCCAAACGATAATTAACATAGGCAAATGAATTTTTCTCCCAGCCTTTGATCATATCTGGCAATGAGAGATACCATTCACGCTGCACAAAATCGCGGCCATCGACCACATCTTGCTTGAAACCTTTAGATTTAATTAATTCCCCTAATTTCAAATCATCGAGACATTCCAGCGCGATGGCTTGATGCGTGCCAGCCTGTTCATAGGCAGATTTATTGACCAAGTTAAATGCGCCATGACCAAGCGATTTATGACTCCATTCATACTTGATCCGCCATGGCTTGATAACCATGCTATGAATGACGTAGAGCGCCAACAACAATATTTTCAAGCCAAACGTATTGCGCAGGTGTTGTTCGTGGATGGTGAGATGTTGTAAATGATTTTCTAAAGCATAGCTCACAGTCTTCGCGAGGGTATCCGGTCGCATTAAAACATCAGCATCTGTAAAGAGTAGCCACTCTCCTTTTGCGCGTTGCGAGCCGTAAAAAAGCGCGTGATTTTTACCGAACCAGCCACTCGGTAGATCCGTGATGTGATGCACCTGCAATTGCGGAAAACGACCTTTTAACGCATTTAAAATAGCGCCTGTTTTATCTTTGGAGCGGTCATTAATGGCGATAACTTCGAAATTTGGGTAGTCAATATTTAAAAGCGCGAGTACGGCTGCCTCAATGTCGGCTTCCTCATTTAACGCACTAAAAATAATGGAGACCGATGGCAGATGAGCGGCAGAAAGTGTGGATTGCTCATTCAGGTTTTTAATAGAATGAAACCCATAAATCAGCTCAGCCAAAGTGAGAACTAGATACACGAGGGTAAGCACTGCAAAAACCGTCATGGTGAGTTCCATATAGGCAATACATCCCTGTCTAAATTCATGATTAATCTTATACAGTCTAGCAATATCCCTAGCTCATTAATAGTCCCGCTTCCCTGCTAACCACTTCGGCATATACCAATTCCAACGCCCCATTAACACCATAATGGCCGGCACTAGCAGCGAGCGAATCAAAAAGGCATCGGTGAAAATAGCAACCGCAATACCCAGGCCAAAAGCCTTAACCATCAACACATCTGCCACCATAAAAGAACAACAGATGACAATCACAATCAAGGCGGCGCTGGTGATGATACGACTGCTATGCTCGACACCAAAGACAATGCTTTTAACGGTATCGCCCGTGTGATCGTAATGCTCCTTGATACGTGACAGCAGAAACACTTCGTAATCCATGGAAAAGCCAAACAAGGCGCAAAAGATAATCACCAACAAACTCACATCCAGCATGCCTTGCGGTTCGAAATTTAATATCTCACTAAAATGTCCGGTTTGTATCACGAATACCAGCACACCATAGCTTGCCGATAGACTAAGAATAGTCATCAAAATTGCCTTGACTGGCAGAAAAATGGAGCGCAGCAACACTAGCAATATTAAATACGTCACCAGCATAATGGCGAGAATGGCATAAGGAAAGATATGTCTGATCGTATCAAACACATCGATATTTCGTGAGGTAATACTTGATATCTGTTTTGCCATACCCTTGTTCAGCGTCATATCTTGCAGGTGATTGACGAGCTGTTTTGTTTCGGCTGAATTCACCGAGTATTTACTCACAATCGTAAACATTGTTAAATGGTCCCGCGTCGTCGTTGCCAAGAGCGTTTTGACACCCGCCGGCATTTCACTTTTTGGCATGGTATAGATAGCATGATACTGCTGAGTGGTTAGATCAGGTGCCGCGCTGAGAATACTGCTCACCTCATCGACCAAATCATCGCGATTTATTTTCTTGGAGAGCACCTGCAATTTCGAGATATTTTTTTCCGCTAAGATTGGTGTTTGCGTTTGCACAATTAATTGAATGGGTGTTAAGACATTAATATTGAATTGACGATCAAAATCATCAAAGAATGCGCGACTGGGTGAATGAGGCGGAAGAATTCGGTAATCTGAAACACCGAATTTCGCATGCAGCACTGGAAAACTCAACGTCAATAATATAGCCATGATTACAACAAAGTATACAATGGGTCGTTTCACCACCTTCGTCACCAACCAATGCCAGAAAGGTGACTGCCCATTGGTGGTGGGCGTGAGCATTTTGATCGATAAGAAATTCAAACGGTGATTTAGCACAGCGAGAATGGATGGTAAAACGACATTTGCGGTAATGACAGCAACAAATACCGCTGATAACCCACCAACACCGACTGAAAATAATATATTAATGGGGAAGAATAATAGCGCGCACAAACTCACAAACACCGCAAGCCCACTAAAAAAAACCGCTTTACCGGCAGTCGCCTGTGTTAAAGCAACCGCTTCTTTTGCACTATGCCCATTGCGGAGCTCATAACGAAAGCGACTGATAATGAATAAGGCGTAATCGAGACTTAAACATAAGCCTAACAGAAGCGCTATATTCAAGGTAAACACTGACAGATCATAGTGACGACCCACCACGTATAGGATACACAATATCATCAGCGAACAACCACCACCAACAATGACTGGCACTAACGCACCAATGATCGATTCAAAAATAATTAACATCATGATAATCGTTACAGGCGCCGCAATATAGTCGGCATTGTATAAATCAACCTGCGTTTGTTTATTGACGTGCTCAACAAAGACAGGCTCACCACCTATCTCCACCTTCATATTCCGCGGCGTTAGAATGTGAGATTGAAAATTCTTCAAATCCTCACCCGTCAACATTTCCGCCTGTTTCAACAATATGACTGCATACGCAGAATGCTTGTCTTTCGAAACCTGTTGCTTGTTACTGTCTGGATATATGATTTCATATTTGATCTTTAATTCATTCATCTTTGACAATGATTTTTTAATATCCTTCATAAAACGCGGATTGGAAAATTTCATTTCCTCACTGGTATACATCACAATGAATTTATTGTTGCCGTAACCAAACGTATCTTGAATAAATTTCTCAGCCTGCACACTGGCTGAATGATCCGCGCTAAAGCCGGTAGATTTGAAGACAGAGACAACATGAGGCACGATGGGAATGCAAAATACAATCAACGCAAGCCAGGCGCAAATGATCAACCAGCGCAGGTGATAGACGAGCTTACCGAATGCATAAAAGAATTGGCCTTGCATGAGATTGGCTTTCCCTTTTTATTTTAATGAATTTTCCGTTGTTTAGCACAGAAGCCATCTCTATAATTATACAAATATTAGCAATAAGTATCCATCAACGTTCAGGGAAAGGACGCAGAAACATGAAAAGGATGGTTGATTTTACTATAGTTTTATATTTACTCCTGAACGCCACCACCACGTATGCCAGCCTCGGATTTTTGAAGGTTTTCCTGGCTAAATCTCATCCTGGCTGTGAGCAGGCATTGCCACCCAGTCATCAAAAATTCTGCCAAAGCTTTGAAACAGCGGCGCGCTGCGCCTGCCGGTCTTCTGGCATGCCAGCACCCCTCTGCCAGAACATGAAATCGTTGCATCACCAGATGCTGATGGTTTTCACCACACAACGGGCCGCCTGCGAATTTCAGCGTGACACTAGTAGCGAGGATTGCCTGGACAGCTGGAAGTGCTATCGCGAGGGCGGACACGACTCTAAAGGACGCCTCTGCCAGGCAAGTGGTGCCTCGTGCACAGACAATAAAATTTCGGGCTAAACGCTGAATAAAATCACTGGATTTTCATGGAATCAAAGCTATGATGACGAACGAATTCATAGAACCGATGGCAACCCATGACAGCGAGCAATCACTACACAACCGTACTCCGCGAATTACCACCTGATAGCGTGATCATTACACCCAATCGTCGCCTCGCACTATCCCTGCACAAGTTGTATCAACGCTTCAAGATTGAAGAAGGTGCAGACTGCTGGGCAACGCCTGTCATTCTGCCTGCGAATGTCTGGATAGACACACTCTGGACAGATTACGCACGCAAGACCCTAAGCTCACTGCCGCATATATTAAATCCCGCTCAAGAACAACAATTATGGGAATCGATCCTCCATGAATCAGCCTACCACGATTACTTTTTACAAATTTCTGAAACCTCACGCCTAGTTAAATCAGCACGTGGATTATTAAAACAATGGCAAGTATCAACCGATCACCCGCTATTTGAAACAGCCGACGATTACCGCGCCTGTCGCCAGTGGCTAGAAAAATTCGATGCCATCTGTCGAGAACAGAACTGGACAGATAATGCCAGCCTGAGCGACCTTGTTTTGACAGCCATGCATGCGGGTGAGATTCCTGCCCCTAACCATCTTTATTACGCAGGCTTTACTGATTTATCACCGCAACTGTCTGCCCTGTTATCCGCCTGCCCACACGTCGAGGTGATCAACCCCGACCATCCGGCAGCGATGATCTCACGCACTAGTGCCGCCGATACCGATGATGAACTTCGCCTCTGTGCACGCTGGGCGAAAGCACAACACGCGCAGCACCCCGATCACAACATCGGCTGTGTGATTCCCTTACTCGATAAAAAGCGCGACCGCGTCATCCAATTATTCAGTGAAGTCTTCACCAGCACCGACGATTTCAATATTTCAGCCGGGCAGCCACTCGCACAATACCCGGTAATTCACGCGGCTATCGAATGTTTGGGCCTTTATAAAAGGCAAATTTCCACTGAGGCCTTATTTTATATTTTATCGACACCCTTCATAGGCGGTGGCGAAACGGAACGCATTAAGCGCAGCCAATTTGATGGGAGACTGCGCGGAAAAAATTACAGCGTCATTGATCTCGACAAACAACTCATCAAAACAACGGACAGCCATCAGCCCAACCTTGCTACCAGCTGCCCGATACTTGCAAAACGAATACGGCAATTTAAAGAATTACTGGAAGACACACAGCATACGGCACCGTACGCATTTTGGGCGGCACTATTCAATCAATTACTCACCGCACTCGGTTGGCCCGGTGAACGTATTATCAATAGTGAAGAATACCAAGTGGTCGATGAGTGGTTAAAATTACTGAATGATTTGACAACGCTTGATGTCACTTCACCGCCGGTGATGTTTTATCAGGCCTTGCGCATGCTTTCACAAATGGCAGGCGCGAAACCTTTTCAACCAAAATCGCCTGCAGCCAACGTACAGATACTAGGTGTGCTTGAAGCAGGAGGACTAGCTTTCGATCATCTTTGGGTATCAGGCTTAGACGATCAAAGTTGGCCGTCACAGCCGAAACCTAATCCATTCATCCCGAAAAAATTGCAACGCGATTTGAAAATGCCGCATGCTTCGGCAGAGCGTGAACTTGAGTATTGCCAGAGCATGACGCAACAGTTTACGCATAGTGCCACACACGTCGTTTTCAGCTATGCGCGCAAACAAGATGAAACACAGGTGCAACCTAGCCCGTTGATTAAATCATTTCCGCATGTTTCTGTGCACGATATCATTTCTGTTAACACGCCTCCGCTTGCAGAAATTATTTACCAGCATCAAGCCCTCGAACAAATCATTGATGAGGTGGCACCGCCCATTCAAGCGGGTGAACAGACGCACGGCGGGGTTAGCATCATTAAAAATCAGGCGCTTTGCCCATTCAAAGCCTTTGCCGAATCGCGACTCATGGCACGCGAACTGGAAAGCACACTGCCAGGCATCAGACCCGTTGAACGCGGCAATATTGTGCACGACATCATGCAAAAATGCTGGGAATCTCTACAGACTTCCGACCAATTACAGCAAATGACAGATGACACTTTACGCGACCTCTTGACGAAAATAATCGATGAAGCCTTACTTGAACATGCATCAGCTCAAGCCCATCAAAGTGGCTATCTCGCTCTCGAGAAGCAACGCCTCCTAAAATTAATGCTGGACTGGCTAATGCTTGAAAAAGAGCGCCCGCCTTTCACCGTGACCGGCACCGAACAAAGCGCCGAAATAAAATTAAATCAACTGACCTTAAATGTCAGAATTGATCGCATTGATACCCTTGAAAATGGCCAGAAACTCATTATCGATTACAAAACCGGCACGAATCAAACGCTGGGTGATTGGCTTGGCAGAAGACCCGAAGCACCACAATTACCGCTCTATGCGCAACTGGATCAGACAGGCACAGCCGGGATTGCCTTTGCACAAATTGCTGCAGGTAAACACAAATTTATTGGCCTCAGTCGTCGCGATCTCGGCATTAAAGGCATCCATAACGCAGAAGAAACAAAATCTACCGACAATCAAACTTGGGATGAGCTCACCGAATCATGGATATCGGTCATGACGCAGCTGGGTGATGATTATTATCAGGGTAAAGCTTACGTAGACCCAAAACAAAAACAAACCTGCCAACGCTGCGCACTGAAACCTTTGTGCCGAATTCACCAAGACAGTGGAGATGATGAAAATGACGACGAGTGATTTAATTCAACAAGACCAGGAGCATCGCAAGCAGGCCTTGAATCCGCATGAATCATACATTGTTCAAGCGCCAGCAGGCTCTGGCAAAACCGAGCTAATAATTCAGCGTTACCTGACACTTCTTGGTCACGTCAAAAAACCCGAAGAAATTCTGGCGATTACCTTCACGAAAAAATCTGCACATGAAATGCGGGCACGTGTTTTAAAAGCACTCGATCAGGCAGCTCATCAGCCTGAGCCTGAAAAGGCACATGAACAACTCACGTGGCGGCTCGCCGATAAAGTATTAAAGCGTGATGCCGAACTCAAATGGAATCTCATCGAAAATCCCAATCAGCTGCATATCAAAACTATCGATTCTTTCTGCACCTATTTAACCGGCCAACTGCCATTACTTTCTCACTTTGGCTCACAGCCTGATATTTCTGGCTTTGCACAAACACTCTATCGCGAAGCGGTTTATGAAATATTATCGCACGTCGAAGCTTCACACCCCTGGTCTGCTGCTGTTGGGAAATTACTGGCGCACAACGACAATGACTTGACGCGACTAACCAATCTTCTGATTAGCCTACTGGAAAAACGCGATCAATGGCAGCGCTATCTCAATCTCGATATGAATGATGAAGCGATCCGTCACCAACTCACGGAACAAATCACAGAAGTGATCGATTATAATCTTGAAAATGCGCTGCAACGCTTTCCTGCTGAACATCAAGATGAATTACTCGCCATGCTTTATTACACCACTCATTACGATGGGTTGGACTTAAAAGAGGCTGATTTTAACCTCTGGCGACACATTGCTAATCTGTTATTAACGCAAAAACATGAATGGCGCAAAGCGGCCCGAGAAGATTGCGGATTCCCGATAGCCTCCGACCTCAAAGGCGAAGAGAAAAAATCCGACAAAATCATGCGCGATCGCTTCAAGGCACTCTGCGACTCTCTAACCGAATTTGAGAATTTACGAAAAACACTCGAGACCATTAGCAAACTACCTGACCCTGGTTACACTGATGAGCAATGGGACATCCTTAAAGCTTTACTTGAAGTACTTAAAATTACACTCGCCCAACTGCGCGTCACCTTCCAAACCTATGGACAAATTGATTTTATCGAAAATGCCTGGGGCGCAGCGCTTGCACTCGGTGACGAAAACAATCCAACTGATCTCGCCTTGTCCCTCGATTATCAAATCCGGCATATTCTGGTGGATGAATTTCAGGATACTTCATTCTCACAACACCGCTTACTCGAAATGCTAACGCACGGCTGGCAGCAAGGCGATGGACGCACACTATTTGTCGTTGGCGACCCCATGCAATCTATCTATCGCTTCAGACAAGCAGAAGTCGGCCTATTCATTCGCATGCAACAAAATGGCTTAGGTGATATTCGACTCATCCCGCTCACGCTCACCGTTAATTTTCGCTCCACGCACACCATTGTTGAATGGAATAATCAGCATTTTACTTCTATATTCCCCAACTATAGTGACATCGGCACAGGCGCTGTTCATTTCAGCCAAAGCATCGCTCATCAAATCACAAGTGATCCCACGCAATCCGCCATCTCCATGAAAGGATTCCTGAATGGCAACGATCAAGCCGAAGCAAAAGCTGTGGTGGAATATATTCAGGAGACGCTTGCTAATTTTCCGCATGAAAAAATTGCCATCCTGGTCCGATCACGCTCGCATCTTGCATCGATCGTACCAGCGCTAAAAGCGGCAGAATTACGTTATAATGCAGTTGAAATTGATCCGTTAATTACTCGCCAAAGCATACAGGATTTACTCGCGTTAACCCGCGCACTCATCCATCCAGCGGATCGCATCGCATGGCTTGCAATCTTGCGCGCACCGTGGTGTGGGCTCACTCTCAGCGATTTACTAAAGCTTTGCGGCCATGACCGACACCATGTGATCTGGGAACAAATGAATCGTGAAGAAGTGCGAGCCACCTTAAGTGCAGACGGTCAAACACGTCTCGCCGCGATACTGCCCGTATTACAATCAGCCATTAACCATCGTGAACGCAGCGGCTTCAGGCAGTGGATAGAACAAACCTGGTTATCACTCGGTGGCCCCGCCACTCTGTCTGATTACGCCGAAATGGCGGATGCCAATAGCTATTTTGATTTGATCGAAGAACTCTCGAGCCGCTCAGACTGCATTCATCTCGAACTTTTAAATGAACGCATGAAAAAACTCCACGCGTCCACCCACCATGATGATGCCCCGATTCAAATCATGACGATACACTCTGCCAAAGGCCTTGAATTCGATACGGTCATTTTACCGCAGCTGCAAAAATTCAATAACAAGGAAGATAAATCACTACTAAACTGGATGGAACATCCTTTGCGTAATGAAAAGATTTCTCTCTTACTCGCTCCTATTCACGCAGCCGACAGTGAAGCCGACCCACTCTATCGCTATATTGCTAATCTACAAAAAATCAAATCACATTTTGAAATTGATCGTTTACTCTATGTTGCGGCAACACGCGCAAAAAAACGCTTACATCTGATTTTTAACGCCAAAGACAAAGAAAAAGCGGCCAACAGCGGAAGTTTTTTAAATAAATTATGGCCGCTTATTAAAAATCATACGACACTGATTGAAGACAGTGATGATGCTAACATCGAGGACAACGCCATCAGCACCGAGCGCACACTGACACGCTTTACCGCAGAATGGAAAAATCCAGTACGTATTCACACACCGGATGGAAACACCTCACAACAAACACACAGTGGTTTTCAGTTACGTGATCAAAGCGCACGCCTCATCGGAACGATTGCACACAGCATTTTCCAACAACTGTCAATCAGTGGTATGCCATGGTGGCAAAATCAGCCACACGCGACCCGACAAAGTTATATTAAACGACAACTTGTCGGAGCTGGATTACAGCCAGTACTGCACGAACACGCATTAACGACCATCGAAAAGATTATCGAGCGAAGCCTCGCTGATGAGCGTGGACGCTGGATTCTGTCAGCACAAACTGATGCGCGCTCGGAATTTCATCTTTCCGCAGCCCTGGCTAAGGGCATCGAAAATCTAATCATTGACCGCACATTTATCGATAAGGACGGCACACGCTGGATTATCGATTACAAAACCGGTGACAATGAAGACACCGATCTCAACAAATTCCTGTCAAAGCAAAAAGAAACGTATACTCCGCAAATGTCGAAATACTATGAAGCCATGCAAAAATGGGACTCGCGCCCCATCAAGATGGGGCTATATTTCCCAGCCATTCCGGCATGGTGCGAGTGGAATTAACGAGGATGACCCGTCGTTTACGGGTCTATTCCAAATATAAATCTGGAATCAACTTACTGCCTGGCTGTGAAGCATAAGCTTCAAAATCTGTCATGCCATGCAAACGTAAGAGATCTTCGTCAATAAAGAAATTGCCGGTCATTTCACGACTATTGCTCGTCAAAATTAAATGTGCCGCATCTGAGACAATAGATGGTTTACGTGAAGCTGCTAAAAATTGTTTGGGGAAATTAATCGCTATCGCTGCTGTCGCGATAATCGTTCGCGGCCATAATGAATTAACCGCAATACCCTGCGCTCTAAACTCTTCTGCCATACCGAGCGTACACATACTCATGCCGAATTTCGACATGGTATAAGCAAGATGTGGCTTAAACCATTTTGCCTGCATATGCAGCGGTGGTGATAAATTAAGAATATGTGGATTGTCCGATTTAGCGAGATGGGGAATACAGGTTTTGGAACAAAGATATGTCGCGCGGCTATTCACCTGGAACATAAGATCGAAACGCTTCATTGGTAAATCAACCGTATTCGCAAGATTGATCGCGCTGGCGTTATTCACTAACACATCCAGCTTGCCAAAAACTTCAATGGTCTTATCAACCGCTGCGATAACCTGTTCATCTTGACGCACATCCACCATTAATGGCAGTGCTTTACCGCCAACTGCTTCAATTTCTTTTGCGACGGTATAAATCGTGCCTTCCAGCGTTGGATGCGGCTCTGCCGTTTTTGCAGCAATCACAATCGATGCACCGTCTTTCGCGGCACGTAATGCAATTTCTCTGCCAATGCCGCGGCTGCCGCCGGTAATGAAGATAACCTTCCCTGCTAATGAACCCGTCATGGTAACTCCCTGAAATAGTCTATGAATGCTGCATCTATGTTGATAGTAGAAGCGCTTTAAGTCAACTTATCTTAACCAACGCAATGCCACTCTGCCGGGTGAGACTTCCTTGATATCTTCATGACAATCCAACGCTAATTGTGTCGGATAAGCATACGTATCCTGAACGATGACTGCAGCACCGGCATAGACCAGCGTTAGTCGAATATATCTAACGGACAGCCCCATACCATCTCCCTCATTCATGCGATGACAACGGTCAATGCCTATATCTTGCCAAAAATAATAGTACTCGGCCCATCCATCGCCGCCACGACATGCGAATGCTTGCCAAAAACTAAACGGTTGATGCAGCATATAGGCCGTGGAAGATACCGGCCTGAGACAGGATGACTGATACATCCGATCAAGCTGCGCGAGTAAAACCCTGGCTTCATGACGTTGTCTAAAATGCCATTGTTTCGCCTGTATTTGCTTTTGCAATTTTCCTCTATTTGATAAGGCAGACAGGATCAACAATCCAAATAATTGCAGATAGACCAATACCACCAATAAAACATAGCCATTAGTTTTTTTGCGCATAGCCCACCCACTTTTCTGATACGCCATGTGCATGCGTCGTAAAGCTATATTGCACACCTTGGCTGTCCGCCTTGAATGACAGGCTTTCAACATCCTTCGCAATGGAGATAACATTACCGGCATCATCCACCCTGACCAGACTTGAATGACCGTGTATATTTTTGAGGTGATAATCGTGGACAATGTAACGACCTATTTCAGCGTTTTGACTATAGTCATCATGCAAGGGTGAGAAGGGTGCAATGACCTGCTTCGCTTGAGCATGTGAAACGGCAACACTGAAAAAAATTTCTGCTCGATGACAATCGGATATTAACAGCCATTCATTTTTTTGGAACAAGATCGCATCATCAGTAACTGCTCTTATTTTATGATGCGTCGATTCCAACAGCACACTACTAGGTAGTGATTGATAGCGCACGATTAATCGATCCGGATGAACCTCCAAATAATTATCAACTGTCAACGCCTTAGAATGATAGGGTTGGACGACAAACCCTGAACCAAGCCTTGCACAACCAACATGGCCGGCTAGCCCAATTTCGGCGTTAAACAGAGCAATCATTTTTTCGGCGATATCTTGTTGGCGATAAATAACACGCTGCTGCAACATGGCATGATGACACTTCAGGTATAGGGTCGTCATACTAGCGATTAAAAATAAAGACAGACACGCAGCGCTCATCACCTCGAGCAAAACCATCCCTTTTATATTTCGAGTTCGAGCGACACACATCCTGACATTCCTGATTGGTTATTTTTGCATATTGAATTGAACATTCCCCACGTAATATTCACGACGGCGCGATGATTCACGACAGAAAATGAACCATTTCCATTCGGCATCGTTTCCTTAATTTGCTCTCGCCATTCACTAAGATAGGGCGTGACATCACCTTGATGACTACGCAGGTACACCGCCAAATTTTCTGAAAACATCACTGCACGCTGAAAATAGATATCTCCTCGCGACTTACGAAGAAAACCTGCCTCGACAGAGAATATTCCCAATAAAGCAAATGACACGAGAAAAAGACAAAAGAGCACTTCCAAGAGTGTAAATCCATGTTTTTTTCGCGACAGCGAAAGCAACTCATGGGATTTATCATGTTCGATCATAGGGATCTCCCATAATTTAAATTAATAATAACAACACGTGCGCGCGGACTCACTGACGAGAGGAGATGTGACAACCGGCCCGATGGGCCGGCTTGATGGACGGTGACACTAAGAGGAATAGCGGGAGTAGATGCAGTTACAAGACAGCTTAACGATGTTTGACGGCGAAATCCTTCATAAACGCGATCAATGCATCGACACCCTCTTCCGGCATCGCATTATAAATACTGGCACGCATGCCGCCAACAATACGATGGCCTTTCAGATTCGTCAAACCTGCCGCATGGGACTCATCAAGAAAAGCCTGATTTAATTTATCATTCTTCAAGCTGAATAC
This sequence comes from uncultured Coxiellaceae bacterium, assembly GCA_964527435.1. Taxonomy (GTDB): domain Bacteria; phylum Pseudomonadota; class Gammaproteobacteria; order DSM-16500; family DSM-16500; genus Aquicella. Next base: position 145,482 of record CAZGPP010000006.1, on the reverse strand, counting down.
AACATTCATTAATGAACGACTATCTTTGTTGACCATGGAAAAATAAAAATCATCGTGCTGATCAATGAATGAATAAAGTTTATGAGCCTTTCGTAGATTGACCGCATGCATGGCTTTAACGCCGCCCTGCCGCTTCAGCCAGTCAAAGACCAACCCAGCCATATACCAACTATAAGTCGGCGGTGTGTTGTAAAACGAATGATGCTCAGCTTGCAGTTTATAAGAATACAGAGAAGGCAGCAAAAAGACTGGATCATGCAAAATATCATCACGCACAATGACAACCGTGACCCCAGCCTGCCCCATATTTTTTTGCGCGCCGGCGTAAATCAAGCCGTATTTGGTCACATCGATCGGGCGCGATAAAATCATGGAAGACATGTCGGCAACGAGGGGAATGCCATTTGTTTCAGGAACCCAATTAAATTCCAAACCATCAATCGTTTCATTTGGCGTGTAATGAACGTAATCCGCATCATCACGCAACTGCCAACTGTGTTGATCAGGAATATGCATTAAACCGTGTTGAATTTTCGAGGAAGCCGCTACATTAACATCGCCGTAGCGTTTCGCTTCATCAATAGCCTTCCTGGACCAGATACCGGTGTCGACATAATCTGCTTTTTTGCGCGCCGTCATTAAATTCAGCGGAACCATCGCAAATTGCGCACTCGCGCCACCCGTTAAAAATAAAACATGATAATTTTTCGGGATATTCATCAGATCACGTAAATCCGCTTCAGCCTTTTCAGCAACACTCTGAAACTCTGCGCCGCGATGACCAAGCTCCATAATCGACATACCCGTTCCATGCCAATCCAGCATTTCCTGCTGAGCCGTTCGCATCACTTCTTCCGGAAGCATGCCTGGGCCTGCGCTAAAATTATAAACCTTACGCATTACTCGATTTCCTATTCAAAATTTTCGCCGTGTTGCGTGAAGCATCTTGATAAAATTTACGCTCAGCGAAAATATGGTTCGATTTCACCATCGCCACGAAATTCATTAACACGAAATCTGGATTGTTGACATGAGTCACCACATCAATATTTGTAGCAGTCAACTGATGTTTTCCAGCAATTTTAAGGCTGCCGTTTTCAGCATTCACCATCAACGGCATGGACTGCACTTTCGCAATAGAGGGATCCAGTAACACCATGGCAGCCAGTGCATCCCAAAGATAAATATTTTTTTCTTGCGCCATATCCTTCATTAAGTCATGCGCCAATTTCAGATCTGGCTGATCTTCAACCGAAATGGCTTCATAGAATTTCTTGGTGACGGGCACTTGGTTGGTTGCATCGAGGGTCACGAGTGTAATCGGTACGCCTGAGGCAAACACCATTTTAACGGCCGCGGGATCAGCATAAAAGTTCAGTTCTGAAATTTTATTTTTCGTTTCAGGTACCATCACATCAATATTGCCAGGCGCTTTGATCGCCCCACCCATGATGACGATCTTTTCAATTTTTGCCTTGAGTTGCGGACTTTTCTGCAAAAACTCGGCGATATTAGTTAACGGCCCGGTTGCCAATAGTGTCACTTTTTCCGGACTGGCCGCGACTACCTGCTGCATGAGTGCGACTGCATTTTGGGAAATACTGGTTTCGTGATCTGGTTGAATGGAAGTCTTCTCAAGAAGATGATCCATCGCTGTACGCACATCGGCTGGAAAAGGTTGCCCAGCCGAGCTCAGCGGCACTTCACGACCAAACGCAACCGGAACCGTCGCCTTACCCAGTAAACGCGCCACCGCAGCCATATTCTGCGCACCCGGAAGGCCGTGCGCTTCACCGGTTGCCGCGACAGTAATGGCTTGCAGACTTATGCTGGGGTCATTACCAATTAATATCAACGCCAACATATCATCGCTCGCCGCATCCGTGTCAAAAATGACGGGGCGCGGATGAGTCGTGGTTAAACGCGCGACACTCGTAATTTTACGATGCAGATGATCAGCAAACGTATCATGACGAATAGGCCTTAATTCCGCCGACATTTTTCTATTTTGCACACCCTTGGCTGGTAACAGAAAGTATCCAGCCGTGAGGCCGCCGCCGAGCAAGGCGACGGCAATGAGTTTTTTTAACATTGGCATATTTAAACCTGTGGTTTAACCATCAATTCAGGACGAACGGTTTCTTTAAATTCTTGTTCACTGAGATAACCCAATTCCAGGCAAGCTTCTAGTAATGACGTGCCGTCGTGCCAGGCCTTATGAGCAATTTCTGCGGCCTTGTCATAACCAATCTTCGGTGCCAGCGCTGTCACTAACATCAGCGAAGAGTTAACGGATTGACTGATCGCACGCTCATCCGCTTCCATATCCTTAACGCAATATTTATTAAACATGCGCGCAGAGTCTGTCAGTAAATGAATGGAGTTCATGAAGTTATGGATGATGACGGGCTTGAAAACATTCAACTCGAAATTACCTTGCGAATCAGCAAATCCAATCGCGGCATCATTACCCATCACTTGCACGCAAGCCATGGTCATGGCTTCGCACTGTGTTGGGTTCACTTTACCCGGCATAATGGATGAACCTGGTTCATTTGCCGGTAAAATTAATTCACCAAGACCACAGCGCGGACCCGAACCCAACCAGCGCACATCGTTAGCGATTTTCATCAGGGCACACGCCAATGATTTCAGCGCGCCACTCGCAAACACAAATGCGTCGTGTGCAGCGAGAGCGGCAAATTTATTAGGAGCGGTCACAAACGGTAATTGAGTAATCTCGGCGATTTTTGCAGCTGATTTGACGGCAAAATCAGGATGCGAATTCAACCCTGTTCCGACCGCGGTTCCACCCAAAGCTAATTCATACAAACCTGGCAGGGTCTTCTTGATATTGGCCATCGCGGCATCTAATTGAGCCACATAACCAGAGAATTCCTGACCCAGCGTCAATGGCACGGCATCTTGTAAATGAGTGCGACCGGTTTTGACGATGTGATCAAATTGTTTTTCTTTTGCCGCAAGACCTGCGCGCAGCGCTTCGATGGACGGCAATAAATCCTTAACAATGGCTGTCGCAGCGGCAATGTGCATGGCTGTTGGAAAAGTGTCGTTGGAAGATTGCGAACGATTCACGTGATCATTTGGATGAACAGGTTTTTTACTGCCGCGTTCACCGCCAGACATTTCAATGGCGCGATTACTAATGACCTCGTTCACATTCATGTTTGATTGCGTACCACTACCCGTCTGCCAGACGCGCAAGGGAAATTGATTATTCAATTTACCAGCCATCACTTCGTCAGCCGCCTTGCCAATTAAATCAGCCACATCTTTGGGGAGCAACCCTAATTCAACATTTGCTTCAGCTGCCGCTTTCTTCAAAACGCCAAAGGCACGAATCACTTCATTCGGCATACGATCGTGACCAATTGCAAAATGCTCCAGTGAGCGCTGTGTTTGCGCACCCCAATAAACATCAGCGGGCACATCGATAGAACCCATGCTGTCGGATTCGACGCGGGTTTTTATTGTAGTTGTATTAGTCACTATTAACTCCCCTCATTCAGGCTTTTAGATACCAACTCATAAAGATCATTGGAAATTTGTTTATCTTTCAAAATTAGCTGTAATTGTTCGCGCATTAATCTCTGACGTTCTTTATCATACCGTTTCCAGGTAGTCAAAGGTTTTACCATACGCGCCGCAACGAGTGGGTTTAATGTATCCAACTGCTGGACGAATTCACGCAAGAATACATAACCTTCGCCACTTTTTGCATGAAAACAAGCGGGATTGCGCATCGCAAATGAACCCACTAACGCATAGACTTTATTCGGATTTTTCATATCGAATGCCGGATGCTTCACCAGTGCCTTCACTTGTGTGAGCGTATCAGGCAACGAGCTGCCGGCCTGTACTGCAAACCATTTATCCACCACCAGCGCATCCTTCTGCCACGCATCGTAAAACTGTTGCAAGGCTTTAGTGCGATCCGATGAAGGTTGATTAGCAAGGCAAGCGAGCGCTGCGGCCGTATCCGTCATATTGCTGTGATAGGATTGCTCAAATTGACGCATAGCAAGCTCCCCACCCGATGGCAGTCGCGATAAAAACGCCAAGGCACGATTTTTCAATTGACGGCGCCCGACTTCTTTCATCGTGAACTCGTATTTTCCCGCCTGACTATCACAACGTTGATAGACGGATAATAATACTGGCTCTAGCTGTCTCGCCAATTCATTCATGACAAACTCACGCGCGCCGTGAATCGCGTCCACATCGACGATTGTCATTTGCTCGCCGATATAACTTTCAGATGGAATGACCAGCATTTCTGCCTGCAGAAAAAGATCGTGCGAAGGACGCGCAAGCATCGCAGCGATCGCAGCAGGCCATGAAGGATCAATCTTCATCGGATTTTGCAGACGAAAATCTTCAATCAACTCACGAATGACGTGCAAGGCATACTGTTGACCGGCATCCCAACGATTAAATTCATCTTTGTCGTGCTGGAATAAAAACAATAAATCTTGTGGAGAATAATTGTATTGCAACTTAACCGGCGCGGAAAATCCTCGTAACAAGGAAAGAACCGGGCGCGATTTCACGTGATGAAATTGGTAGTGCTGGGTTGCCGTTGTTAAATGCAGAACCATTTCCGGCTCAATCAATTGACCTTCCAGTAATAATGGAATGCTCGCACCCGTATCATCCAATAACCCCATGCGAATAGGCAGATGAAGCGGATATTTTTCAGATTGGCCCGGTGTCGGCGGCGTTGACTGTGACAGTGTTAAGGAATAACTTTCATGCTTCGCATCGTAAGCATCTTCGACTTTCAGAATCGGTGTTCCCGACTGGCTATACCAAAGCCTGAACTGCTCAAGATCAAGACCAGACACGCCTTCCATGGTTTCAATAAAGTCGTCAATGGTGATGGCTTGCCCGTCAAATTTAGCAAAATACAAATCCATGCCTTTACGAAACATGGCACGACCCAGAATTGTTTGCAGCATACGCAACACTTCAGCGCCTTTGTTATAAATCGTGGACGTGTAGAAATTATTAATTTCGATATAGGAATCTGGCCGAACCGGATGCGCAAGTGGGCCGGCATCTTCTGGGAATTGCGTCTCACGCAATGCGGTCACGTCATGGATACGCATGACGGCCTGCGACAAAACATCTTCCGTAAAAGATTGGTCACGGAAAATAGTCAAACCTTCCTTCAAACTTAACTGGAACCAATCGCGGCAAGTGACACGATTACCCGACCAGTTATGAAAGTATTCATGACCAATCACAGAGAGGATATGAATATAATCCGTATCAGTAGCTGTCTCTGGCTTGGCTAAAACATATTTTGTATTAAAAATATTTAAGCCTTTATTTTCCATCGCACCCATATTGAAATCACTGATCGCAACGATCATGTAAATATCTAAATCGTATTCGCGCCCATAAGCCTCCTCATCCCAACGCATGGCTTCTTGTAGAGAATATAAAGCATGCCGCGTCTGATCACCGTAACCCTTCTCAACATAAATGCGTAAATTAATTTTACGTTTGGATAGCGTGATAAATTCACCTTCCAATAAATCGAAATCACCCGCTACCAATGCGAATAAGTAGCACGGCTTTTTGAATGGGTCTTCCCACTTCACCCAATGACGACCGTTATCAGCGATACCAGATGCAATTTGATTACCGTTCGATAACAGATATGGAAATTTTTTACTATCTGCTGTGATGGTCGTGGTGAATTTCGCGAGCACATCAGGCTGATCCATGTAATAAGTAATGCGACGAAAACCCTGCGCTTCACACTGAGTACAAAACGTATCGCGTGAACGATATAAGCCACTTAATGCAGTGTTTTTTTGCGGCAATATTCTGGTCGTGATTTCTAGCGTAAAAATGTCGGGAACATCGTGTATGATCAGGAAATCTTTACTTAACACGTATTGAGCGTCTGCCAACTCACGGCCATCTAACTTGATAGCTAGCAATTCCAATTCTTCGCCATTTAACTTCAAATCATGCTTACCATCAGCATGACGATTACGACGCAAATACATATGCGATTTAACAAAGGTTTCCTCTTCACCTAAATCGATGTCGAGATGAATCTCATCAATGAAATAATTCGGCGGACAATAATCCGCAAGATATGTTGGGGCGGGCTGGTCTACTGCCTTATCCAGCAGCATGGTATCAGAAGAATTAAAATATTTCACTGTGACTATCCTTATTGGCTGCTGTTAAAGATCAGCGGCATCGACAAATGATACCGCCGAAAAGTGGATGATTACTCTGTTATTTGAGGGGAATCATCAGATTTATTTCTTTTTGGATTGTGGTCAATGTAGGAGGGATCTGAACTCTGTGGCTTATCAACTTGTATTGACTTATAACCTGACGCTTTTCTTCTCTGACTAAGGGCGGATTCTTCACCGTTCTTACCCGATCCTGACTCCACAGAGAGATTGCCGCCACTCTCGCCAACATCGCCTGAATCTTCCGAACTCATCTCGGCATATTGTTGAGGCTCATCATTCATGCTCTGCTGGATATTTTTCTTGGTATCACTCTGCTCTGTGACATTTTCCTGTGGAACGGCCTGCTTCACAGCGGTCTCTTGCTGAGCACTCTGTTGTGCGACAGCCTGTTGCGGCTCATCCTGTGCGGCGCCGCCAGACTGAGGGTCATTTTGTTGCGCGACATTTTGCTGGGTTTCTTCCTGTTGCTGTGTCGCGACTAGCTGCGCACTAGCCGGCTGAGCGTCATCTTGTTCTACAAAGCGTTCTTGTTTCAGCATTTGCTCGGAAGGATGCTGTAACTCCGATTCTTGCTGCCATGCATTCTGTTCGGCCATTGTTTCAGCATCGATAGTGGTTTCAGCACGGACGGCCATGGAGGTGGAAACAAAAACAGTGGTCAGCGAGAGAACAAACAACTTCAATTTCATAAAAATTCCTTTTTCAAAATCGTGGGAATACCTGATAGTCTAAAATGCACAACCCATATATGATAATCGTTTCAAACTGACACTAGCAAGCAAACTGGACAAAACATGTCACTAAATACTGATCAAGAAGAATTGAATAAATTCGCAGCCCTCGCCGCACGCTGGTGGGACCCTGAAGGCGACCTAAAAACTTTACATCAAATCAATCCCTTACGCCTCGATTACATCAAATCAAAGGCTCCGCTTGCCAACAAAAGCGTGATTGATATTGGCTGTGGCGGCGGCATTCTCGCCGAGAGTATGGCAAAAGCTGGCGCGACGGTGACCGGTATCGACATGCATAAAGCCATCATCGATGCCGCCAAGCTTCATCAACATGAATCAGGCACCGAGGTAGAATACCTGCAAATCACCGCGGAAGAGATCGCCGCCGAGCGCAAAGAACAATACGATGTGGTGACATGCCTTGAAATGCTGGAACACGTTCCGGACCCGGCCTCGATCATTCGCGCCTGCGCAGACCTCGTCAAGCCTGGCGGCCACCTCTTCTTTTCCACTATTAACCGTAACCCTAAAGCCTATCTTTTCGCGATTATCGGAGCAGAATATATTCTGAAATTACTCCCTAAAAGCACCCATGATTACCGCAAATTCATCCGCCCATCCGAACTCGGCACGTGGTTGCGAAATGCCGATTTGCAACCGCGTGATATGCTGGGGATGCATTACAACCCTTTCACGAAAACTTTCAGCGTGAATCAAGATGTCTCCGTGAATTATTTTTTACATGCCACTAAATAATGGGAATGAATATGCCAGCCGTTAAGACTGTGTTATTTGATCTAGATGGAACACTGCTAGACACCTTACCCGACATGACGAAAGCACTGAACACCCTGCGGCGCAAACGAAACATGGATGAAATTCGGCCTGAAGACATCAAATCTGCCGTGGGTTACGGTTCGCGGGCCATGCTTAAAATTGCGTTCGGCATTGACCAGCAGCACGCGCAATACCACGCGTATGTGGAAGAACTTTTTCTTGCTTACGAAGATTGCCTGGCAGAAAGCACCGTTTTATTTCCAGGCATGGCAAATGTTCTCGCTCATCTTGAAGAACAGAATATTACATGGGGAATCGTCACCAACAAACCAGCACGCTTCACCCACCCTATTCTTGATGCACTCAACCTCTCAGGTCGCAGCGCCTGCACGGTTTGCGGTGACACACTCGCCCACAGCAAACCTCACCCCGCACCCATTTTACATGCATGCGAAATTGTAAAAGCCACGCCCGATTCCACTTTGTATATCGGCGACGCTGCCACCGACATCATCGCCAGCAAAGCGGCAGGCGTATTTTCACTCGCAGCACTGTACGGATATATCAGCGCAAGTGAAGACCCACGCTCCTGGCAAGCCGATGGATACATTCAATCACCTGAAGAAATTATCGCCTGGCTGAAGCAACACTAGGCATTGCGCGTGAGGATGGCTCATCATCCTCATCATCCTCATCATCCGAAAGAAATGGCAAACTCGTTTCTGCAGGTTTGTCAGCAACCTTCTTCGCCTCGCGCTCCACCTCAGTAACGGGCATTTCTGTCACCGCGTTTAACGGGCAGGATTTAATGATGGTCGCCGTACTGTTAATTTCAATACTGACCAACGCATCATCCTTTAAACCACGTTTTCTTTCCAGGCGCTTTTGCACAACCTCAATAATTTTCTTAACAATTAATGCGGTCAAGCCCATCAAAGCTGCTGCCGCTATGATTGGCATACCGATGGGTAACGTGAGCGGATTTAATGACAAAATGGTTCCCGCCAACACCGCGCCCGCGAAGACAACCTTCAACGCATTCGACACTAACTCAACAGGCGAGCCCTGCCTCACTAACGCACGCTCTAATAACTGTTTGTCGTTATAGACCTTCTTTAGCTTTTCACAATGTGATTCATGAAGTGCTACTACCTCATCTAACCCAACCAGAAGCGATTCCGCCTCCCCCTTCACCACTTGCTCATCCATTTTCACCGACTGCAAACAGTCTTGATACCGGTTCATTAACGCCATGTCATTTTGAATGGCCATGCACAGCGCTTCGATTTTTTCGTTTTTCGATTTGACCTTATTGCTTAATATGCGTCGATCATAAAAATATTTTGCAAATGAAAACGCAGCGGTTGCGAGGGAGATACCGACAGAAATAAAAGAGATGACGCGTGCGGCGGCAGCCACCGCGAAACTGATAATGGCTAGCGTGAGTGTGACGCCCGCTAGAAACCATTTGGTATTATTGGATAAATTAAACGGTACTTTTTCTCTGGAATAAAGCTTATATAAATATCCAAGGGGAATCATCACAAAATCAATCGTATTTGCCGCAAGCGATAAACTTGAAAATACCAGACCTGCCGTGACCTCTCCCGGCGTTGACTCACCCGAGTACACCACTGTTTCAGCCGCGATCTTTCCACCCGCTGTAATGGCACTATTGGATAAACCGGTAACGGTTTCGATGATGTCTTTGCGCAAACTTTGCTGAGGATGCCGCACTTCTAGTGTGATGCGTGTCTCATGCCACTGCTTAAGTTCAAAAAACGGCTTTCCTGCCCGACTTATCATGCCACCATCCTTCAGCTAATTTAGCCAGGAATGCGATACATCTTCCGTGATACAAAACGTTTAACTCTTTTTGGAAGTCTAGTTTGGTGAGACGTAATTATCAAGCCAGCAAAAAATGTGAAGAATCGATGATCTCAACACCATTTTTTTTCATTTCGACCAGCGCAGCCGCCACATCCCCTTGATTCAACTCTACGCCACGACAACCATCTAAAATAACGTGCACGTGAAAGCCTTCATGCTTGGCATCGAGCGCCGTATATTTGACACAATAGTCCGTGACAAGACCCACGACGTAAACATCGGTGACGCCCGCTTTTCGCAAATAATCACCGAGACCCGTCGCACGTAAATGAGCGTTATCGAAGTAAGCGCTATAACTGTCGATATTGCGATCAATACCTTTATGGAAAATTTTGTCGATGGTATGGGTATTCAAGTCAGCATGAAAATCGGCACCATGGGTACCCTGGACACAATGATCCGGCCAAAGGATCTGATCGAGCAAACCCAGCTTGATGACTTCCCCAACTCGATGACCGGGATGATTCGAGGCAAAACTGGTATGGTCAGCCGGGTGCCAGTCTTGTGTGGCGACCACCAGATCGAAATGCGCCTGTAACTGATTGATAACAGGGATAATGGCATCTGTATCGGCGGCAGCCAATGCCCCACCCACACAAAAATCATTTTGCAGATCCACAATCACCAACGCAGATTTCTTTGACATGGCATTACCCCAAGAAGAGATGAAATTATATGGATTAAGCCTTATCATTGCCAGATGAACATTAAAACCCAGACAGACAGCCACCTCTACGCCCTCCAAAGCCTAGGCCTACTCAAGGTCAGCGGCACGGACGCGGAAAAGCTTTTACAAGGCCAATTGACCTGTGATGTGTCGGCGGTCACTCCCACTAATGGCGTGATGGGCGCACATTGCAACCCACAGGGACGCATCATCAGCCTGTTTTATTTAATGCAGATTGCGAGCGATTATTACCTCGTCATGCCGCAATCCCTGATACCCATTGCGCTCGCAGCCCTGAAAAAATATGCTGTTTTTTATCGAGTAGAATTAAGTGAGGCCTCTAATAACCTGTTTATTGCCGGCAGTACAGGCAAGACATGGCCAGAGGATGCGGCCATTTACACCATCCCTCACAGTCACCGCAGCATTCTTTTGCTTGCGCAAGCACCCACCGACGTTAACCAAGACGAGGCCACTTGGCATGACCTCAATATTCACGAAGGCATCCCATCACTCTACCCGGAAACCAGCGGCACGTTCCTGCCTCACGATCTCGGTTTGCCACAGCAAAATGCCGTCAGTTTTTCCAAGGGATGCTTTACCGGTCAGGAAATTATTGCGCGCATGCAATATCGCGGCAAACCGAAAAATCATCTTTACCGTGGGCTGACCGCCACACCACTGAAACCAGGCACCTCTCTATATTCTCAAGCCAACGCTGTCGGTACCGTCATCGACTGCTGTAAAAAAATGTATAATAACCTTTATCCGTTTTTGTTCGTTACCGATGAAGCCAGTCTCAACGCTAACAAACTAAAAACGGAACAAGGGCAATTAATTGAAATTCAACAAAGTGAATCGCCATGGCTCAATCCTTAAAAATTGTTATTGCCCAACTTAATTTACATGTTGGCCACCTCAGTAAAAACCTGGCGTTGCACATCAATGCTGCAGAAAAAGCACGAGACATGCATCACGCCGACTTAATTGTCTTTCCTGAATTGAGCCTGACTGGTTACCCACCCGAAGATTTACTTCTGCGCCGTTCATTTATCGCTGAAAGTAATCAGGCGCTGCAAACGTTCATGCGCAGTGTGCACGGCATTCACTGCTTGATCGGCCACCCTACCGCGACAGGCGAACATCTTTATAATGCCTGCTCGCTTGTTTATAACGGCTCGGTACTCGGCACTTATCGCAAATTTCATCTTCCCAATTACGGCGTCTTTGACGAAAAACGTTATTTTGATGCCCACGATGAACCCTGTGTCATCTCCATCAACGGGGTTCAGACCGGCGTCCTTATTTGTGAAGATGTGTGGAGCCAAGGACCCATGAAAAAAACGGTTGCCGCAGGCGCGCAATTAGTCGTTATTCCAAACGCCTCACCCTTCGTTGCCAACAAACATGAACAACGCATTGAACTTCTGAAACAACAGGCAAAACAACATCACACACCCATTGTGTATATCAACAACATCGGCGGCCAAGATGAATTAGTATTTGACGGCGGCTCAATGGTGATGAGCGCCACCGGAGAAATGAGTCATTTTTGCGGTTTTTTTAATGAAATATTCGTTCCGGTTGCTATTGAAATGAATGCTCAACAACAAGCCGTGATTCAACCCCAACAAGAGTCACAGCCCGTCCCTGGTGAGCTTGAAAGAGTTTATCAAGCCTTGGTACTTGGCACGCGCGACTACATTCAAAAAAATCAATTCCCCGGGGTTTTAATAGGACTTTCCGGCGGAATTGACTCCGCCCTCACCGCCGCCATCGCCGTCGATGCACTCGGCGCAGATAAAGTTCACGGCGTATTCATGCCCTCGCGTTACACCTCGACACTGAGCGGCACAGAAGTGGAAGCGCTGGCAACCTTACTGAATATTCATACCAGCACCTTATCTATCGAAGAAACTTACAACCAGTTTCTTGCGACACTTAAAAATGAAGTTCAACATGAATCTCCAGAAATTACCGAACAGAATATACAATCACGCTGTCGCTGCATTTTACTGATGGCGCTATCAAACTCAACAGGGAAGCTGGTTTTAACAACCGGCAATCGCAGCGAACTAGCTGTGGGTTATTGCACGTTATACGGTGACATGTCAGGCGGTTACGCCCCATTAAAAAACGTACCGAAAACCATGGTTTATCAACTTGCAAAATGGCGCAACCAGCAAAGCCCCGCCATCCCCACCGACACCATTCGTCGTGAACCTACCGCGGAACTAGCGCCTAACCAAAAAGATCAAGACACACTGCCACCCTACCCCATCCTCGATCAAATTCTTGAGGGCTACCTCAATCACGGCAACAGCATCGCAGAAATTGTCGCGCAAGGTTTTGAATTAAGCGTGGTCACCCAAGTCGTTAATTTGATACACCGTAACGAATACAAACGTAAACAATATGCGGTAGGCCCACAGATTCATGCAACGTCGTTTATTAAAGATTGGCGATATCCGATTACAAATGGATTTAAAGATTAGCACTCCACCTTCACGCTAGCGTGAAGGTGGCGCCTGTGAAATTACAGCGTCACTTGAACATTAGGATAATTATATTTCAACACGAGCAAGGTATCTTGCTCGTCTTTCTTCATGCCAAGACGATGATACGATTGCGCCATCAGCACTAACGCATCCACGACAGCGGGAGCACCCTGATAATGCGCCACCACTCCGCTCGCCCGATTCGCAGCCGCGACATACGCTTTGCGGTCATAATAGAATTGCGCGGTCTCCAAATCATGTGAAGCCATTAAATTACGCAGGAATATCATGTATTGGTGCGCGGGTGGCGTATACACACTACTTGGAAAACGCTCAGTCAACTCAGCAAAATCAGCGTAAGTTTTTTGGATCTGGGTTAAATCACGCGTCGCGAGATCAACGGTGAAAACACGCTCCAATATGCCGAGATTTTTGTAAAAATCTGAGAGGCCGCGCATGAAATAGGCGTAATCAATGTGTGGATAAGTAGGATAGAGACGAATGAAACGATCCGCCGCAGACGCAGCCAGCGCATAGTCTTCTTTCATGTAATAAGCGTAAATGATGTAGAACTGGGCATTTTCAGTTTCGGGACCGTAAGGATACTGTACATCCAACGCTTCAAAACGTTTGATGGCATCAGAAAAACTATTATCTTTTAACGACGCTTTACCATAAGTGTAGATTTTTTGGGGCGATTCGCCTGGGTAAGCTTGCGATGGATCCGTCGCTGTGCCGCACCCCGTCAGGAGTCCAGTGAGTGCTGTGACTAACGATATGACCAATAAACTCTTTTTCATATTCTGAACCCTTTATCCATCCCAGACGTTATTACGGCGTGCATTGTAAACCAATTTTAGCTACGATAGCCATTATATGAATACAAATTCGAATAAAAATAATCAAATCGTGACTATCCCGGAAGATCTCGCCGATGAAAGGCTGGATGTGGCATTGTCTAAACTATTACCGGAATTCTCGCGCACCCAGCTGAAACAGTGGATCGATGCGGGACTTGTGACCGTCAACGATGTCGCCGTCAAAGCAAAAACCAAAACTTGCAGTGGTGACATCATTAGCGTCAACCCCGTACTGAAACCTGAACCAGCCTGGAAACCACAGAATATTCCCCTGAACATCGTGTATGAAGATGAATCGGTACTCATCATCAACAAACCACATGGTCTCGTTGTTCACCCTGGCGCCGGCAATTCACACTCAACACTACTCAATGCATTGCTGCATCATGCACCAGCGTTAATCAATCTGCCGCGCGCCGGCATTTTGCATCGCCTGGATAAAGAGACTTCCGGCTTACTCATCATTGCCAAAACAGCAGCCGCATTAAAGCACTTATCCCTCCAACTGAAAAACCGCACCATATCACGCGAATATCAAGCAGTGGTTTACGGTGAGTTTATCAGCGGCGGCATGATCGATGCGCCGATTGACCGCCATCCCTTGCAACGCAAGCGCATGGCCGTTGTCGACACTGGCAAGCCAGCGATCACGCATTACCGCATTATGGAAAAATATCGCAGCCTGACGCGCCTTAAAGTAAAACTTGAAACAGGCCGCACCCATCAAATCCGTGTACACATGCATCACATTCATCACCCCATTGCGGGCGATGTCATTTACGGTGGTCGAGTCCGACTTTCCAAAGGCATGTCTGATGATTTAATTCAGCAGCTGCGTGGTTTCAAGCGCCAGGCCTTACATGCGTTTGCGGTTGCCTTCGAGCACCCTGAAACAGAAGAATGGGTTAGCTTTGAGGCAGAATTACCGGCTGACATGACAGCTCTCATCGAAAGTTTACGCGCCGATATCAAGCGAGAATCCAAATGAGAATCATCCATCCTGAATGGCCAGCACCCGCCCACATTCAAGCCTTCACGACAACACGTGAGAGCTGGGGCGACATGAACTTGAGCAGCGCAGATCCACAAGAACGCGCCCGCCTGGTATCATCGTGCACACTGCCTTCAGAACCACTTTGGCTGAAACAAACTCACAGCACCATTGCCTTACCGGCAGAAGCCACCGTCAACGATCAAGAGGCGGATGCATCCTACACCAGCCAACCCGGACAAATCTGCATGGTTTTAACCGCAGATTGTTTGCCCGTCTTGATCTGCAATCGAGCCGGCACCCAAGTAGCCGCCATTCATGCAGGCTGGCGCGGCCTCGCAGCCGGCGTCATCGAGAACACCGTTAGGGCGATGCAGCAAGATGCCAACGATTTACTTGTCTGGCTAGGACCCGCGATTGGCCCAGATAAATTTGAAGTGGGGCTCGATGTTTACCAAGCCTTTACCGAGCACGACCCCACCAGTGCCGCAGCCTTCAAACCTGGCAACCCCGAAAAATGGTTAGCCAACCTCTATCAACTTGCAAATCTGCGCTTAAACCGCCTCGGTATTCACGCCATTTACGGCGGCGACTATTGCACTTACACCCAAAAAGATCTTTTTTACTCGTGGCGTCGCGACCAAAGCAAAACCGCTCGTCTCGCCAGCCTGATCTGGATCGATCCGAACGGACCCGCCTAATCACTAACCGTGACACCACCACCGGGCCGCTCGCGCCACCACAATCGGCATGTTATGATTTATTAACTCTTACCCTTTTCGTTGAGAATACAACAGAGGATTGATATGAAGCGCTTACTCCAAACTTCAGTAAATTATTGCTTGGTCGTTCTCGGTTTAACACTCTCAACACACGCTCTAGCCGCCGCTCCCGTTCCCAACGATCCCAGCCTCGCGCCCATGTTAAAAAACGTGCTGCCAGCCGTGGTCAATTTACGCGGCATGATTAAAATTACAGACATGAACGTCTTGCGCGAACTAGAAAGACAAAGAATTCTGCGCAATAGCACAGACCCCACGCCAAAATCATTAACCTCTGTCGGCTCCGGCGTGATTATTGACGCTGCCAACGGCTATATCGTCACCAACGCGCACGTGATTAAAGATGCCCAATCGATCACCGTCACACTCTCTGATGGCCGCCATTTCACGGCGAAAGTCATCGGCTCCGATGCCCCGTCAGATGTCGCCCTTCTGCAAATCAAGGCCAGCAATCTTAACGCTGTACCGCTTGGCAATTCTGCTGATTTAAATGTGGGTGATTACGTCGCCGCCATTGGTAGTCCGTACGGCCTCAATCAATCCGTCACCTCAGGCATCATCAGCGCGCTCGGTCGCACCACACTCGGCATCGAAAATTACGAAAGCTTTATTCAGACAGACGCTCCCATCAACCCGGGCAATTCAGGTGGCGCACTCATCAGCTTACGCGGCCAATTAATTGGCATTAACACCGCCATCCTCGCACCCACCCAGGGCAGCGTTGGCATTGGCTTTGCCATCCCCTCCAACATGGTGAAAAGCGTGGTCGATCAGCTCATTCATTACGGTGATGTCAAACGCGGCATCCTTGGGATTGGCGCACAAGATATTACTCCCGATCTCGTCAACGCATTCCACCTCTCCGTCCCATCAGGAGCAGCCGTGACGCAAGTCCTGCCAGGGTCGACTGCCGCACTGGCCGGCTTTCAAGTAGGCGACGTGATCACCTCCGTCAACGGCGTACCCATCAAGAAAGCTAGCGATGTCGTGAATACCGTCGGTTTTCTACGCGTAGACTCGAAAGTGAATATCGAAATATTACGCAAAAATGTCAAAATGAACATTCAGAATGTCACGCTTGCCGACCCTAAACAACGTAACAAAAACATAGAACAAACCGATCCTTTCTTGTATGGTTTAACCCTGCAGAACTTCAGCGCAACGAGCCCTCTGCACGGCGTCGTGAAAGGTGTCCTGGTTATGGATGTCACCGAAGACAGCAACGCCTGGCAATCAGATGTCCGCGCAGGCGATGTGATCACCTCGGCCAACCAACAACCCGTGACATCGATTGATGACCTAAAAGCAGTCTCCGGCAAAGCTGATAAACTGCTGGTCAATATCATTCGTGGGCCAAGTGCCGTATTTTTGGTGATAGATAAGCCAAATTAGCAATAATTAACAATAAGATACGCCAATAATAGTATCTTAATTATATTAGTATAAAATATAGTCATGTCAAATTTAAAGAAGATCGGCACATTCGCTTTGACCTTGCTCATTACGGGCTCGATTGACAGCATCCGTAATTTGCCGGCAACGGCATTATTCGGCAGTACGCTGATATTCTTTTTTATCTTTGCCGCCCTCTTCTTTCTGGTGCCGAGCGCACTGATTTCCGCCGAACTGTCCGCCAATGTCAGCGAAGGTGGTATCTACCAATGGTCAAAACGCGCCTTTGGTGAAAAGATTGGTTTTCTCGCGATCTGGCTACAATGGATTAATGTGGTGGTCTGGCTACCGACCATCCTTTCATTTATCGCCGGCACGGCGGCTTACCTGATCAGCCCCTCTCTGGCTGAAAACAAAATTTATTTGATTAGTGTCATCATCACGACCTTCTGGGCGATTACACTGGTTAACTTACGCGGCATTCATATGTCATCACGTTTCGCCAGCATCTGTACGATTACCGGACTCATCATTCCGATGACCTTGATTATTGCCATGTTAGTGATCTGGATCATCGATGGACACCCTTTACAAATTCATTTCACCGCGAGCAACATGTTACCCAACTTTCGCCACATGGATAACTGGATTGCCTTAACAGCCATCATGATCGGCTTTGCCGGCATGGAATTGGCAACCGTACACATCAAAGAAGTGAATAACCCCAAGAAAACCTTTCCACGCGCACTCGCTTACTCTTCGATGATTATCTTGTGCACCATGATTTTAGGCTCACTCTCTATCGCGTTTGTCCTGCCGTACGATAAAATTAATTTACTGAATGGCACCATGCAAACATTCACGTATTTCCTTTCCGCTTATCACTTAAGCTGGATGGTGCCGGTATTAGCGATGATGTTAGTCATGGGCAGCCTCGGCGGCATTATCAATTGGGTCTCCTCTCCCGTGAAAGGTTTAGCTCAAGCCGCTAAAAATGGCTTCTTGCCCGCGATGTTTGCCAAAGAAAATAAACACGGCGTCCCTTATAATTTGTTAATCGGACAAGCCATTCTTGTCAGCATCATCTGTTTCGCATTTTTATTCTTCGACAGTGTGAATAGCTCTTACTGGTTACTCACCGCGCTCAGCACGCAAATTTACATGTTGATGTATGTGTTAATGTTCATTGTTGCCTTACGATTACGATTCAAGCTCACATTTGAAGACAGCTTCTTTTGCATCCCTGGCAAAAAAATCGGCTCAGCCATTGTAAGCCTCATGGGTTTAACGGGTTGCCTGATTACGATTGGAGTTGGATTCATCCCACCTGACAACATGAATATTGGCAGTAAATTATATTACGAAACCATTTTCATCTGCGGCATGATCGCCATGATTATGCCGGTGTTTTTCTGCTACTGGTATAAAGCCAAATACGCAAGCACCGCGATTAAATCATCAGAAGATTTAGCCTGCGAATCGATCTAACCAACTGATGAGAGTCTGCTAACAGCAAGGCTCAATAATGGTATCCAGCCCCGAAGCTTTTGCAAGCAACATGACATCGGGTGAGAGGTGTTTTAACTTGATTGTTTTGTATTGACGCTTGGCAAGACGCATGCAATTTAAGATGAGCGCGATGGCCGCACTATTTGTCGTCTTTAATCCGGAAAAATCCATGGTAATGTCAGCGATAGGCGACTGAAATATTTTCACGCATTGTTGATAAATCGGCATCACATTATTGAAATCAAGATCACCCAGCAAATGCAGGGTTTGGTGATCGACTCTTATTTCAACTGTTTTTGTCATGCCGACTCTCATCCATTAACTGGCGTTATGTTTGGAAAGGCGCTTTAACAAATCATTCATGTTGCCATTTGCAAGAATATCCGCAAATTGCGAACGAAAACTGCTAATCAAACTAATGCCTTCCACGGACATATCATAAAGCTTCCAGCTACCGCCCGCGTTGAGCAAGCGATAGGAAACGCTAATAGCAGGACTACTGGAGCTGGTGATTTCACTTTTGACTTCAACATTGCTGCCTGACCCACCACGAATCGGGAAAAATTTAACTTGTTGATCTTGATAAGAGGTCAACGCTGAAGCGTAAGTTCGAATGACTAAACGCGTAAATTCACGCTCGAACTGAGAACGCTGCGCTGCCGTGGCACCATTCCAGACTTGAGGTGGCAGCACACGCTTCGACATCTCGGGTAAATCGGCATAGGGAACAACGTAGCGGTAAGCAAGTTTATAAACGATATCTGGTTTTGTTTTCAATGTTGCTTTGTTTGCACGTAACTGATCAATCATGTTATCAGCAATATATTTTAATAACCCAACTGGATCACTCGACACCGATGCCTGCACAATCGACACCACGCAGAACCAGCCCATCAATATTACTGCTACACCACCCAACCATTTACTCGTACGCATGTGTATTCTCCGTTAATTCGTTGATTAAGCTTTTTTATCTGGATCTTTGCTGTCACCACCACCCACTTTGTAGATGAATTGCCCGATCAGTTTTTCAAGCACCATCGCTGAGTTAGTGTATTCAAGCGTACTGCCTTCCTTTAAAAAAGTTTTGTTATACATCGGTGTGATAGCAATGTAGTTATCGCCGAGCAGTCCTGCCGTAAAAATACCGGCGGAGGAATCATCGGGGATGTCATTAAATTGATCGTAAATTTTCATCTTCACAACTGCCTTAAAACTTTGCTCGTCAAGATTAATGGCAGACACTTCACCCACTTGCACACCGCCAATTTTGACAGGGGAACGCACCTTCAAGCCACCTATGTCATCAAAGGCTGCCAGCACGCTATAAGTTTTAGGTGGAAATAAATTCGTTAACCCGCTAACTTTAAATGCGAGCACCGTTAAAGCCGTCAGTGCAAATAGCAGGAAGAGTCCCACTAATGTTTCTATGAGTCTTTGATGCAACATTACCAGTCCCCTATCATCATCGCAGTTAATACAAAATCAAGCCCCAACACGACCAGCGAGCCATACACCACCGAACGCGTCGTTGCACCAGCAATACCCGCCGAGGTTGGTACGGCATAATAGCCTTGCGCCACCGCAATCCAGATGACGGCCACACCAAACACTACGCTCTTGATTATTCCATTCACGACATCTGAAGAGAATTGTACGGATGACTGCATATTCGACCAAAACACGCCGTTATCTAAACCTAGCCATTGCACGCCAACCAAGTACGCACCATAAATGGCCATTGCATTAAAAATAATGGTGAGCAACGGCATAGAAATAATGCCACCCCAAAAACGTGGCGCAATCACTCGCACCAGCGGATCAACCGCCATCATTTCCATACTGGCTAATTGCTCGGTTGCTTTCATTAAAGCAATTTCAGCTGTGACCGCAGATCCTGCGCGACCTGCAAATAAAATCGCGGTGACCACCGGCCCAAGCTCGCGCAATACGCTTAATGCCACGAGCGGCCCCAGCTGCTGGGTTGCACCAAATTTCGAAAGCGTATGATATCCCTGCAAAGCTAGCACCATACCGATAAACAAACTCGACACCATAATGATGATGAGCGACAACACCCCTTCGCTATAAATCTGCTGGATGATTAATGGAAAGCCTTTACGAACATTGGGGCGCGCCGTCAGAACATGAAACAGCATCAAACCGGAACGTCCTACTTCACGTAAATTATCAATACCCCATGCGCCAAACATCGCAAACTGATTAAGCATGAACACCGACCTCCAGAAAATCGTGCACGAGTGACGGTGCTGGATAATCAAACGGCACAGGGCCGTCCGGCAAGCCTTGAATGAATTGCTGCAATTGCGGAGAGGTGTTCGCCATAATGGAAGCCGGCGTGCCATGTCCTATGATTTTTTTGTCCGAGATGACGTAGGCGTAATCTGAAATACTCAACGCTTCCTGAACATCATGCGAAACGATCACACTGGTCAGCTTCAGCGCGTCATTCATCGTGCGAATGAGCTTGAGTAAGACACCCATGGAAATAGGGTCCTGACCGGTAAAGGGTTCGTCGTACATAATGAGCGCCGGATCTAATACGATGGCACGCGCCAGCGCGACACGTCGCGCCATCCCCCCAGACAACTCACTGGGCATCAATTTATGCGCGCCACGCAGACCAACCATCTGGAGCTTCATCAACACCAAGGTACGAATCATGGGCTCAGAAAGACGGGTATGCTCGCGGAGCGGGAAGGCAACATTTTCGTAAACGTTGAGATGGGTAAAGAGACCGCCAGTCTGGAATAACATGCCCATGCGCTTTCTGGCCTGGTATAGTTCGGCGTAGCTGAGGTTGTGGATGACTTGCTGATCGACGCGCACCTCGCCTGCTGAAGGCGCAAGCTGACCACCAATCAAGCGCAAAAGTGTCGTTTTTCCAGTGCCACTCGGCCCCATGATGGCAGTTACCTTGCCACGGGGGATCACGATATCGACATCCTGAAAGACGATCTTGCCGCTCTCATGTTGAAAAGACATCTTACTGATTTCAACAAGGTTTTCTGTCATATTAATAATCTTCGCAAAAGGCGCCTGAAATAGCTAGCGGGATTTACCCGATAAGAATGAGTGTTTGTACACAATTTTGGCTTTTCCTTATACTGAACAAGGGTTAAGATAGACACCCTCAAGTATTAAGCAAGGTTTGTCACCATGAGTATTGAAAAATTATGTGAACTTGGCCGCGCAGTCATCCGAACTGAAGCGGAAATGATCAGCCGCCTCGCTGACCGCATTGGTGACGACTTCGCACATGCCTGCCAACACTTGCTGGCGTGTACCGGACGCATCGTCGTGATTGGGGTCGGAAAGTCCGGCCATATCAGTAAAAAGATCGCGGCCACGCTCGCGAGCACCGGCAGCCCAGCCTTCTTTATTCACCCGAGCGAGGCAAAGCACGGTGACATCGGCATGATCACTAAAGAAGATGTCGTCATCGCCATCTCTTACTCTGGCGAATCCGAAGAAATGATCGCCCTGCTCCCGCATTTGAAACGTCTCGGCGTGCCAGTCATCGCCCTGACAGGCAAACCCCATTCAACGCTCGCCACCACCGCTACCATCCACCTTGATGTCAGCGTCGAAAAAGAAGCCTGCCCACTGGGTCTCGCACCCACGTCCAGCACCACCGCAGCACTGGTCATGGGCGATGCGCTTGCGATGGCCTTGCTCGATAAACGCGGCTTTACCGAAGATGATTTTGCCCTCTCCCACCCAGGTGGCACGCTCGGCAAACGCTTATTATTGCGCGTGAATGAAATCATGCATCGCAATCTCAGCATTCCTGCCGTCGCAACGGGCGCATCACTGCGCGAAGCTTTGGTCGAAATGACCCACAAAAAATTTGGCATGACCACCGTCGTGGATGCCGCCGGTAAATTAGTCGGCATCTTTACCGATGGCGACGTACGCCGCGCATTAGATAACAATGTGGATATTCACCAAACTTCGGTGGATAGCGTCATGACAAAAAACCCAAAAACCATCCAGAGCAATATCCTTGCAGCTGAAGCATTAAACATCATGGAAACATTTAAAATCACCTCGCTCGTCATTACGAACAGTAATGAACAACCGGATGGCATTTTGCACATTCATGACATTTTGCGCGCTGGGGTTATTTAGTCCGTGATACAATTTCAGCTGATCACTTGGGTGGATCTGCGATGACCTACAAAAACACAATGATCAGTTTCATGTTGACGCTGGCGGTCGCCGCCGCGGTATTCATGACTTTATTCAATCGCGATACCGCGCCACCGACGCATACTGATTCAACACTCCCTGATGCTTACATGGAAAACGTCACCGCGATCATTCTGGATAAAGTCGGCAAAGTCAGCATGAAAATCATGACACCGCGTATGGTTCATTATGCACAAGATGATACGACTGACTTTGTCGATCCCCAGTTAACGCTTTATCATAAATCACCGAATCCATGGTTTATCACTTCACGCACTGCTAAAGCCAATCACGGCATTGATCGCGTTGTTTTTCACGATGATGTCACCATCCATCATCCCGCTGATTTTAATAATCCAGCGACCGTTATCAAAACCGCCTCACTGACCGTGCACACTAACGCGAAAACAGCAGAAACCGCCGAGCTCATCACCATGACACAACCTAATAGCATCATGAAAGCCGTTGGGATGTTTGCTGACATGGATTCAGGCGATATCAAATTATTATCACAAGCAAAAGGTGAATATGTCCCAGACATGTAAATTCCACCTCATTGCAGTGTTGTTCATCAGTGCAATCACATTGCCCGCCTACTGCTTAACCAGCGATCGTAACGAAAAGCTGCATATCACCGCCGACGCCACCATCTACAACTACAAAAAAGGTGTGAATTATTTCGAAGGGCATGTACAAATTGATCAAGGTACTACGCATGTCACGGCAGATAGACTGACCACCAAACTGAATGACAGACATCAAATTCAGGAAGTCATCGCCTATGGCACAAAAGAATTAGCGCATTTCTGGACGCTGCCGAAACCTGACGAGCTAGTTGTCAATGCCCATGCAAAAATCATCAAATACTACCCGTTAACCCTTAACGCTACCCTGCAAGATACGGTGCGCGTCACACAAGGCGAAAATAACTTCCAAGGGCAATTAATTCACTATAATATGAATGACCAAACCATTATCGTTCCTGAAACGAAAAATGGCCGTGCGGTTCTCGTATACAACCCAGACTAACGACTATGGCATCTATTCTTAAAGCAGAACATCTACATAAAAAATTTAAAGCGCGCGATGTCGTGAAAGATGTCTCGCTACACATCCATACTGGTGAAATTGTTGGGCTGCTGGGGCCGAATGGCGCCGGCAAAACCACATCGTTTTATATGATCGTTGGTCTGCTGCCAGTCGATGGAGGCAGCATTCATATCAATGACACAGACATCACGCGAATGCCCGTTCATGCGCGTGCCGAAATGGGACTAAGTTACTTGCCGCAAGAATCTTCCATTTTCCGTAAACTGACCGTAGCAGACAACATCATGGCCATCCTTGAGTTACGCAAGGATCTCAGCAAAACTGAACGCAAGATGAAGCGCGATCAGTTACTCGAAGAGTTTCGTATTACCCATATCCGCGACACACTCGGCATGAGCCTGTCTGGTGGCGAACGTCGCCGTACTGAAATTGCACGCACACTCGCCATGGATCCCAAATTTATTTTACTCGATGAACCGTTCGCTGGCATTGACCCCATCTCTGTCTTGGATGTCAAACGTATCATTTCGCATTTACGCACGCGTGGCATCGGCATCTTGATCACCGACCACAATGTTCGCGAAACGCTGAATATTTGCGAGCGCGCTTACATTGTCAGCGATGGCAAGATTATTTGTGAAGGCAGCCCAGAAATCGTTCTCGCGAATGAACAAGTACGGTCCGTCTATCTTGGCGAAGAGTTTATATTATAATTATTTTTACATAAGAGGTGAAAACCATGCAGATCAATCTCACTGGAAAAAATCTACCAATCACACCCGCACTGAGAACACACGTCGAAGATAAATTTAAATCACTGGATAAACGATTTAGTAACATTACGAATATTCACGTTGTGCTTCATATCGAACATCTCGATCATTGCGCAGAAGCCTCCATACATTTCGATGGCATTGAATTTCACGCAACCGCCTCCGCCACTGATATGTATGTCTCCATTGACCAGCTCGAAGAGAAACTAGAAACACAGATGCATAAACACAAAGAAAAAATTATCGACTCACATCGATAATCGCCATGATTAGAGAATCCGTTACCATACAAAACCAACTTGGCCTGCACACCCGTGCAGCCGCCAAGCTGGTGGATACCGCAAAAAAATACGGTAGCAAAATTGAACTCATCTTTCGTGACCGCACAGTCGACTGCAAAAGCATTATGGGCGTCATTACGCTCGGCGCCCAGAAAAACAATGTCGTCGATGTCGTGATCGAAGGTGATGATGAATCACATGCCATTGAAGCCATTCGAAAGCTGGTGAATGATAAATTTGGTGAAGACTAGCTCACACCAGCATTACTGCTGCGGCAATGAATAAAAGCAGATATTCGTCGTTGCGAGGAGCGTTTTGTGCGACGAAGCAATCCAGAAAATATCATGACACGGGCTTTGGGCTATTCCCTGGATTGCTTCGGCCGAAAAGCGGCCTCGAAAAGACGATCGACGCAACAACGCCTTACACACCCTCTAACTAGATAAATAGACTGTAATATTATTTTCTGACGATCGCCTATACTTCAAATAGGCAGCCAGACTGTGCGCGTAACAAATCACAACACATGCTCGCAACCTATTGTTAATTATTAAATTAAAAAAATGAAAAACAAGCAGCATCCAGCAACTGCTATAATATAACTAAAATCTCTAGTGTTTCTGGCGACCTAAGGAGAAGCTAATGGAAATCGAAACAATATTGAAAATGAGCTTAGACCTCAAAGCATCCGATTTACATTATGTCTCAGGGTTAAGACCAGGATTTCGAATTGACGGTGAATTAATCCAGGCCAAAGACTTAGACGTTCTAACACCTGAAAAAACTAAAGCCACTCTCTATGAGTTCATGACTAAAGCACAAATTGAAACTTTTGAGAAACACTATGCCATTGATATGGCCATCTATTTTCCGCAATTAGGCAACTTTCGTGTGAACGTGTTTCATCAGAACAATGGCCTCGCTGCCGTGTTTCGTATCGTGACGGAACATGTTCCAACACTTGATGAACTTAATGCGCCTCCCATTTTAAAACGATTATTAATGTTGCCACACGGCATCATTCTCGTAACAGGTCCAACAGGATCAGGTAAAAGTACCACGCTTGCTTCCATGATTGATTATGTCAATCGTAATCGCTCTAATCATATCATCACTATTGAAGATCCTATTGAATACATCCATCAAAGTGTCAAGAGCACTGTTAATCAATTACAGATTGGACGTGACACTAAAACATTTGCCTCTGCTTTGCGATCATCGCTACGCCAAGATCCGAATATTATTATGCTAGGGGAAATGCGTGATCTTGAATCTATTCGTCTTGCTTTAACAGCAGCTGAAACGGGACACTTGGTACTCTCAACCTTGCATGCCAGTACGGCTGCCATCACCATTAGTCGTCTTGTCGATGTCTTCCCAACGGCTGAACGTAATCGCGTTCGCAATATATTATCGGAAACTCTTCAAGGCGTTGTCTGTCAAGCACTTGTCAAAAAATTAAATGGTGGTCGCACAGCAGCATACGAGGTTTTACTAGCATCACCAGCGGTACGCCACTTGATCAGCCAAGGCATGAACAACCACCTTGAATCCACCATGCAAACCAGCGGTGATCAAGGTATGTTTACACTTGAAACTTACCTGAAAGATTTAATCAACAAAGGCATCATTAGCAAAACCGTCGGTAACACCATGCTGCAATCCAGAGATGCACTGAAATTTGCTGAAGCCGCAAAAACCATGACAGGCAGCAAGACTGGCATCCCCACACAAAGCAAAGATCTCAGTGGAAATTAAAACCAAATCGTAAGTTTTACGACACCGCGCCTACTTTCAAGCGTCCTTAAGCAACCCGAATGGGTTGCTTATGCTTCGCATGACACACTCTCACACCATAACCGCTTGATTCCAATCATCATTAAATTTCATTAAAGCGACTATAATTAAGCATATAAACAATAATAAGGTGACTTATGAGCACGCCACGTAAGTCGGAAGACACCGATGAATCCAAAAATGAAATTCTTAAGCTCTCCATGCTCTCTGGTAAAACCGCGAAAGAAATGGCAGAGAATGAAACTAATTTTTTCAGAGATATGTTTTTATATAACAAAAACCCTATCGACGTGACGGCTACCAAAAAATATCCTGAACTAGCCGAGATGAAAAAACTGGCTGACAAAATGCTTAAAAAATATTTCGGGGGCGAAGCTAATATGAACCGAGACCCTGATTGGATCACTGTCAATAAGGAGTTGGACCCTATTACCTTCTCCATTAATGTTGAACGGCTAATGGAATACTTAACAGACCTCTACGAGCTTGCACTCAAATCTGACCAACTGATTGAAAAGCTCAATGCAAGAAAAACCAAACCTGGCTCCAAGGAAGCCAATCTCATACAAAAATTGAATGATATCGCCTCACGACCTTTTCAGAAAATTATTCGCATTGAAACGATTCTGCTTGGACTTAACGGAACATTAAAAAAACTTACAGAATTAAATGCGGCACCTCCAGAAGCGCAAAGTATTGATTTATCCTATGCAGCAGCCCGTCAGACAATAAATAGATTCAATACTAACAAAGCGCCTGCAAACATTTTAAAAATCCTCACGAGGCCAAGATTTATTAGAAACATCTACATAAATAGACTACTAAAGAAAGATGCTTTGGAATTTAGAAAACTCAATCAAGATGTAGAAAAACATGCCAACGATGAATCCATACTGAGTAGAAGTAATTATTTTAAAGACTCAGGCTTACCACACTTACTATGCCATGCTGTTATTCGCAAAGATGAACGTTTACTACAGAAGCTTCTTAAAGATAACTGGAAGCTTATCAATTCGCACCCATACTCAGAGTTGCTCGCAGCGCACCTAGGCGTCGCGTTACTACCCAGCCAATTATTCGATCTAACTCGTAATCTGATGGCTCAACATCTCAAATCAAGCCCGAATGACTATCTATTACAATCATCGAATCATCTATCAGGGCTGCTATATTCGAGCTTAGCCAAAGAGGCCGGATACGATCCTGTGAAAAATAAATCTCAGACTGTACCTGAACATTTCAATATCCTTCATCACTACGTTTACCAGAGCGCAATTTTGGCAACACCTAAAAAGGAAAGAGTTCATCAAAATGATATCGCCAAAAAAACAGCGGCTAATATATTAAATAAATTTAATCCTGCTAAAACGATTCCACAAGACAGCGATATTGCTCAACTCGTCGCGAATGCAAAAGGCGTGGCAGACAAGAAACCAGTGGCACTCCCTGCGGATTACAAGTCCTACTCAAAGCCAAATAAACAAAATGCCGAACAAAACAAAAAAGATAGATTATCGAGCAAGAGCCCTTCTACGAATATCTTGGCACAAGGAAAAAAGCAATCGAGCACCATTGCCATAAGAGAAACGATCAATCAAAAATTTCAAAACTATGCTAACAAACATCCCAACCCAAGAATTTTTGCAACAATCGCAAGTGATCTAGTTAAAAATATACAGGACAAAACCGACATCACTGCCATCGCCGACGCACTACATAAAGCGCAAACGCAAATCAAGAGTGTTTCTAAAATATATAAAGTCGTCATGGTTGAAAAACGTGAGCTCATTGAGGCGATGATTAACGAATCAATAAGAGATATTAACAACCCTCAACTCTCTCAGAAAAAAAATATGAATAGTGGCAATCGATTATTCAAAACCCAAACGAAATCTCACGATCAGACAGATAAACCCAAGGTCACACCAGAGAATAAACCGAAATAAAATATTAACGAGGACCCACTCTAGGTGTATCTTCTTCAGCAGCAGCCACTTTTGGTTTTTCTGGCGCTGGGGTGACAGGCTTCACCACAATGGCAACAGCAGGCTTAGGCGCATCCTTCCCGTAAATTTCTTTATACGCAGCCTCCCACAATTGGGCATTTTCATTACTGTTCGTTTGAATTCTGGGTATTCTATCTGGATGAGCCCCTTTCATTGCAGTTAAAATCGCTTTGAACGTTTCAAGATTTGTAGAATTCGTACTAAATTTTCCAACATCAATCGTAAACGCATCTTTTCCCTTCGTCATTTCGACTGGTGCAGTCTTTGCACCATGTCTACTTGCATCGACTTTTTCCCACCCGCTCGCTGCTAATTTATCCACGATTTTATCAAGTACCTGTGGCGCCAAAAGGCTTGGCGTACGCTCACGCGTGTACGGTGGCTTATCTGCCATCGGTTTTGGATCGACGGCGGATGATGTTGCTTCAGGCTGGATAGCTTTCTGTTTTTTAGCTTCTGCCATTTTCTCAAGCCGTGCTTCACGCATTTTTTTTGTGTTAGCACTGACTGTCGGCGCGACAACGTCTCTAGCTTTTGCTTTTGGCTGTGCGTCCACCTTCACTGCTGGACTTTTATCTTCTGCCATATCTTTTGAGTCTACTTGCTTTTTCGCCTCTTCTGTCACTTTAGGCTCAGTGCTCTCCTGATGTGCATTCAATACTCGAACGATGTCATCAGCTGTGAAATCTGATTCATCACCTGCTTCATCGAAAGCCTCTACACCTTCTTGTATTTCGCTAGTCTCAGAATCACTTAATTCAGTTAATTCACTGTCACTGCTGTTTGTATCTGAAAAACCACTCTCTTCACTCCTATTCTCTTCCTCATCACGTTTGAGACCTGCTTGGATATTTGCATCAATATCGACAACGATTTTATCAGGCTCAATCATACTCGCAGCCTCTTGCGCCACGATGGCTGCCTCAACAATTTCACGTTCTATGACACTCGGATTACGCTTTGCCCTGGTTTGAGTCGCGAGATCACGCTCCAAATCAACCTTGCCCATACCATGAGAAAGCTGAGCATTTTTCGAATCAGTAAATGCGCTAACTCTTGCTAATGCATTGACAACACCAGCTTCGCCAGCTGCGTTTTCAAAGACTTTCTTTTGTTCACCTTCTAATTTGTTACCTTGCCCAACCATCACGTCCAAAGGCATCTTATATCGAGTTAGCGCTTGAGTTGCTTGAGGGACAATCTGCAGGGCTGCCTGCAAATTAAAATTGACTGGTAATTGTCTTTTATCTGGATTTTTTTGTTTACGATCCTTTCTTGCAACTTGTCTTAAAGTTTCCGCAAACGCTTCGGTCATACTGGCCGGCCTCTTGTCCTTTTTATTTTTACTATCTTTATCATTCACCTCATCAAATAAAATAGAGACATTAGCCAAGCTGGAAATACTTGCTAAGTAGGCTTCTAATTTTTCACCATCAACCGTAAAGTTTAAGCCTTTACAATCCTCTTCTCTTTGTTTTGCTGGATCATTGGGATATACAATGTTTCGTTGCATCCAATCCGGACCATTGGGATATTTTGCCTGGATAGCCTCCGCCAACTTAATCAGACTTGTTAGCGCTTTGGCCATTGCTCCATCTGATGGTCCAAACGCCGCCGAATACTGGCGCAAGGAAACTAAGGCCGCTAGTACCGATTGATTATTTTTAATCATTTCATCAGCCGCTTTATTAGCCGCTAAAAATGCTTTCTCAGCATCAGTTAAACTCTTCCGAGTATCCATCATCGTCACCTAGTTGATTGCTTATACTAAGTATAGATCACGGATATGAAAAAATTTTCGTTATTAATCAGTAGGATATTTTAAGAGGTGGGGTGTACTGGATATACCAACTGGGAAGGCGCCCGCAAGGGGCGCGTTATCCCTCAAAACCAAGCGATAAACTATTCGCCTGCAATCATCATTTCTTCGATCAGGATCGAACCCGTACGAATATTGCCACGTACATCGATATCATTTCCGACCTCAACAATACGAGCATAAATATCCTGAAGCTTTCCGGCGATCGTAATTTCATGCACTGGGTATTGTATTTCACCATTTTCGACCCAATAACCACCGGCACCACGCGAATAATCACCGGTCATGATGTTGACACCCTGCCCCATTAATTCCGTGACCAACAAACCAGTGCCCATGGTTTTCAATAATTCAGGTAATGATTTGTTGCCGTGTGTAACAGTCAGGTTATGCACACCACCTGCATTACCAGTGGTTCTCAAACCCAATTTACGCGCAGAGTAAACACCGAGCGCGTGCATTTTTAAAACTCCATTTTCAATGAAAACATTGTCGCGGGTTAACACACCATCGTCATCAAACGCAGAACTCCCAAGACCCATCGCAAGATGCGGGTGTTCAGATAACGAAATAAATTCCGGGAATATTTTTTTACCTAAATGATCAACCAGAAAAGATGATTTTCGATAAATGCTACCACCTGAATTGGCTGCACTAAAATGCCCAAGCAAACCTCGCGCCTCTTCCGCTGCGAATATGACTGGCGCATTCATCGTTGGTAAACGGCGCGCACCCAGACGCTTCACCGTTCTTTCAGCTGCCGTTTTTGCGAGCAGTGAAACAGAATCAAGCTGACTCGGATCAACGGATAAGGTGTAACTATAATCACGCTGCATATCATCATTTTTGTCTTTAGCAACGAGCACACAGCTCATTTCATGACGCGTGAAAGAAATCGCCCCGGAAAAACCAAAACTATTGGCGTATACAGCAAAACCTTGCATGGTATTCACATCAACCGACTCCGCACTCATGATGCGCTTGTCGTAACTCACCGCCTCACGCTCACATTCCACGGCAAGTTTCGATGCTTCCTCCACGCTAATTTCCCAAGGATATGATAATTTTAAATCCGGATAATGGAACGCGAGATCATCTTTATCTGCAAGACCAGATGCAGGATCTTCACCCGTAAATTTTGCGATGTGGCAAGCCGCCTCAACCGCAGCGACTATTGCCTCAGGGCGCACATCAGAAAGACTGGCAGAGCCACAACGTTTACCAAAGTAAACGGCTACATCAATCGATTTATCTTGATGGTATTCGATGGTCTCAACATCGCCTTCTCGCGCTGAGACTGAAAAACCTTTATTGGAATCGATACCCACTTCTGCTTGATCGGCACCACGCTTCGCCGCTTCTTTTAAGATGGACCCAGCAATCGCTTGCAGCTCTTCCGTGCTTAATAATGCTTTCTGTCGTAATTGCGTCATTCGTGTATTCTCGTTCCACCAACGGTTAATTCATCTACCTTGAGTGTCGGCTGACCTACACCTACCGGAACACTCTGGCCGTCCTTTCCACACACACCGACACCTTCGTCGAGTTTCAAATCGTTACCAACCATGGAAACTCGCGTTAACGCGTCGGGGCCATTACCAATAATCGTGGCACCTTTGACGGGCGCCGTCACTTTACCATCTTCAATGAGATAAGCTTCACTCGCGGAAAAGACAAATTTACCTGAAGTAATATCCACCTGACCACCACCAAAATTAACCGCGTATAAACCTTTCTTGACGGAGCGAATAATATCTTCAGGCTGTGACTCACCCTCCAACATATAAGTGTTTGTCATTCGCGGCAGCGGTAAGCTCGCATATGATTCACGTCGACCATTACCGGTTGACGACATATTCATTAAACGTGCATTGCGTTTATCGAGCATATAACTTTTTAAAATACCGTTTTCGATCAGAATATTATTCTGCGTCGGCACACCTTCATCATCAATATTTAATGAACCACGGCGACCAGGCAACGTACCATTATCAACAATCGTACATAACTCACTCGCGACGCGCTGACCCATGCGGCCACTATAAGCAGAAATACCCTTACGATTAAAATCACCTTCAAGACCATGTCCAACCGCTTCATGCAGCAAGACGCCCGGCCAGCCCGGACCTAACACCACCGGCATCGTGCCGGCGGGCGCGTCAACGGCGGTTAAATTCACCAGTGCTTGCCGCAAGGCTTCATCGGCATATTTGAAGGCAAGATTGTTGGTAATGAAATGTTCATAGCTGAATCTTCCACCGCCACCTGAATAGCCAGACTCACGCCTGCCATTGAGCTCGACAATGCAACTGACATTAAAACGCACCAACGGACGGACATCCGCACCCATGTGCCCATCACTCGACATCACCATAATCGTCTCATATTCAGCCGCAAGACTAACATTGACCTGAATGATGCGCGGGTCTTTAGAGCGCAGATACGTATCCACTTCATGGAGTAATTTTGTTTTGGCAGTTTCAGAGAGCGAATGCAAAGGATTAATCGGCAGATAAAGCTCATGCGGCTTACTTCTGTGCCAAGCTTGAATTTCTTTCTCACCACCCACACGCGCAATGCTGCGAGCTGCCTGGGCAGCCTGATCAATCGCGGGGAAAATAATATCGTCAGCGTAGGCAAAACCGGTTTTTTCACCGCACATGGCACGCACACCGACGCCACGGTCAATATCAAAACTACCGCCTTTAATAATACTGTCTTCGAGAGCCCAAGATTCCGTATAGGTGGACTGAAAATACAGGTCAGCATAATCGATGTTTTTGCCGGCGAGCGAATGCAACACCTTGGTCAACTGACCATCGGTTAATCCTGCTGGCTCCAGCAAATCGAGCCGGACTATTTCAAAAATATCTGTCATATGTGATCAACCCTTCACTGGTTAGCTTTTAATTAATAACTTCCTCAAGCTTACTCACCGAAACAATCTTACCCTCCGGTGTTTGTTCATTACGAATAAATATTTCTTGTTGCGGATACGGCGGACGAATACCGTGCTCGGCAAATGCATCCCAGATCGCCATCAGCAAGTTCGATGCCACCATCGTTCGTGATTTTACCATGCGAATATTCACGAAATAGCGCAATTCGAAATGCAGCAGCAAATCATTCATCTCTTTCAGAAACACTTCTGGAGCAGGCTCAGACAAAATAAATTTACTTGCACTGATGACCTGATGAATGAGCGCCTGTACTTGATGCGGATTATCTTGACGACTGATTTTGATGCGCACAATACAGCGCACAACGTTATCACGCGCTGTCAGGTTGGTAAACGATTTGTTGAAAATCTCCGTGTTCGGTACAACAAGCGCGGTGTTATCCCAAGTCATTACCGTCACCGCACGGCTACCAATATTAATAACCTCACCTTCCACGTCATTCACTTCAATGATATCGCCGACACGTAACGGTCTTTCTAGCAGAATTAAAAATCCACAAAAGAAATTATTGGCAAGGTCGCGCAAACCCAAACCGACACCGAATGCCAAGGCAGTGGTCACAGCGGCAAGCACGCGCGGATCGATACCCAATACCTGCAAGCTTAAAAAGATACCCACAACAATGACAGCATATTGACTCAATATCGCCATACTATTACGAATACCCATATCAGAAGTACGGCCCGTCAAGAAACGATAGACGAATTCGCGCATCCACTTTGCCGTCCAATAAAACACTGAGACGACAACGATGAGACTTAGCATGCGCATCGGAGTAATAGTCGTATTCAGTACGTTGGCCAATTGGTAATGAAGCAACCCATTCAAACGCTCAACAATAGGCGATTGTTTATCCCAGCCATACAGCAAAAATAAAACGGAACCCGCCGCAAGAAACAGAAAGATTTTTAAAATACGATCCAGTGGTTTCAAAAACGCTTCTGTTAACAGCCATCCATTACTAGAGTGCTTAATCACAACCTGCGATAACTGCTCAACGCTATCAGTTAACAAACCGCGTAATACCAAATAGGCAATGAAGACACACAAAAAGACACCTTCATACCACGACACCGACATCACCAAATTAACATAACCCAACATACCAATAGCCGAGTTGCCAAGCATTAGCAATGGAATGAGCACGCCAAGAATACGGATGGATTTTTCGAAATAGGGATGACGTTTATCCATATGCGATAAAATGAGATTCGGAACAACATCCCAAAAGCGCAGCAACATGATTGAGACCAGCATCATAAATAGCAGAAATAATCGGTCGGACAGCGTTTTCAATTCGTAGATTAGCGGCAGCTGATAAATGAAAGCGGCTGCAGCGGTGGTCACACCACCGACAGCAAATATCCATTTTAGACGTCCGTATAAACGCATATCCTTGCCGGCCGTGTGACTCGTCGTCTCAACCAGACAAATACGCGCAGTGACAATAATCGCCTTGAAAATAAACCAGACAGCCGCAAGATAGACGAAAAATATATAATTCGTGAAGGGCACATTGAAAATAAACATCGTAGAAAGCACATTCAGCAAAAGATATAGATCAATGAAATGATGCTCCAGCCATTTAAGACTCAACCATTTGGAATTGATTTTTTCGCGCCAGGCGGAAGGTCGCTGCAGTAAATGCTGCGTGAGTCTATTGGCGAAAATGAAAATAAGCGCCAACAGAACTTGAGCAAATACAAACATACCCCAAATGACAGGCCCAGCTGCTTTAACATTGCTAGCCAACGTTACCGCCAGACTTTTCATGACCTCAAAACCAAGCGCAGGCACTAACAGAATTTCCTTGCCAATATTCAACATGGTTTTTGCATCGAAGGAAGGGAAGCCTTGCCGCGATGATAACTCAACTTGTAAAGCTTGAGCCAATGCCAAGCGGAAGGTCACCACACGATCATCCAGCTTTTTAAGCTGGGCTTGGGATTCGATGTATTTTGCTTGCAAGTTCTGCAAGTCTTGGCGTGAGCCCTCACTATGATTACCGGCCAATTTCTGCTGCGCACCCATCACAGCATGTGTACCCAAAACCGTCATGCGTTGTGACAACACCGACCCCAGCTTTTCAATTTGTTTGCCGAGCAACTGCGCCTGCTCACTGAGCTCATTCAATTGACCTATTGAACTACTTTTCAATACCACCATGCGTAACTGCTGAACCTGATCGCGGTATCGTGCAATCAACGATTGCGCATAAGCATAATTGGCATGCTCACTAGCACTAAATATCTCGTCTTCAAGTTCTGCATATTTCTCTTTGGCGATCACTGGATTGGTTTTTGCAAGATTGGCATACAGCGCACTTAATCGTTCCAGCCACTGATTTTGCTGTTCTTGATAAATCAATTCTTCGCGCACTTCTTGCTGCTTCATGCGCAACAAACGCTGAGATTTCAACTGCGAGCTCAATTTACTCAACTGCTCTTTGCGTATCTGCAAGATGGCGCCTGCATCATCTTCAAGATTATTCAGGAACTGCACACGTACATTTTCGAGCGACAAAAGTCGCTGCTGAAATGAGAGATCTGAGCGCAGTTGCGCATCATTCAACATTTCACTTTTAGCGATACGCGCACCAAATACATTAAGAACATTGAGTTGATTTTCAATTTCCTGAACATTTTTCTTGAGCCAACTAACTGTCTGCCGCGCATCGGCTAACTCGATGCTAATGCTTTCTAAATTAGATTTAGCGACAGCGATATCGAGGGCCGCTTTATCAAGAAAATTCTTACTGGCGGCTTCAAGTGTCGCGAGGGGGATATTCTGATTACTTTTTTGCAGAACATTCAACTCACGCTCCGCTTGATGATAGCGGTTTTTCAACAAGACAATCTGCTGACTAACAACATCAATTCTATCTGATGTAAATGGCCCGTTTTCAACGGAAGACATCAACTCAGCCGATGCAGCCGTGCAAGTTAACAGCATCAAGCATCCAATCAGACAAGCTGAACTCGCAATTTTAAATAGGTTGTGGGGCAGGATGCGCATCGATCATCACCTTTTCTTTTAATAGCATCAGAAGGAGTATCCCTGGAAACGACAGTACAAACGACCAAATAAAAAAGGTCGTCCATCCAAATGAAGCAACCATGTAAGCGGCGACAGGCCCTAACAACACACGTCCCAATGAGGCAATGCATGACAACAAAGCGTATTGGCTCGCGGTGTATTTTTTGTTACACATCATCATTAAAAACGCCATGAATGCCGCGGTACTCAAACCGCTGCAAAAATTCTCGATGAAGAT
This sequence comes from uncultured Coxiellaceae bacterium, assembly GCA_964527435.1. GTDB lineage: Bacteria > Pseudomonadota > Gammaproteobacteria > DSM-16500 > DSM-16500 > Aquicella. The sequence continues at coordinate 108,968 of CAZGPP010000006.1, read as the reverse complement.
GGACGCTGCCATGAGTGTGAAATTTTTACCGACTGCCGCGAGTATCACAAACGTTAAATTCGAGATCGCCTGTGCGAGACCAAACACAATCAGCCCAAAATAAACACTTTTACGGGTTAAAATGGCACCCCCAACGATCGCTCCGAGCACCGTCGCCACAAAGCTGACAACCTTGTACGCAAGACCTACCTCCGTCTTCGTAAAGCCAAGACCGTGCAGTAAAAAATTTGTCATCAGTGACAATGCTAATGCGTCACCGAATTTATAGAGGACGACAAAGAGCAGTAAAATCGAAATATTTTTGCGACTCATCAAATCATGCAAGGCCATCTGAATGGACTGCCACAGATTTTTTTCTTGCGGCGGCGCATGATAAATACGCGGCACCCGAAACGTCATCACCATCAACAACAACATCATGACCGCCATGACTTCGTACGTTAGCTTCCATCCGTAGTAATCGGCAAACACCATGCCCAAACCACCCGATGCCACTGCCGCTAACCGATAACTAAAAACATAATAGGCCGCACCGAGACCACGCTCATTGTCATGCAGAATATCCGTACGATACGCATCAATCGCGACATCTTGCGTGGCCGCCATGATCGCTGTGATGAGTGCCATGATGGCAACCAGCATGCCATTCTCAGCAGGATTCATGTTAGCCATGACACATAAGACAGCCGCCACCCCCATCTGTGTCGCGATAATCCAGCCTTTACGCATCCCTAATTTGGGAAGCTGATAATAATCCAGCAGAGGGGACCATAAAAATTTAAGTGTATACGGAATTCCAATCAGGGATAATGCGCCGATTGCGGCGAGATCCACATTCGCATCCGTGAACCATGCTTGCAGCGTTGACCCCGTTAAAGCGAGTGGCAGCCCGGAAGAAAAACCGAGCAGCAAAGCTGCCAGGAGGCGTGGATTGGAAATAAGCGTTCGAAGACGTTGGCTCATAGTTTCATTCGTTATCAAATTGGGCTAAAATTGTGTAGAATTTTAACATTAAAATTTCATGTATGATAGCTTCTCGCTGGGCGAGATGCTCAATACTTCATAACAATAAAGGCAGGGTGTTTGTATGTCCATCAGTGTATTTGACCTATTTTCAATCGGTATTGGCCCATCCAGCTCTCACACCGTTGGCCCAATGAAAGCTGCGTGTCATTTTGTAAAAGATTTGACCGACAAAAAAATGCTCACCCCCACTCATCGCGTCACCGTTGAGCTCTTTGGCTCACTAGCCTTTACCGGCAAAGGCCACGGGACAGACTTCGCGATCTTACTCGGCTTAGAAGGCCACCTGCCCGACTCCATTGATCCCAATATTATCAGGCCGCGCTCACAAGCCATTATTGAGACGCATGCATTACAATTAAACGACACCCATCGCATTCACTTCGATTATGCCGCTGATATGATCTTCAACTTCAAAGATCTACTTCCCGCACACACAAACGGCATGCGCTTTTCGGCCTTCGCACAAGATGGCTCACTCCTGGAATCGAGTATTTTCTACTCCATTGGCGGCGGCTTCATTATCACTGAAGAACAAGCGACACACCCAGAGCATGCCGACAACTCCGACCTTCCTTACCCGTTTGCCAATGCTAAAACTTTACTAAAGCATTGCCGCGACAACCAGCTCACCATCAGCGAATTAATGATGGCCAATGAATGCAGCATGCGTAACGAAGATGAAGTGCGCGCCCGCCTCCTCAAAATCGCCTCTATCATGCAAGAATGCATTGAAACGGGCTGCCACACCCCCGGCATCTTACCCGGCGGACTCAACATCCCGCGCCGTGCACCTGATCTATACAAGAAACTCATGCTTCAGGGAAAACCTGAAAGCCAGCAACACATGGATAGCATTTCATGGCTTAATCTTTTTGCTATCGCCGTGAATGAAGAAAATGCCGCGGGAGGACGCGTTGTCACCGCCCCGACCAATGGCGCAGCCGGTATTATTCCCGCCGTCTTACACTATTACCTGACGTTTTATCCCGAATCCAAGAACGAAGATGCCGTCAATTTCCTGCTGACAGCCGGCGCTATCGCCATTCTTTACAAAAAGGGGGCCTCCATCTCGGGTGCTGACGTGGGTTGCCAAGGAGAAGTCGGCGTCGCCTGCTCAATGGCAGCCGGAGCCTTAACCGCTGTTTTGGGCGGGACACTGGATCAAATTGAAAATGCCGCGGAAATTGCGATGGAACATCACCTCGGCTTAACCTGCGACCCTATCGGCGGTCTCGTACAAATCCCTTGTATCGAACGTAACGCTATGGGGAGCGTGAAAGCCATGAATGCCGCACGCCTCGCGCTACTCGGTGACGGCAAACACTTTGTCTCACTAGACAAAGTCATCTCTACCATGAATCAAACCGGCAAAGACATGATGGCTATCTACAAGGAAACCTCACTCGGCGGGCTTGCGGCCAACCTGCCGGAGTGTTGATCGTGAGCGTTGCTTACGCATACGACGTAACTGCCACAAGGTCATGGTAGGACCTGATATCAAGTACACAAAGAAAATAGCGAATAACACTTCAGCCGGCTCTAACGCGATGGCGGTGATTAAAAAAACCGCCGTCACGATGGTGATAAACGGCACCCTGTCTTTAAAATCAATGGTTTTGAAACTTGAATACCGAATGGTACTCACCATGAGGCCTGCCACCATCAGCGTTAAAAATGCTATCGGCGCGGCAACCACAAAACCATCCACTTCGTAATTAGCGCCCATCCAGACAATACTGGCCATCACACCCGCGGCCAATGTCGAAGGCAAGCCTTGAAAATACTGCTTATCGGCAACCTGCGTATTGAAACGCGCCAAGCGCAATGCCGTGGCAGCCGTATAGAGAAAGGAAGCTAGCCAACCTATCTTGCCAAGGTGATGTAAAGACCAGCTATAAAGTACCAGCGAAGGCGCGATACCAAAGGCGATGAGGTCAGAAAGACTATCGTATTGGGCACCAAACTCAGACTGTGTATTGGTCAATCGCGCCACACGGCCATCCAGCCCGTCGGCAATCATGGAAATAAAAATAGCAATTGCGGCCGTTTCAAAATGCCCCTTCATCGCCGCCACAATGGAATAATACCCAGCAAATAGCGCTGCGGTTGTTAGCAAATTTGGCAGTAAAAATATGCCTTTTTGCATGGGTCCTGATTCATCATCAAATGCCATGGCTGCCTCGCTCCGGTTTTTTAAATCCCTTGAGCCCGATCTCAAGATCAGGGTCTAAAGGGGCTGTTACTTTAATATGCTGGTTCAATGATGGCAAAGTAAATTCGATTGTCCGGGCATGGAGGAACATACGCTTCAACCCTCGTTGCCGTGATAATTTGTTAAATTCAGGATCACCGTAACGATCATCCCCCGCGATCGGATGCCCCTGATGCGCGGCATGAACACGAATTTGGTGAGTCCGCCCTGTGTATAACGTGACCTCCATCAATTCGGCATCCGTGAAAAGCTCAATCGGCTTAAAGATGGTCAAAGCAGACTTTCCATCGCGACGAACCTCGACAACATGCTTACCGCCATCCCGATACTCTTTCTGCAAAGACACATCGACCCGCCGCTCGGCACGCGTCCATTTACCCATGGTCAGTGCCCAATATATTTTATTCACTTCCCCTTCACGGAGTAACCCGTGTATCTCGCGTAAAATTTTCTTCTTCTTGGCAAGAACGAGACAACCCGATGTCTCCGAATCCAGGCGATGAGCTAATTCCAGGTTCACTAGTTTTGGGTAAAGATGACGCAGCGCTTCCACGATCCCCACCCTCACCGTACTCCCCGCATGCACCGACATGCCGCAAGGCTTGTTAATAATCAATAAGTTCTCATCTTCGAACAAAATTCGTTCTGATAATAAATTTTTCGTTGCCTGACTCGGCGGCACTTGTTGCGCCCGCTCTTCTAAAAACATAGGCGGCACTCTGACCAGATCTCCTTCCTGCAACTTATAAGACGGATCAATGCGTTTTTTATTCACACGCACTTCACCTTTGCGAACAATCCGGTAAATTCTGGTGCGGGGAACACCCTTCAATTTGTTCAACAAAAAATTATCGATGCGTTGCCCTTCTTCATCGGCAGAAATCGTATAAAATTTAACCAAAGATTTACTACCTGGTGGCTTTTCTGGTTGGTGCATTATCACCCTCTGTCCTGCTTTTTAATTGATATAAAATCATAGTATTGGTAAGATTCATTATACATTACCTTTAGCAGGTAGTGCTGGCTGACATTTTACAGCTATTTGACACAAAGTTCAGAGATTTTAATCAACCTGATTTAAATCGATATTTCGTAATAACGTGCCAAGGGCACGGATGAGTTGAACGTTTTTATAGAATCACGCATTAAGTGATAAGACTACTGAATTCATTGGGGCTCCCAAGGGTACCCCGAAGTTTGTAGATGGTTTTCACGGTTATCCAAAAACCTGTGGCTGGCTCGAAACCAGCGCTGCATGGGCAAAAGCACACTGTCGCAGAGACAACGAAGCTTGCCCATATTCTATAAAACGCAATCCTCGTCCCTATGCCTTAGGTGCATAATGTGGATGATTTAACATGAATAGAATGCTTATCAACGCAACTCATAAAGATGAAGAGTTGCGTATCGCGCTTGCCAATGGGCAATACCTTTACGACCTCATCATCGAATCCAGCGCGCGCGAACAGAAACAATCCAGTATCTACAAAGGTATTGTCACGCGCGTCGAACCAAGCCTTGAAGCCGCCTTCATCAACTACGGCGAAGAACGTCACGGCTTCTTGCCATTGAAAGAAGTCGCTCGCACCTGCTTCCACCCAAGCTTTCACGATACCGGCCGCCGCCCGAGCATTTCAGAAGTCTTGAAAGAAGGTCAGGAATTAGTTGTCCAAGTCGAAAAAGAAGAGCGCGGCAACAAAGGCGCAGCTCTCACCACTTTTATTTCATTGCCTGGCTGCTATCTCGTGCTGATGCCAAACAATCCCCGCGCTGGCGGAGTATCGCGCCGCATTGAAGGCGATGAGCGCGATGACATTCACGGTTTACTCGGCTCCCTGCAAGTTCCAGAAGGCATGGGCATTATTATTCGCACAGCCGGCAGCGGCCGCTCGCAGGAAGAACTGCAATGGGATCTTGAAATTCAAATGCGCCTTTGGGACGTCATCCAGCGCACATCCGTCGACCGCCCCGCTCCTTTCATGATCTATCAGGAAGGCAACGCGGTGATTCGCGCCCTGCGTGATTATCTCCGTAAAGAGATTGATGAAATCCTGATTGACCACGAAGATGTTTATAACGACGTGATCAATCATCTCAAACTCATCCGCCCCGATTTCGTGCAGCGCGTCAAACATTATCAAGATGACACACCGCTTTTCACACGCTTCCAAATTGAAAGCCAGATTGAATCCGCCTTCCAGCGCGATGTACGCCTACCTTCCGGCGGCTCGGTGATTATTGATCACACTGAAGCACTGGTCTCCATCGACATCAACTCCGCAAAATCTACCAAAGGCGTCGACATCGAAGAAACCGCGCTCAAAACTAACCTTGAAGCCGCGAACGAAATCGCGCGTCAATTACGCCTGCGTGATATCGGCGGCTTGATTGTCATCGATTTCATCGACATGACCCCTGTTCGCAATCAACGCGAAGTTGAAGACCGTTTACGTTCCTCATTATCAATGGATCGCGCTCGCGTACAAATCGGCCGCATCTCACGCTTTGGTTTACTGGAAATGTCGCGCCAACGTTTACGCCCATCACTCGGTGAATCCTCCCGCGTGACCTGTCCACGCTGTCTCGGTCAGGGTGCGATACGCGGTATTGAATCACTGGGCTTATCCGTCATTCGCATTATTGAAGAAGAAGCTTTAAAAGATAACACAGCCGAAGTACGCGCCATTGTCCCCGCTGAAATCGCAGCCTACTTGCTGAATGAAAAGCGTCAGGCGATTATCGACATTGAAAAACGCCAGGAAATTAAAGTGATTGTGGTACCAAGCGCACACTTGCTGACGCCACAATATGAAGTAGAACGTATTCGCAAATCCGATATCAACGAAAACGAAGAAAGAACAGCAAGCTATGTTTACGCTGTTAAACCCGAAGCCTCTTCAGAAGCAGCCGCCGGATTTTCACAAAAATCACAGCAAGAACCTGCCATTAAAAATATCCCTATCGATGAAATGCCAGCACCGCATTCCACACACCCATCCGCGCCCGGTAACCAGCAAAATGGTCAACCCGGCTTGCTGAAAAAAATCTATAGCTTCATTTTTGAAAAGAAAGAAGCTGACAGCGAACCCAACCAAACAGACGGCTCCACCGCAGCACCACCACCGTCCCAACCGCACCACAACAATCACCGCCAACGTCCACAACAACGTCGTCGCGGAGGCGGTCGCTACAACCAGAACAGAACACGTGGCGGCAGACAACGCGACCCAGCGGCAGCGGGTGGCCAGCATCGTCCACACGAACAACGCGTTGATCGCCCACAGGAAGTTCACGCCGAGCGCGCACCAGAAGCACGCAACGAGCAGCAACCACGCCATGAACATCAACCACGCCGCGAGCACAACCGCCCGCATCACGGACAGCGCCACGAACATCGCGAACACAGAGAGCACCGTGATGCACGACCATCACAAAATCGTCACGCCCAGGCAGAGCACACACCAGTGAGCAGCGCACCGGTAGCGGCAGCCGTCACACATACACCACCGCAGCATCACGCGTCACAGCCGCATCATGCGCCACAGCCGCAACAAACACCGATGCAGCAAACCGCACCTGCACACGAAGTCACAGCACCCAAACAAACACTGCCAATCGTCGTACAAGAAACAAGATTGCCGGTTGAGTTTACGCATGTGAGCGCCCCCATCGAACATCACCAGACCCCACAACCAGCGGTCGAAGTCACCACCGACACAAACGCTCAACCTGGCTCCGTCTCGGAACAAGCGCCAACGGAAAATCGCAGACAGCGTCATTATCATGCACGTCGTCATCGCAGCCGTCATCGCACACAAGGCAATCGCCAACCACGCCCAACCGCAGCGGGCAGCGTTACCAGTGAGCAACCCGCTGAAGTTCGCACAAGTGAAGATAATTTATCGCCAAAGAAAGAAAGCGAAACCTAGAAATAACCTTGAGCCTATCCCTGTTAGCATGTCGTCACGCTAACAGGGATATCGCCAACCTCGTTACACCTCTCCCACATTCAACCTTCGCGCCCTCGACACTAACATGACGGGAATTTCATTGATGATGGCATACCCCAAACGATCATGCCGACAAATCAATTCCTGATGATGAGAGTCATATATCAATTCACCTTTGCAAACGGGGCATGCTAGTATTTCCAATAATGTTTTATCCATTTTTTATCTGCCTTAATGAGAAAATAATGACAACGCATGCGTTCGATTATAGCGTGATTCACCCTTCATGGCATGCGTGCATTCAGCGCGGCCTTGAGAAAATGGACACCGCTTATCTCGATCATTTAATTCATTCCTCATCGTGGCTACCAGGTCGAGAAAAAATTTTTAGTGCTTTTTCATTACCACTCGACAATGTGAATTACGTACTGTTTGGTGAATCCCCCTACCCGCGCGATGAGTCTGCAAATGGATATGCATTCTGGGATGCCGCCGTAAAAGATTTATGGTCTGACACTGGGCTCGCTAAAAAAGTAAATCGCGCCACGTCACTTAGAAATATTTTGAAAATGATGCTCGTCGCCGAAGGCAAGCTCGACGCCACTGACACCAGCCAACCTGCCATTGCCAAAATTGATAAAACCTCATACGTCTCCACCAACGAAGCTTTCTTCACGAATTTCCTGCAACAAGGCTTCTTATTATTAAATGCCACACCCGTCTTGCAACCAGATCAGCCACCACAGAAAGACGCCAAAGCCTGGCACCCATTCATTTACGAAGTTCTCAATCATATTTTCTTACACCGACCAGAGGTGGAGTTAATTCTATTTGGCAAAATTGCGAATACGATAGACCCCCTCCTGACCAACAGACGCATTAAAACTCTCTACGCCGAACATCCCTATAATTTGAGTTTCATTACCAATCCTGAAGTGCTGGATTTCTTTAAACGCCTGAGGCTATTGGTCGCCTGAACCCCAAACCATAAAAAATATTACAACCAATAAAAAATGTATAATATATAATCACTTACAACCAACTTGTTGATTATATTTTGAGCACAATTAACCAAACAAGTCTATTTCGGTTTGCTATACTTATATAAAAAAGATAAAGTTATATAATATAAGGGGAAATCACCATGCGGATACTTCTCGTTGAAGACGATGAATTACTAGGCGAGGGAACACGTAAAGGCCTCTCTCAGGACGGCTACACCGTCGACTGGGTGAAAGATGGCATGCTCGCTGATCAAGCCCTCAAAACAGAAAAATTTGATCTTGTGGTACTCGATCTCGGCCTCCCCAAAATGCCTGGTATCACCGTGCTGCAAAACCTGCGTGAAAGGGGTGAAACCACACCCGTATTAATTCTCACAGCACGAGAATCCATTGAAGACCGCGTGAAAGGCTTAGACAGCGGCGCCGACGATTATCTCACCAAACCTTTTGATCTACCGGAATTACTGGCACGCCTGCGTGCCCTGCAGCGCCGCTTCGCGTCACGCGCCGCACCCTTGCTGGTCCATAACGATATTTCGCTAGATCCCGCCTCACACACGGTGACATTTAAAGAAGAGCCCATCAATCTCTCCCGCCGCGAATTTGCATTGCTGCATGTGTTACTAGAAAACACCGGTCGCGTCTTATCCCGCGAACATCTCACGCAATCCCTTTATGGCTGGGGTGAAGAAGTCGACAGCAACGCACTCGAAGTCCACGTCCATAACTTACGTAAACGCTTTGGCCAGGATTTCATTCGTACCGTGCGCGGCATCGGCTACACGATTGAAAAAAGCAAAGATCAAAAATGATCAAATCGATCAAATATTTTCTTTTAATCAGCTTACTGCTGAGCATTACGATTGCGTCTGCCATTAATGGTATTGGTAATTACTTACTGGATGAGAAAGTCGTCCAGCCATACTTAGATAGCCAGCTCGTGCGCACCTCTTCGCTCGTACAAATTCTTTATAAATATGCCGACATTAATCCTAAAGCGCGCGAAGAATTTACGGCCTTACTGCATAAATCCATGCCTATTACACATTTCAAATTAGCGTTTCAAGTATGGAACAAGCAGGGTAAGCTGGAACTCAGCTCGTCAAAACAGATCCCACTGCCACTGAAAGATGCGCCGCTCGGATTTAGCGATCAGGAAGCAGACGACCAGGAATGGCGAATTTTTAGTGAAATTGACCCGAAGAACGGCTCGAAAGTGGTGGTCGCTGAACTGTATAATTTGCGCCGCGAATTAGGCGATGATATCGCCCACAGCAACGCCAATATTCTCCTCATCACTTACCCTGTTTTTGGTCTACTCGTCTGGCTGATTGTCAGCTTTGCTTTACGCTCCGTGACGCGCGTCACCACTGAAATTTCAAATCGCGCCTCCACCTTTCTCGAGCCCGTGCAGCTGACCGAAATCCCTATCGAAATTAAACCTCTCGTGGCTGAGCTGAATGAATTATTCATCCGCCTTAAACTAGCCTTCGAGCGCAATAAGCACTTCGCTGCCGATGCCGCCCATGAGTTACGCACACCGCTTGCCGCGCTGAAAACCCACGTTCAGGTCGCCCTAAAAGCCGATAACGATGTTGACCGCAACAAAGCCCTGCAAAATGTGATCGAGAGTGTGGATCGCAGCTCGCACGTCGTCGCTCAGTTGCTAACCTTGAGTCGACTTGGCGAAGAAGAGCGCCTGACGGACATCAAACCATTAGACCTGCATAAGCTCGCCACCGAGATGATGGCCTACCTTGCTCCACATGCGTTTGAGAAAGATATCGAAATTGAACTCGCCCCCTCCCCCAAAGACCCAGTCATCATGGGGAGCGATATTGCACTGGGTATTCTGATCCGCAACATCGTTGATAACGCCATTCGCTATACGCCCCCCAAAGGCGAGGTCAAGGTGGCCATTATTAACACAGATACGAAAATTATTTTACGTGTCACCGATACTGGCGGCGGCATTCCCCCGGAATTACGTGAACGCGTCTTTGAGCGTTTTTACCGGATTTTAGGCACAAAAGCATCAGGAAGTGGGCTAGGTCTTGCGATTGTGAGCCAAATTGCCAAATTACATAATGCTGATATTTCGCTCTCGACACCGCAAAATGGTCACGGACTGCAATTCGATGTAGCATTTCCCAAGCATCGCGCTTAAAATTACGTCTTTGATAATGCAGGCTGATGACATGCTAAGACGTTTACTTCCCCAGCAAGAGAGCTTTTTCGATCTATTTGAAAAGGCAGCAGAAAAGCTACAACTGGCCTCTTCTGAATTCTCCAATATGTTGCAGCACCTTCCCAATCAACAAACTTACGTTGATCTCATCGCCAAGCATGAAGAAGAAGCCGATCAAATCGCCTACACCAACTTCGAGCTCTTGCATAAAACCTTTATCACACCATTCGATCGCTACGATATCCATGCGCTCACTAGCACGCTAGACGATATCATCGACTTGATCAACCGCATTGCCCAACGCTTCCCCTTCTACAAACTGCAATCGGTGCCAGAAGAAATGATTAAACTGTCGCAGCTAAGCCTCGATGCGACCACGCAGCTGCGCCAATCCATCGCCTGCCTGAAATCACTCAAGAATTCTGACGCCATCTTTGAGCACTGCAAAGAAATTGACAGAATTGAACACAAAGCGCATAAAACCGTTTTAGCCGGTGAAGAAAAACTTTTCTTGCATGAAACCGACTTTAAACAATTCTTTAAATATAAAGAAATTTACGCGCACACGAAACTTGTCATTAATCGCTGCCAGGATGTTGGCAATATCATCAAAGGCATCGTCCTCGAGTACTCATGATGGATCCCACTTTATTATTTGTCATCATCACCATTGGCATCGCGCTTTTTTTTGACTTTCTCAATGGCTTTCATGACGCAGCCAACTCCATTGCAGCGATTGTTTCAACGCGCGTCTTAAAACCTCACTGGGCGGTTTTGTGGGCAGCGTTTTTTAACTTTATTGCATTTTTATTTTTTGGAACGCACGTTGCCGCGACGATTGGAATCGGGCTGGTCGATCCCAGTGTCATGACGAATATCGTGATTTTCTCAGCACTGATGGGTGCCATTTTCTGGAATATATTTACGTGGTTTTTTGGACTACCCTCCAGCTCATCGCACGCGCTCATTGGCGGCATACTTGGCGCAAGCATCTCACACGCAGGTTTTGCACCACTTAAATGGGCTGGCATTATCAAAGTGGTGGCGGCCATTGTGATCTCACCTTTTCTCGGCATGATGATGGGCATCATCCTCATGATCGTTATCTCGCGGATTTTCTTTTATGCCAACCCACATCGGGTGGATGGCTGGTTCCGGCATTTTCAATTATTGTCATCCGCGTTTATCAGCTTGGGTCACGGTAGTAATGATGCACAAAAAACCATGGGGATCATCGCCATCCTCCTCTACTCTTCACACATGATTGGTGATCAATTCTACGTGCCATTATGGGTAGTGGTTGCTTGCAACTTCGTGATCGCGCTTGGCACCTGCTTTGGAGGCTGGCGAATCGTTAAAACAATGGGCATGAAAATCACTAAATTAAAACCCGTCAGCGGATTCTGCTCTGACACGGCGAGTGCCACCACCTTGGCGCTAGCCACGTATATTGGTATTCCTGTTTCAACGACACATACCGTCACAGGCGCCATTATCGGCGTAGGCTCCGTTAACGGATTTTCTGCCGTGCGCTGGGGTGTCGCTAAAAATATTGTTTGGGCCTGGATTTTAACCATACCAGCAGCAGGCTGTGTAGCCGCCATCGTCTGGCATCTCACGCAGCTGGTCACCGCAGACTTTGCTCAAGAAGTTTATGCGACCATCTTGAACCTTATTGTTTAAAAGCAAAAAATATCCCGCAGTTTATGCTGCGGGATACGGATCACTTCCAACTAAAATACGACAATAATCCCGTCTCTTTCGGCTGCTCCATGTAAAACTCTTCGGTCAGCACCGATTCGGCTGTTTTTGCGAGTGCTTTGGTTTCTGAATAAATCGCGCGATCAACAATAATAGCTTCTTGTTCCAGCGCTCCTTTTTTGACGAGGAATTCATGTAAGTGATTCAACGGCATATCACTCTCAAAAAATTCGAGTAATAAGCGTGCCGCTTGCAGCTTTTGCACTTTGTCAGGCGCACCGAGAAATTTGCCATAGTTAGTGGTATGCGAATTACCCGCACCGCGCTTGTCAATATAATGCTGTGTCAAAATATAAAGGATGGCGCGATTATGCCGATTGTTTCCCTTGATATAGTGCCCGGGTGTCGTAATACAATTATACAGCCCGTAATCACCACCACATGAAATGATATAGCCTTTCAACGCCGTTTTGTTAATGTGCCTTACTTCTTCGCTCCACGAACCAGCACCGGGACCACACAACCTTTGGGCGTCTCTTGCCAAGGTTTCCGCATTATAAACGAGTGTCGCTGCAGGCTGATTAGCTTGCGCTTCAACGGCATCACCATCATCCTCGGGCAGCTTTGCTGTTGCCAGTAAGGCGTTCCAGAGACTATTCGCCTTGTTCACCAGAAATAGAAGTCGATCACTCTTAATGGCGCCTCCATGCAATTTTATTTTGCCCGTTTTTTCGAGGTAAACATCAAGTTGATTAAGACAATAATTACTGCAGACAAAGAAATCCATGAGAACATCAACCGCGTCCATTTTGACATTCCGTGAACTCCCCCCCACAAACCCAGAGGTGATATTGCTGATTTTTCCTGTAAACAAACCTTCGTAATTTCTTTTACGTCGATACAGTTCGGCAAGAATCAACAGTGCAGCATTATTATGCCGAGACTCTTCCTTGACGTACCATGCATCATTATTGACAAAGGCTTCAAATTTTTCCGCCGACAAAACAGAAAGATCGGGCACCGCGTTGGCTGCTTTCGGTAATGTAATTCTGAAAAAATCATCTTCTGGAAGTGCTTCAAGAAAAGCTTTCCAATCAACAGGAGCCACACGATTACTCAGGTAATCAGCCAAATCTCGTAAAGTACCGACATTTAACGTTCTTAAGAATCCATTTCTGACAAGCGCGGTGTTGCTGGCCATGGTTTCATAGAGATAGCCCGGCACGAAGTCGGACTGTGATATAAGTTCAACGAGCTTAATTTTAAACTCATCTTTTTTTTCTTCACCAAGTGTTTTGGTATTAATCGCCATGAAATAATCGCTGGCACACGATGAATGATCTTTGAGTCGGTCATTATCAGCACGCGAAATGACGGGATTAACAACCTTGCCTTCAGCTTTTCCTTTCACTTTAGCAGCCATCTCTGCCTGCGTCAGGAAGACATGCGGTGGGCGCATGGTTCGTTCAAGTCGATAGGCCTCAAGACAACTCAGTGTTGGAATCGGACGGCCCAGCTCTTTCAAAACACCCTCTTTCCAAATATCTTCGCCCCAAAAAAAATCGGTTAATGACAACTCGCCCAAATGTCCAGTTTCAGAGGTGTATTTACGACAAGGAAAATCTGGAAATAAGTAATCATAGTAATGTAGGTATTTGGCTTCTCTACCCGAAGCCAGCGCAATGGGGTTCAGTGTTTCAAAAAGATTTTTGGCAAGCGCGATAAAAGATTTTGAAGCCAATGATTTGGGACTGTAATTGTAAAGACAATTGGTATCTTTGATGATACTGAAGCGGGCCAGGAGCAAATCAGCAAATTCTTTCAAGCTTGCATCAGAAATAGCGGACTCATCATTCAATCTACTTTGCAGCCTATCCCGCAACGCGAGGATTGAGCAATCCGATTCGTAACGAACCAGTACATGCGGATCACGCTTCAAAGCCGTGGTTCCAGATCCGCTAGTTGCATTAGCAATTGCATCTTTCGGTGCTCCCTGCATCTCAAATAAGACCTTTGCTATAGCTTCTTTTTCATAAATATCAATTTCAGCTAATACCTTGGCAGCGAAATCTTTTACCCGCGTGACGGTCATAAACATACTCCTTGTCTGTTTAACTTACTTAGTTCACAGCTGACATTTTCATAGCTTGCTGACTTTCTTTCACAACCACTGCTGGCGCGAGTAATGCACAAATACGCTCATGAATTTTTCCAACTCTTGAATTTTTCATAGCGTTTAACAAATCGATTTCATCATCTGAAAACATGGCACGCTTTTCAGCAGACATATCACCCGAGAAAAAATATTTTGAATAATCGGAACCCGCCTCCACTTCACCTGTTAGGTATTTCCGCATGATTTCAACGACTTTTTCTTTAATCTCTTTCGGAAAAACGCGACTTATAAAGCTACCGATATAAGCTAGCACAGTCGTATACTCCCCTTCAGCCAATCTCATGCGTGAGTAAGCTTCTACAAGACAATATGCAACGGCACGATTATATTTGCCATCTTTTTTAAACATGGCATTTAAATTAGCGGGATCATCAATCTTCGAACCCTGCAATATCAACGACATGAATTTGTCATTATCATTCATTTTAGCGAGAAAACTACGCCACTGGTTGACATCTAAACGAGTGGCCATGAAATGAAAGACCTGTTCACGGGAGGCAAATAAGTTATTCGGGTCTTTTAGTAAATTATTTTGTAGGGTGAGACGGCCCTGCTTACCATAGGAAGATCTTACAGATCGTTTACCATAACGCTCATCACGTAAAGCCTTCACCATGTTTTCACGTGCTACGCTGATGGCGCCCTGCTGTTTTTTCATGACCTCTTGCTGTTCCTGCGGCGATTTTTGTGCCCGCTTCATTTCTTCTTGTGTCTGATACGCTGTTTTCATCAGGTCATAATAATCAGATATCACATGTGAATGATGATAAATGCGGTCGGCTTCTTGTTCGCTCAAAAAAACTCTTTCGGCTCCAACCTTGACGCTCATTTCCAGTCGGGTATTCGTTTTATCCATATTCAAATCTACGTAACCCATCTGAATACAAAATTTATTCGAGTCGTCAGGTAAGAAATTATGTAAATACAAGGTCCACAAATCAGAATGACTGACATCATTATGCCAATTACTGATGGTTGGCATCAGAAGAGCAAGGTAATTACGCTTCATGACCAAGTCGCGTTGATTCGCCAGATATTGCGCGATATACACACAAAGATTAGTGACAAGATGTTCGGTATTGATGGGGTAAATTAAATCGGTATTTTTGATGCGCTCCCAGCGTTTTTCAAAAAAATCTGTGATTAATTTAACATTGTCGACAGTTGCTTCTTGTTTCTGGTCAAATGCTTCAAGCTGTTTGATCACTGCATCAAGTTCATTAAATGTTACTTGTGCCTCAAGACTACAGTCATACAGGTCTTCACTTTGACTAACCTCAGGCGCAATGACCAACTTCTTTTGCTTTTCCAGCTCGCTCTTGATATGACCAACCAGTATCCCTAACTCCATTCGCTAGCTCCTTGTCGATTCTATTTAACATCTACAATATTAAATTAGTTAACACTAACTTCGAATGTATCTGCTAAATCTTAAGGTTTTATTAAGCAAGGCAGATGGGTTGCGATTGTCTTGCTAAGCGGGCAAAAGCAGCTTATTTAGTTTCTACTTTCTTATCTAACTCGCGGAAATACGCCAATCTTTCGCCAATCTTTACCTCTAGACCGCGCGGTGTCGGCTGGTAATAGTGGCGCTGTTTCATTTCATCGGGGAAATATTGTTCGCCCGCCGCATAAGCTTCAGGTTCATCATGCGCGTAACGGTAGGCTTTACCATAATTCATTTGCTTCATCAGCTTGGTCGGCGCGTTACGTAGATGCAGAGGGACGTCTGCGCTGCCGTTCTGCTGCACAGCCTGCATGGCACGGCCATAGGCAAGATAGACCGCATTACTTTTCGGGGCACAGGCGAGATAAACAACCGCTTGAGCAAGTGCCAGCTCACCCTCTGGTGAACCGAGACGCTCGTAAACCGCGCAGGCGTTTAAGGCTAATTCCAATGCGCGTGGGTCAGCAAGACCAATGTCTTCGTTAGCCATGCGAACCATTCTACGGGCGATATACATCGGATCGCATCCGCCGTCCAGCATGCGGCACATCCAATACAGGGCAGCATCAGGCGAAGAGCCTCGAACAGATTTATGCAAGGCAGATATCTGATCGTAAAATGCCTCGCCTTGCTTATCAAAGCGCCGCAAATTGACTTGCAGAATTTCAGTTAATAATTCGGAGGTAATTGTTTGATTGACGGCTGAATCGGCGATGATTTCGAGCAAGTTAAGCGCCTGTCGCGCATCACCGTCTGCCGCTTGCACCAATACTTGCTGTAATTCGAGCGGGAAATTCAACGGGTGCCGACCAAGACCTCTCTCCGTATCATTGAGAGCAAAGGCTAGGACTTGCAATAAATCTTCCTCTGTTAAACGCTTCAAAACATAGACGCGCGCACGTGATAACAATGCGCTATTTAATTCGAAGGAAGGATTTTCAGTCGTTGCACCAATCAAGATGAAAGTACCATTCTCGACAAACGGTAAAAAAACATCTTGCTGGGATTTATTAAAACGATGCACTTCATCAATAAATAAAATCGTGGCTTGTTGATGCTCGGCACGTGCAGCTTCTGCATCTTCTACCACTTTACGAATATCTTTCACTCCCGAGGAAATTGCCGAGAGTTTTTCAAAACGCGCATTGGCTTTTGTCGCCATTAATTCAGCGAGGGTGGTTTTACCGGTGCCAGGTGGCCCCCATAAAATCATGGAATGTAACAAACCTTGCGAGATCGCGCGACGCAAGGGCTTCCCCTCACCTAGCAAATGCGTCTGCCCGACATATTCCTGCAGAGATTGAGGACGCATACGTGCCGCCAAGGGTTGAAAGGAAGGATCAGCTAATTTAAGTTTATCGATGGGTTTCATCTATGACATCAGTTCCAGAAGGTGCTTTAAATGTAAAAAGTGAAGCGGGCAAATTCACGTTGGTTTCAACTTTCGTGAACTGCACACGTGTATCATGTCCTATCTGATCTTGCAAAATCATTTCCTGCAGTTGCGGTCCGGCGAAACCCATTTTGACCATCGCAAACATGGCATCTTTCTTTTTGGGCTTTAAGAGGAACCAATGGAGGGGTTTTTCTTTCGCCATCACACTAATGTCGTATTCTTTATCTAGTGATGTATTTTGATGACTTAACAGCAAAGCGGGCGCCTCACCGGCTTCTGTTTTCAAAGAACGAATGGTGACTTGCTGCAAATCGGGGTCGTAAATCCATAAACGTTCACCGTTGGCAATAATGGTTTGCGGCATAGGCTGACTGACTTCCCAGCGAAATCTTCCCGGGCGGGAAAGCGCCATACGGCCTGTCGATTTTTGCACGGGCTTGCCGTAGTTATCGTAGATGGTTTGCGTAAAGGTGGCACGCATGGTGTTCATGCCATTCAAAAAGCCTGATAATTCCGAAGTGTTATCGGCCAACGCGGGCAATGAGATCACACATGACAACAACATCGCAGCGTAACTTGCTAATTTAAAACGTACTTTCATTTATTCTCCGGCTAACGTTAATCGACTGGATGCCCCGCAGCCAACACTTCTCGAGTGCCACTGTTATCCATTGAACTGACGACACCGGCGGCCTCCATTTCTTCCATCATGCGGGCAGCGCGATTATAACCGATACGCAGACGACGCTGCACAAGTGAAATGGAGGCGCGACGGCTATCCGTGACAATACGCACGGCTTCATCGTATAGAGGATCTTGCTCGCCACCGCCTTGGCTGTCACCACCCTGCCCTGCTTCCGTGACATCTTCCGTGACGTCATTAATATAATCAGGTTGACCCGCGCTACGCCACGCCGCAACAACGCGATGAACCTCTTCATCAGCCACATACGCGCCGTGAACACGCACCGGCACACCGGCACCAGGCGGTAAATAAAGCATATCGCCGTGACCTAACAATTGCTCAGCACCTTGCTGATCGAGAATCGTGCGCGAATCGATGCGCGATGAGACCTGGAATGCAATACGAGTAGGAATATTTGCTTTAATCAAACCGGTAATCACATCAACAGAAGGTCGTTGGGTCGCGATAATGAGATGAATACCGGCTGCACGTGCTTTCTGAGCGATGCGGGCAATCAAATCTTCGACTTTCTTTCCAACCACCATCATCATGTCCGCCAACTCATCGGCAATGACTACAATCAATGGTAGCGGCTCTAACGTCATTTTGGCCGTCTCTTCATCCGTCACGAGAATACCCGGCAACGGCAAAGGTTGACCCTGCTTGATCGCATCACTCACTTTTTGGTTATAACCGGCAAGATTACGCACACCGAGTGCCGCCATCAAACGATAGCGTCTATCCATTTCGGCCACACACCAACGCAAGGAATTCGCGGCATCTTTCATATCGGTGATGACGGGCGTTAATAAATGGGGAATACCATCGTAGATCGATAATTCCAGCATTTTGGGATCGATCATAATCAGACGTACCTGTTCGGGCGTTGCCTTGAAGAGAATACTCAGCAGCATGGCATTCAAGCTCACAGACTTGCCTGAGCCCGTCGTACCGGCCACCAGTAAATGCGGCATTTTTGCCAGATCGACGACAACAGGATTACCGGAGATATCCTTGCCGAGCACCAAGCTGATGGGTGAGCGTGATTGCGCATAACGCTGTGTTTCAAACATTTCACGCAGCGTCACAAGCTCACGATTTTCATTCGGAATTTCAAGGCCGATCACCGATTTACCGGGAATCACTTCCACCACACGCACACTGACAGCTGAGAGTGAACGTGCAATATCTTTCGCAAGCCCTGTAATTTTACTCACTTTAATACCTGGCGCGAGATCCAGTTCAAAACGGGTAATCACCGGCCCCGGCAAAACGGCCGTCACTTTTGCCTCAACACCAAAGTCAGACAGACGCTGCTCAACCAAAGCCGATAGTTCTTCAAAACTAATATTTGCAAACGGTTTTTCAGCCGTGGGTGACGCTGCGTTCAATAAATCGTAGGGAGGCAACGTGCCGGGCTCAAGACGTATACCCGGATCAATTTCAATTTTTTTACGCTCGCGTGGCGGCTCAACCTGGGCAATGACGATAGGCTTTTTGATAGGCGCGACCACCACCGGCACAACCGGTTCGCTATCCGCATCGCGCTCGGCACGCCTGCTACGATCAAGAAGCGGCTCGCTTTTCTTTTCTTTCTCTTTAGCCTGACGTTCCAATAAAATCTGTTGGCGGCGCGCTTTAAAATACAGCCAGCTACGCGTCACTTGAACACCAATTCTTTCCACTAGACCCAACCAAGACAACCCGGTAATGAAAGTCACCCCACACAAAAAGAGCGTGACAAACACGAGCGTACTACCCGTCGTATTGAAAAGCGCACTCATGCCGCGCCCCAGTAAATCGCCCACAATACCGCCGCTATTAGCAGGCAGGGCCGCGCGCGAATGATAATAATAATTGACCAAGGCACAGCTGCTCGCGATGGTGAACATCCAGCCCGCCGATTTATAGATCCATTCATGCGGATACGGGTTCACAACAACACCCCGCGTTTCACGCAAGCTGAGCCAGCTGGAAAATAAAATCAGGATTGGAAAAAGATAAGCGACCAGCCCAAACAATGAGAGAAACACATCTGCGAGCCAGGCGCCAACGTGCCCACCCCAGTTCGTTGCTTGATCGTGCAAGCCCGTACCCATCCACCCGGGATCGCTACTCTGATAGGTAACCAGTGAAATCAGAAGAAATAGAGCGCTGGCAATCGACACCAGGAATAAGCCTTCGTGGAGCCGCTGCCGCATCTGTGAAGAAATGGGGCTACGCTTGTTATTGTTGTTTTGCTTCTGACGATTTTTCATATCCATTAATAACTTATTTACCCGTTTAATTCCTTCTCGTACTATATACCACCTTGCCTTAATGAGAAATAGAGCGAACCACCATGACGACTACAAATCATCACCGATTAATTATTCTCGGATCCGGCCCCGCTGGCTGGACCGCAGCCGTGTATGCCGCACGTGCCAACTTAAACCCTGTCGTGATTACCGGTATGACACCGGGTGGGCAGCTCAGTCTCACCACTGACGTCGACAACTGGCCTGGCGGCCCTGAAGGCTTGCAAGGTCCAGCGTTAATGGAAAGCATGAAGGAACACGCGGAACGCTTTAAAACACAAGTCATTTTTGATGACATTAGTTCCGCCGACCTCAAACAGACCCCCTTCGTACTCAAAGGTGAAAACACGTACACCTGCGATGCGCTCATTATCGCCACCGGCGCCAGCGCTAAATACTTAGGCCTACCATCTGAAGAAGCATTCAAAGGCAAAGGCGTCTCAGCCTGCGCCACCTGCGATGGATTTTTCTACCGCAATCAGAATGTCGTCGTGATTGGCGGCGGCAATACCGCCGTGGAAGAAACACTGTATCTCTCAAATCTGGTCGCCAAGGTCACACTGATACACCGACGGGATACCCTGCGCGCCGAAAAAATCCTGATCGATCATTTATACGACAAAAAAGAATCCACCGGCAAAATCGACTTCGCCTGGCATAGCGTAGTCGATGAAATTCTTGGCAATGAACAAGGCGTCACCGGCATCCGCATCAAGAATACGGAAACGGGAGAAACCCGGACCATCGATGCCACCGGCGTATTTATTGCGATTGGTCACAAACCAAACACCGACATTTTTGCCGGGCAATTAGACATGGATAATGGCTACCTTCGTGTCAAAAGCGGCTCCGGCACCAATGCCACGGCGACCAACATCCCGGGCGTTTTCGCTGCAGGGGATGTGTCAGACCCAAGCTACCGCCAGGCTATTACCGCCGCCGGATCAGGCTGCATGGCCGCGCTGGATGCCGATAAATACCTCGATAACCTGAAAATGCGTGCAAAATCTGCCGCCGAGGCAAAATAATCACCGTAATCACACTCGGAGTTGGCGAAAAGCCCCCTCCGCGGGTTATAATGTTCGACTTAATTATTATTGGATTGAGATGGGGATAATGGCTAAAGAACAACAACTAGAAATGGAAGGAACGGTTGTAGATACATTACCGAACACCATGTTTCGCGTCGAACTCGAAAGCGGACATGTCATCCTTGCGCATATCTCGGGAAAAATGCGTAAAAACTACATCCGAATTTTGAAGGGTGACAAAGTCACCGTTGAAATGACACCTTACGACTTAACCAAAGGGCGCATCACCTTCCGACATAAAGAAGGCGGCCCAAGACCAACCGAAAAGACTGAGAAGCCAGCCAAGAGTTCTTGATAATTCTGATTTGATTTTACCTTTTGCGCCTTCGCACTTCGTGCAACGGCGCGGAAAGTTTGAGTTGCTTTAGCGGCTTGTTAGCTTTGCGCTGCGTCACTTACATTGATGGCAAGCAGACGATCAGCGCTTTAATTCACGTTACTCATCTCTTTATCTTCAATCAGAAATTTCAGCTTGCCCTTGATGGCCGTGACTTTGACATGGCCGCCATTGCTGAGCTTGCCGAAGAGTAATTCTTCTGCGAGCGGTTTTTTAATTTGCTCCTGGATGAGACGCGCCATTGGCCTTGCGCCCATATTACGGTCGTAACCGTTCTTAGCGAGCCAGACGCGCGCTTCATCATCCACCTCGAGAATCACATTACGAACTTGTAACTGACCTTCCAGCTCTGCAATAAATTTGTTAACAACTGACAAAATAGTTTTGGTATCCAGCGCCTTGAACTGAATGACCGCGTCGAGACGATTTCTGAACTCTGGAGAGAAGGCTCTATTCACGGCCGACAGTACATCTGTATCATTATCTTGCGGCGTGAAGCCAATATTGACTCGCTCAATTTGATCAGCGCCGACATTAGAAGTCATGATCAAAATGGTATGACGAAAATCTGTTTTGCGACCATTCATATCTGTGAGCGTGCCATGATCCATGATCTGCAATAACAGATTGAACACATCAGGATGCGCCTTTTCAATTTCATCCAGCAACACAATGGAATGTGGCGCTTTATTCACGGCTTCTGTCAACAAACCACCTTCATCGTAACCAACATATCCCGGTGGGGCGCCAATGAGACGTGAAACCGAGTGACGTTCCATATATTCAGACATATCAAAGCGCAGTAATTCCACGCCCATGATTTTCGATAGCTGCTTGCTAACCTCTGTTTTACCGACACCGGTTGGCCCCACAAACAGAAACGAACCAATGGGCTTTGTGGTGTCACGCAAACCAGAACGCGAAAGCTTAACAGCCGCACCCAGCGTTTCAATCGAATCATCTTGACCGAAGATCATCATTCTTAAATCACGGACAAGATTTTTTAACACTTCACGATCAGTGGCTGACACATTTCGTTCAGGAATGCGCGCGATTTTAGCCACCATTTTTTCGATATCTTCGACATCAATGATTTTTTTGCGCTCTGCTTCAGGACGCAAATATTGATAAGCACCGACCTCATCCACCAAGTCGATGGCTTTATCTGGCAAATGACGATCGCTAATATAACGCTCGGAAAGATTAGCTGCCGCTTCCAAAGCCTCATTCGTATAAACAATGTTGTGATGTTTTTCGAACCGGCTACGCAAGCCTTTCAGGATATTAATGGTTTCATCGATCGTTGGCTCTTTGACATCGATTTTCTGGAAGCGTCGATCGAGCGCATGATCTTTTTCAAAAATACTGCGATATTCTTTATAGGTTGTCGATCCAACACAAGTCAGATCACCTGAGGCCAGCAATGGTTTTATTAAATTCGACACATCCATCAAACCGCCCGACGCAGCACCCGCGCCAATGATGGTATGAATCTCATCGATAAATAAAATTGCGCCTTTTTGTTCTTTTAATTGATGCAGCACACTTTTCAGGCGCTTTTCAAAATCGCCACGATACTTTGTGCCCGCTAACAAACTACCGAGATCCAACGAATAGATAACACTTTCATGCAATACACTCGGTACTTGTTTTTCAATAATCAATCTTGCCAAACCTTCTGCAATGGCAGTTTTGCCAACACCGGCATCACCGACTAATAAAGGATTATTTTTACGGCGGCGGCAGAGCACTTGAATGGTACGCTCCACTTCTTCAAGGCGACCAATCAAAGGATCAATTAAACCCAGCTTCGCACGTGCATTCAAATTAGTGGTATATAGCTCTAATGGGCTAGTGCCACTTTCATCTTGCATGGACTCCGCATCTTCATTGTAATGATTAAATGATTGTTGCTGCTCATCGCGTGGCTGAACTTTATTTGTTTTCGGCGAACCATGCGCAATGAAGTTAATCACATCAAGACGACTAATATTTTCCTGACGAATAAAATAGACACTCTGACTTTCTTGTTCACTGAAAATGGCTGCTAACACATTCGCACCAATCACTTCCGTTCGGCCAGCGGATTGCACTTGAAAAACGGCGCGTTGAATCACACGCTGAAAGCCGAGTGTCGGTTGTGTGTCGCGATCATGAATATTGAGTGGAATAACTGGTGTGGTACGGTCGATGAATTCGACCAGGTTGCTGCGCAGCCGATTAATATTGGCTCCGCAGGCTTTCAAGACTTCAAGCGCAGAGGTATTGTCCAGTAAAGCGAGTAGCAAATGTTCGACGGTCACGAATTCGTGGCGTTTCGCACGTGCCTCTTTGAATGCTGCATTCAACGTATACTCGAGTTCTTTGTCCAACATGATACAACCCTCCTCTGCTCATGCCGCCTCCATGCTGCAAACTAACGGAAACTCTTCACTAGTAGCGTGATCCAGAACTTCCCTAATCTTGGTAGCGGCCACATCTCTGGTAAACAAACCACATACGGCTCTTCCTTGTTGCTGGGCGATCTGCATCAACTCTACTGCTCGACGTCTATCCATGTTAAAGAACCTTTCCAGCACCCCTACTACAAACTCTCTCGCGGTAAACTCATCGTGATGTAGTAGTACGGAATATAATGCTGGCTCCCCTTCTTCTAATTTTACGCCTAAACAGGCTGTTTTTTCTTTGTTCAATTCATTTTTCATCTGTCTACACCCTTCTTATAGTCGATGGAGTGGCCTTTTTCCTTAGCTGGGGAAATATATTTAATTCAGCAAGAAAATCAGTGTGTTACACCGTATTTTTTTTCGCTAACTATTTGATGTTGCGCGGGGATTATACAGTAAAAATTGGCGTGTGTAAAAATTATTCAATAAAAAAGCGGCTATTTTCTCGAAAAAAATAGCCGCCCCTCATTCAAGCGATGGTTACATCTGCTCGATCATTGCGTTTCCAAAACCGGAAGCACTGACTTCACGGGCATCGCCCATTAACCTGGCAAAATCGTAAGTGACTGTTTTTTCGGCAATTGCGCCATCCATACCAGCGATGATGAGATCAGCTGCCTCATTCCAGCCCATGTGCCGCAACATCATTTCAGCAGACAGAATCAGCGAACCTGGATTCACTTTGTCCTGACCCGCATATTTAGGCGCTGTACCATGAGTCGCCTCGAAAACAGCGACGTTATCGCTAATATTCGCCCCTGGTGCAATACCGATACCACCCACCTGTGCGGCCAGCGCATCAGAAATGTAATCGCCATTGAGGTTCAAGGTCGCAATCACGCTATATTCTTCGGGACGTAGCAAAATTTGCTGCAAGAAAGCATCGGCAATCACATCTTTAATGACGATATCTTTACCAGTCTTTGGATTCTTCACGACTTGCCATGGACCGCCATCGAGTGGCTTTGCGCCGAATTGCTCGCGCGCGGTGTCATAGCCCCAGTCACGGAAGGCGCCTTCGGTAAATTTCATGATATTGCCTTTGTGAACCAGCGTCACTGAGCTGCGGTCGTTATCGATCGCATACTGGATGGCCGCGCGCACTAAACGCGTGGTACCCTCTTTCGAGACAGGTTTCACACCAATTCCGCAATGCTCGGGAAAGCGGATTTTCTTCACTTTCATCTCATCCTGCAGGAAGGTGATCACTTTTTTTGCGTCAGCACTATCTGCCGGCCATTCAATACCCGCATAAATATCTTCGGAGTTTTCGCGGAAAATCACCATATCGACTTTCCATGGCTCTTTCACCGGGGAGGGCACGCCTTTGAAATAGCGCACGGGACGTAAGCAGACATATAAATCCAATACTTGACGCATGGTCACGTTCAGCGAGCGCATACCACCGCCTACGGGAGTCGTTAGCGGGCCTTTAATGGAAACCGCGTAGTCACGGAGCGCCTCAAGGGTTTCATCTGGCAGCCAGGTATCCTGACCATAGACCTTGGTCGCTTTTTCACCGGCATAGATTTCCATCCAGTGAATTTTGCGTTGCCCCTTATACGCCTTCTGAACCGCCTCATCGACGACGTGCTTCATCACTGGCGTAATATCTACGCCGATGCCATCACCTTCGATAAAGGGAACAATAGGGTTATTGGGAACCGTGAGACTCAGATCGGAGTTAACGGTAATTTTTGCGCCGCTGGCTGGCACTTGAATGTGTTGGTAGGCCATGATTCACCCTTATTGGTTATAGATGGCGGCAATGGTAACAAGCTGGCCATTGAGAGACAAGCAGAGGTATAATCTCCGCAACATGAGAAACTTGCCCATTTAACAGAATTGGCCTGAATAAAAATAATATGAACCCATCTCAACACATCATTATCGGCATGTCCGGCGGCGTCGACTCCTCGGTCGCGGCCTACCTGTTAAAACAGGCCGGCCACCGCGTCGAAGGCGTCTTCATGAAAAACTGGGAAGGCGACGACACCGATACCTACTGCCCAGCAACAGCCGACATGGCCGATGCACAAGCCGTCTGCGACAAACTAGACATCCCACTGCGCATGGTCAATTTTGCCGATGAATACTGGGAAAATGTCTTCGCCTATTTTTTACAGGAATATCGCGCCGGCCGCACACCCAATCCAGACATTCTTTGCAATAAAGAAATCAAATTCAAAGCGTTTCTTGACTATGCCAAACGTGCCGGCGCTGATGCGATTGCAACCGGTCATTACGTGCGAAAAGATGCGCTGCATCACTTATTGAAAGGCAGCGACCCCGGCAAAGATCAAAGCTATTTTCTCTATGCTTTACAGCAAGCCCAACTACAAGACAGCCTCTTTCCGGTCGGTGATTTACCTAAATCCGAAGTACGCGCTATCGCAGAAAAAATCGGCTTGATCAATCATGCCAAAAAAGATAGCACGGGAATTTGCTTTATTGGCGAGCGCAAATTCAAAACTTTCCTCAGCGAATATCTCCCGGCACAACCAGGAAAAATTGAAACGCTTAACGGAGAAGTGATAGGCCAGCATGACGGCCTGATGTTTTACACCATTGGTCAGCGCCAGGGATTAATGATTGGCGGTCAAAAGGGTAAATCAGAATTACCGTGGTATGTCGCCAATAAGGATTTGCAGCGCAATGCACTCATCGTCGTTCAGGGCGAACATCCGGCCCTCTACAAATCGGCGCTCATCTGCTCGCAGCTCACCTGGACACACGAGCCACCCACACTGCCCATCACGCTTCACGCTAAAACCCGTTACCGTCAGACCGATCAGGTCGCAGGGCTAAATGCCATGGAAAACGGCGAGTTACTGGTCCGCTTTACAACACCGCAACGCGCCATCACCCCAGGCCAATCAATTGTATTTTATCAGGATGATATTTGCCTCGGTGGTGGTATTATTGAGAGTTGGAAAGACGATTTAGAACACCATCAGGAGTGAATTATGAATAGCGCCTCATTAATGGCCATTTGCCCGCTAGACGGCCGTTATCAGGAAAAAGTGGCTAGCTTACGCCCTATCTTTAGTGAATTCGGGCTGATTAAATTTCGTGTACTAGTCGAAATCCGCTGGCTGCAAATGCTGGCCGAATCAGGTCAATTGCCTGAAGTGCCCGCCATTAGCGAGCATGCCAACCACATTCTCAATGACATCATTACCGGTTTTTCCATTCAAGATGCCGAGCGCGTCAAACAAATTGAAGCTGGCATTAACCACGATGTCAAAGCCGTTGAATACTTCATCAAGGAACGCATCGAGGGCAACAAAGAATTAGCAGCAGTGAGTGAATTCATCCACTTTGGCTGCACGTCGGAAGATATCAATAACCTCGCTTACGGCCTGATGTTACAAGCCGCACGCCAGCAGTGCATTTTACCGGGACTAGACGACATTCTGAATCTGCTACAGAAGTTTGCCCACGACCACTCCACACTTGCCATGCTATCGCGCACACACGGCCAATCCGCGACACCCACGACCGTTGGCAAAGAAATTGCAAACACGCTTGCACGCCTGCATCGACAAATTGAAAATTTTAAAAATATTCGCATACTCGGCAAACTGAATGGCGCGACCGGCAGCTTCAATGCACTCATGATCGCCTACCCAGATATTGATTGGCGCGCGCTCAGCGAAAAGTTTGTGACAAGCCTTGGGCTCACCTTTAATCCGTATACCACCCAAATTGAACCGCACGATGGCATGGCAGAATACTTTGCCGTACTCGCGCGCATTAACACCATCCTCATTGATTTCGATCGCGATGCCTGGGGATATATTTCACTTCATTATTTCAAACAGAAAACACTGGCCAATGAAGTCGGCTCATCCACCATGCCGCATAAAGTCAACCCGATTGATTTCGAAAATTCAGAAGGCAATCTGGGCCTCGCGAATGCGCTGTTTGAGCATATGTCGGCAAAGCTACCCATTTCACGCTGGCAACGCGATCTCTCTGACTCAACCGTATTACGCAATATTGGCACAGCGCTTGGCTATACATTGCTGGCGTGGCAATCAACGTGCAAAGGCATTCAAAAACTTGAACCTAATCACGCCGTCATTCAAGCCGACCTGCAACAACATTGGGAAGTCTTAGGCGAAGCCGTGCAAACAGTCATGCGCCGCTACCAGGTGCCAGAACCTTACGAAAAATTGAAAGCATTCACCCGCGGAAAGCACATCGACAAGGCCATGCTGCATGAATTTATCCAGCAGTTAGACCTACCGGAAAAAGTAAAAGTACAATTGTTGGCATTAACACCAGAAAGCTATATTGGCGCAGCAGGAGAGCTCGCTAAAGAAATATAAATTCCACCAGGAAAACAGGGACAAGGAAAGCAGGCATGTTTAAATCACTCTACACAAAAACTCGCTCAAAGCTAGACGCATGGTTGAGCTACGAACCACCCGCCACCGATATCATGCCGTATGATTTTAACCGGCTTAAATATGAGATCCGTCCGGGTGATGTGTTACTGATTGAAGGTCGAAGCCGAGTTAGCAGCGTTATTCGTACGCTGACACAAAGCCCGTGGACACACGCCGCACTTTACATGGGTCGGCTCATCGATTTTGAGGATGAATACATTCAAGAATCGATCCGCAAACACACCGACGCAAAAGTCACAACGCGCCTTATTATTGAAGACTTGATTGATCGCGGCACCGTTGTCATGCCACTTAGTTTTTATAGACATCACCACATTCGCATTTGCAGACCGATCGGCATCACACCATCCGACTTACATCGCGTCTTAAACTTTGCGATACGCGCACTGGGGCAACCCTATAATGTGCGACAGATACTTGATCTTGCTCGCTTCTTGCTTCCATGGACCATCTTGCCGCGCCGCTGGGGCTCGAGCTTATTCCGTAATTCATCTGGCGAACCAGAAAGCGGCGTTTGTTCATCACTGATAGGCGAAGCATTTGCCTCCGTACAATTTCCGATCCTGCCATTCATTAAAGCGGATGAAAATAAAAAAATTGAAGTCTTTCAGCGTAACCCTTTCCTGCTCACGCCAAAAGATTTCGATTACTCACCTTACTTTGAAATTATTAAATATCCGTTATTCAATCCCGATGAACCCTTACCTTACTACCGACGCATGCCATGGGCCAAGAGCGGCATGATGCATCAAGACGGCGGCATCCTTGCCATGCATGGGAGTAAAACGAAAAAGAAATCAAAACCCATCAAATCCGAACACCAAAGTCCAGGCACGACCACGCCTGATGACACCAATAAAGGGCCAGCATGAGCAAAGGATTTCCAACACCTCAGCCCTTATTCGATACAAGAGAGATGCTTGACGAGGTGCAGATTTGCACCACGCAATACTTAGAATCACTTGATGTAGTGGCAGCGGTGACTGAACATAAACTCTGCGCGGGCTTTTTGAAAAGCTACGCAAACTCAAACGACACCTTCACGGCTTATCGCCGTGAAGTGGAACGACTTCTACACTGGAGCTATCTGGTTTGTAAAAAATCCCTGCATGATTTGACGCGCAATGATATCCGCGACTACCTCGCTTTTATTCACGAACCGCCTTTGAATTGGATGTCGATCAACATCGCGCAACGCTTTAAAAATAACAGCCTTGGCGAACGCGAACCCAACCCAGCCTGGCGACCATTCGTTGTCAAAATCAGCAAAAGCGCGCGACGACTCGGACAAGAACCAGACAAAAGCGCCTACAAACTGAGTAATAAATCAATTGAAGCCATCTTCGGCGTCTTGAGCTCACTCTTTACTTTTTTGCAACAAGAGGAATATCTGGATGCCAACCCTGTCGCTCTGATACGCCAAAAGAAAGGATATATCCAGCGCCAGCAAACACGGAAAGTGGCACGTCGACTTAGCAAAGTCCAATGGCATTACGCAATTACCACGTGCGAACAAATGGCCAGCGAAGACAGCCAACATGAACGGACTCTTTTTTTAATGTCTGCATTCTATCTACTAGGATTACGCATATCAGAATTAGCCTATGAAGAAGAACGTGTCGCTGAAATGGGAAGTTTTGCGCCCGATAAGCGTGGCATGTGGTGGTACAACACGGTCGGCAAAGGTAACAAAGCACGAGATGTTGCGGTTCCTGATGAATTACTCACGGCATTGAAACGATATCGCACTCATTTAAATTTGCCCCCATTACCCCATCGCGGAGAAACCACACCGCTCTTTCCGAAAATGAAGGGCAAAAATGGCTTGGGCACTCGACAGATTCGTAATATTGTGCAAAATGTTTTTGACCGCGCCATTATGAATTTACGCGCCATCGGGAAAATTGATGAAGCCGATGATTTTGAATCTGCCACGGTACACTGGCTACGTCATACCGCCATCTCAACGGAAATTGAATATCGTCCACGCGAACATATACGCGATGACGTCGGCCATGAAAATCCATCCACGATGGATAAATACATCGACACCGATCGCGTTGCTAGACATCAATCAGCTAAATCGAAACCACTTAAACCTGTCTGGGAAGACAACTCTCAATTGGAGGAACCATCATGAAGTTTTGCCCTACACTGTCATCGGTTATCATTCTCTCGCTTTGTTCAGCAAACAGTTATGCATTCTTTTGTCCGAAAAATTTTAATCAAATTAACATGGGCGACTCCATCGCAACCGTACAGCAACTATGCGGTGCAGCCGATTCCAAAACCGTCAAAGACGCACCCGATAACTCGCCCCAAGAATGGAATTATTTTGTGTCACAACAGGGCATGAATACAATATCGAACAAGGCACAAGGGACGCTTAAAACATCATTTGCATTTGATGGCACTGGCAAGCTAGTCAATATCAGCGTGAATGGAATCGGCGTTGCCTCCACGAGTAATTGCGGCAGCCCCGTTTCACTGGGTGATTCGCGCCAATCGGTACAATCCGCCTGCGGCAAGCCAAGCTTCGTTAACAAAGATAATCCAACTTCCAACTCAAGCAGTAATCCAGAAGATGAGAGTAACAAGCTGGTTGAGCTGACCTATTCCTCTACCCCTCCCGTTACGCTGATATTTGAAGGCGGCAAATTAACCGGGAAACGCTAAAACTTTATAACCATCTAATCAACACCTTGCGACTTGCATGCATGAACTATACTAAGGTATGGCCATGATCTTGTCGTGGGGCGCTGGTGCAGGCATATATTCCCGACAATCAAGCTGTTAGGGTCAGTGATTTTATTGAAATAAATGCGAATATGATCGCATTAAAAAATAATTCACCACGATAACTGGATTCGGGAATGAAATTAAAAACAAAAATTTCCTTGATCGTTATGATTGCATGGACAACCGTGGCCATATTATTTTATTTTGGCTCACAACGCTTAATTTTGAGTACTTATCTGCAACTGGAAAACCAAACGATTACCGATTCACTAAACCGCACTGAAGCCGCACTAAATCAATCTATCGATACCATTATGGTTAACGTTAAAGACTGGTCTATCTGGGACGAAACCTATCAATTCATGCAAGACAGAAATCAAAATGGTCGGTTCATCAATTCAACACTAACATTAATCAGCCTCGAATCTCTCAATTCAGATATGATTTTATTGTTCGACACGAATGGCAAGCTTGTGACATCGTTAGGCGTCAATCAAGATCGCGACAAAATCATTGATATTCCACAGGCATTAATACAGGCCATTGCCTCTAATCGGAAATTAATTAATTTGGCTGATATCGCTCACTCAGCAAAAGGCTTGATTGCAACACCAGCGGGAATTTTACTCGTTGCTTCTCATAGCATTTTGGATAGCCAGGGCAAAGGCCCCTCTCACGGCACACTAATCATAGCGAAATATTTAACAAAAGATTTACTAGAAAATATTAAACGCGTCGTAGGCGAAAACCTAAATTTATATCGCTTCCCAGAAGCCGCGCATTTACCTGATTTAAGTAAAATATACGCGAGCATGATCAAAGATAAGGACGACACCGTTATCAAAGATCACGACAAATTAACGGCATACCGTTTTATCAACGATCTCAACGGTGAAAATATCGCCATACTTAAAGCGGAAATGCCACGCAAAATTTATCGGGTTGGCGTTGACACCATTGCCTATTCAAACTTTATGCTATTCATGTATGGAATCATACTGACAGTATTCTTGTGGCTGTTGTTGCAATACCTGATCGTTAAACGCATCGAAAAACTATCTCGCCATATCGGAAAAATGAGCCGCAATGAGCGAATTCATTCCAAATTAATTGAAAATATTTCAGACGAAGTTTCATCTGTCGCCGCACTCTACCATCAAGCTACTCACGACCCACTCACTGGGCTTGCTAATCGTAATTTACTCCATCAAGCGTTTAATGAATATTCATTACACCTTTCCGATGATAACAAAAAAATCCTGATAATCTTTATTGATCTTGATCACTTCAAACACCTGAATGATTCATTCGGTCACGATATTGGTGATGAAATTTTAATAATGACAGCGAAGCGCATCACCTCGACGTTAAGAGGCAATGACCTGGCCGCGCGTCTTGGAGGTGATGAATTCATTGCCATGCTGGTAGACATCGAAGCGGACCAAATTAAATTGATTACCAATCGATTATTTAAAAGCATTAACCACCCTATTACGTTTGGAGATCACGAGTTTTATTTAACGTGTAGCATGGGCGTTTGCATTTATCCAAATGATGGCACTACCATTGATTTACTCATTAAACAAGCCGACATGGCGCTGTACAATGCAAAGGAAAATGGACGCAATCAGTATGAGTTTTACTCCGCCTCATTAAATCAAAGCATCAATGAATCACGTCAAAAAGAAATTGAATTGCAATACGCTCTGGATGATAACCAACTATGCCTTTATTACCAGCCCATCTATGATTGTCGCACCAAACAAATTGTCTCTATGGAAGCACTGATACGCTGGAATCACCCAACGAAAGGCTTGCTAGGCGCCGATGACATTATCCCTGTTGCGGAACGCACCAGTATTATTTACCCGATTGGTGACTGGATTTTAAAAACAGTCTGCGCACAGCTTTGTGCCTGGAAAAAATTAAATTTGCCGCTGGTCCCTATTGCGATGAATATCTCTGCTATCCAATTAAAACAAACCGAGCTTGGTGATAACATCAAAAAAATACTTGCGGAATCTGATATACCTGCCAATTTATTAGAAATCGAAATTACAGAAACGGGGTTCATTAATATTACACCCAAGCTAATCAATGAGCTTTACGCTTTAAAAGCGGCAGGGATCAAGCTCATCATTGATGACTTCGGAACGGGCTATGCAGGATTGGGCTATCTCAAAAGTCTTCCTGTCTCCAAGTTGAAAATTGATAAATCTTTCATTCGTGATATTCAATCTGACCCGGATGACAAAGCTATCACGCTTGCCATTATCGCTATCGCACATCAATTGAATTTAACGGTCACTGCTGAAGGTGTTGAAAATATCGAACAGTATAATTTCTTATGCTATCACCAAGCCGACGAAGCACAAGGGCACTTCATGAGCGAACCACTCAGTGCCACGGATTGCCAACATTTGCTGGCGGGCGAATATGTAAAGAAAAAAACATGATCAACACTTCAGCTATTTCGCTGTCACCACAAATTCAGCTTGTGCCGCACTCACCGCCGGTTGCCACGGACGTATATAATCGAATTTAATTTCCGAGTCGCGCGCAGTAGTGAACGCGGCTGGCGTTGCCCTGAAAGTCCACACCTCAAACCCTGGTGCTCCAATTAATTTAGTATTTGGCGGCACATAACGATGCGTGACTGAAGTGAGTGCAGCCTTATTATAATCAGTCAATTTCCAGCTATATCCGGTGGTTGGATTGGACTTCAGCTTAATGATAAATGTTGGCTGGTTTTTAGAAAGCGTGATTACTGTCTGGCCTTGATCATAAACGTTTACCGGCATATCAGCATACGCTGAACAACCAACTAGCAGCATCGCAATACAAATAAAAGATCGAATGATTAATGAGGGAGTTTGACTGATGAGTGGGGACATGTGACTTTTGCTCCTTGCAATTTTATCTTTAATTGTTCCAGAAACGCCGCATCCAAGCGCGCGAAAATCTCAAGATACCACATTCGTTGATCAGCGAACGCTTCACATTTTACGGCATCTTTAGCCGTCATGAGCACCGGCAATGAATCACCGAAATCAAGATCGGCCGCCACAAATCGATGATGATCAGGAAACGCATGCTCAATCACATTATAACCGTGCACACGTAGCATATTAAAAAACTGTGCGGGGTGTCCAATACCCGCCACTGCGTGCACACGCTGTGCAGGAAGCGCATTGGTGGGTAGCTGTTTGGCCTGATCAGCCAGAGAGACCCAGACTTGCGGTTCGTATGTCACGGTATAAGCATTCGACATAGCACCGCCATTCACCACAATAAAATCTACATCATGCAAACGTGAAAGTGGCTCACGCAAAGGCCCCGCCGGCATTAAACATTTATTTCCGAAATAGCGCTCGCCATCCACCACAGCAATCTCAATATCGCGATGTAAACGATAGTGCTGCAACCCGTCATCCGAAATAACGAGATCACAGGAAGGATCGTGCTTCAGCAGCGCTGTGACGGCCGCGACTCTATCCGCACAAATGACCACAGGGCAATGACAACGTCGCGCCAGCAAAACAGCCTCATCACCTGCACTAAGAATGGGTGTGTCGGCTGTTACGATCTGCGGGACTGACCCACCTTGACCGCCGTAACCACGACTGACGACTCCTGGATGAAAACCTTGCGCTGCAAAATGACGTGCCAGCTCGATAACACACGGTGTCTTACCCGTACCACCAACCGTAATATTACCGACCACCATGACAGGAACCGGAAAACCAAAGGATTTGAATAAACCGTGGCGATAACACCATCGACGTACAGCGGTCACCGCATGAAACAACCACGACATCGGCAATAGCAACACCGCCATTACCGATAATGATGACCGATACCAGCTAGACTCAAACTGCGTTCTGCACGACTTCATCCGCGCTGACCTCAGTGTTAATAAGTGGCATCACCGTAGAAAGGTCTTTAAATTGCATGTTATACAATCTGGCATATTGGCCATTTTTAGCTAGCAATGCCTGATGACTGCCAACCTCCACAATACAACCATCATCCATCACAATAATTTTATCAGCATGCTCGACCGTTGAGAGTCGATGCGCAATCACGAGCGTCGTACGGCTCTTCATTAAGTCTTCCAGTGCGGCCTGAATATAACGCTCTGATTCGGTATCCAGCGCAGACGTGGCCTCATCCAAAATAAGGATCGGTGAATCTTTCAAAATAGCGCGCGCAATCGCGATTCGCTGGCGCTGCCCACCTGAAAGTAACACACCATTTTCACCAATTAACGATTCCATTTTCTCAGGCAACCGATTAATAAATTCGAGCGCAAAAGAGGCTTGCGCCGCACTGACGATTTGCTCTCTACTCACCTGATCAAAACGACCGTAGGCGATATTATTCGCAACCGTATCATGAAACAGTGTGACATGTTGCGACACCATCGCAAATTGTCGACGCAAATCTTTTAGCGGATAATCACGAATCGACATACCATCGAGTAATATATCGCCGGTATAATTGTCATATAAACGCGACAGCAAACTGACTAATGTCGATTTACCACTACCAGAGCGGCCAACCAGCGCAACAACCTCTCCTGGCTCAACGGTGAAGCTCACATTATTCAGCACTGACTTGCTGTCACCGTAATTGAAATTCACATTTGAAAACTGAATACGGCCTTCGGCGCGCTTTAATGGCACCGTTCCATTATCGACTTCAGTTTTTTCATCAAGCAATTCAAATACAGTTTGTGCACCAGCAAGACCGCGATACAATTTATTCTGCACGAAGGCGAGGTCTTTTAATGGCTTCAATAATGCAAGCATCGCAGCGACCATAGCAACAAATCCACCAGGTGATAACAATGAATCCGCAATATCCAGTGTCGCAATATAAAGCGTCAGGGCTAATGCTGCCGCTGTAATCACCTGAACAAGCGAAACACTCAGCGAGCGCGCCACAACGACTTTCATTTCACGCTGTTTATTGACACGCGTGACATGATTAAATTTTTCGGTTTCAAATTCCTGCCCTTCGAATGCACGCACGACTTTGTAGCCTTCAATATTTTCTTCAGCACAATGACTGAGCTCTGCAATCGAATCCTGAATACCGAGACTCAAGCGACGAATGCGCAAACTGGCCACACGCATGATGACCGTCACCAAGGGCAGAATAGCAAAATACATTAATGTCATTTTCCAGCTCACCGAAAACATGACAATCACGAGACCAATAATTAAAAACACGGATTGCACCGCAGAGGTCAATACATCCGCACTCGCGCTCGCAACCTGATCGACGCCGTAAAGCAAGACAGACAAAACTTGCCCACTACTGGTGTGATCGTAAAAGCGCGCCGGCAGACGCTGTAGATGTGAAAATAAATCCTGACGCAGCGACATAATCACATTGCGTGAAGCCGATGAAATAAAATAACTGGAAAAGAAACTGGCCGTTCCGCGCAAGAGAAAAACGCCGAGCACCAGTAATGGCGCGCTCGCTAAAAATTTTGCGTTCTTGGCAACGAGACCCTTGTTAAGCAAAGGCTTTAAAAAATAAATGAACCAGGCATCTACGCCGGAATAGATCATACTGGCAACGCCAGCAATGATGAGCGCCAGCCAATAACGGCGCACATAAGCAAATAGTCTGGAATAAATGTAATATGCGTTCGCAACCGGACGCGGCTTTACTCGAGGGATGGCCATACAATTATCGTTCACTTTTAGTTCATTATTCGGCCAGTATCTTAACATATAACAATCGCGAAAAACACATTGCACGCACTTGGCTCGAGCGAGTGGTTATGCTAGTTTAAATCCCAATTAATCAACGAGACCGTGCCATGGCGAACCTGCAATCCATTATCGAAGGCGCATTCGAAGACCGCGCCAACCTGTCCCCTAAAACCATTTCCAGTGAAATCTCCCAGGCTATCCATGAAGTTATTGCCGCCCTGGATAGCGGTAAGTCACGCGTTGCTGAAAAAATAAATGGCGAATGGGTCACCCACCAGTGGATTAAAAAAGCAGTTTTGCTCTACTTTCGCATGGCCGACAATCAAGTGATTGACGGCCAATTTACCCAGTTTTTTGATAAAGTCCCGCTGAAATTTCACGGTCTTTCACAAGATCAGTTTGAAGCCGCCGGCGTGCGCGTTGTACCCTCTGCCATCGCCCGCAAAGGGTCGTATGTCGCC
The DNA here is from genome assembly GCA_964527435.1 of uncultured Coxiellaceae bacterium. GTDB lineage: Bacteria > Pseudomonadota > Gammaproteobacteria > DSM-16500 > DSM-16500 > Aquicella. The sequence continues at coordinate 71,670 of CAZGPP010000006.1, read as the reverse complement.
CCCAACACCATTTTGATGCCTTCCTATGTCAATATCGGCGCCTATATCGATAGCGGCACATTGGTCGACACCTGGGCAACCGTAGGCTCGTGCGCCCAAATCGGTAAAAACGTGCATCTCTCTGGCGGCGCCGGCATCGGCGGCGTCCTCGAGCCACTGCAGGCCAACCCCACCATTATTGAAGATAACTGCTTCATCGGCGCACGCTCCGAAGTCGTCGAAGGCGTTATTGTCGAAGAAGGCGCCGTCATCTCCATGGGCGTGTTTCTCGGTCAAAGCACACGCATCTATCATCGCCAAACAGGAGAAATCACCTACGGCCGCATTCCCGCAGGATCTGTGGTGGTCCCAGGCAATCTTCCAAGTGATGATGGCAAATACAGCCTCTACTGTGCCGTGATCGTCAAACAGGTAGATGCAAAAACACGCAGCAAAACAACTCTCAACGAATTACTCAGGAATATTGACTAACGTGATGACAACTCACTCCAAAACTATCGAACTCGCCACCAACTTAATGGCCCGCTCCTCCGTCACACCTGATGATGGCGGATGCCAGGAATACATAGAACAATTGTTAATTCCCGCTGGCTTTACTTGCGAGTCACTACGTTTTGAAAATGTCGATAATCTCTGGGCACGCCTAGGCACAGAAAGCCCTTTGTTTGTCTTTGCTGGCCACACTGATGTCGTGCCAACCGGACCTCTTTCCGCGTGGACACATCCACCTTTTGAACCCACCATTAAAGACGGAAAATTATACGGCCGCGGCGCCAGTGACATGAAAACATCTATCGCAGCCATGGTGATCGCTGTCACCTCTTTCGTGCGTACGCATCCTAATTTTAAAGGCTCCATCGCCTTTCTCTTAACTAGCGATGAAGAAGGCCCATCATTACATGGCACCAAAAAAGTCATGGAACTCTTAACATCACGCGGTATTCAAATTGATTACTGTATTGTCGGTGAACCGAGCAGCGACAAAACAACCGGCGATCAAATTCGTATTGGGCGTCGCGGCTCACTACACGCCAAATTAACGGTACGCGGCAAACAAGGCCATGTGGCACATCCACATCTTGCCATTAATCCGATCCACACTTCCTTGCAAGCGCTACATGATTTGACCGTTGAAAAGTGGGACGAAGGTAACGCCGATTTTCCCGCCACCTCATTACAGATTTCCAATATCCATGCCGGTACCGGGGCTAGCAACGTTATTCCCGGCCACATAGAAATTGACTTCAACTTTCGTTTTTCAACAGCCGTGACCATTGAAGAATTAAAAAATCGCACGGAAGCGATTTTAAATAAATACAATCTACCCCATGAAATACAATGGACCTTAGGTGCATCACCTTTCCTCACCAAGAAGGGCAAATTAATATCGGCCACACAAAAAGCCATTCAACAACACACGGGGCTCGAAACGCGCTTATCTACCGGCGGTGGCACCTCTGATGGCCGTTTCATTGCCCCAACTGGCGCCGAGTTACTCGAATTAGGCGTGCCGCACGCCACCGCCCACCATATCGACGAACATGTACTCGTTGACGATATCAACCAGCTAACCCCCATTTACCAACAAATTTTGGAATTATTACTGAGCTAAAAATGCCATCTGCGCGAACAGGCGGCGAATATAAACACGCTTTTTAGCTCAGCATCAAATAATCTGATTGCACCGCAAACCATTCTGGTTTAACCTTACGCGCTCAATGGTTTAGACCATGGAGAGATGTCCGAGCGGTCGAAGGAGCACGCCTGGAAAGCGTGTAAACGTTAACTCGTTTCGAGGGTTCGAATCCCTCTCTCTCCGGTAATAGTTCAATCTTGAACCGATAGTAGCGAGTATTGGTCTCTTCGCGACGCTAGGTTGCGAACCCCGCCAGGTCCGGAAGGAAGCAACGGTAGTGACTGATGTGTGCGCTGAAGGTGGGCTGGTGCTCGCTACTATCGGTTTCAGCCAGAAATCTTGCTATCATATCCCCACCGATTCAAACAGGAAGTCATGACCTCATGAGTTACCAAGTCCTCGCGCGCAAGTGGCGCCCACAAGCATTCAAAGACATGGTTGGACAAGACGCCATCGTGCGCATGATCAGCAATGCCCTAGACCAACAACGCCTGCACCACGCTTACCTATTCACTGGCACCCGCGGCGTTGGTAAAACCACGATTGCACGTATTCTGGCGAAATGCCTGAACTGCGAAACCGGCATCACTTCCACGCCGTGCGGAACCTGCCCCACCTGCCAATCGATAGACAACGGACAATTTCTCGATCTCTATGAAATTGACGCCGCCTCACGCACCAAAGTGGAGGAAATGCGGGAACTACTCGAGAATGTTTTATATCTGCCGACGCAAGGCCGTTATAAGGTTTACCTGATTGACGAAGTCCACATGCTCTCCAATCACAGCTTTAATGCGCTCTTGAAAACACTCGAAGAACCACCCGAACACGTGAAGTTTGTCCTGGCGACCACCGATCCGAAGCGCTTGCCCATCACCATTTTATCGCGCTGCCTGCAATTTCATTTGAAACGTATTTTGCCGGAACAAATCGCCAAGCATTTACAGCACATCTGTGCAGCCGAGCAAATTACGGCCGACGCCCCCGCATTGGAAAGATTAGCACACGGCGCCGATGGCAGTATGCGCGACGCACTCAGCTTACTCGATCAAGCGATTGCCTACGGCCATGGCAAAGTCACTCATGATGAAGTGAAAAATATGCTGGGCAGTATGGCGCAAGATGATGTCATACCGCTGATAGAAGCCTTAGCCGCTCAGAATGGCTCCGGGGTATTTGCCGCCATTGCTGCACTCGCTGAACGTGCACCTGATTTCCAGCAGGTTTTAGAAGAAATGATCAGCCTGTTTCATAAGCTGGCGATCGCTCAAATATTACCTGAGACACTTAAAAACAATCCCGATGCAGTGAGACTCGCAAAACTGATCACACCAGAAGACGTGCAACTGTATTATCAAATTGCTTTATTAGGTCGGCGCGATCTCGCGCACGCTCCTGTGCCACAACAAGGCTTTGAAATGACGTTGCTACGCATGCTGGCATTTAAACCCGCCATGGCGCAGCAGACCAGCACCGCACCTGCCGCCGTGAAAACAGTGGCGAAACCTGTTGCAGTCACTACTACCGCAGCACCGGCGCCAATGGCAGCCGCCGCCACAACACCTGCGCCAACGTCGCCACCCGTCGCAACACTCACCGAATGGACGGATATCTTGCCGCAACTCGGTTTGTCAGGCATGGCACAAGCCCTGGCATCAAACTGCTCGCTCCTCGCAATCACTGACACGCATGTCAAACTGGCTCTCGCAGCCAGCCATATGCCTATGCTAAATGCGAAACTTAAAGAACGCCTGAATGAAGCCTTCAATACTTACCTGAACCGCAAGGTCCAACTGGATATTGAAACCGCCACCACCGAACTGCCCACACCAGTAAAGTTGCAACAACAAGATCAGGCCAAGCGCCTTGAAACCGCCAAACAAACCATGTTGAGCGACCCACGGGTCCAACAACTGGTGGAGATGTATGACGCAACTGTTGAAGTTTCGCTCGTATAATATTGATAGAAGGGCATTTCACTATTTGTTAGAATTAACGGATAGATTAATCAAACCATGGAGTCACCTGAGATGAACAAGGCACCAAACGATAAAGTCGGCCTCAATGAAATTATGAAGCGCGCCCAGGAAATGCAGAAGAAACTGCAAGACATTCAAAAACAAGTTGCAGAAATGGAAGTGACCGGCCAGTCAGGCGGCGGCGTCGTAAAAATCACCATCAGCGGCCAACATTACGCAAAGAAAGCAGTGTTAGACCCTAGCCTGCTCAAAGAAGACAAATCCATTATCGAAGATTTAATCGTCGCGGCTATCAATGACGCAACCGATAAAATTGAAAAAAACCTGCGCGAAAAAATGGGTGGATTAGCTGGCATGAAGATGCCGGACGGCCTTGAAGACATGGATCGCTAACCCCACTAGTCTGGAAGCTTATGCGCTTTAGCCCGCTGCTCGAACAACTGATAGAAGCACTACGCTGCTTGCCAGGCGTTGGCCCGAAAACGGCACAACGCATGGCAATGCAGTTACTCACACGCGGCCGCAACAATGGCCAGCGACTCGCCAAAACACTCATCGACGCGATGGAAAACATTCGGCACTGCGCCATGTGCCGCATTTTTAGCGAGCACGAGCTCTGCGAAATCTGCGCATCACATCATCGCGATGCCACGACATTGTGTGTCGTAGAAAATGCCATTGATGTCACCGTGCTCGAGCAAACCAGTAGTTATCGCGGCAAATACTTTGTTCTATTAGGACGCCTGTCACCACTCGATGGCATCGGCCCCGAAGAAATAGGTATTGGTCAATTGAAAGCACGTTTTGAAATGAACGATATCAAAGAAGTGATCCTCGCCACCAACCCGACCGTTGAAGGCGAAGCGACCGCACACTACATCTCAGAACTCGCCAAACCTTACGCCATTAAAGTCACGCGTATTGCGCACGGCGTCCCCATCGGCAGCGAGCTCGAATACATCGACAGCAGCACGCTCGCGCATGCGCTGGCGGGACGAGAAGTCATCTAAATTACTGCATTGTAAGAACCTGTCTCGCGATAGTCAGCTTTTCATAAAAATCTTGAGATTTTTCTGCGAGCCATGCTTTTGCTTCAGGTTTAATCGCTCCATCAGCCCAGGCCTGGCGCAGTAAATCCAATTTGCTCTCATTCTTTTCCGAGGCTTTCAGTAATGTGAGTGCCGTCTGATTTTTAGCATTTAACGCTTTCACAATGCCATCAACAGCCTTTTGATCAACCGAGCTAGATGTTGATTTTAGAGGCTGGCTCGCAAGCCGTGCGGCCTGCTCCCTTTTAATGACAGCCATCGCCGACGCACGAGTTTTTGCTTGTTGCTCAAGAGATGCAAGCTCAGCAGCCTTCTTTTCTGCTTCCTGACGATCATGCTCAATTTGATCGAATGTCCAGGATTCAAAGCGCTTACAGTCATTTGTTGTTCTTAAGTCAATGACCACTGCTTGATGATCATCATGCTGACGATCTTCCTCTTCATCCGAATCATACCAAGTCGCTTGAATAGCCGTGAAACCGAATCCAGCGAATAATCTTTTTGCTACAAACTCTTTATTCATCGCGACGAGATCGGCCAGAAAATTAGCCGCATCTTCTGCTGGCAATTCTAGAGAAGACAGAGGCGCAATCAATTTTAGGTAGTATTTTTCTGGAAGACTAAGCGTTACTTTCGCTTTAGTAGACTGACTGGTTTGCCCAAGAACACGATATAACTCCGCATGAGTCACCGCAAACAGATTTAGCATTTCTCTGCCGTTATTAAGTGTAAATTCACCATATTTCTTGAAATAATCCGCAAGATTAAAATCATTCAGCACACGAACGAGCACAGTGATAGCGCATTGAATATCAGCAAGATTGATGTCGTCAGGAAAAACATACACGCTACGCAACACTTTACTGGAACGGTCCATGACTGAATTCGTTACATGGTCCATGGTAGTATTGGCGTCAACACGCTTCCAATCTCCTAGTAAAATGTTTTTAATTCCTAAACGGGCGCAGTAGGCCAAGGAGTACGTCGATGGCGCAGACTCAACAGGGGCAGCCGTCGGACGAAGACGTTCAGCAACTTGCTCCCATGTTTCCTCGAGCGTCAATTTTTGCGGATTACTCAGACGATCTTTGTGTGGTGATGGCATAAAAGGTTGAATATGCGAACGGAAAACATTATCTGAAACTTGGAGGGTAATGAGAATTTCGGCATTATAAGCGACACCCAAAAGTAACTCGCTTAGTTCACGCCACTCTGTCTTAACGTTAAATTTACGGTCATTGATATGAAGCGACAGGTCAACATCCTTCAGCGCTATACCGAAGATTGGCAAAGCAACTTGCAACCCCTGAAGCACTTGCAGGGTATTTTTGCCCAATGGGAAAAACACCCTCACATTCGGATCCGTGATCTTGGGATGAACACGTTGCTGAGCAGTGATAGACCACTTGCCGTCAGCATCGCTTACCCATTGATAATGATAATTCGGACGATTGATGCTAAAAATAATACGGATAACTTCAGCTTGCAGTTTATCAATTCTCATTACTATTAACCTTTTATAATAATTATTTTAGCGAAAGCCACGGTACAATAGGCTTTGATATGGATAAATGAGGGGTGAACGTATCAAAGAATACAGGACTTTTCAATCGTCAATATTGCCAAAGTGGCAACATAGAGGGAGGCACACCTTCTTGGAAGATGACATCCCTCTATGTGTAAAAGTTTAAGTGACATTCAACAAACAGCATCACTCATCAGTATTCACTTTTATATCCGCAGAGTGGCCGCTTGAATAAATCGCTGGGTTATACATTGACGCAGCAAAGATCGGCGGAACAATAAATTTGCCGGCATTGGTTGCCTTAATGTGATAGACAAGTTCATGTGATGTTGCATCTACGTAACCAAAGAAGATCACGCGATCTTCGCGTACATCGACGTAATCCATATTTTGATTCGCGACAGAAGATCGCACTACCTCAAAACCACCCGGCAAGAGATCCACAATTGAAACATTCGCATAAGCTTTACCGTCGGTGGAACGCGCGCGAATGTGCACAACAATTTCATCACCCAACTTAACACTGCCTAGTGATTGATTATCTGCATTGGTAAACTCACGAATCACCTCAATACCATGACTGCTGGCAGATGCGGGTAAAACGCTATCAAAGCCAGCTTGCACTAACTGATAAAAGTAGCTATTTTTGCCTGGATTTTTAAAGTTCACACTTGTTGCCAACGGATCAATATTCACTTTCTGATAGACAACATTCGATGCTGACAATGCATTTTCTTTACCATCTTTCAATGTCTCACTCACGGACAACTGATCACCCGACCGAGCGACAGCACCTTGATTAAACGCGGTGAGCGCAAGACTCGTATAACCAGACAAGAGCGTATTCATGGTTTGATTATTTAATGCATCTACCACCGAAAACAACAAGCCAGAATCTAGCTTCTGCAGACGCTCAGGAAAGTGACGCGCGATTAAATAAAGATATTGCGCGTTGGCAATATCCGTATTGTCGAAATCATAAGTACTTTCTGATTTTTTTGTCTGCGGTTGATAATAAGCAATGATTTTTTCAGCATCGGCATGGCTTTGCAGCAGCTGATACGTCGCTGCGATATAGACGCTGGTGATATCATGCTGCCAGTCAAAATCTTTGTGCTGCGCTAATGACAGTTGCAAATTCGTTAAATAATTTGTCGTAACAATTTCATTGCGTGTCAGGATATAGATTGCGTAAGCCTTCTCACGTGCTTGATCTAGCGTAGAGAAATCCTGCGTCACAAAATCTTTAAGCCAGCCTATCCCTGCAGAATACACATCTGAGGAAACATGAAAGCCCTGAAGCTTAGCTTCTGTCAGGAAATGCATCGCGTATATGGAAGCAAACTCATTGTTAGCCGTGAGATCCACTTCAGGCCAGTAACTAAAGCTGCCACTAGAAGTTTGTCGCTGACCAAGCATCTGTATGGTTCGCTGAATTTTATCCTGCAAACCTTGTGCATCCGCGTTGAACCATGACTGACTAGACATCGCAAGCCAAGGGAAAGCTTTGCTGACGAGCTGCTCGACACAACCATACGGATAGTCGTCCAGATAGCGCTGAATGCCCGTCATTAAAATCAAGGGACTAGTCGAGACTGCAGCACTCACGCGACGAAATTCAGGATAAAGGACGCGATCCAGCTTCAATGATTTCAAGGCATCTTTAGCGACGCCACTGCTAAGACTGGTCGCGTATGGTGAAGCAGGACGTACACTGATCGCCGAAGCTATTTTACTGGTTTTATCGTCCAGCGAAGCCGAGAAGCCGAGATCAGCCGCACCCAGAGATGCATTCGCTTTCACGTTGAATGTCACACTTCGCTCCTGCCCCTCTGGAATGATAAGCTTTTGTTTGGCATCACCCTTTATCGTTAACTGCGGAGAAGCCTGCATCTCAACTGTCACCAGAGCCTGTTCACCAGAATGCTCTACATTGTTAGCAACACTTGCGGTCACTGAAAATTCGTCACCCGGTGCAACAAAGGTAGGAACATTCGGGTTAATCACAAATTGGCCGCGGACCTCGGATGATGAAGATGCCGCACCCACTGCATCAGTCGCCACAGCCACTGCCATCACACGGATCGAGCCATTGAAGTAATCGGGAACTTGATAAGACAACTGATGTTCGCTGTTATCCGTATCGATGATGCCCGACCAGAACACCACTGGCGCATCCGTTTTACGTTTAAAGGGATTCAGATTCTTATTAAGCAGAGCCGAACCCTCATCACCACCGACTGCTGACAATTCACGATCAGCTATAAACTTTGGCAATATCTGATCGACAATTTGTGAGGTAGAGACTTCAAGAGAACGCTTTTGGAAAAAATATTGCAACGGATCAGGTGAGCTATACCGCGAAACTTGAAGAATACCTTCATCAACGGCGTAGACAATAATCTTACCTGGCTTATTGGTTTTATAAGTAATCGGCAGCGCCTCACCCGGTCTCACCATTGGCGGCGTTTTGAGCTCGACGAGCACTTCATGATTTTCATGCGTCACACTGAAAGGCGCAATACTATAACTGAGTGGGCTCATATAAATTTCAGGCGAATTTAAATCGCGTACAAACGCAATATTCACATAGCCATTACCTTGAAAATCAGCAGGGATACGAATTTTTTGCATCGAGCTTGTGGTTGTCGCGGTGAACCATTGCGAAGCATAGACCTTATCGCGCTCAATCGTGATAAGACCGGCACCCGTATAAGGCGCCGTGACTTGCATTTCTATTTCTTCACCAGGGGTAAACTGTGATTTACTTAACTTAACATTTAACTCAGCATTTTTCGGTAACGGTTGCTGACTAGCGCCCACAATACTATATTTAAAACGGGCAAGATCATTATCATTCTGATCGGTCACAACAACTAGATAATCCCCTACCGTCTCGGAAGGAAGCGTATATTCAGAACCTTGCTGACTGATAGCGAATGGATTACTCGCAAGCTGCGATGTTTGAGTAATGGATTGATACTCATACGTACCATCATCCTTCTTCACTAGCGTTGTCACGGGACGTAGATTAAATAACTGTAATTTCAAATGATTGAGCGGCAATTGCTGCAATGCTGGATTCACAGAGATGAAATAGATTTTACGTGTTTCACCTTGCTTGATATAAGCGAGATCACCATCAGCTTTATAACCAACAAGATATTCCAACGGACTGACTAAAGCTGAATTCTGAGTCGCAACACTGCGACCACCTTCTGCCTCAAATCCTTCAGTGAAAACCGTTAATTGATAGGTCGCCTTTTCGAAACGATCCAGCTTTAGATTAAATTTAGCATCACCATTCGAATCTGTTTTGGTTTCCGCTAAATTATCCGTGAACACTTTAGGTGGCGACTTTGGATTTAAAAGTGGATCAAGAAAAATGTAATCGGAAAATTCAGGAAATGAGACTGGCTTCGGCGTTAAAATGATTTTACCTGTGATGCGATGATTCTGAGCCGGCGCTCCGTAGAGATTACGCAGATTAACATTCTCACTCAAATCTACAGGCGTCATCCAGCCCTTTGATTTGGGTGACGAGAGGCTCGCGCTTATACGCAATCTGTCTGGAAGAAATTCTTGAACATTTAAAGTAGTAGAACCAATCAGGCTGCTGGCATGCTTATCCTTCACAATAAAAAGATTCACGTAATACTGACCCGTCGGTGAAACGGACGATGTCTGATAATCCATCGTAAGATAGCCACTATCGGTCAAGGTCACTTTTTCATCGGCCACCGTGTTGCCACGCGAATCGATGATAGTCGCCTCAAGTGGTAAACCTGCGGGCTGCGGCATGACAAATGGCTGCTTGACCACCATACCAACGTGTGCCACATCGCCTGGACGATAGATGCCACGATCCGAGAAGAGATAGGCCGTTAACGCTGCCTGATCTTGATCGGGCGAACTAACGCCTCCAATATCAAATCGAGAGAAATTTAATTTGCGATCTGATCGATTAAAGGGAATAAAAGAAATATCATTACTATTACGTGCAATATAGACCGTTGGCTCACGTTCATTGATGAAGTCGTTCAAAGATGGAAAGCTTGCGCGACCTGATGCATCCGTCGTGCGAGTGAATAATGGCAAGCCATTTTTTCCAATAATCGACACGGCAACATTGGCAACAGGTGAACCTTTCGTGATGGATTGCACGAAGACATCATGCGTACCATCGCGATTATCTTTCGTTAGCAACCCTAAATCAGTCACCAAGATCAGACGCTTGGTTTTGATATCGAGCGGCAAGTTGTTCTTCGCATCCCAGGCTTCGGCATTCAATATAAATAAGCCCAAGCGTCCCGCAGGATTATTTTTTGCATTCAGATATTGGCCAAGATCTAACGCTGTATATTGCTGTTTAGCCTGATCGCTCGCATCAAATTGCTGAATGACGCTATTGATCTGGCTAATGTTATCTTGCGTAAAAAGATAGCTTTCAAAAACGGGGTTACTGAAATCACCACTGGTTTGAGTAATTAAATGATTCACGTCATCAGGCAGAATACGTGCGATGTCGAATTTCACGGCTGCCAAGCCACGCACCATGACGGATACTTTTTCTTCTGTGCCGAGCGCCAGCAGCGCGCCTTTATGGAGGAACGATATTTCACGTGGATATTCTGGCACTTTCAGAACGGCTGCGTAGCCATTTGCTAATTCGTAATCACCAAAGCCATGCAAGCCTTTATCAATGGTGACATAGAGATAGGATGGCGTAGACGTTGAATACTTGAAACTATGTAATGCTGAATAGTCGTGATCAGCAGGAATAGCATTCAGACTTAATGGTTTTGCCAGCGCCAATATCGCGGGCGTGACCTCACCTGGATTTTTCCACTCATAATTAAGCTTTGCTTCTTCTGCCATCGTGGCGGGATAGTCTTGCGGCAATAAATACACATGTAATGATTTATCGAGATCAGCCTGAGTGACACCGAGTGTCGTCTCAATATTGAGAACTTGTTCAGGCCTATCTTGCGGATTGCGAATAATAGATGTGATGACTTGGTTAACTTTGAAAATACTAGCCGCATCAGGCACTAACACTTTGGCCTCTTCAATCGCATGCGTTTTCGATGCGCCGTTTTGCGCCTTGATACCTTCACCCAGTGTCAACGTTAAATAGCGCTCAACGTTGGGCAGCGTAATATTATCCGTCGTCACATACGCGACACGTTTATTTTCATCATATTTGATCGAGTATTTGTAACGCTCACTGCTCGCGCCAAAATCGGTAGATTTCAAAGCTTGCCAGCGAAATGAGGGTTGATTTTCGAACGTACGGGTATCCACCGGATAATTAAAATCTATCTCAGCGACGGCTTGCCTGATGCGAGGATTGACCGGGTCCATGTAAAATTTATATTTATTAATTTTTGCAGAAAATGGCACAGTCGAAAAAGTATAATCCCAGCCTGCCATTTTCAAATGTTTAGCAAAAAATTGTTTTTCGAAGTGGACCGTATACGTCTGACCTGCAGGCCAATCACTTGCCGGCGTAAAGACAAGTTGATTATCGCTCTGCCAGAACCAGACACCCGCCATAGCTGGCGTGAGGGAAATACCGTCCGTGACCTCCTTCCCAACCAGATCAAGGGGCGCCGCCGAGCGCCCAACAAATTCTTCATTTTCGATGACGCCGAAATTAATCGTTAACACATCAGGAATGAAATCTTTTTCATTCGGAGTAATTTTAGGAGCGATGATTTTTGCAATGATTTGATCGGGATGAGGGCGGGAGTGATACCAGTGATAGCCATAGAAAAGAAGGGAAACCAACAGTACCCCCGCCACGCCCGCCGCCTTGAAGGCGTTTGATTGTGCCGCGGTCTTTTGCCGAAAATAATCAAGCCAGGACGGTGTCGTCCAGGAAATTTTACCGACAAAGAAACCAACCAACGCACTGATAAAAAGCACAATTGCTGAAAACACTTTCTTCATCCCACACTCCCCGCTTGACCTGAAATCAATTTAGATGTCATATGGCGACTAAACGACGACCGTATGACCCCATAAAAAATGATGAAACGCATTACAAAGTGGCTCAGCATAACCCTAGTTTTCTGCCTTGTCAGCATGGCGGGAATAATATATTTGTGGCCAGCACCGCCACTATTATTGGGCATCAGTTTTTCGCGTGCAGTCTACGATAGCCATCATCAACTCCTACGACTCACGCTCAGTCACGACGAACAATATCGGTTATATACACCGCTCTCCGACATCACGAAAGATCTAGCTAACGCCAGCTTACTCGAAGAAGATCAATATTTTCATTGGCATCCCGGCATCAACCCTGTTTCGTTAATCCGCGCAAGCTTACAAACCTACTTTATTCATTCAAGACGTATCGGCGCATCGACCATCACGATGCAAGTCGCGCGCATGCGTTATGGGATTCACTCCAAAACATTTTCAGGAAAAATTTTGCAGATTATCCGCGCCTTACAACTTGAAGCGCACTACAGCAAAGATCAAATTCTCGAAGCCTACCTAAACCTCGCACCTTACGGGAATAACATTGAGGGAGTTGGAGCGGCCAGCTTAATCTATTTCAGCAAACCCGCTTCAGCATTAAGCTTACCCGAAGCCATGACACTCGCCGTCATTCCACAAAACCCATCCAAGCGCTTACCCAGCAACGAGATATTAAAACTGGCCCGCAATCATCTCTATGATCGCTGGCTGACCTTGCATCCGGCCGATGCTGATAAACACCCGCTTTTCAACTTGCCGCTTGCCATGCGGAGTATCCATCAATCACCCTTTCTGGCACCGCACTTAGTCAATGAATTATTGGCAGTGACTGACACCGATAAACAAATCGTCACCACATTAGACCTTAAACTACAGCAATCCATTGAACAGCTTGCTAAACACTATCTCGCTCGAAAATCTGCGCTCGGCATTAATAATACCGCTATCATGCTGGTCGATACCCGCAACATGGAAACAAAAGTTTTATTAGGTTCGGCGAACTTTTACAACACCGCCATCCAGGGACAGATTAACGGCACTAAAACGAAACGCTCGCCGGGATCAGCGCTTAAACCTTTCATTTATGCGCTCGCCATCGACCAAGGCCTCATTCATCCCAATACTGTTTTAAAAGATGTCCCACACAGCTTCGGCCATTATAATCCCGAAAACTTCGACAATGATTTTGCCGGGCCCATTAAAGCAAAAGATGCACTCACCCTGAGCCGCAACATTCCTGCCGTCGCGCTGGCCGAGCAACTCAAACACCCAACACTCTATGAATTTCTACAGCAAGCGGGCATTACTCATTTGAAGCCCGAATCATATTATGGATTAGCCTTAGTATTAGGCGGCACTGAAGTCAGCATGCAAGAAATGGTAGAACTCTATGCGGCACTTGCCAATCAGGGATGGTGGCATCCGCTCAAATTTACAAAAAATCAAATGACTGTTGCGGGTAAACGCCTCTTCAGCCCTGAGGCCAGCTTTCTCGTCACTGAAATGTTAAAAGAAACTTCGCGTCCAGCGGGCGCATTTTCATCGACACACGCAGATGATTTACCGATTGCGTGGAAAACCGGAACCTCCTCAGGCTATCGCGATGCATGGACTATCGGAACAGTGGGTCCGTATGTGCTCGCGGTGTGGATCGGTAATTTTAACAATGAAAGCAATCAGGCGTTTATCGGCAAGGAAACTGCCGCACCGTTGTTTTTTGAAATTTCGTCGATGCTTAACTTGCAAAAAAAATCACTGGCCACGACCAACTTTTCTAATCATTTGAACCTTACCAAAGTTGAGGTATGCAAAGCCTCTGGCATGCTACCTAATCGCAACTGCCAAGATAAAGAAAAAGTTTGGTTCATCCCAGGAAAATCACCGATTAAAGTTGACACTATTCACCGTGAAATTGCTATTGATAGCCGCACAGGATTCAGAGCTTGCGAATTTAATCAGTACACCCGTTTTGAAGTTTTTGAGTTCTGGTCATCGGATATTCTCGCTATTTACAAGCGCGCCGGGATGCAGCATCGCTCACCACCGGAGTTTAATGCCAACTGCCGCTTACAAACTCAAAATAGTGAAGGCCTGTCACCGCAAATCATCTCTCCACAAACGGAAGTGAGATATGTTGCGCGCATCGCTACCGACAATCATACACTCCTACCCTTGACCACCGTCGTTGACGCGGATGTCAAGAATGTCTATTGGTTCATCAACGAAAACTTCGTTGGAAAAACCTCGCGTGATAAACCATTGCTTTGGCACGCAACGCCCGGACATTTTGTGGTGCGGGTTGTCGATGATTACGGCAGATCAGATGCACGCGATATCAACGTCATTCTACTATAAATTTATTTCACACAAGCGCAGCCATTCAAATCTGCGATATATTTAATGCAGCTTGGAACTAAAAGCCCTCGTGATGGAGGATGGCGCACTTAAAATAAATTTCGGCACATCCACATCAAAATGTACCTCATCTATATTTTGCATTTCATAAACACCTTCCATGGTTCCCTGCGGCGTGGCCAACTGACAAAAACTGGTGTAATTAAATCGCCGACCAGGCTTGATTAAAGGCTGCAATCCAACCACACCCGTTCCGCGCACTTCTTCTACGCGACCCGTTGTATCGGTGATAGTCCAATGTCGATTCAATAATTGAATGATTTCATTTGTCTGGTTTTCAATCGTAATTTCATACGACCAGACAAACTTCATATTAATGGGATCGGATTGCTCAAGCACATACGCCGTTTTGCTTGAGATAAAAATCTTGCGTGTGATTGTCGTTGTCATAGTGTTCCTAATAGTGCGAGAAGCTTGTCATGAATACCACCAAAACCTGAATTACTCATAATGACGACATGATCGCCAGCCTGCAATTGAGGCGCCAGCCCATTAATGAGGTGATCGACATCTTGATAAACTTCCGTCGGCTGTTTAAACGAGGCCAGTATCTTTTTCAAACCCCAATCCTGCTCTGTGGATTTACAAACCACCATATCCGCATCGCGCAAGGATTCTTCCATCTTTTCTTTATGCACACCTGAGCGCATGGTGTAAGAGCCAAACTCAAGCACAGCGATTAAGCGCGCCTTGCCAATTTTCGCGCGTAAGCCTGCAAGGGTTGTAGCGATCGCCGTAGGATGATGAGCAAAATCATCGTAAACCAAAATATTCTTGACCGATCCCTTTATCTCCAGACGACGTTTGACATTCCTGAATGCAGCCAACGCTTCAAGAGCCTGCTCAGGTCTCACTCCCGCATGATGTGCCGCCGCAATCGCTGCTAGAGCATTATCAACATTATGACTTCCTAACAAAGCCCACTGCACCCTGCCCACGGATTTACCATCATGAAACAATTCAAATTCGCTTCCGTCTGCCTGCAGCAACTCCGCACGCCATGAAGAATGCCTACTTCCAAAAGCGACAACCGGCGTCCAACAGCCCCTAGCCAGAACATCTTTAATATTCGTATCTGGCGCATGATGCACGACCAAACCATTACCCGGCACGGTGCGTAACAAATACTGAAATTGGAGCTTGATGGCATCCAGATCGGGAAATATATCCGCGTGATCAAACTCAAGGTTATTCAGAATGAGGGTCTTTGGATGATAATGGATGAACTTGGATCGCTTATCAAAGAATGCGCTGTCATATTCGTCCGCTTCAATCACAAAATACGGGGCCTGCCCCACTCGCGCTGAAACGCCAAAATTTTCTGGCACACCGCCCACCAGAAAGCCGGGCTCTGAACCTGCATGTTGCAATACCCAGGTCAGGATACTCGTCGTGGTTGTCTTACCATGCGTACCCGACACCGCCAACACCCAACGGTTTTGCAGAATGTTTTTAGCAAGCCACTCAGGACCGGATGCGTAGGGAATGCCTTTATCCAAGACGTACTCCATCGCCGGATTACCACGCTTAATCACGTTACCAACAATCACGCAATCAACGGAATCATCGATATGCCGAGGGTCATATCCTTCCATTAATTCAATACCTTGCTGTTCAAGTTGAATGCTCATTGGAGGATAGACATTCATATCTGAGCCCGTGACTTCATAGCCGCTCTGGCGTGCAATGATGGCAACACCACTCATAAAAGTTCCGCAAATTCCTAAAATATGAATCTTCATTCCGCCCTCAAAAATAGGTTAGTTTGGTCATGTACTAAATAGGTGCAACAATACCCATATGTTGTGCTATTATTATGTAATTTGTAAAATCCCGCAAAGGAATTGCTAGGATGGAAAACCAGGGGCTCTTTGAAACAATTGCTGACAGCGCTGTCTTGCTAGACAAGGCCGGTCGGATTGTTAACTGGAATGCAGGCTCGGCCACCTTATTCGGTTATTCAAAGAAGGAAGTGCTCGGACGCTCCATTAACCTCATCTACGACCGCAACTACCCCTTCCCCAAACTGATTCAGGAAATGCATTCCAATCAGAAACGCTGGCAAGAAGACACCGCCTTCATTCGTAAAAATGGTATGAAAGGCTATTGTAAAACACTCCTTTGCCCATTGCCGCACAATAGCGACAACAAGCCGCTGACCTTATTAATTCACCAAAATATTACCCCTTACCGCCACATTGAAACCAGCCTGCAAAACTCACAAAACAAACTGGCCGATCAACTACAAGATACGTATGCGGCGCTAGCAAGCTCAAACAGAATGTTAATTGAAATGGCCGGCCAACTTGAACAAGCGGAACGCCGCTTGCGTGAAAGCGAGTTACGCTTTCATTTACTCGTTGAGAACGCGACCGATATCATTTCACGCCACACGCCCGACGGCACCTATCTATATGTTTCGCCCGCCAGTCAACCGGCGCTCGGTTATGATCCGGAAACCCTTATCGGTACGAATATTTATAAGATCATTCATCACGACGATCACGTTAAAATCAAAAAAGCCTTTACGCGCCGCCGCGATTTACCGTTAATTAAACCCATTCTCTATCGTGTGAAACGTCACGGCGGAGAATTCCGCTGGTTTGAAAGCAACATCCGCTTGATCACCGATGAAAATAATCGTCATATTAAAGAAATTCAATTAGCCTCACGCGATGTCACTGATCGCGTGCTTGATAAGAAGGCTCGCTTACGCGGCCAGCAATTAGCGCATGTTTTCCGCTTAAGTTCCATGGAAGAAATGGCCTCCGGCATGGCACATGAAATCAGCCAGCCCTTATCTGCCATTGTCAACTACACACGCGGCTGCGTGCGCCATCTTGATAACAGCGACCACGATCGCGATCAACTCCGCTCCGTCATGGAGAAAGCCGTGGCACAAGCTGAACGCGCCGGTGAAATCATTCAGCGCCTCAAAAACTTCTTTTGCAAAGGACAACTGGTTAAAACGCCATGCAAGATGAATAATCTTGTTCGCGAAACCGTAGGTTTAATGAAGCACGAACTGACTAATTCCAAGACAAAAATCGATTTTGATTTTGACAAAAACATCCCTTTTATCTTCATCGATAAAATCCAGATCCAGCAGGTTATTCTCAACTTAATTCAGAACGCGATTGAAGCCATGCATGAAGTGCGCGCAAAAGAGAAACGCATTTCTATTCAGTCAACTTCTACGCCTGACACGATTGAAATTACGCTTCGCGATACCGGCCCTGGATTCCCGAAAGACCTTATATACAAAGTCTTCATGCCTTTCTTCACAACTAAAGCGCATGGACGCGGAATGGGACTCGCGATTTGTCGCTCGATTATTGAAGCGCACGGCGGACAATTCACGATTAACCCAAAGACACCACTTTCGAATAGCTGGATTAGATTCACCTTACCTATGGCGATCTAGAAGGAGTAATGACGAATGTCAATTTTAGAACCGATTGTGTATATCATTGATGATGATCAGGCGATGGTGGAGTCACTATCATGGATCATAGAATCGATAGGCTTGAAGGTTAAAACGTTCGTCCGCGCACAAGAGTTTCTCGATCAATACGATCCCCAGCAACACGGCTGCCTTTTACTGGATGTTCGCATGCCCGGCATGAGTGGCCCTGAACTGCAATCCAAATTAAATGAGCAAGGCTTACCGACCCTGCCTATTATTTTTATCAGTGGTCATGGTGACGTGCCGCTTGCTGTACGCGTCATGAAAGCGGGTGCCATCGACTTTCTGACCAAACCGTTTAACGATCAGGTTTTACTGGAAAGCATCAACAAAGCCTTGCGTATCGATAAAGCAAACCGTGAAAAACGCCAGGAATGCGCACAGGCACGCGCAAAATTTGCGTTACTTTCGCCACGCGAGATTCAAGTCCTGCAAGGCATCGTCGCTGGCAAGCCTAATAAGGTCGTTTCGGCTGAGCTCAACATCTCTTTAAAAACCGTCGAAGCACATCGCGCTTCGGTAATGAAAAAGATGGGCGTGAAATCTGTGCCTGAATTAGTAAAACTAGTTTTGACCAATACCATTGAAGAAGAAGTTGTTGAGGAAGAATAATACATAGCCGGCGGCTATGTATTATTCTAAATCAAATTAGTAGTTTCCCGAGGGTACTTACCCTGATTTCAGTACGGGCATTCAAGTAAACCCCTATGGTTTTCTCCCAATTTTTATTCGCTTTGGTTGATGAGATGATAACAATCCCTCATCAAGAAACGAATTAGAAAGCGATTTAGGAGAATAAGGTCATGGATAAAAGAAAACAGGTATTAATAGTAACAAATGCGATCACTGATGAAGAAGTGACACAAATTCGCAACGCGATTAGCGCAGAATACGCTCAGAACATGGACATCAAGCTAAGCCTTGTTCATGTGATCCCGAACCTCCCAACCAGCTACTTCAATATCCCTTCCATGGGCATGTTGATCGAAAAATACTACGACGAAGCCAAGAACTCTTTAACGGCCGTCGGCAAACACTTAGGCATTGCAAAGAATGACCAATGGCTCATTTCTGGCAAAATCCGCACAGAAGTGTTGCGCCTCGCTAACAAGCTAGGTTCCAGCTTTATACTGGCCAGCGCTCAACAAATCTCTGAATTACAACGTTCCTTGTTTTTCAAAAACATCGAACAACTTGCTGTGATCAAAAACATCAACCAGATTGAAAAGCTATCATAATAAGATCCGCCATGACGATATCTCCTCGAGTTTGCTAGAGCTTCACCGTGCTGAGTCCTCCCACCCAGCACGGTTTTTTTTCCTTTGAAAAATGACTGAATAAAGGTTACTTTTACCCGATTCGAACTTTTGAACGGGAAAACTTACCATGGAAAAATTCAACGCCTTATACGCGCAATCTGGCGGCGTAACCTCAGTGATTAATGCTTCAGCCTGCGGCGTCATCCAGACAGCCCGCCAACACACCGATAAGATTGGTAAGGTATACGCTGCCCGTAACGGCATCATCGGCGCGCTGACAGAAGATTTGATTGATACCTCGCTCGAGTCTGATGCCGATATCGCAGCGCTGCGCCATACGCCTGCAGGAGCTTTTGGATCCTGTCGCCATAAACTGGGCGCGATTGAAAAACATCGTAAACAATATGAAAGACTCGTCGAAGTCTTCACTGCACATAACATTCGCTACTTTTTTTATAACGGCGGTGGCGACTCACAAGATACCGCCCATAAAGTTTCAACCATCAGCAAAGAACTGGGTTACCCCATCACCTGTATCGGTATACCGAAAACCATTGATAACGACCTGCCATTCACCGATAACTCCCCGGGTTTTGGATCAGTCGCCAAATACGTTGCTGTCTCGATTCGCGAGGCTGGTATGGACGTTGCATCGATGTCACTCACCTCTACTAAAGTATTCATCATGGAAGTCATGGGGCGTCATGCGGGATGGATTGCCGCAGCAGGCGGGCTCGCCGCAGAGCATGAAGGCGACTCACCACATATCATTTTATTTCCAGAAATCCCATTAAATACCGAGACTTTCCTAAAGCGCGTGCAAGAGTGCGTCAAGAAATTCGACCACTGCTCCATCGTTGTTTCGGAAGGTGTCAAAAATCTCGACGGCACATTTATTTCAGACTCTGGTCTCGTCGATGCCTTCGGTCATAAGCAACTCGGCGGTGTCGCGCCTGTTATAGCGAAAACCATTAAGGAAAACCTCGGGTACAAATACCATTGGGCACTCGCCGACTACCTGCAACGCTCCGCACGCCACATCTCTTCGAAGACCGATGTCGACCAGGCTTATGCCATGGGCAAGGCTGCGGTTGAATTCGCACTGGCAGGAAAAAATGCCGTCATGCCAATTATTGTCCGTGACAGTAGCCACCCCTACCACTGGTCTATTGGTGAAGCCGAGCTGGCGAAAGTGGCTAACGTAGAATGGAAAATGCCGCGTGATTTTATTACACCTGATGGCTTTGGTATCACTGATAAATGTCGTGAGTACCTCTCACCGCTCATTCAGGGTGAAGATTACCCACCGTATCTAAATGGTTTACCGGTTTATGTGAAACTGAAAAATCTTCCGGTTGAAAAAAAGCTGAGTACGACATTTGAAATAGCCTAGCGCAACCGTCAAATGTAAAAGAATTAACGGCACCCGAAAATGAACGTTTCGGGTGCCGCTAAGATGATGAGATTGAAAAAACAGATTATTCGCCCCACTCAATACCATTTCTACGCAGGATGTCACGCAGTGCTTTCAACGCACTCATTTGAATTTGTCTGACACGCTCACGCGTGAGACCAACCGCAAGACCCACTTCTTCAAGCGTTTGACGCTCATAGCCAGCAAGACCAAAACGGCGGCATAGCACCTCACGCTGCTTTTCAGTTAACTCATTCAAGCATGCCTCGAGCGCTTCATTGAAACGCTCGGTATAGAGAGCATCTTCAGGATCGATAGTCGTTCTATCCGCTATCGCTTCAACCAATGGTTTACTCTGAGAGCCTTCATTTCCTACCTGAATGTCCAGCGAGACCACTTTTTCATTCAAATCCATCATCGACTTTACATCTTCTATGGATTTATCCAGCGCTTCGGCAATTTCGCCGTACGTAGGCTCATGATCCTGTTCCTGCATTAATTTACGCGCGGTGGATAGACATAAATTTAATTCGCGTAACACATGGATGGGCAAACGTATGGTTCGCGTTTGGTTCATGATGGCACGCTCAATCGTCTGGCGAATCCACCAGGTTGCATAAGTTGAAAAACGAAACCCACGCTCAGGATCAAATTTTTCAACAGCACGCAGCAAACCAAGATTACCTTCTTCAATCAAATCAGAAAATTCCATACCGCGATTATAATAACGCCGCGCGATTTTCACGACGAGACGCAAATTACTTTCAATCATTTTACGGCGTGCTTTTTCATCACCTTTTTTGGCGAGACGTCCGTAATAGATTTCATCTTCTGCACTCAGCAAAGGTGAGAAGCCGATTTCCTTCAGATATAAGTGGGTAGGGTCATTCGAATGCGCAGGCAATGGCTTGCTGACGGCAGGAGCACTGCCCTCATCGAATGAAAGGCCAGGCACCTTATCATCCAGTTTTAACGATTGCCCCTTTTTCTTCTTCGACTTTTTGGAGGTCGTTATAGTGGGCTCGACATCATCATCGAGGCCTTCTTCATCATCAGTAAAAACGTCGTCCTTTAAATTTTCATTCAAAGAATCAGCCTCCTCGTTTGATGGCGTTTTCCGTTTTTTCATGTGCAACCCCGGCTATTGATTCATTATATCAAACTTTGGGGCAAAAGAGATGCATCTGATTTTATTTACTGATTAAATTCATAGGGTTAACGGGCAATCCAGCCTTGCGGATTTCAAAATGAAGACTAGGAATTCCGCTCTGGGCGCGCCCCATACCGGCAATAATCTGACCTTTTTTCACCCACTCACCTTCACGGACGAACAAGCGTTTATTATAGGCATACGCTGATAAGAGCTGTTTGTTATGCTTTAGAATGATGAGATTACCGTAACCCCGCAGGCCATTGCCCGCGTAAACAACTTTACCAGGTGCCGAGGCGTAAACCGGTGCATTCAGGCTGCCGCCAATATCGATCCCTTTGTTTCTGCTGGAATAAAGCGCGAGTAATTTACCATGAGCCGGCCACACCCATGCACTGACATTATAATTTGGCTCTTTGGTGTCATTGATTGTTCGCGGCGATACGGGTTCTGTCGATTTGGTTTTTTCGACTGAGGCCACTTGCTGAGGACGCTCAGCGGGTGGCGCGGGAACCGTCACAATCGGCCGTTCTACTTCAGTGCTAACAACAGTGGATGGTTTGCCGCGCAAATAAATAATCTGTCCTGTATGAATGGCAAATGGCGCGGAGATATTGTTAGCCTTTGCAAGAGCGAGATAATCCGCCCCGTAACGCCAGGCAATGGAATAAAGCGTATCCCCCGCCGCAACACGATAACTACCGGAAGTCGGCACGGCTTCATAACCACTAGCATCAGCGACCGGCGCAAAATTACCCGATGGCACGCAAGAAATAACAGACAGGCAAACAACAACCAGGGTAAATTTCTTGAAGACTGACATCACTACACTATTCCTACTTGCACGGATTGCACCCAACTGGATAACTCATCGAGCACTTTATAGTGCGTCAAATCCACATGCAGCGGTGTAATCGAAACATATCCGCTATTAACAGCATAAAAGTCAGTACCAGGACCCGCATCTTGCTCCAAGCCCGGCGGACCAATCCAGTAAATTTTTCGGCCGCGAGGATCAACCGCTTTGATAGTTGGCTCAGCGATATGACGTGTCCCAAGACGCGTCACTTGAATGCCTTTGATTTCTGAAATAGGCAAATCTGGAACGTTAACATTTAAGATGGTATCTGTCGTAAGCGGCGTAGTGCGTAGTTGTTCGACGAGGGTACGCGCAACATGAGCAGCCGTATCATAATGTTCACAACGCGGACCAGCGAGCGAAATGGCGATGGAAGGCAACCCTAAAAAGCGACCCTCGGTTGCGGCAGCAACCGTACCGGAATACAGGACATCATCACTGAGGTTAGATCCCTCATTGATGCCTGAGACGACAATATCAGGCATTTCTTTCAATAACCCCGTCACCGCAACATGCACACAATCGGTCGGCGTGCCATTCACACTAAAAAAACCATTAGCGGTGGTGATAACACGCAAGGGATGTTCAAGTGACAGCGAATTACTGACGCCACTACGATTTCGATCCGGCGCCACGACAGTAATATCGCCAATCTTGCTCAACGCTTCGGCTAAATGTGCAAGACCCGGTGCGTGCACACCATCGTCGTTACTGATTAAAATTCGCATGTTTTTATCCATGTTACTTCACCACCTGATAGAAAATTTCACCCTGCTTCACCATGCCAAGCTCACTGCGCGCTCTCGCTTCAGAGGCATCCTGGCTATTCTGGATTCGCTCGATTTGCACCAATAATTCATCATTCCTTTTCTTGAGCTTATCATTTTCAACTGCCTGCGCGGAAAGCATTTTTTTCAACCTGGCCATATCGCGTATCCCGCCGTTTTCAAACCAAAGTCGATATTGGAGAAAAAACAGCACGCCCAGCATAACCATCACTATTACACCATTACGCAGGCGAAACATTAGCTAGCTACTCGCGCAAGAAATTGTTTGTCAATGCGTGAAAAAACATCCCAGCCCGCATAGCGGCCGTTTCTGCCAAGCAATTCTTCAATTCGTAACAATTGATTATATTTGGCGACGCGATCCGTACGACACAATGAACCTGTTTTAATCTGACCTGCGTTGGTTCCAACGGCAATGTCAGCGATCGTGGTATCTTCTGTTTCGCCTGATCGATGTGAAATAATCGTCGCGTAATTCGCATGTTTGGCCATCTGAATCGCAGCGAGTGTTTCGGATAAAGTGCCGATCTGGTTAGGCTTGATTAAAATGGCATTCGCAATCTTTTCCTGAATACCCTTCTCAAGAATTTGCGTATTAGTGACGAACAAATCATCACCCACTAACTGTACGTTTTTACCCAGACGAGTCGTTAATTTCTTCCAGCCTTCCCAATCATTTTCGGCCAATCCATCTTCAATACTAATGACGGGATAAGTTTCAACAAAGCGAGCAAGATATTCGATAAATTCGTCAGCCGTCAGCGTACGGTTTTCACCCGCAAGATGATAATGACCATTTTTGAAAAATTCGGTGCTAGCCACATCAAAGCCAAGACAAATATCTTTACCTGACGCGTAGCCTGCTTTGTGTATCGCTTCCAGAATAAATTGTACAGCGGTGTCATGATCGGGTAAGTCAGGCGCAAAACCACCTTCATCACCAACATTCGTATTGAAATTTTTTGCTTTCAACAATGATCGCAAATGATGAAAAACTTCGGTACCCGCACGTAGCGCCTCCCTGAATGACGGCGCACCGACGGGTAGAATCATGAATTCTTGAAAATCGATATTGTTATCAGCATGCGCACCCCCATTGATAATATTCATCATGGGAACTGGCAAGCTATATTCGTTGTGCTGGCCAAGATATTGAAAGAGCGGCTCGTGACGCAAAAGTGCAGCCGCTTTGGCACACGCCATGGAAACCGCGAGCAAGGCATTCGCACCGAATTTTTCTTTATTATCTGTTCCATCCAGCGCAATCAGTAAATCATCAATTTCCTGTTGGTGCGTCA
Source organism: uncultured Coxiellaceae bacterium (assembly GCA_964527435.1). GTDB lineage: Bacteria > Pseudomonadota > Gammaproteobacteria > DSM-16500 > DSM-16500 > Aquicella. The sequence continues at coordinate 46,844 of CAZGPP010000006.1, read as the reverse complement.
CCTCAAAACCATGCAAAGCTTTATTTAAATCCTGGCAGACAAAATTAACCGCCTGCATCACACCTTTGCCTAAATATCTTTTATTATCCTTATCGCGCCGCTCAACCGCTTCGCGTGAACCCGTTGACGCACCCGACGGCACGGCTGCGCGACCGACTTCACCGGTTACTAAAATAACATCTGCTTCCACCGTTGGATTTCCGCGCGAATCAAGGATTTCACGCGCTTTGATTTCTTTAATGACTGACATCAGCACACCCTTATAAAATTTCTAAGACTTCTTTGACAAATGGAACAGTTAAGCGACGCTGTGCGGCGAGCGATGCCTTATCTAACGCATCGAGTGCGGCGAACAGTGTCGTCATGTGACGCGGACAATGTGACAATAAGTATTTACCCACTTCTTCAGATAAAGTGATACCACGACCTTGAGCGCGACGAATGAGCACTGTAATTTTTTCAGCATCCGTCAGCGGATGGAGTTGATACGTCACCCCCCACGATAAACGCGAAATGAGATCTGGCAAACGTAAAGGCAATGATTTCGGTAAATCATTGCCAGCAAAAATGATACTGCCTCCGACATCGTAAACACGATTGAAGAGATGAAAAACGGCCTCTTCCCAGGCAGGTGACTTTGCGAGACATTGCACGTCATCAACACAAATCAGCCGGAGCGATTCAAGACCGTGCAGCATTTCAGGTGTTTCATTGAGTAATTCGCCAATCGGTAAATAGACAGCTGAAACTTTATGTCGCGCCGCTTCATGACAACTTGCCTGTAACAAATGACTCAACCCCTGACCACGCGCCCCGCAGAGGTAAATAATTTTTTCGCCCTGACCACTCGCGGCTTTTTTCAGAGCTTCAATGATTTCGGTGTTCGTGCCGGGATAAAAATTTTCGAAAGAAGCATCATCTTTCAGAGAAAGTCCAAGCGGTAGTTGTGTCAGTACTTTAGAAATTGATCGCTGCATTAACCGTCACACTCACTCATCAGTTGCTTTACTTTGCACCGCCTCTGCAACAGCTCGGCCTTGTGACAATGTTTGGCTGACATGATCCAACACCTCGCCAATCGCCTGTTCTGGCGTTTTGCCTGAGGTAGTCCAATCCCAAGTCTTGTCTTTCATGACCAGATTCCAGCGACCTTCGTAATTGCCCTGGTCGTGTTCAATCGTGCCAATCAGTAATGCGTCGGGCTCGTAACGTTTCGATGCCCCCTGTAATTCAGGTAGCGCAAGGGATGTAATCGTGTCAGGTGATACCTTATCGAGATCGGTCACATCCATCATCGGGAAAATTAGCGGCAGCCCATATCGCTGGCCCTGTAGCTTGAATTTTTCCAGCATCACACTTTCAGTTTCCAAACCAAGAATATCGACTTTATGCTGATCATTCACGGTGGCGAGCCACACCAAAACCAGCGGCCGAATGGCGCTCCATTGCTTTAACCCAGTTTTGCGCATCAAGCGTTTGACATCGGGTTCGCTATATTTGATTTTGAGGGTGTAAGTGGCAGAGGAAACATCAGGGGCGGAGTAACTATATTCCTGCACAAAGTAATCAGCGCGATTAAGGCTTGCCTTGATTTGTTTGTTATTGACGATACCCTGGTCACCCGTGAGACGTATCAATACACTTTCAAATCCTTCGCGAATCGCTTCTGCACGCGCATCTGAAGCCTGCGAGGCAACCGGCACTTCGATCTGGTAGAGAGTCGTCACTTTTACTGCCCACGCAGGGGTCCATGCAACCGCTAGTGCTATCCATGCCGCGACGATCATTTTGTTCATATTTGGGACTAACCATGCCATCAAGAGCTTATTATTATATATTAAGAATGGCAGGTGCATACAGATATCTTATCGCCTTCACCGAGCAATTATGCTAAATTTTCTCCTCCAATTCAGCCGGTAACCGTTATGCAGGGCATCCAGAATCCAACTATTGACACCCAGAAGGGCTGGGGCAGCGACCTACTCTTTCTTTCCCTGTTTCTCGGTCTATTATTTTTCATCCTGCTTGGCGCAAGACCATTGTTTGTGCCAGACGAAGGGCGATATGCCGAAATTGCCCGTGAAATGGCGGCTCGCGGCGATTACATCACCCCCTATTTAAACAGTATTAAATACTTCGAGAAACCAGTTTTATTTTATTGGCTGGGTGCCGCGGTCATTAAACTCTTCGGGGTCAGCATCACCGCCGTTCGCAGCATCAATGCCGTCATCGCAGTATTAGGCTGTTTATTCACCTATGCCACCGCACGCCAACTATTTGGACGGACCGCCGGCATCTTCGCCGCCCTGGTACTCGCGACCAGCTGCTTATATTTTGTAATGGCCCACATGGTGAGCCTGGATCTACCCGTCACCGTATTCATCGCAACCAGTCTTTACGGATTTATACTCTCCACCCGTGCAACCAATCAAAACACCTGTCGACGCTACCTCTATCTTGCGGCGATCGCTGCCGCCCTTGCCGTGCTGACCAAGGGCTTAATAGGCATGGTTTTCCCCGGCATCATTGTGATGACCTGGATCGCCTTACTAGGTGAGTGGCGCCTCCTGAAACGACTTCCCATTTTCTCTGCTTTCATTATCTTCCTTGTGATTGCCGCACCCTGGCACTTCATCGTGAATCATTACAACCCGGAATTCATGCACTTCTATTTCATCGAGCAGCATATCCTGCGCTACGCCACAATGGATATTGGCCACTATCAACCCGTGTGGTTCTTTATTCCGGTTTTGATTGCCGGCTTTTTTCCCTGGATTGCCTTCCTGCCCCAAACCCTGCTCGCGAGCCTTCCGCGCCGCTGGCAAGATCGTGAGACTTATGCCGTCGAATTATTTTTCATCATTTGGGTCATACTGGTTTTTGTTTTCTTCTCGTTTTCCAAATCGAAACTGATCCCCTATCTATTGCCGATCTTCCCTGCGCTTGCCATCCTGACGGGACGCTATCTCGCCATCGCGTTGAAGCACCCAGCCTCGACAAGCTTACGCCTGGCTTTTGCCGGCCTCATCCTATTAAGCGGCATCATCAGCTATCAGCTCTGGAACCTATCTATCGTCGTCAGCAATCCCGCTGACATGACATTTGCCCTGCGCATTGGGCTGACCTGCCTGATGGCCGGCACACTGATCGCCGCCGTCAAATCTCGCCGCACTCCTCGTCTAGCCATTGGCATTACGGTGATCGCGACTTCACTTTTTCTGATTTCAGGCCTCGGTGCTGCGCGTTTTATGGACACTCGAACCATCCTGCCGCTGGCCTCGACACTCAAATCGCTACTCAAACCGGGCGATGAGGTCATTACTTACAACCAATATTATCAAGATTTGCCTTTTTATCTTGAGCAAAGAGTGACCATTTTAAATTGGCGCAACGAATTGACCTTCGGCATGGCGCACCAGGATACCCGCACCTGGATGATTGATTCCCCCGAATTTTGGATCCGCTGGCGTAACCATAAGCGGGTATTCATGATCATGAGCAAGGAAGAGTACCAATACTTCCATCAGCGTTATCCGCATGAGAAAATAGTCTTGATCGATGAAACGACTAACAATGTTCTGGTCACAAATTTACCATTAGTAATTCCCCCCTCTTGACTATCTAACCCATTGAGTTATATTGGAACAATGGTCCATCAACAATGGAGGCAGCGGTTGCTGAAACGGATATGTTGATCAAATCACAACTAATCGGCGAACTCAGCAAGAACTTTCCTCACCTACCTGAGAAAGACATTGCTTTGGCAGTCAATCACATCATCGAGCATATGAGCGACATTCTCAGTCATGGCGGCAGGATTGAAATACGCGGGTTTGGCAGCTTCAATCTGCACTACCGGCCACCTCGTCGGGCGCATAACCCGAAGACGGGCGAAAAGCTGGTAACAAACCCCAAATACGCGGTTCATTTCAAACCGGGGAAAGAGATGCGTGAACGGGTGAATGCTAATCGCAATATCCCCATTGAAACGCTGACCCGTGAAGAGATGGAAAGCGAAAACGACTAACCCTTTTCATTCTTGTCTTGCGTCACCTTCCTAATCGCCCCTTTATGGGGCGATTTTATTTCACCCAAACAAACAGATTGAACATTTATTGATCTACCTATACAATACCCCTCATAAAATAATTATAAAACCACACAAAATGACCGGGGAACCCATCACCATGAATAACCGTGGCAGTACAGCTCAGCGCCCAAAAGCCGAAAGAATCGCCGATGCAATCGAAGACCTCAGAGAGAAAGCCATCGTTGCCCTTGCGAGTATGAAGCCAGACCAAGAAGGCCAGAACTTCTTACTCAACTTTGCACTTTATGAATTTGCCTATACAGGAAACTTTACCGGCGTCTTTGATTGTCTTAAAAAAGGCGCGAATCCTGATTTTCATGGCGCCACACCTGAAGGGGACACACCGTTATTAACCGCCTGTTTTCACGGCCACACGTCTATTGTCCAATTGCTGCTAGGCAAAAAGGCATCGATTGATAAGGCGAATATTAATGACTGCACGCCACTCTGGACTGCCATCAAAAACGACCGCACTGAAGTCGCAGAATTACTTATCCAACGTGGGGCCTGTGTCACCCGCCAATCTCAAGACTCCCTTTATACGCCGTTGCATATCGCTTCCATCTTAAACCGTCACACCATCGTCGCGTTATTATTAGATAAAGGCGCTGACGTCAATGCAACATCAGACGCCGGCGAAACTTCACTTCACTTTGCCGCGCAATTTGGTCATTTCGAAACAACGGAATTATTATTAGCACGCGGAGCAAAAACAGAAGCCAGAATCCAAGGCTCGAATGCAACAGCACTGGAGCTCACCATAATAAAAGGGAATACCGCCTGTGCACGAGCTTTACTAAATGCGGGCGCACCGACTGCCTGCCTTGATACCAGCAAGAATGCGAGTGCATTACATATCGCGGCAGAATTTAATCGGGTTGAAATCGCTGCATTAGTTCTTAATAAAGATCCTTGCGTTAACTACGAATTAAAATATTCAAACGCTACACCGCTACACATTGCCGCTCGCAAAAATCACGTAGAATTAGTTAAATTTCTTTTGATCTGTGGTGCCGATACGACTAAAACACTAAAAGGCGGAGAATTGCCTCCTTTCCTAGCGGCCATCTATCACGGTCACTTAGACGTTGCGGAAGTATTTTTAACGCAGGACATCGACATCAATCAAACACAACCCTCAAACGGCGACTCAGCCTTACATATTGCCGTTAAAAGAGGAAACATGAAGGCAATCGCCTGGCTATTAAAACATGGCGTGAATCTTAGCATCAGAGAAAATACACGCGGACAAACGGCATTGCATATTGCTTTTATGAAGCACGACATCGAGATCATCGACATGCTACTCGATAAAATAATCAGTGATAAATCCGAGACCCACATTCTATCCGGCTTTCTGGAGGACCTCAGCAAGCATGATGAAAAATTTGATGTAGTGAGATTTATCAAAATGCTGCAGGATCATCGCCTATCCAATCAGACTATCTTGGATCTGCTACCAAACAAATTATTAACCAGCTCTGCGCTTGCGGAAAAAACACCCTTAGCAAAAACAATCAAGCGATTACAGAAGCAGCTAGTCACTACCTTAAAACCACGATATTCACTCAACAAAAATATCGAGGATACCAAGGAGACAAAATCAGTTGATGCCGCGCCTAATTATGAACCGATACGTCAGCAACTATTAGCCTGGGCATTTCATCCAAGCAGGAACAGAGGGATGCAATTCGATCTACATGGCAGTAAAGAGAGTTATGGGTATACCGAAAACCCACTCGATGAAAACGCAAATAAACCAGGCCAGTAAATAACATTGACCCCTCATCCAGAACAGGACGAGGGGTGATTGAGATAATTATGTAATCGGCAATGTCACGCCTTTTTGCCCTTGATATTTTCCACCGCGATCCTTATACGATGTTTCACACACTTCATCCGATTCTAAAAACAGCAGCTGCGCCACACCTTCATTCGCATATATTTTTGCTGGCAACGGCGTGGTATTAGAAAATTCAAGCGTGATATGACCTTCCCACTCCGGCTCAAGCGGCGTGACATTCACAATGATACCGCAGCGCGCATAAGTGGACTTACCCAAACACACGACTAGCACATTACGGGGAATTTTTAAATATTCCACGCTACGTGCTAACACAAATGAATTCGGGGGAATAATACAAACATCCGCATGCACATCGACAAAACTTTGCGGCGTAAATTGCTTGGGATCCACAATCGCAGAATTGATATTGGTAAACACTTTAAATTCGTTAGAGCAGCGAATATCGTAACCATAACTCGACGTGCCATAAGAAATAATGCGACCATGCTCATTCTCACGCGCCTGGCGCGGTTCAAACGGTGAAATCATGCCGTGTTCAACGGCCATTTTACGAATCCATTTATCTGACTTGATACTCATGTGCTACTCCGTTTTTTTATCAGGCTCAATAACAACTTTAGGGAAACGCGATGAATAATCTTTCACTTGCAGTGACAATTTGCCAGCCGCTTTACGCGCGATATCACGAAAGAGAAGCGCAATGCTACCTTCCGGATCATGAACAACCGGCGGTGAACCATGATCGGTTTGCTCGCGAATGGCTGCATCGAGCGGAATAGCGCCAAACACAGAAAGATCAAATTCTTCCGCTAATTTTGCCGCACCACCTTCGCCGAAAATTTTAGCTTCGTGCCCGCAAGAAGGGCAATGAAAATGACTCATGTTTTCGACGACACCTAAAATCGGGACATTCAGCTTCGCAAACATTTCACAGGCGCGACGCACATCAATGAGTGACAAATCTTGCGGTGTGGTCACTATCACAGCGCCGCTCACTGGAATTTTCTGACAGAGCGTTAGCTGGATATCACCCGTACCCGGCGGCAGATCAATGACCAGATAATCGAGCTCACCCCAACGGGTTTCGTGCAGCATTTGCTGCATCGCTTTGCCTATCATCGGACCACGCCATACTAGCGGCGCACCGCCGTCCACCAGATAGCCTATCGACATGGACTTAATGCCGTGGCTCTCAATGGGAACAAAGGTCTGATTATCGATTTCCGGCCGCTGACCCTGCGTGGCCAACATGGTCGGCTGACTCGGGCCGTAGATATCGGCATCCAGCAACCCGACCGCCGCTCCTTCTGCCGCGAGCGCGAGAGCCAGATTCACAGCGACTGTGGATTTGCCAACGCCACCCTTACCGGAGGCGACCGCAATAATGTTTTTGATATTCGGCAGACCGGCCATCCCGACTTTGCCAGCATGTGCCTCAATACGTGAAGATAGGCGCAATTTCAGCGATTTATCCCCGAGTACGGGCGAAAGCCATTCGGAAACTGACTTGGCCATTTCATCAGAAATGCCATGATTAGGGTAACCGACCGTAATATCCACTTCAATATGATCAAAATCTACGTGAACTCGCTTCACGGCTTTAGCCGTTTTCAAATCCGTGCCAAGTCTTGGGTCATGGTACGCACCCAGCCTCATTTCGATCTCATTTTGCAGCACAGGACTCTCCTATTTAGGATGATTTTGCTATACTTCCGGGCCTATCCCAAAAGTAACTGCCTAAGATGGCCGTGATATTAACAGGAATCAGCAATGCCAGCAAAACGCAAAATGTTAGTAACCAGCGCCCTGCCCTATGCCAACGGCGCCCTGCACCTTGGCCACATGGTTGGCTATATTCAAGCAGACATTTGGGTGCGCACCCAAAAATTACTCGGCCATGACTGTCTCTACGTTTGCGGCAGCGATGGACACGGCACACCCATCATGATTCAGGCAGAAAAAATGGGGGTCACACCCGAAGCCTTAATTGCCGATTTTCATGATCAGCAAGCCAGAGACTTTAAAGCATTTAATATCTCTTTTGATAATTATTACAAAACGCATTCCGCTGAAAACAAAGAATTAGTTGAAACGATTTATGCGCGCCAAAAAGCAGCGGGGAATATTTCCCAGCGCGTCATCAAGCAAGCTTACGACCCGGTCAAAAACATGTTTTTACCGGATCGCTACATCAAAGGTGAATGCCCCAAATGCAGCGCGAAAGATCAATACGGTGATAACTGTGAAGTTTGCGGCGCTGCTTACACACCGGAAGAATTAAAAAATCCGTACTCAACTTTATCTGGTGCAAAGCCCATTGAAAAAGAATCCGAACACTACTTTTTCAATTTGCAAAATTTCGGCGATTTCCTAAAAGACTGGACGCACAAAGGTCACCTGCAAAAAGAAGTGACGAATAAATTAAACGAATGGTTTGAATCGGGTTTACGTGAATGGGATATCTCACGCGACGCACCATATTTTGGTTTTTCCATTCCAGACACAGTCGATAAATATTTTTATGTCTGGCTCGACGCTCCTGTCGGCTACATGGCAAGCTTTAAAAATCTCTGCGAACAGCGCAAAGATTTAAATTTTGATGAATACTGGAATCAACACAGCCAGGTTGAGCTCTATCATTTCATCGGCAAAGATATCATTTACTTCCATGCCTTATTTTGGCCGGCGGTGCTACACGGCGCGAAATTTAGAACGCCGACCGCGATTTTCGCCAACGGATTTTTAACGGTTGATGGCCAGAAAATGTCGAAATCACGCGGGACATTTATTAAAGCTCGCACCTTCCTCGATCAATTACAGCCCGAATATTTACGCTATTATTTCGCAGCAAAATTAAGTGCACGCATTGAAGATCTTGATATTAATTTCGATGACTTTTTGCAGCGCATCAATGCTGATCTCGTCGGCAAGTTTATTAATATTGCCAGTCGTTGCGCCCCCTTCCTGACTAATCTCTTCGAAGGCAAACTCTCAGACACGTGCTACAATATGGAATTATATGATTCCTTTGCATTCGCCGGTGATGAGATTGCGGAAAAATGGCAGAGCATGGAATACAGTCAGGCCATCCGCCAAATCATGGCGCTCACCGATCGCGCGAACCAGTATATCGATGAAAAAAAGCCATGGCATTTAGCGAAAGACACAGCCAATAATCAAGCCGTTCAAGATGTTTGCTCGCTCGGTATTAATTTATTTCGTGTGCTCATGATTTACTTAAAGCCTGTCCTGCCTCACACCGCAGAACAAGTGGAGCAATTCCTTAACATCAAACCACTCACATGGAATGACAAAGATACTCCGCTCACGCAGCATCGCATCAATGAATTTAAACCCTTATTGAACCGCATCCTTCCCAAACAAATTGAGGCATTAAAAATGGCGGCACAAGCTGACATCCAACAATCCACACCGACCACACCGGCTGCTGAACCCGTGAAAACCGACACACCTGAGAAATCGTACATTTCCATCGATGATTTCAGCAAAATAGATTTACGTGTTGCAGAAGTATTAGAGGCTCAGGCGGTAGAAGGTGCCGATAAATTACTGCGTCTCAAAGTGGATATGGGCGGTGAAACACGTCAGGTATTTTCCGGCATCAAATCTTCTTATCAACCCGAAGAATTGATCGGTCGCCACGTTGTCGTGGTGGCCAATCTCGCACCGCGCAAAATGCGTTTCGGTCTTTCTGAAGGGATGATTTTAGCAGCGAGCGGCGATAGCGGTGAAATCTTTATTGTTAACCTTGATGCCGGCGCCACCGCAGGCATGAAAGTAAAGTAATGCGCCGCATCACACCCGATGACATTGACGCCGTGCTGCCGCAAACCCAATGCGGGTTATGCGGCCACGGTGGCTGCATGCCGTATGCAGAAAGCCTCATTTATGAAGGTGAGGCCATCAACTTATGCCCGCCTGGCGGCGTACCCGTGCTGCGTCAGTTAGGAGATTTATTAGGTAAAGATCCCACACCTTTTGAAGAAGAGATGCGAGCCAAAGCAAAACCACCGTTACTCGCCCTGATCCGCGAAGATGAGTGCATAGGCTGCACCAAGTGCATTCAAGCCTGCCCTGTCGATGCCATTCTCGGCAGCGCCAAGAGCATGCACAGTGTTATCAGCAAAGAATGCACGGGCTGTGAGCTATGCGTACCAGCATGCCCTGTCGACTGTATTGACCTCATTCCTGACCCTGACTCCACAAAAGAAGCCAACCACTTCCGGACACGCTTCCTCGCCAGAGAGCAGCGATTGGCGCAAGAAAATCTCACGAAATTGCTCAACAAGCAGCAACAAAGTCGCGATGAGCGCGCGTCCTATATACAAGCCGCCCAACAACGCGTTCGCGACAAAAAATCGTTCAAATCTTAAACTACTGTATTGTTTATCAACAAAGCCTCGTGATATAGTACCCAAAGAAACATGAACCCAAATTCCATGATCACTGCCTGCTTACGTCAGGTTATTTCTATAACTCAATCAATAATAGAGAGAATTTAATTATGGCGAGCGGCCGCAGCACTTATCGTAACTATCGAGACTACACCCAGCCTGATTCCACCCTATTAGCGAACTCCAACCGAGTCCAATCAAGACAACAAAAAATACGCGTCAACCGTCGCTTCGAGGGTTTCTGGGAATTTTTAAATCAAAGTAATTTTCTGGCAACCGCCGTTGAATTTATGACAACCCCCGCCCCCGGTGAAGTGTTTACCACCTTATGGTTTGCAAAATGGGTCAATGCGCCGATTGCGATCGTTGCCGGCTTTTTCCAATCCATGACAGCTATTCGCAAAGCGTGGATTAAACGCGACACTTTCTCTATCGCAAACGCCTTTGTGGTAGTCGGCACGAATCTTGCCATGATTGTCGGCGCAATTGGCGTAGCAGCCGGCATCGCGGCCATGTCCGTCGTCGCACCCGTTCTGATTGCTGCTTCTATCGGCGTGAAAGCATTATGGGATCTTGGCACAGCGATTGTCTTTGGCATCAAAGCAGCACTCACTAACAACGAAGACCTTACAAGAGAACATCGCAATCGAGCACTCGGTGCACTCGTCGATGGCATCGCTGGCAGCCTACTCACGGGAGCCCTTGTAGCCATTTACCTGGTCGCTGCGCCCATCGTACAAACTGTACTGACTGGCCTTGCCATGGCCGCAGCCGCTATCGGCATGCTCGCTGGTATGACTAAGTTTTTCTTTGCAAGAAGCCATTCCAAAATTGAAGAAAAGGCCTTGCTGGCCGCAGAGGAAGAAGAGTTAGTAAACACCCACCAGCTAAATAGACAGCTTGGGCATGACGGCGAAACCGTGGACTATGAGGCCCACGATGATCGTAGAACAAGAACCGCCCCAGTTGCAGGTGATCGAAACTTAAATCCCCAAGGCTTAGATCAACCCGAACCAGACAACAGACTCATGGCAAGAAATCCTCAATAAGCCTTACCATCAACATCGCTAGCGACAGCAACTAGTTTTACTCAATCACATGTAAACAAAATCCGCAGCATGATAGACGTTGCGGATTTTGTTTGACTAACACTCTTCTTGAACGTCACGGCAAGCACGGATGACAACTTAAAAGATTATGCTATAGTTCTCATCCAGGCTTTCAAATTCAGGATGAACAAACTATGCGCCGGAAATCGCCCATCACCCGCCCCGCCACCCTTGAACACGCAACCGTCACGCGCAGTTGGCAATTAAATGCAGAAGTGTTAGTCAACGCGAATATATTATCGTTCTTTGTGCACTGGTTAAAAAAAGGAAGCGACTCAGTTTGGTCGTTCTGGGCAGTACGTTATTTTGTCGCACCACTCGCTCTCTTAGGTTCCGCGCTCGGCGCGGTCTTTGCCATTCGTCAGGCGTATCTTAAAAAAGATGCGCACTCCATTTCAAACGCTGTGGTCGAAGTATTAGCCGCCGGCGCTATGGCAGTGGGCGCAATTGCCGTCATTGGGAGCATTGCCGCGCTCGCTTTTGTCGGACCAATTTTATTAACGGCAGCCATTGCACTGAAAACAGCATTCAGTTTGTTTTCGGCGATTGGCTTTGCTATTCATGCAGCCGTGGTGAAAGCGCCTGACATGAAAGCGGTGTACTGGACGGAAGCCAAAAAAGCTTTGATTGATGGCATATTAGGCGCGGCTGTTACGGCTGCAGCAGTTACGATGATGCTGGTTGCAGCGCCTGTGGTGCAAACGGCTTTGGCAAGTATTGCGATTGCGGCTTCTGCCTTCGCAATTATTCACTACATCATCAAATCAGTCAAAGCGGCGCAAGAACTCAAAGCTGAATCTGAAGCATTGCGTGCAAAAGAGTTCGATGCCTCAACCGATCTAATGGTTTATCAAACCATTGGGGCCCCTCACTCGCATATGGGTCACCACTCGCACACCGCCCACACTAGCAGTACCTTGACTAGTACGGCAGGCGAACCTTTACTCCAACACATTGAAGAGCCAACAAACCAACCAGCAGCACAGGCCAACACAGGCTTTCAACCCTAACATCATTCACCCCATTCGCCGCAGTCTACGTACAACCTGCGGCGAGTGGCTAGACTAACGTTTTTGAATGGCATTCCATGTAGGATTACTCCACGAGCCCGCCACAGAATAATAATATGTAATCACTTTCGAGACTTCACCACCAATCATTTTATTCACCGCCCAGGCAGCGATACCAATGACCGGTTGACCGGTAATTAAAGTTGCGGCGATGGGAATACTGGATGTAACGTATGGCGTCACACTTAAGACTAAATCAAAATCTTTTTTAGTCATGCCAATACGGCCGTGAATTTCAATACGTGCGATAGGCCCATCAAAACGCATATTGGAAGTCGAGGCATTGCCATTATTAAATTTATAATCACCCCTCAGACTATCGAAGCTGTATCCTTTCGAAAACACATCACTGAAATCAAAACTCAAACGTCGCGGAATGCTTTGCAAACTAAATAAATTCAACATGCGACCTAAATCCATTTTGGCATTACTGGATTCTCCTATTTCGACGATTCTGCCCTGCCCCATATCAAGCGCCGCATCACCACTCATGTTTTGTAATGACAATCCATACGGAGCACTGCTCCAGCTCAAATCAAATTCAAGTTTGCCGCTGCTCGAAACAAAATTTCTAGCATTAAATCCAAGATTACTGAGCAGCACGCTCACACTCTTCGATGTTGCCTTACCATGCAATTGCGTCGTGTTCGACTTACCTGACTGCACCCAATCACCTGAAGCTTGCAAGTTCAACTCATTAGAGCGAATACTAAAATTACTAATCAGCAAACCGCGCTTGCTCGGGATGGTATTAAAGCTGACAGACCCTAGGCGTGAGCCACCAAACACGAGACTATCCGCAGAGAATTTAATCGAGGGTAATGAGTTGGCACTAATATCCATCGCCCCAGCATTTTTTTGTGTCAGCGCATCAAGATTAATATGCTGCAAATCTGCCACCAATGTGGCGGCCGCCGTGAAATCAAGTGGAATCGAAATTTTACCAGCTACTTCCGGACAGCTAATCGTGACAGTCCAGGATTTATTTTCCGGCACCAATTGTAATTTAACATCCGTTAATTTAATGCCGTAAATAATTAATTGATTAATGGTGACATCAATCATTTTAATGGGGAGATGACTGGAATGACTGGCTCCTGACATGGCTAAATAATTTTTAATTTTGTCGTCATTTAGTAAAGGCAGGCTACCTGTCACATACAAACCTTTATCTTTAGGCCACACAGCATCACCGCCACCTAATTTAATATCGGCAGCTTGTAAAACAAATTTGTCATGTACACGATCCAGAATCAGAGCGGCGCCCAATAATTTTTCGTAATCAAATTTGAGTTTGAGCGGTGCATTTTCCACAATTGTCATATCAGCGGTTAACGTGCGCTTCTCATTGGCTGATTTAGCATATTGTTCTGGCAAATTCAGTGTGATACCCGTAAGGTCTGATTGCAGATGGACATTAATCGGCTGATCAAGCGCCAACTCCAGACTAGTAGTCAGAGCAGTCGTGCCACTGGCTTCCGCTGCGAACGACATTTTTAACCATGTTTCAATATCGTGTAAATCGATCTCATTTTTTATCGTCGCAACCACCCGCGAATGACCACCAACACTCTTACTGGCTATCGTCAGCAGGAGCGGTTTTGCAAATAACTCACCATTAATCACCGGCGCGTTGATGGCATCTTCGGTAAAATCGAGCTTGCCATTTAATTTATCAATTTGCAGCCTCCAGGGAACAAGTTTCAGGCTGCTTTTAATAATATTGATTTCACCTTTCACTTTGGTGTTGTCAGGATTTTCAAGCGGCACAGACAAACCCAATGTAATATCGATGGGACCGGACAAACTGACATTCTTAAACATTTTACCAATTGTTTTTTCAAGTGGACTCTGATGAACGACCTTCATCCCTTCAGTAAAATCTGTATGGATAGGTGTGGTGGTGACAGTTAGTATAGAGGGTCCTGACGAACCGATATTGGGAATACTACCTTGAATTTTACCGACAGCCACATCAAGAATTTGTGCGTGATCGATATCAATTAAAATCTGGTGATCTGAAAATTTTATTTTCCCTACAATGTTATTTAAATCTGGCCACTCTGGTGCATAGTGTAGATTAATATTATTGAGCGCTCCGGTAATGACAAAATCGCCATTGCCTTTATCGAAAGGGAAATCCGCCAATTTGCCACGCAGAATCAGTGAACCCGATTCCACATCACCGGCGAGAAATGCGTGGCTCAACCATTGATTGAGATCGGGTGCGAATGATTTTGTCGGAAGATAGTGCATAATATTAACCACGTGGCGAACGGTAAAATTAGCCGCAAGGTCAGCATTCAACTGCATGGATGGCGAAGCCATCAGACTACCATTCAATGTCAGGGCAATATCTCGATTGAGTGCCTGAACAGATTTAAAATTTAATTGCCATTCTTTATTTGGCGTATGCGTCCAAAGTACACTACCCATTAATTGGTCGAGCATGACCGGCTGGCCAAATATATCATCATCGCGCAATTCTAATTCTTTACTCTGCAAATTGATGCTGCCGTTATCACCATTCCAAATGAAGGTACCCGAAAGATTTTTGACGCCAGGAATATGCTGCCATGGCTTTACTTGAATATCAGTGAATCCACCCTGAATAATGGAGGGCTGCAAGTGCGCGTAATCACCAGAAAATGAGGCTGAAATATTTTCAAGGCTGCCGGCGAGCTTAAGACTTGCCGCCGCTTTCATGAGATTATCCGGAAGGAAAGATGGCGAGGCCTCGAGCATCGTACGTACATCACGCAAATCAATATAACCAATATTCATAATGACCGGTGTTAATTGCGCATTGGCGTCAGGTGCCAACTTCAAATAGAAACTTGTCACAGGCCACAAGCGTGATGTGCCATCAATCAGAATATCATCCCCCGCAATAATCTGATTCTCACCTTCTTTTTTCCAACCCACATCACCACTCAAACGGTTCACATGCTGCGTGGTTTTTTTGGTTGCCGAGTACATATCGATATCTAACATTTCGAAAGTTGATTGAATGCGCTGAAATCCCCCGTTGCGCCAAAACATCCAGAGCTTCGAACTCACCAACCCTTTTTTAATCGACCAACCATTCCATGATCGATCATTAAACCATTGCGCAAGCGACATGCCGGAAACATTGATATAAAGCTTACCCGTAATTTTTTGCAAATCAGGCTCAACACCGTCCCAACTTGCCTTCACGACAACTTCGGTAGAAATATCCTGATGCAAAATTGCCTGGCCTACCACGCTATGATGACTTTCATCATTCTGTATACGTAAATTATTGAGGGTGATTAATCGCTTTTGTCCGGTTATACCGGTATAACGCACGTCGATATCGCGTAAAATCATGAATGGCTGCACAGTCAGCCAACCAAGCATATCCAGTATTTTGCTTTCTGCTTTAAACGGTTCTTTGTCGTAGCCGCCCAAAGAGGGGAAGCCCTGCACGGCAAACTCACCCGCCTTACCCTGGTGAATAACAAGATCGGTGCCCGACACTAAAATACCGCTCAATACGGGTTTCCACTGCCAGAGAGATTTTGGAATTGAAAAGAAGACATTGACGGTTCTGACTTGCAACACAGGTTCGCCAGTTTTGGCATCAAGGAGAGAAACATTATGCAAAGCGACGCCGGGCTGATATTGAAACCAGGATACGCGCGCGTTATCGATGCGGATGGGGCGCTGAAAAAGATCACTCGCCCACAGTTCAATCGCACCTCTACGCGCATCTAAATACGGTGTTAGTGTACGACTCGCGGCTACCAGCATTGCCGCTGTAATGATTAACCCTGCCGCGACATACCCTGTCTTTTTCGCAATGGAAATTAACCTTGGTTTCACCGCACATCCCTATTTATTTGGCGAGATTAAGCCGGAACCAATAACAATAATCCCGCATTAACACGGCCAGCCATGGCCATAACAAGAAACTGGTTAACGAACTTAGCCAGTATAATTGACTGTGAGGCGCTTGACCCACAAATCCTTGGATCACGTACAAGATTGCCTGATAGATCAACACAAAGATTAACACACTCAAAGCCTGCTGAATCATCGGATACATATTTAAGCGGCGGTGGAGGCGATAGACCAGATAGACGACAATCGTGAGTGCAAGGGCATGCTCACCGAGCATCGTGCCGGTTAACACATCGAGCATCAATCCAGCCGCCCAGGCGATGCCGACATTCACTTGATATGGCATGATCATCGTCCAGTAAACCAATACCATGAGCACCCATGCAGGACGAGCCCAACCTGTCGATTCAGGCATGGGCAGCATGGATAAACATAAGGCTGTCAAAAGCGTGAGGAGGATAGGCACGAGATTACGCATGATTTTTGTACCAAATTAATAATACCTGGCGACTCGTATCAAGGTGAGCGGTCGGCTGTAAATAGATCTCTGCAAATTGACGCGCGGGATCAACAGACACGGCCACCACTTTGCCAACGGGATAACCTTCTTGATAATGATCACCAACACCCGACGTTAAAAATAAATCGCCGATTTGAATGTCGGCGGTTTTGGGTACATACATTAAGCGCAGTCGTCCTGAATAATTATCGCCAGTCGCGACCGCACGAATACCACTACGAACATTTTGCACCGCAATCCCGCTACGCGCGTCATTAATTAATAATACGCGGCTAGTCAGAGGTCCCGCCTCAATCACCTGCCCCATCACTCCGTTCGCATCCAGCACTGGTTGCCCGTCGTACACACCATCGCGACGACCTTTGTCGAGGGTGACTTGATGAATAAAAGGCTCAGAAGCGACAGCGAGAAGCTCGGCGATTAACGTACGACCGTTTATTTTGTGTGACGATTGCAGCAAGGATTTCAGATAATTATTTTCCGCTTCAATAGCCGCCAAACGCTGCAGACGTGTACTCAGTAATAACTGTTCAGATTTGAGACGATTATTTTCTGCAATGAGGTTATAACGTGAACTCACAACCTGGGTCAGGTTATCAATAACATGAGTTGGCAAGCTGACGACATATTGCAACGGCACCGCCGGCAACGATAAAGCTGCGCGAATAGAAGAAAAGCCAGCCATACGCCTATCCATCACCATGATGGTGATGGATAGAATGACTAGCACAAAGGCCCGAAGACCCGGATTAGATTGGCTCGTGAATATGGAACGAATAACCCCCTCCAACTACTCCTTTAAGAGGAAATCTGCACTGGAAGCACTAATCATTTCTAATGCTTTGCCGCCACCACGTGCTACGCAAGTGAGTGGTTCGTCTGCGATGATAACAGGCAGTCCAGTTTCTTCCATGAATAAACGGTCGATGTTGCGCAATAACGCGCCGCCACCGGTGAGAACCATGCCACGCTCTGCGATATCGGAGGCTAATTCAGGCGGAGCCTGCTCTAACGCTGCTCGTACCGCGCCTAAAATACCGGAAAGAGGTTCTTGCAAGGCTTCCAGCACTTCATTACTGGTAATGGTAAAACCACGTGGAATGCCTTCCGCTAAATTACGGCCGCGCACTTCCATCTGGAGCATCTGGTTGGCAGGATAAGCCAAACCAACTTCATGTTTAATACGTTCTGCGGTGGATTCACCAATCAGAATGCCGTAGTTACGACGCACGTAGCTCACAATCGACTCATCAAAACGGTCGCCACCGATACGAACTGAGGCAGAGTAAACGATACCATTTAAAGAGATAATCGCTACTTCAGTGGTGCCGCCGCCGATATCAACCACCATGGAACCACGTGGTTCTTCGACTGGCATACCTGCGCCCATGGCTGCCGCCATCGGTTCTTCGAGCAAAAATACTTCACGCGCACCGGCACTAATAGCGGATTCACGAATAGCTCGACGCTCAACCTGAGTGGAACCACAAGGAACAGACACCAGTACACGCGGGCTCGGACGCAAGAAACGATTTTCATGCACTTTGTGAATAAAGTGCTGCAACATCTTCTCTGTTACATAAAAATCTGCGATCACACCATCCTTCATCGGACGGATTGCGCTGATATTGCCAGGTGTACGACCCAGCATCAGCTTGGCTTCGCTACCCACTGCTACCACATGCTTCTGGCCGCTTGTTTCATTACCCTGACGAATAGCAACCACAGAAGGTTCATTTAAGACAATGCCCTTACCACGCACATAAATAAGTGTATTCGCCGTACCGAGATCGATCGATAAATCGTTTGAAAAATAACCACGCAGCTTCTTCAGCATAACCGACATACTTCCTTTGCAAGATGGAATGAAAGATGGCTAATTCTAATGTATAATGCCACGCACTTTCCACCTAAATAATAACCCAACAGAATTTAAGAGGAGCGGCTTCCATGTCTCTGACGCCGGATGATGTAAAAAAAATTGCCCACCTTGCCCGATTGAACCTGTCTGAACAAGACATCACCACCTATACCCCGCAGCTGTCACACATCCTGCAATTCATCGAACAGATGAATACCGTCGATACGCAAAATATCGAACCGCTCGCCCATTCACTCGATGTCACGCAACGCTTACGCCCTGACCGTGTCACCGAAGAAAACTTGCGCGACAAATTTCAAGGCATTGCTCCGCAAGTGGAAGCCGGCCTTTACCTCGTACCGAAAGTTATTGAAGAGGCTTAATCAGCTATGCATCACAAAACCATCGCAGAACTCGCCAAAGATCTCGCCGAGAAAAAAATTTCCAGTGTTGAACTGACGGAACATTATATCGGTCGTATCAAACAGCACGATAAACAACTTAATAGTTTTATTACCCTGACCGAAGAACTAGCTTTAAGCGGCGCCAGAAAAGCTGACGAACTCATCGCAAAAGGTAAAGCCGGCCCCTTAACAGGCATCCCCATCGCACAGAAAGATATATTCTGTACCGACGGCATTAAAACCACGTGCGGCTCGAAGATTCTCAGCAATTTCATTGCACCCTACGATGCCACAGTCGTTCGTAAATTAAACGAAGCCGGCACCGTCTTACTAGGTAAAACGAATATGGATGAATTCGCCATGGGCTCATCCAACGAAACGAGTTTCTACGGTAACGTTAAAAATCCATGGAATCTTGAATGCGTTCCCGGCGGCTCATCCGGAGGCTCCGCCGCAGCCGTTGCCGGCAACCTTGCTTGCGCGGCCACCGGCACCGACACGGGCGGCTCGATTCGTCAGCCTGCGGGCTTATGCGGCATCACCGGCATTAAACCGACTTACGGTCGCGTTTCGCGCTACGGCATGATTGCGTTTGCTTCCAGTCTCGACCAGGGCGGCCCTTTAACCAAAACTGCAGAAGACGCGGCTATCATGTTGAATGCAATGGCCGGTTTCGATGAACACGACTCCACCAGTATTGAAATGGCCGTACCCGATTACACGAAAACTTTAAATGATCCGCTTAAAGGTTTACGTGTTGGCTTACCCAAAGAATATTTCAGTGAAGGTTTAAATAGCGATGTCGCGAAAGCAATCGAAGCCGCCATCAAGGAATATGAAAAGCTCGGCGCCATCTTTACTGAAATCAGCCTGCCTAATACCGCCTTATCAGGCCCTGCTTATTATGTTATCGCACCGGCTGAATGCTCCTCCAATCTTGCACGTTTTGACGGCGTACGTTACGGCTACCGCTGCAAAGACCCCATCGATCTGCAAGACTTGTACAAACGTTCACGCAGTGAAGGATTTGGCAGTGAAGTGAAACGTCGCATCATGATCGGCACCTATGTTCTATCGGCCGGCTATTACGACGCCTACTACATCAAGGCACAAAAAATTCGCCACCTCGTTAAAAATGATTTCACCGAAGCCTTCAAAAAAGTCGACGTCATTCTGAGCCCAACCTCACCTACGCCAGCCTTTAAATTCGGCGAGAAAATGAATGACCCGGTCAGCATGTACCTTTCCGATATTTACACGGTTGCTGTCAATATCGCGGGATTACCAGGCATCTCCATTCCAGCCGGATTTGTGAATAACCTCCCGGTTGGCCTGCAATTAATTGGCAACGTCTTCGAAGAAGCAAAATTATTAAACGCCGCGCACTGGTACCAAAAAGCTACCGACTGGCACAAACGAATTCCGGAGGGATTTTAATATGGAATGGGAAATAGTGATTGGTCTTGAAATTCATGCCCAACTATTAACAAAGAGTAAAATATTTTCTGGCGCGCCCACGCAATTTGGCGCCGAACCCAACACACAAGCCTGCGCCATTGACCTTGGTATGCCAGGGGTATTACCTGTGTTAAATAAAGAAGCGGTCAAGATGGCGATTCGTTTCGGTCTCGGCGCTAATGCCGACATCGCTCATAAATCGGTGTTTGCTCGTAAAAATTATTTTTACCCTGATTTACCCAAAGGCTACCAGATCAGCCAGTACGAATACCCCATCGTCGGCAAAGGCTATATCGACATCAAACTGGATGACGGCAGCACCAAGCGTATCAATATCACACGCGCCCACCTTGAAGAAGACGCGGGTAAATCCTTGCACGAAGATTTCCACGGCCTGAGCGGTATCGACTTGAATCGCGCCGGCACACCGTTGCTGGAAATTGTATCCGAGCCAGAAATGCGTAGCGCCAAAGAAGCGGTCGCTTACATGAAAACCATCCATACCCTGGTGCAATACCTCGAAATCTGCGATGGCAACATGCAAGAAGGCTCCTTCCGTTGCGACGCCAACGTATCCGTCCGACCCGTGGGCCAGGAAAAATTTGGCACACGTGCCGAACTGAAAAATATCAATTCTTTCCGCTACGTGGAACGCGCCATTAATTACGAAGTTGAACGTCAAATCAACCTCATAGAAAGCGGCGGCAAAGTCATTCAAGAAACTCGTTTGTATGATCCCAATAAAAACGAAACCCGCTCCATGCGCTCGAAAGAAGAAGCCAATGATTATCGCTACTTCCCCGATCCAGATTTATTGCCCGTCATTGTGACACCAGAGTTGATTGAAGAAATTCGCGCCGAGCTGCCCGAGTTACCACAGCAAAAGTGCCAACGCTTCGTCGATCAATATCACCTGAGCGAATACGATGCACACCTTTTGGTAAGTAGTCGCGACATGGCCACTTATTATGAAAACACCGTCAAGGAATCTGGCAACCAACCCAAACTCGCCGCCAACTGGCTGGCCAGTGAATTACTGGGCGCGTTGAATCGTGAAAACCTCGACATTACCGAAAGCCCTATCAGCTCCGCCCAACTCGGCAAACTGGTGGCACGCATTGGTGATAACACCATCTCCGGCAAAATCGCAAAAACCATCTTCGAGGCCCTCTGGAACAAAGAAGGCGAAGTCGATGAGATCATTGAAAAACGCGGCTTGAAACAAGTCACGGATATGGGCGCGATTGAAAAGCTGATCGATGAAATTATTGCTGCCAACCCACAACAAACAGCCGACTATCGCGCAGGCAAAGACAAGCTGTTCGGCTTCTTTGTGGGTCAAGCCATGAAGGCATCGGGCGGCACCTTAAACCCGGCGCAATTGAACGACTTGCTAAAGAAGAAATTAGCAGGGTAATTGATAGACCCAGCCCACGATACGCCCCGCCGAATCAGCGGGGCTTCGAGGCTCGCATTACCCACCATGAATCCGTATAATTATGACAATCTCCTAAAGCGCGCATCAGCATGAATTCTAAGCACACCCTCAAGCTCAACGGCTTCACCTTTAATGAATTATTTCAGGCCGAAGGTCTTCAACGACTCGATCAGACATTCCTCGCCTACCTGAAGCTCGGCCATACAAGCTTACACGACGGCCTGTTAGCCTATCGACAGCAAACCAGCTTTCCACCGAGCGTCGAACAAAGCGAACTCCTGATTGCACTCGCGCGTGAACTTGAAAATTTCATCGCCGCACTTTTCGATATTGAAGCCGAGCTTGCCATGAGCCAAGCTGGCACCACCTCATTCAATCCGATTGCTGTATTCAAAAAATATTACGTCTTAAAACGCGCCAAAAAAGAAAGTGGTAAAGCGGCCGATCTACCACCATTCGCCGAATTAACTACGTGGCTGGACGAACAATTAGCCAGTGCGCCACTACAAAGCAAAGACCCAGAACTCGCAATCGCACTGCTAGGCCAATATTATCTGGATGACCCTGAAAAGCACGCTGCCAACATCGAAAAAGTCGTGCAATGGTGTACGCAAGCCATCGTCACACCGGAAGGACGTGCAGCGGTCCGCGACTTCACGTGCTTCGTCATTCCAGAGCGCCTCGACTTTGCCAATCTCGTTCCGGTGATACCTGTTACACATGACAAACTCGGTCGCATACGCGCACCCGAAGCCGCCATCCGCTTACGCGACGGCTTCAAATTAACCGATGAACGCATGACTGCCAAGCAAGTGCAAAATGAAGTTAATTATTGCATTTATTGCCACGACCACGACGGCGATTTTTGCTCAAAAGGGTTTCCCGTCAAGAAAGGCGAACCGGATAAAGGTTTCAAAAAAAATCCGCTGGACATCACGTTAACCGGTTGCCCACTCGAAGAAAAAATATCAGAAATGCAATTGCTGAAACGTGACGGGCACACGCTCGGCTCACTGGCAATGGTGATGGTTGACAACCCCATGTGCCCCGCCACCGGACATCGCATTTGCAACGATTGCATGAAAGCCTGCATCTACCAAAAACAAGAACCCGTCAACATTCCACAAATTGAAACCCGCGTCTTAACCGACGTTCTCGATTTACCGTGGGGTGTGGAAATTTATGATTTACTCACACGCTGGAACCCGCTGCGCCCGACGCAATATGTCATGAAGCCGTATAACGGTTTGAAAGTTTTAATTGCGGGAATGGGCCCTGCTGGTTTCACCTTGGCACATCATCTCATTCTGGAAGGGTTTGCGGTCGTTGGTTTTGATGGCTTGAAAATCGAACCACTTCCAGAAGCCCTCATCAAAGAACCCATTCATCGCTTCGCAAGCCTAAAAGAGTCGCTCGATGAACGCCTGATGGCAGGTTTTGGTGGCGTTGCTGAATACGGCATTACTGTACGCTGGGACAAAAATTTCCTGAAGCTGATTTATTTAAGCCTGATGCGCCGACCTTATTTTCAGGTATTTGGCGGCGTACGCCTCGGCGGCACCATCACCGTCGAAGATGCCTGGGCGATGGGTTTCGATCATTTCGTTCTGGCTGTTGGCGCCGGCCTCCCAAAAGCATTACCCATTCCCGGCAGCCTTGCGCCCGGCATGCGCCAAGCCAACGATTTTCTAATGGCCTTACAACTCGGTAATGCTGCCAAAGCCAGCAGCTTAACCAGCCTGCAAATTCGCTTACCTGCCGTGATTATCGGCGGTGGATTAACCGGCGTTGACACAGCCACTGAAGCACAAGCCTATTACATCACTCAGGTAGAAAAAACATTAGCGCGCCATGAAGTGTTAGCAAGAGAATACGGCGAAGAAAAAATTCATGCAGAACTCGATCCCGCATCGCGTGAAATTTTAGCTGAATTTTTACGTCACGGCCTTGCTGTGAGAAAAGAACGCGAACAAGCCAGCAAGGAAAACCGCCAACCTGACTTCATTAAACTCATCCACGAATGGGGCGGCGTTACCATTGCCTATCGACGTTCCATGCAGGAATCGCCTGCGTACATCAATAATCATGAAGAATTAAAAAAAGCTTTAGAAGAAGGCATTTATTATCTCGAAGGGATGGAACCTTGCGCGGTTGATCTCAATAAACACGGTCACACGGAGGCACTCGTTTGTAAAAAACGCATTCGCGATCAGGAACAGGAATGGGTCACCACGGATGAAACCGTCAGACTACCCGCGCGCTCACTCTTGGTGGCGACGGGCACACAACCCAATACTGCTTATGAATTTGAACATCGCGGCACCTTTAACCGCCTCAATCTTCAATATCAACATTATGAAGAAAACGAAGGAAAACTAGAGGTGGCACACGGAGTTCCACATTGCAAAGATACGCAATTCGGACCGTTCACCTCCTATCACCTTCACGATAAACGCGTGAGCCTGATTGGAGACACACACCCCGTCTTCCACGGTAATGTCGTGAAAGCGATCGCTTCTGGCTTACGCACCTATCCCAAAATTCTTGACATTCTGCGCGATCAAATCAACCCGCAGGCCACGCTGCAGGAATACACAGATTTCGCCGCACAAATGACGTATCTCTTCACGGCTCGCATTACTGCCATTGTGCGTAAAACACCGCATATTGTTGAGCTTGCGATTCAAGCACCATTAGCCGCGCGCCATTTTCATCCTGGTCAATTTTTCCGGCTACAAAATTTTGAATCGTTAGCACCGCATATCGATCACACGCTTATCCAAATGGAGCCACTCGCACTCGTCGGCGCCGAATGCAATATTGAAGACGACACGCTTCATTTTATCGTGCGCGAAGACTCAGCTACCGCAAAATTATGCGCGACACTCAAACTGGATGAACCCGTTTCATTAATGGGACCAACCGGGGTTCGCACCAAAATTGCTGATGAACATGAAACCGTATTAATTCTCGGCGGGCCCACAAGCCTTGCCTTCGCGCGCAGTTATGGCAGAGAAATGCGTCGCGCCGGTAACCGCGTACTTTATCTGGGTCAATTCAACCAGCGTGAAGACGTTTATTGCCGGACACAACTCGAAGATGCCGCTGACGTCACCATTTACCAAGTTAAACACGGCAAACCCGTTCAGGTGGAACGTCCGCAGGATTGCTCAACAAGTGGCGAAAACATTCTCCAGGCACTACTTGATTATGCAGCAGGAAAACTGAACGCTGAGCCGCGCATTTCACTGCACGATCTGGATCGTGTTTTTGTGGTCGGCACACCCGATCTTTTGCGCGAATTCCAGGCAGCTCGCAAAACCTTACTCAAGCAGCATCTCATGAAAGACCCCAAAGTCTTTGGCTCGGTATACGGGAATATGCAGTGCATGCTAAAGGGTGTGTGTGCACAATGCCTGCAATGGCAGATTAATCCGGAAACCGGTTTGCGCACCAAAGCGGTCTTTGCGTGCTCGTGGCAAGATCAACCACTGGAAATTATCGACATTGACCATATCGATATGCGCGCCATGCAAAATAGGTTGCACGATCAAATGAGTCGACTCTGGGTAGATTACTTATTCGCCAAGTATCCGATTGCTCGCGTTTAACAGTTGAACAGAAAGGCCGGATTTGTTCAAAGCGAAATTTGCTGAATGCCAGCCAATAAATGTTATAATATTACTCACATTGAATTTACGTCATGGAGCAAACAATGTTATTTATCATATTACTACTAATTGTCGGCATCGTCGGTTTTGTTATCCTGACTTACAACCGCCTGATCGCGCAAATCGAAGCTGTGCGCAATAACGCCAAACAAATTGACATTCAACTTGATCGACGTTTCAAAATATTCGAATCACTCATCAACGTTGTCAAAAAATATATGGATTACGAGCAGACCACCTTGAAAGATGTCGTCGCCTTACGTAGCCAAGCACAGGCAGCGCACGCGAGCGGCAATGAAGCGGCGCGTATTGATGCTGAAAATAAAATCTCCGGCATCGCAAGCGGCATTAACCTGGTCTTCGAACAATACCCCGACCTGAAAGCCAATCAAAATTGCATGCAACTTCAGGAAGAAATTGTCAGCACTGAAAACAAACTTGCGTTTGCCAAACAGTCTTACAACGACAGCATTGAAATTTACAACGCAAACAAAAAATCATTCCCTGCTAACTTCGTCGTATCATCGTTTAAAGACAAACTTGACGTTGATTTCCCATACTGGCAGTTGAGCAGTGAGAAAGTCGCTGAACATGAAGCTTATACCGTTAAGTTATAATCCATCATGACAGACGAGCTAAATAACTTCTCCGCCGGTTCAGTGAACTGGCGGGAAACACTTCAGCGAAACAACCAGCGCACTTTCATCGTGATTGGCTTATTCATCGCCATCTATTTTGGCCTTGGTTTAATGGTTGATACCTTCATTTACGCTGGCACTTACCCCCAAGCAGACCTTACCACTATCTTAGCCGGCATCCTGACACTGCAATTATTTCCGCTCGCCACACTCGCCATGCTCACGGTTGCAGGTATATCACTCTTTGTGACCTATACATTCTCCGACCAGCTGATGTTGCTTGGCACTGACTACCATGAAATCAACTCACAAACAGCTCGGACTGATGCTGAAAAACAACTCTACAACGTTGTCGAAGAAATGAAAATTGCGGCAGGCTTACACTACATGCCGAAAATTTATATTATTGACGCCGATTACATGAACGCCTTCGCGAGCGGCTACAGTGAAAAATCCGCCATGGTGGCTATCACGCGCGGCCTCATGGAAAAACTCAAACGCGATGAACTACAAGCAGTCATGGCGCATGAATTGAGCCATATCCGCCACATGGATATCAAACTAACGCTCACCGCATCGTTACTCGCAAACCTGACCCTCATGGTGTTAGATATGTTTTTCTATAGCGCGATGATGGGCCGTCGCGATAACAATAATGAAAGCGGTTCACGCAACAATCTCGCCATAGCCATTGTTCTGCTAAGATACCTCTTACCTGTCATCAATATCGGCCTCTTACTCTATTTGAGCCGTACCCGCGAACTCATGGCCGATGCCGGGTCTGTCGAACTCACGCGTAGTAATGAGCCCTTAGCACGCGCATTAATCAAAATATCGGGTGACTACTCCGAAAATAAAACAGAGTATGCCAACGCCCATCACGCCACACCCCATGAAAATGTCCGTCGTGAAGCCTATATTTTTGACCCTAGCCAAGCCGGCATCAAGCCAATTACGTCCGTAAGCGATTTATTTTCCACGCACCCTAGCCTGGAAAAGCGCCTCGAAGCACTCGGTTATAAACGCAAACCATAACAACAAGTGAAAACCGTGAAATATAAAATCGGCTTGTTAATCGCCAATACGGGCACATCTAACACACCTACTGTGAGCGCCACTCAATAATTAGCCATCTAATATCAAAATAACTCATATCTTTGCTAAAAATTAAACACACGCCGTCATTTTTAGCCCTGAACACAGCGTGAAATTTCATTTCAATAATATTTTAGTCTGCCTTTCAACCGTTTAAGCAGCGCCACCGCTCCGCCACTTTTCAAACTTAAGAATGCTTTAAGTCGCCTAACTCATACTTGAATTGATTCATTGTATCGGCCAATCAAAAGGAACCCTTTATGACGCGCCACTTAATTGATGATTTCGTTTCGATCTACAGCTTACCCGAACTCGACACCACCCACCTTAACGATACCGGAGCACAAATTACCATTGGTGACTTGCACGGCAATACCATGAAGTTAGTCTTTTTACTGGTAAGGCACGGCGTTATTACAAATATGAATGTGGAAAAATACGACGAACTTGTCCGCATTTACCGAGCAAACATCGACACACTAACCAGCGAAGATATAAACAAATTTAACGACATTATTAACAACCTGACATTCAATACCACAGGAATGATACGCCTGCTCGGCGATGAAATGTGCGACCGCGGCAGTAATGATTATTTTACCCTAAAACTCTTAAGCAAATTATCTTCTGCAAAAGTTCCCTTCGAAATTATTCTCTCCAATCACAGCGCTGAATTTATAGAAGCCTATGAAACAAAATTGAAATTTTTTCCGAGCATTCTTGAAAATCATTTTGCAAACTCAATGATCAACATGCAAATATTGATTGCACGCAAACTGGTCGCGCGCGAAGACATTCGCACCATGATTCGCGAAGCCTACAAGCCATCGCTAAAAGCCATTTCATACTCACTCAGCGAAGATAATGCCTCGATCATGATTTACAGTCATGCGTCAATTGATTTACGCACCATTCGTGCGCTCGCCAAAAAACTTTCTCTGCCTTTTCATCACAGCAGCATACTTGCGCTTGCAAAATCCATTGATGCAATTAACGCGGCCTATCAAACACACGTCAACCAAAATACCGTACACACCCTCTACGACAAAGAAATCATCGAATCAGCTTACAACGTCACCCCCTTTCCAACAGATATGTATCCTTTCGAATACACCATGTGGAACCGTGATCTACGATTTTTACACCAACCGGAAACACATAAAGGCTATCAACTATTTTTTACACACGGACACGACAGTGAAATATCTGAAAATAAAAATGTCTTCAATCTGGATAATCAACTTGGCAAAACTGCAAATAGCGGTCTCGGTCAATATACCGTTCTCTACTCGCACGACCATTCGCTCACACCGACTGCGACAGTGAACGACGTTCTCTTCAGCGCCTCCAACCGAACATCAACCAACCTATTTGCAAGAACCAGTACGACTTTACGCAGAGAATCGCAGATGGAATTGGAAAGAAAATCACTGAGCCACTAACAAGACTAAGCCGTGGAGCGAGAATCACTACCACGGCTTAAAGTCCCATGCTAATCTATCCGAATTATGGATCAGGGATTGATACCAGTTACAATGACAGGACATAAAGGCTATCTAGCACTCGTTCCACTTTTACTTTCCAGCATCTGCCTGGCCGACTCTCATTACGGCGCGTCATTCTCGATCCCAGCCATCAGCAAAGAGCCAACGCCCGCAACCGGCTACCAAATAATGCTCAACTACGACCCTCAAATCTATAAATGGCGACAGTTTAACGTCTATTTCGACGGCGGCCTTTCCTGGTTCCACCAAACGCAAAACCGCCAGAACCCCTCTATCACCATCGCCTCGATTGCGCCCGTTGTCCGCTATACCTTCAAACGCCACGGCCAGGTTCAGCCTTACTTCGAATTAAGCGTCGGCGCGGCCTACATGAACCAGACTCGCTTCGCTAACCGCAACCTTGGCATCCACTTCTCATTTCAGGACCGCTTCGGCATCGGCGCACTACTCGGAGCCGCTGAAAAATTCACATTTGGTGCGCACGCCCTGCACTACTCCAACTCCCATCTAGCCGCTCATAATTCTGGCATTTCTTTCCCGCTGGTGTTTGATGTGGGATATCGTTTCAGCTAAGCTGTCGGCATGCAAAAACGTATACCAGTCAAAAATCATTATCAGGAAATTCAGCTGACTGCGAGCCGCTCACTGCTGGCCATGTTAGTGATAGGCCTGCTCATTAGCCTGCTGTTTGCTCGCCTGGCCTGGCTGCAGCTATACAAACACGACGTTTACACGACGCTCGCCACCAATAACTGGCTGGACCTCGTTCCCGCCGAACCCACACGCGGCCTGATTTACGACCGCCACGGCATTCTGTTAGCTGAGAACATTCCCGTTTTCAGCCTGGATGTCACTCCGTTTGAAGTCCGCAACCTAGATAAAACACTGGAAAATCTCGCTAAAATCATCGAACTTAGCGATAACGATATCACCCAATTCCGCAAACAACTCAAACAGCACCGCCGCTTCGATGAAATTCCGCTCAAACTGCGCCTGTCAGAAGAAGAAGTCATGCGCTTTGCTGAAAATCAACATCGCTTCCCCGGTGTTGTCGTGACTGCGCGCTTAATGCGTCACTACCCCTTTGGCGAAAGCTTCAGCCACGTCATTGGTTACGTAGGCCGCATTAACACACAGGAGTTAACTGAAATTGATGCCACCAACTACAGCGCCAGCCATTACATCGGTAAGCTCGGCATCGAAAAGCATTACGAACAAGCCTTGCACGGCAACGTCGGTTATCAACAAGTTGAAAATGACGCGAGCGGAAAATCCATACGCGTCCTCAAGGAAATTAAAGGTGTTCCAGGGAAAAATGTTTTCCTGACACTCGATAGCGGACTGCAATTTATCGCCGAAACTGCCATGAAGGGTCATCGCGGCGCCGTTGTCGCTATCGACCCCGCCAACGGGGAAGTGCTCGCACTAGTAAGCGAACCTGGCTACGACCCCAACCAATTTGTGGTCGGCATCAGCCAACAAGATTTTCAGACATTACAGGAATCGCCCGATCGCCCGCTTTATAATCGCGCCTTACGCGGCCTCTATCCACCCGGCTCCACCATTAAACCCTTCCTCGCATTACAAGGGCTGGAACTCGGCTTTATCACCGAAGACATGCAAATCAGCGATCCGGGCTGGTATGAAATCAATAACAGCAGTCATCGCTACCACGACTCCAAACCTGGTGGCCACGGCACCGTCAATTTAAATACCGCTATTCTCAGTTCATGCGATATTTATTTTTACAAACTTGCCGAACGCATGGGCATCACCAACATGGATAAAATTCTCGATCCTTTTGGTTATGGCAAACTGACCGGCCTTGACCTCGATCATGAATTACCCGGCGTTCTCGCCTCACCCACCTGGAAGCGCAGTGCCAAAGGCGCCCACTGGTATCCTGGCGACACGATCAATGCCGGCATTGGTCAAGGGTATATGCAAGTCACCCCCCTGCAGTTAGCCACGGCGGCGGCCATGCTGGCTAATCGCGGCATACACATCCCTCCCCATCTATTACTGGGGGCTCAAACACCGGGCAAGCCCTACGAAACCTATTCGCCCACCCCTGAGCAGAGGGTGGTATTAAATGACGAGCAGAACTGGAACCGCGTCATCAACGGCATGCAAGATGTTGTCTCTTCGCCGCACGGCACCGCGCGCCGCTACGGCAACGCACACAGTTACACCATTGCCGCCAAAACCGGCACAGCGCAAGTCGTCGCAAAACGTAATCAAGACGGCAAAGACAATCAGGACTCCTGGCCAGAACGCTTCCGCGATCATCACTTATTCATCGCTTTTGCGCCGGTAGATCACCCCAAAATTGCGTTAGCTGTCATCACCGAAAACAGTAACACCGCGATTGAAACCGCCCGCTCACTGTTTGATTATTATTTAGGAAACAAAACGGATGCTAATCGGCAACCTGAAGTCCAAATTCAAAAAACCGGAACATGACACGCGCTATCGCAGCTTCTGGCAATTCATTCACATCGACGTCGTGTTGTTGCTATTTATTTTTATGCTATGCAGCGCCGGATTAATTATTCTGTATAGCGCGAGCGGGCAAAGCCTTAAAACCATCGAACTACAAGTGATGCGCATGCTGCTTTCTTTCACCATCATGTTCATGGTCGCACAAATCCCACCCGCCTCCTTACGCCGCGCCGCGCCATGGCTCTATGCCACCGGACTGATATTACTCATTGTCGTGTTACTCATCGGCCACATCGGCAAAGGCGCGCAACGCTGGCTCAATCTCGGCTTCATGCGCATGCAGCCTGCTGAAATCATGAAGCTGGCTATTCCGCTATTACTGGCTTGGTATTATCACAAAATTCACTTGCCCATTACGTTTAAGAATGTCGTCAAAGCACTGCCGATTATTCTTATTCCAGCCTTTCTAACAGCCAAACAACCTGACCTTGGCACGGCTATTTTGCTAGTCATTGCCGGTTTCAGCGTCCTCTTTCTGGCAGGTTTAAGTTGGCGCATTATTTTCGCAGCAGCGGCCCTGCTGGGCGCCTCGGTACCGTTTGCTTGGTATCTCCTGCATGATTACCAACGCAACCGCGTGCTCACCTTCCTAAACCCTGAAAGCGATCCACTAGGGTCTGGCTATCACATCATTCAATCCAAAATTGCCATCGGGTCTGGCGGGCTTTTTGGCAAAGGCTGGATGCACGGCACGCAATCCAATCTGCACTTCCTACCCGAACATACCACTGACTTCATTTTTGCCGTCAGTGGTGAAGAGTTTGGCTTTACCGGCGCAGCCATCCTGATTGTTCTCTACCTGCTCATTATTGCGCGTGGCTTTTATATCACCATGAACGCACAAGACACCTTTACCCGCCTGGTGGCAGGGAGCATTACGATCACCTTCTTCATCTCATTTTTTATCAATACCGGAATGGTAACGGGTATCATGCCAGTCGTAGGTGTGCCATTATTATTAGTGAGCTATGGTGGCTCATCAATGGTGACGATCATGGCAAGTTTCGGTATCCTTATGTCTATACAAACTCACCGTAAGCTGGTTACAACCTAAGGACTATGGATGTTGCGCAACCTATTTTTCATAATGTTATCTCTCATTCTTTCCACCACACAGACGGCATTCGCTGAAACTGCTTTTACCAAGCGCCCGGATGTACAGGCATTTATTAATCAGATGGTGAAAAAAAACCACTTCTCCCGCGACTATCTGATCAACTTATTCGATCAGGTCAAATATCACGCAGCCGTTGTGCAAAGCGTGAAGCAACCCCTCGAAGCTAACCCCTGGCGCACGTATCAGCGTTTATTTGTCAATGAATGGCGCATTAAACACGGTGTAGAATTCTGGGAAACCCACGCCGCGGCACTCAAGAAAGCTGAAGATAAATACGGCGTACCCGCCAGCATCATCGTCGCAACACTCGGCGTTGAAACAAAATACGGTCAACATACCGGCGACTATCGCGTCCTCGACTCCCTGACCAGCATCGGCTTTAGCAGCTCACCACGCGCACCCTTTTTCCGCTCGGAACTGGAACAGTTTCTCTTGCTGACACGTGAACAGCATCTAAATCCCTTAAAAGTCACCGGTTCTTATGCTGGCGCCATTGGCATGCCACAATTCATGCCAAGCAGCTATCGTTACTACGCCGCAAGCTTCACCAAGAAAACGGCCATTGATCTCATGAATGATCCTAACGATGTGATTGCCAGTATTGCCAATTACTACAAAGAACACGGCTGGACGCGTAATGAACCCATCGCCGTACCCGCCCTCGTTAACCTGGCGCGCTACAGCCAACTGCCAAAGCCATCGAATCCCAAACAAAAGTATTCACTCACCACGCTCGAACAATACGGTGTTAAACCCGTACGAACCATCAGTGACCCAGCACAGAGCGCTAAACTCATTACCCTTACCAGCCAAGCAAATAATGAATACTGGGTAGGCTTTCATAATTTCGAAGTGATCAAGCGTTATAACCCCAACGATCTGTATGCCATGGCCGTCTATCAACTGAGCCACTACATTCAAGATTTAAAGGAACGCAGCTAATGCCGTCATTGAGCCGCAACGGATGCTTGCTCACACTGTTACTACTCAGCACCTTACTGGCTAGCTGCTCACATGTCCGTCGGGACGGTCCACCTAAATTTGATGTCGATGTCTCGCGCATCCCCAATCCCGTTCCTAAACCTGAACCGCTCGCCAAATACGGCAACATGCCCTCGTATAAAGTTCTGGGCAAACGTTATTACACGATGAAGTCTGTACGCGCCTTTGAACAGATAGGCACGGCCTCGTGGTACGGCACGCAATTTCATGAAAAACGTACCTCAAGTGGCGAACCCTACGACATGCTCGCCATGACAGCCGCCCACAAAACTCTACCGCTCCCCACCTACGTTGAAGTCACAAACCTTACCAATCAACGTAAAATTATTGTGAAAGTGAATGATCGCGGCCCCTTTTCCTCGAACCGCATCATCGATCTCTCGTACGTTGCCGCAAAAAAATTGGGAATGATCGGTCGCGGCACAGCCCATGTACGCATCAAGGCACTGAACCCCTATACCTATACCGAAATCGCCGCCAAAAAAGTTGGGCGCGAAATTGGCCGCGCGGCCCCAGTTATTGCGAACTCGGTGAAACAACATTCCTCGAATGCTGCACATTATGTTTACCTGCAAGCCGGGGCTTTTGCGAATCGCAGCTATGCCGTCAAACTTAAAAATCGCATCGCATCACGCTTATCATTTCCTGTGCGCATTGCTGACCCGAGAGCCAATAGCAAACTCTACCGCGTTCAAATTGGACCGCTGCATGACACAACATCAGCTGAAGCTGTTTCGCAAGATTTAAAATCAATGGGCATTCACGCAAGTAAAATCCAGGGGGCTTAATGCTGCACCTATTCATATCAATTGCTGGTGTCATACTGACGATTTTATTTGTCGTTGGCACACACGAAGCCGGACACTTTCTGGTGGCACGCGCAGTCGGCGTGAAAGTGCTGACATTCTCTATCGGTTTCGGCAAAACACTGTTTCGCTGGCACGATAAATCTGGGACCGAATACGTTGTTGCCATGATTCCACTCGGTGGCTACGTACGCATGCTCGATGAAACAGAAGACCTCGTCGCAGAAAATGAACGCCACCGCGCTTACAATCAGCAACCTTATTACAAGAAATTTATGATTGTCGCGGCCGGACCATTTACCAATTTTGTCTGCGCATTTGCACTCTATTGGCTGATTTTCACGCTTGGGTTTGTCACGGCAAGACCCGTAATTGGTGCGATCACCCCACACTCGATTGCCGCTGAAGCAGGCCTAAAACCCTCACAAGAAATCCACAGTATTGATCAACAGGAAACGCTCACCTGGACAAAGGTCTTATTTAAATTACTCAAGCATACGGGTAGCCAAGATCATCTCACCATCGACACCACCGACCTGAAAAGCAAACAACAGCAATCCTACACACTGGATTTATCCAACTGGAAAATGGACGACCTCACTCCCGATCCACTCATCAGCCTTGGCATCACGCCGTATGAACCACCCATCAAACTCGAAATTGGCTATTTACGCAAAGACTCGCCGGCCGACAAAGCCAAGCTTGCGATCGGTGATAAACTCATCGCGATCAATCATGTGAATATAAAAGATTGGCTTGATATTATGAAAGCCGTGCAACCCCATCCAGACCAGACACTCGTGTTCACCGTGGAGCGAGCCGGCAAAAAAATGGACCTCCCCGTACTCATCGGGAGTGAACGCAACTGGAAACTACAAAAAACAGGCATACTCGGCATTGGGCCTGCTGTGATCATGCCTGAAGCCTACCAAGTCAAAATTCAATATTCGCCGTTAGCGGCCATCCCCAAAGCGATTGAAGAAACCTTTGAATTTGCGAAATTCAATTTAATATTATTTGGAAAAATGCTAACCGGTAAGCTATCCCTCGCAAGCCTGGGCGGCCCCATCACCATTTTCGATAGTGCCGGCGATTCTCTCAATTACGGCTTCCTGCCATTCATCAGCTTTCTGGCATTTTTAAGCATTTCCATCGGCGTGATCAACATCCTCCCCATTCCAGGCCTGGATGGCGGCCACCTCTTTTTACAAACCATCGAGGCCATTACCCGCCGCGCCATCCCGGAAAATATTGTCATCTTGCTCTATCGTATGGGCTTTTTATTCCTAATTTTTATTATGATACAAGCCTTTATCAATGATTTATTGCGCCTCATGTAAAGTCTCGGATAGCCCCAAATAAGCGCGGCCAATTTGCGTCTAAGACCAAATAATGGTAATTTACGCGCCAATAATCACAAAAATAATAAAAAAATACGCGCACTCGCTAACTACCATTTCCGAGGATACCCCAATGGATGCAAGATCCACGTCACTGCTTGATTTACTGTCTGAACACATAGCCGCCACTAATACGAAGTGCTACTGGCATCACAATAAAAATAAAGAATATCTTGCTATACCCTGCAGTGATGACTTCAATTGTAATATTCTTAAAAGCTTTCTAATACAAAACAATATCAATCCATTAACTTCTTCGAAAATACCGAATACATTGATGCTGAGCGTCGAAGACGCCAAAAAATTAGCGGCTATTATCCGGAAGGATGAGTCATTATTTGCAGACGTTCGCATCATCATTACGGGCCTGGATAAGATTATCCATAAATCAACCTTCGGTTGCGAGTTTACGACCACACCCAATTACTTCCTGTATGAGTTCACGCATCACGCTGGTAGCCGACTATTACGCTCAGTCATTCCGAATCAAAATCTGCTTAAAGTAAAGGGTAAACGCTGTGAATTGATGATCAGTCAGTTCAATACATTAGCCATATTCGAACGCTGCGATATCATGCAAAAGATGAGAACCCTACTAGAAAAACTTGTTGCCAGCATCGAAGTTGCCACTGGATTTATCAAGATATTACCAAAAGATGGATTCGCAGCTGAACCCTCCATCAGGGAAGGCGATCTGAATCTGCATTTCCTCCATGAATACGCCGCTGCTTTAAGACCTGTATTCCTGGCTATGGATGCCATCATATTGAATGATGGTCATTTTAAAATCCCCCTAGAAAAGCTCAACGTCAATGACCTCTTGAATCTTACGAAAGACACATTGACGACGTGCACCATTCGCATGTCAAAATTATCGCTATTTCAACACTGCTTACTAATAACAAGTGAGTTTGAAGTTTTATATCAAGATGATTGCTTTTCGATTCAATACCTGACACGTGAAGCAACACCACACCTCATCAGTGCCTGCGAAGAAAGTAACGTCATCTATATTCAAAAAAATCATACCATCACTTTCGACTATGAAGATATTTTCAATCTTGATGATCAGAATATCGCTTCATTAAAAGAAGCGCTGGAAGAAGCTAAGGCCACGTTGCTGACACGCCAGTTCAACAAAGATAATCCGCCATCCCTCGCCGAGTTACAAACATTGGAAATATCCGTCGTCGATGCCATCAAACAAAATAATGTCGAACGGTTGCATAGAATCATTACCATGCATGGGCTTAACATTAACGAACCACTGATGACAGCACACTATGAAGGCTCTACCATGGTCATGCTTGCCGCGTCACAAGGCGCAAATAAAGTGTTGACCTGGTTGATTGATAATATGAAAGCTGACTTCACTAAACCGATGACGAAAGGTCCGCATGCAGGCTTAACACCACTATTTGCAGCCGCCCAAATGGGTGATACAACGACGATATCCACTTTAATTGAAGCCGGCGCAGATTACGATGCACCGATTCAAGCGCTAGACAGCAAGTCTAAAAACGTCACACCTGCCGATATGCATCCGTTTGCAGGCAGACGGCCCATCTTCGCTGCGGCTGCACGCGGGCGCACTGATGCGGTGCACTGCCTCATTGAGCACGGTGCCGATTTTCTAACCCCACTTCAATCTGGCCAATCACAAGGCGCCTCATTGATAGGCATCGCTATCGCAAATTCACGTCCGAATATTGTAACACTTCTCATGCATCACAATGCAGACCATACCGCATTGATCTCTGGATGCCCAAGCGTAGAAGTTGCGAAAACATTAACGACCTCAAAAAAATATGACGAAGATGCCAAGAAAGTATTGCAACTACTGACAGATGAAAATAGATGCATGGAAATCATGCTAAATCATTTTATGCAAAATCCATTATTAGAAGACGAACATGAATACAAGTGGATTACTACTAACGGTGAAATAAAATTTATCATCCCATGCAAAACAGAATTAATGCCCTATCTGATCAATTTTCTTGAGGCTCAAGGTATTGCAACCACCGAGGTAGGGAATAAAGCGGTTGCCATTACCAAATCAGGAGCAAAGCAACTTGTTGCAATCATCAGCAATGATAAGCACATATGGATACATTTCCTCAACATAATGAGGAAAATATATCAGTGCATCAAATTGTCATCCTATCAATGCAATATGAGACTAACAAATCTGTTTTTCATACTTGAGTTGAATAGCGAGCCAGGCAACTACGGCTTCTCACGTCTTCTTAGCCAATCGTTCGTCGAAAAACTAACGCCAACCGCCTACAAAATATCGTTAGCCGGCCTCATTAAAATGAGCATGCGGCAACGTGTCGAATTGCTATTATCCTTTGACATCTTTCTTAAGGAATCAAAAGATCTTTATAGCGAAATTAAACACTTTCTCGAATGTGCCGTTTCTCAAACGACTCAATTGGAAGCGAGTGAGATCACCGCTGGACGTCTTGAAATTTTCCTCAACCACCGCTCTGCCGCGCTCGCTATGCCTGTGTTGAATGCATTAGAAGATAAACAGATTGATCACCATCATTCATTATCCCTCGACTGTTTCAGAAAATTAAGCGGGACTCAACGTGAAGGCATCCTCAATGAAGTGAAAGCTAGACAACGAAAGCTGGATGCAATGGTTGCATTAACATTACGATTCGGAAAACGTAAAATTAGTTATCATGAGAATGAAATGGTGATTAAATTCAGTGATACCAATCATGAAAGTCACTTCCTAAAAGCCTTTGCGCATGCTGGAATCTGTACGACTACCCACTCTAGTTACGAGTCTTTTTTTGAAATGCCTGCCACACATTTCGATAAAATCAATACACTCCTCGATCTGGAAGCAGCCCGTAAGACAAGCGAAGCATCATATCGAAAGAGGTTGATTCAGTCTCTCAATCAGATCGTGACAGATGAAGCCGCCTGGAAAGAAACAAACTCTAGCTTACGTGCTGAAGTGACACCAAGATGTGCCGCATTACTGTCCCGACTGAAAGTGCCGTCGCTCTCGATCATCAGCGACCCAACACTGAGCGCTTGCATAGACCTTCAACAACTCTATGACTGCGACGAATCTGAATTTGCGCGAATAGCGCAGAATTCAACGAACATTCTTGAGAAGCTAGATGTCATTCTCAAACTGATGCGAGTGATCAACCAGAATGAAAGAAAATCAAATTTCACCCTGGACGGCATTATTATTCGTTTAGATAAAATTAAATTCACGGAATGTTTTATCAAAACATGTCATAGACTCCTGAAGACAGACCCAGAAGACAATAACATCCGCCTGATTTGTTACGATCTATTTTTACAATTAAATACTGACGAACTAAAAAAATTGCTCGTTGAATTGGAACACGCCCTCATAACGGCAGAACAACGCGCTTTAGCATCAAGACAAGAAATCAAAGTTGCACCGGTGATCATGGCTGTTTCAGTGGCAGCATTACCACCTAAACACATCATCGCACCACCGCCAAAAAATCGCTCCGGACACACTGCCAACAATAAAGGAGCAGCCAAAAACAATAATGCGAAACGCAATCCTCAAACCACCGCTGGCGCAAAACAAACTAAACGTGGAAAAAATCCAAAACCCGGGACACGCATTCCAGAACAACCCGCACGCAACAATCTCGCCATTCCCACCTCAGGTGGTGGCTCATATTCGAACGGCGAGCTAGTCAAAAAATCCCTTGGCGCGAATAAAGATCAGAGCACAGGCGCAAGCCCTCAAGCCAGAAATCACGTACAATATGTCGATCGCTTTTTCGTCCCAGCCCGAAAAATTAACTACGCTGAAATGATCAGAAAGGCACTGGCAGATCTCGCGATTCAAGTCTTACTCTTGGATATATATTCCGAAGCAACAGATGACTCACTAACAGTCGTCCAACATAATTTACTTAATCACCTGATTGAATTGGGCAGATTGAGTGCATTTATTCCATTGACGAATGAGTTTAATTTCTTTATTCGCGAATTTTTAAAAGACTGTCTGATAAAATTTCCACCGCAGACACCTGACGCCACTCCGCCGACAATGATTCTCATTCAAGAATCAGCACGCAGAGGTCAAGAACTGTGGCAAGCATTCGTTGATGCCGAGGAGACCATCGCGCATTCATTGCTTTCGAGCAATAAATAGCTAAACTAGCCTCATCAATCTGCGATCGAAGGAGTGCGCAATGAAACGTCTACTGGGTGTTATTCTTACTATCATCACCACCACATGTCTTGGCGCATCACCGCACCCAGACAAGCTGACTGTGATGCTAGACGCGGCTACCAAGCCTGATCACGCGCCGCTGATCATTGCGCAACATCTAGGCTTCTTCAAAGAACAAAACCTTGACGTTGAATTTATCACCCCTGCTACGCCGCTCCATGTCGGCAAAGCGCTCACCGAAAAAAATGTAGACCTTGGCATCATCGATCAACCTTTTCTCATGGGACAAATTGATCACGACTCCCCACTGATTCGTATTGGCACGTTAATTGACAAACCTCTAGACAGCCTGGTTGTCATCAACAACAGCCAGATTCACACGATTAAAGATTTGAAAGGTAAACGTATTGCATCGCAAAGCAACACTATCGACAACGCCATGCTAAAAGCGATGCTGCATTACCATGGATTAACCGATGCGGACGTTAATTTTGTCGATGTCAAATCCAGTCATACACAAGCACTGCTTTCCCATAAAATTGACGCTTCTAGCAGCATCAAGCGCAATGTCGACATCCCCCAACTTGAAGCTGCGCATCATCAACACGCAACATTCCTACCTGAGGAAAATGGCGTTCCGACTTACAGCGTCATGATCTTTGCCTCACATACTGACAACGCTCGCGATCCACGCTTCCCACGCTTTCTAGCCGCCATCAAAAAAGCTGTTGCCTGGCTTGATGCACACCCCAATGATGGCTGGAACATTTTCATTAAAAATTACCCGCAAGCAAATAATAAGGTGAATCATGAAGCCTGGTTTGCTACCATGCCGTACTTCGCCGAAGAGCCAGCTGAGTTCGATGAAAGAGACTGGCGCAAATTTGCTGACTTCATGTATGAAAATAAAATGATTCAAAAGCAGCAACCCACTTCGCGCTATGCCATAGTCATTAATTAATACCAGAACGACACTTAAGGAAGACCCATGCTAAATTTTATATTCATCGCGATAGGATTGAGCGGACTGACGTTACTCGCCCTGCTAGCCATTTATTTCAAGCTCACCAAACAAACCGCCGCCGCCGAGCAACAACAAAGAGAAAATATGCTCTTGCGCATCGGCAATTTACAGGAAGCCATTGTTGAAAAATTTGGTCAATCGCGGTTGGAGCAAATGCAACAAACCATGGACTCCATGAAGACGCTCCATGAAACGCTGCAAAAAGGGGTACAGGACAGCCGAGTACAAGTCAAAGAAGCGCTGGGTGATTATGCCAAAGAACTCGGCACACGCATGAATGAACTCACCAAAACCACCGAAGAAAAGCTACGCGACATTAATCAGCAAGTTGAAAAGCGTCTCACCGACGGATTTGAAAAAACGAATGAAACCTTTGGTGATGTGATCAAGCGCCTCGCCATGATAGATGTGGCTCAACAAAAAATTACCGAGCTTTCCAGCAATGTTGTTAGCCTTCAGGAAATTCTAAATGACAAGCGTTCACGCGGCGCTTTCGGTGAAGTGCAGTTATCCGCGCTTATTCAAAATATGATACCGGAACAAAACTTCAGCTTCCAATACCAGCTCAGCAACAACCGTCGCGTTGACTGCATGCTGTTCTTACCGGAACCCACTGGCAATATCGCCGTTGATGCGAAATTCCCACTTGAAAATTATCGCCAGATGATCGATTCGACTCTTTCAGAATCCGACCACGTACAAGCTGAACGTCAATTCAAAATTGATATTCGCAAACATATCGCTGATATTGCTGACAAATACATCATCCCTGGTGAAACTGCTGATGGCGCCGTCATGTTCATTCCCGCTGAAGCTGTGTTCGCTGAAATTCACGCCCATCATTCCGATTTAGTGGAATACGCACAAAAAGCCAAAGTGTGGATGGTCTCACCCACCACCATGATGGCCATTCTGACCACCGCACGCGCCGTCCTGAAAGATGCAGCCACACGTAAACAAATCCATGAAATCCAAAAGCATTTACATCATCTCGGCGATGATTTCGAACGCTTCCAGGTGCGCATGGATAATCTTGCAAAACGCATCGCACAAACACATGTTGACGTAGAACAAGTCCATATCTCTTCGCGCAAAATTTCGCAACGCTTTAGTCAAATTGAAAAAGCGGATCTGGATGATATCAAACTCGATAGCCCGTTAGTCGCTTTAGAAGTCGAAACTCAAGCCTCATAAATTAGTAATGAACAACGCGCTCTGTGTTACGTGAAATCAGGCAGAGCGCGTCAGCGCAACCCCATTGCCCTCACAGGCAACTCGGTGATATAAAGTTAGATCGTCATTATTCGTCCGCAGGAGCAACACCAAATGGAATTACGTTCCCCCATCAAACTCAGCATGCTAAGCCTCTTGGTCATCACTACTAATGCATTGGCAGAGTCGCCACCCAAACGCCATATTGATTATAAAGACATGGGTCATGTCGCCGTGGTTGAGAGAAGTGGCTTTGAAGGCTTCTCTGCGGGTCTAGGCCTTGGTATTGGCACGATGATGACAAACATCACCAGCACCACGACCTCAGTCGGTGTTGAATCGGCTTATTTGTCCGGTGTTGACGGCAGTATTTTCAGTCATTTCGCTCGCTCTAACGTTTACAAATTTGGCCCCATGGGCAATCTCTTCATTGGCTATGGCTACATGAAAGATATTTATTATCTGGGTGTCGACGTTGGCCTCAATATTCTTGGCGCTAATGAAAGCAACCTCAATCACTCGGATAGCGCCAACCTCTTAATCACAAGTGATGCTGGAGGCACAGTGACGGTGCTGGCCTATAACAACGCGTTTCAGACGAAGACTAAAGTCACCCGAGGATGGGCGGAACCATTTTTAGATATTAAACTTGGCGGCTTAATCACCCCACAAACAAATGCTTACATCAGAGGCGGCCTTAGCTTAAACAGTGTCACCATTAAATCAGATTCAACCTATCAGTCTGATGCACTGGTCACCAGCGTCTTTGGGGTTCCGCCGATCAACCCGTCGGCCTCAACCGCTTACTGCTTCAGTTACACACACAAGGAAAACATGGTTGGATTACGTGTAGGTGGCGGCATGGAAGTACTGCTCACACCAAGCTTTGGCGTCGCCAGTGACTATATTTACACTTTCTACCCAACCTATACCAACACGCAATCCGGAATTGGCAGTGACATCTCTTGTGATGCCGCCGTCGGTTGCATCGCTGCACCCACAACCGTTTCTAACACCACCAAAACATCTTTCAGCGACCAACAAGTGATGGTGAAATTCATTTATCACCTAGCTTAGGCAATCGATAAAGTGGCGGCAGGATGACGCGCCGCCACACATCTACACCTAGCCCCACTTCACTCAAAATGACCCTAAATTTCGCTCGCATGGGGGTCAAAACACCACGACAACCCCATGAATTCATACAAAAATCCATCATATTGATCATTATTTAACCTTTTCCTTGGCTTTTCACATTTTATTTTGTATAATGGGTCTAATTTATTAATAGGTACCATGTACCTTTTGGGAGGAAATTGTGAAGAAGATAGCCATACTCATTACAACTTTATTAGTCAGTGCATCGGGTCTTGCTGGTGCGGCGACACTCTCCAAAACCACGCTTTCATCTGCATGGAGAGCAAAATCTTACTCCGGACTGCAACTGAGCCACGACATGAATATCGTTTACACTGGCGAAGATGTTTCAGTCAAACACGCAGGTGTGCAACAACTCGCGGTAGCCTAATACTCCTTGCTGCAAATTTAAAGCCCCTTTTAAGGGGCTTTTTTTATGTCTCTGACCGGCCCAAACGTTAATCGATGCACTCGGCTGATGCCGTGTTGACGCAACGCTTCAATATGAGCGGCGGTTGGGTAGCCTTTATGCCCCGAAAAACCATACTGCGGATATCGCTTATCGAGCATCTGCATCAAACGGTCGCGCAACACTTTCGCGACGATCGAGGCGGC
Source organism: uncultured Coxiellaceae bacterium (assembly GCA_964527435.1). Classification (GTDB taxonomy): domain Bacteria; phylum Pseudomonadota; class Gammaproteobacteria; order DSM-16500; family DSM-16500; genus Aquicella. The sequence goes on along the minus strand of CAZGPP010000006.1, from coordinate 2,895 downwards.
ACTAATGGCAGGCTCGGTTTGATCCCCTTTAATGATGGCTTCAGCCTCACAAGGAAACAGCGGGCAGTGATTCCCATCGACGATCACTTTCTGCGGCGGGATAGATAGCTTACTGACAGCACGCTGCATCGCCAGCAACGATGCTTGCAGAATATTAATCTCATCGATTTCACCCACCGTTGCGCGCGCCACCGCCCAGGCTAAGGCATGTTGCCGTATCTCCTGGAATAAATGATCACGACGCTTTTCGGTTAGTTTTTTCGAATCGGCAAGACCTGCTATCGGATGCGCGGGATCCAGAATCACGGCCGCGGCAATCACGGGACCTGCGAGTGGACCGCGACCAGCTTCATCCACACCGGCCACGAGAATAGCTTGATTTGACACTCCCTGCATAAGAATCCTTGTTTGTTAGCTAATAACATCCTGAACAGAAAGAGTATGCATACCGTGTTCACTACCCGCCTCAATCACGCGGCGCACCACAAAACGCGGGCGCTTTCTGACTTCCTGATAAATACGACCCACGTATTCACCCACGATACCAAGACCAAACAAGACAATGCCGCACAGGAAAAATAGAATGGCGAATAAGGTGAACACCCCTTCAACTTCAGGACCGACAATCAAACGACGACCGACCAGGAAAACCACGAAGGCAAAACTGCAGAGTGAAATCACCAACCCAACCATCGTAAACACTTGCAACGGAAATACCGAGAAACCCGTCACCAAATCAAAGTTGTAACGAATTAATTTATAAAAATTGTAACTGGAGGTACCCGCACTACGTTCCGCGTGCATCACCCCAACTTCCGTTGGATTTGCCGCATAAGTCAGTGCAAGCGCTGGAATGAAGGTGGTGGTTTCGCCCGTCGAAGCCATCAAGTCGACAATATGACGACGGTAGGCACGTAGCATGCAGCCTTCATCTTTCATCTTTAACTTCGGCATCATCCATTCGCGAATCTGGTTATGCCATTTGGAAACCTTCAAACGCCACCAGGAATCTTGTCTGTCCATACGGTAGGTGTTAATCACGTCATGGCCGGCTTCCATGGCTGTCACCAACTTGCCAATTTCTTCCGGTGGATTCTGTAAATCAGCATCCATGGTTATCACAATTTCACCGCGCACGCGCTCAAAGCCCGCCATGATCGCCATGTGCTGGCCAAAGTTGCCATTGAACTCAATGACCCTGATCTGCTCAGGACGGCGACGATGCAACTCGAGCAGCATCTCTGCCGAACGGTCAGTACTACCGTCATTGGTCAGAAGAATTTCATAGGGTTTGCCAATTTTATCTAAGGCAGCGGTCAGACGTGTATACAATTCTTCAAGAACTTCCTGCTCATTGTGAACGGGAATGACGACACTAATATAGGGCTTATACATGGGAAACCTTTGTTATTCGCTACTAAAATGGAAAGGAATTATATTATGATTGGGTTCACGAAAACAGCCTAAATGTTCAAAAAGTGTATTTATGAAGCCTGCGATCATTACCGAGATCTTTCAGCGCCTTAAAAAAGCCAACCCGCACCCGACGACAGAGTTGATTTATAGCACCAATTTTGAACTTTTAATCGCTGTCATCTTGTCGGCTCAGGCCACTGACAAATCCGTCAACAAGGCAACGCATGAGCTTTTTCGAGTCGCCAACACCCCGGAGAAGATCCTGGCCTTGGGTGAAACTGATCTAAAAAAGCACATCAAGACAATTGGCCTCTATTCCACCAAGGCCAAAAATATCATCGGCACCTGCAAACTGCTAATCGATAATTTCCACAGCCGCGTGCCCGATGACCGCACCGCGCTCGAGACGCTACCCGGCGTCGGCCGCAAAACAGCGAACGTCATTTTGAATACCTGTTTCGGCCAGCCGACCATCGCCGTCGACACCCATATTTTCCGCGTCGCCAATCGCATTGGTCTCGCCAAAGGTAAAACACCGCTCGCCGTCGAAACACAATTAGATAAAAACATCCCTGACCCATTCAAACGCGACGCGCATCACTGGCTCATTCTCCACGGCCGATATGTTTGCATTGCACGCAAACCACATTGCCCGACATGCATCATTCGTGATTTATGCGCCTACAAAGAAAAAATAAAATAGGAATACACATGTATACTGACGACCGTAACGCCTATCGCAAAATGTTTTTTGAAGTCTGGCAAAAGCACTCGAAGACATCACCATTGCAGCCCGTTGAAGCGCAAGTGCTCGATGTCATTCTTGCTCATCCGGAATATCACAACTTACTGAATGATCCCAAAACATTCATGGAGCAGGAATTCGCAATAGAGGAAAATCCATTTTTTCATATGAGCTTACATATTGCCGTACGCGAACAAATTCAACTGGATAGACCGGCCGGCATTAAAATGATTTATCAACAACTTGTGCAAAACTATTCACATAAAACAGAGGCAGAACATGCCATGACTACCATCCTCGCGCAAATGATGTTCCAGGCACAACAAACCGGGCAAATGGCCGATGATTCGTTATATCTAGCAAGACTGCAAAACCTTATTGTATCCACTAAAAAATAGCCTATTTTAAGATTAATGGGCTATTCAGAAAATGTCTCAGCAAATCAATTCGATATAACTCCTTGATCCACACAACAATCCTGACAGTTCACGCAACCCTTCGCTAATTCGCTGATTAGACGACACTTCTACCAACAAGTATTTTTGCACCACGGCACAAACAATTTGAATAATACTGCTATAGTTAATGTATCAAAATTACATTAATGATAATTGGGCTAATTTTAATAAAAGAATAAAATGTTAGGCCTGATGGAGGTGCCACAATGAGAAGCGCGCCCACGAATGGTGAAGTCAAAGCGGGCATAGTGGAGATTGACCGGCTATTTTCTCAAA